>CAWBHS010000057.1:0-360468 GCA_963788655.1 uncultured Verrucomicrobiae bacterium | reverse complement strand
AAAAGCAACAGGTGCTCTATGAAAACCGTTCGCTGCCCGATGCGCCACATACCATCAAGATTGTTGTTGCTCCCCAGAAGAACTCCCCGGGTGCCGGAGGCTGGGTGCCCATTGATGCTTTTGTTTATGATCCTCGCTCCCCACAGTGACTCAGCCGGTGCAACTGCGGTGAAGAAGCTGCCCCCTGACGTGTGGGACAGTTTGCCGGAAGCCGCGAAAATGACCGCACTGGATCTGTCACAATTCACCGGTTAAACCGATGCGATCAATGCGGTCAACGAACGCTACAACGCTTCGATTGGACCTTTGCTCGGCATTGGATTGCCTGCCGTCACCTATTCGATCACCGTAACCGCCGCCCCGAGAACACCGTGATTGGACGCGGTTCCCAAAGGCGGACTTGTTCTGTAAGCTGTAACCGTTAACTCAAAAAACTATGCGAATCATTCGATACCAGGATCCTCAAGGTGCCGTGCGCTACGCGGCCCAACCGCCCGATGGCCCGGCACGGCAAATTGCCGGTGACCTCTTCGGCGCCCACGAAGTGACCAAAGAACCTGCTCAAGTAGAAAAGCTGCTCGCGCCGGTTGCGCCCGTAACGATCTTCTGCATTGGGCTGAACTATCGGCGCCATGCGGAGGAAGCGGAAGCGACCCTGCCGCAGTTTCCGGTGCTGTTTATGAAGTCGCCGGCCGCCGTGCAGAATCCGGAAGACCCGATTGTGTTGCCCCGCCATCTGCGCAGCGACGAAGTGGATTACGAATGCGAACTCGCCGTCGTCATTGGCAAGCGGTGCAAGAACGTGCCCAAGGAGCAGGCGCTCGATTATGTGCTCGGCTACACCTGCGCCAACGACGTGAGCGCGCGCGACTGGCAAGGCAAATGGGGCGGCGGCCAGTGGTGCCGGGGCAAGACGTTCGACACGTTTGCGCCGCTGGGACCTTGTCTCGTGCTCAAGGATGAAGTTCCAGATCCCGCTGCGCTGAAAATCAAGACCGTGCTCAACGGACAAACGATGCAGGACTGGCGCTGTGATGACATGATCTTTGACGTGCCCACCCTGATCGCATTCTTGAGCGGCAGCACGACGCTGCTGCCGGGGACGGTCATCCTTACCGGGACGCCCCAAGGTGTGGGCTTTGCGCGGAAGCCACCCGTGTTTCTCCAGCCCGGCGATACTGTTACGGTTGAGATTGATCGGATCGGCACGCTGACAAACCCGGTCGTGGCCGAAGCGGATTGAGCAACGTCTTCAGAAAAGAAAGGTAACGAAATCTACCATGAATACCTCGGTTGAAAATCCCCTCGCTCAATGGAAAGCCGGCTTTCAAAAGCTCCGCAGTGACGCGCCGGAAGTGGCGCGTGCCTTCGGCGGACTGCACGTCGCGTTGATGAAACCGGGCAACTTGTCCGCCCGTGAAAAGGAGTTGATTGCTCTGGCCGTCGGGATGGCGCAGGGCTGCACGGACTGCATCTGGCTTCATGCGGAAGGCAGCCTCAAGGCCGGCGCGACCCGCGAACAGGTTCTTGAAGCCGCGGGCGTCGCCGTGCTGATGGGAGGCGGGCCGGCCTTCGTCCATATACCCGATGTGCTAAAGGCGTTGGACCACTTGCAGGCCGCACCGCCCTCCACGTGAGTCCCGGCCTCATGAGATGAGATTCATCGGCCTCGACCTCGGTTCTTTGTTCGTCAAAGGGGCGGTGCTGGACCTCGATGCGCTAAGCATCCAGCCCGTCGAGCGTTTGCCTTTCCCCGACCCCATTCGCGGACTGAACTCGGCGTTTCGCGAGTTTGATCCGGCGCAGATTGTCACCATCACGCGCGCTCTGATAGATCGTCTGCGCCAACATGCTCCGGATGCCGAGGGCCTGGTAATGTGCAGTCAATTGCACGGCATGGTGCTCACCGACGATCAAGGCCTCGCCGTTTCCAACGCGATCAATTGGCAGGACCAACGCGCCCTGCAGCCGTTCCCCAGCGGCCCCGGCATTTACTTTGATGAGATCAACCGGCGTCTTACAATGGAGGACCGACGCCAACTGGGCAACGAAGCCCGGTCGGGCGTTCCGCTCTGTTACCTTTTCTGGCTCGCCCAGAACGGGCGGCTGCCTGCCCAGCCTTCGATCGTAGCCTCGCTGTCCAACTATGTCGTGGCGAACCTCTGTAGTGGCGCTCCGAAATCCGATGTGACCAACGCCTTTGCTCATGGCGTGCTCAATGTCGAAACCCTGAACTGGCATCGGCCCGTCACCGAGAGGCTCGGGCTTGACGCCGTGCGCTGGCCCGAGATTGTTCCGCAAGGAACCGTGCTGGGCGAATACCAGGTTGTTCCCGCAAGCTGCCCGTCTTTGCGCCGGTCGGCGACTACCACTGCTCGCAAATCGGGGCGTTCCTTGAAGAAGGCGAATTGTCCGTGAACATCTCCACCGGCTCGGCAGTGATCCAACTGGCACTCGGATGCGAGTTTGGCGACTTCCAGACCCGACCGTGGTTCGATGGCCGGTTTCTCAAGACGATCACGCATATTCCCGGCGGACGCGCGCTGCACGCACTGGTCCGCGTGCTCAGCGAACTGGCCGAAGCCCAAGGCGTGAAACTGCGCGATCCGTGGGACACCATCCTCACCGAAGCCGCCAGAATTGATTCGACCGACCTGCGGGTCGATCCCGCCTTCTACTTCAGCGCGATGGGCGACTGCGGCAGCGTCACGAATATCCGGGAAGAGAATCTCACCGTTGGCCATCTCTTCCGTGGAGCGTTCGCGGGCATGGCCGACAACTACGCGAAATGCGCTGCCCGCCTCTCACCGGCAAAGAATTGGACCCGGTTGGTTTTTTCCGGCGGCGTAACCCTCAAGATCACGCTGTTGCGCCCCCTGATCTGCGACCGGCTTGGAGCGGCCCACCGCCTCGCGGCATCAGAGGAAGACACCCTGTTGGGTCTGCTCACGCTTTCTCTCGCCTTCAGTGGTCGGCAGCCGTCCGTTGCCAACGCCATTGCCTTCGTCCGCAAACACTATCAATCTCCCGCTTGAACTATGGCTCGTTTCTCACGTCTTGAAGTCCTGAATCGGATCGTCGAAGTCGGCCTCGTGCCGGTCTTTTATCACGGCGACCTCGAAGTGGCGTCACAAGTCCTCGCTGCCTGTGCGGCGGGCGGCTTGACCGTCTTTGAATTTACGAATCGCGGCGATCACGCCATCGACGTGTTTCGGGAACTGGCGCGCAGCGCCCGGCAACAGACGCCCGACCTGATGCTCGGCGCCGGTTCCATCGTGGACGAAGCCACCGCCGCGCTGTTTGTGGCGCACGGGGCCAACATCATCGTCGGCCCGTCGTTCAACGAGCGCGTCGCCCGTTTCTGCAACCGCCGCAAGGTGGCGTATTTGCCCGGTTGCGCCACCGCCACCGAGATTGCCACCGCCGAGGAAGCCGGGGTGGAGATCGTAAAGCTCTTCCCGTGCGAACTGGTGGGCGGACCGGCATTTGTCAAAGCCCTGCTCGGCCCCTGCCCGTGGACGCGCATCATGGCGACGGGTATCCGTGAGGTGTCGAAGCCGGCGCTGGCCGAATGGTTCCAGGCCGGCATCGTGGCCGCCGGCATCGGCCGCGAACTACTCAAGAAGGAGTTTCTCGACCAACGCGATTATGCCGCCATCACGCGCCGTGCCACGGAAATCCGCCAGTGGATTCAAGAGGCGCGGCGGTAAGTGCCGTGCTGTTACCAGCACAGATACAACCCTTACAATCCGTAGCTGTGTTCGTGAGAACGCGGCAAACTTCCGAACGAATATTGATTGCCGCATGGAAGCGCTGATACCGCGAAGCCCGAGTGGCAGCTACGAACCACTATGGTAATCTGCCTCCGACCTACGGCTTTTCTTCAAGTCAGCCGTGCTGTCACCAGCACAGCTACATTCCCGATGGATGTAGCTGTGTTCGTGAGAACACGGCTGACTTTTTCAGTTTCTGCCTTACCTTCCCACTCATGCCGAATCCCGACCTGCACCACCTGCCTCGCCTGATCCGCTCCAACTACCAGGCCTTTGCGGCGGTCCATTGGACACTCACCGTGAATCCCCGGAGCCCCGGCTGGCTGACAAGCGATTTCCATCAGTTTTTTCGCGAACTCATGTTGCATACCTGCGCCCGGGAACAACTCGTTTGTCCGGTTTATTGTCTGATGCCCGACCACCTGCATCTGGTATGGCTGGGATTATCCCAGGAGAGTGACCAATTGAATGCGATGAAGTTCTTGCGGAAGTACCTGAACTTGCTTTTGGCTGGCACGTATCCGGGGAAGAGGAAATCAGCCGTGTTCTCACGAACGCAGCTACCAGCAGGAGGGAAGTGGCGTTTGCAGTCCTAGGTCCACGATCATGTGTTGCGGGAGGAAGAGCGGAAACAGAACGCGTTTGCCCGAGTGTGTTTTTACATCCTCGCCAATCCAGTGCGGGCGGAATTGGTGTAGTCGGAGACGGATTGGGAATTTGGCGGGGCGCTGGTTCCCGGCTATCCGGACCTCCATCCCCTGGACGACGATTATTGGGAATTTTTTTGGAAGCTTTACGACAAGCGTCGTGATCCGCAGCCGACCGAACCGCCCCCGTAGCTGCGTTCGTGAGAACGCGGCAAACTTCCGAATATCTTTTGATCGCCGCAAACAAACACCGGGATGACAAAAGCAATAGAGTTTCGGCCGTTTGGCTTCGTTGAAGTCAGCCGTGCTGTCACCAGCTCAGCTACAATCCCGCTGGTTCGTAGCTGCGTTCGTGAGAACGCGGCTGACTTTTTTGCTCCCTGACAAGTGCCATGCTGTCACCAGCACAGCTACGGGGTGGGAGGAGTATCCGGCGGACGAACACCGATCCGATAGAAATGCTCGGGTACGACATTGGTATCCAGCAACACATCCAGGCCGCCACTGCCGGGCTGGTCCGATTGTCCGGGAACTTCCCGCCAGTCTGTTGCGGACAGGTTGGTGCGACTGAGCAGGGAATAGACGCGGCTCGATGAGCTTCGGAACCGGACGCGGACCGGCGGGCCATAGGAGATGCACGCGATGTGGAAATACGAATGCTCGTTCGTCGGGTCGGTGTCCGCCTGCCATTCCTGCCAGTTGTTCGGGCCGTCCTGGTCTGGGTCGGTGGCATCGACCGAACCGTCCGTGGGTAGGTCGTATTGCTGGAGCCAGCCGATGCACTCGCTCATCCCGGGGCCTTGGTATTCGTAGGCACCAATGTCCACCGTGCCGCCGACAATGCGGGGGCGGCCGTCCAAGTCCGTTGAGCCAGAGGCGTAGGCATTGTTCCCAGCGTTGATGCAAGGTGAGTTGGATTGGAGCCGGATATTGGCCCAACCGTTGGTGTTCACAAAACTCGGCTGACTAATGATGTTGCCCGTGCCACTGGAAGGCAGCGGCGTCGTGCAGCAGTAGTTCAAGGTGCTGAGTTCGTAATTGTTCCCCGTCACCCAGGCGGTGTTGTAATACACAATGCAGTTGTTGAGTGTGCCTCCGAAGGCCCCGCCGCTGGAGTTGGTAGCTGAATTGCCCGTCAGCGTACAGTTGTTGAACGTGCCCCGGTAGGCCCCGCCGCCGAGGGAGGCCGAATTGCCTATCAGCGTGCATTGGTTGAGCGTGGTGTCGGAGGCCCCACCGCCGTAGCGAGCTAAATTGCCCGTCAGCGTGCAGTAGTGGAGCCCTCCCTTGTAAGCCCCACCACCGTGGGAAGAAGCCGAATTGCCCGTCAGCGTGCAGTAGTAGAGCCCCGCCTCGGAGGCCCCGCCGCCGTCCTCTGCCGAATTGCTCGTCAGCGTGCAGCGGTGGAACGTGCCCCGGAAGGCCCCGCCACCGGAGTCGGTGGCTGAATTTCCGATCAGCGTGCAGTCGTTGAGCGTGCCTAAGCAGGCTCCACCGCCATAGTAGTCTGCTGAATTGCCGGTCAGCGTGCAATGATTGAGTGTGCCATTGTAGATCCCGCCACCGAAGTAGCCAGACGAATTACGGGCCAGAGTGCAGTGGTTGAGTGTGCCAAAGAAGGCCCCGCCGCCGGAGGAAGAGGCCGAATTGCCCGTCAGCGTGCAGTTGCTGAGCGTGCCCTTGTAGGCTCCGCCGCCGCCGACAGAGGCCGAATTGCCCGCCAGCACGCAATTCGTCACCACCGCATTCATGGACTCGCACCAAGCGCCCCCGCCCGATTGATTTATGAGGTAATCGCCGGACGTTTGCGTCGCCCCATTGGTAAGCGTAAATCCCGACAGCACCGAGCCGTTGGTCAGGTACACACACCGCACTGCCGCCGCGCCGAGGATGGCTCCGGGCACACGGTAGCCGGCGATGATTGTGACTTCAGGCCCGTTGACGCTGCGCACGGTCACGGGCTTGGTCACCGCCACCCGGTTGCTCATCCCAAAAACGGCCCGCGCCCCGGTCTGGTACACGCCGTTGGTTACGAGGATTTCGTCCCCTGCCGCTGCTGCGTCCACAGCGTCCTGGATATTGGTGGCGGAAGTGCCCCAGTCGGAGTAAGGGGGCGTGGGATTGGGGCTGTCCTGCCAGACGTGGAGGGTGCTGGCGGCTTTGGTAGTTATGGACAAGCCAGCAGAAATCAGGACACAGAGCCATAAGGCAGAAGCGGGCCAAGTGAGATTTATTGGGCAGATTTTGGATTTTGTTTTCATGGCTCCAGATTCCCTTTTCTGAGATTCCATCGAAAAACTACTCAGCGCTTAACCACGGATTTCCCGGATTACTCAGATAAGAAAGGTTTGATCCGTGTTATCCGCGTCATCCGTGGTCAGATTTCAAATCATTGCTCACCGTTCAGTCGTGGGGAGCGTTTCATTTCCCCGCCCCCCCAAATCAACTTCGGATTGTGCGCTTTCCCCAAATGAAAAGCGATCTTCTTTCGAAACAGATTCGGAGGGTCGTTAAAGTCAGCCGTGCTGTCACCAGCACAGCTACGACCGCAATGCGCACCTTCAAAATGCTTGCCGCCAAGGCTTCGGCGATTAGCCTTAATCCTTATGCGCCGCATGCATCATTTTATTCCCGTCTGCGCGATGTTGCTCAACCTCGCTGTCGCGCGACTCGGCTTCGCCCAACTGCCGTCGGTTCCCACGCCGCGTGAACCGGTCACGAATGTCTATCACGGCGTTCAGGTCGTGGATGATTATCAGTGGCTCGAAGACGCCACCAACGCCGCCGTGCGCGAGTGGACGCGCGCGCAAAACGAGCGCACGCGCGCCTACTTCGACAAACTCCCCTTTCACGACGGCGTGGCGCAGGAGTTGGAGGAACTGCTCGCCGACCAATCGGCCAGTTACTCGGTGGCTTACCGGCGCGGCGAGTCCATTTTCGCGCTGCGCAACAAACCGCCCGCGCAACAGCCGGTGCTCGTGCGGCTCAAATCGCTTTATCCGCCCGCGCTGTGGAAGGTCGTCTTCGATCCGAACGCCTGGAACACCAACGGCACGACGGCGATGGACTGGTTTGTGCCGTCGCCGGATGGTCGCCTGGTGGCGATCAGTCTTTCGGAAAACGGCAGTGAAGATGGCACGTTGCATTTCTTCGAAACGGCCACTGGCCGGCATCTGCCGGACACGATTCCGTCGGTGCAATATCCCACCGGCGGCGGCAGCGCGGCCTGGAACGCCGATGGCACGGGCATTTTCTACACGCGCTATCCGCACGCCGGCGAACGGCCGGAGGCCGACCTGCACTTTTATCAGCAGGTCTGGTTTCACGAACTCGGCAAACCGGTCAGCGCCGACACGTACGAAATGGGCCGCGAGTTTCCGCGCATTGCGGAGATCGAACTCGATTCGAGCAAGGACGGCCAATGGTTGCTGGCGACGGTGGCGAACGGCGACGGCGGCGACTTCGCCCATTACCTGCGCAATGCGGCAGGGCAATGGCGGCAACTCACGCGCTTCGAGGACGGCGTAAAACAGATCAAGTTTGGCCACGACGGCGCGCTCTATCTGCGTTCGCTCCAGGATGCGCCGCACGGAAGACTCCTTCGCCTGCCGCTCGACGACTTGGATTTGAGCAAGGCCAAAGTTGTGGTGCCCGAAGATCGCGGTGTTATTCAAGACTTTGAACCGTCCGCGCACGGGCTCTACGTCAATGAACTGGTCGGTGGTCCGTCACGGCTGCGGTATTATCGACAGGGCAAACGCAAACCGGTGGAAGTTCCCGTGCCGCCCGTTTCGTCCGTTAGCGGTTTGCATTGCTGGCACGAGGACGACGTGTTGTTTGCGAACACCAGTTATCTCACGCCCACGGCGTGGTATGAGTGGGCGCCGGGTCAGAAACAACCACGCCTGACCGCGTTGCGCACGATCTCGCCGGTCAGCTTCGACGACATCGAAGTGGTGCGCGAGTTCGCCACGTCCAAGGACGGCACGAAAGTTCCGCTGAACATCCTGCGCAAAAAGGGACTCAAGCTCGACGGGAACAACCCGACGATTCTCTACGGCTACGGCGGCTACGGGATCAGTCTGACGCCTCGGTTCAATCCGACGCTGCGCGTGTGGTTCGATGCCGGCGGCGTGTATGCGATCGCCAATCTGCGCGGCGGCGGCGAGTTCGGCGAGGAATGGCACAAAGCCGGTAATCTGACGAACAAGCAAAATGTGTTCGACGACTTCATCGCGTGCGCTGAACACCTCATCAAACGCAAATACACGCGCCCGGCCAAACTGGCGGTCATGGGCGGCAGCAACGGCGGACTCTTGATGGGCGCATTCCTGACCCAGCGGCCTGAGCTAGCGCGCGCCGTGGTTTCGCGCGTGGGCATTTACGACATGCTGCGCGTGGAACTGGATCCCAATGGCGCGTTCAACGTGACCGAGTTTGGCAGCGTGAAGGATCCGGCGCAGTTCAAGGCGCTTTACGCCTACTCCCCCTATCATCACGTCAAGGCCGGCACGGCGTATCCGGCGGTGTTGTTTCCCTGCGGCGAACATGACGGTCGCGTGAACCCGGCGCACTCGCGCAAAATGACCGCCGCCCTCCAGGCCGCCACGAGTTCGGAGCATCCGATCCTGTTGCGCATGACGGCCAGCGCCGGACACGGCATGGGATCATCCCTGCGGGATCGCGTCGCCGAACTAGCGGACATCTACAGCTTCCTATTCGAGGAACTCGGCGTGGATACGTCGCCGTGGACGTTTGAGTAATTACGCCAGTGCGTGGAGCTTGCTCCCGCTTTCATTGGACACCGCGTGTGCAAAAACTAAAGGCGCCGGCTGCAACGCGTTGGCCGCCTCTCCCCGGGCGAAAGCGCCGGCAAGCCGGACGCACTCCAAACGCTGGCGCGACGGACGGCACACCGTTCCAGAATGGGCGATCAGGGACGCGTCACCGTTTGGAGTCCCGGCTTCAGCCGGTAATACGCCGGCAGACTTGGCGCGCTGGTATGATTTCAACACTCTCCGGCGGGCGGACACCGTACCGCCTGAAGGCGGGACTCCAACCCGGAATTCCCAAACACACCCTCACGGTTGGCGCGCGCTCACTCTGACAACGGGTGCCCCTTCAGGAAAGTGGCGGACGAAAAATTCTTTCATTGGGCCGGCAAACTGAGCCACCCGCACTGCACCCCACGTGGCTTGATCCCCGGTGGCGTAAAACAAGTAGGTGTTTCCTTCGTATTCGAACAGGTCCACGTCCGAGTTGTTGATTCCTTCGCCGGGGCCGGCTTCGAGGATCGGGTTGAACGGGCTCAGTTCCCAGGTGGCGAGGTCGGCTGAGCGGGCGAGAAAGGAAATCCAGCCTTTATGGCCCGGCACGGCCTGGTGGAGATAAATGACGTAGTAATAGGGGGCAAAGTAGCGAATGACCGGACAGGCGCTGTACTCGTGGTTGGCGCCGGTGAAGGTCAAGCCCGGAAGCTTCTCCCAATGCGACAAATCTTTCGAGCGCGCAAACTTGAAGCAGAATTTAACCGGCTTGTCCGCTTCATACGCTATGAGATAACCTTGCGCATCCTGGCAAACGGAGGTGTTGAAAAGGTGTTCGCCTTCCTCCTTCGGAACGGCCAGTTCCCGGTTCCAGTTGGTGAGGTTCGTGGACCAGAAGCGATAAATGCTCTGAAACCAATCGCGGTTGCTTCCCTCGCTCGCGAAGACGTTCAGTTCCGGGCCGCGGACAAACGCGTTCGCAAAGGAAAACCCGGTGCCGAAGCGCGCCACCTCCTCGCCCGTTGTCAAATCCCGAATGTAGAGATGCATGCTGTTCGTGTAATCATCGGTGTTGCCCTTGGTATCGTCGCGATGGTTGAGTACGAGCAGGGGCCGCGACTGGTAAAGGACCGGCGTGTTCTCCATCGTGCGGCTCAGGGCGAAGGGCAACTTGATCAGCTTGGGCCGGCCGAGGTCCGCCATTCCGGGACGGACGAACCGCGCCGGCAGCAGGTCGCTGAACGCCTCAACCGGCCAGAACTGCAGACGCTCGAAACCGGCCGGCACGGATTGGCGGTATTGAACGTAGGCGCGGTTCGTGCCGGTGGTGGTGTAAGTGAAGAGGTCGTCGTTCAGCGCACCAAAGATTTTGTAGCCCATCAACGTGCAATTCTCCAGATCGACGTGCAGGAACTTGCCCTTCAGGTCGCTGTAGATCACCCCGGTGGCCGGCGTGCCGTGGGGCTGGGAGAAGTTGAGGACGATTAACCGGCAGTTCGTGAACTTCACCCGCGAGTAACCCTCGAAGTTCGGATAACCCACCTGGAGCGCGTTGTCCGGTCCCACAATCGTGCAATCCTCGAACACCGCGTCGGGCGTTTTGGGCATGACCTTATTGTGGGCGCGCACATAGGCCCCGCCGGCGTCCCCCCACACATCGAGACACATGAAGAACGAGCGGCGGAATACCACCGGTTCCTCGGGGCGGTTCACGTGGCCCATGACACTCGCGCCCGCAAACCGGCCCAGGCCGACACAGTCTTCCACGATGACCGAGAACTCACAACCCGCCCGGCAGGTCATGTCCCAGCCCATCCCGCCCTCCGAGCCGGTTGCGTAAAGGCGGTGAAACTCCCAGCGGTCCCAGATCGCCGCGGAGAAGCTGGGGTCGCAACGCCACGGGCCCCACCAATCGACACTCTTCAAGCCCGTCTCTTTATCTGGCTCTCCGCCCGGCAGGATCATGAAGGCGGGATTGCCGGTGGACGCTTTGGGATTGGTGCGCACAACGACCTGCGGCGCGCCGGAATCGATCACCACCCAGCCCGTGGCCCCTGAACCGAGGCGGCCATCCCAATCGCCTTCGAGCACGTTGTATGCGCCGGCCGCCCCGGGGTGCGCCGGATACAGATTGGCCTCCGCGTAGGTGTCCGGGCGAATGATGATGTGATGGCCGCCCTGGTTATCCGGCACGGCATTCAGCGCTTTTTGAATGGTGTGAAAAGCCGTCTGCCAACTGCGTCCGTCTGAATTGTCACCCAGCTTGGACACATGGAGGGCAATGCCCTTGCGTGCCGCTGAGGGGGCAAGGCTTGGCATGTCGGCAGCATGAATTGCTGGGAGTGAGTAAAATACTGCCACGGCAAGCGCAATACAGCAGTGCCGCGCAGGTTGAATTCGAGTTCTCATCGCGATGTTTCTGATACGGACGTCATTCTGCGACAGGTTTACGGATTTTCGCGACTTTTTTCTGGCATGAAATCTCCTGCCGCACCTCTGACTGGGCGAAGTTCAGCATGTTCCGCGACCCGTCCAACGCCGGTCACCGCTTGATATTGTCGCACCCTTCTGGGCGAACGCCCCAGTCCGGAAAAAACCCATTGCACCTTGGTGTAAGACAGGTAAGAATTTCGGCATGAGCACGGCAACGCTTTCTACCAAAGGTCAGTTGGTAATTCCCAACCGGTTCCGCAAGGCCCTGCATCTCCAGCCGGGCGACAAGGTTTCGTTTGCCGTGGTGGGTGAGAAGCTCATCCTGCAACGCGACCAACCCAAACGCGCCCGGCTAGTTCGAGGAAAGTTCGGACGGCCCGTGCTGGTCGCGCCAACAAGTGCGCCGCCTATGACTCCGGAGCGGGTCAAAGCCGTCCTGGAGGATCTCTCGTGAGCCATCTCCTGGACGTGAATCTTTTGCTCGCCTGCGCCTGGGCGGGCCACGCAGATCACGCCCGCGCCAACCGCTGGTTGAACGCCACGGCCGCCTTTGCCACCACGCCGATCACCCAGATGGGATTCTTGCGGGTGAGCATGAGCCAAGCTTACGGCGCTTCCTTCGCGGATGCCAGGACGGCTCTGGCCGCGATCCTGCAATTAAAGGCGCATCGTTTTATCACCGACGCTACTCGGGCGGACTCGCTGCCGGCACTTTCCACCAGCAAGGACGTGACGGACGCTCATCTGGTGCGATTGGCTGCTAGCCACGGCCTTAAACTCGCGACTCTGGATGGAAAACTCGGCAAGAAACCGTGGGCTGCCGGTATCGCTGAGAACCCGCTCTGACCTCCCGCCATGACCACAGCCTTCCAATACGACGTTTTCCTGAGCCACAACCATGCGGACAAGCCGCGGGTGCGGCGGCTAGCAGAAAACGGCTGCGGGCGACGGGGCTGCGCGTGTGGTTTGATGAGTGGGTCATCCAGCCGGGGGACGGTATTTACCTGGCCATCGAGCGCAGGCTGGAAGCGTCGCGCACGCTGGTGTCCTGCCTGTCACCGGCGGCGTTGGGATCGGACTGGGTGGGGCTGGAGCGCAGCACCGTGCTGTTTCGCGATCCGTCCAACGCCGAACGCCGATTCATCCCGCTCCTGCTGGCTGACTGCAAACTCCCGGACACCCTGCGGCGGAGCACGCCACCAGTGAAACCGCCCTCGGCAGCATACTCGGCCTGGATGCGACGAAGAAACTCCCCGGCGAAAGCTGCAAACACCTTTGGCCGCCACTGATTCGGATGGACGAAAACGCCCGAATAGAATGGACCCGCTGTTCGGAAATAGCCGCAACGGGTGGCTCAGGAACTCCCCCGCCACGAATTGGTCTAACTCAATTCCGAGTGATCTTATCAGAACAGCGCGGGGAGATCAGCGAGCCGGTCACGACAGGCAGATTTCCGCTCCGCACTTACGGGCCGCAATTACGATTCCTGCACATGCCTCAGCATCCGAGAGAGCCTCGTGGTGATTTAGTCGGAGTCCCAGATGCCTACAGACCATGGAAAGATTGGTAGGGTGGATGCCCCAAGTGTTACGGGCGAGCTTCACCGTACAGACATGGGGTATTTGTGGCGAGATTACGTTTGCCACCTGGCAACAGGACTTGAGGACGCGGCGGTCAAAGCTCGCGCCGTGTGAGGCAAGGAACTCCGCGCCAAGAATCAGTTCTTGGATTTCGGGCCACACAGCAGCGAAAGTCGGCTGGTCGCAGACTTTTTCCCAAGTGATTCCATGTATGTCCGAAAAAAAGAAGGACTGCCTCGGTGGGCGCACCAGGTAGCATTTCCGCGTAACGATTCTATCGTCGGAAGCGCGGACGAGGCCGATTGCGCAGGCGCTGTCAGGGCCATGGTCGGCCGTTTCGAAATCAATGGTGACGAAGGTCATGGCACCATCACTCGTCGTGAGCCAACCCGGTCCCACAAGTAATCTGGTTCTTGTTGCCGAACCGCCTCGGACGCAGGGTGTAATTCCACTTGGGACAGACCGTATGAGATTCCACATTGAGGCCTTCGAAATCCCCGCTCGTCACTTTTCGGCCTTTCGTGTAGGCTCCTTCATCAAGAAAGGCTGTGACCTTTAATCCAGTCGCCGTAATCTTGTACCCTGTAGTACATGCCAACATAATCTCCAGGGTCTTCAGCGGCTTCCCCTCCCAATTCTTGCTGATGTAGCTGAACAGGCGGTGCTCGACAGGGTTCCATTTCGAACACCCCGTTGGAAAGTGGCAGACGGTCACTGACAGGCCAAACTCATCGCAAAGACTCTCTTGGACGCTGAGTTTCCAGGCCCGCGCTCGGCAGCCATTGCTTCCCCCACTATCTGCCAACACGAGCACTCCCCTTGCGCCTGGATACGAGCGACGTCCCTTACCCTGCCACCAGCGCGCAATGGAGCAGACCGCGAATTCCGGCGTGTTGTTCGACACACCGACATAGACATGTCCCTGATTCTTCGCGATGTCGTAGATTCCAAAGGGAACAGCTCGGGGACTTAGTCACACCAGGGAAGTCATGCTCGTTGACCTCCTCCGCTTGCCTACACCACGTTTTCCCCTTGCTCCTGAAAGGGCCTATCAACTCCTTCTTCTTTGTATCGATACTAATGACGGGCAAGCTGGCCGCGATGAAACATTGTTTCTGGGCTGCGATGTACCTGAACTGCTCGTCCCTTTCGGGGCATCCCGGACCGACCCTGCTTTCTCTGATTTGCCTTCAAGGAAAAGCCCATTTCTCTTAGCAGGCGGCCAACCGTTCCGGTGCTCGCTGGATGCCCTTCGGCTCTCAACTGCTCGCTCAACCGACGAAGGCTGCTCCGAATCCATTTCTGTTCGGTCATATGGACTCCCGCCAACCTCATTTTGGTCTTGAAGCAAACGCTCCAACTTCGGAACTATGGCGGGATCCTTCACCTCCGTCAACTTTCGCCCGCCGCCCAGCCGGCGTACACGGTAGGCTGCCGCGCGCTACCGCTTCTGTGCTCACCCCTCAGCTGTTCTGCCATGCTCGGAGGAGGCGTCTCTGCCTGTTCCAATTTATATCGCCACTTCACGACAGGCCGCTCCAGAGAATACGATAGGAGCTTCTTCTTCTTACGGTCCCGCACAAAGATAATGAACTGCTCTTCCCTGAGCACCCGGTTGTACTGCTCGGCCAGTGACGTCTGCCCGCGCTCACTCAGCCCCTTCTTGAACTCCTCGTACCGATAGACGTAAATCTTCTCTCTGTCACATCCAACAGAATGATCGGATTCCTGTCCTTGTAGGCCAGGTAGCCCTCAATGATCGGGACACATTGCCTCTCGACGGCTTTCAGATATGAATCCCTACCGCACGCTATCATGCAACTGATGGCAGGTTGCTTTTTTGACGCTCCGCGGATCACGGAGAATCGCTTTTTCAGTTGGTTCATTGGCATCAAGGTTCTGCCTGTCTCCACTGAGTAGAAAGCTATTTGTTCGGAATTATGACGCTTGGGCAGGCCCATATGCTTCTTGCCGCCCCGCGGCTACCTTTGGTTCACCGTCCGCCGAACATCGCCAACTGCAACGCGATTGAGTCTGACAACCTTTTGTTGCATACGCGACAAAAGGTTGTCGTTGGGTCGGGGCGGTGGAACGTGCGCAGTTGTCGCCCGGCTTCGCGTAGCACCTCGATTCGCTGCCGCCACGCCGGGTGACCCAGATAATCGGACGGCGGAATTTGGACCGGCGCCAGCACGGCAGCCTCCGCGATGGTCAACACGGTCAAGGAGGAGCCGGACGGCCTCGGTTCGCTGGCGGAAGAAATCGCCTTGGCCGGCAAGTTCTTTGTGCCGAAGGAGCAGAAGGTCACGGACACCGGCCAGGAGCAGTTGCTGTTGCACGCGACGACCGAGGAACTGGTCCGGTACGCACCTGGCGTTGCGGGAAAGCGCGGATGACAGGCGCTATCTGGTCTTCCCGTCGCAGTTCAACCGCGATTACGAAGACGCGCCCGAACCGAAAGGTAAGGTGGTGGCGATCACCTTCGACGGCCCGGTGCAGAGCCTTCACTCGACGCTGGTGGGTGCGGCTGGGCCACAGCGGATTGTTCACCACCGTCGGGCGGAGATGTGGCGCAACGCGGCCGTGTTCACCGCCAAGGCGGGCGGTAAGGTACGGGCTGTTCCTGCACGAGTTCGCGGAGGTGGCGTAGGCGCTTGATCCTCATTTTTCCGGATGAACATTCCAGCGCGGAGACGCGGTTCCAGGAAGCCGCAACCTTTCTCCCGGTAAACCTCGAAGCACGCGCCAATGATTTTGTAGCTTTCTGCTTTGAACAATAGGTCGGAATTCATGGTGGAAAGAACACAGGAACCGCGAACCACGCAAAATACCCGAAAGCATCCGTTTGGAAATCCCTTTGCCGTGTCTGACGTCTTTCAACGCCGAGGCGTCAGCAATTGCGCACGTTGAAGCGGCGTGAACGCCGCGCTCCAGTCGGCCAATCGCAAGTGTCGCTGCCATTTCTCAGGCGATTCTGCCTTGGCAAAATTCAGCATGTTTCGCAACAGCCGCTCGGCCACTGGGTGGGAGTTTTCGACGGACAGATTCTCCCGCACGCGCAGTGAGTTGAGCACGAGGCGACCTTGCCCGAGCCGATACACCGCCACCGTAAGGCCGGAACTGTAACCGATCGACGTGTTGATCATCCCCGCGACGACTTCGTCCGGTGGAGCCTGGCCACTGTAAAACGTGTCCCCGAGAATCTCGCGGTAGAACTGGTAATCAAGGAGGCCCGTGGGCAGCCCCTTGAAGATCGGGTGGCTTTTGGCCCAGTCATTGTTTTCGTAGAGCCAGTCATGGACGGCCACCAAGCTACCTTTGTTTGCCAGTGGCAACAAAGCGGTCGGCTGGCCTTTCTGGGCGAACACGGACGGACAGAGGAACACCGCGGTGGCTCCGGCCTCGATCCGCTTCGTCAACGCCGCGAAATCGTCGCCGGGAACCTGTCCCACCAGGATCAGCTCGCGCGGAACTGCGACGGGGCCGAAGGGTTGGGTTTTGATTCCTTTTGCGGTCAACCAGCGCGCCAGTCCCTTATCTTCTCCCCACAGCGTCACCGTTGTATCCACCTGGGGCATCGCGGCCGGATCGTCCACCCAGAAGGTGTATTCGCCGCCTTCCGCCGCCGCCCCGTTCGCAAAGAACGCAAACAGTTTGTAGCGGCCCGCGGGTCCGTCGAGCTTGACCTCCTTGGCGAAGATCAGCTTCGCAAACGGCGGTTCCGGCCGGGTCAGGGTCTTGGGGATTTCGATCGAGGCGGACGTGTCCAATGCGAAGTAACCGGCCGGCCCCATCACTTGCACGCGCACCGGATATTTGCCTGGTTTGAGGGCATCCTCATTGACCAACACGGCTTCGACATGTACCGAGCCGCCGCGGACGGCCTGGACCGGCTCGACGAAGACGCTGAAACGCAGCGGCGCCCAGGCGTCCCACATCGCGTCGAACACGCCCGGCTTGGGCTCGCGGAAGGAAGTGATGAGTCCTTCCGCTGCCATCACCGTGTCGTGACAGGCGGTGAGGCTGTGGGCGACGACGTTCGAGTTGGCGCGAATGGCACTGGTGCCCAGGAGCCGGCCTTGCGCTTCCATCGCGATACAGCGGCGGAAGTAATTCTCCATGTTGCCGAACGTATCGGCGAGTTGCCAGCGGTTCCAATCGTCGGAGAATTTTCCGAACAACGCATCGAGCGTTTTTCGATCATACGCGTATCCGGCGGCGGCTTGCTGGTAATGCCCCCGCAAGTGGAACAGGTTGTTGGCACTGCCAAAGCCGTACTCGGAAATGAACAGCGGCCGGCCCCCGCCGTCGATCGTGCGCAGCGTGTGGATGACCGGGTGCGGTGTGCGGGCATGGCTGATACGGATGCTTGTCGGCCAGCACATCCTCCCATTCGTTCGAGCCGGGATTGCTCAAGCTGCCAATGCTCCGGCGCACTCCGTCAAAGGTCTGCTCGAACGGGATGAATCTGCCGGAGTCCACGACGCCGGCAGGCATATAGCCGTAGGACCAGAGTCCGTTGGGATTCTGGTTCGTGATGGACCAGTCCTTGGTGGCATTGTGGGCGACTCCATCCGGGCCTGCGACCGTTAGGTCCACGCGGATCGTGTCGCTGTTAAAGGTGGCGTTGCCCGAGCCGGAGACGACATCGATCACTTCGCCCTTTTTGAGCGTCGCGCGGCCTTCGTATGACGCTTCGTTTGGGCGTCCGTCACAATTGATCTTGTCCGAAAACACGGTTTTTCCGCCCGCCACCACGTATCCGGCGCCGGTGGTGGCCGGCCCGCCCGCTGCCGATCCCGCGATGCCTTGGAAGCGGGCCGTTACGTGATACTCGCCATCAGTGGGGGCGGTAAAGCGGAGTACCGCCGGCTCCCCGCTCATGCCCACGTGCAGCGCAAGGGCGCCCGCCGGAAAGGTTGAGCCGTCGTAGTTGATGTCGGCGCCCGAACTGTTGCGCGCGACAAAGGGCACCTGGAAAGCCCGCCCCTGCACCCAGGCTTGCGGCAATACCTGTTGCGGCGCATCGGAACGTTCCAGCATCATGCCGTCGAAACGCCCGCTGTTGAGCATCACGACGCGGGTGTCGTCGAGTTGCTTCACGAAATCGAGGGAATCCACCGCGTGCATGAACACCGGGCCGTTGCCCGTCTCGTTCAACAATCCCCAGATGACGACGGAGGGATGGTTACGGTCGCGCCGGATCATGCCGGCCGTGGTCTGGTCCCAACGGGCGGCCATCTGCGGCGAGGGCGCGACGCACCACGCGGCATACGATTCGTCATACACCAGGAAGCCGATCTCGTCTGCCAGATCCATCATATAACGCCGGCCCAGTCCGGCGATGCAGCGGGCCATGTTGAAGCCCATGAGCTTCATGCTGAGAAAATCCTTCCGCAGCATCCCGGGATCGAGCGGCACGAGGTAGGTCAGGGGCACTTCTCCGCCAAAATGGGCGCTCTTGAGGAAAATCCGTTTGCCGTTCAGGCGGAAATAGCCATCCGCAAATCGGAAATCGCGGAAGCCGCACGTGGCAGACTTCTCGTCGATCGACTCGCTTCCCTCACGCCGCACCCGCGCTGTGACGCGGTAGAGCACCGGATGATCGAGGTCCCACAGTTGGAAGTCGCGCACGCGGACGTGGGCATTCACCAGCGTATCTCCTGGGGCGAGATCAGCGGCCGTCGGTGGTGAGATCGAGTGTTTCCCCGCCGGCAGCCAGCGCGACGCTCAGCGTCAGGTTTCCCTTCACCGGCTGGTCCGTGGCGTTGCGCACGTTCACCTTGGCCGCCACCTCGCCGGTCTGCCAATCGGGCTTGAGGTAAAGCGATTCGATTCGCACCGGCGCCGCGAGCAGTAACTCGACGGAATCCTGGATGCCGCCGCTGTTGTAGGACGACCCCGGTGACCATGGATCCGACTTGTTCCGCCCCGGACAGGCGCGGATCGCAAACCCGTCGATCGGGGTATTGCTGGGATTGATCACCCGCACCGCCACCAGGTTGTCCGCTTCCGGACGGATCGCTTCAGTCACGTCAAATTCGACCATCGTATCGACGCCTTCGTGATTGCCAGCGAATTTACCGTTGACCCAAACCTCGATGGCGTAATCGATGCTCCAGAAACGCAGAATATAGCGTCCCTCCGGATGCGGATTGCGCGGGACCTTCACCGGGCGCCAATACCAGGCCACGCCGTGGTATTCGCCCAGCGTTTCCTGCATGATGCCGGGAACTCGCACCGGTTTGGCGTTGGTTTGCGGGCGGCTCCACCACGCTTGCTGCTTGCCGACATTTTCCGGGTCGGCGGCCAAAACCCATTGATCCGGGCTGTCGAGCGAGAGCACCTGGCCGAGAATAGGCGCGGCCTCAGCAGTGCCGGCGCTGCTCAGCAGCCATAGTCCCGTTATCACTGAACAGACATGTCGAATCTTCATAGTTGGTTTTTGATTACTTGGTTAGGCTCTCCCGCTTTCGATACGTTATCAGTGCGGCTGCTGGTTTTTGCTTGAGATCTATGGACAGACCGGTTTCCAGCAGTTCGCGGCCAGAGAGCGTTTTCACCTCGCTGGAATCCAGGTCGGTCACGACGTAACGGGTATGGGATCGAGCCCAACGAGCTTGAAGCGCGCGGCCTCATAAATGCACTGGTCGCGGCGAAAGGCCTGGACCAACCCTTCACCCAGGTCCGGGCGATGAAATTGCCACGCAATGAAGTCCTGCCGGTTCGTGCTCCAGGGAGTGAGCGGATGGAAATCACCCGCAAACAGGTGCCGCACCTGCTTTTCTTCTCGAATGAGCCGGTCCAGCGGTTTCCAGAAAGGCTCATTCTCGGAGTAGAAGTTAAAGGCGTAGGTCGCGCAACTGCCCATTCCGCTGCGAAAAACATAGGGCTGAGCAGAGATGGACCCGAGGCCCTGCAAGGGAAGCCACAGGGACAGGCCATAGGTCTTGGCCTGGTCGGCCTCTGGTTGCCAACAATGGTCGGAACGCCAGAGGACCACGCTGCGGCGCATCATTTCAAAATCGAGACGCCGCCCGCCGCTGGCGCAGTTGTCGATCAGCAGTTGCGGATGTTCCTGAAGCAGGAAGTCCAAGAAGTCGTAGAGCCCCGCGACGTAGCGCGCCTCAGTCAGACCGACGCGGTTGGGCGGTTCGCCGGTTCGCCAATAACAGGCCGGATGGAGGTTGCAGTCCTGGCGATACACATCGATGCCCCAACGGTCAATGAGTTGAGAGATGTGCGCCTTCAGCCAGGCGAGCGCCTGCGGATCACCCAGATTCAACAGCCGCCAGGAGTCCTGATACTTGAGCTCGGCCGGGAGATCCGACGGGACCAGCAGCCAGGGTTCGTGATTCCGGCGCAGCCAGGTCCCCGGCATAACGCGTTCCGGTTCGAACCAAAGCAGAAACCGGAGTCCACCGGCGTGCGCCCGATCGGCGACCGGACGCAGCCCGCGCGGAAAACGCTGCGGGTCCGGGTCAAAGTTGCCTTGGCCCATAGGAAAACCGCCTTCCATCCAACCGGCATCGATCCACCAGGTGTCCACGGGCAGGTGCTTGGCAATGACATTGTCCACGGCAGCAAGCTGGTTGGATTCGCTAAAATTGTTGAAGCCGATGGTCGCACCCGACGCGGCGATTGGCAGCTCCGGCGCTTTTCCGTCGGGGTGCGGAGTAAAACGGGCGAGCATGAGCCGCCGGAACTGGTTCTGCCCGTCCAGCCAATCACCTCGGTACGGCATGACGAGCACGGCGGGTGTGCGGAAGTGTTCGCCGGGACGGAGCACCGCATGGAAGCGCTGCTGTCCGACCTGCACCCGCACGGGGCCATTGGTAGCCCGCGTAAATCTCGCCTGCCATTGCCCCGTCCAACCTACCGCCACGATCCAGCCGCCCCCGGCGTGACGCGCGAGGTTGAAATACGGCATCACCCCATCGGAAGAACGGCCTTCCTGCGGGGTGAACTCGCTCGTTGCGCCCAACCGCAACAACGTTTCCCGAGGCTGGAAATCCGTGGCGCTTTCGTGGCTGCCTTCCGACCAATGCAAGGTCAACGGCTCGCCGACCGGGCAGGGGAGCGTAAAGTCACCCGCCTGGACCTGTTCCACTATGGGAGGACTGGGCCGTGGCTCGGCTTGTTCGAGTTCCAATCGCCATTCGACCGCGTTGAAATTCGCGTAGCGGGTGACCAAGTGTCGCGCAATAAGCCCCGAGTGCGGGTCGATCCAGTCTGACGCCGCTGCGTTCGTCGCACCCCCGCAGACCAATGAGAATCCCGGCTCTGGTAGTGTTGCGGGCGGCACGGGGTCGGCGATGCCAATCAGCGAGCCGATGCCGAATCCGGCGGCACCGAGCACCAAATAGAATACCCCCCTCAACCAGCTTGGGCGAAGTGAGTTGATACGGCTTAGCACTCCAGCGACACTTTCACCGATAGGCGCGCGGCCTTTGGGCCGCTTCAAGCACCCAAGGCCAACCAGCGGCTTGCGGGATAGGACGGTCAAGCGGCGTAAACGCCGCGCTCCTGCCGCGATTCGCCGGAACTGTCGCTGCAGTGTTAGGCCGCGACCGGCGTGGCGCCATCGACGTTTATCAGGTCCGCAAACCATGGGAGTCGGAGAATGGTGCCGGAACCCATCAACCGGTTTTTACGCGCTCACTTCGCCTTGGTATAGGTAATCACCGTGTCACCCGGTTGGGCTTCGATGGCCACGGAGAACCCGTGTTCTGACAATTCGCGTCCAGTGAGCGTTTGCGCGTTGCCGGAATTGAGGTTGGTTAACACATACCGCGCGTCCGGTTCGAGTCCGCGCAGTTTGAAACGGGCGGATTCATACACGCTGGTCGCGCGGCGAAAGGCTTGCAGAAGACCGCGACCTTGCTCGGGTTGATCGAATTGCCAGGCCATCCAGGCGTCGTTCGAAGTCGTGTAGGGTGTCAGCGGATAGTAATCACCGAAGTAGTTGTCCGCGTAGCCCCGCCAGTCGTTGACGATTTTGCGGAGGCGATTGTAATCAAGCTTGCGGTTGCGCATGTCCCAGCAGGCGATGAAGTGCGAGCAGTCCATCGCGCTACGCAGATCATAGGTGCCATCCTGGTCCGTGCCGGTGCCATGATACGGCAGCCAGAACGATAGCCCGTAGGTGTGGCCCTGGTTGCCGACGGCGTTCTGGATGAAATCGCTGCGCAGAAACGGCAGCGCGCGGCGCATCGTTTCGAGGTCGTTGCGGTGGCCGCCCGAGGCGCAGGAGTCGATCAGCATCCCCGGATGCCGGCGTTGCAGATCGTCCCAGTAAGCCAAGTAACCGGTGACGTAGTGGTTCTCGGTGATGCCCTGGCGGTCTGCGGTGTCGTTGCTGCGCCAAAAACCAAGCGGGTCGATGTTATAGTCCTGACGATAGAGATCGATGCCCTGTTCGGTGAGGAGTTGGTCGATGTGATCGGTGAGCCAATGACGCGCCGCCGGATTGCCCAGGTTGAGGAGGGTGCCTTTCAGCAGCCACTCGGGGTGTTTCTCGAACAACCAGGTGCCCGGGGTCACGCGTTCCGGCTCGAACCAGACGATGGATTTCACCCCGCGGGCATGCCCGTAGTCGGTGATGGCCCGCAAGCCGTGCGGGAAGCGGTTGCTGTCCACCAGCCATGTGCCCGTGTTGGGCCAGCCGGATTGGTTGACATACCAGCCGGCATCCATCCACCAGTAATCGGGATTCAGCTTTTCGTCCAGATAGCGCTGGATGAAAAACTCCTGGTTGGTTTCGTTGGCGTGGATCATTTCGCCAAACTGATGCGAACTGCACGGCGTCAACAGCGGTTTGGGACTCTCGCCGCCGGAAAGCGGAATGTTATGCGCGATCATCCAGCGGCGCCAGACGTTCTGGGCGCGCATCCAGTCGCCGCGGTAAAACTGGACCACGATGAGGGGCGTGCGGATTTCCTCGCCGGGCTGCAGCCGGAGATGAGTGCGTTCCTGCCCGGCGGTGAGGTGCAGGTTGACGCCGGCATCGCGCGCAAAGGTTGCCGCCCATTGTCCGGGCCAGCCCACGACCACGATCGCGCCCTGTCCCGCCCACTCGAGGTTGAAATAGGGCCAGACGTGACCGCACGGGCGGCCGGCGGGCGGGGCAAACCGCTCCTGCTGATTCGGCTTCAACAGGGTAGTCAACGGCTCGAAATCGTCCACGCGGACAAAAGTGCCCTTGTGATGGTGCAGGGTGAAATCGCCTTTGCCGCCGCTGTCGAATTGGGTGTCGAGCGCTTGGACATCCGCCAGAACTGGTGTATCCGTCTGGCCGGTGTTCTTGAAATGGACCGTCCACTCGACGGTCGGAAAATCCCGGTATTCGACCGCCACACAACGCACTTGCAGACCGGTGGCGGCGTCGGTGTAGGTCTGAACGTGCTCGACACGCTGGGCATCCAGGTCGCGGCGGGAACGCGCCACCTTCCAGTTCTTAAGCAGTTCGGCGGAGGGCTTGCCAGTTATACGTGAAGGCAAACGGCGGGTCCGCACTGATCGGCTTGCGGCCAGCGCCTTCGGAGAGGGGCAGGTCGGCCAGCCAGAACGCGCGCCCGTCCTCGAGCTTTACCCGGGCTTCGGCCCAATCCGACTGGTCGCAACTGATGCCATCGCCGCCGTCATCGATCAGCAGGATGAACTCCGTGGCGCCGCCCAAATCCACCTTGACCGGCACTCCGGCCATGCCTTCACGCAAGAGGGGAGATTTGAAGCGTTCCTGGCCGTTCACCTGCACCGCGAAGTGAACGCTGCCTTGTCCGCCGCTCGTGTTGTCGTTGCTATCCACACCGGCGATGGCCGTGAACTCCGTCGCCGCGGCCCGGCAGGCGGACGATGACCTTGCTCATGGCGTGACAATAAAGTCCGCGGGAGTAGGACTGGTCCGCGATGCGCATGGGCTTGCCGGCCCGCGCATTGAGTTGCACCGGATCGTTATTGGCGAGGACGTAGAGGCCGGGACTGGGTTTGGCGGTATCGGCCACGGCCTCGAATTTAGCCGCGGCCCAGCGGGCGGCTTCGCCCAGTTCGAATTCGGTCGGGGCTACGGACCACCCGGCGACAGGCCACCAGCAGGCGGCACTGACCAGAGTGAGGGTGAAGGAGTTGAATGTTCGTTTATTCATAGGTCGATAACGTTTTTACCAGTCAGTAAGCAGCTTGGTTTGTAGCGCAAGCCGGCCGCTGGCACCACCGGTATTCGGTTCAAGGTTTGCGGTTTTTTCCCTGCCAGGGCCACTATCGCCTCACGGTGGGGAGTGAATGAATAGGCTCGCCGGGCAGGCTGTCAGCGGCTGCCATCCGGATTACGACGTCAACCGCTTCCATAATTCGAGGTCTTCCAGTTTCTGTCTGATGGCATTGACGAACCGCGCCGCCACCACGCCGTCAATCAGACGGTGGTCGGAGGACAAGGTGATCTTCATAAGCGAGCGCACGACGACCTGACCTTCACGTACCGCGGGTTTATCGCGAATGCTGGCCACGGCCAGGATCGCGGCTTCGCCGGGATTAATGATCGCGGTGAAGTTCTCGACGTTGAACATGCCCAGGTTCGAAATGGTGAACGTGCTGCCCGCCATCTCGTCCGGCGCCAGCGTGCCGGCACGGGCTCTCTCGGCGAGCTCGCGGGCGCGGCGGCTCAATTCGGCAAGCGTCAGCTCTTCCGCGGCACGGATCACGGGCACCACCAGGCCTTCTTCCAGCGAAACCGCCAGGCCAAGTTGGACGTGGCTGTTCCCGCGGACGCTCCGGCCGTCGGTCGAGCTGTTGACGGCGGGAAACTCTTTCAGCGACAACACGACCGCCTGCGAGACAAAGTCCATGATCGTAAAAGACGCGCCCTGTGCTTTGAGCCGGGCACGCCAACCGGCCAATTCAGTCATGTCCACTTCCACGGTGACGAAGAAATGCGGAATGGTAGTGGCGCTCCGGGTGAGGCGCTGGGCAATCACCTGCCGCATGCGGCTCAAGGGTCGGGGCTTCTCCGCCCCGGCGCGCTGGATGTCAGCCACCGTAATCGTCCTGGCCTCCGCGCTTCCTTGAACTTTCAAAATATCAATCCGCTCTTGGGCCGCGAGTTGTTTGGCGGCAGGCGAAATGCGCAGTTGATGGTAGCCCTGCTGCTCGAGGTAAGCCGTCACATCTTTCTCCACCACGCGCCCGCCGGGACCGGAACCGGGAATGCCGGACGGATCAATCGCGCATTTCCGGGCCAGCGCCAGGGCCCGCGGACTGATGCAAAAACGCGCGGGGGGAGCCGGTGGCGGCTGCGGGGCCGGGGCCGGATTTGACGCAGGCGGGAAATTCGCCGTCGGGCTTTTGAAGGCACCAGTTTGCGAGACTGGTTCCGGATTGACGATGGGCTGATCGGCAGCTTCCGTGCGAACCGCCGGAGCGGTGAGTGTTGCCGCCGGAACGGCCTCGCCCGGATTGCCGAGAAATCCGACGGTGCTTTGGACCGGAACGCTGATACCCGGCGGCACGACGATCTTCAGCAAAGTGCCTTCATCGAAACTCTCCACGTCCATGACCGACTTGTCGGTTTCGACCGTGAAGAGAATGTCCCCCTTCGCAATCGGCTGGCCCTCCTGCTTGCGCCACTCGACGATGACGCTTTCCTCGGTCATCTGGCCGAACTTGGGCATGAGGATGGGCGTGGCCATGGCTGGATTCAAAGGATCGCTTGCGCGGCGGCGAGGATATCGTTGACGTTCGGCAGGAACGCCGCCTCGAGGATGTGCGACTGGGGCGCGATGCCGTTTTTGGCGCCGACTCGCTTCACCGGGGCATCGAGGTAGTCAAAGGCTTCGTCCTGAATGGTGGAAGCAATCTCGCCGGTATAGCTGCCGATATGGATCGCTTGGCTGGCGACCACGCAGCGACCGGTTTTTCGCACCGAGCACAACACGGTTTCGATATCGAGCGGCACGAGGCTGCGCAGGTCGATGACTTCGGCGCTGACCCCGCGATCGGCGCGCAGTTGCTCGGCGGCTTTGAGGCAGTCATGAACGACCGGGCCCCAGGCGACCAGAGTGATGTCGGTGCCCGCGCGCTTGACCTCGGCGACGCCGAGAGGAACCCGATAGTCGTCTTCGGGCACCGGCCCTTTCATTCCGTAGAGCGCTTGAGACTCGACGAACAGGACCGGGTTATTGTCGCGAATGGACGCCTTGAGCAATCCCTTGGCGTCGTACGGCGTCGCGGGATAAACGACATAAAGCCCGGGGATGTGGCAGAACATGGATTCGAGCGTCTGGGAATGCTGCCCGCCATAACCTTTGCCGGCACCGGCGGAACAGCGAATGACCAGCGGCACCTCGGTCTGCGCGCCGCTCATGTAGTGCCATTTTGCCGCCTGATTGCTGATCTGATCGGAGGACATGAGGGCGAAGTCAAAATACATCAACTCGACCACCGGCCGCAGCCCGTTCATGGCTGCCCCGCAGGCGGTGCCGCAAATGCAGGCTTCGCTGATGGGGGTGTTGAACACCCGGTCGCGACCGAATGCTTCGAGCAAACCTTTCGTCACCTTGAAAGCACCGCCGTAATCGGCGACGTCTTCGCCGTAAAGAACCACCCGCCGGTCGCGCGCCATTTCCTGGGCCAGCGCTTCCTTGATGGCATCCTTGTAAATGAGTTCGCCGTTCAGGCGTTTGACCTCCGGCAGCGGGCCGAAAAATTCAACCTGGGCGAACTCGGCTGGGACTGTTTCGCTGGCGGTGTCCGTGTACAGGAACGTCAGCACGTCCTTGGCGGCGGGATCCGGCGCGGCGGCGGCGCGTTGGGCGGCGCGGGCATTGCGCGCGGCGACACGCTTCTCCAACGCAGCGAGACCGGACTCGTCCAGCAAGCCGTTGTCCACAATTTCCTGCTTGAATGCCGCGATAGGATCGATCGCTTTCCACGCCGCTTCCTCTTCCCGGGTGCGGTATTCGTGGCGCGGATCGCTCAACGAATGGCCCCAGTAACGGTAGCAGTCCATCTCCAAAAAGACCGGACCTTGACCTTCGCCGCAGAGGTTCCGGCCGCGCCGTCACGGCGTCGCGGACCGCGAGCACATTCATGCCGTTGACAATCTCGGCGTGCAGGTTGTTGTCGGCAAATCCGGCGGCCCGGCGGGCCAGGTGCTGGATTCCCATGACTTCGCCATCGGTCCGATGCGTCATGCCATAGTGATTGTTGCACACCAGGAAGATGATGGGCAGACCGCTTTTCCGAACGACCGACAAATGATTGGTGAACTGCGCCTGGGCCGCGAAATTCAGCGACTCCAGCACCACGCCGTTGGCAAAAGCGCCGTCCCCGGCAAAACAACAAACCACGCTGTCCCGGTCCAGGTAGCGGTTGGCCAAAGCCGCGCCCGTGGCGATGGGCACCCCGCCGCCGACGATGGCATTGGCGCCCAGGTGACCGACCGTGAAATCGGCGATGTGCATCGAGCCGCCGCGCCCGCGGCAGTATCCGTCGTCTTTGCCGAACAGCTCCCCCATTGTGCGATAAAGGTGTTGTTCGATGGCGGCCTCGACCAGTTCGTCGCGTTGGGTGGAGTCACACTGGGGCACACGCCGACGCAACTGCTCCTCGCTCATTTGGCGGATGGCTACCGTCCCTTTGGCGAGGCTTTCCCCGTGGCCGCGATGGGTGCTGGTGATGTTGTCGGTCCATTGCAGCGCCGCGCACGCGCCGGCCGCCGTGCCTTCCTGGCCCGCGGAAACATGGGTCGGGCCGCGATAGTTGAAGCCCCGAAGTGGTTCGTAAGCGCCGGAACGCAGCTTCACGATCATCTCCTCGAGTTCCCGGATGACCAGCATGTCCTCCAGCAAGGCCACCGCCTCGGCAGGGGTGAGGGTTCCCGCGCGGAGTTCGGATTGCAACGTGCCTGGGTAGCGATACGCCGGAATCTTGCCGCAATCGATTTCATGCGGCACGAAAGCAGGGCGCGCATCGCTCAGGTAGGTCGTGGTTTTGTTCATGCAATCAAACGTTTCAGATCTCGCCTCACCAAACCGTAAAGCCGCCGTCCAAGGTCACCACACTGCCGGTGGCAAACGAGGATGCTTCGGAGGCGAGGAAAACAATGGCCCCCTTCAATTCGTCGATCCGCCCGTAGCGCTTCAGTGGGGTGTTGGCGAGGTTTCGCTCCAGGATTTCCGGGATGTTCGCGCTCGCGGCCGTCTGTTGCGTATGGATGAAACCGGGCGCGAGGGCGTTGACGCGAATGCCATAGGGCGCCCACTCCGCGGCCATGCCGCGCGTCAGGTGCGCCACGCCGGCTTTGGCAACGCAGTAAGTGACGTTGTGCCGCGGGGCGAGGTTGCCAATGATTATCGCGTTCATGGAAGCGATGTTGATGATCCGCCCGCTTCGGCCGAGCTCGATCATCTGCCGCGCCACCCGCTTGCCCACGTAGAAGAGGCTGGACAGGTTCACATCGATGATCCGGCGCCACTGGTCGTCGCTGACGTCGTGCAGCGCGATTCCCTCGGACGGAACCGCCGCGTTGTTTACCAGGATGTCAATCGGGCCCAGGCGCTGGACGACCTGGCTGATGAAGGCGTCCACTTGCTCGGTTTGCGTGACATCCACCCTCGCAAAAAAGGCGCGCCGACCGAGCGCCTGGAGTTCAGCTTCGGTGACGCGGCCGGCATCTTCCGCCAGATCGCAAATCGCCACGTCGGCGCCCGCCTCGGCCAGCGCGAGCGCGTGCTGGCGCCCCAGGTTCTGCGCGCCGCCCGTCACCACTGCCACCTGGCTGTCAAGTTTGAAGAGGTCGAGAGTGTTCATGGCTGAGACAGAGTTAGGAATCCGCTTTCGGTCTGCTGCTTCCTGCCTCCTGCCCCGTGTTTTGTCTTCGGCTTCCGGCCAGGTCATGTTCCCGAAGACCGTTTGCCAGTCGTGCAGGAAACCGTTCATCCGTTTGTCGGTGAAGGCGTGTTCGTACAGCAACTTCAGGAACTCCATCCGCAGCGTGCAATAATCCGTGCCGGCCGCGGCGTATTCGCCGAAGGCGCGGGCAAAGCGGCCGGCCGACAGGATTTGCGTTTTGAAGCCGTAGCGGTCGTAAATCGCCCGCACGGGCGCGACGATTTGAACCGGTTCGTCCTGTTCCAAATCCAGCGGACCGTTGAACAGTGCCACAATGTCCGCGCCCGCCTTGGCCACCAGGTAGGCTTGCGCGACGCTGCTGACGGCCGTGACGGCCAGACGAAGACTCGGCAGTTCCTGCTTCAAATCCCGGACCGCCTGAAGCCCGGCGATGCTGATGGGAAGTTTGACGATGATGCGGTCGGAAAAGCGGTGGAGCCAACGCGCCTGCGCCGTGAGCGGCGCCACCTCCTTCCAGCCGATGGCCTGGCAGAAGACCGGGCCGGGCGACGCTTCCAGCACCTGGCGGAGCGTAGCTTGCATGTCCGGCCCGCCCTTCGCCATGAGCGAGGGGTTGGTAGTTACGCCGTCGATGATGCCCCACGACCGAGCCGTGAGGATTTCCTGGGGATTGGAACTGTCAATGAAGAGTTGCATGGTCTTGGTGGTTCAAAACAAGTCATCCGCCAATTCGCCGAGGTACGCCGCGATGCGCTCGCGGTGCGCGCGATAGAACGCCGGCGAGAGCGTGTAGAACTCGTGGCGGTGGAGAAACTGACCCTGCGCATCGCGCCGGCCGACAAACGGAAAGCCAAAATAGTGAAAGACCGCGTGCTTTGGAGAGGGCAGGGGTTCGGCGCTGACTTGGAGCTGCGCGAGACAGTCACTGGCGATTGTTGAACCATTGGCCGCTTCCCGTTGGGCGTAGGTCAGCGCATCCTCCCACCAGCGGCGAAACAACTCGGGATGAAATTCTTGCAGCACTTCCGCGAAAATAAGCTGGAGCATCGGCGACACTTTGAAGTGTAACTTACCGCCCGTGGCCCGGCCGAAGACGCGGCGGGTCGCGGCGCTCAGGTCGTCGCCCGAGTGCACGTCCAGCATCAGACCGAACTCCTCCGCAATGTGGAACTGGGCTTCAACCCGCTGCGCCAGCCCTTCCAGCCCGTCCGGACACCGGTAATCGCAACCTTTTTCCTGCCCGAAATTCGGCGCAAGATGAGTGATCGGAAGTTGTCGCCGTTGAATTTCGCGAGCGAGAAACAAGACCTCTTCATTCGTGGTGAGACAGTCAAACGCGGCAACTTCGGGTGGGTGCTCGTCCACGGTAAGTTCCAGGTCGAAGTGTGGTTCTTCCTTCAACGATGCAATGTAAGTCGCCAGTTCACCCAATACCGCGAGGGTGTCCCAGTACTTGCCGACGAAACGGCCGACTGCCGGAGGATCAAGATGGCAGGTGAGGCTGCCGACCTGGAACGGCTTGGTGTGGTGTTCGATGACACCGCGCCGTTCGGTTGCGTCCGGGATGGCTGATTCGAGAAACGCTTCCGCCGTTGACGCGGACGACTCGTTCAGTGCGGCGTAGTTGAGGATATCCGCCATGTCGAGAGTGTAGAACGAATAATAGCGGGCGGCCCGGATCAGCCGCTTCGCGTGGGCGACGCCCTCGGGACCGCGTTTCACTTGCAGGTGGTCGGCATCCGCGCCGTAGCGGAGCGCACCGTTGTGCTTCAGCGCCGCGAGCACGCCGGCGGCCCAAAGCCCTTCGTAAGTGCTGCCGGTCCAACCGCATTCCACGGTGCCGATGCCGGTCGAGTAATTTGTCTCGGGCGGCCGGCCGGCCAGCACATCGTCCAGCAGGTTCAATTCGCGAACGGAGTTCTGCAGAGCGTTCGCGGCCAGGCCGCGTTGCTGCATCGTGTCGAATATCGCCGGCCACACCGCCGTGGTCATGCGCGTGCCGATGCCGAGCCGCGGGGTGGCACCCAGGGCGCGCGGTCCCTTCTCCGGCTTCAGCTTTCGGCAGAACCGGTCGAGCACGGCGGCGTCCGTAGGGAACGCGGTGAGCCAATCACCCGACGGCAGCGGACTTTGCCCGATGGGTGGATCAAGCAGGGATGACTCTTCCTTCCGGCCAATACGGAGGATCACGTCCTGTCCATCCGGGAGACTGGCGAAAAAGAAGACAGCCTCCGGCTGGCAGGCGACGGAGGGATCATGCGCTTTAAGTCGCTCGCTGGACGGAAGCGGTTGGTGTTCCGTTGCCGCCTGTTTCGCGGCCAGCCATTCGTAGTTCGCGGCCCGAATGGCTTCCCACGCCGAGACCGGACTCCAAGTGCCCGTGTCGAGCACACCGGGATTCACGGCGGGACTGAACTCGAGTTGGCCGAACTTCACGCCTGCTCCTTCACATACACGGCTTGGTGAGTGGTGAAGAACTCAAGCCCGCTTTCGCCAGCTTCCGGCAGGCCCCGGCCGGATTCCTTGATGCCGCCAAACTCCAGTTGCGGTTCCTTCCACGCCGTCGAGAGGTTCACATGGCAAAGCCCCACTCCGCTTTCCGCCACGAAACGCTGGGCCTTGGCCAGGTCGTTCGTGTAGATCGACGACGCCAATCCGAACTGCGTCGCGTTCGCCAGTTGCAGGGCCTCGTCGAAATCCTTCGTCGGCATCACCACCAGCACCGGGCCAAAGATTTCTTCCTGGGCGATGCGCATGCCGGGCGCAACGTCCGCAAACACCGTCGGCGCAATGAAGCAGCCCTGCGCCAATTTGCCCTCGGTCAATGCTTTGCCCCCGGCGCATAAGCGGGCCCCTTCGCATTTGCCCAGTTCCAGGTAACGCAGAATATTCTCGAACTGCTGTGTCCCGCACACCGGCCCCATGCGACTCGTCTCGTCGAAGCCATCGCCGACGGTCAGGGTGTTCACGGACGCCACGAGCTGTTCGAGGAACGGCGCGTAAACCGCTTGCTCGACGATGACACGACTGGTCGAAGTACACCATTGCCCGCTGCAACTATACGCCCCCACGACGGCGGCTTCGACGGCTTTGGGCAAATCCGCGTCCGCCAGTACGACGAGCGGATTCTTGCCGCCCATTTCCAGTTGAACTCTGGTGGCGCGGCCCGCGAGTTTTTGCGCGATGCCGACGCCAACCTCGGTCGAGCCAGTAAACGACACCGCCTGGACAGTCGGGTGTGTGACGAGCGTATCGCCAATGACGGAGCCGCGACCGGTGACCAGATTTGCCACGCCTGGCGGCAGGCTGATTTCGTGCAGCAGCTCGAACAGCAGCGCCGCCGACATTGGCGTTAGGTCGGACGGTTTGAGGACGCAGCAATTGCCGGCGATGAGCGCCGGGAGGAGTTTGCGGCAGGCGACGTTGAGCGGGAAGTTCCACGGAGTGATAAGGGTGGCCACCCCGAGCGGCCGGCGCCTAAGGTAGCAGGCAACGCCCGGCACTTCCGACGGCAGATGCTTCCCTGCAATCCGGCGACCCTGACCGATTTGGAATTCCGCTTCTTTGAGGGCGGCCTGAAATTCCGCGCGCGACTCCCGCAGGGTCTTGCCGTTCTCGCGCGTGATGGTGCGCACGAAATCCTCCTCCCGGGACTTCATTCGAAACCAGAACTCCTGCAGCAACGCCGCGCGTCGAGGTGCCGGCATTTGCCCCCAATCCCGAAACGCCTGCGCCGCCGCCGCGATGGCCTGCTCAACGTCCTGTGGCACGGAAGCCTGAGCTTCGCAGACTGTTTCCTCGCGATTGGCCGGATTGACGCAGCGACCCCGCTGGCCCGACGCGGAATCCAGCCAGCGTCCGTTGATGTAGTTTTGCAGAATGTGAGTTGAATGAGAGGTCATGCGAGGATTTCCGGTTGCTCCAGTCCCGCGACAATGCGGCCCAGAAACTCCGCCGCCGGGCCGCCGTCCATGACGCGGTGATCCACGGAAAGGCAAAGCTTGAGGGTGGGACGCATGACGAGTTGTTCCTGCACCACGAAAGGGCGCGTCGTGGCGCGGCCGACCGCCAGGATGCTGCTGTGCGGGGGCGGGAGGACGGCGGAAAATTCATCTACGCAGGAGTTGCCGAGATTCGAGAGGCTGGTGGCTCCGCCCTCCATGGCTTCGTTGGTCAGCTTGCCGGCACGTGCGGTTTCGACCAGGGCGGCTCGCTGTTGCACCAGTGCCCCCAGTTCAGCAGCATCAACGGAACGAACGATGGGAATCATCAGGCCCTCCGGCAAGCCGATGACCAGGCCCACGTCGCCGTCGGCAAGCGGCGTGATTCGACCGTTCTCCCAGATGGCATTGGCGAAAGGGCATTCGCGCAAAGCCCGGGCCTGGGCGCGCAGAATCAAGTCGGTAAGTGTCAGGCGCACGCCAGTGGATCGTTCGATGTCCGGCAGGAGGCGCGCGCGCAGTTGCTGCAGCGCGGTGACGTCCACCTCGGTGCGCAGATAGAAATGCGGCGCGGCGGCGAAGCTCTCGGCGGTGCGCTGCGCGATGAGGCGGCGCATTGTGGAGAGATTGGAGGGCGTTGACTGCTTTGCAGCCGCCAGCACATCGGCCTCCACCACCCGCCCGGCGCGCCCGCTGCCGCGCAACCGGCTCCCGTCCACGCCCAATTCAGCCGCGCGCCGGCGAGCCCGCGGGCTGATGGCAGCGTGAGCGGTGCGGGCCCCGGTTGCGACATTGGCGCGCTCTGCAACCGATGCGACTGTGCTCGTTTCCATGGACGGAGTCGGGTTTTGTTCTTTCGTTGGTGGTGACGGAGGCGAACTGACATCGGGTGCATCGCATTCGCCTTCCGCGTCGAGATAGCCCAGCAACGCACCGACCTTCACCACGTCGCCCACCTGCGGCGCGTCGGGTGGAAGGCGCAAAATCCCGGCGTCGATTGACTCGACTTCTTGCGAAGCTTTTTCGTTCTCCAACGTGAACAGCAAATCCCCGGCTTTAACCGTCTCGCCCGGTTGCTTCAGCCAACCAGCAAACGTGGCTTCCTCCATGGACCAGCCGAGACGCGGAACAATGATGGTGATGGACGTGGGCATGGGAAAGGGGTGAGTAGTCAGGCATCAGGAGACAGGAGGAACGGTTTGGGTTTCTGGATCATTGAGCCGAGCATTTTGCCGACTTCAAGGCAAAGCCCCACCAACTCGGAGTGTTCATGCGTCGAGATGTAGCCACAGTCGTGGGCGAAATCGAGGGAGGTCTCGGTTTCGCCATTCTCCCCGTCGCAGTCGGTCAGCTTGCTGACAAAATGCGCTGGGTATCGCCGTTTCGCCCAGGCTTCGCGCAAATTCTGACACACCGAACGCGAAGACCGACGAATCTGACCCGTAAGTGCAAACACTTCTTCTTTGGGAAATCGCTTGCTCGTTTCAAACACGCGCATCGCGAGCGCGTAGCTTTTTCCTGTAAACCGTCAACTCTTTGATTGATTGCACTGCCATATTGATATCGTTCTCTCTCCCGTCGTCTGTTTCCTGTTTGTTGTTTCCTGATTCCTGCCTCCTGCCTCCTGCCTCTCACTCGTCACAAAGGTCGCGTAGCGCCTGCGCAATGGTCGTTGCGTTCGGCACGACGGCGGCTTCGAGCGGCGGGCTGTACGGGGTGGGCGTGGGCGCGCCGTTGAGGCGGCGGATGGGCGCATCCAGATCGTCGAAGCCCTGGTCGGCCAATTGGGCCGCGATTTCGGCGCCGATGCCGCCGTGGCCGAACGACTCGTCCACAATCAACAGCCGGCCTGTCTTCGCCACGGACTGGCGGATGGTTTCCACATCGAGCGGCGCGACGGTGCGCGGATCGATGAGTTCGACGGAAAGGCCTTCCTGCGCGAGCGCGTCGCAGGCTTGCAGCGTCTGGTGAACCATCAGCGCGAGGGCGACGACGGTGACATCGCTACCTTCGCGCACGACGGCAGCCTGGCCGAAATCAATGAAATATTCCTCCTCGGGCACGGGGCCTTTCAGGGCGAGCAACTCGCGGTGTTCGAGGAAGAGCACCGGATCGTCGCACGTGAGGGCGGTCTTGAGCAGACCCTTGGCATCCCGCGGTGAGGACGGCACGACGACGCGCAGGCCGGGGAAGTTGCGCGTACATCGAGTAGTAGCTGCCGGAGTGATGCGTCGCCGCCGAGTGGCCGATGCCGATGCAGCCGCGCAGCAGCACGGGCATCTTCAAGCGCCCGCTGCTCATGTAATGCATCTTGGCAATCTGGTTGATGATTTCGCCGGCGGCATCGAGGACGAAGTCGGCGAACATGAAGTCCACGACGGGCCGCGTGCCGCTCATCGCCGCGCCGCCGGCGAGGCCCACGAAGCCGCGCTCGCAAATCGGCGTGTCGCGCAGCCGCCGGGCTCCATACCGGGCAAAAAGTCCCGTGGTCGTGGCGAAATTGCCACCGCGTTCGCCAATGCCTTCGCCGAACACCAGAATCTTCGGATTCTTCGCCATCTCCTCGGTGAGCGCTTCGAGGGTCGCTTTCATGAAGGTCAACTCGCGCGGCTTCGCGCGAAACCATCGGAACATCGCGCCGCCGGGGCGCCGGCGGGCCGGGGGCATAAACGTGCTGGGTGGCGGATTCGGCGGCCGGATAGGCGCTGCTTTCGGCGAATTGATGCGCCGCCTCCACCAGCGCGGTGACCTCCTGGTCGATGGCCTCCAGTTCAGTCGGCGGCAGCCGGATCTGTCCTCCAGCACCTGTTGCTTTAATTTCGCGATCGGACACTGCGTTTTCCAGTGCTCGACTTCCTCGCGCGTGCGATAAGTGAAATCACCCATTCCCTCCGCGTGGGCACGGATGCGGTACGTTTTGCACTCGAGTAGCGTCGGCCCGCCACCGGAGCGCGCACGTTCCACGGCCTCGCACGCCGCGGCTGCCACCGCCAGCACGTCGTTGCCATCCACCTCGACGCCCGGCAGACCGTAGGCCGCGCCGCGGTTGGCCACGCTGGGGTTGGCGGTGGCATCGGCAAAGGCAATTTCCGTCGCGTATTGGTTGTTTTCGCAGACGAAGAGCACGGGCAACTTCCAAAGGCTCGCCAGATTCAACCCTTCGTGAAATGCGCCATTGCTCACGGCGCCATCGCCGAAGAACGCGACGGCCACCTGATCGGTTTTCAGGACTTGAAAACTGCAACCCGCGCCGGCGGCTTGCAGAATACACGGGCCCACGATGCCGCTGGTGCCGAGCAGCCCGATCTCCGGCGCAAACAAGTGCATGCTGCCGCCGCGTCCGCGCGAACAACCGGTCTCGCGCCCGTAAAGCTCCGCAAAGAGCCGGTGCGGTTCGAGTCCTTTGGCGAGGGCGTGGCCGTGTCCGCGATGGGTGCTGAACACCACATCGTCCGGCCGCAGATGAGCGCCCACGCCGGCCGCAATCGCTTCCTGGCCGATATAGGTATGGCACGCGCCGTGAATCAACCCGCGCTGGTGCGAACGCACGAATCGTTCTTCGGTAAGCCGGATGAGCTGCATCTGCCGATAGAACGCCAGCCAAGCGGACCGCGCGGGTTGAGGTGGCGCCGTTGTCTGCTCACGCACGTCAAGCACTTGCGAGCTGCTGCTCATGCGGTGACCCAAGGACTGGAGTTTGGTTTCATCGTGAACAGCGTAAGGGCAGTGAGCGAAGCAGGCTTGTCTTTTTCGATTATTTTTCACTGTTTTTGAGGACCACGAGCGGTTTCGATTCGAGGAAAAACAACCATGAATCGCCCAAAAAACAGATGCGTGCTCCCGGCCCTCTGTGCTAACAAGCGGCAAGTATATGAATACATCACGGCTACTTGGGATGACCCGTAGAGCTGCGGCGGCGAGGTGGCTACCTCGTTGGGACGTCACCGGCGGTGCCAACTCGCCTCGATCCTCGCGTTAAACTTATGAAGGTCGATCTCGAAGGCAAAGTGGCATTGGTGACCGGTGCCGGCCGGGGCCTCGGGCAAGCGATTGCCGATGTCCTCGCCGCCAACGGAGCGCGCGTGGTCTATGCCGACATCAACGTTGAGACAGCCCGATCCGCCGCGGCGCGTTTCCCAGGGACGCTGGCGCTGCGGTTGGACGTGACCCAGAACGCCGAGGTGGAAGCGGGCGTTGCCGAAACGGTGCGGAGCTTGGGCCGGCTCGACATCCTCGTCAACAATGCGGGTGTCAACACGCTGCAACACCGCGTGACGATCGACGCCTTCCCCTTGGACGAGTGGGACCGCATCCTGCGGGTGGACCTAACCGGGCTTTTTTATGTGAGTCGGGCCGCTGCACGGCCGATGCTGGACCAGCGATCCGGGCGCATCATCAACATCGCATCGATTGTCGGTTTGGTGCCGCTTCGGCTGCAAAGTCCGTTTGTGGCGGCGAAAGCCGGGGTGGTGAATCTCACGAAATCCATGGCGTTGGAATTGGGGCCGCAGGGCATCCTCGTTAATTGTATCGCGCCCGGCTCCATCTTGACCGAAGGCACGAAGCAACTGTTCTACGATTCGGACGGCAAGTTCAACGACCGCGTCCAAGCCATGCTGGCTCACGTCCCCCTCGGCCGGCCCGGCACGCCGGAGGAAATCGCCCACGCCGCGTTATTCCTGGCCGCCCCGGAGAGTTCCTACTTTAATGGCGCGATCCTGACGGTCGATGGCGGCTGGACGGCCGGCTATGCGCGCGAGTTTTAAGACCAATTCATGAGTGCTTTGACCCTGAACCAGATCCGTTCTCACCCCACGCGGCCCAATTCCGTTACGTTGTGGTGGCTGGGACAGTCGGGATTCATCCTCAAAAGTCCGGCCGGCAAAATGGCGGTCCTGGATCCGTACCTTTCCAACTCATGCAAAGCGATTGGTGAGCAACATGGATTTGATTTCGACCGCCGATTTCCACCACCGTTGCCGGCCCGAGAACTGGCAGGCATGGACCTCTACATTTTGACCCACAGCCATCAGGACCATCTCGATCCGGAGACTCTGGCGGCTTATCGAGAGAACGGTGGTCGGGGACCCTACCTGGCGCCGCCGGAGACGGTCGAGAAGCTGCACACGCTCGGCGTCCCTGCCGCTGAAATCGCGATGGTCTGGCCGAACAAGAGTGTGACGTTGGATGACCTCACCGTGCGTGCCACCTTCGCCATTCCGTTGGGAGGCGACGATCTCACGCACGTCGGCTACCTGTGCTTTGTGAAGGATGGTCCGACGGTCTATTTCACTGGCGACACCGGCTACCACGATCTGTTGGCGGACGCCGTGGCTGCGCACAAGCCCGATATTCTAGTGACGGTCATCAATGGTGCGTTCCGCAATTTGAGCCCGGCCGAAGCGGCTGAGCTTGCCCGGCGTCTCGACGCGCGAGTGGTGATTCCCTGCCATCACGATCTGTTTCCGGACAACTGCCAGCCGCCGCAAATGCTGCGCACCAACCTCCAGCTTCAGGGCATTGGCGAACGCTACCGGTTGCTGGAACACGGGGTGGCGTTTGATTATCCGGCGTGAGCCGAACGACGTTGCGCCGCCTGCTTCAGCCGCCGCCGCATGGGGAGCGATTCGCGTTTCCGCGTCCCCCCAATTCCACTGAGCCTGATAATCCAGCGCCCGAGCCGCCGGCTTACGTACCAATTGACCTTCCAATGAAACCATTCTAGGCTGCTGGCCGTATTACCACTATGAAAGATGTCGCCGCGCATCGTACCAAGCTGCCGGAACTGGCTTGGCTGCTGGAAGTGACGGAATCACGCCAGCCGCTCAGCGAAACGAGTCCTATCTGGATCCGGCACGGTGAAATCCTGGCCGGGCCGCCGACTCCTCATCCCGAGCGTCATCCCTACTGTGAATTTGGCATTGTGCTGGCCGGCGTAGGCATTTCGATGGTGGAAAATGAGGAAGCCGAGCGGCGGCCGGGTGACTTGTTCCTGGCCGGCCCGGGCGTGCCGCACTGGGGCCGTATCACCAAATATCCGCTCCGGTTCATCACGATCTTCTTCCTGCCGTCGGTGGTGGTCGAGATGGGGCCGCAACGTGATGGCCCACGCATCTTGAGCCGTTTCACCGCCAAGCAATCCTTGGAGGAAAGACTGGTTCGCCCGCCGGGACCGCTGCGGCGGCGGCTGACCGAGTTGCTTGGGGAAGCAGTGACGGAATTTAAGCAGAAGCGCTTTGGCCGGGAAATCCGACTGCGCAGCCTGCTATTGGAGGCGATGGTCCTGCTCCTGCGTTGGGAGGAGGCGGAAGGCCGGAACATCGGCACCGAGTGTTTGGAGGTGGACTGGCGGCCGGTTTCACGCACGTTGCAATATTTGCGTGAGAATTACCCGGAACCGATTTACGCGAAGAACGTAGCCCGCGCTGCCGGGATGAGTGAATCACGCCTGAAGGTACTATTTCAGAATGCGTTGGGCATGTCCTGGGTGAAGTATTTGCAGGGCTATCGCATTCATCGGGCTGCGGCGCTGCTGAGCGAGGCCGGACACAACGTGACGGAGGCTGCCCTGGAGGTTGGTTTTGAGAGCTTGAGCCATTTCAACGCCACCTTCCGGTCCTTCATGGGCGTTTCGCCCAGCCACTACACTCATCGAGATCGGTCCAAAAGTGGAATTAACAGAAAAGATAAGAGAATAGACGAAAAACGGTAGCTGGTTTTTGTCGGTTGGGGAAAGATTTCGGCATGAAAACCACGGATAGCTTCTTGCCGGAACCATGGCCGGAGCCCAAGGCGCGAACGCCTCGATCCGGATCCGGGCAACAGAGAGTATTCCGAGAATAGTAACCCAATCCACAACACACCCGCTTATGACCAAACAAATCGCCCCCTCTCTTCTCGCGGTGGTTCTGACCGCCGTGGGCTTCACCTTCGCCACCGCGGCGCTGGCCGCCTCGCCGCCAGAAACCGATCAGGTACTATGGCTCAAGGCGGACGCCGGCCTGGTGACCGAGCAACCGGAAGCAGTTTCGGAATGGATCGATCAAGCGCCGGGCAGCAGCCACTCAGGCACCGCGGTTGGAAATCCCAGCCTGGCACAAGCTTCGTTTCCCAACGGATCCCACCCGGTCATCCGTTTCAACGGCGCGTCCGGTTTTGATCTCGACAACGATGCGGAGCTGGAATTGCCTAGCCTCAGCGTTTTTGCCGTGGCGAGCGTTGACAACTCCGTGGCCGCGGAGATTTTCATCGGCCACTTCAAGCCCACTTTTGGTTGGGCGTTGGGAGTGAGCGATTCAACGCCGGGACGGGTAAAATGGTTCACCGCGCCGCCGCAAAGCCTGGAACCGGCAGCCGGCAGTCTGGGCAACCATGTCCCAACGCAGCTCACAGGAACCTTCGGTGACGGAAACAAAGAGCTTTTCGTTAACGGCACCCTGGCCGACTCGCTGGGCGGGCTGTCCCTGGATTACGGCGGTGGGGGTGGAGCGCTGACGGTCGGGTATCTGGGATCGACCGTCAGTATCTGCAGGGCGACATCGCGGAGCTCCTGGTTTTCGATTCGGCGGACGCGTTCCAGCGCGCGGAAGTCGAGGCGTATCTCAACGCCAAGTATTTTCAACCCGATCCTCCGGCCAACAACGCCCCGCCAACCAACGGCATGGTGTTGTGGCTGCGGGCGGATGCCGGCGTGAACACAACCCAGCCGGTTCTGGTGTTTGATTGGGCGGATCAGGCGCCGGGCGGCCAGCACAACGGCACTTCGGTCGGGAGTCCCGCCCTGGCACAAGCCTCCTTTCCCAACGGATCCCACCCGGTCATTCGCTTCAACGGCGCGGCCGGTTTCGACCTCGACAATGACGTGGACCTGGAGCTGCCCAATCTCAGCGTTTTCGCCGTGGCCAGCGTCAACAACAGCGTGGCCGCGGAGATCTTCATCGGCCACTTCAAGCCCACCTTTGGCTGGGCGCTGGGCATCAGCGATTCGACACCCGGCCGGGTGAAATGGTTTACCGCACCGCCGCAAAGCATGGAACCAGCAGCGGGCAGTTTGGACAACCATGTGCCGACCCTGCTCACGGGAACATTCGGCGACGGGACCAAAGAGTTTTTTGTCAACGGCACGCTGGCCGATTCGCTGGGCGGGGCGACCCTGGATTACGGGGGCGGGGGCGGGGCGTTGACGGTCGGGTATCTGGGACCGATCGGCCAGTATTTGCAAGGCGACATCGCGGAGCTCCTGGTTTTCGATTCGGCGGACGCGTTCCAGCGGGCCGAGGTCGAGGCGTATCTCAACGCCAAGTATTTTCAACCCGATCCCCTGGCCAACAACGCTCCACCGACCAACGGCATGGTGTTGTGGCTGCGAGCCGATGCCGGCGTGAACACGCAGCAGCCAGTCCCGGTGTTTGGCTGGACGGATCAAGCGCCCGGCGAACTCCACAGCGGCATCGCGATTGGCGCTCCCACACTAGAGCAGGTTATGTTTCCCAACGGATCCCATTCGGTAGTTCGCTTCAGTGGTTCCTCCGGGTTCAACCTCGCCGGGGCCGGTCTGCTCGAGTTGCAGGACTTCAGCATTTACACCGTGCTCAGCGTGGACAACACGGTGGCCGGGCAGGTCTTCGTCGGCAACTACGTGGACGTGGCGGGCTGGGCCTTGGGCATCAGCGACGGCACTCCCGGGCTGGTCAAGTGGTTCACGGCTCCGCCCCAGAGTCTGGAACCGGCGGGAGGCGCTTTGGGCGACCAGGTGCCCACTTTGCTGACTGCAACCCGCACCAGCGCCGGCCTCAAAACCCTCTTCGTGAATGCAACCGAAGCGGGGAACGTGGGTGGGCTCGATCCCATTCCGTATGGCGGCGAGCAATTGACCCTCGGTTATCTGCAGGGGAATCGCCAGTATATGCGGGGAGACATTTCCGAAATCCTTATTTACTCCTCCGTCTCCGAGACCCAGCGGGCCGAAGTCGAGGCCTACTTGAACGAGAAATACTTCAGTCTCCCCCAACCAACTCTGGTAATCGAAGCGGCCGCCTTGGCCCAGGGACCGGGAGTGCGCATCTCGTGGTCGCAAGCCACCGGCACCGGATTCAACCTGGAATCCTCACCCACGCTCCCGGCTACCACCTGGACGGATTTGGGCCCGGGTGCCGCGGAAGGCGACCAGTTGGTGGTCGAAGACCTCTTTCCGGTAGGCGCCGGCAGCGTTAAGTTCTATCGCTTGCACAAACCATGAGATGGCGATGGACCAGCGTGTGGATGCTCGCGCTCGGTCTGGGCGCGAGCAATGCGCCCGGTCAGGCGGTCATCAGTGAGTTCATGGCGTCCAATGCCCGGACGCTCACGGACACCGATGGCGACCATTCCGATTGGATTGAGCTGCACAATCCCGGCACCGCGACGGTGAGCCTGGACGGATGGTTCTTGACGGATGATTCCGGGCTACTGCGGAAATGGCGGCTTCCCCAGGTCACACTGCTGCCGGACGAATTCCTCATCATTTTCGCTTCCGGCAAGGATCGCGCAGTCGCGGGCGAGGAATTGCACACCAACTTTCGTCTGAACGCCGGCGGAGGGTACCTGGGATTGGTCCAGCCGGATGGCGTGACCCTCGCCAGCCAGTTCCATTATCCGGCCCAGCGGGTGGATATATCTTACGGCGAGGCGGCTCCGTTTGCCGTCACGAAACTCGTGGCGGCGGATGCGGCCACCCGCGTGTGGATTCCCACCAATGCTACGTTGGGCACGAACTGGACCCTGCCCGATTTTATCCCCACCGATTGGTTGGACGGCACGAATGGCGTTGGTTACGGCCTCAGCGACCCGCCACAGCCTCCTGCCACCGGACGCCGACTGTGGCTCGCCGCCGACGCGGGCGTCACCACCGATGCCAGCGGCAACCTGACCGCGTGGGACGATGCGGGCGGCCTGCACGGCAACTGGGTTGATAGCGTTCGTGGAACCCCTCGGCGCACAACGGCGACCTTCCCCCAGGGGGAACGGACGGTGATCCGTTTCAACGGGAATATCGACGGACTGACACTGGTCGATGATGCCGACCTGCGCCTCAATCCCCTCAGCGTCTATGTCGTCGCCAGCATTGACAGCGGAGAACGCGGCGCCATCTTCATCGGGAATTACCGCGATATCAGCGGCTATGCGCTGGGCATCAGCGACTCCACGAGCCAGCGGGTGAAATGGTTCACTGCGCCGCCGGGTGATGCATTCGACGACGGTCTGGCGGCGTTTCCGGCCGCGAATCTGACGGCGGAAAAAAATTACCTCCTCACTGCTACCTTCGACGCGGCTTCCAGCACGAAGATCCTGCGCATTCTTAATGAGAGTGGCACCAACGATTACCGCGCGGGCGGCACCTTCCATGCGCAGGCCAGCTACGCTGCCGATACGCAACTGACCGTGGGCAACCTTGACTTTGGCCGCCAGTTCCTCGACGGCGACATCGCCGAAATCCTCGTCTATGATTCCGTCTCGACTGCGCAGCGTGAGGCGGTGGAGGCCTATCTCATGAACAAGTGACTTCGCCCCGCAATCGGCGGTGTCGAGTTCGCTGGTGAGCACCGACGTCGGTGCGGTGATGGCGGGCGTCAACGCTTCGGCCTTTTTGCGAATGCCGTTCACGCTGGACAACGCCACCGTGTTCGACAAGGTCACCTTGGGCCTCCAATACGACGATGGTTTCGTGGCGTATCTTGACGGCCAGGAAATCGCGCGCCGTAATGCGCCGGGCACGGCCGGCGTTCCGCTGCCGTTCGACGCGACTGCGCTCACGGACCGCCCCTTGGCCGCGGCGCGCGTGGCGGAGTCCATCGATGTGACACCCGAGGCCGCCTCCCTGGCTGCGCGAGCTCACCTCCTGGCCCTTCAAGGATTGAACGATGCCGCGAGCAGCCCGGACTTCCTGATCCGGGCGGAGCTGATTGGCGAATCGGAATTGGCGCCGGCACTCACCACGGGCTATCTCCAAACGCCCACACCCGGTGCGCGCAACAACACTGACGCCTATCTCGGCAAGGTGGCGGACACTAAATTCAGTGTGGACCGCGGGTTCTACGACGTGCCGATTTCCCTGGCGATCACCTCGGCGACGCCCGAGGTGGAGATCCGTTACACGCTCGACGGCAGCCCGCCGACGGCAAGCCACGGAACGATCTACACCAACACGCTGACGATCAGCGATACCACAACGCTGCGCGCCGCGGCGTTCAAGCCCGGCTGGCTTCCGACCGACGTGGACACGCACACGTACGTTTTTGTAAACGACGTGGTCGGCCAGTCGCCCGATGGCCAGTCACCACCGGGTTGGCCGGCGTCGCCCTTGCCTACCGGCCAGGTGTTGGATTACGGCATGGACCCGCGAGTGGTGACCAACGCGGCCTACAGCGGTCAGATTCGCGACGCGCTGAAGTCAATTCCTTCATTCTCGATTGTGATGGATCAGGACGACCTGTTCGGTGCGCAGGGAATTTACGCCAATCCGAGCGGTGACGGACGGAATTGGGAACGGCCCGGCTCCGTCGAACTTCTCCGTCCCGATGGTAAGGCTGGTTTTCAGATCGATGCCGGGGTTCGCATCCGCGGTGGCCAGAGCCGAATGGTCATCAACCCCAAGCATGCGTTTCGCCTCTTTTTCCGGGGCGAGTACGGCGCCAGCGCGCTCAATTACCGGATGTTCCCCAGTTCGCCGCTGGACACTTTCCAATTATTCGACTTGCGGATGGACCAGAATGATTCCTGGAGTTTCATTGGTGACTGCTGTGGCAATCCCAACAACGCGGTCTATCTCCGCGATGTTTTTTCCCGGGACACCCAACGGGCCATGGGCGAACCCTCCACGCGCAGCGACTACTATCACCTCTATCTCAACGGCCAGTATTGGGGGCTCGCCAATACGCAAGAACGCCCCGAAGCGAGCTTCGCCGCCGCCTACTTTGGCGGCGCGCCGGCAGACTATGACGTGGTCAAAGTGAACTGGGGAACGTTCACGCTTTACGCGACTGACGGCGACATGACGGGCTGGACGGAACTCTACAATCTCATCCGGGCCGGCGTCAGCACCGAGGCGGCTTACCAACGGCTGCTTGGCAACAATCCCGATGGCACGCGCAATTCCGCTTTCCCCATCTATCTCGACGCCGACAACCTGATTGATTTCATGCTGATCACCCTTTACACGGCCAACCTGGATTCGGCGATTTCCACCTTCTCCGGCCGGCCCAACAACTGGTATGCCATCCGACCTCGCGATGGGCGCGCCGGGTTCCGGTTCTTCGTCCACGATGCGGAGATCGCGATGTTGAACGTGAACGCGGATCGCACGGCGGCGCCCTCCAGTGCCGGTGACGCCTCGGTGCTCGACAGCAGCCCCGAATGGATGTGGCACCGGTTGCTGGCCAATCCGACCTTCCGCCTGCGGGCGGCCGACCGCATTCACAAGCATTTCTTCAACGACGGCGTCTTCACACCCTCGTCGGCCAAAGCCCGCTTTCTGGCGCGCAAGGCGGAAATCGATCTCGCCATCATTGCCGAGTCCGCGCGCTGGGGGGACGCGCGACGGACCACGCCCTACACCCGGGACGGGGACTGGCTCAACCTCGTCAACCAACTTGCGGTGAATCCTAATTGCTACCTCGACCTGCGCTCGTCCATCGTGCTGGGGCAACTGACGTCCGCGGGAATTTATCCGACGCTTGCCGCGCCATTGCTTAGCCAGTTCGGCGGCACGGTGGTGACCGGAACCGTGGTGACTCTCAGCGCACCTGCCGGCTCGATTTACTACACGCTCGACGGGAGCGATCCCCGGACGTGGGCCGGAACGGTGTCATCGGCGGCCAACCTTTACGCTGGGCCGGTCACGCTCGAAGAGAGCACCGTGGTCCGCGCACGCTCATTCGATGGTGCGACGTGGAGCGCGCTCATGGAAGCCACGTTCGAGGTGGCGCAGGCCTTTGACGCGCTACGCATCACGGAAATTATGTATCACCCGCTCCCGGGCTTGGACCCGAATGGAACCGCGGTGGATGGCGATGAGTATGAATTCCTCGAACTGAAGAATACGGGCACCAACACCTTGAACCTCGGGGGAATGACGTTCACGTCCGGCATCACGTTTACGTTTCCCAACGGCACGCGGTTGCCACCGGGGCAGTTTTTCGTGCTGGCCCGCAATCCCGCCCGGTTCGCCACTCGCTATCCGGGGGTCGCCGTGAACGGCGGCTATACGAGCAAGCTTGCCAACGGCGGCGAAACGCTCCGGATTGCGCACGTGCTGGGCACGCCGGCGGTGTCCGTGGCCTACGACGATCAGGCGCCGTGGCCGGTGCCTCCGGACGGCTATGGCTTCTCGCTGGTGCCGCGAAGCTCGGACGGGAACGCCGATCCGGACAATCCGGCCAACTGGCGTTCCAGCGCGGTGGTCGGCGGATCGCCGGGCGCCGACGATCCGGAACCGGGTATCGCCCCGGTCCTCGTCAACGAAGTTCTCTCCGCCAGCGTGCCACCAGAGACCGACGCGGTGGAACTGTTCAATCCAACTGCCGGCGCCGTCGATCTCGGCGGCTGGTTCCTCACGGACGATCCTGGCCAGCCGATGAAGTATCGACTGCCAACCGGCTCGATCATTGCCGCGAGTGATTATCTCGTTCTCGAAGAAAGCGATTTCAATCCGACGCCTGGTACGAATAACAGCTTCGCGTTCAGTTCGACGGGCGAGGCGGTGTACCTGTTCTCGGGCGACGCGACGACGAACCTGACGGGTTACAGCCACGGCTTCAGCTTTGGGGCGGCGCCGCCGGGCGAGACGTTTGGCCGTTACGTGCTGAGTACCGGTGAAGAGGACTTTCCCGCGCAGGGTGCCCCGAGTTTGCGAGCGGCCAATCTAGGCCCCCGGACCGGGCCGGTGGTGATCAACGAAATCCATTACCACCCGGCTGCCGGTGATGATGAGTTTGTCGAACTAAAGAACGTCGCCATCACGAACGTGGCGCTGTTCGATCCGGAGCGTTGGACGAACACCTGGAGATTGGACGGGCTGGGATTTGCGTTCCCGACAAACCTCCTGCTCGTGCCCGATCAATTGCTCTTGGTCGTGGCCACGAATCCAGAAGACTTCCGCACCAGGTATTCCGTGCCAAACGAAGTTCCCATCCTGGGCCCCTGGACGGGCGTTCTCCAGGACAGTGGGGAACACCTGGAGTTGCAGCGGCCCGGCCTACCCCACACGAATGGCCTCGTTCCTTACATCGCCGTGGACGTGGTGCGCTACAATGACAAAACGCCCTGGCCCACGGCCGCGGACGGTAGTGGGCCGTCTTTGCAGCGCCTGGCCGGCGATGCTTACGGCAATGATCCGGCGAGTTGGACGGCCGCTGTCGCCACGCCGGGCCATCCGTTTTCTGGAGGCTCGGCGCCACTGATCACCGGGCAGCCGAGCAATGTGACGGTCCCGCAGGCCGGGGAGGCAACCTTTCAGGTTGTGGCTGCCGGAGCCGCTCCGCTCTTTTACCAATGGCTTTTCCACGGCGCTCCCCTTGCCGGGGCAAACGGGGCCACGCTCACCTTGACCGGGCTTCAGCCGGCCCACGCCGGCGATTACTCGGTAATCGTGTTTAACGAAGCGGGATCAGCCCAAAGCCAGTCTGCGGTGCTGCGCGTATTCGTGCCGGCCCATATCCTAACTCAGCCTGGAGATGTTTTCGTGCGCGTCCGTCCAGATCCCTTGGCCGCCCCCACCACGAACGTCACGTTCACCGTCCTGGCAAGCAGCACGAGCCCACTCCGCTACCAGTGGCGCTTCAACGGGCTCGATCTGCCGGATGCCACCAATACCAGCTTCACGATCGCCGATGTGCAGGCCGCGGATGGCGGCGCCTATGATGTGGCCGTTTCCGGCGCGGAGGGAACCGTTATGAGCGCCACCGCCCATCTTTACCCGCTCATCACGCCGATCATTCTCCAGCAACCGCTCAGTCAAACAGTGGTTGCCGGCGGCACCGTGACATTGAGCGTGGAGTTTACCGCCAGTCCTCCGCTCTTCTCGAACGAGTGGCGGCGGGGCTCCACGCTGATGGCTACGCATTTTCTCGATGGCTCGGAGGATTTCTACACCTTCACCGCACCGACCCAGGCCACGACCCTGCAATACCGTTCCTGGATTCGAAATCTCGCCACGCCCAGCGGAGGCACTCTGAGCGCGGTCGCCACTATTACCGTGTTGGCCGACACCGATGCCGACGGCCTGCCCGACGAGTGGGAGTCGGCCTACGGAGTCGATGACCCGAATGCCGACAGCGACGGTGATGGGATGAGGGACGGGCAGGAATATCAAGCTGGCACCAATCCGACCAACGCGCTGAGTTTGCTGCAGATGGAGATCAGCACGATCCTGGGCTTGACGACCCTGCAATTCGAAGCCACCGCGAACCTCACTTACTCCATGCAGTACCAAAGCATGCTGGGCAGCGGTGCCTGGACCCGTCTTGCGGATGTAGCGGCACGAAGTACCAACCACGTTGAAACCGTCACGGATCCCACGGGTCTGTCCAGCCGTTTCTATCGGGTAGTGACACCGCGCCAACCGTGAGCCTCCGCCACGAGGACACCAATCGATAATCACGGGCGAAGATTCCCACGAATTGCGCCTCCCCAGCTTTGTGGGGTACCGGCAATGAAGCACAAGGAATTGCACTGCCGCAGAACTGCCACTACAGCGACACTTTCACCGATAGGCGCGCGGCCTTTAGGGCGCTTCAAGCACCAAAGGCCAACCAGCGGCTTGCGGGATAGGACGGTGAAGCGGCGTAAACGCCGCGCTCCTGCCGCGATTCACCGAACTGTCGCTGTAGTGCTACTTACCAATGCAGAATTGGCTAAAAATCGAGTCGAGCAAATCCTCGGTGGTGGTTTGGCCCACGATTTCGCCGACGGCATTGACCGCGATCCGCAAGTCCAGGGCCACCAGTTCCAGCGAATGATCGGCCTGCAAGGCCTCGACGGTTTGCACGGTGGCTTGGCGCGCCCGTTTCAATGCTTCCTGGTGCCGGGAGTTGATCATCACTTGCAGCATGTCCGCCTGGATTTCACCGGACCAGACCATCTGCTTAATGGCCTGTTTCAACTCCTCCAGTCCTTTGCCGGTCAAGCAACTCACTTCGACGACCGCCGCCTGCTCTCCAGCCCCGACCGGCAAGCGTAGTTTGCGGCCCAGGTCGATTTTGTTGCCCACGAGGATACGTTTCTTGGCCGCGAACTCAGTCAGGTATCTTTCATCGGCGGGCGTGAGGGCTTCGGCGGCATCGAGCACGTGCAAAATCAATTCCGCGGTCGTCAGCGCCTGCTGGCTGCGGCGGATGCCTTCGGCTTCAATCTCGTCGCCGGACTCACGCAAGCCCGCGGTATCGACGAACACCACCGGCACGCCCCGAATGTTTGCCGTTTCCTCAATCGTGTCGCGCGTGGTGCCGGGAATGGCCGACACAATCGCGCGATCATGCCCCAGCAACTGGTTGAGCAGACTGGACTTGCCCACGTTCGGCCGGCCCACAATCGCGGCGCGAATGCCGCGCCGCAACAATTGGCCTTCATCCGCCGTGCGGAGCAGTTCGTCCATGAAGCCAATCCCGCGCTCCAACCGTCCCAGCAATTGGTCCCGCGTGTCCGGCGCAATATCTTCGTCCGGGAAATCAATGTGCGCCTCGACGTGCGCCAACACGCGCATTAAATCATCGCGCAATTGATTGATGCGCCGGGAGAGCTTGCCGGCCAATTGCTCGTTGGCAGCGGTCAGAGCCAGTTCCGTGCGCGAATGAATCAAATCCGCCACCGCTTCCGCTTGCGCCAGGTCAATCCGGCCATTGAGAAACGCCCGTTTGGTGAATTCGCCAGGTTCCGCCAGACCGCGCGCCGTTCTCCAGCAAGGTGTCGAGTAACAGCTTCGCGGGCAACAGGCCGCCGTGACACGAGATTTCCACAACATCTTCCCGCGTGAACGTGCGTGGCGCGCGCATGATCGACAGCAGCACTTCATCCACCGTTCGTCCCGCCCGGACGATTCGTCCGTAATGAATGGTGTGCGACGGTGCCGCGGCGGGCATCTGGGATGATTTGCCCACCGGCTGAAAACACTGCTCGGCTACCGTCAATGCCTGCGGTCCGGACAGGCGCACAACCGCCAAACCGCCCTCTCCCAGGGGGGTCGCAATCGCGGCGATGGTGTCATCAATCACAGTGAATCTTCAAAAACTGGCCGCCCTAAACATGCCGGCAATTGCCGACTTGGTTTTCCGCGTCCCGGCCTTGCAGAAATAAGCGGGCTTTCTCATAGCTCTTCTTGTGCAGGTAGTGGAGCAGCGTCGGATCCGTATTGGCCGGCAATTGGCGGGTCAATTCATCGATCCGGGTGAACAACGCCGGCAGATCAGGGCGGGCACCGGCCCCCGGCGTCGCCTTCACCGCCTTCTCCAATTCCACGAGGGCCTGCAAAATCTCTGGTTGCCAATCGGTCATGTTCAAAATCAATAACCCAAATGGGCCGGTTTAGAAAGAAGGTTTCCGTGACGGCCTTGCACTTTGCCTTGGCAAAACTTTGCGCCTGCCAAAAGATACGCGGCAATGCGAACCAAAACCCAAGCATCAGGCCCACCGGCGTTGCTCGGAATCGAGTGCGGCGCCACGCACACCGTCGCCCTGACGACGAAGTTGACCGGCGAGCTGCTTCAGCGGATCGAAGCCGGCCCGGCGAATCTATGGCTGCTGACCGACGCGCAGCTTGCCGGACATTTTCGGCTTATCCATTCGCAGATGCCCATCCCATCCGTCATCGCCATCGGCATGGCCGGCGCGCGGACGGAGTCCGATCGCCAACGCATTCGCCGGGCGGCGGCGAAAGTCTGGCCGGGAGTGCCGTGCTACGCCACCAATGATTTGGAGACCGGCTTGATGGCTGCGACTGGCCAGCGAACGGCGGGCGGCAGTCGGAAGGCGAAAAACAAGCATCAAATCTCCAAGGCGCCCAAGGACTCCTTGTCGCGTCTTGGTGATCAGCGGTACGGGCTCCTGCTGTTTTGGCCGTGCGACCGACGGGCGAACGATAAAAGTTGGCGGCTGGGGGCACATCCTCGGGGACCAGGGCAGTGGTTATGAGATTGGCCTGCACGCGCTGAAGGCGGTGGTGAACGAATTCGACATTACGGGTGCCTGGCCCGCGCTGGGACAGCGCCTGCTGCGCGGACTGCAACTCAACGAACCGGAAGAACTCGTGGGCTGGGCACAGAACGCGGCCAAGCCGGACGTCGCGTCCCTGGCGGTGGAAGTGTTTGCGGCTTGGGCTCAGCGCGACCGGCTGGCTTCCGCCATTCTCGCAATGGCCGCTTCCCAATTGTCGCAAGCCGCGGTGGCTTGTGCCCGCCGATTGGCCGGCAAAGGCGACCCGGTGCAGTTCGTATTTGCCGGCAGCGTTCTGCTCAAACAGCCAAAGTTCGTTGCGCGCGTCCGGCGCGAACTGCGCATGCACTGGCCGCAGGCCCCTATCACTCCGTTGAACCGCGAGGGTGCCTGGGGCGCCGTTGAGCTGGCGAAACAGTTGTGTGCAAGCCTTGGCAATCAAGGCCCGGAACTCAATGCCCCACCCGCAATACTCCCGGTCCCGAAAGCAGCCGGCAGCGAACGTGAACCGACCGAGCTTACCCAAGTGCTGCTCCAGTCGCCCACCGAGCAACGGAATCCGCGTTCGCTGAATCTCGACCAGCTCGCCGTTGCGCGAGGCCATTGCGTTGATGTTGAGTGAAGACGCCAAAATCCCCGCGGCTCTGCTGGCGGAAGGCCATGCCATTGAACGCGCCGTCAAGCTCATTGTCCGCGCTTTCCGGAGTGGCGGACGCTTGTTTTACGTCGGCGCCGGCACCAGCGGCCGCCTCGGGGTGTTGGATGCCAGCGAGTGTCCGCCCACGTTCAGCGTGCCTCCAGACATGGTTCAGGGCATCTTGGCCGGCGGGGCGCCGGCGCTTTGGCAATCCCTCGAAGGGGCCGAGGATGATCCGGTGGCCGGCGCGCACGCGGTCGAGTTTCGCGGCGTAAACCGCCGGGACGTGGTGGTCGGCATTGCGGCCAGCGGACGCACCCCGTTTGTTTGGGGCGCGTTGCGGCAGGCCAAGCGGCGTGGCGCGGGCACCGTGTTGCTCTGTTTCAATCCCAGTCTGAACGATCCCGCACGCCGACCGGCCGAACCTTGTGATTGCACCCAAGGTTGGTCCCGAAGTGCTGACCGGCTCGACGCGTTTGAAGGCTGGCACCGCCACCAAGCTGGTGTTAAATCTCTTCACCACCCTGGCCATGGTCCAATTGGGCAAAGTGCGCAGCAACTTGATGGTCGATGTCAAAGCCTCCAACATCAAGCTACGCGACCGCGCCACGCGCATCCTGCGAGACCTGACGGGATTGGATTACGAGCAAGCTCAATTACTCTTGGAAAAGGAAAAGTGGAATATCCCTCGGGCCTGCGATCGGGCAAAGAAACACCGCTTGCTGTGAAGCAAGCGGTGATCGTTCAAATAAAAAAATCCAATCTGGACTTTGCACTACGGCAGCCGCTTCACCCGAATGTTTTTGTAATAAATTGTGCTGTTCGGATCGTGGCCCTGCAGAGCGAAAGTGCCTTCGTCCAATTTGTGGGTAAAATCTTTGCCCGGCTTGGTTCCCGGTGGCTCGGTGTAGTCCACAACCGTCTTGCCGTCGATCTTCACGATGCACCCGGTTGCCATTCACGATGATGTCCTGGGTCCACCATTGGTTGTCCTTGGCGGCGGATTCGCGGACGTTGACCACGTCGTAAATGCTGCCGGTCTTTTTCCAATCGCCGTGGGTGTTGTTGACCTGCGTTTCAAAACCGTATTTCGGCCAGCCGTCCGGTTGGTATTTGGTGTGGAAATAGATGCCGCCATTGGAGCCTGGCTTGGTCATCACCTCCACGCGCAGTTCAAAGTTTTTGAACGGCGCAAGATCGCCCACGTAGAAAAGATGATTGCGATCACCGTGGGCGACGAGTGCGCCATCCTCGATTTTCCACGTGTCCGGATGTTCCACGGCCTTCTTCCAACCATTGAAGGTCTTCCCGTCAAACAAGCTGACAAAGCCTGCTTCCGACTCGGCGGCCGCCAGTTGAAAACTGCACGCGGTCACCAGGGCCAATGCGAATAAAGAAATGCGTTTCATGGGCCAGGGTTTATCAGTCGGGGGTGTGGTAGGCAAGCTTACTCCTTAACCCGGATGTTTCCCACTGAACTTAAAACACGAACAACCTATAGCCGACGACGTGTGTGAAATATTTGGTTAAGGACTCGTGGGCAAATGCCCATTGGTTGGCGAATTTAAGCTTTTGACAGCCGCACGCGTGGTTTGCAAAGCTTTGGATATGACGCCAGAACATCCTATCCACCAAGCTACGACGGAAATCCGCCCGGGCATGCCGCGACGAACCGCTCTCCAACTGCTGGGCGGCGCCCTCGCACTGCCGGCCTTTACCGCTCATAGTTCCGCCGCCGAGCCGGCTTCCGTCTGGAAAACCGCCGTCGGGCTGAATGGCTTCCAGTCGGGTTCGCACAAATACAGGAAAAACTATCCGATCTGGGAGCTCCTGGACTTTGCTTCCCGCCACGGTTTCAACGGCGTGGAACTGGTGTCAGACTGGCCCTCGGGCGGCTATCCCGCCGCCGGTGAAACGGAACGCGTTCGCGCGTTGCGCCGGCTCTACGATCTCTACGGTTTGACCATCTTCTCGATTCAATTGGGCGCGGGCGGCGCCTTCGATCCCGATCGCACGGTGCGACAGAACTGGCTGAACGATTTGGGCGATCGCCTGCGACTGGCCAAGCAATTGGGCTGCGCGTGCGTCGGGATGTGGCCGGGTGGTGGCTTGCGCAGCCAGACGCTTGACCAGGCCATCGAGCGCTTGGCGCACACGTTTCACGAGGCCGGCAAGATGGCCGCGGACCAGGGACTGTTGGCGTGCTTCGAACTCGAGCCCGTGTTTGTGTTCAACACCGAGGATCATTACCTGCGCATTCTGCACGGGGCGAATCACCCGGCGTTGAAAGGCATTTACGATCCCAGCCATTTTGACCTGATGACCGGTTCGACGGGCCGACCCGAAGAAATGCTGCAACGGGTCGGCGTGAAGAACATCGGTTACGTGCAGTTTTGCGACACTGACGGCACGCTCCGCGACGGCGGCACTTCCACGCATTTGCCATGCGGGGCCGGACACACGGATTGCACGAAAGCGTTGCGGTTGCTGCGCGACGGCGGCTTCCGCGGCTGGATCATGGTGGACGAATGGGAAGTCCCCGATCCCTACGACGCCTGCATCAAATGCAAAGGAGTCATCGATGCCGTCGGCCGCCGGTGAAAGCGGGAGCCTGCTGGCTGGTTGCGTGAACCATGTTCGCCGTGATTTGTGATCCGTTGAGTTGATCCCGTGAGCCAATCGACCGACCTCCGCGAGTTGCTGGATTCCTGGCCTTATGACCCGGACGACGATGCGCGTCTCGTGCAATTGGCCGGCGGGCGCTGGGTAGTGCAAGTGCGGCTGCCGATGGGACTTGAACAATATGAATTGGACGGTCGGCCCGATGGCCTCAAGCCCCACGGTTGCGAATCGCTGCTGGATCATCACCTCGAGCGATTGAAGCAAGTCCGGGCTGCGGGCAAGGAGGAACTGTTCGAACTCAATCCGACGGACTGCGAGGAGTTGTTTCAAGAGGGAACACTTTACTACTATCGCTATCTGCAGTTGTTTCAGCTCAAGGAATGGGCGCTGACCGAGCGCGACACGGCGCGCAATCTCCGCGTGTTTGATTTCGTCCATCGGTATGCCTCCCAGGAAGACGATCAGGAGTATCTCGAACGGTGGCGGCCCTATCTGCTGCGGATGAACGCCATTGCGCGGGCCATGATCGAGCTGAACGAGCAACGTTACGCCGCCGCCCAATCCATCATCCGGGAAGCTGTTTGCGACATCGAACATTTACCCGAGTTGGATGACGAGACGTTTTGCTTTGAAAACCAACGATCCCTGACGGCGCTCAAAGAATTGGCCACCCAGCTCGAACAAACCCGCCCACTGACCGAGCTCGAGCGTTTGGAAAAGGAGCTTGAACAGGCGATCTCCACCCAGGAATTCGAACGGGCCGCCACCCTCCGCGACCGCCTCCGCACGCTGCGGGCGCGCGAGTGATTGGTCGCGCAGTTTGAGCCCTGCTCGGTTTGGAGTCCCGCCTTCAGGCGGCAGCGTGCTCAAGTTCTCCAACCGTGATGATCCACGGGAAAGCAAGCCGCACCTCCCGGTGACGCGAAGATCGGCTTGGACCGTTACGACTGCGGGCGGATGGTCTGATTCACCGCCAAGGCACGAAGGGCGCAAAGGTGCTTGCCAATATCCTTTGCGCCCTTCGTGCCTTGGCGGTGAAAGGGAGCCATCCAAAACTCGGCGCTCGGAACAAACACTTTTCTGGAAACACAAGCCCCATTCATGTCTGGGCTTCGGATCCGGCTCAATCGTTGGTCTTTGATTCGCACCGACACAAATGCCACCGCACCATAATCCACGCTCGACGTGCCGGCGCTTCCTGCCTAGCCTGCATGAACACTGCATGCAACTGAAACGCTATCTCCAAACGGTTGCGCTCGTGGCTGGGTTGGCCCCGCTATCGCTTGGCGCCCAGGGACCGGCCAACGCTCCGCTCGCCGGTACGCAACCCCTCGATTGGCAGGGCGATCTATCCGCCCGCATGGTTGCCGGCATTGACCGCTTCCTCATGCGCGAGCTCGAACGGTCCATCGACGAGCGAACGAACTTGTGGCATCGGGATTTTTCCTCACGCGCAGCTTATGAAAAGTCCGTTGAACCCAATCGCGAGCATCTGCGCACCATCATTGGCGCGGTGGACTCGTGCGTGCCGGTTCCGGCCTTGGAATATGTCAACAGCACGATCACGTCCGCCAAGGTGGCCGAGGCAGATCAATACGTGGTCTATGCCGTGCGGTGGCCAGTGTTCGCGGGAGTTTATGGCGAAGGCTTGTGGCTCAAGCCCAAAACCGAGGCGGTTGCCGACGTGGTGGCCATTCCCGATGCCGATCAAACGCCGGAAATGATTTCCGGCCTGGCGCTGGGTGTTCCCAGCGAAAAACAGTTTGCCCGCCGGTTGGCCGAAAATGGCTGCGAAGTCCTGGTGCTCACCCTGGTGGACCGCCGGGATACTTGGTCGGGGACCGCCCGAATTGGCCGCTTCACCAATCAGCCGCACCGCGAATGGATTTATCGTCAGGCGTACGAACTGGGGCGCCACATCATTGGCTACGAAGTGCAAAAAGTCCTGGCGGCGGTGGACTGGTTTGCCCGTGGCGGTTCCGAAGGTGGCCCGTCCGCGGCGCGGCATCCCAAGATTGGCGTAGCCGGCTACGGGGAAGGGGCTCTGATCGGATTCTACGCCGCGGCGCTCGATCCGCGTATCGATGCCACAGTGGTCAGCGGTTACTTCGACTCGCGCCAGCGCGTCTGGGAAGAACCGATCTACCGAAATGTGTTTGGCTTGTTGCGCGAGTTTGGGGATGCGGAAATTGCCAGCCTGATTGCCCCGCGTTCGCTGATCGTGGAATATAGTCAGGCGCCGGATATCGAAGGTCCGCCTGCTCCCCAAGGCGGCCGCCGCGGGGCCGCGCCGGGCAAGTGGACAACGCCGGACTTTAGTCGTGCCGAAATCGAGGTCAAACGCGCGAACCGTTTGGTGCAACCGCTGGTCGATTCGTTCGTTGATTTTGTTTATGGCAACGAAGGTGTGGTCATGGGGCCGGGGTCAGCGCCGGCGCTGCGGTCTTTGTTGGCGGCACTTAAAGTGCCCACTCGCGACCTCGTTCCCAACGGCAAAGCCCCGGTTGATCTGCGTCAGGGATTTGATCCCGATGAACGCCAGCACCGGCAGGTAACGGAACTGGTGGACCACACTCAACGCTTGTTGGCTTGGTGCGAACAAACTCGCGATCAGAAGTTCTGGCGGCATATCAATGCCACTTCGGCAGCGGATTGGCAGACCGCGGTTGCGGCTTGGAAAACCAAGTTCTGGGAAGACGTCATTGGGCGTTTTCCACCCGCTTCCCTGCCGGCCAATGCGCGAACCCGCCTGGTTTACGACCAGCCATCGTGGCGGGGTTACGATGTCGTGCTCGATGTCTGGCCGGATGTGTTTGCCTGGGGGGTGCTGCTGTTGCCCAAGGATCTGCAACCGGGAGAACGCCGTCCGGTGGTGGTGTGTCAGCATGGGCTGGAAGGGCTGCCGTATGACACCATCACGGACGATCCGAACGCCGGCGGCTTATCGGGCTTACCAGGCTTTTGCGGCGCGCCTGGCCGAGCGCGGTTATATTGTGTTCGCGCCCCATAATCCGTATCGTGGCAACGACGCGTTCCGGGTACTCCAACGCAAAGCCAATCCGCTGAAGAAATCATTGTTCTCCGTCATCATCGCCCAGCACGAACGCATTCTGGACTGGCTGAGCCGAACAACCGTTTGTCGATCCGCAACGCATTGCCTTCTACGGGTCTGTCGTACGGCGGCAAAACGGCCATGCGCGTGCCGGCCGTGTTGGACCGCTATTGCCTCTCGATTTGTTCTGGGGATTTCAATGAATGGATGACGAAGAACGCCACCGTGGACTTCGCCTTACAGCTACCTGTTCACTGGCGAATACGAGATGCCGGAATTCGACCTGGGCCACACGTTCAACTACGCGGAGATGGCGGCGTTGATTGCGCCGCGGCCGTTCATGGTCGAACGCGGTCATCATGACGGCGTGGCGCCGGACGAATGGGTGGCTTACGAATTTGCCAAAGTGCGGCGCGTTCTATGCGCAACTGGGCATTACCGACCGCACCGATATCGAGTTCTTCGACGGACCGCACACGATCCATGGTGTCGGCACGTTCGACTTTCTCCGCCGGCATCTGAATTGGCCGAAGCAGTGAGGCAGAATCCGAAGGCCGAAAGAAACCCGAAATCCGAGATTTAACACTACAGCGAAAGTTCCGGCGAATCGCGGCAGGAGCGCGGCGTTTACGCCGCTTCACCGTCCTATCCCGCAAGCCGCTGATTGGCCTTGGGTGCTTGAAGCGGCCTAAAGGCCGCGCGCCTATCGGTGAAAGTGTCGCGGTAGTGTTAATAGCAGCGCCGGGGCACTTCGGACTCAGCTTTCGGATTTCGGGTTTGCTGCCGCTTCACCCCCGCTTGAGCCGGTGCATCGTTACTTGGCGCAATTGCTTGTCAGCGTCCCGGCGTTTGATGGCTTCGCGTTTGTCGTATTCGGCCTTGCCTTTGCCAACGCCCAGCAAGACTTTGACTTTGCCGTTTTTCCAATACATGGAGAGCGGCACAATGGCGTGGCCCTTCACCGAGGCCAGACCAAAGAGTTTGCGAATCTCGCTTTTGTGCAGCAGCAGTTTGCGCGGGGCTTTGGGCTGGTGGTTTTGCCAGTTGCCGAAACTGTATTCGTCAATGTGCGCGTTGTGCAGCCACAGTTCCCCTTCGCCATCCACCGTGGCGTACGCGTCCCGAATCTGACCGTGCCCACCGCGCAACGATTTGACTTCGGTACCTTTCAAGACGATGCCCGCCTCAAAGGTATCAAGGATGTGATAGTCGCGGCGCGCCTTCGCGTTTTTAGCAATTTCGGCCATAAATAGAACCAGCCAGAAGGAAGCCCTTCTGGCTGCGGTTCGTGAAATTGGCTGCGAACGTTAGGAGGCGGATTTGCGCCGCCGCTTCGGCGTCGCGGCCTCCAGCAATTGCAATTCTTCCAGCGTTTCCCAGCTCATCTTGTCCTCGATCAATTCACGCAAGGCGATATCGGCCGCGCCCATGTGGGTGGTGTCCTCCACCAACGGCCGGCTGATCCCGCCACCGCCGGCGGTCAGTTGGCGGACGCGCCGGGAAACCAAGTTGATGAGCGTATTGGGGTTGCCCACTTTCGCCAATGCTAGTCTGCAAAGTTCTGCGTTCACAAGTTTCTCAAATCAATAAATCAAAGCGGGTTAAACTAATGGGCCTGCCCGTGAACGCAATAGAAAAATTCACCAATCTGCACTTGCGCTGGCGGCGGTTCTTTTCATACAACCCTGGCCATGGCAGCCACTAACAAAGGCGCTAAGGCGCCCACCGCCCGGTTATTCAACCTGGCCGACTATCTGGAATCGCGGATGAAGACGGTCAACCAGGCTTTGGACCGCTTCCTGCCCAAGGCGAGCGCGCGGCCCCCCACCATTCATAAGGCCATGCGGTATTCGCTGTTTGCCGGTGGCAAACGCATGCGGCCGGCGCTTTGTCTGGCGGCCGCGCAGGCCTGCGGCGGGCGGGAAGAAGACGCCCTGCCGCTGGCGTGCGCGGTGGAATGCATTCATACCTATTCCCTCATCCACGACGATTTGCCCGCGATGGACAATGATGATTTCCGCCGGGGCAAACCCACCAACCACAAGGTGTTCGGCGAAGGCATCGCCATCCTGGCCGGCGACGGATTGCTCACCCAAGCCTTCGAGATCGCCGCCCAATGCCGGAGTAACCGCCGGTATTCGCATCAGCAAATCATCCTCGAATTGGCCCGGGCGGCTGGCTCGCGGCAACTGGTGGCGGGCCAGGTGGCGGATTTGGAAGGGGAAGGCCGGTCGCTGTCCGTGCCGGAACTGCGTTACATTCACGAGCGTAAAACGTCCGCCTTGCTCGGCTGTTCCGTTAAACTGGGCGGCATGAGCGCCAATTGCCCGCCCGCCCAACTGAAGGCGCTCGCGGATTTCGGCTATCACGTCGGATTGGCGTTCCAGGTCATCGACGACATCCTGGATGTCACCCAAACCAGCGAACAATTGGGCAAGACCGCGGGCAAAGACACGGCCGCCCGCAAAGCCACCTATCCGGCAATCCTGGGATTGGAGAAATCGCGCCAGATTGCCCATCAATTGACTGGACGGGCGTTTCAAGCTTTGAAAGTTTTTCGCGGAAAAGCGCAGGCGCTCGAAGCGCTGGCCACCTATTTGTTGCAGCGCGACAAGTAAGATGGTCAACCCTGGCTCGAATAATAGGCATCGACTTTCGCGCCAACGTCCTTGTAGCCGATGTCCACTTCGTAGATTTGTTTGAACTGCTCGATGGCTTCCTCGGCTTTGCCGGTCTTCTGGTACACACAGCCCAGATTATAGATCAGTTCCTTCTTCTCTTCGTCGAAGACCAGTTTTTCTTTCAAGGCTTCTTGGAATTTCCGAGCGGCCATATCGTTCATGCCGCGTTTGGCAAAACACTGCGCCAGCAAACTCATCGCTTGCAAGCGACGTTGGGGATTGGCCTGGGCTTTCTGCAATTCCTGGATCGCATCGCTGATTTTGCCGGCATCAAATAGCAACCGACCCAGTTCGAACCGAATTTGCAGGTCGGTGGGATATTTTTCGGCCCGGGCCTGGCATTCGCGGAGTTGAAACTCGGTTCGCTGCGCCTGAAGTTGGGCCACTTGGGCGTCATAGTCGGGCGCGTTGGGATCAAGCTGTTCGACCTCGTAATCGAATTTACGCAACGTGGTTTCCGCAATCGCCTTTTCGAGGGACGCGTCCGCGCCGCTGGCTGTGGACCGGATCTTTTCATAATACTCAAGGGACCGGTTGAAGTCCTGTTTTTGCGCGTAAAGCTCGGCCACGTTGCGCATCAGCTTGACGTTGCCGGGTTCGGTGGCCAATCGCGTTTCATATTCCTGGATCAACCGGTTGGCCACGTCCTCGGTTTTGACTTCGCGTTTTTCTTGTTCCAGGGCGATGGCTTCCTCCTTGTTTTTCAAGATGTCGCGATAGGAACCGGAACCGTCGGACAGGGCGTCATAACCGCCTTCCTGCAACGTGCGCTTGGCGGAAAGATCTTTGAGCGCCTGGGTCACTTCGCCCTTGTTGGGATACTGCCGGGCCAGGTCCGTATAAACCGTTTCGGCCTTTTCAATTTGCCCGCTGGCCCGCAGCGCCGCGCCGTATTGCATGGCCAAATCGAAGTCTTTGTTGGAGCCTTTCAACAGGATCTCCAGCGACAAACAGGCGGTGAGCGGAAAACCCGCAGCCAACGCGGCGTCGGCCATCATTTTGTGGGCTCCCGTGTTGGGCGGATCACTGTTGAGCACCTGTTCGAGGACGGCCATGGCTTCGGCCGGATCTTTCTGCATCACCAGCTTGGCTTTGGCGAGATTGGGATTGGCGCCGCCGAACATTTTCTTGAAAAAGGTCGTGCCGCCGCCGGCTTTTTTGAACTGGGTCGCCCGCAGACTTTGCCGGCAGTCGAAAAACCCCGGCTCGCGGGTCAGCACCTGATTAAAAATGGCAATGGCATAATCGTAGTTTTGCCGCTGCAACGCTGCCATGCCCTTCTGAAAAAGCTCCCGCAAATCCCGCGGGATCTGGTTCATTTTCTTTTCTGGCATGCCCAAAGAATAAGCAGGCGCCGCCCAAAACGCCATAGCAAATCTGCGACAAAATCGGCGGCCGCGGCAGTCACCTCTTGGCCGGGCCGCCTCGACCTCGAGGGCCTCCGGTCAATTGCCGGGGACGGACCGATATTTCGGGCTTGCAGATTCCGGTTTGGGTTGGTTCATTAAGCGCCGCAGCTTGCGCATATGGCGGAATTGGCAGACGCGCTACTTTGAGGTGGTAGTGGGGAAACCCGTGCAGGTTCAAGTCCTGCTATGCGCACCAAAAAACACTGAGGATAACGGTAATCCTCAACAATCTTGCACAGAATTTGCACAGAATTCACCCCGAACTTCTGACCGTCGAGTGAAGTTTCCCGTCACCATCCGCCATCGCAATAGCCAGGCGAAAATCTACGCTCGAAGCGGAAAGTTCAATTACTACCGGGTCGCTTATAGCGTTGCAGGCAAACGCCGGATGCAAACTTTCGCTGCCTATTCGGAAGCCCGCGCAGCCGCCGAGCGGGCCGTGCGCGAATTGGCTAAGGGCTCGCAAGCGGTCGCCCTCACCGCCTCTCAGTCCCGCGACGCCCTTGCCGCATTTGAACGGCTGCAAGGCTTCTACCAGTCCACTGGGCGTCGCGTCTCCCTATTGGCTGCTGTTTCTGAGTTTGCCGAGGCGGCGGTCAAACTGGGCGGGCGTACGCTGGGCGAGGCCGTCACCGGCTATCTGCGCACGGTTGCCAATGTCGGGCGCAAAGACATCAACGAAGCCGTGACGGAGTTTCTAGGTTCCATCGCACCCAGAACCCGTGCTACCAACGGTCAGCGGGCGCAACTCTCCTCAAAATATGCCTACAATCGGGAAATCCAGCTCCGTAAATTCGCCGACACGTTCCCTAACACCGCCGTCTGCGACCTGGGCAAGGAACATTTAGACGCCTTCATTGGCACGCTCAGTGATTTTTCCGCGAAGAGCCGCAACCATTACCGCGCGGCCATCCGGCAATTCCATCAATGGGCTATTCGCAAAGACTACCTGCCGCCGACGCACCGCTTGAACGAAGCCGAAGCGATGCGTCCGGAACGCGCCAACACCGCCGAAGTCCAGTTCTACCAGCCAAGTGAATTTCAAGACTTGTTGCAAGCGGCCCATGGCTCCATGCAGGCGATGCTTGCCATCGGTGGTTTGGCCGGACTGCGGACATCGGAATTGCTTCGACTGGATTGGGCGGACGTGTGGCGCGTGGCCGGCCACATTGAAGTCACCGCAGGAAAGAGTAAAACGCGGCAACGTCGGCTGACCACCTGCGACAGGCCGTTGACGAAACCGACCAGATCCGGCCGGCAGGTGTAGAGCGCCCCGGTGACGCTGAACTGGCTGACCTGCAGGAAATCATTGTTCGCCGGCTGCTCCCAATCAATCACGCGCAACCGCGACCCGAAGGGGAATCTGTCAATGATTCACGCTCCCAAAGCCCCAGACAACTCGCCACTTCGTCCAATCACCGGCTTGGTGTAACTACCTTTGATGTCTGTCAGGTGTTTGTCCTTGGAGACGAGGTAATCGGCATTGCCGTCAATTGCGCAGAGCAGAACAACTTCGTCATCGGGATCGGCGGGAGGAACGGGCGCAGACTTGGAAACGATCTTCACCGGGCTGAAGGCTCCCATGAGGTAGGTGATCATCTTCACCGCTCGCTCCTTCGGATGCCCGAGGTCCACGAGCTTCTCCAAATATTCGCCCACGATTTTGCCGCTGTAGAGTCCGGTGTGCGACTCCGCAACCCGGATCAAAACGCGACGGTGCGAGTTCTTGTCTGGAACCGGAACACCATGATCCAACCAGCCTGTTCCAGCGCCAACCACTTCATTTGTGTCCAGGACCACGCGATAGTTCTGGTTTGGCATGATTACAGCCCCCCCTTGGTTTCCAGCAATTCCTTGAGCGCTCGCGCAAAGTCTGCCTGTGTCCATCCGAGGGAGCGCAGCCGCCCAACCTCACCTTCGGCCTGTGTTTTCAACTCCGCGGCCACGGCGCGGATGCGTTCGTTTCGTGAGGTTACGAGCTTCGCAAACTCGTCGGACAATCGTTGCGGCTCGCGGCAGACCATGAAGTCCCACTCGCCAAGCCTGCCCCAATGATTCACTGCTGCGACCCACCGTCGCGCCGCCTGATGCTTGGCATCTGTGTCTTCGTATGACTTGCCTTTGATTTCGGTCACCACACTCACAGAGTTGCGAAGTCGGACAATGAAGTCCGGTTCATACACTTGGGGATTCCCGTAAAGCTCGTAAGGAATGTTAAACTCCAGACGGTCGTTACGGGCGTAGCAATAGACCACACCCTCTTTCGCCAGCTTTTCGAGTTGGAATGTGGCCGCTTGCTCCCATGAGTTGGTGTCGCACGCGACAAAGTTCAGGTGGCTGGCTCCCGTGACTTGCACCGGCTTCACTGTCTTGAAGTGAACCTTCTCAGTGCTTTCAATCGGTTTGTAGCGGTTCAACCGTGGCAGCAACGGCGCTTCGCCTTTGCTGTCGTCCGGCGTGATCGCGGCAATCAACCGGCCGATGATGTGCTGGGCATACGTCTGCAAGCCTACCTCACAAGGATTCAAGCCATTGAACTCCACGCGCTCCCGCATATAACCCTGCACGATTCGGAGCACCTGTGGGAACAACGCGCTGCGACTCTCGCGTCGCAGACGCTCCTTGCCGGGATGCGCCGCCTCGGTAAGCGCACGGACAATTTCCCGCGTTATCTCAAACTCGATGGTCTGCGGATGAACTGAGTCGTAATATTCCTGGCGATTCACCAGTTCAAAACCGAAGCCGCCGTGGGCGCTGGCATGGCCGATCTGATAACCGACCTGCGGACGAACGAAGGCATCCGTTGGCGTTGTCCACGGATCAAGCTTCGTGCGCTCAACTTTGCCCAAATCGGCGGTCACCAGGTTGCGCTGGAGTGAAACCACGTAGCCTTCGACCACGGGAAATCGAATCTCGAATTGCTTCCGCTCGGGTAACGCCATGACTTCGTGCTTGGGGCGGTCTTCCGGAGGCGGGCCTCCGCCTGGCTCGCGGCCCTTGAAAGGAATGAGGGAAAACGGCACGCCGAAAATGTCCACGTACTCAGCGGTCAACAATCCCGTTACGGGGTCGGGCGTGTAATCTATACGACGCAAGCCCCGCCCCACCACTTGCTCGCAAAGCAACTGGCTGTGAAATGCGCGGAGGCCGAGAATATGCGTCACGTTGTTTGCGTCCCAGCCTTCACTGAGCATGTTCACGCTGACAACGCAGCGGATGTGCTCGCCGGCTTCGCCGACGCGGCCCACGGTCGAGACAATCTTCCGCAATTCCTCCGCCGCTTCTTTCTTCGTGGTGTTTGGGTCTTCGCTCTCGGCGGCAGCGAGCAGCTTGGAGTCAATGCGCAGCGTTACTTCTGCTCCCTCACGATTCCACAACTCGGAGAAACCGGGCAGCCCAGCGCCGTAGTGTTTCTTGGCTTTGGCCTTTTTCTTCCGTCGCTTTGGGGTTTCATCCTCATCGTCATCCTCTTCATCGGGAACGTCTGCCTCAATGAGTTCTTCCCCGGAGATGGCGCGGTAAAACTCTTTGGCTATATCCGTGTTGTCACAGACTACGATCATCACCGGCGGAGTGCGATCCTGTCCGGGTGCGGAGGAGGTGACCTGTTCGAGTTTCTGTTTCCACTCGCCTGCCAGCGTCAACAACGCATCCTCGGCCTTGCGATAGACCACCGCAGGCTTGGGCTTACCACCGGTAAGTTTCTCCCCAGCGCGTAAGTCGCGGACAATGTGATCCCACAATTTGAAATACTTCGGGTCGGGCCGTCCCGTGTTATCAATCGCCGGGAGACGCGGAATCTTTGTGATGCCGCTCTCGATGGCGTCCACCAGCGAGAAGTCGCTGACGATCCACGGGAACGGCGAACCTTCCGGGTAACCGCTGCCATGCAGGTAGAACGGCGTGGCCGACATATCCACGCAAATGCCGATGCCGCAGGCGGCATTGATCTTGTCCAGCCCACTCACCCACACCGTCGCTTCTTCGCGGTCGGCTTTTTCCTCGGCGGAAAGTTTAACATCCTCGTCCACGGGTGCGGGTCGGTAGGCATGATGGCCTTCATCGTTCAGGACCATCAGCGGTTCCTCGTCCCACAGATCGCCCAAGCGATTACGTGCAAAAGCCTCGGCGCTCTCCGCGCCCAGCCGCACGATGGGCGCACCGCCCACGTTTTGAACCTCCGCTTCGGGTGCCAGCCAATGCCAGTTGGTCACGAGCACCTTGCCCTTGGCCAGTTCGGGACGCAGCGATGACGGCACGATGTCGAACATCTCGTAGTAGTTGTTCGGGTCGCCGGGGCGCAGCACGTTCAGCCGTTCCTTGATCGTGAGGTTCGGGCATAGCACCAGCGCCCGACGCGGAAAACGCGGATCGCCCGGCTTCGTGCCCCGATTGCAAAACGCCCACGAGATGAGCATCGCCATCACCACCGTCTTGCCGCTGCCCGTGGCCATCTTGCAGGCGTAACGGTGGATCGCCTTTGCTCCTGCCTCATTTGGAATGTCGGCCAACTTCGGATGCTGCGCTACTCGCGCCATCCATTCCTCCGGGCGCGGGTTCTTCCCATGGCTGAGCGTGTTGAAATCATCGAGCGTCAGCTTTGGCGTCCAGCGGGGCTTTTTGCCAAGGGCCAGAATCTCCCGAAGATAAATAATCGTCTCCACGGCCTCCACCTGGCAGAAGAACAACCGTCGTCCCCGATCTTCGCGCCACCAATGGCGCAGCAGTTTCTTCGTCGTTTCGCTGGCGTTCTCCCAATTCGAGCCCCGCCAACGGCGCACGTCTTCGCGGAGCGCGTTCACCAGCGGCAGGTCGTCCCGTTCTTCTTCGGCGAGCAACGACATTTGGGCGCTGCCGGTGCGTTCGGTCTTGAACCAGTAACTCGCGGGCCGGCGACCGGGCGTCTTCGTGGGAATGCCCGTCTTGGTGTCGTAAAGCCAGTGTTGATCCGGCTCCTTGTAGGGCGAGCAAAGAATCGGGTTCTCGACTGGCTGAATGGGAATCTGGATTTCGGGCATACGCTGTTTCGCTCAGTCGGGATATTGGTTGGGGATGCGGAGCACCTTGCCGCGATGTTGCAGTCCCGCCAAGGCCATTTGCTTCTTCTGGAACGAGGTGAGCGTGAACGTGGTGGCACCGCTGGCGACCCAAAGGATTTCGCGTTCAAACGCGTTGAGGCGTTGGCCGCTGGTTTTCAGCCAGTTCAACAACCAGTTGGCCTTCGCAATCACCTTCTTCACCTGCGAGTCGCTCGCGGTGTGGAGCTCCACCCAGTAAACGAATTCTTCGGCACGGTTGGCATGCTGATAAGCGATGGCAAAATCCCAGCGATTACCATGCGGATCAAGCTGTAGCCAGGCCGTATCAACATCTACACTACCGCTTAAGCGCCGCGGGTCTTCTGGGTCAATGTGTGGCTTGTCCTCTCGCCGCAACGCTTGCAGGCCAGCACACCATTCAAGATGTGGAGTGGACTCCACCGCATCTTTGAAACTCACGACTGGGCCTTTCTCCCTGCGTTTGCAACCGCTTTTGCGACCGCTTCGCTGGCCCGGCCGCTGAACTCGGAAAGCCCGCCCCAACCGCTTTCGCCGCTTTCTTCTTTATCAGGATTCAAGTCGGAAATGTCGCGGATGGTTTCACCTTCGCGGTCGAAGTAATAAACTTTGGAGCGCTTCTTCATCACTTTCTCCGCGAGGCTTTGCATACCCTGAGTCGCGGGGGCGTCGAAGACTTCGAGCAAGGCGGAAGGCTTGGCCCGGCACTCGTGCAAGTGCTTCAAGGCCCACACGGCATCCAACACCTGCGGCGAATGGGTGGAGATGCAGACGCGGTAACCACGTGAAACCAATTCAAAAACCATCAGCATGACGATGCTGATGGCCCGCGGATGCAGGCCCATCTCCAGCTCCTCGAGCACAACCCATTTCACCCCCTGCCGCCGGGGCGATCCTGCCGGGGTGAGCAGATGATACAAGCCCAACAGCAGCGGAACGAATTCACGCTGACCGGCAGACCAGACCATGAACGGCAAGGCCGCTCCGTTTTCACCCGCCGTCAGCACCAGGCGCTTCTGTGTTCGCGCTGGGTCAATCTTGAGGTTGAAACCCGGGAAGACATGAGCCTGGAGCAGGTCGCGGAATTCCTGTTTCAACCGGCGCGGCACGGGGAACAAGGTTTCGGTGGGCGACAGATCCGTCATCAAAAGGCGCAGTTCTTCGCTGAACTCGCGCACGGTGAAGGGAACGCCCGGGTCGTAATACGTGAAGGCCTGGGGCCAGCCATCGCGCAGGGTGAGCACGCGCTGGGCGGGGATGAAGAACATGGATTCGCCCTTCGCCGCCTTGGTATCGGCGACTAGAGATTCCAGATTTTCCGGCGCGCCACCGAATTCCACATGCGTTCCCGGTTGCTTCAAGTTCTTCATGCCTTCCCCAAAATAGACATCCAGAAAAAGCTCGAACTTGTTTTGCCAGTCAATGCCGGCACGCTTGAACTCATACTTTACGTGCCGGATGTCAACGAGCAACTTGAGCAGTTGGAGGAAGATGCTTTTGCCGGTGGCCTGCGGGCCGACCAGGATGGTGAGGTCGCCAAATTCCACCCGGCCCGACTTGATCGGGCCGAAATTCTCCGCCTTCAACGTGTGAGCATTTCTGCGAAATTTCAGTTTCATAAATCAATCCATTTGGTTGGCGGCACGACAACATGCCGTTAGTTGATCGTCAGCACCCGCAAACCTTCGTTGCCGCGCGGATCTATCACCTTCACCGCCACGCGCCAGGTCTCGCCTTTGCCCCGCCGCTCGGGGCGCGGGAAGGGCAGGCTCGTCAAGCCGCTCAACGCCTCGAACGCACCTTCGTCTATCACGTCGGCATCGCCGAGCGCCTTGGCCAGCTTGGACCACTTGCTCTTGTCCGGGAAAAACGCCTGGCAGATGCAGAACGTCCGTCCGTCGTAATCCGCATCGAGGAACCACGCGGCGATCCGCTCCTTGTCCGTCGGGAAAAGCGTGTTGCTCACCGGGTCATAGACATCCATCCCCTCGACCTCGACGGTGAACTCGCCGTCCGCCTGCTTCGTCGGGCCTTTCACGCGCGGGGCGCTGAAGACGGTGAAAAGCTGGCTCCCAGGCTGCGTCTTGAGCAGGTCGCCCATCGCCACGTCCGGGCGGATGAGCGCCATGTGGCAGCGCACCCGCGGATTCGGATCGGCATCGATGATCGCCTGCGCGGTGGCATCGAAGCCGAAGCCCGCGAAAACGATGTCGTCATAGCTCCGGCGTCCCGCGGTGTGCAGCGTTTCCTCCACCTGCATCGCGCTGAAGTTGCCGACCGCCGGCCCGATGCTCACGGCCACGCGGCGGGAACTCTCGTTCGGAGTCCCGGCTTTAGCCGGTTCGCCCGAGCCGCCTGAAGGCGGGACTCCAAACGCCGCAGTGTCCCACTCACCTTCGGCATGGATCATGGCGGCATCCGTCAGCGGATCGAGCCGGCTGAACTTCATGTTCTTGTTGCCGGGGAAATCTACGCCGCTCGCTTTGAGCAGGCGGATGATCGTATCGAGATGCGCCTCGGCGTTCTGCACCGCCGCGTCGCCGTCGAAAGTCTCCAGTTCGTCCGGCGCTCCGCCGATCGGCGTGTCGGGGCCGTCTTCCACGGAGATGACGCCTTCCATCGAGAACGGGCCGCTCACCCGCACCACGCCCTTCACTGGCTCAGGCTTGTCCACCAGTTCTTCCATCTCGGCGTTGGCGGAGATGCAGGCGTTCACCTCGTCCATCTTGGCCCGCCACGCGTCGCGGTAGGTGGTCAATGCTTCCTGCAAGGGCTTCGGCCAGTTGGCATCGGTGTCAAAGGGGATCTCCCATTCCTGCCAGCCGCCTTTGGGAATCGCGGCGCGATAAGCCTCCGCCTGCTTCGGCGTCACGCCCTTGAATGGCTTCTTCGCGGGGAACGAGCGGATCAAGACCGGCTGCGTGTCCGGCAGCAGCCAGCGGCGGGTGTCGGCGTCCGTCACGGCGTTCGCGCCGGATTCGCGATGCTTGTGGATCAGCTTCTCCACCAGCTTCTCCTTGAGCGCCGCGCCGACCTTGGCGACTTCGCGGTTCAGTTGGGTCAGCTTATCCGCGAGGATCGGCTCGTGTTTGGCGAAGATGGGATCAAGCGAGGTGTTGCGGGCGATGCTCTTGAGCGTGATGTGCGGCACCGTCTTGCACTTGAAGGTGAATTTGCCCGTGGAAAAAGCGCCAGAGGACTGGCGCAGTCCAAAAGCTGGCGCACCATCTGACGCCCCTGAACTTCGCGAAGCGTCTTGGAGTGCGGCAGTCCTCTGCCGCTTTTCGTCCGGCGCGGCGAGGGTGTCCCCGCTCAGCCACGTCCCGTGCGGATTGCGCGCCACGTCCTCCGCGCTCAGCGGGCGAAGCTGGTGGTAATCGAACTTCGCCGTCAACAGCCGGTGCTTGGCCAGCGCCAGCGCCACCCGGCTGGAATCGCAGGTGATCCAGCGCCGGCCCCACTGCTCGGCCACATACGCCGTCGTCCCGCTCCCGCACGTCGGGTCCAGCACGAGGTCGCCGGGGTCGGTGGTCATCAAGATGCAGCGCTGAACCACCTTTGGAGTCGTTTGGACGACGTAAATCTTGTCAGTGCTTCCGCGCTGCATCGGTCCACAAATTCGTCAACGGCACTGCGCTGCGATAATCGTCAACGAACTTCCGATAGCGAATCTGCCCTTGCCCGCCATCAACCCGATCTGACGCAAGGCACGCCGTCATAGATTCCTCGATTGAGTCTTCCATGAGTTATTCCGCGGCGGATTCCAAGATCTGGTCCTTGAAACTGATCGCGAATAGTTGGGTGCGAAATTCGCCGCCAGAAGTCAGCGGATCGCTTGCAAATGCAGACGCCGATCCCTTTGATCGCAATTCCGCAGCGTCAGCCACGTCGCCATCGCTTAGTCGTCGTGCCTCACCATCTGGTGAAAAGATTTGAATTGAACCGTACCTTCTTCGCCTTCATCCGCTTCTTCGTGAAGTGTAGACGGTTCGTGTCTTAACCTTCGCGATGTCACGTGCGCATACCACAGGAGATAGTCATTGATTGGCTCCAGTCGTGCCTCCTTTTTGGTGCACCCGTTTTCTGCAACGATGACGGTGGCAACGAAATTCCCCGCCCCAAACACCTCATCCATCACGCACCGGACGCGATGCAGATTTTCATCGCTGATCTGCACGAAGATGCTGCCGGAGTCGGCGAGGAGTTCGCGGGCCATTTGCAGCCGGTCGCGCAGATAGGCGAGGTAGGAGTGGATGCCGAGCGTCCAGGTGTCGCGGTAGGCTTTGACCATCTCCGGCTCGCGGGTGAGGTCCTGCTCGCGGTCCTTTACGTCGCGCTGGCCGAGCTGCGGCTGGAAGTTCGAGGCGAACTTGATGCCGTAGGGCGGGTCGATGTAGATCATCTGCACCTTGCCCGCGAGGTCTTCGCGCCGGGCGAGGCTGGCCATGACCTGGAGCGAGTCGCCGAGGATCATGCGGTTCGCCCAGTCCATGTCGTGCTGGTAGAACTGCACGGCCTTGGCATAATCGTGCTGCGGATCGGCAAAGAGATCGCGCTCGACATCCTCCCGCGCCAACACGCGCAGGATGGCCTGGGTGGACATGCGCTCGTGCATGTGCAGGGCCACCGGATCGACCTCGAACCACGGTTTCTCGCGCTTCCCGCTCCACTCCAGCCACGGCTCGTGGCGGCGCAGGGCGTCCGCGAGTACCTTCGCCTCGTCGGCTGACAGTGCGCGTTTTCGCGCAATGGCCAGAAGCTCCGGCAGCTTGTCCGCCTCCCTCGCATCCGTGGCCGAGCGAAGCTCCGGCGGCAGATGCGGGTTGTATTCGTAGCGAAGGCGAGGGGCCTCCTGAAGCACGCCCTGCGCTTCGAGCCCCGCCGGCGGGATGTTCTTCCGCTTGGCGGGATATTTGATCGACGAGATGGAATCGCCCGCCTTCGGAGCAGCAGGATTGATCGTTTTCTTGCGCGGCATAAAATTGATTCAGTTGGTTTGGACGAAGTCGAAGCGGCCGGTGGCATCGTGCGGGTCGTCGTCGTAGCTGTTGATGTTGAGGCCGAGGACGGGCGCGGAGTATTCCTGGAATTTGAGGCCGGAGTTGGCGCGGAACTGGTCGGCCGCGGCCCAGAGATTCTTTTCCAGGGTACCGTTGGCTGTGTCCTTTTCCGATGGGGCGATCCAGATCATGTAATTTGGCGCGATGGTAATGAAAGTCGTTGAAACCGCAAATCGAATCCAATCGCTTGTTCTTCTTCGACGGTGCGATCTGGACCGTGCCGTTGCGACTCCTGGTAGTGCACATTACCTGTCGAAATTTCCAAAAACCAACTTTGGTAAAGCAGCCCTCCATTCGCTCAACCCGGCCCCCGAAAGCCCCCCTACCCCCCCTTCGACTCGCACCCCTCTGCGAAAAAAGAGATTCCTTACCCCGAAGCGAAGAACGGCGGTGAGAGCGTGATGCACCCCGCACCCGGACGTTTGGCATAGCGTCGGGCAGACGGCACCTGGCACCTGGGCTCGCCCCGGACCTCGACCTGGCGCCACGACCGGCAGACGGAACCCATTGGGCTGATTTGGTCTGCTCGCTGACGTTGGAACTTTTCTTCCATGCCTGCCGGTGCTTCCGCGAGGCAAGTTCCACAACGTCTTTCTGGATGCGGACATTCATTTCGCGGCGGTTTGGACGAGGGCTTTTTCTCCGGGGTCAGGCCGTAGAGCGCATACACCAACACGTCACCGCCTGTCGCGATGGCGGCCATCGTTTTCCGGGGCAACACTCTGCGGGGCTGGGAAGCAACCTCCCGCTCCCACGCGCTCGTGTCCGCCTTGGCATCCCGCTGCTTCGCCGCGAGGATGCGGTTAACCAACCGCTCCACCGCCTTTTGCTTTTCCGGCGGGGCGGCGGGAAGGAAAGTCAAACCGGGGCGAGGTCCGCCTCCAGAGGCTTGTCCTTTTTGAAGCGGCTCACACCCAGAATGCTGAAGCCGATGACGTTACCTTTGGCATCCACGCGCTCCATTACGGCATCGTGGCGGGTTTCCTTTTCGTAGCCGGCAGCCTCCGAGAACCTCACTTCAAGGTAATCGGCTTCGGCATCGAACCAGACTTTTACTTTTTCGGCCATAAATCGTCTCCGGCTTTCGGTTTGTCGGTCAGGTAGGCCGTGACCACAAACGCATCGTTCTCCACATATTTAACCACAACGCACAGCCATTTGCCACCCACAACCGTCTGCGCGTAAAATTCGTAGAACAACCGCACCGCCTCATCCGACCGCGAGCGCCGCACCAACTGGGGCTGGCGCTACACGCGCTCAATCTCCGCGCCCATCCCCTTCATTTCGGAATGTTCCAGAATGTGCGCCAGCCGCTCATCCGTGAGCCGGACTTGATGGCCGAAACAATCTTGAAGCGTTTTCATTTGGCGGCGGCTTGGACAAGGGCTTTTTCTTCCGGGGTCAGGCCGTAGAGCGCATACACCAACTCGTCTATCTCCCGCTCCAAGCGGAGGCAGATGAGGCCGAGGACGGGCGCGGAATATTCCTGGGGCTTCAGCCCGGAGTTGGCGCGGAACTGATCGGCGCTGTCCCAGAGACGTTTTTCCAGCGCGGCGGTGTCAGCGTCCTTTTCGGATGGGGCGATCCAGATCATGAACTTTGGCGGGATGCTATTGCAAATCGTTGAAACCGCAAACCGAATCCAATCGCTTGTTCTTCTTCGACGGTGCGATCTGGACCGTGCCGTTGCAACGCCTGGTAGCGCACAGTAGCCGCCCAAAGTTCCCAAAACCAACTTTGGTAAAGCAGCCCCCTATTCGTTCGACCCGGCCCCCGAAAGCCCGCCTACCCCCCCCTTCGACTCGCACCCCTCTGCGAAAAAAGAGATTCCTTACGCCGACGCAAAGAACGGCGGTGAGAGCGTGCTCGGCGAGTTCGCAGTGCGTGATGCCCCCCGCCCCCGGACGTTTGGCATAGCGTCGGGCAGACGGCACCTGGCACCTGGGCTCGCCCCGGACCCGACCTGGCACCACGACCGGCAGGCGGAAAGGTCAGCGTCGTGATGGTCGAGTGCCACTCGGATGACGGCACCCATTCATCCGTCCTCGCCCGGCGACCAAGGCACCACTCACCAAGGCACCCGCAGCCTTGCTTGCTGGCGGGCTGCTGTGACCTTGGATGCTGCGGGTGGGGCATCCGGGCCAAGAGGGTTGTCGATGCCATGCCGCCCTATCCACGCGACGCCATGAAGCCTGTGTGAGGCTTCCGCTGGGGGGGCGAATTCTCACTTCAAAGTTTGCACACGGTTTGCACAGATTTATCCGCGAGTTTTGTTTTGCACAACATTTGCACATCAAGCGGAGTTGTACAGAATTTGCACACGTTCTTCTGCGCGTTATTACCCACAAATGCAATAAAAGGCTTGAAAATAAAGGTATTCATAATGTATCTATGTGTAATGAGAAGCAACGAAACACCATTAACCGGCAACAATGAAAAGGTCGATTTGCAGGTTCAAGTCCTGCTATGCGCACCATAAAAATCAAGGGGATTTGAGATCGAGCTGGGTTGTGTGACCGCTTTCTCCCATGCAAAATAACCAAGCGCTGCCAGTCAGGCTCGAACGGGCAAAAATTTCAGCACGGATCTAACGCATCCTCAGGGGCGCCTAGCCCAATTCCCATCCTTTACGATACTCGCGCTTCAGATAGCGGTTGGCTTCGGGGACATTGGTGACTTTCATGTTGGCGGCGTCCCATACGAGGCGTTTTCCACCCAGGCGCAACGAAATGGCGCCGAGGTTGAAGGCTTCGGAAATGGGGCCGGCCAACAGGAAGTCGCCGTAAGTCGGTTTGCCCCCTTTGAACGCTTCTACCCACGACGAACTGCGCCCGCCCCGGCTGCGGTTGCGCTCTGCCGGCGCGGACGCCGCCCCGCCTTTGGACTCCCGGAAAGCCCGCGCTTTGCGCTCGGGAATGATGCGCGGGTTCTCACATCGGAACCGCGCCAGAATCTTGCCCTTGTCGCCGACGAACAGCATGCCTTCGGCTTCGAGTTCGCCGCGATCTTCTTCCAGTTCTTCGGGCGTTGCCGGTTTGATGCCGCCATCGTACCAGAGCAGATCAAGCGCGGGCCGGTCGCCTTTGGCCGCGAACTTGAACCGGATGGTGCCGGCGTACGGAAACGAATAATCGTTGTGAATCTGGTGGCTGACTTGATTCGTGATGGTGCAGACGTGACTGGGGTTTGATTCCACGACGACGGGAGCATCCAAATCGAATTCCTGAAAGACCGGCCACAGGCTGTAATGGCCCATGTCCGCAATGGAACCGCCGCCAAACTCGTACCAGCCGCGAAACACGGCATGCGTGTAATGCGGGTGATATGGACGCGGGAGCGAAGGGCCGAGCCACAAGTCCCAGTCGAATCCTTTCGGCACCGGCGGCGTGTCGGTGGGAATGGTCGGGTATTGCGGCCAGACCGGACGGTTCGACCAGTTGTGAATTTCGCGCAGCGTGCCAATGGCGCCATCGCGAATCCACCCGGCTACCATGCGCACGTTTTCTCCCGCGCTGGCCGGCAGGAAGTGCGTGGCCACTTTCGTCCGGCGCGCCGTCTCGATCACCAACCGGGCTTCGTGAACGCGATTGGCCAGCGGCTTGTGGACCATGGTGTGTTTGCCCCGATTCATGGCTGCAATCGCGATCGTTGCGTGCAGATGGTCCGGCGTCATGATCTTCACCGCGTCCACGTCTTTTTCCTTTGCCAGCAACTCGCGAAAGTCCTCGTAGGATGCGCACCCTTTGAACTGGTCGTTGGGCCGCTTTTTCGCGTAATAGCTTTCGGTCACTTCTTTCGCCACTTCGCGTCCGCCTGGAATTCCATCCAACCCGGCACGCCAATTGGAGTTGCCCAAGGTATTGCGGATGGCGTCGCGGATGCCGTTCTTGGACCAATCAACGTAATCGGTGCTGTCGCGATTGGGATCGCAAACGGCGACCACTTGCACCTCGGGCATGCCGAGTATGGGCAGCAGCTCGCGCAAGCCCTGCGTGCCGCAGCCGATGTAGGCCATTGTGATTTTCTCGCTGGGAGCGACCTGGTTGGCACCGCCGAGCACGTGGCGGGGAATAAGGGTGATGGCGGCGGCCGAAGCCCCGGCCCGTTCGAGGAATTTGCGTCGGTTCATAACGGGCTCCATTCATTCACGCTGGACGCAAATGTCAAATCCGTTTAGAGAAGGGCACAATGATGAAAACGACATTTCAATTCACCAAGTGGCAACTCGCCGTTTTGTTGGGCATTGTCGGATTATGGAGCACTGTCGTTGAGGGACGGGCCGAGAATTGGTTGCAAGCCAAGCACGACAGCCGCCGCTCCGGCAATGTCCCGGAACGGAGTGTCACCACGCCGCTGAAACTCGCTGCCGCCGTGCCGCTCACGGACGCCATCTTCACGTCGCCGGTGGTGGCCGATGGCCGCGTCTATGTGGTGGATGGTTCTGGCGTCGCGTTCTGTCTGGACGCGGATACGTTGACCGTCGTTTGGAAGTTCGAAAGCCGCAGCGGCCAGGCCAACTGCAACAACGTGTCGTCCCCGGCTCTCGCCGACGGTTATTTGCACTTCGGCACCATGGCCGGCTCCTATTATGTGCTCGAGGCCCAGTCGGGCATGGTGGTGCGAGAGATCGCGTGCGGCGAACCGATCTTCAGTTCGCCCGTGGTGGTCAACGGCCGCGTGTATTTTGCCACGCTTGGTTCGCGGGTGTATGCCTTGCAGCCGAATGGCACGACGTGTTGGACCTGGGATTTCGTGCGCGAAGTGCTGAAGTTCCCCGGCAACCGTTGGAGCGGCGTCGAGTGGGCGAAGTATCTGGGCAAACGGGTCCGCACCACGCAGCAATTCTGCTGTGTGCGTGACCTGGCGGCGCAGGGACGGACGATTGTGGTGCCGGCTGGCGGCCAGGTGATTTGGCTGAGGGACGCCGGCGCGCAAGCGGAAATGGTCGGCCAAGTGCCCGGATACGATTCCACGTTTGGCCTGAGCCTGGGCGAGGATGGCGCGGTGTATCGGCAATGGCACCGGCTCGACAATGGCGGACGCGTCGAGGTCTATCGTTTGCACGACGGGAAGATCGAGAAACGTTACGTGCCTGGCACGCAGACGGGACCAACCACGCGCGGCGCGGTGAGTTTCTCGTCCGTCAGCCTGCGCGGTAATGACGTGTATCGGTGCCGCCCCGAGGCGGGCTTTGGCTTGTGCAAACACAGTGGCAGCGCCCCTGCCCAGCCGCTGGACGGCTATCCCTCAACCTGCTCGCCGATCCTGCTGCGCGACGCCGCAGTATATGGCGGATTGGACGGTAGCTTGTATGTGGTCCCGCTGTCCGGCGACAAGGGTTGGTCCTTCCGCACGGCATTCGGCAAAGCCATCACCGCATCGCCGGCAGTCTGCGATGGCTCGCATCTATTTCGGCGCCGAAGACGGTTACTTTTACGCGCTGGGACCGAATGGCAAGCGCGCCGTTGCCAACCAAGGAGCTGGCGTTGTGGAAAGTGCGCAGTCCGTTGACCAGCAAGTTGCCGGAGCCAAAGGACGATTGGTTCACGAGCTTCGGCAACTGGGCCAACACTGACAACCATCCGCAAGACCTTAAGCCGCCATTCGCGCTAAAGTGGATTCGCCGTTTCGAAGGCACGATCAAACAATTCTCGACGTGCGGCAGCGGCCGGCTCTACACGCACACTGCCGAAGGCCAAATCTTCGCCGTTGAACAGGAAACGGGCCGGTTGCTCTGGCGGCGCTACTGGCCGGGCGTCCACGTCTCTTACACCAGCCCCCTGTATTACCAGGAGAAGGTGCTGGTGCCGCAAGCCGGGTTGGACTCGTGCCATTTGCGTTGCCTGGATGCCGCGACCGGCAAGCTGCTGTGGGAAGTGCCGTTTGGCGGTTCGCCGAGTTGGAACCGCCAGTTGCCGCCGCTGGTCCGTGACGGGCTGGTCTTCTACATGTTCAGCACCGGTAAATACGGAGCGGGCGCAACGCAAGGTCGTCCCGCTTGGTTATTTGAGCATCAGGACGTGCGGCGTTTTCCCTCCGACCAAAAGCCGCTTGTCAAAGCGTGGGATCTGCAAACCGGCAAGGAGGTTTGGACGCGCGACTTCTCTGAGTTCGGTAACGGCGGCGATGAAGCGGGCTTGTGCCTGATGAACAACACGCTCTACTACTCGTGCTTCTTCGGCTACCTGGCGCAACGCGGCGACCGACCTGGCCCGACGGGTCTGACCGCAGCGTTGGAACCAAAGACCGGCCGCACCATCTGGCTCACCACCAACTACTCTGTTCACGGCGGCTGCACGATTTCCGGCCGCGACGGTCGGTTGTACCTGGGCGGCTACAATCGGCCGCGTCCCGGCACCGAGGACCGGTTTGTCTGGTGCCTGGAGGCGCGAGACGGTTCGCTGATTTGGAAGTCCGATCCGCTCGCCATGGCCATTCACGACGTGGCGATTGGCGACAAGTTCCTGTACGCCCACGTCCAATACCAACAGAGCTACTTGCTCGCGCCGGACACGGGCAAAATCCTCTGCACCTACACTAATGGCTACAAATGCACGCGCTTCACGCTTTCGGGATCCTATTTGCTCGGCAGCAATCTCGACGTGCGCGATTTGTCGGCGGACAATCAATTGATTTCCACCGGACCGGCCCTCGACCCGAGCGAGTGCGTGGGGGCTATCCCGTCGAATGGACGGCTCTTTTACACCGGCCAGGGCGGCGGTTTGCAGTGCTGCGTGGTCGGCGGGGACGAAGCGGCGGAACCAGCCACGCCGTGGCAGGCCGCGAAGAACGGCGCGACGCCGTGATTTGGAGAACTGTTGGTGCGGCAACCCGGTAGGACAGCCGTCCCGGCTGTTCCGCGTCAGCACCCTCTGGCAAAGCCAAAAGCATGAATCAACGAACGACTCAAAGCCAGAGCCGGTTTGCCGGTACCGGTGCGAATCGTTGCGTTATCGAATTGCGGACGCCAACTTCCCCCTCACCCCAGCCCTATCCACAAAGGAGAGGGAGCACGTTCGCCGCCCACCTGAGAGTGCGTGCATTCTTTGGAGCTTCATTGCCGATGCGCGTACTCCGATGCAGGCGGCGCCGGTTATGACGCGCCCAAAGATCAAGGCGGGGTCGATCGCTCTTCCCTCTCCTTGGGGAGAGGGTCAGGGTGAGGGGAAACGTCGCCCCCAACCACGCTACGGCTGCTCCAAGTGCTTTGAAATGTCTGGCGCCCAAAAGTCGCGCCAGCGTTTGGAGTGCGTGGAGCTTGCTCCCGCTTTCGTTTGCCTTGCGTCGTGCAAAAATATACAAAGAGCTAGCATTGATCTGGGGGATACTTTCCGTCCGAAAACGCCTTACAAGCGCCTTGACAGCCAGCTCGGCAGAGGCGCACCAATACGCCATGACGATGCACCGCTTACTCCTCGGGATTGTTTTCCTTCTCATTCTTCAAATCGGACCCGGCGCCAGCCACGCCCAGGAATACAGCCCGCCGGATCGCGGTCAGCCGGGCGACGAAATGATCCAGGCGTATCTGGCGGCCGAGGCAAATCGAATCCACGATTCCTTCACCAATGATTTGAAGTCCCTGGAAGATTGGCAGGCGCATCTGCCCACGTATCGTGAGCAGTACCTTTACATGCTGGGCCTGTGGCCGATCCTGGAGCGGACGCCGTTAAAGGCCACCATCACTGGCACGCACCCAGGCGACGGCTATATGGTGGACCTGATCCATTATCAAAGCCGGCCCCGGTTGTACGTCACCGGCAATTTGTATCGCCCCGCATCAATCAAGCCTGGCGAACGCTTGCCGGCGGTGTTTTATGTGTGCGGGCATTCGTATCAAGGACGGGCCGGCAACAAGACCGCTTACCAGTCGCACGGAATCTGGTTCGCCCGGCACGGGTATGTTTGCCTGGTGGTGGATTCCCTCCAACTCGGGGAGATTGCCGCGATCCATCATGGCACGTATCGCGAGAATCGTTGGTGGTGGCACTCGCGCGGTTACACGCCCGCCGGCGTCGAATGCTGGAACGGCATCCGGGGCATCGACTACCTTGTCAGCCGGCCGGACGTGGACCCGGAACGGATCGCGGTGACCGGCATCAGTGGTGGCGGTGCGGCCACCCATTGGATCGCCGCCGCCGATGAACGCGTGAAGGTGGCGGTGCCGGTCAGCGGCATGGCCGACTTGCCATCGTACGTGAACAACCGCGTGATCAATGGCCACTGCGATTGCATGTTTCTCTACAACACCTTTCAATGGCCCTGGACACGCCTCACCGCCCTGATTGCGCCGCGGGCGCTGTTGTTCGTGAACAGCGACCACGACCAAATCTTCCCGATGGACGCCAATGAGCGCGTCATCAACCGGCTGGAGCGCATTTACAGTTTGTATGGGCGAAGCGATTTTGTTGACGCCGTTGTGAGCATCGGCGGCCATGCTTACCGGCAGGACATCCGGCAGGCGGCTTATCGATTCATCAACACGCATCTCAAGAATGATCCGCGAGTAATTGCAGACAGCGAAGTGGACCTGATCACGGGCGAGCGGGATAACCGCACTTATCCCATCCCGATTGACAAACTGCGCGTCTTTCCCGAAGACAACGACATCCCAAAAGATGAGTTAAACACCACCATCGATGAACACTTCGTTCCCGTGGCAGAGGTTGCCGTGCCCACCTCCGAACAACTTCCGGAATGGAAGGCCAAGCTCATGGCCGAATTGCGTCGAGTGACGTTCCGCAGTTTTCCCGAGCGCATTCCCGCGGCTCAATTGCGGCAGCCGGAGTCTTCGGATGGCCCACAATTGGAGACGGAGCCGGGCATCCGCGTGCGATGGGTTGAAGTCACGAGGGCCGCCTCACCGACGGGACGCATCTTGCTCGGCATTGCCGATGCGGAATCGGGCAAGCCACCCCTGGAGTTCATGCGTAGTCTAAGCGACCCCAAAGATGTCCTTTGTTATTGTGAACCGCGCGGAATCGGAGCCACCCGGTGGACACAAAAGAATCCGCCCAATTACGTCGAGCGCAGTCAAGTGCTCTTGGGGCAGACAGTGGACACGGGCCGCGTGCGGGACATTATCGCCACCGCGCGTTACCTGCGGAAGCGGTATGAAGGGAAGTTGCCGGTGGTGCTCGTCGGCGAAGGCCAGGCGGCGGTGTTGGCGGCTTATGCCGCGCTGTGGGAACCGGAGATCAACGCCCTCATCCTGCGCGATCCGCCCCTGACGCACGCCGACAATGCGGCCCCGCAATTCTTGAACGTGTTGCGGGTGTGCGACGTGCCAGACGTATTGGGCATGCTCGCGCCAGATTCGCTCACCATCGTTGCGCCGCCGAATGCCGCGCTTGAAAAAACTGCTGCGATCTACACCGCCGCCGGTGCAGTCGATGCGTTCGTGCGGCGGACGGAGTGACTCACTAATAACCAATGCTCAATAACCAATGACCAGAGAATTTCCCAATCCCCAGGTCCAATCTGTGACTGGGCAGCCTTACACTGGCAAGGCGGTTTTTGGCAATTGGGCAATCTTTGGTCATCGGGCATCGGGCATTGGGCATTGGGCATTCTGCAAGGGCCATTGTCCACGTCGTTCCATGGTCCGTCCACCCGGCTACGCTTTCTTCAACCGCGGCCCTTTGGGGGTGTCATCGATGATCCAGCCTTTGGCTTTTAATTCGTCGCGCAAGGCATCGGCGCGCGCAAAGTCTTTGGCTTGGCGCGCGGCCTGACGCTGCGCCAACAGGTCCGTGAATTCCGGTGGTGCTTCCTCGCCCCCCTTTTCCCCCAACCCAAACACCTTGTCGATTTTCTCCCAAGCCGCCAGTCCGGCCGCGGCTTGCTCGGGTGACAATTGCTCCTCCGCTTGGGCGCGGTTCATGTCACGAACCCATTCGAACACGGCACCCCAACCGGCCGAGACATTGAGATCGTTGTCCAGAGCTTCAGTGAAGCGTTCGAGCAATTGCGCATCCGCGTTCGCCTTTTTCTTGCCGGCCAACTCGGTGAGTTTGGCCAGGCACTCATCCAAACGTGCCAATGACGAGCGGGCTCCCTGGAGACCATCCTCGGTGAAATTGAAGGATTCCCGGTAATGGGCCGAGAGCATGAGGAAGCGAATTTCGCGGCCCGCGAATCCTTTGTCCACCAGGTCGCGCAGCGTAAAGAAGTTGCCGAGCGACTTGGCTCATTTTCTTGCCGTTCACCAGCAAGTGGGCGCCGTGCAGCCAATACTTGACGAAACCCTGGCCCGGCGGTTGCACGCCGGCGCCTTCGCTTTGGGCGATTTCGTCTTCGTGATGCGGAAACGCCAGATCCTCGCCGCCCAGGTGCAGGTCGAAGCTCGGCCCAAGCATTTTCATGCTCATGGCGCTGCACTCGATGTGCCAGCCGGGACGGCCCTCGCCCCACGGACTGGGCCAGAACACCGCGCCGTCCTCGGGCACGCGCGCTTTCCAGAGCGCGAAATCGGCCAGGGATTCCTTGCTATATTCGTCGCTCGCGACGCGTTCGCCGGGACGCATTTGCTCGAAATTCAACTTGACCAATTGCCCATAACGGCAGCCGCAGCCCTGGTATTTCTCGATGCTGAAATACACCGATCCGTCCGGCGCCTGGTAAGCAATGCCGCGATCGACCAGTTTCTTGATCAGGCCAATGATCTCCCCGATGTGCTCGGTGGCTCGCGGCATTTGGTGGGGCCGCAAACAACCCAGGGTCTGCAGGTCTTCGAGGAAGGCCTTTTCGTATTGGGCAGTGTATTCCGGGAGCGGCTTGCCGGTCTCGCTGACGCGGCGAATGATCTTGTCTTCCACGTCCGTGATGTTCATCACGTGATTGACCTTGAAGCCGCGGAACTCGAGGTAACGGCGCACCAGGTCGGCAAAAACAAACGTCCGGAAATTACCGATATGCGCGAAGTCATACACCGTCGGGCCGCAGCAATACATGCCGACTTTTTTACCTTCCGGGTCCAGCGGCACGAATTCTTCGACGGAGCGGGTTAATGTGTTAAACAGCTTCAATGTCATAGCGAAAAGCGCGGTGATCATCAGGGAGCCAAGGGCGAAAGAAAAGGGCAAATGTGGCAGTAAAATCCGAAGTGAGAAATCCGAAATCCAACGTCCGACCGAAGTCCGGTTCCCGAAATCCGCTGGGGTTTTGCCGGGCCGGCAACGTGGGGGCCCCAACCCAGTTCCCGGTGGCAGACGCAACGTGCTGCCGGCAGCTTGCCGGAACGGAGTGTTCGAACGTTCACCCCCCTCAACACGTACTGATGAGACGGCAGGTTCGGCTACACTTTTCCGTAGCGCAGATTATCAACCTGCTGTATCGCCGAAGTGCCTTCGGCAAACCGTTCGCCATGTCCAGGCTGCCGGGGATGGAAGCCGCATCATGCAGTTTACCGTTCTGCGATGCGGTCGAGTGATACGTGAACGCAGGGATGGGTCGTTTTTCACACTGCAAAGACCGTGATTCCTTCTTCTCCATTTAGGTTGCAAGCCGCTTGCCACCGGTTAGATTCCGCAAGTAACCGCTGCGAAATCGTCGGAAAAGGGTTGAACCCGAAAAGAAAGGAATCTGTTTATGCAACCGCAAACGCACGAGTGGTTGTTCTACGAAGTGATGTGGCGCATTCAGGGACGAGGTCGGCCGGCGCCGTTGCCCTGGTGGGTGCAGCAATACTTCCGACGCTGGACGGATGTGTTCGACGCCGGACTGTTCGACACGAAAGAAGGCGCCTTCGCGTCCAATGCCAATTACCGCTACTGGAACATGATCGGCGTCAAGGACGCGCCGCAGGAATGCCTGGTGGGCCAGGCGGGCGAAATCGAGCCGGTTTATGATGAGTACGCGCTGAGCTTCTTTCTCTTCGATCCGGCCACACGCCAGTTTGACTTCCCCCAATTCACGCCGCTGCAACAACACCTGGAGAATGGTTATCTGCCCACCGTGGTCACCACCTGGCCCGCGCGTTGGGGCTGCGAAGTGCAAGCCAAAGCGTTCGCCACGACGGTTGGTCCCGACCAAAAGAGCGCGGTGTTGGCCCGGTACCAACTCAGGCTCACGCAAGCGGCGCCGGCTTCGCTCTGGTTTGGACTGGTTGTTTCACCCGAAGGCCCGACTGGCTTTAAACGCCACGACCGCGCCGGCCGCTACACGGCCGATCGGCGGTTGACGTTCATGCAGTATCTTCCGGCGGAACAAAGGCTCGTGATCAACTCCAGCCACGGTCCGTTGTTTGACCGGGCGCCGGCTTCTTTCGGCACCTATGGCAATGGCAATTCTTACGATCCGGATTTTTACCTGGAGCAAAGTCCGTTCAACCATCTGGCCACCCATGGGGCGCTCAATGGGTTCCAGGTCGCGGTGGACAATATCGCCGGCATCTGCCGGGGTGCGTTCGTCTGGCCGGTGAATTTGTCGCCCGCGCAGCCCAACTTCGCACTCGATGTGCGATTGCCCGTGGACGATTTTCGCGGCGCCAACGACCTCGTCACACTCCGCGCCGCCGATGCCGGTGCGCTCGATACGGCCAACCGCAACTGGTGGACGCAAAAGCTCGATACGACCGGATTGCAAGCGACGCTCCCACCGCTGGTCACGCCCTTGTGGAATTTGTTCCGCACGTGCCGCGCCAACTTGCTCATCCTCGCCGACGACGGCCAGATTCATCCGGGGCCGACCATCTACGATGAATTCTGGATTCGTGATTCGTCGGTCGAAGCCATCGCCGCCGCGCTGGTCGGCGATGCCAATCTTGCCCAGCGCCAACTCGGCTACTGGCATCCCTCGGTGTTCAACTTTGGCTACGAGCAAAACGACGGGGTTTCGCTGCACGGTTTCTTTGGCGGCACGCACGAGAAGAACGATCGCGAGTGGGACAGCAACGGCGAGGCGCTGTGGGCCTTTGGCCGCATGGACCGCCTTCTCGGGAGCGCAGCGAATTTCGGGCGCGGCTTGTTCACTCCGTACATCCTCGACGGTGCGCGCTGGATTCGCGACAATCGCACACCGTTCGGCCTGCTCCCCAGCGGCTGGAGCGCCGAGCATATCGGGGACAAAGGCCAGCCCCATTTTTGGGATGACTTGTGGAGCATTGCCGGCCTCTGGGAAGCCGCGCGACTGGCGCAACGACTGGGTGCAGGCGAAGCTGACGAACTCTGGCACGCTTACGATTCGCTGCGCGACGCGACGGCCAATTCCATTCGTTGGGTGCTGGATCAACAACGGCAGCGCGGTTATTGGGAAACGTTCATTCCCACCGGTCCCGGCGACGTGGGACGCCTCGATTCCACAATCATTGGCGTGCTCTGCTATTTTCATCCCTGTCGGCTTTACGACGGCGCCAAGTTGGGAGCGGACATTGATCTTGCCGCGCGCATGACGCTCGAAACGATTTGGGCCCACTTCATGGACGGCGGCTTTCGTCACGACAGCGCCTGGAATTGCTACGGACCCTATTTGACCCTGCAATTGGCCCACGCCTTTTTGCTCATCGGCGACCCGGCTCGGATGGACCAATGCCTGCAATGGCTTGTGGGCAACGCCGCTTACTCGACCGTCAGTCGGATCAACTCGCCCTCTCCCTGGCAAGTGGTGCTTGGCGCCTGGAACGAACAACATTGTTACCCGATTGCCAAAGACTTCGCGGAACTGCCCAATCGGTTTTGGTACATGGGCGACATTCCCCATGGCTGGGCGTGCGCGGAGTTCATGACCTTGCTGCGCGACATCCTTTTCTTCGAGGCCGATGAAGATGGCGACGCGCAAATCTACCTCGCCCCGGGAGTGATGCCGCATTGGCTGAAGGATGGAGAAACCGCCGGCGTGGAAAATGCGCCGACGGTGTTCGGGCAAACCTTCGGCTACCGATTAACTCATCGATTGAACGCCCATCAAGTTCAGATCAAGATCACCCAGCCGCCACCGGCCAATGTGCGACTCATTTATCCCTGCCGCTTCGGCAGCGGAGTGCAGGCCGTTGAGGCCGACTGGGCAGGCCGTTGCGGTTTCCGGCCGGGACGTGGCAACTTCCGCGCGGCACTAGGTCGGCCACGGTCCATTACCTTCCATAAGTCGCTGGATCGGACCATGGAACGGCTGGTATGGCGCTTCCACCGCGTCCCTGAGTCTGTTCGAATAAATCTGGGGACGCCATGGAATGCGTCCCTATCGTTCCTTGGCAGGCTCATTTTTCGCCAGCAGTTGTGTCTTTCGAGGAAATTTGAGCCTCCTGAAGTCGGCTGCTGCGAGAAGGCGGGGAAGGCGCCAAATCGCCGGGCTGGCTTGACTGCGAATCAAGAGCCTCGGACTCAGAATCCATCGCCCGGCCATCAAGTCCGCTGGCCTTGCTTGCCAAAGTGCCCCTTGATTCCAAGCGGACCTCGGCTACGGTAAATCAGGTGTGTTTTATGAAAACGTTAGCGATATGTATGATGGCAGTGCTCGGCATCGGCACAACAATGTCCCTCCGGGCCGACGACAAATCTTTTGGCGACGCGCACTTTATTGCCTACGGCGGTTCAGCAAGAGGCCTGGCCAACCGGCAATGGCGCCCAGGTTATCAAGGACTTCGCGGTGCCGATTTACCTCAGTCTGCCGCAAAGAAATACAAGATCGTGGGTCGCATTTACGATCCGCGCACCAGCGGCATCGGCATTGTCGGGCGGGGATTGGCCGAAGGACTGTTTCCCGAAAAAGACCGGCAGCGCGATTGTGCCCGGCAAGCCCAATATCGGGACGCCGACGCCGTGTTGGTGACCAGGAACAAAAAATTCGTCAAGGCGTTTGGATTGAAGGCGAAGGAAATCGAAAAAACCGCGCCGCTCTTTGATCACAAGGACGATCTGGTCCTGGCGATCAAATTCGAGTGAATCACTTCAGCAGACCGGAACCAGCGTTCCCCAGTGGTGACTCTGCGTTTGCTGGTCAACATTCGACCACGTTCACGGCGAGACCGCCGCGGGAAGTCTCCTTGTATTTGGTCCGCATGTCCGCACCGGTCTGCCGCATGGTGGCGATGACCTTGTCGAGCGATACGCGATGCGTGCCGTCGCCGGCCAAGCGCCAGGCGCGCGGCGCTGATGGCTTTCATCGGCGCCCACGGCGTTCCGCTCGATGCACGGGATTTGCACCAGCCCGCCGATGGGATCGCAAGTCAGGCCGAGGTGATGTTCCATGCCGATCTCGGCGGCATTTTCAACCTGGAGCACGGTGCCGCCCAAGGCTTCCGTCAACGCTGCCGCCGCCATGGAACAGGCCACACCCACTTCGCCCTGACAGCCGACTTCGGCGCCGGAAATGGAGGCGTTCAGCTTGAACAGATATCCCAATCGCCCCGGCGGTCAGCAGGAACCGCACAATGCGGTCCTCGTTCGCACCGCGAATCTGCACCAGGTAATGCAACACGGCCGGCAGGATGCCTGCGGCGCCGTTGGTCGGCGCGGTGACGACGCGTCCGCCGGTGGCGTTCTCTTCGTTGACCGCCATGGCCCACATGCTGACCCAATCAATCACCGCCAGCGGATCGCGCAGGTTGACCTCGGGACGTTCCGTCAGTTCGCGAAACAGCCGCGGCGCGCGACGGGTGACGTGCATCGGTCCCGGCAATGTTCCTTCAGCCCGGCAGCCGCGTTCGACGCATCTCATGCATGGCCCGCCACACGCGCAACAGCGCGGCGCGGGTTTCGGCTTCCGGCCGCCAGGCGGATTCATTGCGCAAGGTCATCTCACTGACGCTCAAGCCGGACTCGCGCGCCATTCGCAGCAGATCATCGCCGCATTGGTAGGGAAACGGCAGAGAATCCGGAACGCGGCGCAGGTTGGGATCGTTGGCCTCCGCTTCGCTCAACACAAAGCCGCCGCCAATGCTGTAGTAGGTGCGGCCCAGAAGAGTGCCTCCGTCTGAAGTGCGCGCGAAAAATCGAATTCCGTTCGAATGCAACGGGAGCCGTTGCGTGCGATGGAACCGAAGATCGGTGGCGTCATCAAATTTGACCTCGTGCGTGCCGCCAAGCTGGAGACGGTGTTCGGTGTGGATGCGCTCGATGATGGCCGGGATGCGCTCCAATGACACGTCCTCGGGGGTTTCGCCTTCGAGACCGAGCATCAGGGCCCGGTCGGAGCCATGGCCCTTGCCGGTCAACGCCAGCGAACCGTATAGGTGCGTTTCAACGTGCTCACCTGCGGCAACGAACCGGTGGCTTCAACTTCCTGCGCGAACCGCCGCGCCGCCCGCATTGGCCCCACCGTGTGCGAACTGCTCGGGCCAATGCCGATGGTGAACATGTCCAGGACGGAGATGGCCATGGGATCAATGATGCGGGATCACGCCAAGCCCAATTCGCTTTTAACTTCACTGAAAGCCCGAAGCGCCAACTCGAGGTCTTCGCGGGAATGCGCGGCGGAAATTTGCGTGCGAATTCGGGCTTTGTCTTTGGGAACGACCGGGTAACTGAAGCCAATCACGTAAACACCTTTGGCAAGCATGGCATCGGCGAAGCGGGTTGCGAGCGCCGCGTCGCCCAGCATGACCGGCACAATGGGGTGTTCGCCGGGCAGGATTTGAAAGCCGCGACTGGTCATCTCGGCGCGGAAGAACTTGGTGTTGGCCTCGAGTTGATCGCGCAGGGCCGTGGATTCGGTCAACAGGTCCAGCACTTTCAACGAGGCGCCGGCAATGGTGGGGCAGAGGGTGTTCGAAAACAAATACGGCCGCGAACGTTGACGCAGGAAGTCGATGATTTCCTTGCGGCCGCTGGTGTAACCGCCGCTGGCACCGCCCAACGCCTTGCCCAGCGTCCCGGTGATGATGTCCACGCGGCCCATGACCCCGTGATGCTCGGGCGTGCCCCGGCCGCGTTGGCCCATGAAGCCGACGGCGTGCGAGTCGTCCACCATGACCAGGGCGCCATGCTTGCTCCGCCAGGTCGCAAATCGCCGGCAGGTTGGCAATGTAACCGTCCATGGAAAACACGCCGTCGGTGGCGATCATTTTGAACCGGGCCTGACTGGCTTCGCGCAGTCGGGCTTCGAGGTCGGCCATGTCGTTGTTGCGGTAACGCAACCGCTGCGCTTTGCACAAACGGACGCCGTCGATGATGCTCGCGTGATTGAGTTCGTCGGAAATGATTGCGTCCTCGGGGCCAAGCAGGGTTTCGAACAATCCACCGTTGGCATCGAAACAGGAGCTGTAAAGAATGGTGTCGTCCGTGCCGAGGAACTCGCTCAGCTTCGTTTCGAGTTGTTTGTGGACGCCTTGGGTGCCGCAGATGAAACGCACCGACGCCAGACCGTAGCCCCATTGGTCCAGCGCGGCATGCGCGGCGGCGGTCACCGTCGGGATGTTGCGCCAGGCCGAGGTAATTGTTGGCGCACAAATTCAGCACCGGTTGGCCGTCCGCCACCCGGATGGTGGCGCCCTGCGGCGTCATGATAACGCGCTCGTTTTTGAACGTGCCGGCCTGTTGAATTTGCTCCAACTGCTGCTTCAGGTGAGGTTGCAATGATCCATACATGATGCGCTCCTTTCTAGGATTCTGGTTTTTCGTCTTTGGCGGGACTGCCCAAAGCGTCTTCCGCCCGCCCTAATACCACGGTCCGTCCGATTTGATTGGTTTCAGGCGACCGGAGGATCTTCAAGGTCATGGAATTTCCCGGTTGCAGGCGGCGGATGAGACGCAGCAAATCGCCAATGCGACTCAACTGGTGATGGTCCGCTTCAAGGATAATGTCGCCGGTCTGGACGCCGGCACGGGCGGCGGGACCGTTTTCGCGCAAGCGAGCGATCCGCAAGCCTTCCGTGCCCGCGGGCAGTTGCTTCAGCAAATCGGCGGGTTGCTGCCAGAGCTCGTCCACGCCAACGCCCAGGGTTGGGGTGTCCGCATCGCGCAAGGTGTTCAGGAGCTTGCGAATGGGGTCAGCGGGGGCCAGGTAGGCGATCCCTACGGGTTTGTTGTCCAGTGACATGACGCCGGACTGGAGGCCGACAACTTCACCGCGATGGTTCAACCAGGGACCGCCTGAAGTGCCACTCTGCATCATGGCCGACACGTGAATGATTTCCACATAACCAATCGCTTCCCCGTCGTACTCGAAGGCGGTGTCGCAACGCGCCACTTTGCCGGCCTGAAGAACCTCGGGGCGAAAGAGCGGTGAACCGAACTGGAAGATTTCTTCGCCCACGCGCGGAGTCTCGGCGGCAAACGGAAGGGTGGCGTATCCCTCGGGGCGCGGACTGACCTTCAGAATCGCCGCGTCGTTGCCCCGGTTCACCGCCACCAATTCGGCGGGGAGACGACCGTATTGCGGCGAGAGAATTTCAACGCGCGAACCGCGTCGCGAAAAGATGTGGGCCGCGGTGACCAGCAAACCATTTGCGTCGGCAAACCAGCCACTGCCACTGTGCCGGCCCGCGACAAGAATTTCCACGCCGGCCGCCTGGCAGTGCCGGTAAATTTGCTCTGTGGAAACGGAAGGCAAATCCACCGAATCTGCCCGAACCGTTGCCGATCCCAGCACTGCCGCATACAGGCAGCAACCGCACAACCAGACGTAGAGGTGCTGGAAGGTCAGGATGGCTCGCGAATGATTGCGGTGACGCATCTGCTTTTAAGGAAACCTGCAGCCTTTGGAAGATTTGAGATGTTTTGCGGTTCCGGACGTATTCAACGCGGATGGAACGTAGAACACCATGTTCCCCCTCACCCTGACCCTCTCCCTCGGGGAGAGGGAACAGCCGGCGAGCGCCCACCGAAACTCCGAGGCGTCATCAGCCCTCGGCACCGCTGAGTGGATCACACCATTCCGCCGCGGAGAGTTGCAGGCCACTCGCCTCACCCCACAAGCGCCGAACGTTTTCCCTCTCCCCGGGGGAGAGGGCCGGGGTGAGGGGGAAGGAACCGCCCGCCGTGACCTGAACAGAGGTTTGCCTCCGGTGCTGGTCGATTGGATTGGTTTTAAGTCAATCATCAGGTCAGACGCTTAATTGGAGGTCGCCGGCTTGATTGTTTTGGCCGTAAACCGCACGCGATATTGCTTCTGCGGATCACACGTGCGGGGATTGGGGACGAGGATGAAATTGTCGGTGATTACGGGCGCCAAGTCCTCACCTTCCAGGATGCGAATGTTTTTGATACGCTGGGGCAGGAATTGAACGATGGGCCGCCCGCCGCGTTGAGAGCCATTTTTGTTGATTGGCTCGAAGGTTTGTTCGCCGCGGTTGGGTTTGAGGTCGAAGGTATAAACTCCGTTGTTTTCCGTCAACGTCTGGTCCCAGGCGCACGGGTGTTTATCCATGCGCGCTTCCCAAGCTGGGTCACCGTAGAAGGCCAAGACATCACGGTCATACAGCAGGCCTCGGCCATCGTTGGGATTCAATCCGGCTTGCTGGGCCTTTTCCGAAGGCTTCCCGGGGGCGGGCAAACGGCCGTTGACCGGGTTAGGAGCCTGCGCCAGGCCCGGGAAATAGGTCAGCAACCGGTGCATCAAGGCGGCCTGGTTCGCGAAGAAGGCTTCCGTGAACGTGTAGCGTCCCGGTTGTTCCACGAAGTAATCGAGGCACCCCCAACCCGCGTAGCCATACCAGGTCGTTACGGTGTAGCCGATCATTTGGTTGACCCCGCCGCTGTTCATCCAGGCCAGCGCCATGGCGTTGGTGTTGTCGATGTGGCCCATCAGGCAATTGCCAATCGGGAGATACACTTTCGGATTGGGCGAATGGACGGGGTAGCGTTTGCTCTGCGTGTCGAGGCCGAAGAGCACCCCATTCTCGCAGCGGAACTGCCCGTTGCGGTAGGCATAACCAATTTGCCAGTCGTGTTCGGTCGCGTGCCCGGAAGTGACAAACAGGTCGGCCGCATAGTCGTTCAAGGTGTTGACCAGCGCGGCGGTGGTGTCCGCGGGGCCTTTCAACTCCTGTGGTTCTTTGCCGGGCTGCTTTTGCACCATGCGTCCCTGCTTGAGTTCGCAATACCAGACGCCCTCGTCGCATGAGTTCAGCGCCACCTCAGTGCCACCGGCGACTTTGTGGACGGTCAAACGTTTCGTGCAGGAAGCAATGCGCAGCGCGGTCTCAGCGTTGTAACCGGTGAGAATGCCCCAAAACACGTCGGTGTATGGATCGTCATCCAGCTTCCGCGTAAGCTGGTGGACTTGGGCGACGAATTCGCGCGTGGCTTCCTGCGGTTGCGCCACGAAACATGCATAGCGTGGAAACTGGCGGCGCAAGGCCGGCAGGGACTCTTCCACGGAGGCATCGTAAACGATGACCGTTCCCTGGTGGTTTTCCCGAAGAACGTCCACGACCCGGCGCCAGGCGGGATTGGCTTGGGTCTGCCGCGACACGACCACGGCGTATTCCTCACCACGGGTGGCTTGGCTGGTCAACAGGATGGCGCCCAACACCGCCGCAACGATGGCTGGGGTCCGGCGAAACAGGTTTGTGTTCATTGGCAGAGGATGCGCTGACGTGTTCATTGGTTCAATCTGGAAACCGCGGATTTGTTCTCTCGTGCCCGGACAATTTATAGAGAGGCCGTTTAAGAATGGTAACAGCCGACGTAAGGAGGCTCATTCTCTCTCGAACAAACGCCATGCTCCCGATAATAATGAGCCTCCTTACGTCGGCTGCTACAAATTGGCCGCTTCACTCAATCCCGCCAATTGAGAATCACCTTGCCCGATTGGCCGGAGAGCATGACCTGAAATCCTTGCTCAAACTCCGTGTAATGGAACCGGTGGGTGATGACGGGCCGGATGTCCAGGCCGCCATCGACCATCACCGTCATTTTGTACCAGGTCTCGTACATTTCGCGGCCGTAAATACCTTTGATCGTCAGCATGTTGAAAACGACCTTGTTCCAGTCGATGGCCATCTCACCGGGCGGAATGCCGAGCATCGCGATTTTGCCGCCGTGCGCCATGTTGTCGATCATGTCGTGGAAGGCGGCCGGGCTGCCGGACATTTCGAGGCCAACGTCGAAACCTTCTTTCATCCCGAGTTGCTTTTGAACGTCGCGGAGCGAGCCGTTTTTGACGTTGTGCGCGACGGTCGCGCCCATCTTTTTGGCGAGGTCCAGCCGGTATTCGTTGAGATCGGTCACCACGACAAACCGCGCGCCCGCATGCCGGGCAATGGCCACCGCCATCACCCCGATGGGGCCGGCGCCGGTGATCAACACGTCTTCGCCCAGGACCGGGAAGGAGAGCGCGGTGTGGACCGCATTACCGAACGGATCGAAGATGGACGCCACGTCGCGGTCGATCGCCGGTTGGTGATGCCACACGTTGGTCATGGGCACAGAAATGTATTCCGCGAAGGCGCCGGGGCGATTGACGCCGATGCCCTTGGTGTCGTTGCACAGGTGCCGGCGCCCGGCCAGGCAATTCCGGCAGCGTCCGCAAACCACGTGGCCCTCGGCGCTGACAACTTCGCCAGGGAAAAAGTCCTTCACATTGGCCCCGACCTCGACGACCTCGCCGACGAACTCGTGGCCCACCACCATGGGTACGGGAATGGTCTTTTGGGCCCACTCGTCCCACTTGTAAATGTGCAGGTCGGTGCCGCAGATACCGGTGCGATCCACGTGAATCAGCACGTCGTTGATGCCAATTTCGGGATGCGGCACTTCCTCCAACCAGAGGCCGGGTTTTCGTTCTTTTTTGACCAGTGCTTTCATGGTGCGATTTGCCATAACTCAAATTGTGCGTCCGGACAGCCTGAACTGAAATCACAATCCGTGCGGAATGATTTAATGTGCCGGCGGCCCATTATGGGGTTGCCAAAACCAACTTCCGGCGGCATGGTGTTTCCAATATGCCGGAACCAATGTCCGTTATAGTAGATTCTAAATTCCGGTATGCAAGACAAATATCCAGTATATCGAACATCAATTATGGGCCAAAAATCACCTTCGCCGGAACGGAAACCGGCTTCGTCAAGGCTGCCGGCCATGGATGATGCCATCAGCCGGCACTTGGGCACGCGCGTCCGGCAATTGCGCACGGAGCGGGACTGGTCGCTCGAGGCACTGGCCAGCGCCAGTGGGGTGAGTCGGTCGATGTTGAGCCAGATTGAACGGGAGGAAGCCAATCCCACGCTGGCGGTCACGATGCGCATTGCGCGCGCGTTCGGAATGGAATTGGGCGAATTGCTCCAGATGCCGGCGGCGTCCTCGAAGGTGGCGGTGATCCGTGCCAATGACCGGGCTTACCACTACCGGTCCGATAAGGATTGCCGCATTCGCACGTTGTCGCCGTTGAACTTGGAAAAGGATGTCGAGTTTTACGAGGTGCAATTGCAACCAGGCGGTGCGTTGCGAAGTTCGCCACACTTCGAGGGAACGCGGGAATTTTTAACAGTGCAGAAGGGACGCATCCGCGTGGAATCGGGTGGAGACGCCGATGAATTGGACCCAGGAGACTCCGCCAATTACCGGGCCGATGTGCCGCACGCCATTGTAAACGCGGGGAAGAGTGAGGCGGTGATCTTTTTGGTGGACATCTATCGTTAAGACAAATCCGAAATCCGAAGGGCTCGAAATCCGAAAAAACTCCGAAGACCGAAATCCGAAGGCTTACTTTTTAAGCCCTTTGGCCAGACCGAATAGAGCGGCGCAGCCGGCCAAGAGCATGAGCACCGTGGAACCGCCATCGGGTACTGCACCTCCCACAGCTAGCATTGATGAGGAAAATGCAAACACAAAACCGAAGACCGAGTAGAACAACCATTTGTTTTTCATAGAATTCGTTGTTAGTTGGTTTACTGAAGATCAGGAAGTATCAAATTGCCGAGTGTTGGTCAAGCCTTCAAAAAGACGTTTCGAGACGTGGAGAGCCTTACTTCGCCGATTCGCCGCCCAGGGCTTTTTCCCGTTCCAGGAGGATGTTTTCGATTTCGGTAAGGTCTTCGGGAGCCAGTCGAATTTCGCCTGCCCGAACTGTTTCCTCGACTTGCTCCGGACGTCGGGCCCCCACGATGGCGGCGGTCATTTCGGGCCGACGCAAGACCCAAGCCAGGGAAAGTTGGGCAACGGTGATCTCGTGGCGGCGGGCAATTGGTTGCAGGCGCTCGGCAACCTGGAGATTCACACTGAGTTGCGGTTCCTGGAAATAAGGACTGCGCCGGCGCCAATCGGATGACGGCAACGCTGCTGCTCGTTCGCGGGTGAACTTGCCGGTCAACAACCCGGCCTGCATCGGACTGTAGGCCGCGACGCCGATGCCCTCGCGGGCACAATACGGTAGCAGCTCTTTTTCGACGGCGCGGTTCAACATGCTGTACGGCGGCTGTAGCGATGTGACCGGATGGATGGCTTGGGCGCGCCGGAGTTGGCTCAGATTGAAATTGGAAACGCCGCCGTAGCGGACCTTGCCGTCGCGGATCAATTCGACAAGAGCGCCCCAACCTTCTTCGATGTCAGCGTCTGGTTCCGGCCAATGGATCTGATACAGGTCAATCACATCCGTGCGGAGCCGGCGCAGACTGGCTTCAACCTCGCGTTTCACACTCTCCGCTTTGAGGCACTTGCCAATGGCGCCGGTGGTTTCGTCCCAAACGCGTTCGCATTTCGTGGCGATTATCACGTTGTCGCGTCGGCCGGCAAGGGCCTGGCCCACGAGTTCCTCGGCGTGGCCAAGACCATACACCGCGGCCGTGTCGATCCAATTGATGCCGCAGTCCAAGGCGCGTTGGATGGCGGCGATGGACGCGCGGTCATCTTGCGGGCCCCAGGCAAAGGCCCAACCGTCGCCGCCCATAGCCCAGGTGCCCAAGCCGATGGGGGTCAGGTGCAAGTTGCTGTTCCCAAGTTGTCGCGGTTTCATGCGACGTAATTAGGCTAAGCCGGCGGGGCTGGGCAATTTCTTTCGCGAAGAAGATGAAGGTATGGAAGGGGATTGCGACAAGCGATCTTGCGTGCGGGCAACTTCGAAGGGCTGGCAACCATTCTTGATCTTTCGGCGAACGGTCCCCACTTTGGAAGGCAACATGCCCCTTCATTTTGGACAACGCACTTCGGTTCGTGGCCGGATGGCATTTTCCTGCTGGTGTTAATGGCCTGTGCGGCTGTTCCCGCTGCGCCCACGCTGGCAACGAATCAACTGGCCATCGAGATTGTGCCAGGCGGTTGGGGCGACGGCGTGTCGTTGGAAAACATCCAGCGACTACTCTCGTCGTCGGCGGCGCAACTGGTGCCACGTTTGGCGCCCGAAAGCTTTGGGACGGTGCGGGTGTTTCACACTACGAACAGTCCCATCACCGAGTATCGTCGCGGTTTGAAGGGCGAGATTGTGGTGCGCTTGAATGCCCGCGGCACTTACTGGGCGCAATATGCCTATCAGTTCGCCCATGAACTTGGTCACATCATCTGCCACTATGAGCGCGTGCGCACGGATCGGAATCCCAACCAGTGGTTTGAGGAAGCGCTGTGCGAGACGGCCTCAATGTTTGTCCTCCAACAGATGGCCATCGCGTGGAGCAATTCGCCGCCTTATGGGAATTGGCGCGATTTCGCCCCCAAACTCGCCGAGTATGCCGCCGATCTTGAACACGCGAGTGACCGCCAACTCGACGCCGGTGTAATGTTCGCCCAGTGGTATCATCAGCATGAAGCCGAGCTGCGCGGCCACGCCACGTTGCGACATTTGAACGGGCTGGTCGCTTGTCATTTGCTGCCCTTGTTCGCGAAGCGCCCGGAACACTGGGCGGCCGTCAGCTTCTTGAATGGCCACGACGGTTACACTTCGTTGAGCTTTGCCGAATACCTGAAAGGGTGGTACGCCCGCGTTCCGCGGCGTCACAAAGCTTTCGTCGAAGACATTGCTGGAAGGTTCGCGGTAACGGTTCGTTGACTGCGGACGAACGAGCCGCTCATCGCGCTTTCACGTCCAGGCATTTCATCTGGCTTTGGTCGCGGATGATGAGTTTGCCGTCCGTGAGCGCCAGTGGGCCCCAAATTTCACTTCCGTCCAAGAGCTTGAACTTGTCGAGCGATTTGAATCCGTCCGGCGAAGGTTCAACGATGTGCAATTCACCCGCGCGACCATCCATGACATAAATGAGCCCATCGCCCGTCAGAATGGAACCGCCCTTGTCCAGGAATGGATCGCGCTTGGTCTGCCAGAGCATTTTTCCGTTGGTATCAAAACACACCATGCCATCAGCGCGTTCGTTGGTGTTGCACAGGACGTAAATGTGGTTCTGGAACACGAGCCCCGGATGGCACTGCCCGCCGATTTTGTCGATGCGCGCCAATTCCTTGACCGTCCATTTGCCGGCTTGTTGCGACACCTGGATGATGGCGCTGCCGGCATTGTAGCCGCCGGTGAGAAACAGCTTGCCCTGGCCGAGTTCGGCCACATTGGGAATTGCAATTTTGCAGGGATGCTCATACTGCCAAAGCAAGGCGCCGTCGGCAGCCTTGATTGCTGCGGCTCCCTTTTGGTTGACGATGACGACTTGGTCCAGGCCCTCGATGGTCACAATTTTGGGAGAGGCATACGCCATGGGGCCTAGTGGTCCGGAATGCCACTGTTCCTTGCCGGTGGCCTGGTCGAATGCCACGACTCCGGCCTCTTCGGCCAGCGGCGCCACGATCACCAGGTTTTTGTAGAGCAAGGGGGATTGTGCCACAGCCCACCGGGGTGCGCGCGTCCCGTAATCGTCCACCAGGTTTTTTTGCCATACCACCTGGTGCGTCGTTTGGTCCAGACAATGGAAATGGCCGAACGGACCGATGGTGAACACTCGTTGGTCGCTTACGGCGGGTGTGCTCCGGGAACCGTCGTGGCTGATCCGACCAGGCGCATCGTAAGCGTAGGTCCAGACTTCCTTGCCGGTGGTCAGATTTAACACCCGCAAGACATCCTGTTTCATGTCCACACGGTCCATTAAATAGACCTTGCCGTCGCGAATGGCGGCCCCGCCGTACCCCTTGCCCAGCGGCACGGTCCAAAGGACTTTCGGACCGCCCGCCGGCCAGGCGCGCAGCAAGGCTTTCTCCGGCGACGTGCCGTCACCGTTGGGTCCCATGAACTGCGGCCAATCAGCCTGGAGGGTGAGAACGGAAATCGAGACGCGGCGATGGTGAGCCAAATCGGTCGGCGGTTGAGGCGGTGAATCCAATTGTTTTTCATGGTCGTTGTTTTTACTGGTTGAGTTGGAATGGTCAAGCAAGGAGGTTTTTCGATGCCGTCAAGGTTGCTTCGGTGCGGCGTCCGCGCGGAACGGATTTTCCGGGAGCTTCGCGATTACGCCAACCGCTGTTGTCGGTCAGCATTCCACCGAACGTGTTGCATGACGGCGCGAGCATCGTCGCTCAGTGGCAAACGCCAGCGATCCACAAACACCGCCGACAAATCTTGCCGGGCGGCGCACGAGGCAGCCACCAGCCAATTCAATGGACGGTTCATGCAGCAATCGACGGTCAAGTTGGACCAGCCATTCATGCCAGGGAATTCTGGGGCTGACCATCCCAAAGGCTGGCGCCCTGAAAAATAGCTGAAGGCTAATTTACTGGTTGCAAATGAGTAATGAGTGACGCACATTCGCGCGCAACGCAATTGGATTGCGTAGGAAAACTCCCCGGATTCCACTGTTCTTTCGGGCTAAAACGCAGGTTACAGTGGTGCCACAATGGGCCGCGAAACTGATTGACATCTTTCGGGGAATAGGCTTTAATAGGTGCAATTCCATAAAGAATTGCGATTCAGAAGGAAGCTCTTAACAAGTGAACAAGGGAAAAGGATATCCCCCCGATGTGGATCACGCATGCGGTGTTTTATCGTTTGCCCCCAATCGGAGGGAGTTTTTTGGCACCACCGGGCCACAACCCGGGGAATTCCGCAATGCGGTTTCCGCGGAAGTGGGGCGGTGCCGAAATGGTGCGCCGTGGACCAGTCAACTGGTGCTGGTGGCGCTGCTGGCTTGGCTGATGATGACCCTCATCAGCATCGTGGGCGACGTCCACTTCTGGATGCTCCAACGAATTGAAGTCCTGCTTACGGTTGGCGGCATTGCCTGTTGGCGGTGGAGTTGGTTCCTCATCCAAAACGTGCGGGCGATTTTATACCGCTATTTCACCTATCCCCGGCTGCGTCGCGCGGCAGCCCGAGCCGTGCAGCAATTCGGGCCCGTGCCGGAGGTGATCATCCTGGCCACAACTTATCATGAGAAACCTTGGATCACCGCCGTGGTGTTTGAATCGGTCTTTCGCGAATTGCGCGCCGTGACCGGCCTGCAATGCCGGCCCAAAGTGGTCGTGGTGACTGGATGCGATGAAGATGATCAAAACATCCAAGAAGTTTTTGCTCGTTGCTGCACGTCACCGGAGGACCAGGCAAATGACTTGTGGCCGCCCGAACTGATTCTTCGGCGTGGCGAAAATGGCAAACGCGAAGCCTTGGGCAAAGGCATGGAAGAGATCGCCCAGGGCAATCCGCATGACGACGGGGTGGTGGTCTTCATGGATGCCGACACCTTGCTGCAACCCGGCATGCTGGCCAAGGTCCTGCCGCTGTTCCGGCTGCAGCCGGCCGTCGGCGCCGTGACCACCAACGAGAACGGCTGGGTCAAAGGTCCGACCTGGTTTGCGGAATGGATATCACTCCGGTTCGGTTTGCGGCACCGCACGATGTGTTCCGTGGCGCTGTCGGGCCGGCTGCTGTGTCTGACCGGCCGGCTTTCGGTGTTTCGCGCGACCGCGATCAAGGATGCGAGTTTTAGAAATCTGGTTCGGCAAGATCTCATCAGCAATTGGCTCTGGGGCTCGTTCGAAATGTTGAGCGGCGATGACAAGACCACTTGGTTTTGGATGGCGGCCCACCAACAACGGATGCTGTATGTGCCGGACGCCATGGTGACCACGATTGAAGTGGTCCAGGGTAGCGCGGTGCAACGCGCGCTGGCCAACATCCGGCGGTGGTCCGGCAACAGTGTGCGCCACAGTTGGCGGGCCATCAAACTTGGGCCTCGGAAACTGGGGCTGTTCCCCTGGTGGAGTCTGGTGGACCAGCGCTTGGCGATGGGCACCGTGCTCGTGGGACCTTGCCTGTTGCTGCTGGCGCTCTGCGCTGGCCGCTACGAAGTTGCCGCGGGTTACTTGCTTTGGGTGTTGACCTCGCGGTTGACCCATGCCGCCGTCGCCTGGCGGCAGGGCCGACGGTTCTCGGCCTATTACGTGCCCTTGCAAATCGTGTCGGACTGGGCGACCGCCTTGACCAAGTTTTGGGTCCTGTTCCATCCGGCCAAGCAATCGTGGCTCAATCGCGGGGCGCGCAAGCTGAACGCCGTTCGCGGCTCCGCCTTTTATGGCTTGCGTACCGGCTTCGCCCATTACTTGTATCTTTTCACCACCACGGCATTGCTAATCGTCGTCGGGGTCTTTGTCGGTTTTCTGCCCGTGTTTCGGGAAGCGCGGCTGTTTCTTAATCCCCGTGCCCGGACCACCACCTTTGAGGTCGGCACGTCGCATTCGATGACGAACGATCCGGCTGAGTTTGGCCAAACCATTGCGACTCCTGACCGGGAACCAGTGACCACGAGGCGGCTTCCAGAGCCGTTGGTCCCGACACTATTGGAAGCCGCGGCGGAGAGACGGCCGGATCCGTTGTCGGAGCCCCCCACGGATTTGCAACAACTAATTTTCCGTTCCCTGACAAATTATCAGCTCGCGTACGAGAACGCTTCGACTCGCACCGAGCTTTATCAACAGAGTTTCAAACTGCCGACGGACAGTTTGATGTTGAAGCTACGGAAGGCGATGCCGCCAGTGCGCAAGGATGCCAATAGTGATCAGGCAAAATCTTTGAGGCACCTGCTGCATGAGTCATCCAAACGATAAATCATCCCCCCCCACCCAAACTCCAACTCCTTCCAAGCGGTCGGCCCGCTCGGTGATTCGCGTCACTGTCATTTGCCTGGTCGGTTTGCTGACCATCGCCGCTTTGGGCATTGGGATTCCTTGGGGCTGTTACCGCTATGAACACCTGGTCCTGGGCGAAGCCGTCGTCAACGGCGTCGTCACTCGCATTGGCGCCCGGCTCGAAGGCCGCGTCGAGAGCGTGGAGGTCGATATCGGCCAGCGCGTAGCCAAGGGCGACGTGTTGTTGCGTTTGGAAGACGATCATCTGGCGGCGACGGTGGCGGAAGAGCGGGCGGAGTTCGCGCGCATGAGCACCGAATTAGCCGTCGAGAAAATGGCCATCGAACAGGAGCGCCGCCGGCTAACGTTGGACATCGCCCGGCTGAACGGGATGCGCAAAGCAGCAATCGGCGCTTATGAAGCAGAGAAGTCCAACTTGGAACGGCTGGAGAAAGATTACGGCCGCGCCGCGCAACTGATCAAGACCGGTATTGCCGCGCAAAGCGAGATGGACCAGATCACGGGCCAGCGCAACCAATCGCTGGCGTTGGTCAAATCCGCCAAGGGAGCAGTGGATGCGGCGGAGTCCAGCTATCAAACCGCAACGACCGAACTCGATGGCTTGCGCGTGCGCGAAGCCCGGTTGGCCGTGCTCGAGTCGCAAGTCGAAGTGGCGCGCGCTAAAGTCAAGGCGGCCGAGGCCGACTTGGCGTCCACCGTCATCCGGGCGCCGGCGGAGGGCCGGGTGTTGGAACGGATCGTCGAGGTGGGCGGTTCAGCCCGCGTGGGCGAACCGATGATCGCCATGGCGATCGGACGTCCCTGGGTGGAAGCCTGGGTGGACGAACGGGATCTGAACGAGATCCGAGTGGGCAGTCTGGCGGACATCTCGCTGGATGCATTTCCGAAACACAATTTGTCCGGCCGAGTGCAAGCCATCGGAGTCATGACCGACAAACACCTGCAGCTTGCCCCCGTTCCGACCACCTTACACACCCTGGTGCGCAAGAACGCCATGGTACCGGTTTATATCGCATTGGACGGTGACAACTCAAACTTGCCCTTGGGGCTTTCGGCCGTGGTGGGCATCCGACGGGACGCCGACGGTGATGAAGCCAGCGTGGGCACATTTCTGAGCGGCCTGTTTTCCTGGACCCGCTCGGCCACGCCGGCCAGAAACGAAACCGCGACGGTTCGGGAAATCCCCTAGGGGGGTGATCGTAGAAATACAGTGATGGGCCGAAGTAGTTGTTCCCATGGTGGCTGTCCCCGCAACATGGTAGGTAATCCCAACCGGTTAATTATACATAGACGGGGAAATAGATGAACACTAACGAACGAAAGGTAATGGAAAGAAACATTATGAAAGTCAGCATATTCGGTCTGGGCTACGTGGGTTGCGTGACGGCGGCGTGCCTGGCCAAAAACGGGCATGAGGTCATTGGAGTAGATGTCCTCCCTGACAAAGTGGAAAAACTCGCTTCCGGACGGCCTACCGTCGTGGAAACCGGCATCGATGAATTGATTGCCGAGGCCCACCGCCAAGGGCGGCTGACCGCGACCACCAATGGCCGGGCGGCGGTCTTGACGACCGACGCCTCCATTATCTGTGTGGGGACGCCGACCGGTCCCGACGGCAGCCTTGATTTGGTGGCGCTCAAGCAAACGGCCAGACTGATTGGTTCCGCCCTGCCAGAGAAGCTGGATCGGCATGTGGTGATCCTGCGCAGCACGGTGCCGGCGGGCACGGCGGAGAACGTCGTCTTCCCGGCGCTGCACCCGAACAGCCCGGCGTCGGCGCTGTTCCAAGAGAGCGACCTGGTGGTGGTGCCGGAATTCCTGCGCGAAGGCTCGGCCATCGCGGATTACAATGATCCGCCCTTTATTGTCGTCGGCAGTGCGAGCGGCCAACCGGACGACAACCGGGAGACCATTGAAGCGCTGTTTGGCGGCATCAAGGATCCGCTGGTGTGGATTCCGCTGCGCGAGGCCGAAACCTTGAAAGCGGTCTGCAACGCCTTTCATGCCCTCAAGGTGGCTTTTGCGAACGAAGTCGGCTCGCTCTGTTCGGCGCTTTCCGTGGACGGCCATTCCTTGATGAAGCACTTCGTGATGGATCGCAAGCTGAACGTTTCACCGGCGTATTTACGGCCCGGACTTCCCTTCGGCGGTTCTTGCCTGCCCAAGGACTTGCGCATGCTCGTGCAGGTCGGCAACCGTAATGGCGTGGACCTGCCGCTGATGCGGGGCGTCCTGGCCAGCAATGAAGCCCACTTGAAGCGAGCGATGGACGCGGTGCCGAAGAACGGTCACTTGCGGATCGGCCTGAATGGCCTGGCGTTCAAATCAGGCACCGACGACTTGCGCGAAAGCCCGATTGTGCTGATTGCCGAAAACCTCATTGGCAAGGGGTACGACGTGAAGATCCATGATTCGGCGATTGCAACTTCGATGATCGCGGGCACCAACCGGGATTACATCGAAAAACACATCCCCCATCTGTCGAGCCGCACGGTGAACAGCTTGGATGAATTAATCGAACACTCTGAGGTTTTGGTGATTACTCGGGACGACGAAGCACTGCTGGACCGGGTCGTCCAGATGGGCAAACGACCGATCATCGCCGATCTGCGGGGCAAGAACCATCTCGTGAAACGGATCATCGAAGCGAAAAAACGCTTAAAGCCCGAGGCCCAAGTGGACGTAGAAGAGACGGAGACCGTGGGCGCCGCTTAAGACGGTTTCAGGAACGAGACAAACGGTGCCGGATCAGCAGTAATCCTATGCAAACGTTGTTAACCACTCGGTGGAGACCCGCAGCCGTGCGGCGAGACTTCAGCGTGGGCGAGCGCGACCGCGACCGTCCGCGATGGCCCGCGGCGCGGGGTCGGGCCGCGTGGCTGCCGTTGCTGTTGCTGCTGTTCTGGTCGCCCTCAGCCTTTGGAACGACGTTCCGCTGGTCCAGTTCCTCCTACCGCATCTACATCACGGGGCCCGGCGCGGCGACGTTGAGTGAGGTGAAAGCAGCCCTGCCCAAGGCGCCGCTGGTCCAGGTTGCGCCGGCGGTCTGGCATCTGCGGGCCAATCTCCAGTTGGAGAATGGCGCCACGTTGTTACTGCACGGCACCAAGATCGGGGGCAACGTCAACGAGTTGCGGCTGCAAAGCAACAACTCGGCGGCCGAAAATAGTTACGTCGTCGTCACCGCCGACTATGGCACCATCGACATCCGGAGCACTGCGATCACGTCGTGGGACGATGCCGCGAATGGTCCCGACCAGGAATACTACGCTTTCGGCCGCGCGTTTATCCGGGTGCGGTCCAGTCTCGATCCGGACGGGGTCACCCCCCACGAATCGCGAATGGATGTCATTGATAGCGACATTGGCTACTTGGGTTTTCATGGGGCGGAGGCGTACGGGATGGTTTGGAAAGTCCTTGGGGATCCCACGCTGCAACCCGACCTGTACGACTTGGTCGAGGTTTACGGCGACATCCTCCGCAGCCGAATTCATCATAATTATTTCGGCATGTACAGTTTTGGCGCCTATGCCATGCGCATGATGGATAATGAGGTGGATCACAATGTGGCCTACGGGTTCGACCCGCACGACGATTCGGATTTGCTGGTGATCGAGAACAACAATGTTCACCACAACGGCACGCACGGCATCATCGCTTCCCAGCGCTGCGACCACCTGACCATCCGCTACAACACCTCGTGGAACAACGGTGGCAACGGCATCATGCTGCACCGCAGTTGCAACGATTCGCTGGTCGAGCAGAACGCCTGCTTGCACAATGGGGATTCGGGGATTGGCATCTTCGAAACCAGCCGGACGTTGATTCGCCACAATACCTGTTGGTACAACTACAAGAGCGGCATCCGTCTGAGCGTCGGCTGTCTGGACAACGAGGCGGATGACAACGAGTCTTTCCTTCGGCAGTAACTACGGGATCTATCTTTATCGCGGCAGCGATCCGCCGCGGCCGGACTTTGATGGCCGCAACAAGCGCAACCGGTTTCTCAACAATGTGGTTCACGGCAATCGGGGCCGGGGCATCTTTCTCAAGGAAAGCGACGATAACGTTTTCCAGGGGAACCTGTTCACGCAAAACTATGGTCTGTTATGGTTTGTCAATGGCCAGCGTAACCGGCTTCAGGGCAACTTGATTCCCGACGAAGAAACGGTCCGTGCCGAGGGCAGCCCCAATTTCGCCGGCAGTATTACCATCGCCGATCAACCCACCGTCCACCTGCAACTGGATGTATATAGTTCGGCCTACTTCGAGGATCTCCAGGGGCACGTTTTCGATCCCGAAGAGGACGGCTTGGCCACCACGCTCTCGCCGACCAAGAGTTCGCTGACGTTGAACTCGGCGCAAATCAGCAAAACCTCGACCGTGGTCACGCGAAATTTTCAAGCGGTGCCGGATGCCGGGGTCGCCCTACTGGGGATCAACATCTGGAACATGAGCGGCGACCTGAGCAAGGGCTGGGTGGTGCAGGCGGGTTCCTCCACCCACAGCATCTCTTACACCGTCGGGGATCTCGCGCCGAGCACGTCTTACACCTTGCTCAGAAATGGAGTGTCTTCGAGCGTCAAATCCAACAGCGCCGGTGTGGTCAGTTACAAGGACAGCGCAGTTCAGCCCGGTATGATCGAATACTATATCCGACCATGACCGGATCCCTGACCTGAAAACCTATATGAAGTTTCGCCGTGGAATTTTTCCCTATGAAGCAGTGTGTTCGGGAGGTCAATTGGACGACCTCCCGGACGGCTGTGTGCGTCCGATGAATTTGAATGGAAGTACTATGAATGTGTTGAGTCGAGAGAAGTCTTATGGGGCAATGCTTCGCCGCGGTCGCGGCTGGTGCCTGCTGCTTGCCTTACTAATGCTGAGCGGAGTGGCACGGGGCACCGAGTTTTTGGTGACGAGTGTGGCGGACCTTTCCGTGACCTTGTTGTTCGCCCGGCCGGGCGACACTCTGATTATGCGCGATGGGGTCTGGCAGAACGCGGACATCCTGTTCAAAGCCAATGGCACCGCGGCCAATCCCATTACGCTGCGAGCGCAAACGCCCGGCCAGGTGATCCTGAGCGGCACATCCCGGCTTCGCCTGGCGGGCAGCTACCTGGTGGTCGATGGCCTGCAATTCGTAAACGGCTTCGTGACGTCCGATGAAGTCATCTCCTTCCGCGAATCCACGATCTCGGTGGCCAACAATTGTCGGCTGACCGAGTGCGCCATCATCGATTATAACCCGGCGGATCCCAGTTTGGAAACCCTCTGGGTGTCGCTGTATGGCACCAGCAACCGGGTGGACCACTGCTACTTCAAAGGCAAGAACAATGGCGGCACCACCTTCGTGGTGTGGGTGGACAGCCAGCCGGACCATCCCAATTACCATCGCATCGACCACAATCATTTCGGCCCGCGGCCGCCCCTGGGACGCAACGGCGGGGAAACCATCCGCATTGGCACCAGCGACGTGTCGCTGAACCTTTCCCGCGCCCTGGTGGAGTACAATTTCTTCGAGCAGTGCGACGGTGATGTCGAAGTGGTCTCGGGCAAGTCCGGCGAAAACACCTATCGCGGCAACACCTTCTTCGAATGCGAAGGTGCCCTGACCTTGCGTCATGGCAACGGCTCCGTCGTCGAGGGCAATTACTTCTTTGGTAACGGTAAACCGCTTACCGGTGGGGTCCGGGTGTGCGGCGAGGACCATAAAATCTATGACAACTATTTCGTGGACCTGACCGGCTCGGCGTCGCACGCCTCTCTGGCCCTGATGCAGGGATTGATCAACAGTCCTCAGAACGGTTACTTGCAGGTCAAACGTGCCACCGTGGCTTTCAACACGTTTGTCAACTGCGATGACAGCATCCTGATCGGGCTGGAGGCGACGCTGACCGGCACCTCGGAAACGACGACGCTCCCGCCGTTGGATTGCACGATTGCCAACAATGTCGTTTACACCACCAACAAGCTTGTGGACCAGCGTCTCGAGCCGGTGAACATGTTCTGGCAGGGCAACATCATGTATGGCGCCACCCTGCGCATTCCGCCCAACAGCGGCATCACCATGGTCGATCCATTGCTGGAGTTGGCCCCCGACGGCCTGTGGCGTCCCGCCACCAACAGTCCCGCACTCGGCGCCGCCCAGGGGAATTATGATTACGTAACGGTGGATATGGAAGGCCAGTTCCGGCCGGCGGCCAAAGACGTGGGCTGCGATCAATTGTCCGCCGCGGCTATCACCAACCCGCCGTTGGCGGCCGTGGACGTGGGGCCGCTATGGCTGCGGACCGCCGGCACGCTGGTGAACTGGTACGACCCGAACGACATCACTTATGGTACCGCATTGAGCGACGCCCAACTCAAAGCCAAGGCCAACGTGGCGGGTGCGTTCGTTTATACGCCGCCGGTCGGCACCACGTTGAACGCCGGCAACGGCCAGACCTTGTCGGTCGTCTTCACGCCGCAAGATACCAACCAATATTCGGTAGTCACGCAGACCGTGACCATCAACGTGCTGAAAGCCATGCCGGCGATCACTTGGGCCAATCCCGCGGCCATCACCTACGGAACGCAGTTGGGCGCGGCCCAGCTCAATGCCACGGCAAATGTCCCGGGCGTGTTTGGTTACAATCCGCTCCCGGGAACCCTGCTCAACGCCGGCAATGGGCAGACCCTCACCGCCACGTTCACGCCGGCAGACTCCGGCAATTACGTGATCGCCACCAAGAGCGTGGCAATTAATGTGTCGCCGGCGCTGCCCGTCATTACCTGGGCGCCCCCGGCCGATATTACCAACGGGATCGCCTTGAGCGTGGAGCAACTCAACGCCACCGCCAACGTCCCGGGCACGTTTGTTTATACCCCGCCGGCGGGCACCGTTTTGAGCGCCGGCAGCGGCCAAATCTTGTCAGTGACCTTCACCCCGGCCGACAGTGTGAATTACCTTGCCGCCATGCAGAGCGTCACCATCAACGTCACCAGCGGGGGCAAGGTGGTGCCCATTATTACCTGGGCCAAACCGGCCGCCATCATGAGCGGGACACCGTTGAGCGACCTTCAACTCAATGCCACCGCCAACGTGCCGGGCTCCTTCGCTTATACGCCCCCGGTCGGCACCGTGTTGCCCGTGGGGAACAACCAGTTGTTAACCGTCATCTTCACGCCCAATGACCTGGAGCATTACACGGTGGCCACCAACATCGTCGCGATTGACGTTGCTGCTGGATTCAACGCCGCGTTGGTGCGGGTGGCTTACTTGATCCCGACCAACCGGGTGGCCCAGAGCAATGCCGTGGCCAGCCTCCAAAACGCGATCCAGCTTTACCGCGACTGGTTTCGCGAGCAGATGGAACGGAATGGATTTGGCCCGAAGACCTTCGGGTTCGAGACGGAGGCCGATGGGGTGACGCCCCTGATCCACACGGTGCATTTGCCCCAAACGGACAGCTATTTGCGGGGCGACATCACCGGCCAGCGGGTCGTGGATGCGGTGCAGGCCGCCGGACTGTCAGTGGGTGCGTCCGGCGAAGTGTGGTGGATGGTCCCCGAAACCCATGTCGAGAACAGTGACGGTTTCATCTCTGGGAAACTGGATGCGGCCGACAATTATGGCGATTCCAGCCGGAATGCCGGGTGGGCCATGATGGGCAGCGATTCCCTGATCCGCTGCCTGCCGGCCTACTTGACGAACAATGTCATTTACAACAATCTGGTCCTGCCGGAGCTCGGCCCCTATCCGCTCAAACAGGACGTATCCTTCTCCTGGTATGAAGGCACCTCGCTGAGCAGCATCAGTTCGGCCGCGTTGGGCGGCGGCATGCAGCACCTGGCGGAGGCGTTCGGGCTGATTCACGATTATCGCAACGACGAGAACTTCAACGGCAATCTGATGGGCCATGGCTTTCGGGGAATCCGGGGCGCGCTTTTTTCCCGCCTGTATCCCTTCAACTACACCCGGTTGTCCTACGGAGCCGCGTTGGCCTTGAACGTCCATCCCTTCTTCAACCCGGGCACGCTGGTCACCGACGATACCAAGCCCAATGTGACGGTGATCACCGCGGGCACCAATGCCCCCGTGCGGGGCGTCGTGCAAATCACTTTTACCGCTGCGGATGTCGGGGGACTGTCGGCGGCGCTGCTGTCCTGGAACGAAAATTTTGAGTGGACGCTCGTGGACGAAATGGTGCTCACGGGCACCAACGTAACCCGGACGTTCAGCACGCCGTTCTACAATCCGGCGCAGGCCAACGACTATACGGTCACCGTCCTGGACCGCCAGGGCAACCAGCGGAGCGTCAGCACCACGATCCAATTGACGCCGGTGGTGAACCATGCGCCCTGGCCGATCATCAAAATCACTCCGGCCACGCCCGCCTTGGGTGAGGAGGTGGTTTTCGACGCCTCGGGCACCACGGATCCGGAGCACAGTTCGTCCCTGATTGAAGTCGAATGGGATCTCAACGGCGACGGCTATTTTGACACCCCGCCGGTGCAGAGTCTCTTTTACACCAACCGTTACCAGACCCTTGGCAGCCGGTTGGTCCGGGCCCGGGTTGCCGATCCGGCGGGTGCCGAAGCGGTTTCCGCTCCGGTGGCCGTAAAAGTCACCCTTTGTCCGGTCGAGTTGTCCCCGCAGGATCGGGTCCACGGCTACGGAGCAACCAGTGGGAGCGTGGAAGTCACCGGCGGTAATTGCAATTGGACGGCTTCCTCCACGAATAGTTGGATCACGATTCTCTCCGGGGCGACCGGCACCGGCAGCGGGCAGGTCGCCTACGCGGTGGCCGATAATCCGACGACCAGCCCGCGGGCAGGCGCAGTGTTCATCGGTGACCAGACATGTTCCCGATTACCCAATTGGGCGTGGCCTGCACCTACTCGTTGTCGCCGACCAATCGCTTTCATGGCTACGGCGCTTCGACCGGCACGATCAATCTTTACACCAAAGATCCTTGTCTCTTGGACGGTGGACAATACCAACAATTGGATCACCATCACTTCCGCTACCAGTGGTGTGGGCAACACCACCATTGGCTATTCCGTCACGGATAATCAGAGCGCCCGGATGCGCACCGGCAACTTGGTGGTCGCCGACCAGGTGTTCGCCATGAGCCAATGGGGTACCAATTGTTCGGTGGCCATCGCGCCGAGCGCGCAACTCCTGCCGGACGCTGGCGGCGCCGGCCAGGTGAGCGTGCTGGCCAACACCAAGTGCGATTGGACCATCCTCAATACCAACGCGTGGATCACCCTGACCTCGGCAGCCACCGGCACCGGCAACGGGACCGTGACGTTCCAGGTGGCCCCCAACGCCAGCGCCACGGCGCGAACTGGCTTGCTGGACATTGGCGGCGAGCTGTTTACCCTGACCCAATCGCCCTGCGCTTACGCCCTGGCACCGACCAATCGTGTTCACGGTTACATGCAGGAAACCGGTGAAGTGGCGGTGACCACCATCGGCGGCTGCGACTGGAGTGTCGTCAATCCGAGCAGTTGGATCACCATCCTCGCCGGCGCCACCGGCCCCGGCCCCGGCACGGTGAGTTACGTGGTGGCGGCCAATCCGACTGTGACGTCCCGTAGCGCAGAGTTGACCATTGCTGGCCAACCGTTCACGGTGACCCAGGCAGGAATCCCGTGTACCTACACTCTGTCTCCGACCGGTTGGATTCACGGTGAAAGCTGGGAGGCCGGCGAATTCCAGGTAACGGCCGGGCCGGCTTGTCAATGGAGCGTGATCAACACGAACCCGTGGATCAACATCCTTTCCGGCGCGACCGGCCTCAGCAACGGCAGCGTAGTTTATACTGTGGACGCCAATACCAACGCCGCGCGCAGCGGTGCCTTGGAGATTGCCGGCCAGACCTACCTGGTTTCCCAAGACAACGGTCTCCACTTGGTGCAAGTGCCAGATACCGTGATCCCCAGCGGCGAGACGGTTTGTGTGCCGGTGACATTGGAGGCCCACGGCAACGAAAATGTTCTGCGTTTCAGTGTGTGCTTTGATCCCGCTTTGCTTGCTTTTGCGTCGGCGCAACCCGGTGCCGGCGCGCCGGGTGCATCCCTGAGTGTGAGCAACAATCCGGCGGTGCCGGGTCAGGTGGGTTTCATGCTGGCGATGCCGGCAGGCCGGGTCATTCCCGCCGGGATGCAGCCGGTGGTCGAAGTATGTTTCCTGGGGTTGCAAGCCAGCGGGCCGGTGCCAACGCCCCTGGTGCTGTGCGACCAACCGGTGGGCCGCGAATTGCTGGATCTGATTGCCCAACCGCTTGCCGGCCAATACTGGGATGCCACGGTGACGGTGATCGGCGAATGCGCCTTGTGGGATGCCGTGGACGCGCCGCAATCCGCCTGGACTACCAGCGGCAGCGCCGCGTGGACCTGCCAGACCAACGTCACCCACGATTTTGTTGATGCTGCCGGGAGCGGCGCCGTGGCCGATGGCCAAGATTCCAGGTTGCAAACCACCGTTGTGGGCCCGGGCACGGTGAGTTTTTGGTGGAAGGTTTCTTCCGAGCCGGACAATGACACCTTGCGGTTTTACGCGGACGGCTCGGAACTGGTGCGTATTTCCGGCGAAGTCAATTGGGAATGGCGTTCGTTTGATGTCGGCTCCGGCAATCAGACGTTGGAATGGCGCTACACCAAAAACAGCAGTCTGGCCTACGGCCAGGACCACGGTTGGGTGGACCGTGTCCAATTCGAGCCGTGGGCGCCGACGATTACCCAGGAACCCGCGAGCCAGAGCGTGGATGCCGGCGCGACGGTCAGTTTCAGTGTGGCGGCCTCAGGCACCCCGCCGTTCGGTTACCGGTGGCAGTTCAACGGGGCCGACCTGGCGGACGGCGGCTCGGTGAGTGGCTCGCAGACCACGACCCTGCGGCTGTCCAATGTGCAGTTGGGGCAGGGCGGGGTTTACTCGGTCACGGTGAGCAATGCGATGGGTAGCGTCAGCAGCCAGAACGCGCTGTTGACTGTTTCTCCGGTCTTGCCGTTGGCCCAGGCGCTGGACACGGCGAACATCAATTGGACCACCACCGGTTCCGCCTCGTGGACCGGGCAAGCGGCGGTCGCGCATGACGGCGTGGACGCTGCCCGGAGCGGGGCCGTTACTGGCGGCCAGAGCACCTATCTCGAGGCCACGATCAGCGGGCCGGGCACGCTGAGTTTTTGGTGGAAAGTTTCTTCGGAACCCAGCAACGACCGGCTGCGATTCTACGTGGATGGCTCCTCGATCTTGACGATTTCCGGAGAAGTTGATTGGCAGCTCGTGACCTACAACCTGAATTCCGGCAGCCATGATTTGCAGTGGCGGTATTACAAGAACGGCAGCACCGATGGCGGGCAAGACCGGGGCTGGGTGGATCAAGTGCAATTTGCCGCGGTGGCGCCGGCCATTACCAGCCAACCGGCGAGCCAGAGTGTGAACGAAGGCAGTACCGTCACCTTCAGTGTGGCCGCCACGGGCACGCCGCCATTGACCTATCAATGGCAGTTGAATGGGGCCGCTCTGACCGATGGCGGCAACGTGAGCGGGGCGAAAACCGCCACGCTGCGACTGACCAGTGTGCCAGCCGCACAAGCCGGAACCTACACGGTAGTCGTGGATGGTCTCGGCGGCGGCCTCGCCAGTTCCGGCGCCGTGCTGGTGGTGACCCCGGTGGTGCCGTTGGATCAAGCACTTGACACCACGAACTTGACCTGGACCACCACCGGAACTCCAGTGTGGGTGGGACAGCCAACGGTGGCACACGATGGCATGGACGCCGCGCAAAGCGGAGCCATCACCGACGGCCAGAACAACGCGATTCGCACCACCGTCACCGGCCCGGGCCGGGTGGGTTTCTGGTGGAAGGTTTCTTCCGAACCGAGCAACGATCAATTGCGGTTCTATCTGGGCGGCTCGGAGCAACTCCGCATTTCCGGTGAAGTCGATTGGGAATGGCAACTGTTCGACGTGCCCTCGGGCAGCCAGACGTTGGAATGGCGGTATGTCAAGAATGGCAGCCAGTCCGCCGGCCAGGACCGCGCCTGGGTGGATCAGGTGTTTTATCTGCCCACCGACGCGACCACGGCGCCCATGATTGCCAATCCGCCGGCCAACCAGCGCGTGGTCGTCGGATCGACCGCCACGTTCCGGGTGGGCGCCGCGGGTTCCACGCCGCTAAGTTACCAATGGCAATTCCACGGCACCAACCTGGTCGATGGCGGCAACCTCAGCGGCGCCACCAGTGACATCCTGACGTTGAGCAACGTGCAGGAGGCCGAGGCGGGGGCTTACTCGGTGGTGGTCACCAACGCGGTGGGTACCGCGATCAGTCCCAATGCCTCTCTGTCGTTGATCACGGCTCCGGTGATTACCAAACAACCGGACAGCTTCAGCGTGGTTGCGGGCGACACGGTCACCTTCACCGTTGGCGCCCTGGGCCAGGCCCCGCTTCAGTACCAGTGGCAATACGACGGTACCAATCTGGTCAATGGCGGCCGCATCAGTGGCGCCACGAGCAGCGCGTTGACGATCACCGGCGTGCAGTCCGCGCAAGCGGGCATCTATTCGGTGCGCGTGAGCAACGACGCCGGCTCCGCCAGCAGCGAAGACGTGGAAGGCGCGGTTGCCCGGCCCGACTCGGCCCGCAGTGGTTTGATCACCGATGGCCAGAACACGCGGCTGGAAACCTGGGTCGAAGGTCCGGCACAGTCAGCTTCTGGTGGAAGGTTTCCTCGGAACCGGAGAACGACCAATTGCGCTTCTACGTGGGCAACGACGAAATGGCTCGCATTAGCGGGGAAACCGATTGGCAATGGCAATCGTATCCGGTGCCGGCCGGCCTCCAGTTGCTCAAGTGGCGTTATTCGAAGGACGACACCGGCACCGGGGGGCAGGACGCCGGGTGGGTGGATCAGGTGGAATATCTCCCCGACGGCGGTCCGACCGTGCCCATCATCACCCGTGCGCCATTAAACCAAAGCGTGCCCGCGGGGGCGACCGTTACTTACAACGTCGAGGCCAGCGGAACGTCCCCCTTGAATTACCAATGGCAACTTAACGGCACGAACCTCTTCGATGGCGAACAGATCAGCGGCGCCAACACCGCCACCCTCACGTTGACCAATGTGACCACGGCCCAGGCCGGGCGCTACACGGTGGTAGTCACCAACGCGGTGGGCAGCGTTACCAGCCCCAACGCGCTGCTGACGACCCTGACCTTGGCCGAAGCGGTGGATGCCCCCGCTCTGACGATGGACGTGGCCGGCGACGCCGCCTGGATTCCGCAAGCTGAATTTGCGCACGACGCGGCGGATGCGGCGCGCAGCGGGGTCATCACCAACGGTCAGAACACGCGTTTGGAAACGTGGGTCGAAGGCCCCGGCACTGTGAGCTTTTGGTGGAAGGTTTCTTCGGAGCAGGACAAGGATCAATTGCGGTTCTATGTGGGCAGCATCGAGCAGGCGCGCATCTCCGGCGAAATGGATTGGCGGCAGCAGACCTTTGCCGTGCCGGCCGGCATCCAATTGCTCAAGTGGCGTTATTCAAAAGACGACGCCAACACCGGCGGTCGGGATGCGGCCTGGGTGGACCAGGTTCAATATACTCCGGCAGTGACGGTGGCTCCGTTGATTACGACGCAGCCCGCCAACCAACGTGTCGGCGAAGGCGCGGCAGTCAGCTTCACCGTGGAAGCCGCCGGCACGGCGCCGTTGAGCTACCAATGGCAGCGCGCGGGAATGCCGCTGGCCGATGGCGGTTCGATCAACGGCGCCACGACGGCCACCTTGATGTTAAACGATGCGCAGGCGGTTGACGCCGGCCATTACTCGGTGGTGGTCAGCAACGCGAGCGGTATGACGACCAGCGCTCAAGCCGTGTTGACTGTATTGACCTTGCCCAACGCGGTGGACGCACCGTATTTGACATTGAGCATGGGCGGTGACGCGTCCTGGATCGCGCAAACCAAGGTGACCCATGAAAAGGTTTACGGATTGCTGACCGTGAGTACGCCGCCGGACATTGTCACTGAGCCTTTGAATTTGAATGTGCAGGCGGGCAGCAACGTGGTCTTTTCGGTCGAGGCCAGCGGCACGGCGCCGTTGACGTACCAATGGCGATTCAACGGGATGAACCTGAATGACGGCGGTAGTGTTGGTGGCGCCACCACACCGACGCTGACGCTGGGCAACGCGCAGGCCGAACAGGCCGGCGCCTATTCGGTGATGGTCGCGAACGCCGTGGGCAGTGTGGCCAGTGCCGATGCGCATCTGGCGGTGTTCACCCCGCCGCAAATTACCAGCAGTCCGCTCGGTCAAAGCGTGAGCGAAGGCGCCACGGTGTCCTTCACCGTGGCCGCTTCGGGCACGCCGCCGCTAAGTTATCAGTGGTGGTTCAACGGGGAACAACTGGTGGACGGTGGCAGTATCAGCGGCGCGACCACCCCTCATCTGATCATCTCGAACGTGCGCTCCGCCCACGCGGGAGCCTACACGGTAGTCGTGAGCAACGCGGTGCGGCGCCGCCATCAGTACCCCGGCCAATCTCTCCGTCGCCGCGGCGTTGACCTTGGCGGAAGCGGTCAACGCCACCTACTTGAATTGGCTCACCAGTCTGACCACGCCCTGGGTGGCCCAGACCAACTTGTCACACGATGGCATCGACGCCGCCCGCAGCGGTGCCATCGGGAATGGTCAGATCACCAGTCTTGAGGTGGCGCTCACCGGGCCGGGCACCATCCGGTTCTGGTGGAAGGTTTCTTCGGAAACCAATCGGGATGTGTTGCAGTTCACGGTCAATGACGCCAGTTTGGCGGCGATCTCGGGGGAAGTTGATTGGCAATGGCTCACCTTTGAACTGCCGGCGGGCAACCAAGTGTTACGCTGGGTTTATGCCAAAGACGTTAGCGGATCCAACGGGCAGGATCGCGGCTGGGTGGACCAGGTGCAGTACATTCCTTCGTCCGGCCCCACCCCGCCGGTGCTTACGGTTCAGCCGGTCAACAAGAACATTGGCCCCGGCGCCACGGTTACCTTCAATTCAGCCGCCGTGGGTTCGGCGCCGTTGAGTTACCAATGGCGCGTGAACGGAGTGAACCTGGCCGACAGCGTCAATGTCAGCGGGGCGACCACTCCCACGCTGACTCTGGCCAATGTACAGGCCGCCGACGAAGGCTCGTATTCGGTCGTGGTGCGCAATCCCTACAGTCTGGCCATCAGTACCGAATGCCCTGCTGACGATTATTCCGGTGATCTCCGTGGCCGAGGCCGTGGATACGCCAATTTGGGGTTGGTCGCTGGGCGGCTATTCGCCCTGGGTGGGTCAAAGCGCTGTCAATTACGATTGGCTGGATGCCGCGGAAAGCGGCCCCATTCCCAATGGCCAGTCTAATTATGTGGAAACCGTGGTGGGGCCGGGCGCCGTCAGTTTTTGGTGGAAGGTTTCGTCGGAGGCCAACCGCGACCGGTTGAGTTTCCAGGTGGATGGCGTCGAGAAGCTGAACATCTCCGGTGAGGTGGACTGGCAGTGGCGCACCTTCGAGGTCACCAACGTCAGTCAGGTATTGCGTTGGCAGTACATGAAAGACGCCAGTGGCAGCGCCGGCCAGGACCGGGCCTGGCTCGACCAGGTGAGCTTTGGTCCGGCGGCACCCGTGATCGACACTCCGCCGATGCCGGTCCTGGCGGAACTGGGTGCCTCGGCGACGTTCAAGGTGAGCGCCATTGGGACGCGTCCGTTTGATTACCGTTGGCGCTTCAATGGCAATTTGCTCTTCGATAATGGCACGATAGTTTTCTCCACCAATTCCACGATGATTGTCTCGAATGTCCAACCTGTGAATGCTGGCGACTATTCGGTGATCGTGGAAAATCCCGGCGGCCGCGACATCAGCACCAATGTGACGCTCACCTTGTTTCCCGGCCAGCCGATCTCTGACGCCCTGGAAACCACTGGGCAGCTTTGGAATGGCCATTGGATCACCGGCGGCGACGCCTATTGGCAAGTGGCCAACCAACTACGCGCACGCCGGCGGCACGTGCATGGAGAGCGGTACGATCATCGATGAACAGGAAAGCTGGATGGAAACTTACGTCAACGGACCGGGCCGCGTGACGTTCTGGTGGAAAATTTCCTCGGAAAACTTGCTGGACCGGATGCGGTTCTATGTCGGGGGCGTGGACCTGGACAGCACCTCGGGCATCAACACCAACTGGGTCCAAATGACCTTCGATGTGCCGCCCGGCTGGCAGTCGTTGCGCTGGCGCTACATGAAGAATGGGAGCGTCACGCAGGGTGAAGACCAGGCCTGGGTGGACCAGATACAATACGCGCCCATCTTTCCGCCCGTGTACACGCTCAGCAACCCCTGAGCCTGACGGTCGATGAAGGCGCGTCCGTGACGTTCACCGCCGCCGCCACGGGCACCGCCCCCTTGGACTACCACTGGCAGCTCAACAACATTAATCTGGTCGATGGGCTCGACATTAGCGGCGCCACCAAGAATACGCTTAAGCTGACCAACGTCCGCCTTGATCAGGCCGGCATTTACCGGTTGGTCGTGACCAACGCCGCCGCCCGGGTGCTCAGTTCCAACGCGGTTCTGACGGTGATTCGCGGCCTGCCGCTGGCGGATGCTCTGGACACGCCCACTTGGACGTGGACTACGGGCGGCTCGTTGCCCTGGGTGGGCGAAACCAATGTCATGCACGACGGCGTGGATGGCGGCCGCAGTGGCATCATCGCCGATGGGCAGAGCTCGTCCATGTTCACCACCGTCGCCGGCCCCGGCACGGTCAGCTTTTGGTGGAAGGTTTCGTCCGAACCCAGCAACGACCGGTTGCGGCTTTACGTGGATGGCTCCACTTCGTTGACGATTTCCGGCGAAGTCGATTGGCAGTGGCAAATGGTGGAATTGGGTTCGGGCAATCATGATTTGGAATGGCGCTATTCCAAGAACGGCAGCACCACTCTCGGGCAGGACCGGGGCTGGGTCGATCAAGTGCAATTCACCGAAGGTTCCCTCGGCCCGATCATCATCAGCCCGCCCTTCAGTCAAACCGTGGGCGTCGGCAGCACTGCTACGTTCGGAGTGGGCGCCGGTGGCACGCAGCCGTTGTCCTACCAGTGGCAGTTCAACGGGATTGACTTGGTCAATGGCGGCGACGTGAGCGGCACCACTACCGCTACGCTACGGTTGGCCAACGTGCAGCCGGCCCAGGCGGGAATCTATTCCGTGGTGGTCTGGAACACGTCGGGCACCGCCATCAGCCCCGAGGCGTTGTTGAGTGTCAATACGGACGCCAACATCAACACCCAGCCGCAAGACCAGACCGTGGGCACGGGCGAAACGGCGACCTTCAGCGTGGGCGCCAGCGGCATCGGGCTCAATTACCAATGGCGATTTAATGGCACTAATTTGGTGGACGGCGCGGGCATCACGGGCGCTACCACGGCGAGCCTGGTGTTGACCAACGCGCAAATGGCCCAGGCCGGCAATTACTCGGTCGAAGTGAGCAATACGGAAAGCTCGGTCGTCAGTTCCAACGCCCTGTTGAACGTCTATGAGGTGCTGCCATTGGCGGAGGCGCTGGACACCACCAATTGGATCTGGACCACCACCGGTGATGCCCTGTGGCAGGGGCAGCCGATCCAAACCCATGACGGGATTGATGCGGCCTGGAGCGGCACCGTTCAGGACGGTCAAAGCAGTTATTTGACCACGACCGTCACCGGGCCCGGCACGCTGAGTTGGTGGTGGAAGGTTTCCTCGGAACCCAGCAACGACCGCTTGCGGTTTTACCTGGACGGCTCCTCGACCGTGACGATTTCCGGTGAAGTGGATTGGCAGCAGCAGATCTTGGCCCTCACCGCCGGCAGCCACGAATTGGAATGGCGCTATTACAAGAACAGCAGCGTGACCGCCGGCCAGGACCGGGGTTGGGTGGATCAGGTCCAGTTTTTGCCCTTGGTTCCGACGATTGCGCAGCAACCCGCCAGCGCCACCGTGGACGAGGAACTGCCCGCCACGTTCACGGTGGTGGCGTCCGGCACGCCCCCCTTGGCGTATCAATGGCGGCACAACGGGACCAACCTGATGGACGGCGGCACCGTGACCGGCGCCACCAACGCCACGCTGCTGTTGAGCAGCGCGCAGTTGGCGTTGGCCGGCACATACTCCGTGATCGTCAGCAACGCCGCCGGCAGTGTGACCAGTGCCAACGCCGTGCTCACGGTCACCCCGGTGATGGGCCTGGCCGAAGCCCTCGAAACTCCGGACTGGGTGTGGACGAAATCGGGCTTCCCGCCGTGGGTGGGCCAGACCAACGTCATGCACGACGGCGTCGATGCCGCGCGCAGCGGCGCGATTGCCAACAGCCAGGTGACCGCCTTCCAAACCACCGTCACCGGCCCGGGCATCATCGGCTTTTGGTGGAAGGTTTCGTCCGAACCCGGCAACGACATTGTGCGGTTTTCCGTGAACGGTTCCGAGAAAGCGCGCATCTCCGGCGAAGTCGATTGGGAATGGCGCTCCTTTGGCCTGCCGGCCGGCGCCGTGGTTCTCGAATGGGCCTACGCCAAGAACGGCAGCCTGGCGGTGGGGCAGGATCGGGGTTGGGTCGATGAAGTCGTGTTTGTCTCCGCCGCGATTCCGACTCCGCCCGTCATCGCCAGTCCGCCCACGAAACAAACCATTATGGAGGGCTTGGACATTACGCTCACCGTGGGCGCCATCGGCACGGAGCCGCTCGGTTATCAATGGCGGTTCAACGGCGTGGACCTGACCAGTGACGGCAACGTGAGCGGTGCGACCTCACCCAGCCTGACGATCAACCACGTGTTGGCCGCCCAGGAAGGCGACTACTCGGTGGTGGTGAGCAATTCCGTGGGCAGTGTCACCAGCCCTTCCACCCACTTGACCGTGATCACGCTGGCCGAAGCGGTGGACGACCTGCAATTGAATTTGACCCAGGGCGGTGACGCCTCCTGGATTGCGCAATCGGCCTTGTCGCATGACGGCGTCGATGCGGCGCGCAGCGGGGTGATTGCCAATGGCCAGAATACGCGGCTGGAAACGTGGGTGAATGGACCGGGGCTCCTCAGCTTCTGGTGGAAGGTTTCGTCGGAAACCAACAATGATCAATTACGGTTTTACCTGAGCAGCACCGAGTTGGCCCGCATCAGCGGCGAAACCGGCTGGCAACAGCTCACCTTTGACGTGCCCAACGGTATCCAGTTGCTCAAGTGGCGTTATTCGAAGGACGCCAGCGGCGTGGCGGGCCAGGACGCGGGCTGGGTGGATGAAGTTCAGTTCATTCCCACCGGCGGACCCAGTGCGCCGGTCATCATTCGCCAACCTTCGGGTGATCGGGTGGGTGAGGGGGCCACGGTCAGCTTCGACGTTGTGGTCACGGGCACCGCACCGTTCACCTATCAATGGCAGTTCAACGGAACCAATCTGGAAGACGGTGGCGCTGCCAGTGGGGTGACCACCCCGACCCTCACGTTGAATAATGTGCAGGGTACCGAGACCGGCAACTACTCGGTCGTGATCAACAATGCGTTGGGCAGCGTCACCAGCGCCAGCGCCCTCTTGACCGTCCTGACCCTGCCCGAAGCAGTGGATGCGCCGTACCTGACTTTAAGTATGGCGGGCTATACCGCCTGGGTGGCCCAAACCAACGTTACCCACGACGGCCTGGATGCAGCCCAAAGCGGAGTCATTCCCGATGGGCAAAACACCCGTCTGGAAACCTGGGTTGAAGGTCCCGGCACGGTGAGCTTCTGGTGGAAAGTGTCGTCCGAAGCGAACAACGATCAATTGCGGTTCTACGTGGGCGCCGACGAACAGGCGCGCATTTCCGGCGAAGTGGATTGGCAGCAACTGACCTTCGACGTGCCGGCCGGAACGAACCTGCTGAAGTGGCGTTACTCGAAGGACGCCAGCGGTTCGGCCGGCCAGGATGCGGCGTGGGTGGACCAGGTGGAATACGCGCCAACCGGCGCCCTGACCGCGCCGGCCATCACGGTGCAACCCGCCAGCCGGAACGAAAGCGCCGGCGCGACGCTGGTCTTCAGCGTCGAGGCGACTGGTTCGTTGCCGCTGACGTACCAATGGCTCTTTGATGGCGCCGGGTTGCTCAATGGTGCGGGTGCCTCCGGGGCGACGACCCCCACGTTGACCCTGGCCAACGTGCAACCGGGCCAAGCGGGCACCTATTCGCTGGTGGTGAGCAACGGCGCCGGCACCGTGACCAGTGACGGGGCCGTGTTGACGGTTGGCTCGGCGAGCACCGGTCCGGTGATTACCCGCCAACCGGCCAGCGCCCGAGCAAGCACGGGCGAAACGACAACTTTCAACGTGGTCGCCGCCGGCACGTTGCCGCTGAGCTATCAATGGCAATTCAACGGGACCAACCTCGTTGAGAGCGGCGACGTCCGCGGCACCACGACGGCTACCTTGACCTTGAGCAACGTGGTGGCCGCCCAGGAAGGTGATTACTCGGTGGTCGTGAGCAACGCGATCGGCGTCGTGCCCAGCGCCGCCGCGTTCCTGGACATCATCACGGTGGCGGATGCGTTGAACGCGCCGTATCTGACCTTCGACCTGGTGGGCGATGCCTCCTGGTTCACGCAGACGAGCGTGACCCACGACGGCGTGGACGCCGCGCGCAGCGGTCCGATTACGGACGGTCAGAACACCCGTTTGGAAACCTGGGTCGAAGGCCCGGGCACGGTCAGCTTCTGGTGGAAGGTGTCTTCGGAAACGAATGTCGATCAATTGCGATTCTACGTGGGCAACTTCGAACAGGCGCGCCTGACCGGCGAAGTCGATTGGCAATGGCTGACCTTCCCGGTGCCGTCCGGCACGCAACTATTGAAGTGGCGTTATTCGAAGAATGCCAGTGGCGCGACCGGTCAAGACGCGGCCTGGGTGGACGAAGTGGAATTTGTTTCCAGCACGATTCCCGAGGAACCGACCGGCACCATTCGGCCCAACCTGGTGATCAACAACACCACGGTGGTGCTGACCTGGGATACCCTGCCCGGCAAGACGTATCGAATTTATTACAAAGACAACCTATCGGACCCCGACTGGAACCTGGTGGCGGGCCAACTGACCCTGACGGCCACGACGGCTGCCATCGAAGATCCTGAGGGCAAACAAGTTCAAAGGTTCTATCAAGTCGTGGAGTATTGATCCGATCATTCGTTAAGACAAGAACGTGGTCGGTCCAGGGAGGGATCAACCTTTAGAAAGGTCATTTATGCAATTGCACATGAGACGCTTGGCGAGACCACAAACTCCCCGAGCGATGGGAAGCGAAGCGCGGCGCCACCGCCCGGTCGCCAGGATATTCAGCGGATGGCGCGGCCTGCTCGCCGCGCTGCTGCTCCTGCTGGGAGCGGGGACACCGGCTTGGGGCCAATCGTACGGCGTTTACCGCCAGGTCTATACCGGGCTCATCAGTAGTTCGCTGCTGGGGTTGACGAACGATTCCAGCTTCCCCGATTTCCCCACGTTCACCGAGGTGCTGACCAATGAATTCACGACGCCGCTTCAATACGGTGACTATTACGGGCAGCGGTTGCGCGCGTTGGTGGTGCCACCGGTGTCGGGCACGTACGTGTTTTGGATTGCCGCTGATGACACCGGCCAACTGCTCTTGAGCACGGACGAGAGTCCGGCCAACAAACAACTCATTGGCATGGTGACCAATACCGTGACCTACGGTACCTATTTCAATCATCCCAGCCAGCAATCACCCAGCATCTATCTCGAAGCCGGCAAACGCTATTACATCGAAGCGCTGCAAAGCGCGGGCTTGGGATACGATTTCCTCAACGTCGGCTGGAAGCTTCCCGATGGCACCATGGAACTGCCGATGCCAGCCACGCGGCTGCTCCCTTTTGGTGCCGCGCCCTCGACCCAACCCGTGCTGTTGCGGCAGCCCTCCTCGACCACCGTGCTGGAGAATGCGCCGGCCAGTTTCCACGTGGAAGTAGCCAACCTGGATGCGGTGGGTTACCAGTGGCAGCGCGACGGTGGGGTGCTCTCCGGGATCACCGGCGCCACCTACACGCTTTCGGCGGTGACCACCAATGACAACGGCGCACGGTTCCGTTGCGTGGTCAGCAACATCTTCGGCGTGCAAACCTCGAGCGAAGCCATTCTGACCGTGCTCCCGGACACCATTGCCCCGGTCTTTTCCAGCGCGGCCAACCTTACCACGAACACGGTGCAGGTGCTCTTCAGCGAGCCGGTGGAACTGAACACCGCCACCAACGCCGCCAATTACACCCTCAACAACGGCGCGACCGTCAGCAAGGCCGTGATGGGCGCGACGACGCGTGAAGTGCGTCTGACGACTTCACCCCTGGTGCGCGGCACGGCCTACCTGCTCACGGTCAAAAATGTCCGGGATCGGGCCGCCGCGCGGAACGCGATTGCCGCCAATTCGCCTTGGACCTTCACGGTGCAGTTGAAGGGTATCTACCGCGAAATTTTTACCGGAGTGGCGAGCCGTTTTGTGTCCGATTTAACCAATAGCCCGGCGTACCCGAATTCGCCGACCAGCGTCGAACTGTTGACCAATGCGTTCGAGACTCCGGGTTGGCTGCTCAACAATTACGGACAGCGGTTGCGTGCCCGGCTCCTGCCGCCGGTTACTGGCGACTACACCTTCTGGATCGCGGCGGACGATACCGGCATCCTGTTGCTGGGCACCAATGAGAATCCGGCGAGCGCGCGGCAAATTGCGTCGGTAATCGCGGACACGTACTGTGTCCTCGCGGCAATGGGGCTTGCAACCCAACCAAAAGTCCGTGGTCATTCCCTTGGTCGCCGGCCAGCAATACTACCTCGAGGCCTTGTCGCAATTCGCCGTTTCCGGCGGGTACCCACCCGACCATTTGGCGGTGCGCTGGCAATTGCCTGACGGGACGTTCGAGGAACCCATTCCGGCGGCTCGCTGCACGCCTTATGGCATGACCCTGCCGCTCATTGTTTTGGAACCCGCCACCACCAATGTGGTCGAGGGCGCCACGGTGACCTTTAACGCCGCGGTCAGTAACCTGGATCCGGTCGCCTTCCAATGGCAGAAAAACGGCCTGAATATTTCCGGCGCCACGAACGCCGCCTACACCCTTTCGATGGTGGCCCTCGCTGATAATGGCGCGACCTTTCGATGCGTGTTGTCCAATCCTGTCGGGACCACCAATACCGTGGCCGCCACGTTGAATGTCGCGGCGGACGTGACGCCGCCCGCGCTGGCCAATGTGTACAACGACGGTGCCAACCATGTGGTGGTTTATTTTACCGAACCCGTCGAGACTGCGTCAGCCACCCAATTGGCCAACTACAACATCCCGGGAGTGGACCTTGTGTCCGCGACGTTGAGTGGCGACTATCGTGCCGTGACCCTCAGCACCGGGCCGCTGACGTTTGGTACCGACTACACGATCACCGTCAGCGGGGTGCGCGACCGGGCCGTCGCTGCGAACATGATCGCGGCGAACTCACCGTTCACTTTCCTGGCGGCTGATTTCTTTCCGCAAGACATCGGGACGGTGTCCCAACCGGGTTCGCTGGTGTTTGCGGGCACCGGGGTGGACATGACCGTTGCCGGCGGCGATCTGAACAGCGCCAGCGATCTATTTAACTTTGGCTACCAACAGCGCCGGGGGGATTTTGATGTGAAGGTGCGGGTGCAGGGCCTGGACTTTGCCGATCCGTGGACCATGGCGGGTTTAATGGCGCGGGAAGATTTGGGCACCAACAGTCGGTATGCGGGGGTGTTTTGCACGCCCAGTATCGTGGGCACGTTCTTCCAGGCGCGCACCAACACGGGCGCGCTGCCACAGGCAATGGGCACGTTCCCGGTGAACTACCCGGCCACGTGGTTGCGGCTCGAACGCGTGGGTGGCACCCGCTTCAATGGCTACGCCAGCTATGATGGTCACACTTGGACGCTGCTCGGCACCGCTTATCTGTCGGTGTCCTCGACCATCTACCTGGGCTTCGCCGTCGCCAGCCACAGTCCGGAGCAAAGCGTGAGCGCACAATTCCGGGATTTCAGTGACTGCTCAGGCGAGGTGGTGGGGCTGCTGCCGATTACCACCGAACCGTTGGGTCCGTCGTCCCGTCGCACGGCGTTGGTGTTCAGTGAAATCATGTATCACCCGGCGCCCCGTGCTGATGGCCGCAGTCTGGAATTCGTGGAGTTGTACAACACCAATCCCTTCTACGAAGACATCAGTGGCTACCGCATCACGGGGGATCTGAGTTATACGTTTCCTCCGGGAACCATCCTGCAAGGCGGCGCCTTCCTGGTGATTGCGCGCAATCCGGCCGATCTTCAAGCCGTCTATGGCATTGCGAATGTGATCGGGCCTTACACGAACAGTCTCTCCAACAAATCCGGTACCGTCCGCTTGCGCAACCCCGCGGACGCCGTCCTCCTCGAAGTGGAATACAACACCAAGCCGCCGTGGCCGGTGGTGGCCGATGGCGCAGGACATTCGCTGGTTTTGGCCCGCCCGTCGTACGGCGAGGGGCACGTGGAAGCGTGGGGTCCCAGCGAATTGATCGGCGGGTCACCGGGCCGGGTGGACGGGGTGCGCTACGAATCAGTGCGCAACGTCAAGATTAACGAGTTCCTGGCCCACACCGATTTGCCGGAATTGGATTGGATCGAACTGTACAACCACAGCACCTCGCCGGTGGATTTATCCGGCTGCTGGCTCAGTGACGATTTCAGCACGAACAAATTCCGGATTCCCAACGGCACTACCATTGGCCCAACGGGATTCGTGTATTTCACGGAAACCACGCTGGGTTTTGCCCTCGATGCCGGTGGCGAAACCATTTTCTTCATCAACTCGAACCAGACCCGCGTCGTCGATGTGGTGATGTTTGAGGGTCAACAGAACGGCGTAGCCACCGGCCGGTATCCCGATGGGGCCCCAATGTTCCATCCGCTGTCCGCCAAGACGCCCGGGGCGCCCAATGCCGGCTTGCGCCTCCCCAGCCTGGTGATCAACGAAATCATGTATCACCCAATCACCGACGACGATAACGACGAGTACGTGGAATTGTACAACCGGGGCGGCACGACGATCAATTTGACCGGCTGGCAGATGACGGACGGGATTGATTTCGCGTTTCCTACCAACACCACCGTTCCCGCCAACGGCTATCTGGTGGTGGCCAAGAACGCGCTGCAGTTGCGGTCGAAATATCCCGTTCTGAACGCCAACAATACGGTGGGCGACTATGGTGGCAGCCTCAAGAATTCCGGGGAACGGATCGCGGTGTCGATGCCCGACACCGTCGTCAGCACCAACCTGAACGGCGTGGTGAAAACCAACCTCATTTACATCGTCGTGGACGAGGTGAGTTATGGCACCGGGGGCCGTTGGGGCAAATGGAATGATGGCGAAGGCAGCAGCCTCGAACTCATCGATCCCCGCAGCGACAATCGCCTGGCGAGCAACTGGGCCGACAGTGACGATTCGGCCAAGAGCCCGTGGACCCTGGTGACCACCAGTGGCCGGCTCGACAACGGCGACGATTCCCCGAGCGATTGGGACTCGCTGCAAATTACGATGCTGGATCGGGGTGAGTGCCTGGTGGACAACGTGGATGTGCGCGTTACCGACACGGCCGGCGGTCTGAACATGGTCACCAACTCGACCTTTCAAACCGGCTTGGACTATTGGGTCTTCCAGGGCAACCATAAACATTGCTACCTGGAAACCACCGGCTACAACAGCACCCGCTCGCTGCACGTCGTGGCGACCGATGGTGGCGACACCGGTGCCAATCGGATTTATACCCATCTGACCCAGAGCTATCCCTCCAACGTCGTCGGATCCATCACCGCTCGCGTCAAATGGCTCCATGGCAAGCCGGAAATCCTCTTTCGACTTCGCGGTAACATGTTGGAAGTTGCCGGCGTGCTCGACGTGCCGCCCAATCTCGGAACGCCCGGTGAACGCAACAGCCGCTGGGCGGCCAACACCGGCCCGGCCATTGACGACATCACTCCTACTCCGGTGCTGCCGGCGGACGGCGAGCCGGTCGTCATCCGGGCCCGCGTGTACGATCCCGACGGGCTGGCCTCCGTCCAAGTGATCTATCGCATCGATCCCTTTGGTGCTCCGGCCACGTTGACGATGGTGGACAATGGCACCGGTGGCGACGCGATTCCCAAGGACGGGGTGTATGCGGCCACCATTCCCGGCCAGCCGAAGGGCACCTTGGTGGCGTTTTACGTGCAAGCTACCGACCAGTATTCGCCGGCGGCGACGACGCGATTTCCGAACGACGCCCCGACCCGCGAATGCCTGGTGAACTTTGGCAGCGAACAACCCCTGGCCACCTACGGCACCTACCGTTTCTGGCTGACCCAGGCGAGCCTGAACAACTGGCTGGCGCAGGAGAAATTCAGCAACGATATTTTTGCCGGCACGTTTGTCTATGGCAACTTTCGCACCATTTACAACGCGGGCAGCCACTACGCCGGCAGTCCGGCCCACACCAAACTGTATGATTCGCCTATCGGCACGAACTGCGATTACCAGATTCTCCTGCCGTCGGATGACCGACTGATGGATGCGGATTCCATCCGGGTGCAGCAACCCGGTCTGTGGGGCAAAGACGCCACGGGATTGGATGAACAAATTGGTTTCTGGCTGGTCGATCAACTTGGCATTCCGGCGCTCCATCGACGCGCGGTCAATATGTTTATTAACGGTTTGCGCCGGGGCATCATTTACGAAGATACCCAGCGGCCGAACAAGGATTTTGATGCCCAATGGTATCCCGACAGCTCCCGCGGGCGATTGTACAAGGTGGCGTACTGGTATGAGTACAGCGACGACACCACCCACCATGGCAATACGCTTCCCAGCCTCCTGCCCTTTACGACGACGGGTGGGGTCAAGAAACTGGCCCGCTACCGTCAAACGTTTCCCAAGCGCGCGGTGAAGGATTCGGCCCACAATTACACCAACCTCTTTAGCCTGGTGGACATTTTGAATACGACCGCCACGGGCGATGCCTATGCCGCGCAAGTCTATCCTAATGTGGATATCCTCGAATGGGCGCGATCATTTGCGGCGGAGCGCATCATCAATAACACCGACCTGTATGGCAGCCGCCGCATCAAAGGTGACGCCACCAAACCCGGCGGCCAGAACGCTTTCCTGTACAAGCCCGGTGGCGATGTCCTGGAGGTTCTTCATCTGGGACATCGACGCCGCGTTCTCCGGCAATCCCACGGATTCGCTCTTTGATTTCTCCGATCCGCCGATCACCAATCTCTTCAACCAACCCCTGGTGCTGCGCTATTATTGGCAGGCCCTCGAGGATGCCGCCTACGGCCCGCTCGATCCCTCCCGGTTGCACCCGGTGCTCGACGCCCGCAATGCCGCCTACCTGGCTAGCGGCATCAACGCGGCCGAACCCACCGCGGTGAAAAACTTCCTGGGCGCCCGGCGCGATTACATCTTCTGGTTGCTCCAGCAGGCGGACGTGGACTTTGCAATCACCACCCACGGCGGGGTTGATTATACCAGTAGCAGCACCCTGGTGACCCTTGAGGGCACGGCTTCGATTTCCGCGCGCGAGATCACCATCAACGGCGTGGCTTATCCGATCACCTGGTCCACCATCACCAACTGGTCCACGCAAGTACCGCTCAGCGGCCAGACCAACCACCTCGTCGTGCAAGGCTACGACGCCGATGGCAATCCACTGGGCGATGCCACCACCGCCATGACCATCTATTTCGACGGCCCGGTCAGCCGGCTGGAAGACAGCCTGGTGATCAACGAAATCATGTATAATCCTGCCGTCACCAATGCTGAGTACGTCGAGATTTACAATCGCTCCACCAACACCACGTTTGGCCTGGCCGACTTTCGGTTGAAGGGCGTCGATTTTAATTTCGGTCCCGGAACCATTATTGGCCCGCAGGAGTTCCTGATGGTGGTGAAGGACACCGTCGCGTTCCAAACGGCCTATGGGACTGGCCCGCGGATCGCCGGCGAATTCAACGGCAACCTCGATCCCGACGGGGAACGGCTGACGTTGCTCCAGCGCGCCCCGACGACCAATGAGACGGACATCGTCATCGACCAGGTGAAGTTCCGCGCCGAACCGCCCTGGCCCGCCGGTCCGGCTACCCCCGGCGCAGGCAAATCACTGCAACTCATCGATGCCGCCCAGGACAACTCCCGGGTGAGCAACTGGGATGACGGGTCCGCCTGGCATTTCTTCAGCTTTACCGGCAAACCGTCCGGCACCCGTATTTACCTCTACCTCGATGCCGCGGGGGATATTTATATCGACGACATGACGCTGGTGCCAGGGTCGGTGCCCGGGGTCGGCGACAACGCGGTGCGAAACGGCGAGTTCGAATTACCGCTGGGCAGTGATTGGGGCGTGCTGGGCTCCAACGGTGCGGAGGGCTCCGCGGTCAGCACAGCCCTGGCCCATTCCGGTGCCAGCAGCCTGCACCTGGTCTTTGCGCGGTCAGGCAGTACGTCGCGCTGCCTGTACCAGGACGTGACCACCATCAACACCGCCAACACTTACACCCTGAGTTTCTGGTACCGCTCGAATCCCGGTTCCACCGCCAACACGCTCACTGTGCGTTTGGGGGTGGGCTCCTTTCTGTCCGAGCTCGACGCACGTCCCGCGTACGCCACGCCCGGCGAGGCCAATTGGGGTACCGGTACGCTGCCGGCTTATCCATTGGTCTGGATCAATGAAGTCCAGCCGGACAATCCGGACGGTTTGGTGGACAATTCCGGCACACCCCAACCTTGGATCGAACTGTACAACAGCAGCACCAACATCCTGTCGCTCGACGGTTTCTTCCTTTCTGCGACCTATGACCCGCTGAATGAATGGGCCTTCCCCGCCGGCACCTTGATCAATCCCGGCGAGTTCCGCATCATCTTTGCCGATGGCCAGCCGGAGCTTTCCACGGAGTCGGTGTTGCACACCTCTTTCCGGCTCGATCCGGTCAATGGCTCGGTGGCGCTCTCCCGCGGGCAGTTGATCGTGGATTACCTCAATTACACCAACATGTCCCCCGGCTTGTCCTTTGGCGCCTACCCGGACGGACAACTGTTTGACCAACAACTGTTCTATTTCGTGACGCCCGGCGCGGCCAACAATCCGGCGCCGGTGCCGGTGGTGATCAACGAGTGGATGGCCAGCAACACGCGCACGTTGCTGGATCCCCTCACGCAGCGGTATGACGACTGGTTCGAACTCTACAACTTCGGGTCGCTCACGCTCAATTTGTCCGGGTTCTATCTGACCGACAGCTTGAACAATGAGAAGGAATGGCGCATTCCCGAGGGCGTTACCCTCGCGCCGAACAGCTTCCTGCTCTGCTGGGCGGACAATGACAATTCCGGCACCAACATGATGGGAAACGCCCTGCACACCAGTTTCAAAATCTCGAAGAGCGGGGATGAAATCGGCCTGTTCAGTCCTGAAGGCGTGAATGTGGATACGGTTATTTTCGGCAGCCAAATCGCCGACGTCAGCCAGGGGCGCTTCCACGATGGCAACCTTACCGGTGGTTTCCAATTCATGACCACGCCCACGCCCGGCACCTCCAACATTGTCACTGGCAATGTGTATGCGCCGACGCTGGGGCCGATTCTGGACCGCAGCGTGAATGAAGGCCAATTACTGAGTTTTACGGTGTTCGCCACCGACGGCGACGTGCCGGCCCAGCCGTTGACCTTTTCGTTGATGGCGGGAGCGCCGTACGGGGCTGCCATTGATCCGGCAACGGGTGGGTTCACCTGGACTCCCATCGAATCCCAGGGCGGCGTCGATTACTCGATCACCGTCGCCGTCACCGACAACGGAGAACCGGCATTGAATGACACCCAGACGTTTACCGTGACGGTTAACGAGGTGAACAATCCACCGGTCATTGATCCCATGGCGGACCAGTCGGTCAGTGTCGGCACCTTGGTCAGTCTCACGATCCCGGTGATCGATACCGATCTGCCGGCACAAACGTTCACGTATTCCCTGGTTTCGGGACCCGCCGGTGCCAGCGTCAGCCCGGCGGGCGTCTTCACCTGGACCCCTGGCTCGGGTCAGGGCCCCAGTACCAACGGGGTGCTGGTGTCCGCCACGGACAGCGGGGTGCCGAGCTTGAGCGCGACCCAAAGTTTCACCGTGGTGGTCAGTGGCGGCAGTTCGTGCAGCGGTCTGATGGCCGATGCTGCGCCGCGGCCCAACGGCAACGGAGCGATTTCCATTTCCGACTGGGTGCAGGTCGGGCGCTTTGCCGCGGGCCTCGATACCACCACCGATCCGTGCGAATTTTCCCGGGTGGACTGCGCGCCCAAACCTTCCGGTAACGGCAGCATCACCATTTCCGATTGGGTGCAGGCCGGGCGTTATGCCGCGGGATTGGACCCGGCGGTACCCGTGGGCGGTTCCGCCCCGGGATTTGCGCCGCTGTTGCTCGATCCGGGCGCGGGCGCGTCGTCCACCAAAGGTTTTGCGCCCCAGCAACAGCGCGTGATCACGGTCGCCAACATGAATATTGGCAGCGGCCAGTCCAATTGCCTGCAAATTCTACTGGAGGCCCAAGGCGATGAAAATGCCTTGAGCTTCAGCCTCAACTTCGATCCGGAGTTGTTGACCTTCCTGTCGGCTACCAAGGGCAGCGACGCCAGCAACGCCACCGTGATTGTCAATACGGCGCACGCCGATTCCGGCGCGGTGGGCTTGCTGATCGCGCTGCCGTTTGGGACCGCATTCACAACCGGGACGCACGTGATTGCCGAGGTTTGTTTCCAGGCGGCGGAGGTGAGTGAGACGGCTTCCACTTCCGTCACCATGGGTGATTTCCCCATTGGCCGCGAGGTATCGGACTCGTTTGCCAACATCCTGGAAGCGACCTACGAGAATGCGACGGTCACCATCACCAGCGGCGTCATGTTCCAAGAGGTCGCGCCCCTTCCGGAGGGAGGCGTGAAGCTGATCCTGTTCGGTGAGCCGGGTGCCGTGTGGGAATTGCAAAGCTCGGCGGATCTCGAACACTGGGATCCCTTGACCACCGTGACCAATACGACCGGCACCGTGGAATACATCGACGCGGATGCCATCAACGCGAACCCGCGATTCTATCGGGCGGTAAGCCAATAACCAGTGCGAACCAATCATGGCAATGCGCGATCATGTTCCAGTTTCAGCAAATCCCCGTCCCCGCGCGCCGCGAATCTGCGGAGGGCGCGCCGGGGGGATTTACGAATTTCCGAATCCAGTGACGAATGAAATGGTGTAACGAACCACAAGCAAACGAGAGCAGAAGTATGAGAAATTTCTTCAACCAGAAGGTGTGGAGGGCCCTTATGCCCTTGGCGATAACTTTGGCTGTCCTCGGTCAAAGCCCAGCCCAAGCGAGCGAGCCTTGTACGTATGCGCTCTCCCCGATAGAGCGCACGCACGGTTACGGCGCCACCACCGATCGGGTTTCCGTGGTGACCACCAGCGGCTGTGCCTGGACGGTGGTGAACACGAACACCTGGATCGACATTCTGTCCAGCGCCAGTGGCGCCGGCACCAGCGACATCCTCTACAGTGTGGACGCCAATCCAAGTTCCGCCGAGCGGACGGGCGTGCTCGTCATTGCTGACCAACCGTTCAACGTGACGCAACGCGGGCGCCCTTGCACCTACAAGTTGTCGCCGACCGGGCGGACCCATGGATATGGCGCGACTGGCGGCGCCGTCAGCTTGACCTCCGTCATCGGCTGCCCCTGGACCGTGGAGAACACCAATGCCTGGATTACCATCACGACGAGCCTCGAAGGCACCGGCAGCACTGAAGTCAACTACACGGTGGCCGCCAATCCAGGCCCCAACGACCGGAGTGGGACGGTGGTGATTGGCGGTGAAACATTCGTCCTGATCCAAACCGGCGCCCCGTGTACCTATACCTTGACTCCGACCAGTCGTAATCACGGCTACGGCGCCAGCGCTGGTACGATTGGCCTCAATACCCTCAGCGGGTGCAGTTGGACGATCGTCAACACCAATAGCTGGATCAGCATCACGACGAGTCCCAACGGGCAGGGCAGTACCACGGTGAACTACACCGTGGTGGCCAATCCCGGCTTGAACGACCGGATCGGCGTGGTGACCATTGGCGGCGCGCCGTTCACATTGACCCAGGCGGGCGTGCCCTGCACCTATGCATTGACGCCGACGACCCGCACGCACGGTTACGGAGCGGCGGTTGACAGTGTGAGCTTGGCGACGCTCGATGGTTGCGCCTGGAGCGTGGTGAACACCAACACTTGGATTACCATCACCTCGAACCCCGAGGGCAGCGGCAGCGCGATTATCAACTACACGGTGGCCGCCAACGAAGGTCCCGACGCCCGGACCGGGACGCTCGTGATTGGGGGTGAAACGCTCGTCCTGACGCAAACCGGCGCCCTGTGTGAATACGCTTTGTCGCCAACCAGTCGCAACCACGGTTACGGCGCCAGCGCCGGCATGATCGGCCTCACCACCCTCAGCGGATGCACTTGGACGATCGTCAACACCAATAGCTGGATCAGCATCACGACGAGTCCCAACGGTCAGGGCAGTACCACGGTGAACTACACCGTGGTGGCCAATCCCGGTCTGAATGACCGGACCGGCGTGGTGACCATTGGCGGCACACCCTTTACGTTGATCCAGGCGGGCGTGCCCTGCACGTATGCATTGACGCCGACGACCCGCACGCACGGTTACGGCGCGGCGGCCGACAGTGTGAACTTGGTTGCGCTCGATGGATGCGTCTGGAGTGTGGTGAACACCAACACTTGGATTACCATTGCCTCCAATCCCGAAGGCAGCGGCAGTGCTACCATCAACTACACGGTGGCCGCCAACGAAGGTCCCAACGCCCGGACCGGGACGCTCGTGATTGGCGGCGAAACGGTTGTGCTGACGCAAACCGGCGCCCCCTGTGAATACGCCTTGTCACCGACCAGTCGCAACCACGGTTACGGCGCCAGCGCTGGCACGATCGGCCTCACCACCCTCAGCGGGTGCAGTTGGACGATCGTTAACACCAATAGTTGGATCACCATTACGACGAGCTCGAATGGGCAGGGCAGTACTACGGTGAACTACAACGTGGCGGATAATTCCGGCCTGAATGACCGGACCGGTGTAGTGACCGTTGGCGGCACACCCTTTACGTTGATCCAGGCGGGCGTGCCCTGCACGTATGCATTGACGCCGATCAATCGCACGCACGGTTACGGCGCGGCTACAGACCAAGTGAGTGTGGTGACGCTCGACGGTTGCACGTGGGACGTAGTGAACACCAACACTTGGATCACGATCAACTCCGCCCCGAGCATGACCGGCAGTGGCGACGTGGAGTATGCCGTGCAAGATAATCCGGGCATCGAAGGCCGGGCAGGCGTGATCGTGATCGCCAATCAGGTGTTCAGCGTGAGTCAAGTGGGACGGCCCTGCACCTATAAGTTGTCTCCCATTGACCGCACCCATGGTTACGGCGCCGCCGCGGACACGGTGGACCTGACAACGCTCGACGGCTGCACGTGGACCGTGGTCAACACCAACGATTGGATTACGATCAGCTCCAGCCCCACCGGCACCGGCAGCACGCAAGTGCAATACTCCGTGGACGCCAATGCGGGCCTGAGTAACCGCACCGGCGTGGTGACCATTGGCAGCGAAGCGTTCCGCGTGACGCAAATTGGTTCACCGTGTACCTATTCCATCACCCCGGGCAGTCGCACGCACGGTTACGGCGCTGCGGCCGGGACGGTGAGCGTGACCACGCTGAACGGATGTGAATGGCTCGTCGAGAATACGAACAGTTGGATCACGATCACCTCGGGCCTGACCGGTACCGGCCCCGGCGAGGTCAGTTACTCCGTGGCAGCCAATGACACGTTCAATGACCGTTCCGGCGTGGTGGTTATTGGCGGCCAACCCTTCAACCTGGGGCAACAGGGCCAAACCTGTAGTTACAAATTATCCCCGGAGGACCGGTTGCACGGCAGCGGCGCCAGCAGCGGCACCGTGAGCGTGACGGCCAACGACGGCTGCAATTGGACGGTATCCAACACGAACGCCTGGATCACGATCAGTTCGAGCACCACCGGCAGCGGCAACGGCGAATTCAGTTATACGATTCCGCCCAATATCAGCGCTCTCGAACGGACCGGGCTCGTGTTTGTTGCCGATCAGGTTTTCACCTTGAACCAACGCGGCGCGTTTTGCCTCTTCGAGTTCTCGCCGACCAACCGCATCCACGGCCCGGCCCAGGAAACTGCCCAAGTGGCCATCTCCTCGCTGACCAGTTGCAGTTGGACGGTGGTCAGCACCAACAGTTGGATCACCCTCACTTCCAGTCCGGACGGCACCAACTTCGGCACCGTGACCTACACCGTGGCGCCCAATCCGACGCGCAATGAACGGACCGGTATGTTGACCATTCCCGGCGATCCGTTTGCGCTCTTTACCGTGACCCAGTCGGGATCGGATTGCACCTGGGTAATTGCGCCGACCGAGGCTACTCATGGTCCGGGCTCGGAAAGCGGCTTGATTACGGTGACGGCCGGCGACGGGTGCAATTGGACCGTCGAAAACCCCAATGACTGGATCACGATCTCCGCGGGCGAGAGTGGTTCCGGCGACGGCAGCGTGAGCTATGAAGTGAGCGCCAATACCGGTCTTGAGGAGCGTACGGGCCAGTTGGTCGTGGCCAATCAATTGTTCACGGTCACCCAGCAGTTTTCCACTGTGGGCGTCACCCTCGGGCCGATCACCATGCCCGCCGCCACCGGACAAATGAAGCTGACGCTGTCCGGCGTGCCCGGCGAGATTTGGGAAGTGCAAGGTTCAACCAATCTGGTGCATTGGGATACGCTGTCTCGCCTGACCAATACGCTGGGGACCATCGATTTCATCGACCTTGGCACCACCAATTTTGCGCAACGATTTTACCGGGCCGTGAAGCAACAATAGCCCGGACGCAGTCTCCAATGAGGAACAAATCCCGGATTACCGCGTTAAGCGGGGCGAGCCGCGCCGTACCGCAATTGCCCGGAGAGCCTTTTAGGTATTTCCCCGATGGCCGGCTTAGGGGTCTTACGGATTTCAGAAAACCGGCTGGCAGCCGACTATTTAAAGGATTGGCAATAAATGGGATCGAAATATGAGAGAATCAGTCAACACAAGGTATTTGGCGGTCGTTTCGCTGTTAATGCTGACGCTTGTGTCAGCCAGTTTCGGCGCTGAACGAAGTTTGCGGGTTGGGGACATGACGGTTTCCCGTGGACAGACGCAGTGTCTGTCAGTTTTTCTGGAGGCCCAGGGCGATGAAAATGCCTTGGGCTTCAGTCTGAATTACGATCCCGCCCTGCTGACCTTCGTCTCTGCGAGTTTGGGCAGCGGCGCCAGCAGCGCGTTCCCCTTGGTGCTCAACGCCAATCAGGCTGAGTCGGGTCGTGTTGGATGCGCCGTGGCGCTTTATTTCAGCTCCACCTTTCCCGCAGGCTCCCAGGTGGTTGTTGACGTGTGCTTCGCCGCCGCTCCCGGTACGAGCACGGTCGCCACCCCGGTGACTCTTGGAGACCAGCCGATTGGTCGCGAAGTGTCGGACGAGTTTGCCACGCCATTGAGTTCCACGTACGTGGACGGCACGGTGACCATTGAGGGGAGTTGCGCTTATTCATTGGGTGCGAACAGTGACTCGTTCAACGCCGGTGGCGGACTGGGGACCGTGGCGGTGACCACCGACAATGGTTGCGATTGGGAGACGATCAACACGAATTCCTGGATCACCATTACCGCGGGGGCAACCGGCTCCGGCAGCGGCTCGGTGAATTACGACGTCGCGGCCAATCCCGAACTGAATCCCCGGAGTGGCAACCTGGTGATTGCCGGAGAACTCTTCACCGTGACGCAAGCTGCGGCTACGTGTACGTATGCGCTCACGCCGATCAGTGCCAACCCCGACGCGGCGGGAGGACCAGGAACTGTGACCGTCACGACCGCCGGCGGGTGCGACTGGACGGCGGAGAGTTCCGCCGCGTGGATCACGCTGACGTCTGCTGCCAGCGGCACCGGTAGTGGCAGCGTGAGTTATGAAGTGGCCGCGAATTCGGATCTCAACAGCCGGAGCGGAACGCTGACCATCGGCGGCGAAACGTTCACCGTGACGCAGGCCGGCCTTGCCTGCGCGTACACGTTATCCCCACTCGACCGCACCCACGGCTACGGGGCCACCACCGATTTGGTGAGTGTGGCGACCAGCAGCGGATGCAATTGGACGGTGGTCAAAACCAACGATTGGATCACGATCAATTCGCCGCTGAGCGGTACCGGCAGCGCCGACGTCTCGGTACAGCGTCACCGCCAACGCAAGTCTGGAAGGCCGGGCCGGCACGGTGGTGATTGGCGGTCAGCCCTTCAGCTTGAGCCAACTGGGGGCGCCTTGCACGTTCAAGCTCTCCACCACCAGCCGGACGCATGGCTACTCCGCGACCTCCGGAACCGTGGGATTGACCACCAGCGCCGGCTGCGCCTGGAGTGTGGTGAACACCAACGGGTGGATCACGATTACCTCGGCTCTGAACGGCACCGGCGGCACAACGGTGACGTACGATGTCGCCGCCAATCCCAATGGCATCGAGCGGAGTGGCGTGGTGCTGATTGGCGGCCAGGCCCTGGCGCTCACGCAACGCGCCCCCACTTGCACCTATGTGTTCGCGCCCACGGTGGCCAATCACCCGGCGACCGCGGATTCGGGAACCACAACCGTGACGACGCTCACGGGTTGTGCTTGGAGCGTGGTGAACACCAACACCTGGATTACGATCACTTCGGCCTTGGACAACACGAGCAGTGGTGCGTTGAACTACACGGTGGAGGCCAATCCCGAATACACGGCGCGCAGCGGCTTCCTTACCGTCGCCGGCCAGGCGTTCCAAGTGAATCAGGCGGGACTCGACTGCACCTATGCGATCGCCCCGGCCAGCGCGGACCATGGCGCTGGAACGGAAACGGGCGCGGTGACTGTCACTGCCGGCGCCGGCTGCGCCTGGAGTGTGGTCAATCCCAGCGCCTGGGTTACGATTGACTCCGGCGCCAGCGGAACCGGGAACGGCAGTGTGAATTACACCGTGGCGACCAATCCCGATATGACGCCTCGCTCGACGGTCTTATCCATTGCCGGCCAGTCCTTTACTATCAATCAAGCCGCCGCGCCCTGCACCTACACGCTTTCGCCGCCGGATCGCACGCACGGTTACGGCGCGACGAGCGATTCCATCAGTTTGACGGCCGGCACCGAGTGCGACTGGACCATCGTCAACACCAACGACTGGATTACCATCACCTCCGCCGCCAGCGGCACCGGCAACGCCGAGATCACCTACGACGTCGCCGCTAATCCCGACGCGGTGGAGAGAGTCGGCGTGCTCGTTATCGGCGACGCCGCCCTGACCCTGACCCAACACGCTACGCCCTGCGCCTACACCTTGACGCCCGCGGCCGGCAGTCATGGCGCGGACGCTGACAACGGTTCCGTGGACGTGACGACGCCGAGCGGTTGCAGTTGGACGGTGGTGAACACGAACACTTGGATCACCATTACCTCGAGCCTGGACAACACCGATAACGGAACGGTTGCTTACACTGTGGACGCCAACCCTAGTCACCTGTCGCGGACGGGTAATCTCACGATTGGCGACGAAGTATTCCCGGTGATGCAAGCGGGCATCCCTTGCGCTTACGCGCTGGCGCCGGTCAGCGCGGATCATGGGGAAGGAGCTGAAGCCGGTCAGGTGGGGGTAACGACTGACGCCGAGTGTTCGTGGTCGGTGGAAAACACCAACGCGTGGATCACCATCGACGCGGGCGCCAGCGGCACCGGCAACGGCACCGTGAACTACTCGGTGGGGGCCAACCCGAGTTTGAGCCCGCGCACTGGTTTCGTAACCATCTCCGGCGAGCTGTTCACGATCAATCAAGCTGGCGCGACTTGCGCTTACGATTTGTCCCCGATCGACCGCACGCACGGATATGGCGCCTCGACGGGATTGGTCAGCGTGGCGACGACGAGTGAGTGCGCCTGGACCATCGTCAATACCAACGATTGGATCGCGATCAACTCGCCGCTCAGCGGTACGGGCAACGCGGATATCGGGTATTCGGTGGATGCCAATCCCGCGTATTCGCTCCGGACCGGCGTGGTGCTGATTGGCGGACAACCCTTTACCTTGAGCCAACTGGGGCAGGTTTGCACTTACAAGGTTTCGCCCTCGACCCGCACGCACGGATACGGCGCAACCAGCGATACGTTTAGCCTGACGGCGGACAGCGCATGCAGTTGGACCATTATCAACACCAACGATTGGATAACCATCACCTCGAGTCCGAACGGCACCGGCACCAGCACGATCAACTACGACGTGGCTAGCAACCCGAGTTCGAGCGAGCGAATCGGCACAGTGGTCATCGAAGGCGAAACGCTCACGCTGACGCAGCGCGCCCGGCCGTGCAGTTACTCTATTTCGCCGACTGACCGCGTTCATGGTTTTGCGGCCACCGAAGGGCAAATCAGCGTTACTGCGGTCCTGGGCTGTCCCTGGACTGTCGTCACGACGAATGATTGGATTACGATCACTTCCGCGACGACCGGCACGGGCGACGGCAGCGTGAATTACAGCCTGAGCGAAAATACGGGCGCCCTGGATCGAGCGGGCGTCGTGGTGGTCGGCGACCAGCCCTTCACCCTGACCCAGCGCGGTGCGTTTTGCGTCTATGAAACCTCGCCGACCAACCTGGTGCTCGGAGCGGAGGCCACCACCGCCCAGATGACGGTGCTGACCACCGCCACTTGCACGTGGGGGATCATCAATACCAACGATTGGATCACCATCACCTCCGGCGCCAGCGGCACCGGCGAAGGAACGGTGAACTTTGACGTGGCGGCCAACCTGGACCGCACCGCGCGCACCGGCAACCTGACCATTGAAGGCGATCCCTTGACGGTGTTCGTGGTCGCCCAAACGGGCGCACCCTGCGCTTATGCGATTGATCCGGCGGCGGGTAATCACGGGACTGGTTCGGAAAACGGCACCATCGCGGTAACGACGAGCAGCGACTGCGCCTGGACCGTGGTGAATACCAATAGCTGGATCACGATCACTTCCGAATTGAGCGGCAACGGCAACGGCAGCGTGAGCTACACGGTCGAAGCCAATTCGAACGTCAGCGCCCGGGCGGGGACGCTGCTTATTGGCGACCAACTGTACCCCGTCAGCCAGACTGGCATCGCCTGCACGTATGCGTTGGCACCGACCGAGCAAAGCCATGGCGCCGGGGTGGAAAACGGATCGGTTGCCGTTACCACAACCAGCGAGTGCAGTTGGGCCGTGATCAACACCAATGACTGGATCACGATCACCTCGGCCTTGACCGGCACGGGCAACGGCACCGTGGATTATACGCTGACGGCCAATCCGGACTTCGGCGCGCGAACCGGTGTGTTTAATGTCGCTGATGAAACGTTCACGGTGACCCAAGCGGGCGTGGGTTGCGTCTATACGCTCTCGCCGATTGACCGGACCCATGGTTACGGCGCCACCACCGATTTGGTGAGCGTGGCCACCAGCAGTGAATGCGCGTGGACGGTGGTCAATACCAATGCGTGGATCTCGATCCAGTCGGCGACCAGTGGCCTGGGCAATGCCGATATTTCCTACAGCGTGGCGGCCAATCCCAACCTGGAAGCCCGGTTAGGAGTGGTGGTAATTGGTGACCAACCGTTCACGCTCAGCCAATTGGGAACGCCCTGCACATATAAACTGTCTCCTTCGACGCGCACGCATGGCTATGGCGCCGCGGGCGGGACGCTGACCATGACCGCCACCGCCGGTTGCGATTGGACCGTGGTCAACACCAACGATTGGATCACGATTACTTCCGGCATGACCGGTTCGGGCAGCGCGTCGATTACCTACACGGTGGCCGCCAATCCGAACGGCTATGAGCGATCGGGCGTGGTGGAAGCCGACGGCCAAACCATGACGCTCACGCAGCGAGCCGCACCCTGCACCTATTCGCTCCTGCCAACCTACGCTGATCACAGTGCCGACGCGGAAGCCGGCATGGTCATGCTCACCACCCTTTCCGGGTGCAGTTGGACCGTGGTCAACACCAACGACTGGATTGCGATCACCTCGGATTTGGAGGGGACGAACAGTGGAATGGTGACCTACACCGTGACCGCCAATCCCACGACCGCCGCGCGGACGGGTGTGCTGGGTATTGCGGATACATTTTTCACAGTGAGCCAAGCTGGGGCGACCTGCAATTATACGCTGGATCCTGCCAGCGCCAGCCTGAGCGCCGACGCAGCCAGCGACACCATTGCGGTCACGACCCTCGCTGAGTGCGAGTGGACCGTGGTCAACACCAACGACTGGATTACGATTGACGCCGGCGCCGGCGGCACCGGCAGCGGCAGCGTGAGTTACACCGCGGCAGCCAATCCCAGTGCCCAACCGCGGACCGGCGTGTTGGTCATTGCGGATCAAAACTTCACGGTGACGCAGGCGGGCGTTCCTTGCGACTTCACGCTGACGCCGACCAGCGCGGATTACGGCGTGGCGACGGACAGCGGTACGATCAGCGTGAGCACCGCCAGCGGGTGTGATTGGACGGTGAACAATACCAACTATTGGATTACGATTACCGATGGCGCCGCTGGCACTGATAGCGGCACCGTAAGTTACGACGTGGCAGCCAACTTGAGCGGCAGCGCCCGCACTGGAATACTGGTCATTGGCGGTCAACTCTTCACCGTTCATCAGGCTGGGTTGGTGTGTAACTACACCTTGTCCGCCGATGCAATGATTCACGGCGCCGGCGCCGAAAATGGTTCGGTGGATGTGGTGCCCGACGGCGGTTGGGCGCTAAAGACCAATTCACTGGGACCGGTGGACTTTGCCGCGCGCATGGAAGCCGCGCAACGCACGGTGAACGGCACCGAAACCAACGTCGTATTTGATGGCCTGGTGTATGACAATTCGGTGAACGATCTTCTGGTGCGCTTCAATCCGGGCACGCTGGAAGTGGGCGACGAGGTGATCCTGGATGGACAAGCCCGCGAGATCACCAAGTTTGAATTGGAGTATTGGGGCGAGAATCGCAACCAGGCGAACTTCGTCGGAACCGTCGAAGCCCGGGTGCGCTTTTACGCCAATGATGGTTCGGATTCGGCCTCGGGCTATCCGACGCCGCAGACCGTGTTGTATGACAGCGGTTGGTTCGGCGTGTCAGCCACGACGCGGGCCACGTTGATCTTTGAAGACTTTCAAGTGGATGCCGCCGTACCGCTGGTGGCCTCGGTGCCGGATTCACTCACCTGGACCATTCAATTTCGCGGCATGGAAGCCAGCGACGCTGTGGGTATCGATTTGTTCTCCCCGCCTGTCATGGGTTGGAACTATCCGGATTTCTGGGAACGCAGCGGCAGTGGTTGCAACTGGACCGTGGACAATTCCAACGATTGGATCACCCTGTTGTCCGATCCCAACGGTTCCGGTGGCGAACGCGTGAACTATGCGGTGGCCGCCAATCCGACCGCGTTGGAACGAACCGGCGTGCTGACGGTTGCCGGAGAAACGTTCACGGTCACCCAATCCGGCGCGGCTTGCGCCTACGTGCTTTCGCCCACCAGCCAGGTTCATGGTTCCGGCGAAGAAACCGGCACCGTGGCCCTTACCACGATTCCCGGCTGCGACTGGAGCGTGGTCAATACCAATACTTGGATCACTATCACTTCGGCCGCCAACGGCACGGATAGTGGCAGCGTGGAATACACCGTCGCCGCTAATCCGACGGCGATTGATCGGACGGGCGTCCTGGTGATTGGCGAGCAAGCGTTCACGGTCACCCAAGTGGGCGCTCCTTGCACTTATGCCCTCTCCGCAACCGGCCAAACTCATGGTGCCGGCCTCGAGACAGGGGTGATCGGCGTGACTACACTGGACGGGTGCGATTGGACGGTCAGCAACCCGAACAGTTGGATCACCATCACCGCCGGCGCCAGCGGCAATGGCAGTGGCACCGTGAACTATTCGGTCGCCGCCAATCCCAATGGCCTGCCGCGCACCGGGATGGTGACCATTGCCGATCAGACCTTCACCGTAGAACAAGCGGCCGCGCCCTGCACCTTCGCGCTGGCGCCAGCCAATCGCCCTCACGGTTACGAAGGCGGCGCCGGCCAGTTTAGCGTGACCACGCTCAATGGCTGCGATTGGACGGTCAGTAATCCGAACAGTTGGATCACGATCACCGCCGGCGGCAGTGGCACGGGCAACGGTAACGTAAGCTATTCGGTGGACGCCAATCCTACGGCCATCGCGCGCTCGGGCGTGCTAACCGTCGCCGACCAGCAGTTCACGGTGAATCAAGACGGCGCGCCCTGCACCTTTGCGATTGCGCCGGAACAGCGGGTTCACAGTCATGGAGCGGAGGCCGGCGAGGTTTTGGTAACAACCATCGAGGGGTGTGATTGGACCGTCATCAATACCAACAGTTGGATTACGATCAGCTCCGGCGCGAGCGGCACTGGTTCCGGCAACGTGAACTACAGCGTGGACGCCAATCCGAACTTCACTGACCGCTCCGGCGTGTTCGTCATTGCCGGTCTGCCGTACGCCGTGACGCAGTTGGCAACTCCTTGTACCGCCACCTTGGCACCCACTGAGCGGGCGCACACCGCCCCGGCGGACAGCGGCCAGATCAGCGTGACGCCCGTTGGCAATTGCGATTGGACGACGGTGAACACCAACAGTTGGATCACGATCACCGCGGGTGCCAGCGGCACGGGTAATGGCACCGTTGCATACAGCGTGACCGCCAATGAAGGCCCGCGGGTGCGTACCGGCGTGCTGGTGATTGCCGGGCAACCCTTCACGATCAGCCAAACCGGCATTGTGTGCGTCTATACCGTGAACCCCACCAGTTTGATTCATGGGTATGGCGCCGAATCCGGGACGATTACGGTGACGACCAGCAGTGGTTGCGATTGGACCGCCGTGAGTACGAATGCCTGGATCACGATTTCCACGGGAACCAACTACCTTGGCAACGCGACGGTGAACTACTCGGTGACCGCCAATCCGAGCTCGAATTTGCGCGCCGGGGTGCTGCTGATCGCGGACAAGACGGTTCCGCTGATCCAGTGGGGTGCGCCTTGCACCTATGCCATTTCACCGACCGAGCAAGCCCATGGTTCCGGCCTGGAAAACGGTTCGGTCCACGTGACGGCGGTCAATGATTGCACCTGGTTCGTGGAGAATACCAACGCCTGGATTACGATCACCGCCAACGCGAACGGGGTCAGCAGCGGCGACGTGCAGTACGCCGTGGCGCCCAATCCGACGGCCATCGCCCGCTCGGCGGTACTCACCATTGCCGGCCAACAATACACGGTGAATCAGGCGGGTGCTCCCTGCACGTTCATGCTGACCCCAGACAGCCGAAACCATGGTTATATTGAAGAAACCGGTTCGATCAACGTGACGACCATCACCGGGTGCAGTTGGACGGTGAGTAATTCCAACAGTTGGATCACCATTCTCTCAAGCCTCAACGGCACGAATAATGGCAGCGTCAGCTACCGGGTCGCGGCCAATCCCAACGGCAGCGCGCGCACCGGTAACCTCCTGATTGCTGGCCAGGCCTTTGCCGTCAGCCAATCCGGCGCCCCATGTGACTTCACGCTTTCAGCGACCAGCGCCTCACACGGTTACCAGGCCGCCAATGGATTGGTGACGGTAACGACGCTCAACGGGTGCGACTGGACCGTGGTCAATACTAATTCCTGGATCACGATCAGTTCCGGCGCCAACGGTACCGGCAGCGGCAACGTGAATTATTCGGTGGGCGAGAATTTGAACGCCAATGGCCGCTCGGGCACGGTGGTGATTGCCGGGCAAACCTTCGACATTAGTCAGACCGGCGCGCCGTGTACGTTTGCGCTCACCCCGGCCAACCGGGTCCACAGCGATCTCGTTGAAACGGGACAGGTGACCGTGACGACCATTACCGGATGCACCTGGACCACGGACAATACCAACGACTGGATCGAAATTATCGCGGGCACCAACGGCATTGGCAGCGGGACGGTGGAATACGTCGTCGAGGCCAACCCCACCGCCATCGCGCGCACGGGCATGATGACCCTTGCCGGCCAGACCTTCACCATCGACCAATTGGGCGCCGCCTGCGCCTTCACGCTGGAGCCGGCCAATGGCACGAGCGGGTATGAAGGTGCTACCGGCCAGGTGAGTGTCACCACCATCCCGGGTTGTGCGTGGACGGCGGTCAGCACGAACTCCTGGCTGGCGGTGTCCGCCGGGGCCAGCGGTTCGGGGGACGGCATCGTGACCTTCACCGTGGCGGCCAATCCGATTCCCGCCCCGCGCACGGGCACGTTGACCATCGCCGGCCAGGCCTTCCCGGTGACCCAGGATGGCGCGCCCTGCACGTTTGCCATTGCCCCCACCAACCGTCTGCACGGCAGCGGCATTGAAGCCGGTTTGGTGAGCGTTGCCACCAGTAACGAATGTAGTTGGGTGACCATCAACAGTAACAGTTGGATCACGATCACCGCCGGCGCCAGTGGGCTTGGCTCGGCGACGTTGCGCTACACGACCACCGACAACTATAGCCCTAACGCGCGCAGTGGTTACCTTAACATTGCTGATAACGCGTACTTGGTGACCCAGTTGGGCAGCCCCTGCACCTACACCCTCCTGCCGACGGACCGTATTGTGGATTACGTCTCCACGACCGGCCAGATCAGCGTGCTAACGGTGAGCGAGTGCAGTTGGACCGTGGTCAACACGAACGACTGGATCGTGTTCACCGGTCTGACCAACGGCGCCGGCAACGGCATCATCAACTACACCGTGCAAGAGAATCAGAGACCGAACGATCGCATTGGTGGCGTGGACATTGCCGGTCAAACGTTCCTGCTGCAGCAGTTTGGCTCGCCCTGCACGTTCGCGATTTCGGCGACCAATCAAGCCTTCGGCTACCTTTCGTCCACCGGGCAGGTCGGTGTCACCACGCTCACCAACTGCCCGTGGACGGTGGTCAACACGAACCCCTGGATCTCGATCACCTCGGGTGCGAGTGGCACGGGCAACGGCGCCGTGAACTACACCGTGGGCGCCAATCCCAGCCACTTGGTGCGCTCCGGGGTCATGACGGTTGCCGGCAAGGCCTATACCGTGAGCCAGGACGGAGCACCTTGTACCTATGGGCTGACGCCAAGCAATCGCGTCCATTCGTCCAGTGCCGCAACCGGTCAGATCAGTGTCACCGGTGTGCCGGGCTGTCCATGGACTGCCGTCAGCACGAATGCCTGGATCACCATCACAGCAGGTGCGAGCGGCACCGTGCCGGGCACGGTGAACTATTCCGTCGCGGCCAATCCCAGCCCGCTGATGCGGACCGGGGTGGTGGCGGTGGCGGGACTGTCGTTTACGGTGAGCCAGCAGGGGATTCCCTGCACGTTCGACTTGTCGCCCAGCAAACGCACCCACGGGTACGGCGGCGCCAGTTCGTATGTAACCCTGACCACCATCACGGATTGTCCGTGGACCATCATCAACACCAACGATTGGATCATCTTCACCGCCGGCACCAACGGAGTGAGCAGCGGCCCGATTGAATACACCGTGTTGCCCAATCTTAGCGTCAACGAGCGCTCGGGCGTATTTATCATCGGCGACCAAATCTTCACAATGAGCCAGCGCGCGTTTGCGATTGCCCCAACGGAACGGGTCCACGGGGCCGGGGCGGAGACGGGTTCGGTGGACATTATTACGTGTGGCACCTGCAATTGGACGGCTTACACCACCAACGATTGGCTCGCGATCACCTCCAGTACCAACGGCCCGGGCAGCACCACCCTGAGTTACGCCGTGGCGGCTAATCCGACCGCATTAACTCGGGTTGGGGAACTGTCAATGGGCGGCTGGTCCTTCGTGGTGACCCAGGTCGGCGCGGATTGCAGCTTTACCCTTAATCCTGCCAGTGGTTCCCATGGCCATACCGCGGAAGTCGGAGCGATTAGTCTAACGACGCTCGAAGGGTGCAGTTGGACCGTGAGCAATACCAACAGTTGGATCACGATCACCGCTGGCGCCAACGGCACTAATAGCGGGACCATTTCCTACTCGGTCGCTGCCAATCCCACCGGCCTCGCGCGAATTGGCAACTTGTATATCGCCGGCCAGCTCTTCCCGGTAACCCAGTCCGGCGCGCCTTGCACCTTCGTAATTGCACCCACCAACCGCAGCCATGGCGAAGGGCAGGAAAGCGCCCAAGTCAGCGTGACTGCCATCGACGGTTGTGACTGGACCGCCGTCAGCACGAATACCTGGCTTACCATTACGTCCGGGGCCAGCGGCACCGGTAACGGCACGGTGAACTACACCGTGGCGGCAAATCCGGATCCGGCCGAACGCACGGGCGTATTGGTAATTGCGGGTGAGCCGTACACCGTGACCCAGGCGCGGGCGTTCCTTTCGCCGGTAATAACCGGACAACCGACCGACCAAACTGCGGTGGTGGGCGATACCGTCACCTTCAGCGTCGGCGTCAGCGGTTCCGCGCCGTTGAGCTACCAATGGCGCTACAACGGTGCCATCCTGCCGAACGGTGGCGGCGTGAGCGGCGCGACCACGCCCAACCTGACTTTGGCCAACGTGCAGGCCGCGCAAGCCGGCACTTACTCGGTGATGGTTACCAACGCGGCGGCCGGCGTGACCAGCGTTAACGCGCAGTTGACGGTAAATATTCCGCCGGCGATCTCCAGCCAGCCGCAGAGCCGCACCGTGGTAGCCGGAGGAACGGCGACCTTTACCGTCACCGCTACCGGCACCGCGCCGTTGAGCTACCAATGGCAGTTCAACGGGGCCAACCTGCTGAACGGTACGGGCGTAAGCGGCGCGACCACGCCGAGTCTGACGCTGGCGAACGTTCAATCTGCCCGGGCGGGTGATTACACGGTGATCGTAACCAATGTGGCCGGCAGCGTGGCGAGTTCGGCCGCCCATTTGACGGTCAATCTGCCGCCCTCGATTACCACCCAACCGGTGAGCCAAACTGTGTTGGCAGGCGCGACGGTGAGTTTCGATGTCGGCGCCGGCGGCACCGAACCCTTGAGTTACCAGTGGCGTCTCGACGGCGCCAACCTGACCGACGGCATCGGCGTGAGCGGTGCGGCGACCCCCCGGTTAACCCTGCTCAATGTGCAGGCCGCGCAAGTCGGCAGCTATTCCGTGGTCGTCACCAACCAGCATGGCACGGTCACCAGCGCTTCGGCGGCGTTGACCTTGGTGGCGGATGTGGAAACCGATTGGGCCGCGCGTTACGACGGGACGGGCAACGGTGCCGATGAAGCGCACGCGATGGTGGTGGATGACGCCGGCAACGTGTATGTCACCGGGGTTTCCGTGGGCGAATCGTCCGGCAGCGATTATCTGACAGTCAAATACGCGCCCGATGGCGCCAAACTGTGGAGTGCGCGTTACAACGGCCTGGGTAACGGTTACGATGCAGCCAATTCCATCACGGTGGATGACGCTGGCAACGTGTATGTGACCGGCCAATCGCTCGGCGGCAATTACGATTACGCCACCGTGAAGTATGGATCCGAGGGCAACCAACTGTGGGTTGCGCGTTTCTCCTTCGCGGGTGATGACTCCGCTTGCAAGGTGGTCGTGGACAGCGCCGGCAATGTCTATGTCACCGGCACCACCGCCAATGACTATAACACGGTCAAATACAATGCCAGCGGCGCCAAGCTATGGTCGGCGCGCTTCAATGGCCCGGCCGGAAATCTTGACCAGGCTGCCGGACTGGCCGTCGATGCCATGGGCAATGTGTATGTGACGGGCGGCGCCACTGGAACGACGAACGGCATGGATTTTACTACCGTGAAATACGATTCCGCCGGCAACGTGCTGTGGGTGGCCACGTATTCGGGCCCCGCCGTGCAAACCGACATGGCCACGGCCATCGCGCTGGATGCGACGGGCAACGTGATCGTCACGGGCTCGTCCTGGGGCACTGGCACCATGGCGGACTTTGCCACGGTCAAGTATGATGCCGCCGGCCACCAACTTTGGGCGAAACGTTATGACAGTCCGGCCCATGATCAGGACGAAGCACGGGCGCTGGCCATTGACGCGGCGGGTAATGTTCTCGTCGCGGGAACTGTCACCACCGCCGCCAACGGCCGGGATTGGATCACGATCAAGTATGATGCCGCCGGCAACAAACAATGGGATATTGGCTATAGCGGTGCCGGTGACGACAACGCCACCTCGTTGGCGTTGGATTTGGCCGGTAACGCGTTCGTGGCAGGTTCCACGGAGACCGCGGGCAACACAAATTATCTGGTGGTTAAATACACCACCCAAGGTAATCAAGCCTGGACGATGAGTTACGACTTTGCTGGGTTGGCGGACGTGGCCAACGCCATTGCAGTCGCGAACGACGGGCATGTGGCGGTGACAGGCCGTTCGCAAGCGGTTGCCACTGGCGACGACTTTGCCACGGTCAATTTTACGCAGAACCGCCTGCCAACGATTCTGGAACAGCCGCGCAGTGTGACGGTGCTCACTAACGAATCGATTTCCTTCAGCGTGTCCGCTACGGGCTTGCCGCCGCTGGCTTACCAATGGCGGTTCAACGGGACCAATCTGGTGAACGGCGGCAACGTCAGCGGCGCCACCATGGCCTATTTGAGTCTGGGCAACGTGCCGTTGGCCCAAGCTGGCAACTATTCGGTCGTGGTGAGCAATGCGGCCGGCAGCATCGTCAGTTCGCGCGCCCGTTTGTCCATTGTCACCATGACGATGACTCCGGAAATCACCAGCCCGCCGGCGAGCCAAAACGTGGCGTTGGGCGGGAATGTTACGTTCGACGTGGCAGCCACGGGCACCGAACCGTTCACCTACCAGTGGCAGTTCAACGGCGCGGACCTGGTGAACGGCAGTGGCGTGAGCGGTGCCACCACGGCTCACTTGTCCCTGACCGGCGTGCAAGCCGCCCAGGCTGGCGCTTATACCGTGGTGGTGAGCAATGCCGCCGGAGACACCACCAGTGATGAGGCGCTCTTGTCCGTTATCCTGCCGCCGGAGATTACGAGCCAGCCGCAAGGCCAGACCGTGGCTGCAGGCACGATGGCCAGCTTCTCGGTGGCCGCCAGTGGCACCCCGCCGCTCAATTATCAGTGGCGTCTGAACGGCAACAACCTGACGGATGGCACGGGCGTGAGCGGCGCGACGACGGCGCAGTTGACGCTGGCCAATGTGCAAGCCGGTCAAGCGGGCGCCTATTCGGTCGTGGTGAACAACGCCGCCAGCAGCGTCACCAGTGAGGACGCGGTCTTGACGGTTCTCCTCCCACCGGCCATCACGAGCCAGCCTCAGAGCCGGAACGTGCGCGTCGGGGCGACAGTCAGCTTCTCGGTGGCGGTGAGCGGCACCGCGCCCTTCAGCTACCAATGGCAGTTCGGCGGGGCGGACTTGGCGAACGGCGCCACCGTGAGCGGCGCTACCACCGCGCAATTGACGTTGGATACAGTGCAGGTTGATCAAACCGGTGCCTATTCGGTGCGGGTGAGCAATACGGCCGGGAACGTCACCAGTGGCGCGGCGCAATTGACGGTGACGAATGCAGTGTTGTCATTGGCGGAGGCCCTGGACGCCACGAACCTGGTCTGGACCACGGGCGGCAACGCTGTTTGGCTTGCGCAGACCAACCTGACCCACGATGGAGAAGACGCGACGCGCAGCGGCATGATCGAAGACAATCAGCAAACCTGGCTGGAAACCACGGTAGTGGGACCGGGCACGCTGACTTTCTGGTGGAAGGTATCTTCCGAAACCAACCGTGACTTCCTGCGGTTCTACGCTGGCGGCGTCGAGCAGACTAACATTTCTGGAGACGTGGACTGGGAGCAACAGGCGTTCGCCATCCCGGCTGGCAGTCACGTACTGTGGTGGGTTTATGTCAAGGATTACGGCAGCGCCATCGGCCAGGATCGAGGCTGGGTGGATCAAGTGGAGTTTACCCCGGCTCCTATCGCCTTGAACATTACCGCCAGTACGGATCGGGTGGTCTTGTCCTGGGAAGCGGTTCCCGGCAAGAATTACCAAGTCGAGTATAAAGACAATCTCATGGAAGCCCAGTGGAAGGTGTTGCCCGGCGAGGTCACCCTGAACGGCACCACGGCCAGTCTCGAGCAAATGCTCGATGGCCAACCCCATCGGTTCTATCGGGTGGTGGAACATTAATCAATGACCGGCCAATGGCTCGGGCCTGGACATTCCAGGCCCGAACCTGGCTCGGAATGAGACGCGGCTGTCCGCCTTGCCGGGCGTTGGCTGTTAATCGGAGTTTGTTGAGCTTCAGGGATTTGCCGAGGAGGGCGACTTGGCGCCATAAAGCCCGAAGTCTCAAGTTCGATTTCCAAAAGAAGCCCAAGAGTCGAATACCGTAAAGCTCCCGCTGATGCGATACTTCGATACCTTCCTGGCAGGATAGGTTCTCAATCTGGGGTTTCACGTTCCAGGATTCTCAGAATTCAATACCTTGGCATGGCGGATTTGAATCCACTTTAGCGACTCCACCACGGCTTTGCTTTCTCGCGGCACCCTGTTTGCTGTTCACCACCGCAGTTAGACCTTCGAACACTGATTCGCCAGACGCGCTGGCGGCAGAAGTATGACTGCGAAAGACTATGTTTATTTGGGACTGATCGTGGCGGCTGCGGTTGTTTTCTACCTCCACGGGTTCAACGCCGGGGCTGAAGAAACCCGGAAACGACTCACCCGGTTTTTCCATCGCCACCAAGAGTCTTTGGAACCTCCTCAGGCCGTGGAGACTGATCCGGCTGTCCTATTGCGATGGGAAGAGAGATCAGTTGGCCCAGAAGTGGATTGGCGGCGATCGATCCCGATTTCAGGCGACTTCAGCAACAATTGATGACGCATCGCTGGCAGGCCGGTTGCCCCTTTCCGGCGCACCCATAGAAAAGGAAATGTCATCTGTTTGGAGGGGCCTGCAGGTCGCGTCATTGAAAACAAATCCTTCACCCATCCACGCTTGTCGGATTCTCAACGCCGCCTTGACGAGAATTGGTTCGTGTTGCCGTAGTTCAAGCCAAGCTCCCGTCCTGAGCGGGTGTATCACTGGTTGGTTTTTCGGCGGAAACCGTCCGGAGGGTTAACCGTTTGGTGCCGACGGCGGAAACGATCAACAGTGTGACCAGCCAATACGCCGCCACCGAGACCACCTGGCCGGCGTTCGGCGCGGCTACGAACAGGTCGGTGGTTTTCAGTGCATTGTTGTACAGCACCACCAATAGCAAACTGCCGCCGGTACTGTTGTAGAGCCAAGTAATCAGAATCTGCGCCGGGATCACCCCAATCAGCAGCAGAATGAACGGTAGGAAATACACGCTGAAGCTCTTCCCAATGTCCCCCGGGTAAGCCTGCTGCAATAACAAACGGTTCAAACGAGCCAACCGGAGCCCTTGTGGTTTCGAGTCGAGCAAGCGATAGGTGGCCGCGGACAAGCGCACCTCTTTGAACCGTTGCGCGTCGTAAAGCGAGGGTCCATTGAGGATTTGGTTGAGTTCCACGAGCAAGGGAAATTGGAGGGCTTTCGCGCTGTCCGGCGAACTGTCGGAAGCCAGCAGCACGCTCCGCAGCGGCGGCGACAAACGGCGTTGCACCAACCGCGATACTGGGTCAGTTCCCCGTTGAAGGCGCTGCACGAGCCGGGGCAGGTTGCGGAAATCCTCAACCGTGAGCCAGGGGCCGGCTTGCACTCGCTGCAAATGGAACAACGGTTGCGCCCAAACGGCCCAGACCACCGCGATGATGAGCGAGGCATCCAGTGCGCTCAGCCGCCGCTGCAAGCGCGTCAAGGCGAATCCCCGCCAGCCCAGTTCTTCGCCCACCGAACTGCCGGTGATGAGTTGAATCAGGAACACGGGAATCAAGATGGTCCAGGCCGTGTACGATTGCATCCATTGCGGCAAGCTCCCGTAGCCGGCGTAAATGGGCGGATTCGTAAAATCCGGCGCGTCACCGCCAAACATCATGTGAATGACCGTGATCAGCAGCGAGATGGCCGCGGGCAGCAACAAGGCCACCACATACCAACTCACGTTGACCCGCCAGACCAGCAACCGTCGGAACAGTTGCCGCAAGCCCTCCACGCCGTCCACCACGCCGGTCACCACGAGCGCGGCAAAGCAGGGGCCGAACGCGCCCAGCACTTGCAGGAAGGCCGGCAAATGACTGGAGCGCGCCCAGTCCGGAGCATTCTGGATCACTGCGGCCAGCGGAAACCAGATGCCCCAGGAGATCGCAAACATCAGGGCAAAAAACGCGATTAAAGGAAATCGCTTCATGGAGCGCGTTTATACCCGGATCAGGAGGGAAAGCAACTGTGCAAAACCGAAGCGCGCCAAATCCGAAAGCCGAAAGCCGAGCTCTGAACGAAGGCCGAGGATCGAGACCCGAAGGGCTCAAGTCGGCGGGAGGTCAACCGGGTGGCGGCAACTCGTGTTTTCCTGAGTTCGCGCCAAGAGCCAATCGGAGCGCGGATGCCCTCATCCGCGCTCCAGAAACGTAAGCTGCTACTTGGTCCTTGTTTTCGGAAATCGGATTGCGGGCTTCGGATTTCTTTCGACTTTGAACCTGTAACTTCGTTTTTGTAAGCGAAATCGAGCCACCCAAGAAGGGCCAAAAATGACGAGCGACCATGGCCAACGCTCTCGTATGGATTGCCGCCTGACATGGAGCAGCCCGGGCAGTCGCGCCAGCGTCTGGAGTGCGCCCGGCTTGCCGGCGCTTTCGGTTGGAACAGAGCGATCAAACGCTTGCGCCCACTGGCCAGTCTAGGTGAGCCAGGCCCTCAACAAAAGCGGGAGCAAGCTCCACGCACTCCAGACGCTGGCGCGACTGACCACGATCCATTCTGCGTCGGGCGGCTTCTCGCTGCTATCGGCCTTCAATCTTCGGCTTTTTGATCCCTTCTTCTATGGGCTGCTGATTCTAACATTTTGCTTTGCCCCGACTATTGTGTATCCTCGTTGCAGAAAAAGAGATGAAGACGACGAGCCGATTACCGGATGCCAGCAGCGTGGAATTTGTCGAGTCGCTTTACGCGGACTATGCACGCGACCCCGCGAGCGTCGCCGAGGAATGGCGAGCGTATTTTGATGGCTTGGCCGATGGCGAACCCGGAAATGGGACGCTGAAACTGGGACCGTCGTTTCCCCACCGCAGTTTGTTCAATCCCACCGGAGCGCGCCAGGCGACTGATGATGCTGAGTTGGAAAAGATGATCCGTCTCCAACATCGCGTTGACCGCCTGATCCGCGCCTATCGCGTGCGCGGGCACATTCGGGCGAAGATCGATCCGCTCAGCGATTTTCTGCCGCACGTGCCGGAATTGGAGGTCGAGCACTACGGCTTCACCGAGGCGGACATGGACCGCGAGTTCGTCTGCGAGACGATGCAGGCGCAGGGGCGGTTGACGCTGCGCGAGATCGTGGATCGGCTGCGCAAGACGTATTGCGGTTCGCTTGGTGTCCAGTTCATGCACATTGACCGCCTCGAGGTGCGCCACTGGCTCCAGGAGCGGATTGAAAACGTGCAATACCGCACCCCACTTCCCCGCGAGCAGCAGTTGCGCATTCTCTCCCGCCTGACCGACGCGCTGGTGTTCGAGGAGTTCGTGCGCAAGAAATATGTGGGCGCCAAAAGCTTTTCCCTCGAGGGCGCCGAGAGTCTGATCCCTTTGCTGGACCTGGCCATCGAGAAAGCTGGCGAACAGGGCGTCCAGCAAATCGTGGTCGGCATGGCCCATCGCGGACGGTTGAACGTGCTGGCCAACATCATCGGCAAAAGCCCGCGCGAAATCTTCCGCGAGTTCGAAGACAAGGATCCCGATCTCTACCTGGGCGGCGGCGACGTAAAATATCACCTGGGCTACAGCCGGGATTACACCACCGGCGCGGGGCGGGTGGTTCATCTCTCGCTCTGTTTCAATCCCAGTCACCTCGAGTTCGTGAATCCGGTGGCGTTGGGCCGGGTGCGCGCCAAACAGGATCGCCTGATGGACCTGGATCGCCATCAAGTGATGCCACTACTGATCCACGGCGATGCCGCGTTCATTGGCGAAGGAATCATGCAGGAGACACTGAACCTCAGCCGCCTGGACACCTATCACGTGGGCGGAGCGTTGCACATCATCGTCAACAACCAGATCGGCTTCACCACCCAACCCACGCAGGGCCGTTCGAGCATGTATTCGACCAGCGTGTGCAAAATGCTGCCTTCGCCCATTCTGCACGTAAACGGTGAAGATCCCGAAGCGGTGGCTCATTGCCTGCAACTGGCGATGGATTTCCGGCAGAAATTCAAGCTCGACGTGTTCATTGACATGTATTGTTACCGCCGCCTCGGTCACAACGAAGGCGATGAACCCTCGTTCACGCAGCCGTTGCTCTACCGCATCATTCGCGAACGCAAATCGGTGCGCGAAGGCTACCTGAAGCACCTGCGAAAACTGGATGAAGTCAGCGACGCGGAAGCCGACGAGATTGCCCGGCGGCGTTATGAGTTGTTGGAGGAACAACTCAACGAGGCTCGCGGCGATTTTCACGCCTCGCTGCCCAGCAGCTTGACCGGCGTCTGGCAAGGCTACCTGGGCGGCATCGAACCGCGCGAGGATGAAGTGGACACCGGCGTGCCTCGCGAACAAGCCGTCGCATTGCTCGAACGGCTGACCGAAGTGCCCGACGGCTTCAAGGTGCATTCCGAAACTGCAGCGGCTGCTGGATCTTCGCCGCGAAATGGCCCGGGACAAGCGTCCCCTGGACTGGGCCGCCGCCGAAATGCTGGCGCTGGCCAGCTTGGCGGTTGAAGGCCATCGTCTTCGGCTTACCGGCCAGGATTCGGAACGCGGCACGTTCAGTCATCGTCACGCCGTGTTGCACGATGTCGAAACCGGTCGGACCTACATGCCGTTGCAACACTTGGCGAAGGATCAAGCGCTCGTCGAGATCAGCAACAGCCCGTTGTCCGAACTCGCGGTGATGGGCTTCGAATACGGCTACAGCCTGGATTGTCCCGATGGCTTGGTGGGCTGGGAAGCGCAGTTCGGCGACTTCGCCAACTCGGCCCAGGTGATGATCGACCAGTTTCATCGTGAGCGGCGAAGATAAATGGCGGCGATTGAGCGGACTGGTGTTGCTGCTGCCGCACGGTTTTGAAGGCATGGGGCCGGAGCATTCCAGCGCCCGGCTGGAACGGTTTCTGATGTTCGCGGCGGAAGACAACCTCCAGGTCGCCGTGCCGACGACGCCCGCGCAGTTTTTCCATTTGTTACGCCGGCAGGTTTTGCGCAAGTGGCGCAAGCCATTGGTCGTGATGACGCCTAAGAGCATGTTGCGTCATCCCCAAGTTGTTTCTCCGATCGAGGACTTTGACTGGCGGCCGCTTCCAACGCGTGTTGCCCGACCAGCGCGGCGTCTGCCTGGCCGCGGCCAACCGGGTGTTGTTGTGCAGCGGCAAGTTTTATTACGACCTCGCCGCCCGACGCGAAGAACTCGAGCGCAACGAAGTGGCCATCCTGCGGCTGGAGCAACAGTATCCGTTCCCTCGCGCGGAATTGGAACCGCTGCTGGCGCAATGCCGCGATGGCACCAACGTGATCTGGGTGCAGGAGGAACCGGAAAACATGGGCGCCTGGCGCTACCTCCGCGTGACTGTGGGCATGGAGTTCCTCGGTCGCCTGCCGTTCACGGGCATCTGCCGTCCGGCCTCGGCCAGTCCGGCCACCGGCTCCGCCGCCGCGCATCAGATCGAGCAGGAACAATTGCTCGAACGCGCCTTTGCCGCCGAAGAACCCGGACCGCGCCCGCGCACCGAAACCATTACCGCCGTCGAAGAGTTTGGAACCTGTAACCCCGGAAAACTGAAACACTATGCCTCAATCCATCAAAGTCCCCTCCGTCGGCGAATCGATCACCGAAGTGGAGATTGGCGATTGGCTCAAACAGGAAGGTGACGCCGTCAAGAAAGACGAGAATGTGGTCGTCATCGAAACCGACAAAGCCACGGTCGAAATTGCCGCGCCGGCCGCCGGGCGCTTGAGCAAAATCGTGAAACAAAAAGGCGAGCGCGTTTCCGTCGGCGACATCGTGGGTTACCTCGAAGAAGGTGACGGAGAGGCTCAAGGCAAACCGGAGAAAACCGCCTCGAAGAAGGACGAGGACGAGAGCAAGAAGGCTCCAAAGCCCGAAAAACAAAAACCCCCTTCCAAGGAAACGGGTAAAGCAAAACCTGCCAAGTCCGAAGCACCGGCTTCTGAGTCCGCCGCAGCCAAACCTTCCGATACCAAAGCAGAACCGCCACTGTCGAAACCCGCCTTAAAGGGGGCGACCCAAGCGCGGGTCATGCCCGCCGCTGCGCGCCTGATGGCGGAGCGTGGCGTTTCGCCGGGCGCCGTCGAGCCCACTGGACCGGGCGGACGTGTGCTCAAGGAAGATGTTCAGCGCGCGGCCGCCGAAGGCGTAGCCCACCCCGCGGAAACGCCAGCCGCGGCGCCTGAGCCGGCGCCGCCAGCGGCGAGCGGTGCGGCAGGTGGCGACCGCGAAGAGGAAGTCGTGCCCATGAGCCTGTTGCGGCGCAAGATTGCGCGAGCGCCTGGTGCAGGCCCAGCAAATAGCCGCGCTCCTCACCACGTTCAACGAAATTGACCTGTCGGCTGTCGCGGGTCTCCGCCAGCAATACCAGGAAACCTTTCACAAGCGTTACCACATCAAACTCGGCTTCATGTCCTTCTTCGTGAAAGCCACCATCGAAGCGCTCAAGGACATTCCCCAGCTTAACGCCGAGATTCGCGGCAACGACATCGTGTATCGCAATTACCACGACATCGGCATTGCCATCGGCGGCGGCAAAGGGCTGGTGGTGCCGGTGCTCCGCAACGCCGGACGGTTGAGCTTCGCCGAGATCGAACAGGCCATCGCGGATTTTGCCCAGCGCGCCCGCGACAACAAGATCCGGCCCGACGATCTGGCCGGCGGCACGTTCACCATCACCAATGGCGGCGTGTTTGGTTCGCTGTTGTCCACGCCGATCATCAATCCGCCGCAAAGCGGGGTACTCGGCATGCACGCCATTCAGGAGCGCCCGATTGCCCTGAACGGCCAGGTGGTTATCCGCCCGATGATGTATGTGGCGTTGACCTACGATCACCGGCTCGTCGATGGCCGGGAGGCGGTGACCTTCCTGCGGCGGGTCAAGGCGTTGGTGGAAGAACCCGCGCGCATCCTTATGGAGGTTTAACATGGCGGTAACGGAACATGATTTGGTGGTCATCGGCGCCGGGCCCGGCGGCTACGTGGCGGCCATTCGCGCCGCCCAACTCGGCCTGAATGTGGCCTGCGTGGAAAAGGAATCGCTACTCGGCGGCACCTGCCTGCGCATTGGCTGCATCCCCAGCAAGGCCTTGCTCGAATCCAGCGAACGTTACGCCGAAACCAAAGAATCGCTGGATGCGCACGGCATCCGGGTCGGTGACGTCAGCCTCGATCTCGCGGCGATGCTCCAGCGCAAAGACAAAGTGGTGCAGACGTTGTGCAAAGGCATCGACGGCTTGTTTCGGAAGAACAAAATCACCCGTTACGTCGGCCAAGGCCGATTGCTCGGCGACGGGCGGGTTCAGGTCAAAGCCAAGTCAGACCAATCCGAACTCAAAGCCCGGCACATCCTCATCGCTACCGGCAGCCAGTCCGCCGGCTTAAAGGGCGTGGAATTGGACGGCGACCGGATCGGCACCAGCACCGAAGCGCTCGGCTACGCGGAGGTGCCCGGGCATCTCGTCGTGATTGGCGCGGGTTACATCGGCCTCGAATTGGGCTCGGTCTGGCGGCGATTGGGCGCCCAGGTCACCGTCCTCGAATTTCTGGATCGCATTCTGCCTGGCATGGATTCGGAGATCGCCGCCGACGCGCAGAAGTTGTTGGCCAAACAAGGACTCCAGTTCCGCCTCGGCTGCCGCGTCACCGCCGCTCGCGTCAAAGGCGACCAATGCATCGTTGAATGCGCCGACGCCGAACCGGTGGAGTGCGATCGCGTGCTGTTGGCCGTGGGCCGAGTGCCCGAACACCGAGGGACTGGGCTTGGCGCAAGCCGGGATCGAGCTCGACGAGAAAGGCCGCATCCCCGTCGATCAACACTTTGCCACACGCGTGCCGGGTGTGTATGCGATTGGGGATGTGATTGCCGGGCCGATGCTCGCTCACAAAGCTTCGGAGGAAGGCGTGGCGTGCGTCGAACAGATTGACGGGCGGGTATGGCCACGTCGATTACAACACCATTCCCGGCGTGGCCTACACGCATCCCGAGATCGCGTCCGTGGGTAAAACCGAAGACCAACTCAAGGAAGCCGGCGTGGAATATCGCAAGGGCATCTTCCCGTTCCTGGCCAGCGGCCGGGCGCGCGCGCTCGGGCAAACGGACGGCAAAGTCAAAGTGCTGGCGGACCGGCAGACCGACCGGGTGCTGGGCGTTCACATATCTGGGTCCGCACGCCGGAGAACTGATCGCCGAAGCCGCCACCTCGATGGCCTTCGGCGCCAGCAGCGAAGACATCGCGCGCTGCTGCCACGCCCACCCCACGCTGGCCGAAGCCATGAAGGAAGCCGCCCTGGCCGTCAATGGGAGGGCCATTCACATTTAGGAAATCCGAAGGCCGAAAGAAGTCCGAAATCCGAAACTCGAAGAAATCGCGTTTCCATCCCGCTGGGGAGCACAGGCGCCTCGCCTGTCGGTCGGTGCGCCTCGCGCCGACCGTGCGCATGAGGAGCATCTGCGCCGCCAATTGCGGGTTCCCTGCCCCGGTAGGGCGAGACTCCGTCGAGCCCTGAATTCCCCGGTTGGTCTTCGAGAACCCGAACCCGACCAAAGAGAAATCCCGGACATCCGATCCGCCGCACCCTTCCCACGGTTTCGATTTCCGTCACGGGGCGGCGATGAGGCGAAGTCAGGGCTCGACGGAGTCTCGCCCTACCAGCCGATTCGAAACGGGGCGGGTTTTGTTCGGATCGCGAATGGAAGGGCGGTTTGAACTTGTGGCTAACGTTCCATTCGAGTCAACGGCGAGGCGCCGTTGACTGCGCCCGAGGCGGGCGCGCTCCCCTTCCCGATTTCAGAAAAGGCGTGACGCTGGGCAACGGTTTCACGCATCATGACCGCCAGCCCCATGAGAAACGTGATTTCTGCTCCAGTGGCGGCGGCGGTTTGCATGTTGGCCGCCAGCTTGAATCCGGTGTTCGCCCAAGCGGCGGACGCCAAACTCGACGCCTTCTTCCGGCAATACCTTGATGCGCACTTCCGGCAGCAACCGCAGGGGGCCACCCAGTTGGGGGATCACCGCTTTGATGCGCTGCTGGAGGACTTGTCGCAACCGGCCCGCGACGCGTGGCTCACCCTCGCACGTTCCACCCTCGCCGAGCTGCCCCAGCAAGTCGATTACGTGAAGCTCTCCCGCAATGCGCAGATCGATTACGAGATCTTCGCGCAGGATTTGAAGCGCACGATCTGGTTGGCGGAGAGCACGAATCCTTTCGCCAACGATCCGCGCGTTTACAACAACTACATCAGCGACAGCACTTACCTGCTGCTCTCCCAATCCACGTTGCCCAAGGAAACCAACATCTCGAATTGCCTGGCGCGCATGGCGCAAATCCCGCAAGTCGTCGCTGCTGCGAAAGCAAGCCTCCAGAATCCGCCCCGCATCATCCTGGAAACCGCCATCCGGCAGAATCGCGGCGCCATTGGTTTTTATCAGAACGACCTGTTCTTGCTGGCGGGGAAGACGCGGCAACTCGGGGCGTTGCAAGCCGCGGCACAAGAAGTGGTGGCGTGTCTCAATGGTTATCAGCAATTCCTGGAAAACAACCTGTTGCCGAAGGCCAACGGCACCTGGCGTCTGGGCAAAGACAAGTTTGCCCGCAAGCTGGAACTCACCCTGGATGCCGGTGTGACTGCCGACCAGGTGCTGGCCGACGCGAAGTCAGAATTCGACCGGGTGGTGCGCGACATGTATGTGATCGCCCGCCAGCTTTGGAGTCACTATTACCCGAAACGGGCGTTGCCGCCGGACGATGTCGCCGGTCGGCACGCCACCATCCAGCTTGTGCTCGACCAAGTGGCCCACGAACACGGCAAACCAGAGAACTTGGTGCGCGATGCCCAGGCCACGGTCGCCCATTTGAAGAAGTTCATCAGCGAAAGCGGTGTGTTGCGCCTGCCGCAACCGGATCGGTGTCAGGTCATCGAGATGCCGGAATTCCAGCGCGGCAATTCGACCGCTTACATGAACTCACCGCCACCACTGGATCCCAAGGCGACCGGTTATTACGCGGTGAGTCCGCCGCCCAAGGATTGGGACGCGGCGCGGGTGCAAAGTTACCTCGAAGAATACAACGGGCACATGCTGCAAATCCTCACCATCCACGAAGCGTATCCGGGCCATTACGTGCAATTCGAGTATGCGAACCAGAATCCGTCGCTCATTCGGCGCGTGCTGCAATCGGGCGTGTTCGTTGAGGGTTGGGCCGTGTACACCGAGCAGATGATGCTGGACCAGGGTTACGGTGACGGGAATCTCGCGTTGCGCCTGACGCAGCTCAAGTTCTATCTTCGGGCCGTGGTGAACGCCATTCTCGATCACAAAATGCAGGGCGGCAACATGACCGACGAAGAGGCGCTGGCCCTGCTGATGGACGGCGGGTTTCAATCCGAAGGCGAAGCGCGTCTCAAGATCATTCGCTCGAAGCAAAGCTCCGTTCAACTCTCGACGTACTTTGTGGGGCGCATGGCCCATTATCGGTTGCGTCAGGCCATTGAACGTGAAATGGGCGAGGCGTTTGACCTGGGCCGGTACCACGAAGCTGTCTTGGCGCACGGATCGGTGCCGGTGAAGTATTTGCCCGAGTTGGTGCGCAAACGATTGCAGGAGCCCCGATGATGGTTCTGCTGCGTGGCGAACGCCAAGCCCGGATGGTTCATTTCCCGCTTGAAACACTGGCAGACTGTAGCCGCCGACGTGAGGAGGCGGAGCGCGGTCAGGGTGCATTGGGTCCGCTTCCTAACATCGGCTGCTACCGCGAGGGTGAAGTATCCAGGCCCACCATGCAGCGCGTCGCCAAGCGGTGGCGCCGGGTTCGGGGATCCGGCCTATATGACCCTGTAGGCCGCGTGCCTTCACGCGGCGGCACCTGGAACGCGGCAATGCTCGGCCGCAACATCGTCGCAAATCAACCAAGCTCTTTTCCCTTTCAACCCTTCAACCCTTTAACCCTTCAACAAATCCAACCCCACCGCCCCTAAACCATCCTCATGCCCACCCAGGATCCTCTTTCCGATCACATTCCCTCCGTCGCGCCCAAGCAACGCCACCCGCGCGGCCTGTACACGCTGTTCTTCACCGAGATGTGGGAACGTTTCAGCTATTACGGGATGCGCGCATTATTGGTGTTGTTCATGGTGGACGCGGTGCGTGGCGGCATGGGCATGACGGATGCGAATCCGCCACGGCCATTTACGGACTCTATACCGCCGCCGTCTATTTGGCGGCGCTGCCGGGGGGCTGGGTAGCCGACCGGTTGTTGGGCGCGCAACGGTCCGTGTTCACGGGCGGCGTCATCATTGCCGCCGGGCATTTCACGTTGGCCATTCCGACCGACCAGACGTTTTACCTGGGGCTGGTGCTGGTGATTCTGGGCACCGGATTTTTGAAGCCGAATATCAGCGCGATTATCGGTGATCTTTATCCCGAGGGCGGCGCCCGGCGGGATGCCGGCTTTTCGATTTTCTACATGGGCATCAACCTGGGGGCGGCCCTGGGACCGTTTATTTGCAGTTGGCTCGGTGAAAAACATAACTGGCATTACGGCTTTGGCGCGGCGGGCGTCGGGATGGTGCTGGGGCTGATTCAATACAAAATCACCGCCAAACACTTGGGCGAAGCCGGGCTTCACCCGGGCCACCGGGAAGGAGCCACGCCGCGGCACTGGGCGATGTTCTATGGTGGCTTGGGATTGATCGCGTTGGTGGTAGTTCTGGGGCTGACGGGCGTCATCAAAATCAATCCGGTTTCCCTGGCGCGCGCTACCACCTACATCATTGTGGGCGTGGCGCTGGTTTATTTTACCCTGGTGTTCGTGTTCTTTAAGCTGGATCCCACCGAGAAGAAACGCGTTTGGGCGATTGTGGTCTTGTTCGTGGCGGCCGCGATGTTCTGGTCGGGCTTCGAGCAGGCCGGCTCTTCTTTGAACCTGTTTGCGGATCGTTACACCGCCCGGGTCCTGACGTGGTTCCACTTTGAGATTCCCGCCGGTTGGTTCCAGATGCTGAATCCAATTTACATCATCACCCTGGCGCCGGTGATGGCCTGGCTGTGGGTGGCGCTGGCCCGGCGTTGTATGAATCCGTCGCTCCCGGTGAAATTCGCTGCCGGTCTGCTCCTGCTTGGTCTGGGCTTTCTGGTAATGGCCGGGGCGTCGAAAATTGTTGCTGCCGGCCACAAGGTCTGGCCGTCGTGGTTGATCACCACTTACCTGTTGCACTCGGTCGGCGAGCTGTGTCTCAGCCCGGTGGGCTTGAGTTCGGTGACCAAACTCTCACCCAAACGGCTGGTGGGGCAAATGATGGGCGTTTGGTTTTTGGCCGCGTCGCTGGGCAATCTCTTTGCCGGTCTGATTGCCGGCGAATTCAACGCCAACGCCGTGGATGAAATGTCCGTGCGCTATTTCCACATCGTGCTGACCTCGGTGGGCGCGGGCGTCATGCTGCTCATCTTTGCCAAGCCCATTAAGAAACTGACGGTCGGGATTGAGTAGGGAGGTGTCTTGCTTGGTGGCCGAAGGGCCATGGTGCGGGTATTGCTGAGTCGCTTCGAAAGCGACGCTACCTACTGCATTTCACGACCGGACGGTGTTCGAGCGGGCAATCGCTTGGCGCGCCAGCGTTTGGAATGCGGGGAGCTTGCTCCCGCTTTCGGTTGCTTGGGGACGCCATAGATTTTACAGCACAAAACAAGCTCTGCCGGTTGTTCTCCACCCGAAAGCGCCGGCAAGCCGGACGCACTCCAAACGCTGGCGCGACTGATCACGCTCCACTTGAAGAAGAGCCGCTACCATGAGGGTTTGTTGCTGTTAAATAGCGGCATCCACGGATAATGCGCGCACCATGGGGGCAAAAGCTTTTCCTTTTCCTCCAGGCCGCCTAAACTGTTTCCATGATCTTCGCTGAAATCTGTTCGCAATCTGCGACTGACTTTTCGATGCGCCATTTCAAGTGGCGGAAGAACGCCCGGCGGATTTTCGCGGCTGGTTTCGCACTGCTGGCCTTGACCGCCCTGAATATCTGCGCGGCGGAATCAGCTCCGGACCCATCCCGGCTGACGCTGGATCGGATTTTTGAAAAGCACGAATTCAAGACCGAATCCGGGGGGCCGGCGCGCTGGCTCAAAGATGGCTCCGGCTATACCACGCTGGAGACGTCCAAGAAGGTCAAAGGTGGCAAAGACATTGTTCGTTACGATCCTGAATCTGGCGCCCGCAAGGTCCTGGTGCCAGCCTCACACCTAATCCCGGCCGGCAAGTCGAAGCCACTAAACATCGATGGCTACGCGTGGTCTGACGATGGTAAGAAGCTCCTCCTGTTCACCAACAGCAAACGTGTCTGGCGACAGAACACCCGGGGCGATTACTGGCTGTTCGACTGTGGCACCCAAAGCCTCCAGCAACTTGGGGATCCCGCCGAGCCGGCCACGATGATGTTTGCCACGTTCTCGCCGGACGGCCGGCGGGTGGCGTATGTGTGCCGGAACAATCTCTACGTCCAAAACCTTAAGAATCTTAAGATCACCGCGCTGACCACCAATGGCTCGGAGCGGCTCATCAACGGCACGTCGGACTGGGTGTACGAAGAAGAATTGTACCTGCGTAAAGCATTCCGCTGGAGTCCCGACAGCCGGCGCCTGGCGTATTGGCGGTTCGATACCTCGATGGTCCGCGATTTCAAGCTCATCAACTACACCGACTCGCTGTACCCAAAGATCACGTCGTTTCCCTATCCGAAGGTGGGCCAGACCAATTCCGCCTGCCGCGTGGGCGTGGTCAAAGCCAGCGGAGGACCGACTCGTTGGTTCAACACGTCGGCGGATCCACGGAACAATTACATCCCGGAAATGGAATGGGCGCCCAATTCGCGGTCGGTTGTTTTTCAACAACTCAATCGCCTGCAAAGCACCAACCACCTGATCCGCGGTCAGGTGAAAAGCGGCCGGACGAAAGTGGTGTTCACGGATCGTGACAATGCCTGGGTGGACGTGAACCATGAATGGCATTGGCTGGAGGACGGTCGACGTTTCCTGTGGTTGAGCGAACGCGATGGCTGGCGGCATCTGTATGTGGTCACCCGGCACGGGAAGCCCACCCTGCTGACCTCAGGCAAGTACGATGTTATTAATGTTGCTGGCGTGGATGAAGCACAAGGCTGGGTTTATTTCATTGCCTCGCCCAAAAACGCCGCGCAGCGTTATCTGTATCGCGTGCCGTTGGATGGTTCGGGCAAGGCGAAACGGGTGACTCCTAAAGGGCATGCCGGCACGCATTCCTATCAATTGTCGAAGGACTGCCGTTGGGCCTTCCACACGTATTCGAGCTTTGGCAATCCACCGGTCATCGAGTTGGTGGACTTGCCGGAACACAAGTCGCTCCGGGTCATTGCCGACAATTCCAAACTGCGCGCCAAGCTCAAGAAACTGCAACCATGCCCCAGCGAATTCTTCCGCGTGGACATCGGCGACGGCGTCCAACTCGATGCCTGGTGCATCCAGCCGCCGGACTTTGATCCCGCAAAAAAGTATCCGGTGCTCTTTCATGTCTATGGTGAACCCGCCGGCCAAACGGTGTTGGACCGCTGGGGCGGCGACACCGTACCTCTGGCACTGTTACCTGGCGCAGCAAGGATATCTGGTTATGAGTGTCGATAACCGCGGCACCGCCGCCCCGCGCGGGCGCGAGTTCCGCAAGTGCATTTATCGCCAGGTCGGCATTCTTGCCTCGGCGGACCAGGCAGCCGCCACGCGGAAGATCATTGCATCGCGGCCCGGCGTGGATCCGCAGCGGATCGGCATCTGGGGATGGAGCGGCGGCGGGTCGATGAGCTTGAACGCCATTTTTCGGTATCCGGATCTGTATCAAACGGCGATGGCGATTGCGTTCATCAGCAACCAACGGTTTTACGATACGATCTACCAGGAACGATATATGGGACTGCCGGACGACAATGCCGATGGCTACAAGAACGGTTCGCCGATCACATTCGCCCACCAACTGAAGGGCAATCTTCTGCTGGTCCATGGCACTGCCGACGACAATGTCCATTACCAGAATTGCGCGGTGCTGATGAATGAACTCATCAAGGACAACAAGCAATTCTCCCTGATGGCCTATCCCAACCGGACCCACAGCATCAGCGAAGGCGCCAACACCCGGCGGCATTTGTTCGAACTCCTCACCCGTTATCTCCGCGACCATTTGCCGGCGGGGCCGAAGCAATTGGTTGCTCACGGGAAATGAATTCTGTCCGATGAGAGTGTCGTCTCCATTGGTTGGTTGGCTCCAGAGAAAATGGCTCCTTCCGGTGCTCGTGTTGCTGGCTCCGGCCCTCGGCGGTTGCGCCGCACCGCATTACCGCATCACCCTGACCAGCGGAGCGATCATTGAGACGAAGGGCAAGCCCAAGCTGGACGAATACGAATCAGTGTATCACTACAAAACTGCATACGGAGAAAGGGGGACGGTTCCGGTGGTGGGCGTGCGGGAAATCAGACCTCACTGAAAGCGGGCATCACGGCTCGATCAGCCGATTGCGGATTGCGTAGCGGGTAATGTCGCTCGCGGAACGCAGATTCAGTTTGCGCATGACTTTGGTGCGATGCGTTTCCGCGGTGCGGACACTGATTCCCAATTCGTGCGCCACTTCTTTGTTGCTTTTACCTTCGGCGATGAGTTGTAGCACCTGACGTTCCCGGGGCGTCACGGGATTGAAGCTGGCTGGGTGAATTGGTCCTTCCGCCACGCCGGGGGTGATATACTGCTGATGCTGGCTGAGGGTTTCGACCGCTTGCACCACGGTGCGCCCCGCATCGCTTTTGCGAACGTAACCGCGCGCCCCGGCGCTCAGGACTTCGCGCACCAGTTCTTCGGATTCGTGCATGGTCAGGATGAGTACCTCGGCGCCGGGCAATACCTTCCGGATTTGACGCGTGGCCTCCAAGCCGTTCAATCCCGGCATCATGACATCCAGGATGATAATATCCGGTTTGAGTTGCTCGGCCAGTTCCACCGCCTGGCGTCCCGTCGCCGCTTCACCACAAATTGTCCAGCCCGGCCGTTCGGTCAGAGCGGCTTTCAGTCCGCGACGCACCATTTCGTGGTCATCAGCGATCAAAATGTTCAGCGTATCCATACTCACGTCATCCTGACATACGTTGTTCTCCCCCATCCGCGCGGCTGCCGGCGGTGATGGCGGCGACAAAATTTCGTCAACGTCCATGTTAACGTTTCCGCATCATTTGCCCCGCGTCCAGCCCGCCGGACTGCTCCGATTCCTGGGACAACGAGGCGCGCTCCTTCACTCGTCAGATGTCCGAAGGTTCAGGGGCACCACGGCTTTCACCCGGGTTCCCGCGGATCCGCTGGCCACGTCCAGTTTGCCACCAAGTTGGTGCAGCCGTTCGCGCATGCCGGCAATACCCACACCCAGGGCGGACGTTCCGTTTGCCAACCCGGCCAGTTTTTCCGGTGGAATGCCACCACCCGTGTCGGCAATTTCCACCGTCAACTGTCCATTGTGGCGGCGCAACTGGATCCGCGCGGTGGGGCTGCCCGAGTGGCGGTGGATGTTACCCAGGCTTTCCTGCACAACCCGAAACAGGGCGGTTTCCACGTCCGCCGGCAAACGGCCAAAGTCCTTCGGGGCGTCAAACTCGGTTTTGATACCGCTGCGGCGGGCGAATCCCTCCACCAACTCGCGTACCGCTCCCGGCAAGCCCAAAACTTCGAGCATCGGCGGGTGCAGCAGATAGGACAGGGTTCGGATTTCCTGCGTGCTTTTCGCCGCCAAGCGCGCGCAATCCGCCAGCAACTGTTCCCAGCGCGGATCACCTTTCGGGAGCCCGGGTTGCAGCAAGGAAAGATTCATGCTCAGCGCCGCCAGATCCTGGGTGGTGGTGTCGTGTAATTCACGGGCGATCCGGCGCCGTTCTTCATCCTGCAAACGCAGCAGCCGGCCGGATAGTTTGTGCAGCGCTTGCAGAGCCCGCTTGCGTTCGGTGATATCTACGCTGGCCACCAGCACGGCGCGCTGCCCGGCAAAATCACACCCATGCAGGGCCACTTCGACCCAAATGAGGCGTCCGTTTTTCAGGCGGTGTTGGACCTCGTCCAGGTGCGCTTGTTTCCCATCCCAAGCTTTAAGAAACTGACGGAGCGGCGGCACGCTTTCCGTTCGGTACAAATCGCTAAAGTGCAACTCGAGAAACTCTGCACGCGCATAGCCGTAGTGCGCCAGGGCCGCATCGTTCACTTCCAGGAAACGCAGGGTTTCGACACTGGCCACCCACATCGGCAGGGGATTGTCGGCAAAGAGTTGGCGAAACCGCGCTTCACTGTCGCACAGGGCGTCCAGAGCCTGTTTGCGTTGGGTGATGTCCGTCAACATGGCGAACGAACCGCGGAATTCCTGTCGCTCATCCCGAATCGGGGTCGCCGAAATCAACGCCCACACCGTCGCGCCATCCTTCCGGCGCAAGCGGCGTTCGTAGTGTCCGCTCGCCCCTTGGCGGCGGGCCGCAATCTGAGCTTGATGGTCCCGCAGCTCTTCGGGTAACAGGAATTCTTCGGCGGGGTGATGGAGAATTTCCGCTTCGGTGTAACCCAGCATTTCTGCCATGCGGCGATTTACAAAGGTAAGTTCAAAGTGTTCGTCCAGCAGGCAGATGCCTTCGTTGGCCGTTTCCACAATGCGCCGAAACTTGGCCTCGCTTGCTTGCAAGGCCGCCAGTGCCTGCGTCCGTTGGGCTTCGACTTCCAGATTGTCCAAGGCCAAGGAAACATCCCGCGCCATTTCGTCGAGCAACGCGGTGGCTTCGTGGTCAAAAAAGTCCGCCTCGGTGGCCAGCAGGCAAAGCGCCCCCAATACCAAACCTTTCTGTTTCAACGGAAACGCCGCGGCCGAGTGGCATCCGGCCTGAAGTGCCGCGATGCACCAGGGATCTCGGGAGGCAGTATCTTTGAGCTCCTGACAGACATAATGGGTTCCCTGGTGCAATGCCTGCCCGAGCGGATTGTGGTGGGCGGATGCCGACGTGTCCATGGGCATCGTCAATTCGGCCCGGTACTCTGCCGGTATCCCGCATGCGGCCACGGGCACCAGTTGGTTATGGAGGGGATCGATGGTGCCAATCCACGCCATCTGCAGCGCGCCGTGTTTCACCGCATTCCCGCATGTTTCCCGGAAGAGGGTGTCGCGGTCACCATGACGTTCGATGGTTTCGTTGGTTAGTCGTAAGACCTCATGGAGATGGTTGAGTTTGCGGACACGATACTCGGCTTGCTTCTGAGGGGTGATGTCCGTATGCGTCCCCAACAGGCGTAGCGCCTGGCTTTGGTCGTCGCGGGCGACTGCCCGCCCCAGGCACAGGATCCATTTCCAGTCGCCCTCGCGGGTCCGGTGTCGAAACTCGAGGCGATATTCCTCAATTCGCCCGGCCACACACTCCTGGAAGGCGGCCGTCACACGGGCATGATCGTCGGGATGCAATCGATCCATCCACCGGTCGATGGTCTCGCGAAAATCGTCCGGACAGTAGCCCAACATCAAGGCATACTCCTCGTTGGTGACCGCCTCGCCGGTGGGGAGGTTGAAGTCGTAAAGTCCCTGATGGGCCGAAGCCAGCGCCAGCCGCAGCCGGGTTTCGCTTTGTTCGAGGGAGGATTGGGCCTGGCGAATCCGTGCCAACGTGCGGTTCAGCAAGTAATACAACAGCGCGGCCGTTACCGTGACAAACGCCCAACCCTTGTAAGTTTCCCAGCGGTTCATGACCTCGGGATCGGCCGTCAGATGGCTCAATCCCCACCCGGACAAATAGATCCACAGCGCTGCAAACACCAAGTAGGTCAGCACGATCCGTAACGCTGGGCGGACTTCCGGCCGCTGGCCGCCGGGCGCCCTGACCGCCGGGAGTGCTGCGTCGTTGGTCTTCATTGGGATGTTGCCGTTGTGCCTTTGAGTTACTATCGCGACCATAGCTAACGAACGGCATTTGTAAACCTTAATCTTCAAGGTTTAAGGCGGAAGAGTCCGGCGCGGGCGGTCACCCCTTCACCCGGAGCATACCAAACCGGCGGGTGGCCAGGTTGCGGTGGATGCGCCAGGCCAATACGGTGGCGATGACCAACTGCAATCCCATGAGGGTGTAGAGCCGGCTGGCAGCGGAGAGCATTCCGTAGCGCCGTTCCCAATTGTCCGGCGCGAGAACAAAGAAAAACAGGCGGCTCGTTTTGGCCAGGGCGCCGGTCAGCCGGGAGGGCGCCAGACTCAGTTCCGGCCCTACGGCCCAAAGAAACCAGAGCAAGGCTCCGAGCGCGAGGCCACCGGCCCAAACATACGCCCGCCGTTTCCATACCACGACCAGCCCGCCGATCAGCGCGGCCTCGACCACCAGATTGACCCACCACGCCAACCGCGACCAAGCATAGGGGACCACAAACACCGCCACCTTGGGCAGCACCAATCCCACCAGCAAAGTCAATCCTCCGGACACGAGCAGATTCCGGCAGTGCAGGGAGAAAAACAGGCCCACCACCGGCAACGTTGCGCACAGCAGCGCGAAATAGCTGATCCAAAAGTAATCCGGTTTGGCCACCGATCGGAACCTGGTGACGAAGGCCCACAAACCGATGAACAACAGGACCGCTGGTAAGTAACGGCCCCAGATCGCCCGGAGGCGTCCCCAGATAATACGCCGTTCGCTCAGTGGGGTGACCAGCATCAATTCCAGGGTGCCTTTCTCGCGGTCCCGCCAGAAACTGATGGCGCTGGTGATGCCCATACTGAATAGCAGAATCGATCCCAGGAACCGCTCCACCTCGCTAAAGCCCGTCGAGAAATAGCGATTGCCTGACAAAGCCAGCCACCACCAGCACAGGATTGCCGCCACCCATCCCCACACGGCCAACCGGCCTTGCCAGGTGCGTTGTTCCAGCCAGCCAACCGGGTTGCGTTCGAGGTGCCGGCGCAGCCAGCCGTGATAAAACGTCAGCCGGGGCAGGGGGGTGCAGAATTGTTCCCGCGACCAGCGTTGCCAGACAGAGGGCGGTTTCTCCTGCCAAGACTTACGGAGGCGCAACGCGGCGATCATCACGACGCCAAGCAACACCAGGAAACCGACGGCGGTTGCTATGGGGAAAGATCGCAACAAATTGGCCGAAGTTGGGCCCGGCCAGAACGTTCGACCTGACTGACTTAGTGATTCCATCCCAAGCAAGAGGGAAAAGAGAAGTCCCCTTTCCTTTGGGAACATCATGAGGCTAGGGGTCGCCAAAAAAGGCCGCAGCACAGCCACCATTACTTGGCCATTAATGAATATGAAGAGCAGAAAAAATAAAAAGGCCAGCGCGGCGGCGAGAACGAGGGCACGGTGAAAAACCCGGGCGAACGACGACGCCAAGATACCCGCCGCCAGCGCCAGGAAAAAGGAGTTTAAATTGATGAGTACAGCCAGGACTGCTTCCTGCCAGGTTACGCCACCCATCAAAAAGGGAAGCACCTGGACGGGCAGCACCGCGACGCAGGCGGTCAACGCGCGCAACGCTTGTACAATACTTTTGGCCGCCACGATGTCGTGCGCTCGCAGCGGGGTGAGAAACAACAAACCGAGCGTGCCTTCGCGCCGTTCGCGACTGATGCAATCCGCGGTCACCAGCGGCACCAGCACCCAGATGGCGATCAGCAACATCTGTTGCAGGTTCTGGAACAACACCAGGCCCTGCTGGGACCGGCCGAGATACTGCATGTCCGTACCGGCTGCCGCCAACAGCAACGCGCCCGCGCCCAGCAAGCGCAGCCAATAGTTGAAAGGCCGCCGCGCTTCAGCCCGTAGTTCACGGACAATGACAGGCCAAACGGTCATGGGAGGTTAAAGGGATGAAGGGTGATGAGTTGAAGTGTGAAGCGTGGTCGGTTGAAGCGTGAAGCGTGCTGAGGTGTGAACGGGCTGCTGTTGGACCGCACGTTGAAACGTCGAGCAGTTGGTTGGTCGGGAATATCCTTTTTCACGGTGGTTCACTCACGTCAATTCTTGACCTTTCAAAGCACCAACGCTTCCGCGCCGCCCCTCGCCCCTTTAACCCTCCAAGAATCACCGCGCATCCCCCCATCACGCTTCACCCTTCACGCTTCACTGCGTATCCCCCCGCGTCACGCGCAGGAACACTTCTTCCAGGCCCATTTCGTCTTCGCGCAAGGCGATCAACCGGGCCCCACCTTGCACCAAACGTTCAGCCACGATGCTGTGGTCAATGTCATGATTGACCAGCGTCACTTTGATCTGACTGTCCACCGCGGTGACTTCGGCCACGGACGGATGGCCGCGCAGCAACTCGATCGCTTGATCGCGATCGCTGGACACCTTCACCCAGACCACCCGGCCGGTGGACATTTGTTCGCGCACGCCTTGCACCGGGCCACTGTAAATCAATTGGCCGCGTTCGATAATCGCCACCCGGTTGCACAGGGTTTGCAGTTCGCTCAGGATATGGGAGGAAATGATGATGGTTTTGCCCATCCGTTGCAGTTCCTGGAGAATCGCCATCACCTCGATGCGCGCGCGCGGATCGAGTCCGCTGGCCGGCTCATCGAGCAACAACAACTGCGGGTCGTGAATCAACACCCGCGCCAATCCCAATCGTTGCTGCATGCCGCGGCTGAGCGCACCGATGAGCGCGCCTTTCTTTTCGCTGAGCCCGACCAACTCCAGCACGTCGTTCACCGTTTTCTCGCGCTGGGCGGTGGGGATCTTGTAACACGCGCCAAAGAAATCCAGGTACTCGGTCACCTCCATGTCCTTGTACACGCCAAAGAAATCCGGCATGTAACCGATGACATGCCGGACCGCATCGGCATCCCGCACGACGTCGTGTCCGATGATTTGGGCGGTGCCGGATGAGGGCGTGAGAAAGGTCGCCAGGATGCGCAGGGTGGTGGTCTTGCCGGCGCCGTTGGATCCGATGAAGCCGAACAGGTCGCCGCGCAACACCGTCATGTCGAGCGCATTCAACGCCGTCAAGCTGCCAAAGGTGCGCGTCAGGCCGATGGTTTGGACGGCTGGAATGGGAGGGGCATCAGTGGACATAGGCTAGATTCTTTCTTCAAGTTCGATTCGCAAGCCATTCCGTTCCGGGCTCATGGTTGCACCTCACAGGCCATCCGCCATAACGTGTTGTGGCTGTCGCGGCGTGGTGAAAACTGGCGAAACGGTTTCACCGGTGCGTAATCGGCGGTCCACGCCAGCACCACCGCATCGCCCCGCTCGACCAACCGCGACAAGTCGAAGCCGGGCGGGCTCATGAACGAATTGTACGACTGGTTGCGATCATCCAGCTCCGAAATAAAGCAGGCCGCCATGCTGCTGGCCGCCGGATTCGGGAACTGCATGAGATTCTCACCGAAGGCCCGCTGGCGGCGATTGATGGCTTCGCGAAAACGATTGCCTTCATTGCGCACGAAACTGGCCAGCGCGGTGCCGTTTTGAGTGACCGCAATCGTGCGGGTCTGACCGGCGGGCACCGCTCCCAGAGCGAACACCTTCCCCGCCACGACCAAGCGCGCTTCGGTCAGCGGACGGTTCTGCCGGTTTTCCACGCGCACTTCATAGCCGTTGTTCTGACGGTGTACCTGCACGTTCAGCGGCAAGGACGCCTGGTCCCACCAATTGTTCACGTAAAGCTGGCTGGTCCAGACCGGCACAAAAATCTCGGCCACAAAATTGTTACCCCGCTGCCGCACATTGGCGCGCGTGGCTTCCCGGCCACCCTGGCTGCGTCGTAGCAATTCACCCCGCAGCGAAGCAAAGGGCAGGTCGCACGCCAGTGGATACCGGGCATTGGCCGGCGAATAGATCGAAGCGAACGTCCGACCGTGCAATTGCGCCTGCGTCCGCTGCGGCAGCACGTCCACCACGTTCAACTCGTTCCATTCCGATTCGCCGGCGCGCAACTTGTAACCGATGTAATAAATCAGCAGCGAGAAGAACACCACGTAACCGGGAAACGTGATCCACGTGAGCATTTGCCGGTTGATCTTCTTGAGCCAATACCGGTCCAGCGGGCCAATGACCACCAGGTAACCCAGTAACAACAGCAGCAGCCAGCCGACCGGCAGCTTGCGCACCTGGCGGCTCTCGATCATCGCGCCAAACACGCCGTCGATGCTGTAATTCGCATACCAGTTGGGCATGACGTTCGGCGGGATGACTTCGAGCGGCAGATTGGCCAGCTTGCTCCAGAAGTACGGCCGGTTGGTCCAGGAAAGAAACGGTTCCAGCTCGGGACTGAACGTCAGCACCGTGATCTGCCCCCGGCCCCGGCGGGCAGTGATTACCAGGGGGGCCGTCTCCGTGCCCACCACCACTTGGCCGTCAAACAGTTTGCCGGTGGCAATGCTCAACGGCATGTCTTCAAACGCCGCCTCGCGGGGGAGATCGCTGAACGGATCCATGGTTGTCCGTTGGTTGTTACGGACGCGCGAATTGCTGGCCGACGTGTTGTTTTGGGAGTATTGATATTGCCTCCCATCGATGCGCCGGTTGCTGACCAGCCAGTCCTGAAGCGCGGAATGGTTGGTGAGACTGGTGGTTTGGCTAAAATCCACGGGCAGCATCTGGCGCAACCACGGCGCGCCGTTGATTTGTGCCAGTTGCTCGACCCCGACAATCAGGTGCCCGCCGGCATTCAACCACGCCAACAAGGCATTCACCTGATTGACCCGCAACCGGTCTTCGGTTGCCTGGGCCGTGCTCAGGTACAACGTATCGAGTCCTTCCAGGGCGATGGGATTATCCGGGAACAGTTCGGGCAGCAACCGCGCGGCCTCCACCTGCACCTCCCGGCGGTTTTGATCCTTGACGGTGGGAAAGACCGGCCGGCCATTCGCCGTCCGGCTGACGGCGCCGACCAACGGGAGATTACCGGAATATTGCCGGCGTACCTGGCGCACCAAACCGTCGGCCCGATGCCGTCCGCGGTCGTCCAGCAACCGGGCTTCCCATTGGCGGTTGTTCCGGTTGGCCGAAAATACCGGCATCACGAATCGCTTGCGAGTGCCGGTGGGCAATTCAATGGGCATTTGCCGGGTCTGATCCTCATACCGTTCGCTCAACTCGAACACCGCGTTGAAGGAAGGTCCCTTGTTTTCGATTTCACACACCACCGGAAACCAACTGCCTTCCGGCACCAGGCCGTCGTAGCCGATGAACACATCGAACACGTCAAACCGTTGCGGCGCGGCCTGCGCCAAGGGCAGCAAGATCAGGCTCAGGATTGACGCCATCAGCCAGGCACGAATAGTAGTAACCCCGCGCCGCTGTGCGCACGGCCAACCCGGCATCTCCCATCCGGCGATCTGTTGAATAGGCTCCATCACTGGCGTATTCACTGATTTCGAATATGGACCGTTTATAGGTCACTCATGCATTTCGTGCAACGGCAAAGCTTCATCCATCTGCCAAAGCCCCATGAGCGTCCGGCAGCTTCGGCCGCCAAATGATCACTAACCCGCGTGCCGCACCGAACCTGCAACCATTGGACCGGGTAAGCGGGCGATTGTTTCGCCGGCGTCGGCTTGAACGGACCGGGCGGGACCGAGTTGGCAATCCGTTAATAATGTGGCAGCCGACGTCAGCAGGCGCTGACCGCGGGTGAATTTCGAGGAAAGAATGAGCCTCGTTGCCTGATACGGCTGCTACGATGCCGTTCGGAATGCACGTCAGGCTGGCGGCAGCTCCTGGGCATCGCCATCCAACGGGAATTGGGTCTGCCTTGGCTCGTCATGATCCCCCGCCAGCTCGGCTTCCATTTCTGCGTTGTGCCTTTCAGAATTCAACGATCGGGCGGACGGCGATTTCGCAGCCGCCGAAGGTTGCAGGCGACGCAAGGGCAGCAACACCGTTTCGTTACGCGGCGCATCTCCCATGACCGTGAAACTTCCGGCGCTGCCGATATAGCGCGTCCGGACGGAGCGCCCGCGTTTCCGTTGCTTGAAGAACCAAAACAAGACCCCTAGTCCGGCCACCAAAACCACCAGCCACCAGAGGTGCCGCCGCTGGGTGACCTTCAACCAACTCCACCGCACGGCGGGCACCGACCCGAGGGGTTCGCCGATGGCAGATGCGGTGGCGGGTGTGACTCCCGGTTCATGCTCGGGCATCGATTCCAGCGCCTGGAGGGCGGCCAATGCTTTGGCGTCAATCGCCTGGCCCGCCTGCACTACGGCTTGCCCGGCGCGATAGGTTTGCACCGTGGCGGCGCTGGCGGCACGCTGATCTTGCAAGCGGGTGGTCAGGTCCGGGGCGGGCACGCAGTTTTCCCGCAGGAAGTAGCCGAGAAATCGCACTGTGTCTTTCTGGTCCGCCGGACTGCTCGCGATCAGAGTGTTGCGCGCTTGGGCGACCGTCAGCAGTGAGGAACGGTTCACGAGCTGGCTGCGCCGTTCAATCGCTGGCAAATCGACCGTTTCGGCCAGGCTTTTGACCCGCACCAACCGCACCGCCGGCACGCCGTTATCCAGGGACACGTTATTCGCACAGAGGTGCAACCGCAACGCTGAGCGCAAAGAGTTCTGCATGGCATTCTCAATGGCCTGGTCGGATTCTCCCAGAATCCACGCCCGGACCAGATTGCTGGAGAGGGGAAACGCCGGATTCCATTTTTTATACCATTGGACAAACTGGGCCACCGTAGGATGCGCCAGGTCGTGGGCAGTAAACGGACGGCCCTGGCTGGCCGCGATCCAATTGGTGCGGAAACGTTGGCGGTATTCGGCGAAGGCCGCGCGGAATTGCTCCACGGCTGAGGTGTTGCCCTCCGGACAATAGCGAAACACCGGCGGAGTTTTTCGCGCTTCGAGCCGCCGCAAGCGTTCCCTCTCGGTGGCGTTGGTGACCACCAGGCGGACGGGCGTGGTAACCGTCTCGCGGGCAATATCTCCGAGACGATAGTTCGGGGCAGCGGGGATTGCGGCCGGTACCCAGCCGATACTTCCCAGCAGACAAGCCAAGGCCAACAAAACGCGCATCCGGATTTGCCGGCCGTCACCGCTAATGATTTCGCAAAAACTTCTCACGTTTATCGAACCCAGCGTTACGCGGGCAGCCCGGCAGTGGCAAGCGGGAAATCGGAAGACGGCCAAAAACCAGCGGTTGAAAAGCCGAAAAGAACGAAAGAAAGAAATGGTAGCTCTGAAGCTTCCTTACTACACGCGGCAGTAATCGCGCACCACAAGCCCGGTGCCAACAGGTTGTCGTTTGGTTGGCTTTCGTTTCTTTCGGCTCCAATTCACAATTCTGGCGTGCAATTTTAGGCCGTCGGATTCAAAACTTTCGGCTGATGACAATCGCAGAAGCCAAAGCCCGTCATGCGGAACTGGTTGAGGAAATCCGGCGGCACGATCATGCTTATTACGTGCTGGCAGAACCGACGATCAGCGACTTCGAATACGACCGCTTATATCGGGAGTTGCTTGATCTCGAAAAGGCGTTCTCCGAGCTGATTACTCCCGATTCACCCAGCCAGCGGGTGGGGGGGGCGCCGACGGAGGGTTTCCAGCGCGTCAAGCACCTCCAGCCCATGCTTTCGCTGGAGAAGATTGATGCTTCTGAATCTCCGGACGAACGAGAGGTGCCCGACCGCGAAGTTCGCGCGCAGAAGCAGGACGAGCGGACTTTGGAAAAGTTCAAGAACTTCGACGCCACCCTCCGCCGGCAATTGGGCCTGGACGATGTGGAATACGTCATGGAACCCAAAGTGGACGGGGTGTCCATCGGTCTCCATTACCGGAACGGCAAGCTGGCTTTGGGAGTCACGCGGGGCGATGGCCAGTTCGGTGACGACATTACTGCGAATCTCCGCACTGTGCGCGCGATCCCGCTGGAATTGAACATTAAGAATCCGCCCGCCCTGCTCGAAGTGCGCGGCGAAGCCTACATGGCCACGAAGGACTTCGGGGCGCTGAATTCCAAATTGACCGCCGCCGGCGAAAAAGCCTTCCCGAATGCGCGCAATGCGACGGCCGGCACCCTCAAACAACTCGATCCGCGCCTGGTCGCACAGCGGCCAATTCGGGCGGTGTTTTACGCGGTCGGAGCGCGCGACGGCATTGAGTTCGAGTCGCACGCGGAAATGCTGAAGGCGTTGACCCATTTCGGCTTGCCGACCCAGCGTCTCTGGTGGCTCTGCCCGAGCATCAGCGAGGTGTTGAAGGTTTATCGGACGGAAGTAGTTTGCGGCTACAACGAAGCGCACGATCTGCGCAGCCAATTGCCCTATGAAATCGACGGCATTGTGCTCAAGGTGAACCGGTTTGCGGACGCGGTTCGTATTCCGTCCAAGACCCGCGCACCGGGATATGCGATCGTCCATAAACCCATCCCCTGGATCACACCCGCGGAGACAGTGCTCAAGGACATCACGGTCCAAGTCGGCCGGACGGGTGTGCTCACCCCCGTGGCCGAATTGGAACCGGTGTTTGTCCAAGGCTCGACCATCGCCCGCGCCACATTGCACAACGAAGACGAAATTCGTCGCAAAGACATCCGCATTGGCGACACCGTGGTCATCCGCAAAGCTGGCATGGTGATTCCCGAAGTCCTTGAGGTCGTGAAATCCAAACGGCCCAAGGACGCGAAGGAATTCGATTTCGTCGCGCACATCGGTGGCAAATGTCCGGCATGCGGCGGGCCCATTGCCAAGGAGAAAGATCTCTGGCGGCGAAGCGGAAGAAGTGGCCTGGCGCTGCCAGAACGTTGCCGGTTGTCCCGCGCAAAAAACGCGGCGTATCGAATACTTTGCCCAGCGAAAGGCACTCGACATCGAATCCCTCGGCGGCATTGTGGCCGAAAAACTGGTTGAATCAGGACTGGTCAACGAACCGTTGGACCTGTTCGAGTTGCCCGAGGAAAAGTTGGCGACGTTGAATCTCGGCACTGCCGAGGAACCGCGCGTATTCGGCGCCAAGAACGCGGCCAAGGTGAAAGAAGCGCTCGAACGGGCACGGACCTTGCCGCTTCACCGCTGGATTCACGCGCTGGCGATTACCGGCGTCGGCGAGCAGACCGCTTATGACCTGGGCCAGACTCACGAAACTATTGACGACCTCGCCCATTCGAAGCTGTTACAAGACGTGCTGAAGTTGCATCGCATGCGCGAAGAGAAGCGCAAGGAAGACGCCGATGCCGTGGGCGAACGACTCATCGCTGCCGGTTTCGCGCAGCCTTCAAAGAAGAAAGACGCCGCGCCGCGTGACGCAGTGGCCGTTGTGGGGCCGGTTGCCGCTCAAGCCGTGCTCGACTGGTTTACCAGCCAGGCCGGACGCGAGGTGCTGGAGCGATTGCACATGCTCGGCATCGCTCCACGCGGCGCGGTGAAGGGCCCGGCGGGAAGTAGTCATCCGTATGCGGGCAAGACTTTTGTTCTCACCGGCACGCTGCCCACGCTCTCCCGCGACGAAGCCTCGAAGCTCATCCGCGACGCCGGGGGGAATGTTACTGGTTCCGTCAGCAAGAACACCGATTACGTTCTGGCCGGCGAGAATGCTGGCTCCAAACTCGACAAAGCCCATCAACTGGGCATTGAGGTGCTCGATGAAGAACGCTTTCGGTCGATGCTCGGGCAAACTTGACTGTCCCCCTCAAACTTATTGGTTCTCGCCTTCAAACGCCGCCACTACGGGCCGATGATCCGACCCGACGCCCCAATTCGGCAGCCGCAAAACATAGGTTTGGTTGGTGAGCCATTCGTGGGCCATGCCGCGGCTCAGCAGAATGTAATCGATGCGGCTGTAGGTATCTTCCTTTCCGTAGAAATGAGTCCAAGTGACAGTGGGCGGGGCGTAACCGCGTCGCAGTGATACCGCATCGTCGCCATTGGGCTCCGCGGGCCGGGTGTCAACCAGCGCCTTGCTGTACCGCCCGATGACCGTCCGCACCGGGGGACTGTCTTTGGTGTCATTCAAGTCGCCCAGCACGATCAGATTGATCTGCGGATTGGCCTGAAGCCGCGCGTCAATGATCTCCCGCAGGATTTTAGCTTCCTCAAGGCGCATGTCGGCCTGGTCCGCCACCGGCACGGGCCGGCGGGATTTGAGATGGGTGGTGATCAGCGTAAACGTGTAATTCGCATTGACCTGAATATCCACCTCGGCGGCACCCCGGCTCACCTTGAGCCGGCGTCCCATGAGCAAAAACGTATCGTTCGTGTGCGGCCGCCGGGCAATGATGGGGAACCGGCTCAGCACCGCCACGTGGATGTTGGTGTCGTAGGCCTCCACGAAATCCCAGTACGGGTAATCGAGCCCGTCCGTCCGCAGCGAACGGCGCAATTCCTGGAAGGCGCTCAGGGTGCCCATTTCCTGCACCGCCACGACATCCGCGCGAACGGCCTTCAGGCTTTCGCGAATTTTGGCTTTGCCGGCATCCGTCTTCAAAGGCCGGGTACCGGTTTTCTGATCGAGATAATTTTGGAGGTTGTAGGTCGCCACGCGAAACGTCTCGGCGGCGGCGAGCGGCCAAGCGCCAAGCGCCAAAGCCAGGGCAGCAAAACCAATTAAGAATCGGCGGGGAAAACCCATGCCCTCTGGCAATACCGGTTTTAACCCGCGCTGTCAAAATTCTACTCGTACACAATGGGGAAAAATTCGATGACCCACGGCCGCAATCCGATAGCGACTCCCATGTTGATCCGCCACCAGGCAACACGCTCTCGGGCCGGGGCACTTCGAACTTCGGGCCTCGGATTTCGGGTTTCGGCTTTTCTATTGGTCCATTTGCCGGCCAAAAGAAATTTGGCAGGACGGGCACCGATTGCTAGGATTTGGCCATGATCAAAGTGCCGGAAGCTCCCGCGGTCGCTGGACGAACTGCCGTGAAAGGACAACCCAAGCTCCACGACAAACAGAGCGAACGAGACCATCGCGAATTGCGGATCGACAAAGTGGGCGTTCGCGGGCTGCGGTTTCCCATCCAGATCCGTGACAAGGCGCATCGGTTCCAAAACACCATCGCGATCATCGGCATGTTTGTGGATTTGCCGGAGGAATTCAAAGGCACCCACATGAGCCGGTTTCTCGAGGTATTGAACGCCCACGGCAGCATGGTTCACGTGGAGAATATTCCGGACATTTTGTACGCGATGCAACGGCAGTTGAATTCCAGCACCAGCCACTTGGAGATGGAGTTCCCGTTCTTTATGACCAAGCAGGCACCCGTCAGCGGCATGGAAGGCATGATGGACTACGCCGCCCGGTTTGACGCCACCGCCTGCGGCCGGGAGATCGACTTTGTCCTGACAGTCAAGGCCAACGTGACAACGCTGTGTCCCTGCTCCAAGGCGATCAGCACCTATGGGGCACACAATCAGCGCGGGGAAGTGACCGTTCAGTTGCGGTCCAGCCAGACGGTCTGGATTGAAGATGTGATTGCTATAATCGAAGCGTCGGCCAGCTCCGAACTGTATTCCTTGCTGAAGCGGCAGGACGAAAAGGCGGTCACCGAAAGAGCTTACGAGAATCCAGTGTTCGTGGAGGACTTGGTGCGCAATGTGGCCTTAAAGCTCAATGCGCACCCGGACGTGATCTGGTTCAAAGTCGAGGCCGAAAACGCCGAGAGCATCCACAATCACAATGCGTATGCCTCGATTGAGAAGCGCTGATGCCCCTTCAGGGGGCTGCCTACCAAGGGCTTGGCCCGCTCATCACGCGCCAAAATGAGGCGACACAACTGGCCCGCGGGGAGCCGATCATCGTGCAGGCGCGGGATGGAAATAACGCCAGGCATGCATGGATCTTCCGGAACGTGCAGGTGACGGCAACCGCTTACGACGAACTTCGCATGCATGCATTTGCGCCTGCAGCGGGCAACTTTCGAAATGGGGGGTGTGGTTTCCGAAATTTGCGGAAGATTTTTGTGGCAAATCTATTCTCCTTTGTTACATTCCCGCCCTCTTGCCCTTGAATTGACGGGCCGGACATTTGAATCCTGAAGCGCCAGGTTTAAAAAACGTTTTGAAGCTGTGATAAAAAAGAAAAAGACTGCGAAGAAGAACTCCGTCGCTGCGCCGGCCAAAGCGGGTGCCCGTGGTTCGGCAACGGTAGCGGCTATTCTGGGCTTGGCGCCGACCAAAACCAAGAAGAAGCCGCGGCCTACGGTTCGGATTAAGTCCGAATGGCAAAAGTATTATCAAATCCTGCTCGATTTACGCGAACGGCTGATCAATCAAATGGACGGCCTGGCCAAAGAATCTTCCCAGGTTATGGACAGTTACAGCCTTCACATGGCCGACTCGGGCACCGACAATTTTGACCGCGATTTTGCGTTAAGTTTGCTGTCCTCCGATCAGGATGCCGTGTATGAAATTGAAGAAGCACTTAAGCGCATTGAGCGAAACACCTACGGCGTCTGCGAGCTGACGGGCAAAACCATTCCCAAGGCCCGATTGGAAGCCATTCCCTGGACCCGTTTCACCGTCGAAGCCCAGTCGCAACTCGAACGTGAAGGGGCCATGCGTCAGCGCCGCTTGGGCGCCCTGGGCAGTGTGGACAGCAAGGGCGTGGTGGAAATCGAAGAGGAAGATGATGCGCCGGACGAGAAGCAGAGCAAAGAGAAAGACTGATTTATGCCGCGAGAACTCATTACGATCGAATGCACCGAAGCGCGCAAGGAGGGCAAGCCGCCTTCCCGCTATATTACCACGCGCAATAAAAAGACCCAGACGGAGCGTTTGGAGATCAAGAAATACAATCCTTTCCTCCGCCGACACACGGTGCATCGCGAAATCAAGTAAGCTTTATGCCACGTAAAACTCACAAAGATAAAGACAGCAAGGGCCGTGGTGGCCGCACCTCGTATTTTGAAAAGCGCACTCCCCGGCCCAAGCCGAAAATCGACTTCACGGTTGACGCGTTGGATTTCAAGAACGTGGCCCTGTTGCGGCAGTTCGTAACCGATCAAGGCCGGATTCTGCCGCGGAAATACACGGGGCTTCCGGCCCATTACCAACGCCGGCTGAACCGGGCGATTAAACGTGCCCGGTGTATGCTGTTGATGAAGTAGGCCCGCGGGCGCCTTGTCTTTGCTCACGATGTCCCACCGCCAGCGAGCGGCGGGACTTTTTGTTTGGTCGCCGCCAGGCAACGACTGATTGCCCGTGCGCTAGAATTTGCCGAGGGCGCGCGAGGTCCACCATTCCGTTCCGGGGTCGAAAACAGTGCTGACAAGCCACTCAAATCCAGGGAGCATTGCTGGCTAAATGAATGATCTGGCGATTTCACCGGTTGCGTTGCTGGCCAGCTATTGCAGCTTGATTCTGGTGGCGTCGCTGGCGGGAGGCTGGATTCCCCTGGTGGTGCGGTTGACTCATACGCGCCTGCAAATTGCCATCAGTTTTGTCTCGGGGCTGATGTTGGGCGTGGGATTTCTGCACATGCTACCCCATGCCTGGCATCAATTGCGGTCAATCGATCGCGCCGCTGCCTGGCTCCTGGCAGGTTTCTTGATGATGTTCTTCGTTCAACGCTTCTTTCATTTTCACCACCACGACGTTCCCCCGGAGACGACCGGCCCGGCGGATTTCGGAACCCATGTTGAAGCGGAGCCCGGTTCTGATCACCGGCACCACCACCCCCCCGATCCTGGCGCCGAGGACCAATCCCTGGCCGAGCAATCGGCCCGCCGGCTTTCCTGGACGGGGGCAGCCTTGGGCTTGATGTTTCATACCGTGCTCAATGGCATTGCCCTGGCTGCCAGTGTCGAAGTCGGCGTCCGGGCCGGGCATTCCAGTTGGCTTTTGGGAGTGGGGACCTTTCTGGTCATTTTTCTACACAAGCCATTCGACGCCCTGGCCATCGGGACGCTGATGGCCCGCAGCGGCAGTTCGAAGGCGATGCGCCATTTGATCAACGGCTTGTTCGCGTTGGGCATTCCGATTGGGGTAATGTTGTTTTACTTTGGAGCGGACAGTTTTTCCGGCCCCACGGATCATTTTCTGGGAATCGCGCTGGCGTTTGCGGCAGGCACCTTCGTCTGCATTGCCGCCAGCGACTTGCTGCCGGAATTGCAATTTCATGAACATGACCGTTTCAAACTCTCCTTGGCTTTGCTGGCGGGATTGGCGTTTGCGGCGTTCATTGGCCAGTTTGAGAGCACCGGGCACGATCGCCACGATCTGCCACCGGCAGAACAGACGACCGAACCTGCGACGAAATAACCTCGGATACCCAGCAGCAAAAAGGCCACGCAAGTGCGTGGCCCATAAAAGATTAGGTTAGTTGGTATTCTCTTGTTTATGCCGGGTTTTCCTCGACCCAATCTCCCAAACGTATGATCTCCTTGATCTTACGTCGTTCGTAACGGTGCTTTTGGGCCTTGACCGGACGGTCATCGACTTTCCGGAAGGGATGTTTGGGGTTTCGTATGATTTCTGTGATCGAATCTAACGTTTTTGTCATAATCACGTTTTTCCTTTCTACAGGCCAAACCAATAGCGAATTCGATGCCAATAGCCCGAATGTGGAACGCACCTCATTTCACAACTGCCTCTGACAACGGTAATTCGCCGTTTCATCACCTATTGGAACAATCAACTGCCGGAAAAGTTCAAACAATTCTCCAGGATTTTTTTGTGCTGATTGTACCAAATTTCCCAAGCTGTCCTGCTTGCGGACAACTTCACGCTATTTCGAAGGCCCCTGAGTGCCATTCGCCAACGGTTTGCTGGGCGACCAACCGCAGGCCCAAACCATCGTAAGCCTCCCGCAGCACTGCAAATTGGGAAGTCAATATTCCTGCCAGAACCAGCCGGCTCCGGGGATGCATCAGACCAACCAACCGGCGCCGGTGTCGCAGCAACAAGTCGTCGGTCAAATTGGCACAGACCAGATCATGCAGTTCCCTGGACTGGAGAGGCAGTTTGCCGACATCAAACCGGCGCAACCGGATGGCTGTCTGGACGCCGTTCTGCGCCGCGTTGGCACGGGCAATACGAACCGCATCCGGATCAAAATCGAAAGCGTTCACGGGTTGGTATCCCAATTGGGCGGCGGCAATGGCCAAAATGCCCGACCCGGTGCCCACGTCGATGAACGACTGCCCAGCCTGGTTGCGTCGGAACGCCACAAGTTGCTCCAAACAAAAGCGCGTGGTGGGATGCTGACCAGTGCCGAAGCTCAACCCGGGATCCAGAACCACCACCGCCTGGCCCGCCTTGAGCTGGCGGCGGCTCCAACTGGGTTGGATTCGCAACGCCCGTCCCACCACCATGGGCTTGAAGTGCTTCTTCCACGACTCCGCCCAATCTTCTCGTTGGATTCGGTCCACGGTGATTTTGCCCGGGCCCAATGCCACACCGCAATCGCGAATTTCCGTCAGCCCTTCGACCAGCGCCCGTCGTTTGGCGGGTGACCATTCGGAACGCAACGACAGAAAAACGCTGACCAAACTGATTTGGCTTTCCGGTTGGGCATAGACTACGGGGGCTTGCCCCAACAGCCGTTCCAAGAGTGTGGTAACGGGTTCTTCCGCCTGGGGCGCCACGGCGACTGTGATTTTCCACAGTGAACCTGTTTTCATGACGGATCGCGCCACGGAGTGAAATTGAGCAATTGCACCCGCGTTTTGTGGGGAAACAAATCAATGCGGCTCAGGCTTGCATATTCGAATTCAAAACTGGCCAAGGCGGACAACGGCAGTGGCAATAGAATCGAAAGTGCCATGCGGATCACGCCCCCGTGACAAACGACCGCTACTTTTTGCCCGGCGTGAGCCTGGGTGATCCGGTGGAGGCAAGCTTCCGTGCGATGACGGAAAACTTGGGCGGGTTCGGCGTTGGGCATGGTGCCATTTTCCAGGCGCAACAACCATTCCGAGGCGCTGGCTCCGAATCGGGCGCGCACCTGCTCACGGTTCAGCCCGGTCCAATCGCCGAAATCCACTTCCCGCAAATCGTCCAGCATCACCGGCGCCAACGCTGTGGCCTCGACCAGCGGGGCCAGCGTCTGCTGCACGCGTTTCATCGGGCTCGCGTAAATGGCATCCAGCTTCCGCGCGGCCGTGGATTGGGCCAGTTTGATGGCTTGCTGATGGCCGCTCGCCGACAGATTCATGTCGATCCGTCCGCCAAAGGTCTGCTGGTAACGTTCTTCGACTTCTCCGTGGCGTAACAGATAGAGCTGAAGGGGAGCGTCGCGCATAATTGAACGGAACTCGTTAGGTCCGGGCCACTGGTGGTGCGGCCGGCCCGCGGTAGCTGTCAATGACGGTTTGTTGCTGGACCATCAGCTCCTGGATGCCGGCTTTGCCGAGCGCAATCATTTCCGCCAGTTGCACCGCGCTGAAGGTGGCCTCTTCGCCCGTCGCTTGGAGTTCGATGAATTCCCCGGCCGAATTCATCACCATATTGAGATCCACCGCCGCGGCGACATCCTCCGTATAACACAAGTCCAGCAACGCCTGTTGATTGACGACGCCCACGCTCACCGCCGCCACGGCTCGCGGCAACGGATTCTCGGTCAATTTGCCTTCGGCCCTGAGCCGTTTCACTGCCGCGGCCACCGCGACGTAGGCCCCGGTGATCGCGGCGGTCCGGGTACCGCCATCCGCCTGCAACACATCGCAATCCACCCAAATCGTGCGCGAGCCCAGCTTATCGAGATCCAGGGCTGCGCGGAGCGAGCGGCCAATCAAGCGTTGGATTTCTTGCGAACGGCCGTCCAACCGGCCCTTGGTGATGTCGCGCGGCTTGCGGCCCAAGGTCGAGTACCGGCAGCATCGAATATTCGGCGGTGATCCAGCCGCCCGACACGTTTTGCTCCTTCATCCAGCGGGGTACCGTGTCCTCGACGTTGATCCCGCAGATCACGCGCGTGTTTCCCCATTCAATGAGCGCCGACCCCGTGGCGTTGGGGGCGATATCCATGGTGAAGCGCACCGGTCTCAATTGATCCGGTCGTCGGCCGTCGGCTCGTAGAATAGCCGAACTCGGTTGGGTGCCTGTGTCAGTGGTCATGCGCCCGCAATGTTAAACGCGGGCAGCGTGTTGGGCAATGGGGAAAAACAATGCGTAAGACCGAAATTCGAAATCCGAAAGAAGCCCGAAATTTGCTAAGCCGTGACTCTTCAGGAGGACAGGCGTCCCGCCTGGCTCAAACGACTGCCAACCATCGATTTGCCCCGCGGCGTAGGAAGTTTCTCCAGGTCACCAACAAGGGAAGATGTGCTTGGCTATTCGAGACAGGCGAGACGCCTGTCCTACCGCGCCGAATCGTGTCATCGCTGCTCCGGCTACGGAATGGATACGGCCCGAAAGCCAGTTTCATTCGGCCTTCGTTTCAGCTTTCCGCATCCCACGCTTGAAACAAACCATCAAGGTTATTGAGCGGCAGGGTGGGGCGGGACTTCGGATTGAGAACCCGCTGCAAATAGGCGATTGCATCCGGAACATTACGGACCGAGCGGGGTAGCGTGGCGCCGCACGCATTGGGATGCCCACCGCCCTGCAGCCGTTCGGCTACGGGAAGCGCTTCCCCGCCGCGGCTGCGCAAGCTGGCAATCACTACACCGTTGGCTCGGCGGAAGAGCGTCAGCAACACCGGATACGGCGTGGCTTTCTGCTGTAGCAATTGATGCACGACGAGGTTGGTGTTGCCCACAATGGTGTCCACAAATCCCACGGTCGGACTGATCGCCACCACGTTCTTCTGGCTCCACTGAAGGCCGAGGGGATCTTCCACCCGGCGTTTGACCGCCATCACCTCCAAGAGTGGGTGATCCAGCAACCGCTCGAGTTCCCCCTCGATCAGCGTGTGTACGTTCCAGAAGTTATAAACCTTGACCAGGTTGGCGTAGTCATTGGCCAACAAGAAATCCGGATCGTCCGCGAGGAACAAATCGGCCACGTTATTCAAGTGCATCAACCGGTCCAGTTCGGGTGACCCCAGCCCGTGTTGTTGGCACAATTCGTAGCACAACAGGCCGGCGGATTTGTTCACATCATGAATGAGCTGCGCCCGTTGCGGTTTGAGGTCCGTGGGGTGATGGTCGATGACCACCCAGTTCTCCCGGTCCAGGCGCGGTTCGAAGCTGAGATCGCAGACCCAGGCCGCCGCCTCGCGGGGCTCCCGTCCGCGCCAAAGGTTATAATGATAGGCTTCGAGTGGCACGTTGACGTCGTTACAACTTGCGCGCCAGCCGCCGCAAAAGCACCCCGGCCACCAACCCATCCAAATCGCTTTCGTGGGTCAGGATCACTTCCGGTCTGGATAATGAAGACATGCCGCGCATGTTAGCCAATCCCGGCTCAGTGGCGAGCAAGGAATCGAAAAATATCCGCCAAAACGGAGGCAAAAGGGAAATCCGAAATCCGAAATCCGAGATCCGAAATCCGAAAGAAGTCCGAAGCCCGAAATCAGAATTGCTCCGGCCTGAGAGGCGGTTGGAGTATTGCCGTTTGGAGTCCCGCTTTCAGGCGGCTCGGCACCCACAGCGCGAGAAGGCGGCACTCCGAGCCGGACGCTTAACTGTTGGAAAGGCCATGCGAAACAGGCTCCAAGCGAATTTAGTTCGGCAGCACCGGTCCCAACACCAAGTGCGCCGCATCCCTAAAGAACACCCGCCGCGGCCCCGCCTGGGCCTCGGCCAGGCGGGGTTCCAGCTTTTCGCCCCGAGATTGGGCCTGTGCCTGCGGGTCGGCTTTGGCCGGGATCATCCCCACTTTCCGATCGGCTGCCGCAGGGAGGGCCGTAGCAGCAGACGGGCGGTGCGAAACTCGCCCGCAGACGGTTGATTTGAGTTAGGAGATTCCCCTAGTTGGCAAAAGGCAAAACCGCCCAATGATGGTCGGGTATTCACCCCAATTGTTGGTTGTCCACGCCAGAATAGGTTCTCTTCGACGGCAAAACCAGTCGGCGAAACCGAGATGCATTTGCTCAGTTTACAATTCACACGCGCCAAACGGGCGACGCGCTTCCCGGCGAAGCTCCGCTCCGAGCCGCCTTCGGCAGGAGGGCCGCCACGACCGTTGGCAATGGCCAAAGGGCAGCGGTTTGCCCCGGGGCTTTGGCTATTGGTTGTTATCCTGGGATTGGTGGCAGCCAACGCTCAAAGCCCGCTGGCAAATCGAATGCGGGCGGCAGCAGGGCAGGGGCAAACCGGCGAATTCGGCGCGGACTTGCGAATTCTAGCACAGAGCTATGCGGGGCCAACCGCCCCCGGCGAGAGCAATTTCTTCTTCGATCTGTGGGAGGGTCAGAACTTTCGCCGCCTCATCAGTGGCAGCGGCCTGACGAATAACCAGGCTTTGTTTGTGAATTCGCACGGCGTGGGGCTGAACACTCCGGGCGGCAAACGCTACGCCCTGTTTCCCCATGAATCCCTGCTGAAGCCGGGGCAACACATCCCATACTATTCACCGGCCGATCTGGTCAGAATCATGGGCCGGGACCAAGCCGCCACCGTACGCAACATTATCATTGGCGGCTGCAATGAGGACGGCTCATTCAGCACGGCGGAATTTCGCCAATACTTTGTTAACGTCACCAACATTACGCATACCCCAACGGGGGAACTTGGTTGTCAGCCGATGCTGCTCCAGGCATTGATGACCGGTTCGGAGAACGTCCAAAGCATTTATCAATCTCCGGTGAAACGAACCGGCCGAACTCCGCAGTTCGTGACCACCCGCCAGCCCAAACGGCAGGCCATCCGCTTCGTCCCCTATGTGGCGGACCTGTTCTTACCGAAGGCGACGGCCCCCTTTAGACAGCAAATCGCTGGACGCGAGCTCCTGGATCCCACGCGTGCTCCGTTGCCCGACTTGGGTACCTTGCTGGCCGAACAGTCGGCCGACTAATAGCGACCTTGGCTGCGAAATCAATGATGGTGCCCAACACGGCTTTTGTTGTTGCCGCTCAAAAACCGAGCAGACTGCAGCCGACGTATGGAAGCAGCGGATGTTCACCTCGAATTGGGGGCATACGATTCGGGTGATGACGCGGCCGTCGTTTTTCGTCCAACCCAACGTTTAAGCAGTGGCAGCGATCACCATTCTATTGGCCGAAGACCACCGGATTGTCCGGGAGGGACTCCGTGCCTTGCTGCAAACGCAACCAGATTTCAAAGTAGTGGGCGAGTCCGGAGATGGGCTCGACACCGTGCGCCTGGCCGAAGAACTGCAACCGGACGTGGTGGTGACGGACCTGATCATGCCGGGATTAACCGGCTTACAGGTCGCTCGTCATCTCCGGCAGCGCGTTCCCAATACGAAAATTGTCATCCTCTCGATCCACACCAAAGAGGCCTACGTGATCGAGGCGCTTCAGAATGGGGCCTCGGCGTATGTGCTCAAAGACGCCAGTGCGGCCGATTTGTTGCGGGGCGTGCGGGAAGCGTTGGCGGGACGCCGCTTCCTCAGCCCGCCCCTGTCGGAAACCACGATTAATGCGTTCCTGGAGAAGGCGAAGTCGGCTGGCACCATGGATCCCTACGAAATGTTATCCAGCCGGGAACGTGAAGTATTGCAATTGACTGCCGAAGGCAACACCAACGCCGCCATTGCCGTCCGCCTGTACATCAGCCAGCGTACGGTGGAGACACATCGGGCAAATGTGATGCGCAAATTGAAGCTCCAATCCCAAAGCGAGCTCATCCGCTTCGCCATCAAACGCGGACTGTTACACGTCGAACCGGACGAGCAGGAAGCCACCACGGGTTCCCCCCTAACACCGTTCATCAATGAGCCGGGATCGGAAACCGCCGGTTAGCGCCGAGTGGGCATCCGTAATAATTCACGCTCCAAATTCAGCACTTTGGATTGGCCGGCTAGTTCCAAGGTGACACTGTGGGCCGTAATGGCCGTCACGGTGGCGCCGTCCACTTCCTCGCCGACAAAGTACAGTTTTGCCATCCAAAATCACCGACGATTTGCGCGGTCGGTAGATCAGACCTTGAATATGCACCTCAGGAAACTCGATCAGCCCATTAGTGGCTGGGGATTCCGAGGGCTGGAGCGCCCGCGCGATTACCTTCGCGACCGTCCCGGCGGCGGTCGTGTGTTGGTCCATGCCACCCGGACGTGGGACGATGAAAATGATGATGACGCCAAACACGACCAGCATCACGCCCCAGTACGCCAGGTTGAACAGGAGAAAGGGTTCCCGGTCGGTGGGCGTGTCAGCGGCCTGGTCCGGCCCAAAGCTGATTTTTGCTCCGGCGGTTGCGGCCCAGCGCGCCGCATTGAGATTGCGACCGATCAGATAGCAGACCGGCCCCAGCGCCAAAAAAGCCGAGCACACGTACCATTTGTACGCCTCGTAATATGACGTGCTCTGGAGAAACTCCGTCATGACGATGGAAAACATCGCCGCGATGGCCACGGAAATTCCCAAACGAACCCAAATGGTCATATCACGTCTGCATCAGGCTGGTCGAACCACATACCTGAAAACAGCATCGGCAGGGGATCGCCGGCATTGAAGCGGGTTTTTCCTATTTGACTCGGCCGGGTAAGTTACTGCAAACGGGGCATTGCGGATCACGCTTGATGCGGCAGGTGCGGAACGACATTTGGCGCAGATCGCCCACCAGCAACCGTCCTGCCAGCGGTTGCCCCAGGCCAGTGAGCACTTTGATTGCTTCAGTGGCACCCAAGCACGCCGCCACGCCGGCGACAGCCCCGAAGACCGGGAACTCACGTTTCCAATGGGGAGGTGCCTCCGGATACATACACTGCAAGCACGGCGTTTGACCGGGTAACACTGTGGTGGCTTGCACGTCAAAGTCATACATCGCGCATTCAACCATGGGTTTGTCTTGCCGCACGGCTTCCTGGTTCATGAGAAATCGTTCCGCGAACAAGGGAGCACAATCCACGATCAGGTCCACCTGGGCGACGAGCCGTTCGACGTTGGCGGCGGTAACGTTCTCCGCGACTGGCACGATTTCGACGTCCGGATTCAACTCGCGCAGGCGCCGCGCCGCAGATTCAACCCGCGGTTTGCCGAGCCAATCGCGGGTCATCAATAACTGCCGGTTCAGGTCGCTGGGTTTCACCATTCCGGCATGAGCCAGTATCAATTGTCCGATGCCGGCCGCGGCCAGTTCGTACGCCACCAGTCCTCCGACGCCACCGCAGCGGGACACCAGCACCGACGCGGCCTTGAGCTTGCGCTGGCCGTCCTCGCCAAAACCGGGCACCCACATTTGCCATTCATAAAGACGCCGGTCCCAATCGTTCAATGCCGATGGATGTTCAGGCATACGGACATTCTAATCAGCAAGCTGCCCTTCTGGCCAGCAAAGGTCGGTGAAAGCGCGTAGGGGTCAGTCCCGGTTATTGGTAATATGGCCCTCCGGTAACTTAACTTGGGACCGTTGCCACCGAGCTGCAACCATCGACGGCAACGCGCTACGAGTCCGGCACGATTGACTGCAAGTCAATCCAGCGCGATAAGGGTCGTGTGAAAACGCCACGATTGAATTTGCGCGCATGGTGGGCGCTCGCCGTTCTGGGGACATGGTTTTGTTGGGGGCGGATTGCTCACGCGGAGCCAATTACGAACCGAGTCCAGGCTGTGCGTGTGCCTGGCGTAAACAAAGTCGTCAAAGCAAAACGCAGCGCCGACGGCTCTGTCCATCTCGTGTTCGATGGTGCCGGTGGGCCGTTCTACACGAAATCCCTCAATGACGGCGCGACGTTCAGCCGGCCCATCGCCATCGTGGACGCGGCCGCACGGAAGCCGGGTTTGGAGTTCTCAGCCTGGGATTTGGCGGTGGGCGGCGACGGTCACGTGTACGTGGCCATGGGGAACAATGCCTGGAAATTGAAACTGCCCCAGGAAGAATGGTGCCTGTATTTCACCAGCTTGGCCCCAGGCGCGAAACAGTTCTCACCGGTGCGGAATCTCAATCATTGGCCGAGCGAAGGCTTTTCACTGGCAGCCAATGACCGGGGCTGCGTGACCGCCGGTTTTCTGTCCGACAAACTCTACGCCATGGTATCCCGCGATCACGGAGCGACCTTCACCGCGAGCGCGGAACTCGATCCCACCTGGGATCCCTGCAATTGCTGCACCACCAGCAGCGCCTATGGCCGGGACGGACGTTTGGCGCTGCTCTATCGCGAGGAGACGAACAACGACCGGGACATGTACGTGGTTCTTTGGGACCAGCAACAAAGGACTCCGCCAACGCGCCGACGCGTCAGCCGCGCAAGCTGGCATGTGGCGGCGTGTCCCATGACCTATTTTACCATCAACTCGACCGCTACTGGTTATGTGGCCGCCTGGCCCACGAAAGGACAGGTGGATTTCGCACAGTTGGACCTGGACGGCGCGGTCCAGCCGCCCGGCGAAATCAAGACACCCGGCACAACCGGTATGCGCACCGGACTTCTCGCGCTGAGCGCTGCTGACGGCACGACGCTCATTGCTTGGAAAAACCAGGGGGTTTTAGGATGGCAATTGTACGATGACCAAGGGAAAGCGCTTGGCAAATCCGGCATGGCCAGCAGTCCCGGAAACGGAGCCGCCGGGATGGTGCTGCGGGATGGGCGGTTCGTGCTATTCCTCTGAGATTGGAAATGGCAAGCTGAACCAGTCAGCACGCCAATCGCGTACCTATGGCTCAAATTGGCGTCTTTATAAAATCGCCATTTCCAACTGCCGTTAATATTTGCTCAACGGCGTGTTCAAGGCGAGCAAAGGAACGAAGCTTCTTTTCTCTCACAATGTTGAAATCGATGAGTTCTGTCAGTGGACCCTGGTCTCGAGTTGGGCGATAGCCTGGACAATGTTCTTCGAGCCACCGTTTGCCGTGTGATTCAGGAGGGCCGGCAGGAAATTTCATTCCGGCTGGCAGTGCAGGTCGCCCATCTTTGAAGGACTGACCAGCAAGCGATTCGGCGCCGGCAATGATCCATGTCTCGAATTCGACACAGGCAAACACGACAGCCAATGAAAACACCTTCCCCGCTCCGGCATCAACCGCGGCCGCGGTCATTGATTTGGCAGCCGTCGCGGCACAAAAGGGCGTTCCCGAGCCCGCGGGGAAGACCTTGCTGTCGCCGTCGAACACAGCCAAGACGGCACCCAAAATCGAGCGTCGACTTGCCAAAGCAACTCTGCTGATCCACACCCCATAATCAGGTCGATTCTTCTGTTTGTCCCATTTGACAAGGCTCGCGGCCTCGTGTGTGCGAATGACATCATCGTCAACAAAGAGCAATTGGCCGGCGTCTTTTTCCCGCAAGAGTCTTCGAATGAGTATCGGAAGAGCCGCCGTCTCTCCGTGGCCTTCTCCCACGATTACCAGACGCTTCATGAAACTGGTTGAGCCGGCTGGGTATGTTCCACCTTGGGATGCTCGACGGTCAGCAGATCACCGGTGTTCAGAAGATGGTCTCGCACTGCGTCACACTGCTCTTTGGAAACTGGGCCAATAATGGTCTGACCGTCCCGCATTTCCACAGCCCTGACGTTATCTACGTCAAAAGAGTCGAGGAAGATTGGATTGTGCGTGGTGAGGATGACTTGGCCACGATCTTCGCGAGGCGCGGCTTTGAATTCATCGGCCAGCAGCGACAGCGCTCCGGGGAAAATCGCATTCTCCGGTTCCTCAAAGACCAAGGTCAGCTTCGGCGGAGTTTGATACAACGCCAGCAGGTGGGCATAAAAACGACGCAAACCGTCCGACTCTTGTTCCAACGACAATTCAAATATCCATCCATTTGCGCGGTGCCCCACTATGGCTCGTTTGGGGGCAGTCAATGAATCCAACTCGATAGATTCAATGGTAGGATTAACAGCCTGCAATGTGGCCACAAGGCTCTTGCGAAGGTTGGGACGGTGAAAATCCTGAGTGATGTCGCGAATAACTTCAAGATAGTTGGTTGCATTATCAGAGAGTCCCCGAATGCTCCGCAAGAATTCTGTTCCAGCGCCGGATGGCCTTCCAGGATCCAAGGTTGTGGAAGGAAAATGGTAATAGCCTATACCGGTGGACAAGGCTGCGTAGGCGAAGACCACCTTCTGCAAAGTTGGAAAACTGCCGATCATGGGGGATTCGGTTGCCCGAGGCATCGCCGCAACATCTGGAGACTTTGGCCACGTCCAACCCTGGGGTGACCAAGACCGAGCGAAGACTGGTTCCCCACCCAAAGCCAAATACTCGTCTTTGAGTTCCAAGGCACCAGCGAACGTTTGAGCGCCACGCATGCCGAAAGCAATTCGGTACGCGCACTCACGCTCCTCGCCAGGCAGAGAAAAGACTACCTCAATCGACGTTCTCAGGGTGCTTTTCACCAACTGGAACAATGCGTTGCCACCCACCCTCATAAGCGATTGCCTGTTGAGGATTGATTAGCAGATTGCGAAGGAATCTGATGGCCTGCACGAAATTCGACTTGCCCGTGCCGCTGCGTCCCACCAAGACCGTAACCGGGTCAAGGCTTAGATCCAGCTTCCGTATGCTCTTGAAGTCATAAATCTTGATCCGTTTAATCATCGTTGACCGCAATCTGTCATTCCCACACGCTGGAGTAAACATCATTTCGTCCGCTCCCTAGCCACAGGCGTCCGTGAAAATCCGCTGGGCATTCCGCGGATTGCACCGCACAATCAGGGAACGATTATGACCACGAAAACCATCATCAAACCTGAGTATGCGGCACCGCCGGTCGGGCCGTACAACCATGCCATCCGGCTGGGCGATTTGCTCTATTGTTCGGGACAAATTCCGATTGATCCCGCCACTGGCGAACTGGTGGCTGGCGACCTCAAAGCGCAAACGGAACGCGTGCTGGAGAACATAAAGATCATTCTTGAAGATCAGAAACTGACTTTCAGTCATGTGGTGAAGACCACCGTGTTCCTGACCGATCTGGCTGATTTCGCTTCGATGAACGAGGTTTACCAACAGTATTTTACGACGGATTTCCCGGCCCGTTCCACCGTGCAGGTCGCGGCGTTGCCCAAGGGGGCAAACGTGGAAATTGAAGTGCTGGCACACTATCTTGCCTTCAAAATGTAGCTGATTCGCCGTCGCTGTGTCGCCCCTGGAAAACATTCTCGTCGGGTTGGCCATCGGATTGGCGCTGGGTGGAGCCATCGGCTGGCTTTTGGGCCTGCGCCGGTCGGCCGTCGCGCCAATTGATAACCGGCTCGAGAATGAATTGCGCCAGCAACTGTCGCAACGGGAGATGGAGCTATCGCAACTGCGCGGCCAACTTGGTGAAACTGCCCAGGCTCGCGCGACCGCCGAGGCGCAATTGGCGGCGGCGGAAAACCTGGCCGGCGAACAACAGCAACTGCACGAGCAACAGCTCCGGGATCTCCGGCAAAACCAGGAGAAGGCGCTGGCCGATTTGCGCGAAGCCTTCAAAGCGCTTAGTGCCGAGGCTTTGAAACAATCCCACCCGGAATTGCTACGGTTGGCCAACGAAACCTTTGCGCGTTTCCAGGAAACCGCCAAAGGTGAGCTTTCCCAACGTCAGGAAGCCATCAAGACCCTTGTCAAACCACTGGAAGAACAACTGAAGATCTACCAGCAACGCCTGGCTCAAAGCGAAACGAGCCAATCCAGCGCCCTGGGCGAGGTGAAGAAACACTTGGAAACCCTCGCGCAGCAAAGCCAGACGCTTTCCAGCGAAACGCTGCAATTGCGCCGGGTGCTCAGTTCCAATCAAGCCCGTGGCCGGTGGGGCGAAGAAACGTTGCGGCGCGTGGTTGAAGCCGCTGGCATGAGCGCCCATTGCGATTTCAGCGAGCAAACCCAGGCCGGCGACGCCAAACCGGATTTAATTGTGCGCCTGCCCGGCGACCGGGTGATCATCGTCGATGCCAAAGTGCCGGACCTGGAGTTCCTGAGCGCGTTGGAAATTTCCGAGCAGACCAAACGCGCGGAAGCCCTGGCGGCGCACGCGGCTAAATTGAAGGCCACCATCAAGGCCCTGGCGGATCGCGATTATCCGCACCAGTTTCCCAACGCGCTGGACTATGTGGTGTTATTCCTGCCTGCCGAATCCTTGTTTAGTGCCGCCCTCGAAGGGGACCGGGATCTCATCGTTTGGGCGGCCAATCGCCAAATCATGTTGGCTACGCCGGCCTCATTGATTGCGTTGCTTCGGTCGGTCAGCGTGAGTTGGCAACAACACGCCCAGACGGAGAACGCGCGCGCCATTGCCGTGGCGGCCCAGGAACTATACGGCCGCGTGGCCAAATTCACCGAGCACTTTGAGCGCATCCGCAGCGGCTTGGAGCGGGCCAATAATGCTTACAATGATGCCGTGGGCAGCTACGAACGAATGGTGCGTCCCAGCGGTGAAAAGCTGCTCAAACTGGGCGGCGGAACGACAGGCCGGACGTTGCTGGACATTCCGCCGGTCGAAGCCACCTTGCGCCTGCCGCCCAGCGACCCTGATCCCGCCGGCAAATAAAAAAGGCAGACCCGGGTGGGGCCTGCCTGGATGCGACAAAAACGGCTTACTTCAATTGGTTTTCTTCTTCCCCTTGGCGCCTTTACCCGATTTCTCCGCGGCGGTGCGAACGTTGATGGTTACCGCGTCCCATTTGCCATTGGCCGCTTCACGGGCACGACCGCCCAAGCGATCACCTTTTGCCAGTTGGTCGAACGTGATGGGCTTGCCATCCTTGTTGAGCTTCGTTTCGGAAATGATCTGGAACTGCTGCGCCTTGGCTCCTTCCAGCGTAATGGTTTTGGCCTGCGTCTCTATGGACTTGATGGTTCCCCGGAACGGCCGGTATTTAACTTTCTTGGCTTTCTCGGCGGCCGCGGGCGCCTTTTGGGGCGCATCGGCAGCACGGATGTTTGCGGTGGCTCCAAACAACAGACTTAATGCTAACGAAACAATCAGGATGGTCTTCATAGTTGCGATACCGTTTTGAGTTATTGTTGGTTTCTTATTCCTGGCTTACCTCGAAGCCGGGGCCATTATTTTCAAAGTTCGAGAGAATGCAAGAATTTTCTTGAACTTTTTTGCGCGGGATACGCAGCCGATCCAAGGCAAGCCTCCATCCCGCACCTCAGCCGTACGGCAGCGAGGTCTTGAGGTTCCACGAATCCAGCAGTTCAGGCGGAATCTCGTGGAGAAACCGGGAGGGTTGTTGAAAAAAGTCTCCGCTGTGACCCGCCGTCATGCGGATGAGCGGGTAGCTCAGGTAAAGTTCGTTGCGCGCGCGCGTGATCGCCACATAAAACAGCCGGCGTTCTTCCTCTTCGCTTTCGGGCCGGTCCAGCGAACGGGCGTTGGGAAACAAGCCGTCACACAGCATGATCACAAACACCACGTCAAATTCGAGCCCCTTGGCCTGATGAATGGATGAGAGACGCACCCGTTCGTCGTCCCGTTGCGCCGGGCGATCTTCCTCGGCCTCCACATTCGTCAACAAGGAAAGCTGGCTCAGGAACTCTTCGACATTCGTAAACTGACGCGCAAATTCCGCCAGTTGCTGGAGGTCTTCCAGGCGCGACCGATAATTGGGATACGTCTCCTGCAAATACGCATCATACCCCGCTTCGATCACCATGCGGATCATCTCGGAAGGTTGCGGCCGTTTGCCAGCGTCTTCGAGTTGGGAAACCGTGATGGCCAGTTGGGTCCAGGCGATCTTGGCCTTCTTGGGCACCGCATCAGCACACGCTTGAAATGCGGCCGCGAGCGGGTGGCGGGCCGAATCAGGACCCGAATCGTCCGCGGCGGGTGGCTGGCCTGCATCGCGGGCGCGCCGTCCCGAACGCGAATTGGCCCCGGGCGTCGCGGCAGCCTCCGGTGAGCGGCCTGCGCCCTGAAACTTGCTCCAGAGTTTGTCCGCCCCCTTGGCGCCAATGCCCGGCAACAACATCACCATGCGCTTGAAGGCCATTTCATCGCGCGGATTGCACACCAGTTTGAGGTAGGCGCCTACGTCTTTGATGTGCGCCTGTTCGAAGAAGCGGATGCCGCTGGTAATGCTGAAGGGGATGTTGCGCTTGGTCAATTCCAGTTGCAGTTCCAGCGCGTGAAAATGCGAACGGTAGAGTACCGCCATGCCGTTCAGGCTCGCGCCTTCATCACGCAATTCGAGCATCCGCTGCGCCACGAACGCGGCCTGTTGCCCGCCGTCACCGCACGCCACCAGCACGGGCTTCGGACCGTTTGGCCGCTGCGGCGCCAGGGTCTTGGGGAATTGTTTGAAATTGGCTTTGATGGCTTCGTTGGCCACGGCGAGAATTTCCGGCGTGCTGCGGTAGTTGGCCTCGATTTTATAGACCTTCGCCTGGGAATAGCGCTTGGGGAATTCCAGGATGTTCTGAAAGTTTGCCCCGCGCCACGAATAGATGCTTTGCGAATCATCGCCCACCACCATCAGGTTCTGATGCCGTTCCGCCAGCAGATCCACCACGTCGCCCTGGATCTTGTTGGTGTCCTGATATTCGTCCACCAGGACAAACTGAAACTTGCGCTGCAACTGGTCCCGCACCTCGGCGTGGTCCTGGACCAGTTTCAGCCACAGCACCAGCAGGTCGTCGAAGTCCATCACGTTGGTGCTGCGCTTGCGCTCGGCATAGAGTTTGGCGAGCTTCTCAATCGGGGGCGTGAGTTGACAGAAGTAGTCGTAATGTCCGGCGAGGATTTCCGGAATGCTCTGTTGCATGTTGACGGCCAGCGAAAAAATGTTGCCCAGCACATCCGCCTTGGGAAACCGCGTGGCCTTGGTGTCGATCTCGGCTTCGGCCACGCAGGTCTTGAGCAAGTCCTTCGCATCCTCCCGATCCAGAATGGTGAAATCTTGGCGGTAACCGACGGCCTCGGCATTGCGGCGCAAGAGCCGGTGACCGATGGAATGGAACGTTCCGCCCCAGAGATCGGTCAGGTCGCCGGCCAGCAGGTCGCTCACCCGCCGCATCATCTCGCGAGCGGCTTTGTTGGTGAACGTCAGCAGCAGAACGCGGCTGGCGGGAATGCCCTGTTCCAGCAAATAGGCTACGCGATAGATCAATGTACGGGTCTTGCCCGCGCCGGCCCCGGCGATGACGAGCGCCGGCCCCGGCGGTGCCGTGACAGCCGCCAGTTGCTGCGCATTCAATTCCCGCTCGTAGTCAATCTGGAGATTGACCGGCGCGCGAAAGGGTTGCACCACGTAGTCACGTGACATACGGAAAGGTTAACCCCATTGTTCCGGCCGCGGAAATTCAAATCGTGCGGCGAAGTGTTTTAGTGCTGATATTTCCAACTCGCCGTAGCCACCGACGTGAAGGGACGGCTTTGGCACACTCCTATGCGGTTTCACCTCCTGGCGTCGTCGGCTATGGCGAGTTGGAACAGCCCGGGTTAGACTTGACCGGCCAATTTCCGTTGCAGCCTGGCCATGTTTTCCTCGATTCGCTGGAGGTAAGGATTCGGGCCGTCCGGATAGGGGTCATTCAGGTATTTGTACAGCCCAATAAAATCCAATTCGATGCGTTGCCGGACGTAACCCTCCCAGAATCCGGGCGTCTTCTTCATTAACACGTCGGCGCTGGTATAGGCGGCAAAACGGGCGGCCTGCTCGCCGCCTGCGCGGGCAGTTTCCGCAAACTCAAGATAAAGGATGGGCAGTTTTTCGACGTAATCGTGGGCGGCCATCTGGCCCAGCAAATCGGCCGTGCCCAAGGCGAATCCCACCAACATTTCGAGTTCGGTGCGGAACAGAATTGCCGTGACGTCGGCATTCACGCCAGTGCAGCGGATCATGTTTTGCACCGCGGTGATGTCTTCCGGCGAGTAATGTTGACCGGTCAAGAATTCTTTGGCGAACATGGCACTGCGCCCCACGTGAATCAGCGTGTATTTGGCGCCGGTGCCTTTCGGATCGTCTCGCTTTTTGAGGTAGCCGGTATCGTGGAAAAGAATGGCCAGCAATCCCAATTCAAACATGCGTGCGGTCATGGTGGGATGGGCCCCGGCTCGATGCCGGCCGGCGAGGAGCTGCGCCAGGCACAGTGTGCCTTGGAGGGTGTGCTCGAAATCATGGTACCAAGCGTCGATGGCCTGATAATCATCATATCGCCCTTCAAAACACTGGCGCGCCCAGTCAAAGGCACGCGCCACAAATCCGGCCTCGCGCTGCGGAAACATCGCGGCGTAAATCCGTCGGACTGCCAGTTCGACCGCCGCCGGATTCTTTGTGTCCACATGCTGGAACATCACGCTTGATTATTCAGAATCTGAATTGCCACCAAAGTACTCAGCCATCGAAATACCGCGGGTCACCACAAATCTGCCGTCCACAGGTTTGGCAGGTGGGCACAGCCCGGTCAACCAGAGTTTTCCCGAACACCGTTCTTGATTCAAGTTTTGCCTGCCGACGCTCAAAATGGTTTCAAAAAATCCGGGTAAATTAAGCAAGAGTGATGCCGTCGTTTCGTGCCCAGAAGGGCTGGGAGCCAAGAAGAACATTGACCAGGGCAAATCAAGGGAAACGCGCGCTCCGCGGGTCGGGCAATCAAAACCCGTTCCCATTCTGAAAGTGCGTAAAGATTTGGCCCATCGCACCGCCCAACTCCACTCGTGCCCGCGACGATCGTGTGTCGAATCTTGGGTCAACGTGCGGAGAGGCTGATCTCCGTCGCCGTGACAATTCAGTAGGACGGGCGTCCCGCCGGTCTCGAACGACTGCCAACCATCGATTTGCACCGCGGCGTAGGAAGTCTTTCCAGATCACCAACAGGGGAGGATGTTCTTGGCGATTCGAGACAGATGAGGATGCTGTCCCATCCGCACGCCCTATTGCGCGGGCGGATTGCAAATCAATGTGACGACGTGCGGCGAGACGCCCTTGCCCGACTGGCGTGGCTTCATCAACAATGCTTGGTTCCACTACGCCTGGATTTCCAATGAGCTGGGCACGCCGCGCATCCTGGCCTGCCCGGACGACGACACCGCGCGCGTGGCCCGCGACTTCTCGACGACGGCGGAGGGAGGCTTCATGAATCCGACCTTCCGCAATCATGCGCTGAGCTATTTGGTGGGCCTGGAGGTGAGGCCGAGCCGGCTGCGGTTGTTGGTCGCGGCGGATCGGAACATTGACGTGGGTGGGTCTAATCGGAATTGTTCCAGTGGGGTCACGGCGGCCGGGCTTCTGGACCCGAGCGGACAACGTTCCGGGATACCTTCACGCTGGCAGCCGGGGATTCATGAGCGCCGCGGCAACATCCTGCTTTACGATGGGCAAGTGTTGTTCACGAGTAGTTACCAATTGGGAGACTACCTGCGGTCTGACTGGAATCACGTTTTGAGTCCCCGATGATCACCCTGCATACCAAACAGCTTACTGCCAGGTCGGTTAGCCGGGTTTGGATCGGGAGCTTCCGAAACGTAATCGTCTCCCTCAAAAAGCTGAAAGCCGTCAGGAAAATGCAAATGAATGCCTACATATTCTGCGGGTGCAGTTCCTTCGTTCTCCAAGCCGATCGCGAACGCAATCTGGAGACGTTCCCTGTCGCGATGCTCATGCCGTTTGTGCCAATAACCTTTTTAGCTTTATGGCGGATTCCGTCAAGAGCGCACGCAAAGCCTTCTCACCCTTATTGCCCAAAACCTTTTCGAATTGTTTAGACTTTCTTTACTGTACTCAGCATGGTACTTCATCCGCCGTGGGATCCTCTTTTGCCAGCAAATACTCCATTATAGCCCAGGAACTAACGTGGCGGAACCAAGCTAACCCGAAATCCGAAGGCCGAAATCAACCGGCGCCCAACTACATGAAAACCACCGGCACCCACCACTGAACGATGGCCACGATCAGGACGACGCCGACAATGTCCACCACCACGCCGTGGCGCACCATCTTCGTCAGCGGCACGCAGCCAGACCCGAATACGATGGCGTTGGGTGGGGTGGATACCGGCAGCATGAACGCCAGCGAAGCGCCCAGACACGCAGCCAGCGCCGGCGGCACCGGATTGATCTTTGCGGCTTGCGCGACCGCAATGGCCACCGGAACGATCATCGTGGCGGACGCAGTGTTCGAGGTTGTTTCGGTCAACAAAACGCCGACGACCGCGAACAACACCGTCAGACCGAGCGAGGAATGAACTTGAAAAACATCCACCAGACCTTCGCCGGCCCATTTGGCCAGCCCGGTCGAAAACATGACTTCGCCCAACGCCAAGCCGCCACCGAAGAGCAGGATGGTTCCCCAATCGATTTGTCCGGCATCGGCCCAGCGGAGGGTGAATTCTCCGTCGCTTGCCTTGACGGGCAACAGAAACAGGAGCGTCGCTCCGATGAGCGCAGCGACACTTTCGGGCACGTGGCCGCGCAACCACTGATACGCCGGTGATTCACTGCCCAGCACCAGGCTGGCGATTCCCGGCAGCAACCACAGCGCAACGGTAATTCCGAAGGCAATGCAAACATTGAGTTCACCGCGGGACATCGAGCCAAGCTTGGCTTTTTCCTGTTGAATCCAAGCTGGATTTGCGCCCGAAAAACTGGCTTCGGCGGGACAGGCGCGGCCAAGGTAAAGCACAAGAAAGATGGTCAGCGCCACGGCCAACGGAAGTCCAAGCGCCATCCATTGGAAGAAGGTAATGTTGATGATCCCGGCTTTTTCGAGCTGACTGATGCCGATCAAATTGGGCGGTGTGCCCACGGGTGTAGCCAGTCCGCCAATGGACGCTGCGAACGCCGTGGTGAGCATCAGGCCCGTGCCGTATTTCAACTGGGTGAAATGGATTTCCCGCCCGGTTTGCTGGGCTTGCTGGCGAGCCATTTCGCTGAGAATCGCGGTGCCGATGGGAAACATCATGGCCGCGGACGTGGTATTCGAAATCCACATCGACAGGAAAGCCGTAATGCCACCAAAGGCCCCCAGCAGCAGCGCAGGATTCTGGCCCACACCTTTCAGGCCGATAATGCCAAAGGCAATCCGCCGGTTGAGACCGTGACGAAACATGCCTTGCGCCAACAGAAAGCTGCCGAGAAACAAAAAGATGATCGGATGCCCGAAGTTCTTGAACACCTCCTTGCCGGTGGCCACGCCGCACACCACGCACAAAGCCGGTCCGAGCAGCGCGGTGACTGGCAAGGGAATGGCCTCAGTAACCCAAAAGGTGACGACCAGGCCGAAGACCGCCAACAACCGGTGCGCCGGTACGTCCAAGCTGCTGAGCGGTAGAAACCACACCAATAAGAACACCATGGGCCCCAGCAGCCGGCCCAGTCGCCGCCGCCAACGGTCGAAGCGTTGCTCCCGTTCCGACAATGTCCCGCCCAAAGCAACCATGTTGGAGCGAGGGCATACAATATCGTCCGCCACGCTGCGAGCCGAAAATGAACCGATCTCTGATCCGGTTGAGCTGTTGGCTGGTCTCATTGTGCAGCTTGATTGTGAATAATGAAGGCCTCCAAGCCGCGCGCTCCGCGAAGACAGTCCTCCTTTCCGAAGTGCATGGTTGGCGCGGCGCAGCAGTGCCCACCCTGCCTCTGCCAGAGCGGGCAACGGCCAACTGCGATCTTGAAGGTTATGCCCATTGGCGGTTATTCACACGTGCGAATAACTGGCAGGAAAACCTCTTTTTCCACCGGAACAATCGCGAAATCAACGGGGTACAACTATTGAGCAACTTTTCTCGATTTTTCCCTTGATGACGCTATATGTTGTGGATAGTGTCGCCCTTGCCCCCAAAATGATGGGGTAGATGGCAAAAAGGCGTCGGTTGGGTACTGCCGGGGGGCGTAGGCAATAGACCGATAAAAGCAGCAACAACGATGGGCGGGTCTTTTTGTCTTCAGGACTGAAATTGGATAGTTGGAACTTATAATTAGGATTTGAAGCCATGATTGACGTACGCGATGGATCATTGATGATGACACGATCGAAATCCCAAATGCGATCGGCGGCACGAGCGACTTCCCTGAATTCGCCCCGCAAAGGGCGATCCCGGAAGGCGCTGCGGTTTGCACGGGTCTTTAGCAACCCAAAAACTCACCCCTTTGACCAGATTCAATGGGAAAAGCGCACGGCCGAAATCACCGATGACGGCGGCAAGGTCATTTTCAAGCAGGACAACGTCGAGGTGCCCAAGTCCTGGTCCCAGCTGGCGACCAAGGTGGTGGTGTCCAAATATTTCTACGGCGAACAGAACACCCCCGAGCGCGAAACCTCGGTGCGGCAGCTCATCCATCGGGTTACGCGGACCATTGCCGATTGGGGCGTGCAAGGACGGCTACTTCAGCAAGGCAGACGGCGAAGTGTTCTACGAGGAACTGACCTGGCTGTGCGTCAACCAATACGGCGCGTTCAATTCGCCGGTCTGGTTCAATGTCGGCCTCTATCACCAGTACGGCGTCGGCAAGAACTCCGGCACGCGGCAACTGGCATTACAACCCGCAAGACCGGACAGGCCGAGCGCGCCGCCACCCAATACGAAGTATCCGCAGGGCAGCGCGTGCTTCATCCAGTCCGTGGACGACAACATGGAAAGCATCATGCACCTGGCCTACAGCGAGGCGATGCTCTTCAAGTATCGGCTCCGGCACCGGCACGGACCTCTCCCCGATCCGGTCCAGCAAAGAGAAGCTCAGCGGCGGCGGCCGGCCGAGCGGACCGACTGTCCTTCCTCAAGGTTTATGACCAGGTGGCCAACGTCGTGAAAAGTCCGGCGGCAAAACCCGGCGCGCGGCGAAGATGAACACCCTGCGCGACTGGCACGGCGACATCGAGGAATTCATTGACGCGAAACAAAAGGAAGAAAAGAAAGCCTGGGCGCTTGATCGAGCAGGGTTACGACGGCTCCTTACAACGGCGACGCCTACGGCAGCGTCATGTATCAGAACGAAAATCTTTCCGTCCGCGTCAGCGACGAGTTCATGCAGGCGGCGTGGATCGGCAAGGAATGGTGGACCCGCTCCATCACCACCGGCAAGCCGCTGGAGAAGAAGGACGCCAGCAAGCTGCTGGACAAGATCGCCGAGGGCACCTGGGTTTGCGGCGATCCCGGGACTGCAATACGACGGCGCCATCCAGAAGTGGCACACCTGCAAAGGCACCGAGCCGATCCATTCCACCAATCCCTGCTCCGAATACGTCTTCCTCAACAACACCGCGTGCAACCTGGCCTCGCTGAACCTGATGAAGTTCAAGCGGCCGGACGGCGTGTTCGACGTCGAACGCTTCAAGGCCGCCGTGCGCATCTTCATCACGGCGCAGGAAATCCTTGTGGACAACGCCAGCTATCCGACGCAAGCAAATCGCCGAGAACTCGCACATTTTCCGCACGCTGGGTCTCGGTTACGCCAACCTCGGCTCGCTCATCATGAGCTACGGTTTGGCCTACGATTCGGACGAAGGCCGCGCGCTTGGCCGGCGCCATCACCGCGATCATGACCGGTCACGCCTACGAGCAATCCGCGGAGATCGCCGCGCACGATCGGGCGCGTTCCCCGGCTACCAGCGACGCCCGTTGCGCGCACGTGTCGCAAGCCGCTCAAGAAGAACAACGTCGAGTCCATGCTCGGCGTCATCCAACAGCACCGCGACGCCGTCGAAGCAATTCAGCCCAGCGAGGAATTCGATTACCTGAAAGAAGAAGCCCGCCACTGCTGGGACCGCGCACTGGACGCAAGGCCGCAAGCATGGCTACCGCAACGCGCAGGTCACCGTGCTCGCCCCGACCGGCACCATCGCCTTCCTGATGGATTGCGACACCACCGGCGTGGAACCGGACATCGCGCTGGTGAAATACAAACTGCTGGCCGGCGGCGGCATGTTGAAGATCGTCAACCGCGACCGTTCCGGATGCCTTGCACCGGCTGGGCTACGAGCGACGACATCATCAAAGGCATCATCGCGCACATCGAGAAATACGACACGATTGAAGACGTGACGCAGGAAGACGGCACCGACGGTGCGCAGCGGCCTCAAGCCGGAACACTTGGCGGTGTTCGATTGCGCCTTCAAGCCGTATCGCGGCCAGCGCAGCATTCATTACCTGGCGCATCTCAAAATGATGGGCGCGGCGCAGCCGTTCATCAGCGGCGCGATTTCCAAGACCGTCAACATGCCCAACGAATGCACCGTCGCGGACATTCGCGATGCCTATCGTTCAGGCCTGGAAGATGGGCCTCAAATGCGTGGCCATTTACCGCGACGGCTCGAAACGCTCGCCAGCCGCTCAACACCAAAAGAACCAGCGAAGGCGGCGAGCGAATTCCGGCCAACGATGTCAACCGCTTGCTCGAAACGCATCAAGGAACTCGAGGCAGGAGATGGCGCAACTGCGCGAGCAAGCCTGGCAAGCCGCTGCGCCGGCGGTTGCCGGAAACGCGCACGGCGGTCACGCACAAATTCGACATCGCCGGTCACGAAGGCTACCTCACGGTCGGCCTGTTCGAGGACGGCCAGCCGGGCGAACTGTTCATCACCATGGCCAAGGAAGGTTCCACCATTGGCGGATTGATGGACAGCGTCGGCACCCTGACGAGCCTGGCCCTGCAATACGGCGTGCCGCTGGAAGCGCTGGTCAAGAAGTTCGCCCACCAACGTTTCGAGCCCAGCGGCTTCACGAAGAACCGTGACATTCCGCAACGCGTCCTCGATCACCGACTACGTGTTCCGCTGGATGGCGATCCAATTCGTGCCCGGCTACCGGGAGGCGCACGCACGCAACCGCAAGCAGCCGGAGCTGCCGATGCCCGGCCTGCAGGAAGAACTGAAGAAAAAGGTGAACCGGCCGGTGCCGGAATTGCCGATCTCGGATGATACCGACGTGATCACCTTGAAGGAGATCGAAGCTTCGGGCAATGGCGCCCGTAAAGATGGGACCACCCATGGACGGGCGATCAAGACCCTCAACGACGCCATTGCCCACTACCAACAAGACGCCCCCAGTTGTCCGACCTGTGGCCACGTGGCGGTCCGCAACGGCGCCTGTTACAAATGCCTGAACTGCGGCGAAAGCTTGGGGTGTTCATAGCCGCCTGGCGGGAAATGAGCTTGGAACCGAGCCGCGACCGTTGGGAAGCGTCAAGCGGTTCAATACGTTTTGCATCGCCCCCTAAAATGCAGGAGACTCGTGAGGAGACATTGGTTTGCTGGTTGGCAGAACAGTGCGCCTCCTCACGTTCTCTCCTGCTAGCGCGGGGGTGACGAAAAGCGTTCGAACCGTTCCATCGTCTTTGGATGGTTTCCGGTATTTGAGACAGCCGGGAAGGCTATCCTGCCGGGCTGCGATTCGAGCCGAAAGGAATGTTGTCGCTCCGGTTTAACGGTCGATGCGCACGCGGTAAAAGCGCGACTTGGGAGCGGTGGCGTCCGTGGGCAGGACGTTGGTGAAGAAATGGGTTGTTTCTCCAAGCGGTTCGCCGACGAGGAATCTGTCCGCCGCTACCGACCATGCTCCAATGGGAAACGCACCCGCCAATTCGGAGCCCGACGCACCCGGCTCAGCACCGTCCAAGTATTCCAATGTATAACGCCGGCCTTCGCTGACGTTCATTTGCAACGTCACCACAGCGTTGGTCACGGACACCCAAGTTAGGGCTGGCTTTCGAGTTGAAGTCGTCCGGCTGGGTGTTGGCCGCTTCTTCGGCCGCGTTGGGAACGTGGTCGAGGTCAGGATCGCCGTTAGCCGTTTGCTCGAGGTTGCCGAAATGCCACAGTTCCCAACCGTCCGACAGGCCGTCGCTGTCTTCGTCCTGCGTCGGCGGGATTACCTCAAAATCGCCGGTCGCCACCAGCGCGAAATCCTGCGATCCGGTCGCAATCAAATGCGCCCACACCGAAATCTCCACGATCCCGTTCGTGGCCGGCACCCAGAGCACCTGTTCCACGTTGTTGAGCCGATCATAGTCACCACCGGCGAGGGATTGTCCATTGGTGAAGACATTGCCTTTGAGGGAGAAATCGTGCGTGCGCACCCGCAAATCGAGGTCATTCACCAAATGCTGTTCGGCGCCGGGAGTGGCCGGGTAATCGGTCCATACCAGCGTGACTTTGACTGGTTCATTCGTCGAGTTCAGTTTCAAATAAGTCAGGTATGGAAACGCCGGAGTTTCCTCGAACACAACCGGGTGATCCACGGCGAACAGGGAACGGGCACCATTGTCCAGGCGCAAAGTCTGCGAAAGATCCACCCGGCCCCACCCCTGGTCGCGCGCCGGCGGAGCGGCCATTGCGTTGGACATGGCGACGGCGGAATTAATGAGCACGGCTTTGACCAGGGCCGCGCTCACGTCCGGTTGGCAGTTCGTCGCTTCCGCGGTGCCGGTTGGGTAGAAGCCCTGCGCAAAGTAGTCGCGGACGAGCGCTGCCAATCCGGCCACAATCGGCGAAGCGAAACTGGTTCCGGAACGGCCCGTGAGGTAGCAATTATCCGTAGTGATGTCGCCATCACTGCCCGCCGTACTTAGATTGTGACCGGGAACGGCGAGGTCCGGTTTAAACCGTCCGTCGCTGGCCCAGCCCCGGCTCGAGTAACTGGCGATCTTTTCCTGGCTCGAACCCGACATCGTGGCTGCCACGCTGAGACTGTTTTTGGCCACCGACGGGCTGCCGACAGTGTTGCTCAGTGCATTGTTCCCCGCGGCGCAAACTACCAGGAATTGTCTGTTCGACCAGCTCACCAGGTCCAGTTCCCGGCAGGCCTCGGTGTAAATGTTTTGCTGCACGGCATCCTCCTGATCGCCCCAACTGTCATTGTGAATGACCGCGCCCTGGGCCACGGCTTGGAGCAGGATCGGATAAAAATTGGTCACCGGGCAACCCAGCTCGACCAAGTCCGCGCACGCGTCCGTGCCCGCATATCCGGCGTCCTGCATGATGAGTTTTGCGCCGGGCGCCATGCCGTTGTTGGAAAACGTGTCGAAGGGCGCATAGATCTCTGAGCCGGCAGCGCAACCGGCCACCGACGTTCCGTGGCCATGGTTGTCCCAGTCCAACGGATTGGCAGGATCATCGCCTTCGTAAAGGAAATCGGCCGCAATCACTTTGCGTAAACCCAGGTCGATGTTGGTGCCGTCGATCCGGTTGGTGGGGGGGAGCACTCCAGTGTCGTCGCGGAAAAAGCACGAATCCACGTCCAGTCCGGTATCGCAAATAGCAATGACTTGGTTGGACCCGTAAATGCCGTGGTCGAAATAGGGCGTTCCGCCCAGGAAATATCCGGACTGCGTGGTGCGCATGGCATTGTCGTTCAATAGCCGCGCCTGGCTGCCGCGTTCGATCAGTTGCACGTCCGGTTGCACCGCGGTCAGAGCCAGGAACTCGGCGAGTTTTGCGCCGCCGACTTTGCCCGCCAGGTACGAACTCGGTCCGATGGACTGGACGGTGAGTTGGTCAAAACCGGCCGCCGCCAGTCTGGAGATCAGACCAAATCCCGGCCGGTCTGGCACCAGGTGAACATACACCGGCACTTCGGCGCCCGGTGGTGGGAAGATGCGCAGGCTGGTGTGAATCCGCATCTCGGCATCCAGCTTCCGGAAGAACGACACGTGTTCGAACCTGCCCCCTTGCTCCGCGCCGTGGATACGGGCGATCCAACCGTTGTCTGGAACGTACGCCAGCAGGTCCACGCCTTGTGCTGCGAACGCCGTCCTCAACGTTGGTGCTGGCGCGGCCAGCAATCCCAGCAGGACCACGGAACTGTTTCCCGCGCCCAAGCCGGTTTGAAACGCCGCCAGTTGATGATCGGCGTCCGCCGTGAAGCCGTAACGCTGGCCGTTGAATTGCACAATGACATTGGTTGGAAATGCCTGGTTGGCGGAGCCAGCGACTGGGAACGAAGCTGAAGCTGACGCCTTGGCTGGCAGCGCAGCAGCGGCGGAGTGGAGGATTGCTTGCGCGGAAGCATTGGCCCGCATGGATGGTCCGGGCGCTGGACCATTGTGAGCGGTGGCTTGGATGCCGTTTTGAACCGGCGCTTCAGGGGCGGCGGAAGGACGCGGACCGGACCTCGATTCGGCAAGCCACAACGTTAGCGCCAGCAGGAAGCCCAGACCAAGGGTGCGGCGGGCTTGCTTCCATACGCGGGAGCGCTCTGGGGATTTGCGCATACTGATATTTAATCCAATTCAAGAACCCGTCAAAAAGGTAAAGCGGGTTTTGGCGCACACACAGAAATTTTTTGTTCATCACCAAAACCCGCCAGCCCGCCCACTCGAGCGGGCAAATTCTAAAAACATTTCCAAGCGGCCGTTAACCCGCAAGCTCCCGCACCATACCCCGCCAGTGCCATTGCGCGTGGCTGGGATGCCGAAAGAGACAGACCGCGTGCAGGATGACGCGGCCGGACTTGGAACTGGCCAGCGAGGCGATAAGCCGGTCCATGGTAACGGCCCGCGCGGAACTGGCGCCAAGGTTCAGGCCCTCCGAATAATTGTGCTGCGTGTCGATAATCGCTTTCATAACTTGCTCCGTTCGCAGTTTTCATTTCATCGCGTCGTTTCAATTCTTTTCGCATCTATTGGTTACAGAAGGAAAATGCGGCGGGAATTACAGGAATTTTACCGGCGAATGCAACTGCCTTGCGGCGCCGCCGGGTGGGGCGTTTGGGATTGCCAATTGGGCCGGATGAATTAGCTTTGGCGGCATGAACCGCCCGAGGGTGCTGATAACCATGTTGCTGGCGCTGGCCGGTATTGTGCGGGCCGACCAGAGCGTGACGATTGCGTGGGACCCCAATCCCGAGCCGGATGTGCGCGCTTACATCATTTATTACGGTAACGCCAGCCGGGATTATCCGTATCACACCAACGTGGGCAACGTCACCACCGCCACGGTGTACGGATTAAAAGAAGGGGTGACATGGTATTTCGCCATTACCTCGACGAACGCGGCGGGATTGGAATCCGATTACTCGAACGAAATCACCAACCATATTCCGAGTCTGGCAGAACTGGCGCGTCCGCGCCGACAGAAACCAGATAACCCTGGTCAACGTCCAGCGTTTTCCAAGTCTCCGGCGCCAGTGCAAAACGCCCCCAAAGGCGCCGTAGCTTCGAAGCCGGATAAGCCGAACAAAGCGGCTCGGCCAGCCACTGCCAAACCGGCTCCGGGCGGCGATCAAGGTTTCTTTCAGAAGGTGGCTGACAAATTTCACAAGGTTGCAGCGAAGCTGCAAACCAGTCGGGGACAGCAGTTCGCCATGGCCCTATTGCACCGCGGGATTCGTTGGCTGCTGTTTGGCTTCGGCGGTTTTGCCTTGGTGCTGGTAGTGGTGTGGCTGGCTTTTTTATTGCGGTACCGGACGGCGGAAGGCGTGATTGAAAATCAACCAGCCGCCGTAGGAGACGAGAGCCAGCCGGTGGTGACCTATCGTCGGGCTGACGGCAGCGTGGGCACATTGAAACCGACACCCAATGAATTGTCGCCCAACGCGGCTGCTGGCGATACGGTTGCCGTGCTGTATCATCCCACCCGGATGGGCGTGGCCTGGATGAAGTCGCGTTCCCGCGTTTGGAAACTCTGGCGTCTTCCCGTGTTCGCGGGACTGTTGGCGTTGCTGTTCATCGGCATGAGTCTGTGGCACCGATCAACCAAGCCCAGCCCAGTCTCCCAATCGCCGCCGGCAGAAAGCCCGGAGCAGCGAGCGGCGGAATCAGTCGCGTGTCGCAGCCGTTTGGAGTTCTTTGGCCTGGCGGTGCAGTTGTGGGCCTTTGATCACGGCGGCGCTTTGCCGACGAACATTTTCTGCTTAAAGGAGCAACTTAAAGAGCCCAGTGCCCTGGTGTGTCCGAGCGACAAAACCAATGCGCTGTTGAAGGTCAAAAGCTGGGCCAACTTCGATCCCACCAAAAGCAGCTACGACATTTCGTTTCCAGGCACCAAAGGCGGCGACAGTGTTACGGTGATTGGGCGCTGCAAGCTGCACGGGCATATCCTGCACGCTACGCTGATGTCCTCCAAAGTGCTTGACGCGCACAAGTAGGGTATGCGGTCACTTCAACCATTCAAGTAATCAGAGATGAAAACATCGTTGTTCCCCCTATGGTTCGCGGCCTTCGGGCTGGCCTTCGTTCAACCCACTGATCTGCTGCGTGCTGCCCAGGTTGAGATTGCTTCCACGGCCCGATCTGCGCGCGCTGGCAAACTGATCGCCCAAACGCACAACTCGGGTTTCGCACTGGCGCACGATACGTACAACGGCATGCTCGCGGCCAGCGGTGGCCGTATCTATTACGTCCTGTCCTCGGAGTCCATCGATGGGGGCGCCAAAATGTATGCCTACGATCCGCGCGATAATGCTGTTCGCTACTTGGGCGATCTCACCGAGGCCTGCGGGGAGGCGGGACTGAAAGCCATTCCGCAGGGTAAATCACATGTCAACTTCGTCGAGTCCGGCGGCAAGCTCTATTTCGCGACGCACGTTGGCTATTACAGCATCATCGACGGCATGGAGAAGATTGGCATCCCGCCCCCCGGTTATCGGCCTTATCCCGGCGGCCATTTCCTCAGCTACGACTTGGCCACGGACCAGTACCGAGGAACTAGGCATTGCGCCGCATGGCGAGGGCATTATCACCATGAACATGGACACCCGGCGCGGCCGCCTGTTCGGGATCACGTGGCCCAGCGGATACGTCCTTCGGCTGGACTTGGCCAGGCGGGACTTGAAGAACCTTGGCAAGTTTTCCCGGGACGGCGAAAACGGCAAAGGTCAAGCTTACCGCACTCTTTGCCGTTCGTTGGCGGTCGATTCGGACGATGGCTCGGCTTACTTCAGCACCGGCGACGGCGCCATTCTGCGTTATCGTGCCGATAAGGACGCGATTGAAACCATCCAGGGCGAGGATTTGAAAAAGGATTACTTCGGTTTGTATGATCCAACCTCTCCCGGTCACATGGGCTACAACTGGCGGCAGACGATTTGGTATGCGCCGGAGAAGGCTGTTTACGCCGTGCACGGCAATTCGGGTTACTTGTTCCGTTACGCTCCCGGCGCAGAACCGGGTCGAGGTTCTGGACCGCATCACGTCCTTGCCCTCCAAGCGCAGCGGCATGTTCGACCAATTCAGCTACGGGTATCTCGGCTTCACGCTGGGGCCGGACCGGCAGACCATTTATTATCTTACCGGTGGACCGGTCTATGTGGACGGCCAACGCGTCAAGGGCAAGGAGTCCACCGCCATGGGCGAATCGAAAGGCGTCGAGAACCTTCACCTGATCACCTACCACATCCCCTCCCGCACTTATCGCGACCACGGCCCCATTCTTTTTGAAAATGGCGACCGGCCCGCCTACGTGAACTCGATCGCCGTGGGAAAGGACAGCACGGTCTATACGCTTTCACGGATCAAGCGGAATGGCAAAACGGTGACCGACTTGATCAGCATCCCCAACCCTCAATAGAAAGGTCCGGAAATGAAAAAGACCAATTACACCCGGCGACAATTCATCGCGACCGCGTCCGCCACTTCGATTGCCGCGGTCACCTCCCGGACCCTTCCGGCGTACGGGGACGTTGTGCGTAAGGCGGGCAAACTGGCGCTGCGGGGCGGTGAACCCGTCCGCAAAAACAAGAGCTGGCCGTCCTGGCCGTATTGGGATGAACAGGTGGTGGACTCGATTGTGAAAACCACCAAAAGCGGGATTTGGTGCCGCATCCAATCCCAGTCCGGTACGGTGCCGACGTTTGAGAAGGAATTTGCCCGTTTGGTGGGCGCCAAACTCTGCGTGCTCACCGGTTCGGGAACGCAGGCGTTGCACACGTGTGTCGAAGCCCTGGGCATTGGTCCTGGCGATGAAGTCATCACGTCACCGTACACCGATCCGGGAACTACGGCTTCGATACTTTCGAGCCGCGCGTTGCCGGTGCTGGCCGATCTGGACCTCGAATCGTATCAGCTTGATCCCGCCGACGTGGAACGTCGCATCACGGAGAACACCCGCGCCATTATGCCCGTCCACATGATGGGCCAGCCGTGCGACTTGGAGCGCATCATGGCGCTGGCCCGGAAGCACAATTTGAAAGTGATCGAAGATACCTGCCAGGCCCACCTCGCCGAATATCAGGGCAAGAAACTCGGCACCATTGGCGACTTGGGCTGTTTCAGTTTTCAAACCAGCAAAACCATTGCTTGCGGCGAAGGCGGCGGCATCGTTGGGGACGACGAAGCGTTGATGGACCAATGTTACACCGTCCACAACCATGGCACCTCGCGCCGCGGACGTACCGAAGTGATCGGGCCCAAATACCGGATGAACGAGTTTGAAGCCGCCGTTCTGCTGGGTCAAATGCCCGGCGTGCAGGAACGCTTTCAGCGCCGCAATGAAAACGCGGCTCACCTGACGGCTCGCCTCAAAGATTGCCCTGGCGTGGTGCCGCAGAAACTCTACCCGGGCACGGCCAGCGGCTCGTTTTATCTTTACGCAATGACCTATCGCAAGGAGCACTTCAACGGCGCGGACCGCAGCCTTTTTCTCAAGGCGCTCGCCGCTGAAGGCGTCAGCCTCAGCCCTTACATTGCGCGCGGACTGCACCGGGAACCGTGGGTGGACCACGTATTGAATTCGAAGGTGTACCAGAAAATGTATTCGCCCGCCCGGCTGAAACGCTATCGCGAGGAACTGGCGTGTCCGCGCTGCGATCAGGTTTGCCAGGAAATGGTGATGCTTTGGGCTTCGGGGCCTTTGCTTGGCACCAAGGAAGACATGGACGACATCGCCGACGCCATCCTCAAGGTCTATGCGAATCGGGATCAGTTGCAAGGGTGAGGGGGCATTCGGAAATGGATCGGATGAGTTTTGTGACGGGCAAGGGGTTCAACTGTTGAAGCGTGAAGCGTGAAACAGATGAATACTCGCACGGAAGGCGCGCATTCGGGAACGGTATGCAGTTGGTCGCGCCAGCGTTTGGAGTGCGTCCGGCTTGCCGGCGCTTTCATTTGGAGGGAGGCGATCAAATTCTTATGTGCGTTCCCGGCCTTTTAGTGCGTTCCTGTCCGACGAAAGCGGAAGCAAGCTCCATGCGCTCCAAACGCTGCGCGAGGTTCGGAGGTCCTCCCCCCGTAGGACAGCCGTCCCGGCTGTCCCGAACTTTCAAAGGCGCTCATTCCGCCGCTGAGCGTTACGCAGAACGGCGAACGCCGTTTAAGAATCCGATACAGGCGGGACGCCTGTCCTACCGTTACCGAAGTGCGGCTTTCTTGGTTGCTATTTCGTGGTGGTTGCGCCTGCGGCCAGGGGAGGGATTTTCTTTTCGCCCAGCACTTCTGCCCACGTGAACGCCCGGCGTGTTACCAATCCTTCGCCCACGCGATACACCTCCAGCGTGACGGCGGGTTTCGCCGGGCGCGTATCAAGGTCATAAATGCAATAGTATTTGGCCTTCGAATCGCTAAGGTTCAGGAACATCTCCGGCAAGTTTTTTGTTTTCGCATTGGAACTGCCGAGCGGGCCGGAGGTCACTTCGATCCATCGGCCTTGGACCTGGTAGGCGCCGGTGAAATGCCGGTCTCCGGAAATGAGAAGCACTCCCTTGATATTGTGGTCGCGGATAAATTGGAAGATATCGTCTCGTTCCCGCGCGAAGCTGGCCCAGGAATCGTCCGTGCCATGGGATTCCCATTCCCCCCCGGCGGCGAGGACCTTGATGGGCGCGGTGGAAGCCAGCAACTCACGCTTCAACCATGCGACTTGCTCGGCGCCGAGCATGGTCTTGTTCGGTCCGTCTTTGACTTTGTTCGGCGAGCGGTGATAGCGGTCGTCCAGCATGAAGAACTCCACGTTGTCGCGAGTGAATTTGAAATAGACGCCAGGATTGTTGGTTTCTCCGTACGCCGGATTGGCCCAATGTTCTTTGAATGTTTGGAGCGATCGCGCTTTCCCTTTCAAGGTGCTGTCGCTGTTGTCCGGACCAAAGTCGTGGTCGTCCCAAACCGCATAGATCGGTGTGTGCGCCGCCAGTTCGCGCCAGCCGGCCTGCCGGCGCTGGTCGGCGTAATAGGCGCGCTGTTTAACCGGATCGGTAGTGTTGGCGTAATGGTTGTCGCCCAGCATCAACACCAGATCGAGATTGGTCCGTGACGCCATATCCGCGTAACTGGGCGCGGCGTCGTAACCGTGGTAGCCGACGCACGAAACAAAGGCAAACCGCAGATGTCCCGGGGTGCCTTCCGGCGGTGGGGTTGTGAACGATGGATAGGGCGGCAGCATGGCGGGTTGGCCGTCCAACAAGAGGCAGTAGTAATAGCGCCGGGAGGGTTCGAGCCCGGCAACCGTTGTGGTTCCCATGAAGCCGCTTTCCGCGACCAGCTTCGGGCCGTTGACTTGTCGTGCGTTGGTCAAATCGTCGCGCGGACCAACGCGCACGGCCAATTGCGCCGGTCCGGACGCCCGCCCCCAAATCATCGCTTGGGTGGAACTGACATTCCCCAGCATCGGACCAAGGAACAGGAATGGTTTCGCCGAAACCGTCGAATGCATGCGCGGTGTCGGTTGTTGCCATTGGAGAAGCAAGGTGGCTCCCCGTTCGGAAGCAGCGCCCCAAGCCACACCAGTTATAGCCAAGAGTCCAATCCAACCACGCAGCAGTGTTTTCATGGACTTCACCTTGCCGGGAACATTTCGAAGCGTCAACGCAGGGATGAAGTGTGGCTCACGCCATAAGCAGGGAGCGCGCCCGCTTCGGGCGCAGTCAACGGCGCCCTGCCGTTGACTCGCAAACCGCCGCCGTTTTCAAATCGCCCGCGTCGTTCCATTCGCGGTCGGCGCGAGGCGCCCCGCCCAACAGGCGAGGCGCCTGTGCTCCCCTTGCTTGGTTACCGTGCCGTTGGGATCTATTCGCTGCTGCTGGGTTGGCCGGGCACGTCACTCGTTCCCACCGGACTTGCCGGCCACGCATCGATGACGGGCGGCGCCGATTCCTCCCCTGAAGATTTGGGTGTCCATCGTCGGAACAACCAGGCACCCAACAGCACGAGGGCGAGTCCCAGTCCATCGAACCAGACTGGCTGAAGTTCAAGCGTTTGGTAATCGCTCAGTCGATTGAAGCCTCGGATTTCGAAGGGGAAATAGGGAGCACAAAACACCAGGCCATTGGCCAGGGCATGGCCAATCAGTCCGGGTAACAGTGATTGGGTCCGGACATACCACCAGGCAAAAACCATTCCCAGTAGCGTGGCGGAAATGAACTGCCAGGGATTCAAGTGCGCCAGGCCGAACAACAAGGAGCTGGCAACGATGGCGGTCCCCGTCCGGCAATGCCCCAGCAAGCCTCGCAGGATCACCCCGCGAAACAACGGTTCCTCGGTGGCGGGTGCGACCAGGATCATGGTAACAGCAGCCGCCCACAAGTGCGCGGGATTGTGTAACAGATCCTTGAACAACTCGGCCACAAAGTCCGGCACTGGCACCACTCGGCGAAACAAATTGTCGATCTCGGAAAGCAGGATGCCCATGCCCGGAACCATCACCGCGATGGCCAGCACCACTCGCCAAGGGATGGCTCGCAACGGCAGGACTTGCTGCCATGGCACGGGGTTGCGGTGAACGCCCCAATAGATCACCGCACCGAGAGCAATGATGTTGACCACGGCCAGCATGGCCGGATGTTCTATAATGGATCGAGCGTCCCCTCCCTGCGTGTGAGCGAAGATGGTCGCGGCGATCTGGATAGGAATGATCAAGACGATTTGCAGACCGATGACGGCCAGCGTCATCAGGATGGCGGCTCCAACGGTGGGTATGGAAGTTTCCGGTCCATGCGTGCGAGCCCCAATCAGGCTCCCTTGGACCGGAAAACACAATCTTATTCTCCGGCGAACGTGCTGCCGGCATCTTGCCGGCAGATTGGAACGGGCCGTTCGGTCAATGTCCAATGTCCAATGACCAATGACCAGGGACTGACCAAGTTCCACCAAGCAAATACCATTCGGCCGGCATCGGACCTCCGCTCACCTTGGTCTTGGGCATTCGGGCTTGGATCTTCTCTGGTCATTGGTCATTGGACGTTGGTCATTGCGCCTCCGGCCCCCTCTCGGTAATCAATGCCCGCCTGAATTATCCGTTGAACCCAGTGGTTCGGCGGGCTTGTCCGCGGCGGTTAGTTTGATCATCCGATTGCGTTTCCACGGAATCTCCCGGCGATTGACCGACAGCACCGGCGGCCGTAATTCGATTTCATGTCCGAACAGATCGAAGGTCACCACGCCAGGCAGGAATCTCAAGTCTTCATTAATGACTTTGCCAAAGGGCACCGGCGTTAACGGAGCACTGAAGCGAACGGTTCGACGCAACCCGGCCGACGCGGCATGTTCGCCGAGAAAGTGAATGGTGACCTCCGCAATGTTCAAGGCAGGCTGATCAATCACGATGGCCGGCTGGCCATTTGTGTCCGTGATAAACGTCACCACCCACGGGCCCCGGCGATGCCGCAAATGCTCGATGCCGTAGAAGCCGGCAATGTATGCGGCCAACACGATCACGAACAGCCACGCCAGGGACTTGAGATTGAACCCGAATTTCACGCGTGGAAAGCGTTCGGCCTTTCCCGGTCAGTGTCAAGCGGCGGGATGGCGCGTGGTCAACGTGCTGCCGGCGTCTCGCCGGCAGAAACGAATCGAACAGCGGGTGGGAATGACCAACGGCCAACCTCCAATGACCAAAGAAAGCCCACTGCTCAAGCACCAAGACACTTTCACAATCCCTGCTGTGAGCCGGTGGGTAATTGGACCTTGGATCTTGGTCATGCTCTGGTCATTGGTCATTGGAAATTGGGCTTTGACCGAACGGCCCATTCCAGTCTGCCGGCAAGATGCCGGCAGCACGTTGCGGCCGGCAATGTAAGTGCGGTAAGGTCCGTTCAGGCACCGGCGGCAAGCTGGAGGTTCTTTAGAATCTGCGCGGTGGCCCCGACTTTGTTCAACGTATAAAAATGGAGTCCGGGCACACCTTGTCGCAGCAGATCTTCGCATTGTTGCGTGGCGTAGTCGATGCCGAACCGGCCGGTGGCTTCGTTGTCATCACCGAACTTTTCCAGTTGTTGGGCCAGCCGTTCCGGAATGCGAGCGCCGCACAGCGAAGTGAACTTCTTAATCTGGGAGGCACTCAGAATGGGAATGATACCCGGAACCAGCGGGACCGTGACGCCCAGTTTTTGGGTCAGGTGGTCACGGAACTCATAAAAGTCGGCATTGTCGAAGAAAAGCTGAGTGATGACAAAGTCGGCCCCACAATCCACCTTGCGTTTCAGATATTGCCAGTCGGCAAGTTTGCCGGCCTGACAGGCGATGTGCCCTTCGGGAAACCCGGCCACGCCGGTGCTGAATCCGCCGATCCGCCGGATCAATTCCACCAGTTCGTAAGCGTATTCGAAGCCGCCCTCGAGGATTTGAAATTCACCTTCCCCGCCCGGCGGATCGCCCCGTAGCGCGAGGATGTTTTGGATGCCCCGCTCCTTGGCTTCCAACAGCACCTCACCAATCTGGTGGCGGGTGGTGCTGACGCAGGTGAGGTGCGCCATGGCGGTCAAGCCATGGTCCCGCTGGATGCGCTCGACGATTTCGAGGGTTTTCTCCCGGGTGCTGCCACCGGCGCCGTAGGTGACGGAGCAGTAGTCCAGCCCCAATTGGTTGAGGGCCGGCACGGTCTTCGCCAACAGGTTGCGTTCGCCCTCGGGGGTCTTGGGTGTAAAATATTCCACCGAAACGACCGGCCGGCGGGTCGCTTGCTTCGAGGCGTAGATGTCTCGTATGAATTGCACTGGAGCCATTATCGGCAAATTCCCGACCGAAGCAACCTTGGCCGATGGATTGGACGAGCAATAGTCCTCGCACATTTTCCCAACTCAGGTTAAGGGTTTGCCCGCACGCCCTGGCTGAAGACAGGCTGCGTGCGCACGCGATGCTAAACGGAAAAAAAGTGGTGGTGGTGATGCCGGCTTACAATGCGGCTCGAACCTTGCAGCAGACTTATGAGGAAGTCACGGCGCACCCGTTCGTGGACTTGATCATCCTGGTGGACGATGCGAGCCAGGACGAAACGCTGACCATCGCGCAACGGCTGGTCAAGGTGCAGGCGCACCGGCACGAACACAATCAGGGATACGGTGCCAATCAGAAAACGTGCTATCGTCTGGCGCTGGAAGCCGGCGCGGACATTGTGATCATGCTCCACCCGGATTACCAATACACTCCCAAGCTGTTGCCGGTGATGGCTTCCCTGGTGGAACAAGGGCTATATCCGTGCGTACTGGGGTCGCGCATTCTGGGCGGCTACGCGCTCCAGGGCGGCATGCCGTGGTGGAAATACCTGGCCAACCGGGTGCTCACGTTGGTCGAAAATCTACTCACTGGCGCAAAATTGTCCGAATACCACACCGGTTACCGGGCGTTCTCGCGGGAAATCCTCGAACGGCTGCCGTTGGCGGACAACTCGGATGATTTTGTTTTCGACAACCAGGTGCTCCTGCAAGTGCTCTGGTTTGGCTACACCATTGGCGAAGTCACCTGCCCGACCAAATATTTTCCCGAGGCCTCATCCATCAATTTCCGCCGCAGCCTGGAATACGGCTGGGGCTGTGTGCGCACGGCATTCCTGTATCGTTTGGCGTTGATGCGGTGGGTGGATTCAAATTTGTTTCCGCCGGTCATGCACCGGTGACTTCGTAGATTTTTTGGAAATCCAGCCAGATTGGCAGGCAGTCAGCTTGCGAAGACGCTTCGTGAATGCGATTAATGTTGTCCAGCACGAAGACGCAACCGGCAGTTGCCTGATGAAGAAAATGCCTTACCGCTTCTCGATTTGTGGCAAGCGCGAAATTGAACAATTCGCGCGCCAACGCCTTACGCACTTGTTGTCGCTCGAAGATCCGCAGACGCCCAAAGAAACGCCGTCCTGGTTTCACGGCGAGCATTTGCAGCTCTGGTTCCACGATGTCGAAAGCACGGACGAAGCCAGGCTGTTTCAAGCCGCCGCGCCGACGCGAGCCCAAGTGGCGGAGATCCTCAGCTTTGGCGAGCGTTGTCTGGAAGCATCCCGTTCCGGCCCGGTGCATGCGCTTGTCCATTGTTTTGCGGGCATCAGCCGGTCCACGGCCGCCTCGTTTGTGCTGGCGGCCCAGGCCTTCGGCGCCAGCCAGGCGGAGGCGGCGCTACGCCTGGTGCAGGCCGCTCGGCCGGAAGCGTTCCCGAATCGTCTGATTATCCAATACGCGGATCATTTGTTGGGGCGCGATGGCGAATTGGTGCGCGTTCTCCAACCGCTGCGCAGTGCCTATGGCTCAATGGTGGAGGAGTGGGCGAAAGCGTCCGGTGCCGCCACGGAAGAATGAGTGGTCTGCGAAGGCGATACTGATTCGCCCACCGACTTTACCCTTTTACCCCAATACCGTCTCAGGCAAGTTCTGGCCTCATGAACACACGGATCTGGCTTTGCCTGGGAGTGTTGGCCGTCAGCGCGTTATTGGTCGCCCAAGCCGCGCCGCCGACAACGGCTCCCGCCTCAACGCCCACGGTCGCCGCCCATCCCTCGGCCGGTGTGCGCGCGGCCCAGGCGTTGTCCACGATTACGGGCGTGGCCATTTCGCCACTGCTGGGCGTCAGCGCGGTGGGTGCCTGGAAATACCTGCACGCAGCGGCCGCGCAACGGGCGCGACTCCCCTGGTTTGCGCAACCGTGGTTTTGGATTCCGGCCTTGGTAATCGTCAGTTTCTGTTTTGCCAAAGATGTAATGGGACCGGCGGTGCCCACCGTCCTCAAAAAGCCGCTGGACGCCCTCGAGTTATTTGAAAACAAGCTCAGTGGTTTGATTGCCGCCGGCGCGTTTGTCCCGATCATGGCCACGCTCTTCCAGGCGGCTTCCCCGGAGGAGTCGCTGCGGCAAGGCCTCGGATTGGCGGCGTTTGATCCGAGCGTGTTGGTGAATTTCCTGACCATCCCCCTCGCCATATTCGCGTTTGCGCTGGTGTGGATGGTTTCCCATGTCATCAACGTGCTGATTGTTATCAGCCCGTTTGCCACGGTGGACGCCGGGTTGAAATCCGTGCGCTTGTTTTTGCTCTCGACCGTCACGCTGACGTCCTTCGCCCACCCATACTGGGGCGCGGTGTGGTCCCTGGTGCTGATCGTTGCCGCCTATTTTTTGGCCGGTTGGTCCTTTCGTCTCACGGTGTTCGGCAACGTGTTCGCGTGGGATTTGTTGACGTTACGCCAAAAACGCTTTGTCCCCAAACCCGCCGGCAACTGGATGTTCACCGCCCGCAAAATCGACCAGGTGCCGGTGCGGACTTACGGCAAACTAACCCGCTCCGATTCGGGCGAGTTCGTGCTGCGGTATCGTCCGTTACTGGTCCTGCCGGCGCGCACGTTGCCATTGCCAGAGGGACAATATGCCCTGGGCCGCGGAATGATCTTTCCGGAGTTGATGCGCGTGGAGGGCGCTACGACCAAAACGTATCTCACGTTGCCGCCCCGTTTTCGTTCGCACGAAGAAACCATTGCACAGATTTACGCGCTTTCCGAAGTGCGCGACTTAAGTCTGGTCAAAGGATACCGGGCATTCTGGCTATGGCTGAAGAGCCTGTTCGGCTGGGGTAGCAAACCGATGGCCCCGACGGCACAGCCTGCTTAGCCCCGTTAGGTCGCGCACCAACGCCGACTCGGGACGGCCGGTTAAAACCCAGCCGGTGACGAATTTGTTCCAGTCGCGGACCTGAGGGCTCTATTTCAGGCATAATCCCTTCCTTGTTGACCAGGTTCTCGACGCGCGGTAGGAGAGGCGGATCCTCGTGGTCGTTACCCCACAGTTGGTACGCCTTCAACTGGACGACGCTCAAGCTGGAGGAGTTCGACCTCCCGCCGCTCGACCAGCAGCGCCGCAGCGCCGAAATCCTCTGGGCGGTGGATGAAGTCGCACAGGCTCAAGGCAAGCTCTTGTCTTCAGCCGTTGTTGCACAGGAGGCGTGGTTTGAAGACGCGCTGAGCGGAAGTGAAAAGCAACAAATTCAGATTGCTGAACTCGGTCAAATCGTCACGGGAACTACACCAAAAACGTCCGAAGCATCATACTACGAGCCGCCAGAATGCCTCTTCGTCTCTCCAGTAGATATTTCGGATATTCGTTGTGTAACTGCAGCCAGCCTGATCTCATCAGGCCGGGCGGCTCCGGTTCATCTCGCTTGCCAGTTCCAGGAGCTTGCAGACGGTTCGCCAATTACGAACCGTCAGTGGCACGCCGAGACACTGTTCGATGCCGGCGGCCAGTTTGGACCGTCCGACGCCTTCGGGCGCGTGCAAGTAAAATATCCGGCCAATGAGGCGAAACTGTTCACTGTTCTTTTTGAGGACTTCAAGCCGTTTCAGGTCGGGACGTTTGGGGATGGCGGCGAGGAAACCCAGGTGCAGCGATTTGGGATCAGCTTCCGCCGCGGGAAACGGATTTTGCTGCATCGCCTTCTCGAATTCGCCAATGCCGAGAACCAAAACGGAAGGCTTGAACCCGCGGCATTTTCCGACTTCGGTGCTGATCCGATTCGCCAACTTCGTCGCGTTCTTCTCGCCGCTCTCGAACACGGCATTGCCGCTCTGAATGTAGGTGCGAACGTTCCGGCAACCGAGAGCTTCCAATAACGACACCAGTTCTTTCATTGGCAAACTGTGTTTGCCTCCAACGTTGATGCCCCGGAATAACGCGATGCGAATATTCATGGACCGCTAGCCTCTGGCTGCCTGCTTCAATCTTCTGATGTCGAGCTTGACCATGTTCATCATGGCTTGCATGACGCGTTGTGATTTGGCCGCGTCTTTGGAGGATATGAGTTCGAGGAGCACGGTGGGCACGATCTGCCAGCATAGGCCGTATTTGTCCTTGAGCCAGCCGCACGCCACTTCCTTGCCGCCGCCGGACGTGAGTTTCTTCCAATAGCGGTCCACCTCCGCCTGCGTTTTACAATGCACCATAAACGAGACGGATTCGTTGAACTGGTACTGCGGCCCGCCGTTCAGCGCGATGAACTCCCGCCCCTCGATCTCGAATGTCACAGTCATCACCGAGCCTTTCGGGCCGGGCCCCGCGTCGCTGTAGCGCGTGACGCTTTTGATTTTCGATTTCTTGAAAATGGAGGTGTAAAACTTCGCAGCCTGCTCGGCTTGATCATCGAACCAAAGGAATGGTGTGATTTTCATTTGCATTTTTGCTTTGGCTGTTGTTTTCGAAATGGTTTTTCTCCCGAACCAGCTCTGGTTCCAACGGCGCTCCTGGCGGCGACCGGGCGACGCGCGATCCCTGAGCCGTCAGCCGAGTTCTTCGGCGAGCCCCTCGTGATAAAGCAAAACTGTCAACGAGTCTATCTGTTCTGGGTTATTCACTAATCCGGAATCTCCGCCTCAACCAATTTCGCCAAAAGCACCAGTGATTCCTGCCAGCCAAGATAGCAAGCCTCGACAGGAATTGCGGCGGGGACATCCTCCTGCACGACAGTCAATTCGGTCCCGCACGAGACTTTCTTCAACTGGATCGTCACGCGCATCTCGCCAGGCAGATTTGGGTCGTCGAATTTGTCGGTGTGGCAAATACGCTCGTTGGGCACGAGTTCAAGATAGCTCCCGCCAAAGGAGTGGCTCTTGCCCGTGGTGAAATTAGTGAACGACATTTTGTAGCTGCCGCCCACTTTGGCGTCCAGGTGATGCACCTTGCCGGTGAATCCGTTGGGTGGAAGCCATTTGGTCATCGCGTCGGCATCGAGGAATGCGCAATAGACTCGCTCGGGTGGGGAGCGAAGCACGCGGTGAAGCTTAATCGTGTTATTGGGCATAATCTTTTGTTTCTTTCGATGGGATGGTTTGATGTTCAGTTGTCGCCTGGCCTGGTGCGCACGCGGAGCATTGGCTTGAACGCGCTGCGGTAGGCCCAGGCCAGATATAATTCCATGACGGTGACAACGATGCCGGGACCAATCGTCGCTGGCTGCATGGCGATGTGAAACGTCAGGATGCCAACGATGATCGGCGCGAGCAGCGCCAGGGCTAGCGGCACGAAGCGGTTCGTCAGCAACAACACGGCGACGATCACTTCTGCCCCCGAAACCACGTTCATATATCCCGCCTGCATCAGAGCCCCCATCACCGTCAGGATGTCCTGGGGCATATCCTTCGGCGCCGGCATGAAGTTCAAGAAGCCATTTAAGCCAAACACGAGGAACATCAGGCCCAACAGCACTCGCACGATGGCCGGCCCAACGCGGTCGAACGAATTTCCCTTGGCGCCTTGAGTTTCCATTGTTTGTGATGCGCCGTTGCTCATGCGCTTTTGCTTTCCAGTTGCATTTGCAGTGACAGGCAAGACTGCCTGCCGCTACGGATTCTTGGGCAGCGCGCTGCGTTGCCCGCTAGGCCGCAGGCGGCATCCGTGTGTCACGTGCTGGCCGGCATCACCCCGATCATCCAGCCCACGCCGAACTTGTCTTGCAACATGCCGAAGCGCGGCGACCAAAACGTTTTGGTCAGCGGCAGCCGAACCTGCCCGCCTTCACTCAGCGCGGCGAACACGCGATCCGCATCCGCCTCGTCCGGGACGGTGATCGAAAGGGAGAATCCCTGGAACAAGGTCTTCTCGTCGCAACCATCGGAGGCCATCACCACGGTTTCACCGATCTTCATGCTCGCGTGCATGATCTTGTCGCCCCAATCCGGCGGCATCGGATGATCTGGCGAGGACGGTTCCGGGCTTTCCTTGTAACGCATCATCATCTGCACTTCGGCTCCGAGCGCACGTTTGTAGAAGTTCACCGCATCTTCGCAGCGCCCGTTGAAGAACAGGTAGGGTTGGATGACTCGATTTGTTGTCGTACTCATGGGTTTTGTAGGTCGTTTATTGTTTGTTTCATTCGTTCCTCATTACGACCAAGGAACAGCGCAACTTAGGACAATCATTTGGGAATCTCAACTGCCTTGTGCAGCATCGTCGGATGTCGCCGGGCCTTTATTGGGGGGCATAAACGGACATGGTGAAACAAAGTTGGACCTCAAAATGCCGCTGTGGAAGAGCCGCCTCCCCGCCTTGAAAACCGGCAATGCTCTTACCAATCAGCCGTAGCGCTGTGCCGGCTATGCGGTTGATTCATTCCTTCCCCAGCCAGGATGTTCATCGCTGCCAGAAGACCCGCGTTCAGAGGGGAAGTGAAATCCGGAGGCGGTTTCAGTTTCGACCAGGCTAGCCGGGTCCATGATGAGGGGCAAACCATGGCGGGAGGCGAAATCCAACAAATCGTCCTCGCCATCCCGCCAAACGGCGTGGCCGGGGGTGCGCCCGTACACCGCCACGGCAGCATCGGGGATGTGCCGGCCTTGCGCCCATCATTCCAGCCAGTCAATCAACCACCCGGGGAGGACCCTGGATTGTGCCAGGGCGAAGACCACGACGTGCGCATCGGCGGCTTCCGTCAGCGCTTCCGTCGCGGCGAGCGGGAGCTTCAACCCCTCCGCCCGCCATGGCTGCACGTGCCACTGGCACCACTCGTTTGCCTGGCTTGATACGCTGTCCAATGTCGCATTCACCGCCGCCGCCATGGCGGTGTCAACGTAGATAATTATCGTTTTCATAGACGCCGGTTCCGGACGCTCCGGTTGTTGCGTTGCGCTTAAAGTCATACGCTCAAGCCTACTGCAAAGTGGCCCCGCTACAATCAGATCAAACCTGATTCTTCCCACCGCGGAAAACGCAACTCGGAATCGTGGAATCCGCTAGCCCAACTCCATCATTGGGACGGGCGGCGTGGAGGGATTTCCAAAGAGGATTTTTGTGAAGTGGTGAGGGCGGCCTTGGCTCTGCCGCCATGTTCACCCCAGGAGATCATTCGCAAAACCCGCTGCAACTTGCATGAGCTTTGGGGCGAGTTTAATGCATTCTGCATGAGCAGTTGGAGGGAGCGCTTGCGTGAGTGTGTTGATCTTCAGGCCCTCTCCCGAAGCCAGCCTCGTGGCACGGTTACGGCTCTATGATTTATCTCAGGGACGGGTATGGCGTAAAGCCCGCCGTCGCCTCTCAAACAACTAAACGAAAACTCGAGATATTATGAATAACGGATTGCACGAACTGTTTTTGGATGAACTGGCGGACATGTACAGCGCCGAACAACAATTGACCAAAGCGCTGCCCAAATTGGCCAAGGCGGCGGAGAGTGACGAGCTGCGGGAAGCCTTCGAAATGCACCTTAAAGAAACGGAGAATCACGTCTCTCGCCTGGATCAAGTGTTTCAATCGTTGGACGAATCGCCCAAACGGAAAAAATGCAAAGGGATCGAGGGAATCATTGCCGAGGGCGAAGAAGTGATGTCCCAACACAAGCAATCCGAGGAATTAAATGCCGCTTTGATTTGCGCCGCCCAGAAGACGGAGCATTACGAGGTGGCTTCTTACGGCAGCCTCTGCGCCTGGGCCAAACGAATGGGCCACACCGAGGCGCTCTCGCTGCTGAAAGAAAACCTCGCCGAGGAAAAAGCCGCCGACCAAAAGCTGACCCAGCTCGCGTCAGCCTCCGCGAATCCCAAAGCCGCCCAAGCGGTGTAAGCCATGGGCTGAGACTGGATGCAAAGAATGACCGGAACGGAGAACCAGAAGCGCGCAGCGGACGGGGTGAATTACGTGCGGGAAGTAGCATCACGGCACCTTCTCCCGGTGCGTTTCGCCTTGGTTAACCGTAGCGGGAACCACGTGGCCGAGCTTGGCCAAGCGCCCGCCGAGGGGTAAGTCCGTTCCGGTCACAGCCATTGGCAAGCGAGACGAGGCTGTATGGAAACGCTCCGCGCGGCGATTACGAATTTGTGGGTCATGGGAGTCTGGGTGACGGTGATGTTGATTTGCCTCGCGGTGGTGATTTACGATCTGCGCAGCCGGAACCCGGAGTTGATGTCGCTGATGAAGGTCGTGTGGATCCTGACCGTCCTCTACTCCGGCCCCGTCGGGTTGGCCATTTACTATGGCTCGGGACGAAAGCAGATTACTCGCGACTCCCTTTGGCGAAAAGGCTTTCGTTCGGTTGCCCATTGCTATTCGGGCTGCGGCGCCGGTGAAGTTATTGGCGTTATGATTGCCGCCGGCTTGCTTTCCCTCTCCAACTGGTGGATCAGCGGCATTACGTTCGTATTGGCGTATGCGATGGGGTTTGCGCTGACCATGGGCCCGTTGTTGCAGGAGGGAGAAAGCTGGAGCCAGGCATTGCGAGACGCGGCGTACAGCGAATCGGCTAGCATCGCGGTGATGGAAATTGTCGCCGTTGGCGTGGACCTTTGGCTGGGCGGCAAGGCCGGTTGGAACGATCCGCTCTTTTGGAGCAGCTTGATCATTTCCCTCTCCATGGGGTTGCTGGCGGCTTACCCGGTGAACGTTCTCCTCATTCATTGGGGCATCAAAGAAGGCATGCACAATCCGAAAGAAATGGCGAAGCATGCCCATCATGCGCAGCACGCCCATTGAACCGACCGCACAGTGTCTTATGCCCAAAGTCGCCATCACGCAAAACGGGGAGATCCAAGACGCCATTGTCCAAGCAATGGGGCATTTTGACCTCGAGTCCCTGCTCCGTAACAAAGTCGTCGCGATCAAACCCAACGACACCTGGGCGGATACGGACGATACGACTGCCGTCACGCAACCGGATTCGTTACGGGCCGTGTTGCGTTACATAAAACAGTTCCACCCAAAGGAACTCGTGGTGACGGGAGGCTCGGGGGCCGGCGAAACGGACGAGATCTTCCGCCTGGCCGGCCTCATGGATGTGGTGGAAGAAGAGTACGCGGAATTCTTCGACCACAACCGGCCGCCGTTTAAGGAAGTAACGCTGGAATACGCGCCGAACCGTGACGTGGCAGGCCCCCAGTCCAGTGTCATGGTGAACCCGCGCGTGTTGACGTACGAAACGCTGATCACGCTGAACCAACTCAAAGTCCACGAAACGGCGACTGTCACCTTGGGATTGAAAAACGTCGCCATGTCCTTTCCCGCGGCGGATTACTATGGCCATCCGCGGGGCTCGTACGAACATGGGCATCAGTTTTTCGACGACATGCATTCGTTCATCGCCGCCATGGCGCGACGTTTCCCGGCGCAATTCGCCGTGACCGTTGGACATCCGGCGATGGTTGGCCTCGGACCCATTGGCGGACATACGGTGGAAACCGGGCTGGCCATGGCCAGCAACGATCCAATCGCCGCCGACGTGGTGGGAGCGATGCTGTTGGGATTCACGGTCCGTGGCGTCCATCACTTGTGGGAGGCGGGCCGGCTCGGCTTGGGCACCACGGATCTCGAACAGATGGAATTTCCCGCCCTGAACCTCGACCAGGCTTTCGCGGCCTTTACGCAGGCGGCCTATGGCCGGGCCTTGCAACTCGACCATGCGTGAATCGTTTTATGAAGCCCTCATTATGCAGAATGCAGGCTTCGGCGGTGGGGAGAATTGCACTTTGCATTTCAATCGACCGGTGTTCTCCGCCGTCTGCCAACCGGTTGAAACGAGCGAAGGTCCGAATGGCACAGAAGTACGCGGGTGAACGGTGCGTGCCACCAGTCTTTCAAGCCGATGGCATGTCAATGGCTATTAAGATACTCATCGGGCCGCCGCGAACGGCGGCGTGAAAACATTGTACCCATCAATCGACAAAAACATAAGGATATACATGAGAATTCAATTACATCAATTTGCCGTCGTCCTAGCGGCCACCGGCGTGATGCTGACCGTCAACGCCGGCGCCCAGTCCGGTCGCACGGGTGATCAGTCGTATCAGGGCCAGCGCAGTCATGACCAGGGCGATCGACATGTACCAAGAAACATCCCGCAGCCGCGGAGCTCGCCGAATGCCCAAGGAAACATGCCGAGCGAGCGACGTGATGGGCAAAGCGGTCAAGAACGACCAAGGCGAGAACCTCGGCAAGGTCAATGACTTGATCGTCAACCTCGCCGCGGGGCGGGCCCCATTTGCCATCATTACGTACCGGTGGGGCATTGGGGATCGGCGCCACGGATGTTCTGGTGCCCATTGAGGATCTGAACCAGTCCGATCGTGCCAATGAACTGTTGCTGTCCGCGTCCAAGCAGTCATTCGAAAACGCCAGTGAACAACCGCAGGGCGCGTGGGCTTCCGCGGTCCAAAACGAAGAATGGGCGGACGGCATTGATGCCTATTATGGCCAGCCGTTCCGCCGCAATCAGTCGCAGTCCCAGTACCGCCGCGATCGGTTCACGACATCCGCTCAGGACCGTCAATACACGCGGGAACAGGAGACGAGTCGCACGGATCGTTCAGCGCGCGAAAACACCGACGAGGATCAGACGCAAGCCGGGCAAGGACGTTCCGATTGGGAGCGCAGTGAAATCGCCCACAACTCCTGCCGCGCCAGCACGCTCATCGGCAAAAAGGTAACCAATGACCAGAACGAATCGCTCGGCGAGGTCAAGGATTTGATCATCAATCTGCGCAGCGGCCAGGCGCCCTTCGCCGTGATTGCCACTGGGGGTATAGCGGGCCTGGGTAAAAGCAATGTCCTCGTGCCCCTTCGCACCTTGCGGTCGTCCAGCGGCAAACAACTGATGCTCTCGGCGACCGAGGAGCAGCTTCAGAACGCACCCCAGCGGCCCGACCGCAATTGGACGGGTATGGAGCAGGAAAAGTGGGCGCAGGACATTGATCGTTTTTTCACTGGCGCCCCGCACCAATCCGAGACGTGGAATGCCCATTACAACCAACCGAATCAATCCTACAACCAGCAAAATGAGGGCTACAACCAGCAGAACCGGCAGTTCGCCCGCGGGCAGGAGCCCGAGTGGCAAAGCGAGGAAGCAGGCTGGTCCCATCGCGAGGCGTCTCGCCGGGGAGCTCTGCCGCCGGAGCGTTCGGGTAGTAACCGCCAGATGCTGAACGAGCGGAATCGCTCGACCATGAAAGCCAGTTCGTTGATCGGTCGGGACGTAAGGGGACAGGATGGCGAGTCGGTGGGAAACGTGAGTGATTTGATTGTGGACTTGCAACGCGGCGCAATGCCATTTGCCATCATTTCTTACGGCGGCGCATTGGGGATTGGTGAAACCGATGTGCTGGTGCCGGTCCGCGCCTTGCGCCCGGCGCGCAATGGGGACGCCGTGTTAATCGCGGCAACCAAGGCGCAGTTCATGAACGCGCGTCAGCGGGCCCAGTGGCAACAGGGCGTCGATGCTTATTTTGGCCAGGCCTCATTTCAGCGAGGTTCTGGCACCCGCATGGAAGATCGCCAATATACCCGTAATCGCGAGGAGAATGCCGGTCAACAAACGTTGGATCAAAGCGCCCCGGACGCTTCAAAAGGCGCAGGCGCCGCGGACTTGATGCAATTGGACGATCGCAAACTGGAGCGAAAGATCCAGGCCACGATTGACCGCGAGGTGCGAACGACTCCGGGTTCCAGCATACATGCGAAGGTGGATAATGGCGTCGTGCAGCTCTACGGCAAGGCCGACTCCCAAGCCGCCCTGCAAAACCTCAAAGAAAAGATTCAGGACATCAAAGGGGTCAAACGAGTGCAGGACGATGTGACCATCCAAAACCGTTGATGAATGGGCCGCGCCGCGGCTGGGAAAGCCGCCCCGATTGACCCCCGCCCCAGCCGCGGGTGTGAAGGTGGGGCGGCATTCTTCCCGCGCGGGCCGCTTCCGGGAGTTTCCCCGGTTGCTGCCAATGTCTTCGGAGGGAAGGGCGGCGAAGACGAATACTGCGGACCAACGAACCCAACGGTCATTCGCACGCGATGCCAACCAAGAACACAAATTGGGTGCGCCAAGCTCAATCCTCCAGCGACGCACTGGATCTTGAGCCGGGGCTGTTCCAAAAGAAATCACCGCACGCCATCGCCCAGTCGCTCCTGCGATCCGTCAAATCGTCGAAGCGCAAAAAGGGCAGCGTGCTTTCCTCGGGCATCTCGATGCTGAACTTTTATCAGAACCGCGCGGGCCGCAACCTGCCGGCGCCACAGAAGCAAAAGATCATGGCCACCAAGGAGCAATATCGCAAGCTTGTGCGGGGCCACGATGGATCGCCGCACCGCCGCAGCCAAAAGAACAACGAGAAATCCAAACGAAGCTAAACGGTCATGTCATTGATCTTCGAACGCGTCCATACCGAAGGCATCGCCCAACTGTCCTATCTGGTGGGCGACAGCAGGGCGGGCACGGCGGTGGTTATCGATCCCCGGCCGGACTGCAATATCTACCTTCAACTGGCCCGCCAACATCGCGTGGCCATCACGCAAATTTTCGAAACTCATATCCACGCCGACTTCATGAGCGGGGCGCGCGAGTTAAGTCACCGTCTGGGCGAGATCCCCATTTGCGTTAGCCATGCGGGCGGCGCCCAGTACCGGCTTCGCTACTGAAAAGGTAACCGACGGCCAGACCTTTGAGTTGGGCGACGTGGTGCTGACGGCCCGGCATACGCCCGGTCATACACCGGAGCACATTTCCTTTCTCATCGCCGAAGCCCGGCGTAAGAAGTCCTTTGGCGTCTTTTCGGGTGACACGGTGTTCGTCGATTCCGTGGGGCGTCCGGATTTGCTGGGCGAAGACGAGACCGAAGAACTGGCGGGACAACTCTTCAAAAGCATCCGCGAATTTTACTGGCAGCTCGACGACGGCGTCATTCTGTATCCCGGACACGGCGCCGGCTCCGCGTGCGGCCCGGACATTGGGGACCGCAAGAGCAGCACGATTGGGTATGAAAAGCAGTTCAATCCCTACTTGGGAATAAGCGACCGAAAGCAGTTTACGCAAAAAGTGCTGGCCACCGCGCCGCCCGAGCCACGGCATTACCGGCCGATGAAACAGGTCAATGCGGCAGGATCCAAGACATTCGGGGGATTACCGCCCATTCCCGCACTGCCGGCAAAGGCATTCCAGCAAGCGGTGGAAAGCGGACAGCACGTGTTGCTCGATACGCGGGACATGTTGAGCTTCGGCGGCGGGCATATTGACGGCGCGTTGAACATTGCCGCACGCCCCGAACTTTCCGTGTGGGCGGGACGCCTGCTCGAATTTAGTGATTCGATACTGCTCGTGCTCGACAGCGATGACCGGCTGGAACCCGTTGTGACCTTGCTGTGGCGCACCGCCTTTACGAATTTTGCCGGTTATCTTGCCGGCGGCATGAACGCCTGGGAGACCGCGGGCCTGCCCTTTGTGGAGACGCCGCAAATGAGCGTGCATGAATTGAAGCGCCTCGGCGCCAACGTGCAGGTGCTCGACGTGCGCACCCCCAGTGAATGGGCGACGGGGCATATTCCCGGCGCCCGGCATATCTTCGTGCCGGACCTGCGGAAACAGGCGAAGGATCTGAATCGCGCCGAACCGGTAGTCACCTACTGCGGCAGCGGTTTCCGCGCGAGCATTGCCGCCAGCATTTTGCAACAGGAAGGCTTCGAACGCGTCTGCAATGTTCCCGGGAGCATGCAAGCCTGGAAGTGCGCCGGGTACCCTTTGGAGAAACCCAAACAATGACGGCAAGGGAACAGGCGACCACGACAACGACCGAGGCCACGGCCGCTCACGAAAGCCGGCAGCCAATTGGTGCAGGCGTCTGCCCTTCGATGGCCTTTATGAACACTATTCTGGCTGCGGCTGCCGACACGGGCAGTCAATCGGGTCAGAGTTCTTTCCAAAAAATCTGGGACTCGGTGATCCACCTGTGGAACGGTTTCCTGAGCGATGTCCCAAGGATCGTTGGCGGCATTATCATTCTTGTCCTGACCATTGGGGTGGCCAAATTGTGCTCGAGATTCGCTGGAGGATTGCTCAAGCACTTTCGGCTTAAGCAATCCCAACGGACACTGATCTCGCGGTTCTTGATCATCCTGATCTGGTTGTTGGGAATTTTGACCACGCTCACCATCATCTTCCCGAATTTGACGCCGAGCAAAGCACTGGCGGGTTTGGGGCTGGGCTCCGTCGCCATTGGTTTTGCCTTCAAGGATATCTTCGAGAATTTCTTCGCCGGCATCCTGATCTTGTGGCGGTTCCCGTTTGAGAACGGCGATTACATCTGTTGCCAGGACATCGAGGGAAGCCTGGTCGAGGTCACCATTCGGAATACGTTTATTCGCCGGACATCCGGAGAGCTGGTGGTGGTGCCCAACTCCACCATCTTCAAGAATCCGGTTCAGATCCTGACTGACGAGAAGCTGCGGCGCGCGACGATCATTGCCGGGGTGGCTTACGGCGAGGACGTGGATCAATCTCGCGCCGTCATCGAAAAGGCGGTGAAAGCCTGCGAAACCGTGTCGGATGAAAAGCCGATTCAAGTATTTGCCTGCGAATTTGCCGATAGCAGCATCAATTTCGAGGTGACCTGGTGGACGGGCCCTCGGCCAGTGGACATCCGGCAGTCCAAAGATGAAGTGGTTACCGTGGTCAAACGGGCACTGGATGAGGCGGGCATAGAGATTCCGTTCCCGTATCGCACCCTCACCTTTAAGAAGCCCCTGGAGATTGATCATGCTCCATCGCGCCACGGATGATGAATGCAGTTCCGATGACTCATCGCGTGGATGTATCGAGCGAACAAAGTTAGCGGACTGTGAGATACTCGAGCAGCCAAAGCCCGCCGATCAACAACAGCCCGAACACGATCACAAAGGGCGTCAGCCGGACGTGAAACAAGTCCGGCAATCGAAGCGGGCCGCGGTTTCCCCAATGGTGGACCGTGCGGGACAATGCGGCGGAAACCATGGCAAATCCGTACGAACCGGCTATCATGCCGAGTATGGTAAAGATGGCATCCCAGTTATTTTGACCCAAGGCGGCTGCCCCAGTGCCCGGGCAATAGCCGCTGGCGGCAAAGCCAAATCCGAAGATCAAACCGCCCAGAATCTGCTCTCCCAGCCGGGTGGTTTTGACTTTCAATTCCACCAGGCCCAGGCTCCGCAATGCAAAGACGCCGAGCATCCCGACGACGATGGCCGAGAGCATGACTTTGATGACAGTGAAATCCTGGAATAACAAAACGCCGACCAGCACGTGGTATTTCGCCACCCCGCCCTTTTGCAGCAGGAACCCAAACACCAGACCGAACAGTACCGCCAAGCCGTAGGTTCGCCAGGCAGACGGCCGATTTCGCGGTGGGGATGAGTTCTGGTTTTCAGGCATACGCTTGTCCCTCATCGTTTAGAGTCGATACATGAGGTTGGCGACGAGTGCGCCGCCCGCGAAGAAGCAGAGCAGAGCAATCCAGGAGGCGACGTTCAGTTGCAGCGTTCCGCTGATGCCGTGGCCGCTGGTGCAGCCGCCAGCCATGCGCGCGCCCAAGGCCATTAGGGCGCCGCCCAGGAAGGCCACGCTGGCGCGCAACCGGATGCTGCCTTCACCAAAACGGTCTTCCCAAAACGACGGGAGCCACCGTTGGGTAAGTTCGCCCCCATGCCACGCTGCCAGAAAAGCTCCCACCACCGTGGCTCCAATAAAGACTAGCCCCCAGTCCAACTTTGGCGGGTTGTCCTGGTAATACTTCAGCCTCTTTGTGTATCGGGGAGCCACCGCTCTCCCGATCAATCCGGCGGCCGTCGCGAATGCCGACGAAGCACCTATGGGTTTGCTCGAGAACAGCAGGGTGAACCAAGTCAAAACTCCAATCAGGCCACCGACCACGTAGGGCGACCACGCCGGTCCAGGATAGTCTCGAGCGTCAGGCGTATCACCCAAGGCAAAGACCGGCGTTGCCGTCAGCAGAACCAATCCAGCGATGATGAATACTCTTCTCATTTCTGGCCTGTCGGTGTTGTGATCTGTCGTTTTCGAAGGAGCAGCTGTCGAACAATGTGCAATTTGAGCAGCCGCCCGCGCTTCGCACGCGTTGGCGGGACGTGGCAAAATGGCGGATTAAGTCTGCAATTCGACGAGCGTTGTCCTGACGGCCAAGTCCACGCCGTCGGCCAATTGCTGGGCGATGGACCGTTTACCGGCGATGAGCTGTTGGCACAGTCCTGCCGTGGCCGTGTCACCCGCCCGCTGCGCGGTCCGCTGCAGGAGCTCGAAATCCGGCAATGACCAGATGTTCGACCGCGTAGCTGAAAGCAAGATACTTGAAGGGTGTGTCACGCTGTGCGCGGAAGAACGCGCTCCAGTTCAGCGCGCCGAGCTTCATGGCGGCGTCCTCAATCGCCGACCTGCTGGCGCCGAGCCTGTCGAGACGCTCCTCGATCCGGGTGAGTTGATGAGCGGTGTCCAGCGCGGGTTGCTTGAAGAGCTGAGCCAGCTCGGTGCTTGCGGTCCCATCGGCTCCCTTCTGAAGGAGCTTGGCGCTCTGGACGTTTAACGCGTGGCCGGCCGCCAAATGGTTCCGGATGTGAGTGGGCAAATCGCTGGGCGCCACATCGCCAAGGGCCGCAGTCTCGACGGCGTCGAAGTCCCGCTCCAACCGCTCCATCATCGTGCGTTCCTCGGCCTGGATGGACCGGGCAACCTCGACCGTCTCCGGATCGTCGGCCAGTTCCGCCGTGCGAGCCAGAACTGCGTATCCGGCCCATTCCATCGCTTCGTACCAGTAAGCATGGGCCACCAGCCGCCCGGGAGTTTGGTTTTGGAGCTGGGCAAACAGCAGAAAGCCCTTGCCGCCGAGTTGCATCACGGCGTCCTTGATCTTCGACGGCGAACCGCCCAGAGCTTCAAGACGCGCCCGGACCTGTTCGGCCTGCCGTTCAGTCTCGGCGCAGTGGATGCGGAAATCCGCAGCCACGCCTGGATCGCCGGCCATGTCGGGCGCGGTGACCAGTTGCGCGAGGGCCTGCAGTTCAATCGAATAAAGATCACTCAGAAAGTGAACCAGCTCTTCTCGATGGTTTCGTGCCATTGGTCGTCTCAGTTAGCCTGCTGCATGCCATCGGGCTGCGGCCTATGAATTGTGCGTTCTCGCCTTCAGTTCGCCGCGAAAATTCGCGGATTGAAGAGCCGGAGCAATCCGCCCCGGCGCACTGGCGGGCGAGCATCATGGCAATCTGCAACCCGGACCAGGCTGGGAATCAGGCAAATTGCAGTGAAGGTGCGAGGATAGCTTCAGAGGGACTTGTCTCTCTCGGTGATGATCCCAGAAACGCTCGGCTTGACCAAAAGACTCGCGAAGCGGAAGTCCCGGCAAGGATGCGCGAACCTGCAGCGCGCGAAGGCACGACTTCAACAAGGTCGGCGTAAAACCTGCGGTCTTGCATCCGCGGACGAATGGGAAAGTATTTTTGATGACAAAGAAAAATCTATCTTCCGACTGGCAGCGCTTCTCGCGCGACGAGCCGTCTGCCGCCACAGGTGATCCTCATGCTGCCGATTCTTAGACTGTTCGCATTGATTGCGGACGGGGAGCGTGGTGCGCTGGTCGGTCCGGCAGGGGAGATGGTGTGGATGTGCCTCCCGTCCTGGGACGGCGAGGCGGTCTTCACGTCGCTGCTGGGCGGCGCCGGCGCTTATGCCGTGACGCCCATCGAGGAATTCGTTTGGGGCGGCTATTACGAGGCGGGATCGCTCATCTGGCGAAGCCGGTGGGTGTTGGTTGGCGGAGGAGAAATCGAGTGCCGGGAAGCGTTGGCGTTTCCGGCTGATCCCGAACGCGTCATCCTGTTGCGGCGGGTGCTCGCGCGAAAAGGACAGGCCCACGTTCGCGTGGCGCTGGATCCACGGGCGGACTTTGGCCGCCAACCGCTGCGGCATCTGCAGCATTGCGATCACGGGATTTGGACGGCGCGCACCGGCGCGTTTCACGTGCGTTGGAACGGTGGGGACCATGCCCGAAAGCGGAAGGAAGGCGGACTGGCACTCGAGTTGAACGTCAATGAAGGGCAATGCTACGACCTCGTGCTGGAAATGTCCCGGCAACCTTTTCATGACCCGCCACCGGACGCTGGGGCGTTGTGGGCCAGAACCGAAAAGGGCTGGCAGGAAGCGGTTACCGATCTGCGCATCAGTGTAGCCGAACGCGACGCGAGACATGCCTGCGCCGTGCTGCGCGGACTGACGACCTCCAGGGGCGGATTGGTGGCGGCGGCCACGACCTCGCTGCCTGAGCGCGCCAACTCCGGCCGGAATTACGATTACCGCTATGTGTGGATTCGCGATCAATGCTACGCCGGTCAGGCCGCTGCAGCAGTGGGAGCAAAGCCGCTACTGCGCCAGTTCGTTCAGTTCGTCCGTGCGCGGCTACTGGAGGATGGGCCCCACTTGCGGCCGGCGTACACCACCGCCGGTGGCAAAGTGCCAGATGAATCCAAGCTGGATCATCTGCTTGGTTATGCGGGAGGCGACCAGGTGATCATTGGCAACCGGGCGGGAAAACAATTTCAACTCGATGCGCTGGCGGAAGCGTTGTTGCTATTTGCCGCCGCCGCCCGAGCCGGCTGTTTCGACGCGGAAGATTGGCGGGCGGCGGAGCTTGCTGTTGCCGCCATCGAGCAGCGGTGGCATGAACCGGGCTCCGGCATTTGGGAAGTTGAGGACCGCTGCTGGACCCATAGCCGCCTGATTTGTGTGGCGGGCCTACGTAGCCTCGCCAAGGGGGCAGCGCCACCGCCGGTTGCCGCCCGCTGGACGGCTCTGGCGGACGCCATCGTGGCGGAGACGGACGCCCATGCATTGCATCCGACCGGGCGCTGGCAGCGTTCAGCGGAGGATGAACGCGTGGATGCCTCGCTGTTGTTACCGGCCTTGCGAGGAGCAGTTGAACCGCAGGATCCGCGTCACCTGGCGACCCTTCGCGCCATCGAGCAGGAGCTGGTTCAGGACGGGTATTGTTATCGGTTCCGTTCCAGCCTGCCGCTCAGTGAAAGCGAGGGTGCCTTCACGATCTGCGGATATTGGATGGCGCTGGCGTATGCGCAACTCGGACGATGGACGGAGGCGGCCCGCTGGTTCGAACGGGCCCGGACGGCGTGCGGCCCGCCCGGGCTGTTCGCCGAAGAATATGATGTGGTCCAAAGAGAATTGCGCGGGAACCTGCCGCAAGCCTTTGTGCATGCCCTGATGCTCGAATGCGCGGCTGAGCTGAGGTTCTAGCAAGCATGAAATTAGCGTCAGCAGGATAAATAGAAGCGCAATCACCGCTCGTTTTGCCGTTGCGTTCTGCAAGGTGCCAGCACCCGTTCAATGGCAATTTGCAGACCAGCAGGAATTCTCATCCATTGGTGAGAACCAAATACAACAGTAAAACAGTGGACTGGGACGATCAGAACTCGCTGGCACAGACTAGGCTGAAGGGATAGTGCGGGATTTTTCGGAATTCACTGCCAATGGCAAACCGTTGAACGAAGTCTCCTCTCTATCAAAAGTTGAATTAAAATGAGCACCAACCACCCGCAAGAACGATTGTCATCACTGGCGCCTCGGCCGGAGTCGGACGCGCGACCGCCCGGGCCTTCGCCCGCGAGCACGCCAACATTTGCCTGATCGCGCGCGGCCAAGAAGGACTTGAACAGGCCAAGCGCGAAGTCGAAGCGATTGGCGGCCGGGCCCTCGTTCATCCGGCGGACGTGGCGGATCCGGATCAGGTGGAAGCCGCTGCCGAAGCCGCTGAACGCGAACTGGGGCCGATTGATGTGTGGGTGAACAACGCCATGGTCACCGTGTTTTCGCCGGCGATCGAAATGACGCCCGCGGAATACAAACGCGTCACCGACGTGACATATCTGGGATTCGTTTGGGGCACGCTGGCGGCCTTGCGTCGGATGCGGCCGCGCAATACCGGCGTGGTGGTGCAGGTCGGTTCCGCGCTGGCCTACCGGGGCATTCCCCTCCAGTCCGCTTACTGCGCCTGCAAACATGCCATTCAAGGATTCACCGAGTCGGTCCGCTGCGAATTGATGCACGACCGGAGTCAGCTTCGCATTTGCATGGTCCAGATGCCGGCGTTGAACACCCCGCAGTTCGGCTGGGTGCGCAATCGGCTGCCGCGCAAAGCGCAGCCGGTCCCCCCCATTTATCAGCCCGAGGTGGCCGCCGATGCGATCGTCTTCGCCTCGCGCCACAAACGGAATGAGATCTTTGTGGGGGCGTCCTCGGTGGCGACGATTTGGGCCAATCGTTTCGCGCCCCGGCTGCTGGACCGGTATCTGGGCCGCCACGGGTACCAAAGCCAGCTCCGCGGTCAACCGGTCGAACCGGACCGCGCGGACAATTTGATCGAACCGTTGCCAGGGGATCATGGCGCCCACGGCGCCTTCGACCAAATGGCGCGGCCGCGAAGCCGTCAGCTTTGGCTGACCAAGAACCGCGGTTGGTTGTGGACGGGATTGGGTGCCCTGGGCGCCGCTGTAGGACTGGCGGCCAAATCAAGGAAGTGATGGTTTGATGGCGGGCAACGCGGCACAGCAGAAAGGCACACGTTCCGGTTCTTGGTTGAAGCGGCCGATCGTTTTGTGGGCCATCGTTGTGGTGGTCCTCATTGCATTGCGGCTGTTGCCGACCTTTGCGCACGTGTTGTTGGTGCTCTTCGGCGCCACTGTCCTGGCCGTGCTGATGGATGGCGTCAGTGTTTGGCTGGCGCGCAACGTCCGTCTGCCGCGATGGCTCGGCTTGCTGCTTTTTATCCTGTTGAGCCTGGGTGTGCCCGTCGCCGTTGGCTGGCTGCTGGGCGCCCGCATCAGCAGCCAATTCAACCAAATCTCGCAACGGGCGTCGCAAGGAGTCAATCAGGTGGAGGGATTGCTGCGGCAGAACGATTGGACTCGACCGTTGGTTTCTGGCGACGCATTCAAGGGCAGCAGCGGGTCGAGCCTGAGCCTCCGCTCGATTTGGAATTCCACGCGCAGCATTTTTTCGACGGCCTTGGGTGCCGTGACCAACTTGTTGATCCTGGCGGTCACCGCGATTTACCTGGCGGTGAATCCCGGCTTCTATCGGCATCACACCCTGCGCCTGGTGCCCCCCGAACGACGTGCGCGTTATGGCGAGGTGGCGGCGCGGCTGGGGACCACGCTGCGGTGGTGGTTTGTTGGGCGCTTTGCGTCCATGGCGGTCACCGGTACCCTCACCGGTTTGGGGCTGTGGATTGCCGGGGTGCCCATGGCGTTGGCCCTGGGACTGATCGCTGGTTTGCTAACCTTCGTGCCCTTCATCGGTCCCATCGTGGCGGCGATCCCGGGACTTCTGGTGGCGTGGACGCAAGGACGGATGACGGTGCTCTACGCGCTGATTGTGTATGTGGTAGCGCAGGCATTGGAAGGTAATCTGATCACGCCACTCATTCAGAAGCGGACTGTGGCGGTACCGCCTGCGTTGTTGATTAGCGGCCAGCTTCTGCTCGGCAGCCTTTTTGGGATTTGGGGCGTGTTGTGGGCAACGCCGTTGATCGTCGTCGCCATGGTCGTGGTGCAGACGCTCTATCTGGAAGATATCCTTCACGAAAAGCCGCAATGAGCCTGAAGTAGGAATCCTTTGAACCCCCACAATGAACCAAGGCGACCGAGAACCTAGAGGCTGGGGCACGCTCGGCAAGAGGCTTGGGTGGCGCATGGACGCAGTCACTGGACGACGAGTTTGCGTCGTCCTTATAAAATACCAAATCATTTCCTGTTGTCTCTGGTCCTGATTGAATCGTTACGCCTCCGGCGCGACTCAAGGCTCGGGAGAGGGTGGCACGGTGTTTGCGGAATGCTCCGAAGATGCCGCAGGCCGCGGCCAACACAAAAATGCGATGGACGAAACCAAACCTATTCTATCATCGGGAAGCGATCCTGACGCGGTGGGGTCGCGGCGATGGCCAGGCAAAACGATGAACGGCGACAGCACGGCGATTCCGGAGAGGTCAGACAGGATACGCGGCGGCGTGACCGCATCCGTCCGCGCGTGAATCCAAGATTCTGCATATGCCCAACAACCTATTCATAGTCGTCGCTGTGCTCGCCGGCGCCGTCCTGCTGCTGAACGCGGTGTCCGCCCGCGCGCGCTCCGTGTGGCTCTGCGATCCATTGCTGGCGCTGGTTATCGGGTTCGTGGCCGGACCGCATGTGCTGGGTTGGGTCCGACTCGAAAACTTTGGCGAGCCAATGCGCGTGCTGGAGGATGCCGCGCGGTTTACCTTGGCGATTGGTCTGATGGGTATCGCGCTGCGGCTGCCGAGCTTCTATTGGGCCCGAAATCGGAATTGGCTGGTGACGATTCTCCTGGCCGGCATGTTCATGATGTGGTTCATCTCCAGCGCGCTGGTGCATTGGTTCTGGGAGGTCGGTTTTTGGACTTCATTGATGGCCGGCGCGATCGTAACTCCGACCGATCCAGTGGTCTCTACGCCCATCGTTACCGGCTCGATTGCCGAAAAGAATCTGCCGGATCAAGTGCGCTACAATATCTCCGCCGAATCAGGGGCGAATGACGGGCTGGCATTCATTTTCGCCACGCTGCCGATTATGATGCTGACGCACCCAATCCCCGCAAAAGGTTGGTCCGAGTGGGCGACCCAATCGCTGTTGCACGAGCAGGGAATGGGCATTGCGATCGGGGCCATGCTTGGGTTTCTGGCTGCCCGCGCGTTCAAGTTCGTGGAGCAGCGGGAATGGATGGAGTCGTCGGCGCACGGGGGATTTAGAATCGCCCTTTCGCTCACGGCGCTGGCGGTGATCCGTTTGCTCAACGCGAACGCCATCCTCGGCGTCTTCGTGACCGGGGCAGTGTTCTCGTACATGTTCTCGGCAAGCGCGAAGAAAAGGAACAGAAACAGGAACAGGAAATGATTAACCGCTTTTTCATCGTTCCGATCTTCATTCTGCTCGGGTTGGAGTTGCCTATCGAGCAATGGAAGACGTGGGGCTGGGGCGGAGTTTTTGCGGCTGTGTGCATTGTGTTCGGGAGACGGATCCCGACCGTTCTGATGTTACGCCCATTCTACAAAAGCCTGCACACGTGGCGGGAAATCCTGTTCCTGAGCTGGTTTGGCCCCGTGGGCATTGCGGCGCTCTTTTACGCCACCTATGCTCATCATAAGACCGGCAGTGAACTGGTCTGGCCGCTGACCAGTCTCGTGATTACCGTTTCGCTGGTCCTCCATGGCCTTACCGCCACGCCGTTCTCGCGCTGGCTTGGCCGAACTCAAAACAAGGAAGCTCGCGAAGACCAGCATCACCAGGGACAGCCCGCCTCCGCTGAAGGATGAGGATTGCCCGAATTAGTTTCAAGCCCGCGCGCCTATTGCCTAATGCATGGGGGGAAGGCACCTGGTTTGGAACGGTCAAAGTAAAGGCGAACGGCTCCGGATTTCGGTCAGGATAAAATGACTCCGGGGCAGCGCGGGGAGGCGGGTGTAGTCAATCTTCAAGTCTTGTTCCGGCACCTCATAAGTGATGTGCTGCAAGAGGATTCGGACCGCGGTCTTCGTTAATTCCATCGCGATGCCTTCTCCCGGACATCGATGATGGATCTCTGCCTCACCGCCGCCTTGCGGCACGAAGCCGAACGGATCCCCCCGCCAGCCATCAAAGCGTTCTGGCCGAAATTCTTCCGGGGCATCCCATAGGCGTGCATCATGGTTGGTGCCGTACAGATCCAGCATCACGCGTCTGCCTTTTGGAAACGGGTAATTGAGCCATTCAAAATCGCGTCGCACCCGCGCCACGAGTGCCGGAAAGAACGGATAAAAGCGGCGGACCTCTTGCACAAAGCTGTCCGTGTATCCGTTGGCGCCCCCGGCCAATTTCTTCCGGCATTCGGGCTGAGTGCGCAGTGCGTGCGCCGCGAGCGTGATATAAACCGCCACGGCCACAGTCGGCCGCAGGAGGTTCAATACCTCGACTGCCGCCACGCGGAGCGGCAACCGCTCGCCGCTTAAATCACGGTGCTGCGCAATGACCTGTACGGCGCTTGCCGCCGGTGCCTCCACTTCACCGCGGCGAATCCGCGCCACCACTTCTTCGATCCACCGATTGGCCCGCCGGCGGGCATAGCGCGCCCACCAGTGCTGCGGTCCGATGTTTCCGGCATTGTCGAACAGCGCCGTCAAGTCTCGCGTCCGCCGTGCCACGTCGCGTTCTTCCAGCGGCACGCCGGCCCAGCGGCAGACGGCGCGCGTCAGGATCTCGCGGGTTTCCTCGTAAAGGACAATCGTTCCGCGCGCTTCCCAGTCAGGCAGTGTCTGCCGCCAGACCGCGGTCATGATTTCCGTCAAGGCGCGCACCTGTTCCCCCGTCACGAGCGCCATGAACATCTGTTTGCGATGCGTATGGGCGCCGTCGTCCAGACTTTGAACGCCGCCTCGGCCAAAGAGCGTCTTCTGAATTCGCCCGGGCGGCGCGCCATGACGAACGAAGCGCTCCTGATTGTAGAAAAGGCGCGCCGCCTCGCGGCCTCGCAGGCATATCGTGCGGCGCAACAGGAGCCGGGTTTCGAAGATATCCGAACCATGCCACTGGCAGCGTTTGGAGATGAACCGATAGGGATCGCGCAGCAGCGCCAGCGTGCTGTCCGGGCTTTTGTCGCGGGGGATGCGCGTCATAATGCCTCGCCGATCACGATGATGTTCCGTCGATTCGTGTCTTTCATGGAGGGAACGGACTTAGAGCCGGTTTTGAAATTCGACCAGGTTCCTCGCCCGAGGTTAAAACAGGCTCTTCCACGTAACCCTTCAATTGGATTGGGGAGCGCAACTCTCCGGCTGTCCCCGCCGGCGTGTCGCTGACTGGCTCTGGCGACACGTGTGCGTTCCCCAGTTCAACTGAATCGCCCTGCGTCATTTCCCGTTTCTTCAAGCCGGAAGCGTGCCGAAGCAGGCGGCGAGGATTTTCCACCTCCGATTGGGCAAGGACTTCACAAAGGAACCGCTCCCGGCACTGCGTCGGCTGCCAGCGCGAATGCAACTTGCAGACTGCTGGCTCCGCTCGCCGTGCAGATTGCAGGCGTTGGGCGTATGCTGCGCGGCGGCAACTGCGCCAATCTTTGAGCATTGGAGGCCGCGCGAGCCTGGCAACCCAAATGCTAAAAGATCAGCGGTGAATGAGCGCTGTACCAGTTCGGCTGGATCTTGCTGACGGCAATTCATTCACCGTTCAGATAACGCAATCGCAATGCTCATGTTGGCGTTGGGATCCGTTGCGCAACTGCTGGAATTCAAGCTTCAGCTTGGGCAAATGGATGTAGGCCGTTCAAACCATCTGAAGGTTGAACTCCAATGCGGCCCGCATGGGAATCACTGGATACAAAACTTGATATTTTGTTATGTTCCAAAAAATGGAGAAGCAACCGGGAAGCCCGCCACCTCAGGAACAAGAACTGCCCGGCAGCGAAGCCGCCATGCAACCGCGACCGTTGGACGAAGACCCCGCCTACCGTCCCGCCGGCAAACTGAAGGATAAAGTGGCGATTATCACTGGAGGCGACAGTGGCATTGGCCGGGCGGTGGCGTTGCTCTTCGCCAAGGAAGGCGCGGACGTGGCCATCGTGTATTTGAACGAACACGAAGATGCCGATCAAACAGCCGGGCGAATCGAGGAACTGGGCAGCCGCGTGCTGAAAATGGCGGGGGACATCGGCGACGACGCGTTTTGTCAAAAGGTAGTGGATGAGACGCGGGAGGCATTCGGGCAATTGGACATCATCGTCAACAATGCCGCGAAGCAAGACGACATTGAAGGAGTGGAAGCCTTGACGCCCGAGCAGGTGGAACGGACGTTCCGGACGAACTTGTTTGGCTTCTTTTATCTCACCCGCGCGGCCCTGCCGTATCTGCGGGCCGGCGCTTCGATGATCAATACCACTTCCGTGCAAGCCTATGATCCGTCGCCGTCGTTGATGGATTATGCCGTGCACCAAGGCTGGCATTTTGAGCTTCACCCGCTCGCTGGCGAAGGAATTGGTTGCGAAAGGCATTCGTGTGAACGCGGTGGCGCCGGGACCGGTTTGGACGCCGTTGATTCCCGCGTCGTTCCGCGCGGAGGACGTGGAAGAGTTCGGACTGTTGACTCCCATGAAACGCCCCGGTCAACCGGCGGAGATGGCGCCCAGTTATGTCTTCCTCGCGTCCGAAGCCGATTCGTCTTATATCACCGGCCAGGTGATCCATGCCAACGGCGGCCGCAGCATGTTCAGTTGAGCGCCGGGATTCCGTGTGGCGAGTCATCCGCAATTTTTATTTTGGCCGATTCCCTCGTGCATGCCCAGCCGCCCATTCTTGAACCCGCAGCGTCCGCCGATCAAGCCGGCTTGCACTATGTTACCGACGACCGGCCCGGCATCCGGCGGGTGCGGGCGGGCAAAGGATTTCGTTACGTCGGACCAGAAGGCAAATCCTTGCGCGACGTCCGCCAGCTTCAGCGAATTAAATCCTTGGCGATCCCACCGGCGTGGACCGACGTCTGGATCTGTTCCGACGCCCAGGGCCATTTGCAGGCCACAGGACGGGATGCCCGCGGGCGCAAGCAGTACCGGTATCACGCGCGCTGGCGGAAGGTGCGCGACGAATTGAAGTATGATCGCATGGTCGATTTCGGCAAAGCGTTGCCGAAGATCCGGCGCCAGGCGCGCCAACATCTCCGCCAGCCCGGCCTCACGCGCGACAAAGTGCTGGCGGCCATTGTGCGTTTGCTGGAACTGAGCTGCATCCGCGTTGGCAACGATGAATATGCCCGTACGAACAAGTCCTACGGTCTGACCACGCTGAAAGACCGTCATGCGAAGATCAACGGTTCGCGCGTCCAATTTCATTTCCGCGGCAAACTCGGCAAGGAACACACCATTGACCTGAATCATCCGAAACTGGCCCGCGTCATCCGCCAATGCCGCGATCTACCTGGACAGGAATTATTTCAATACGTGGACCAGGAAGGCGTGCGGCATGATGTGACGTCCTCCGAGGTCAACGATTACCTGCGCGAGATCTCCGGGCGTGATTTCACCGCCAAAGATTTTCGCACGTGGACCGGCACGGTGCTCGCCGCGCTGGCCCTGGCGGAGTTCGAGCAGATTGACTCCCAAGCGCAGGCGAAGAAGAACATTGTGCGCGCCATCGAACACGTGGCCGAACGCCTGGGCAACACGCCTACCATCTGCAAAAAATGCTACGTCCATCCGGTCATCTGGGAAACGTATTTGGACGGGACGCTCACCCAAACGTTGCGTCAAAAAGCCGAACGCGAAATCCGCCAGTCGGTGGGGAAGTTGCGCCCGGAGGAAGCGGCCGTCCTGACCCTTCTGCAACAACAACTCCGCGAACAACGGCCCGGCGGCCTGACCCGTAAGTTGACGGAGTCCGTGCGGCCGGCGCCAAACCGTGCGGCGCGAACTGGACGTGGATTTGCGCAGCGACCTTGCCGCCGAAGCGCGGGCGAAAATCACTTATGAACGGTTGCTTAATTTCTGCGATGACGCGGGCTCGAATGCGGCGCTGCAATTTTTGATGACGCGCGAAATCACGCACATGAAGGCGTTCATGACGGCGCTGGAAAGCATGAATCGCGATCTCGCGCCAAATCGGAAGGAGTTCAGCAATACGGTAAGGCTCTGTCCGCAGGGATTCAATTAGCAGTTGGCGCAGGCACTGCGCCAGCAAGCGGTCCTCTCGCAGCGACTGAGCAACTCCCGTAATTCGGAACGGGGATAGCTCGAGTTCGCAATCGTGCCCAGTGGGTTCTGGCGGTAAGCACAGGTAATTTTGGCTGCGGACGAATTGGGACTTGCCATTTGGGCGTCCAGCCGCAAAACTCACCGAAGTTTTTAACTATTAAACACTGAATTTATGGCAGATATCGCAAACAAATATCCGGAAAACACCGCCGGCAAGTATTACGTGGACAATCAATGCATTGACTGCGACCTGTGCCGCGAAACCGCCCCGAACAACTTTAAGCGCAATGAAGACGGTGGTTATTCCTACGTCGCCAAACAACCGGAGAACGACGATGAAGAAAAACAGTGTACCGAAGCCAAAGAAGGCTGCCCGGTGGAAGCTATTGGCGATGACGGGGCGTAGGCCGTAATTTTATCGAGAAGCCCGCAGGAAAGACTGCGGGCTTTTTTGTGTCGAGAGGCAATGATCGTAGCAGCGTCTCGGTAGAGCGCCGCCATCTGGAGCAAAATTAACTTGCGGCGCTCTTCCGAGGTGCCGCTGCGTCAGGGTTCAGAAGGCTATCCACCCTCTCCGTCTGCTTCGTTCCGCATGGCTCGGCGCAACAGCTCCAATGCTTGTTGGGAGGTCACGAATTTGAACGTTTCACGATCGACGGGATTGAAGTATTTCCTGGCCTCGGTGTTGGTCGTAGTCGCCAAGCCAATGAAAACGGTCCCCACGGGTTTGGCCTCGCTGCCGCCGGTCGGGCCGGCAATGCCGGTTACTGCCAGCGCGTAATCCGAACCAAACCGCGCGCGGGCGCCCACAGCCATTTCGCGGGCGGTGTGTTGACTGACGGCGCCATGTTCAGCCAGGGTGGTGGCAGCCACGCCCAGTAATTCCTGCTTCGCAGTGTTGCTGTAAGAAACTACGCCGCCGGGGAACACCACCGAAGCGCCGGGCACATTGGTCAAACGATGCGCCAGCAACCCGCCCGTGCAGGACTCAGCCAAGGCCACGGTCTGCTTGCGCGCGGTCAACATGCGCACAATGACGGCTTCCATCGTGTCATCATCCACGCCGAAAATGAGCTCCCCGATGAGTTGACGAATGATGGCTTCGGCTTCGCTGACCTGAGCCTTGGCATTGGGGCCATAAGCGGCCAGGCGGACATCGACTTCACTGATCCGCGCGCAAAAGGCCAAATCCATTCCCGCGGCCGTCAACGCCGTGAGTTGATCGGCAATTCGCGCTTCAACCAGCGACTCCCCCAGGCCGGTGGTGCGCAGCGTACGGCAGACGAAGTCCGTCTCCAAGGGCAGTTCCTGGCGGAGCAGGGGAACCAACTGGTCGAGGAACATGGGACGCAACTCGCGCGGCGGTCCAGGCAACATCACCAATCGGCTCGGGCAACCATTTGGACGAAACGAATTCGGACTGATCCGGAGGAACAGACCGGGCGCAGTGCCGTGGGCATTGGGCAACACCAGCGCGCCTTCCGGCACGAGCGCCTGCACATGTAAGCTGGGCAAGGCTCGGCGTCCTCGTCGGGCGATCAATTCCTCGATCCGCTGCCGTATGGTCGGATCTTCCTTCAGGGGCCGATCGAGCAATTGAGCAATCAGATCGCGCGTGCGGTCGTCGCTGGTCGGCCCCAAACCGCCAGTGGTAATGACCAAATCCGCCGCTCGCCAGCGCGTCGCGTACCGCGTCTTGAATGGCGGGCGCGGAATCGTCCACGGCCACCTGGCGATTGACCACGTAACCGCGGTCCGCCAGTTGGCGGCACAGCCATTGTTGGTGGGTATTCAGCACCCGGCCCAGCATCAATTCGCTGCCGGTGTTGATCAGTTCGATGCGCATCGCGCCCAAGTGTTACAGGGCCGCATTGAAAGCGCAAGGCACAAGCCGGCAGGCGTCAGCCTGGCAACTGGCTACCTGGCTTTCATTCCAGCATGATCACGCGATAGAATCGATGCGCGGTGTTGTCCAGGCTGTGTCGGACGGTGATGCTGTTACCGGCGGCATTGATCGATTCCGCGCCTCGCAGCGGCCGCCATTGAACGGGCGGTGCCAACGAATCTGTGGATTCCACCCGATAGGTTTTACCCGGCGCGGTCGAGAATCGGAATTCAAAGCTGTCATAACTCAGGGCGAGGCCGTCCATCACCGGCGGTTGGATGACGGTGAGATAAAAGCTCGCGCTGTCTTGCATCGGCGGGTTTCCGGTATCGGTCACGCGCAAGGTTACCCAATACTGGCTGGGCGCTTCTCCCGCGGGCGGACTCCAGACGAACCGACCGCTGTAAGGATGGATGCTCGCTCCCAATGGCGCACCCGGATCGATACTGTAGAGCAATCCTTGGGTGGGCACGTCAGGATCGCTGGCCGCCGCTTGGAAACTAAGCGTTTGTCCCGGCCTGATTTGTTGGTCGCCGATGGCAGCCAGCACCGGAGCGCTGTTCGGCGGTTGCAGCACATTACTGATGCGGGGGGTTGGGCTAGGCATATAGACCAGGTTGCTCGTTCCATTTGGGTAACGGCCCATGCTGACATTATTGAATTGCTGACCGAACGTGACCGCATCGACGGGCAAGCGTGCCGGCGAGTACAATCCCAATTCTTCGCCGTCGGCACTGAGTTTGAAGTTGGTGTGAACTTCATGGTTCGCTCCGTTTTGGCCGCCTTCCTCATCGGCCCAGAACAGCAGGAAGTCTTGGGCGGAAATCACCGTGCCCGCTGGGATCCGGAACTTGGTGGGATTGTTCAAATTGTCGCTCAAGTAGTACCCGCTCAGGTCCACGGGGAAAGAGTTCGGATTATACAGTTCGAGCCAATCGTCGGCATCATCGTCCGCCGGATCACGCAGGGACCCACTATTGCTGGCCATCCATTCATTGATGAATACGGGCGCGACGGAAGGGGTATTATTTTCGCCCGGCGACACGGCTGAAAACTTCTCGCGCCGGAGCGGTTGGCCGTCGGGATAATCTCCGTACGACCAGCCAGGTTCCAAACCGGAGTAACTCAAATAGTCGGTAATCTGCGGCTCGTCTCGCACCAATCGCACCAGTGCCACTTCACCGTTCCCTGGTGGCAATGCGAAGCTCGTATGCAATTCCGCAGTGCCGATGGTCTGGTCCGGTTCGCCGTCGGCCCAGACGATCTTGAATTCGTTGGGGGCAATGATGGTTCCGACCGGGAACGGCCACTGGGTCAGGTTGGTGTAATTGTTGGCCAGGTAGTAGCCGCTCAGATCCAGCGGCTCCGGGCCGGCGTTGTAGAGTTCAATCCACGGCTCCGCGTCACCGTGGCCGTCGGTGAGGCCGGTATCGTTTTCCGGCTGAACCTCGTTAAGCCAGAGCGGATCATACGGCGGCAGTTGCCGTCCGACCGTATTCGATTCGCCGGGCGTGGCATCGATCGGCTGCACGACCAGGCTGGCGCTGATCCCGCTGCCGAAGCGCACCGCCAAGCGGCTGGCATTGGTTGTCGTGAGATACTCGAAACTCAACGTGTAGGTGTTGGTGGAGTTTTGCGCGATGCTGGAAATTACTTGGTATACATTAAAGAATGCGTTGCCGGAATCGGAGGCGATGATGTGCAAGCTCCCGGTTCCTTCCGAAGCCACGTCGCTGCTCACGTCAGACATGGAATGGTTGCCCAGCTTGCGCCATACGGTGCCTAGTGGTTCCTCGAAGCCGCCGTTCTGGACCAGATTGTCACCTACGCCAGCCACGTCGCCTTCCACCACCTCGATGTTGTCCAGGTAAAGCTCCCCGGCTGATTCCAGGAAGAACGACAGTCGGCCCGCTCGTGGCACTCCCGTCAGCACCGCGTGCCGCCAGCCTTTGTCCTCCGACCAATTGCTGACCCGCCGCCGGTCCTGGTGGGGGTCGAGGAGTTGGAGGGACGGACCATTGCCATCGGCGGCGGCAGGCCAGGGCGACTCGTCGTCATAACGGACCTGGTCCACGATGACATCCGATTGACCGGCAGTGCCCGGAATGACCAACGCGAGCGTTTCTCCGCCGTTGTCCAATTGCCCGGCAAATACCCCGACAATGGGCGCATCATTACCGAAGGCCAGCGCGAACGCTGCACGGTCCGCGACTACCACGCAGTATTGCCCCGCGGGAAGCACGGTTCCGTCCGGAAATGTGAAGTCCGCCCCGTTGAGCCGCCATCCCGACAGATCGAAAGCTTGACTGGGGGCGCTATTGTAAAGCTCCACAAAGGACGTTCCGGGTGTTGCCGGGTGGTAAAGAATCTCGCTGATCACCATGAGGTCTTCCGGGTTTTCCATTGGCCCTTCGTAAACGACCGTCACCGTTGCCACCGCAGACGTGAGGGCTTGACCAGTCCGGTCGTAACCCTGGAGGTTCAACACATTGGTGCCCGGTTCGAGGACCGCCTGCAACTGCCAACCCACCGCGGTGGTCCAGGTCACGGGATACCGCTGGCCATTCACCCCGATGAACTTGGCCGCAACCGGCGCCGTGCCCGTCAGGGTGACGAGGTTGCTGGCGTTGGTAAACACTTCGCTGCCGGCGACCGTAAAGTCGGCCCTGGGGATTTGGCCGGCGATGTAACTGTTACGTCCGGTTATGTAGCTCTTGATGGTATTCAACTGGCCGGCATCGTAGGTGATGTTGTTCATGGTGAAGGCGGCCGCCTTGGCGTCCAGGATCGGATTCAGATACGAAGCGTTGAGCGGGCCGTCGATGATGTCTTTGAAGGCGCGAAAGTACATGCGCCGAATGGCGGGCGCGTCCCACATGGCAATGATGCGCGGGTCGGTGCAGACATTCACATCGGGTGCAGTCGAATAGGTGATGAACGATTGAGTGGTACCGTCACCGCCAAGACCCACTGTAAAGTCAATGTCCCAGGTCAAGATTTCGTAACGGCCATCACCGTTCAGATACATGTACGAATTCTTGCCGCGGCGGTAGCCGTAGGAATCCCAGTTGCCCACGGTGTGTTGGCAGGCAAAGATGCGCATCCATTGTTCGACGTTCGCGACCGTCTCCAGGGCACTCACATCAACCGGGGTCACGTTGGGACTCGCTTGCGGACTGGCCGCGTCCACCAACCGGAAGAATTGGGAATAGTCGCTTGCGGAGTGGCCGGTGCCCACTGACCGGTGTCGGAACATGTAACGGTAGGGCGCGGTGGTCAGGCTGGTCTGGTTGTTGTAGGTCACGGTGCGGCGGGTTATATCGGCATCGTTGTTGGCGGTAAAATCGAAGCCGTTGTCCGGGAACTCGAACCAGTCTTCTATTTTGAAGAATTCATTGTTCGGGCTGTCTGGGTACCATTCCGACACCACGCTGCCGTTAGGCTGTTGGGCGTCCTCCATCAACATGTCGCCGGTGCGGTCCGAGGTGGTGCTGCGTTGGCTGCCATTCAAAAAGAAGTGGATGTAGCGGCGGTAGTTGTATGGCAGACCAATGGCTTTAAATATCAGGTACGACGTTTGTTCTGACTGGAGACTGAGGTCGCTGAACGTAGTGCCACTGGGATTGCCCGGATTGGCAAACACAAAGTCCGTCTCCCCCAGCAACAGATCATCCTCGCGCGTGTGAAAATCAAAATCCACGCGGTTGGCGGCGGTGGGCGAATCCATTTGCCCGCGATGCCACGGACTGCCCGCATAGCGGGCCTGCGCATTGTAAATGACCCGGTAGTTGTTATAGACGAACGTGCAATCGACAAAGGCGTTGTTCAGCGCAGGCGCGCGGGTGTCCCAGCGATTGAAATTGCCCGCAGAGACCCATTCATGATACGTGGCAAAACTGCCGGGCTTTTGCACCTCACCCCAGCGAATCAGGCATTCCTTCGACGTGGCGTCCAGCGGGAACAGCCGAGGGGTACCGCCCGTGGGGAAGACGACCTGTGGGAACAGATTGGTCGCATTCAGGCTATCGACACCTTCCAGGTAGAACGCAACCGTCGCGCCCGAACTCTGGCCCGGCAGGGTGGCGCTGAACACGCCGTCGCCCGCGACCGCGTCGCCACCAGTGCCGTCGTCCATCATGTTGGCTGTGGCAAACGTGGTGCTGGGATCCAGCCGGTAGCGCACTCGCATGGAAGCGATGCCGTCCGGATCGATGGCCCGCGCCGTGACTACCACCGCTTCACTGGCGGCGGGCAGGATCGGACTGTGAACCACGTCCCAAATCGCCGGTCCGGCGTTAGCAATGCGACGGCTGTTGGCCAAACCGGGACTGCCCAAATTGGGCGGTACCTGTAAACGCGTGGATACTTCGATACCGCCGCCACGAACACGCAACAACAATTCCGGCCAACCACGCAACCACCGGGCTTTGGCCCGCAGTGCCACCTGGCCGACGGTAGCGGAGCTTAAGGCGGGAGAAAGCAGCATGTTGGGTCCGTTGTCACCGCGGGAAGCCGCGCGCAAGTGCAGCGAATGCGAACTGCTGAAGCCCACGTTGTCAACCGTGCTCATGTCGTGGGAACCGAGAAACGTCCAGCCGGATTGGCCGGATTCAAAGGTGCCATTGGCGCCGAGCGAATTGACGTCGGTGCCGTTGGAATTGCGCACTTCGAGGTTGTCCACCAGACATTCGCCCACGTCGAGGAGATAGACTTGGAGCTTATCGTTGATGGGGCTGCCGAGGGTTTCGCCCAGCGTGTTCGTGTAATCAATGGTGGTCCACAATCCTTCGCTCTTCGCCAATTCGTCGCTGTCCGCCCAGTTGGCTGCGCGCCGATTGTCACTGCGCGGATCCTTGAGTTCGAGACTGCTGCCGCCCCCATCGGACCACGTTCCCCAGCGACCGCCGTCGCCGTAGGTCACTTCGTTGACGACGACATAATTGGTGTCGATGGTGACCGCATACGTGTTGGGGTCGGTGGTCACCGTGTATTCCGGCATGGCCAACGCCAGCCGTTCGCCGCCGTTGGCCAGCGAACCGGAATAATTGCCAACCGTGTTGGCGTCCGTGAGCACGCCGGGATAGTGCGCCAGCAGGTTGGTCCGATTGCGGGCCACGACCAAATACCCGCCCGGCGGCATCAGTGTCTGGTTGGGAATGGTGAAGCTCACGCCATCGACAAACTGCCACAAGCTCACATCGACCGGCTGCGCACCGCGGTTGTATAACTCGAGGTATTCGTCATCGGCGTCGCCGGAAATCGGGCTGTACATGATTTCGTTGATCACAATGTCCCGTGGCAACGGTGAACCGTTGGGCGCGCCGGGAGTGCGGGCTGCCAGTTCACAAAGGTCCGGCGAACCATCCGGCGCTCGCCCGGACGAAACGCCGTTCGCTTGTCCGGCAAAATCGATGGTGTCCACCACCCGGGTGTCGTCACGATTCACCAGGAAGATTCGTTCTCCCGTCGCGCGCAACGCAAAGCCCAGCGTGCTCTCGCCGAAGCTCAGGAAACCGCGCGGCGGCAAGACGGTGCCGCTGGGAATTTGGAACTTGTTGGTATCCGCCTCGTCGCTCAAGTAGGCGCCGGACAAATCGACCGGGTCATTGCTGTGGTTATACAACTCGAGATAGTCCTCGAGCGGCGCTTCCGAGTTCGCCAGGAATTCATTGATGAACACGGATTCCAAGGCATCGTGAGCAAACGGTTCAGCTTTCCCCGGCGACCCGTCTTTCCAGTAACTGGCCGTCCAGGCGAGCGGATTGTTTTCGCCGAAAGACGGACGCCACAGCACCAACGAATGGCCGGCGCCGTCCGCCGCGATGGGCCAGGGATTGCCACCGCGATATTGCACTTCCAACAACACTGCTCCAGCCGGATTGCGCAACCGCACTGTCCCTTCCCCGCCGGGCAGACTGTTCGTTTCGCTGCCTATCCACGGGCCGAGCACACCGGTAATCCCATAGTAGTTTTGCACTGTTCCCGGCGCGCGCGCCACAACCAGAAAATGTCCGGGCTTGATGACCGTTCCCGAGGGAAAGGCGTAATCAACTGCGCCCGAAAGGCGGTGACCGCTCAAGTCTTCGTCCCAGGCTTGCGGATTGTACAGTTCGATGAATTCAAGGCTGCCCGGTACGCCCGCAGGGTGGCGGGGATGATACATGATCTCCGAAATGACCAGGGGTGTTCGCCGGCTCGATGGTCCCAACGGCTCGCCCCGATAAGTCAATTCGCCCACCGAGGCTTCCGTGACTGGCGAGAATTCCCGCAATTCCGCTTGGGCTGTTTGATTGGTGTTGCGGCTCGTCACGGCCACGCCCAGATACACTGGGCGCACTGGCAGCGTCACCAAGCCGAGTTGCACCCAGTTCGTGCCATCCATCCCGGCGTAACCGGTGAACTGGTCGCCCACGCGCTGCAACCGCAACCACATGTCGGGATAACTGACTGGAAACGATTGCGAAATGGTGGTCGCATTGCTGGTGGCCGTTCGCGATTCGAAGAAAGTCCCCGCCAGCGCCGGCGTGGCGAATACTCCGGCAAAGCGACTGCCGCCGTCCAACGATTCACGGGCCATCAAGCCGGCTTTCGTCCAGGCGTCCAGGTCGCTCAGCGATTGCACCCGCACCCGGACATCAAAATCATCCACGCGCAACTGGTAGTTGAATTGGAATTGATCGGCGCTGCCTCCGATGCCCAGCCCGCCGCCGGCCAGATCAAAGCCGCCGTCCAGATTGGTTGATGAACCCGCTGGCTCCGGGGATCCCACGTCCTGTGGCGCAAAGACGAACGCGGTGAAACTGACCTGTGAATCGGTAGCAATCAGGTTTCTCGCCGCTGCCCGGTCGCGCACGCCATTGACCGTCAGGGTGTATTCCGTGCCGAAACTCAGCGGGGAAACGTTGAGCAGCATCGTCGAATCATCCAGCAGCAGGGCGCTCATGACCATCACTCCGCCATCGAACGCATAGTTCTCGACATCGACGGCGCTCAGGGCATTCAGCGGTTCCGAGAACCGGACCACGACATTGGTGGTTAAAGCATTCATCGCCGAGACGATCATTGGCGGCGTCGTGTCGGGAATCACTTCCAACAACGCGGCATCGCTGATCGTGAGGCCGAGGGCATTCGAGACGATGCAGCGATACTGCCGGCCGTGGTGCAGGTTGTAGTTCAGGTTCGTAATCGTGAGCCCCGAGAATAGAGCCCACGGATCCTCGATATCATTGCCATCGACCTGCCACTGGTACGCCACCACTCCTTGATTGGTCACCAGCAGCGAAAAGGTGGCGGTGCCACCTTCGAGGCCAGATACCTTGGCCGGTTGCCGGAAGATGCCGGGCGGAGCGTCCACCCCTCGAAACGGAATCAAGTAGGTTCCATTGGCGGTGGAGGCGCTGATGGGTTCTTCGATCACGCCATTTGGCAATTGCCATCGCACCGCCAGATTGTCGCCGCCGCCGCCTTCTTTCATTAAGGCTTCGAGGTAATACCGCCGCCCGCCGACGAGATAGATCAGATCGGATTGCTGGTTGCCTTCTTTGCCCCATTCCCGGACGCCGGCGTACCCGCTGACCCAGGCGATGGCTTCGGCGTGTTCCGGGCGTTCGTCCTGACTGAGCAACAACAATCCGCTATCGTCGGTAGCAATCCAAAAGACATACTGCCCGTTGGTCGGGGGCACGATGAAGGCCCGCAACCGTTCGCCGTAACCATCCATGAGGTTCGTTTCCGTCTCGAATACTGTGAACACCTTGCTGTAGGTGGCATTGGGTTGAGCCGGCCAGTTCGCATTGACGGCGGGATTGGTCAGTGCGTTCAAACTGGTGTCGCTGGTACTCAATCCCGACCATAGCTCGCGGTAGATGCCAACGGTTTGTCCGTGGCCGATTTGGGTTCCCAAGAGCACGCTGATGGAGGCGAAGAAGACGATCCCCTTTCGCACGTATTTTGCATTCATAGGCACATTTGTTACAACGCCGTGACGCCACAGCCCCTTGAAAACAGCAGCCTCCAAGAAAAGCCGGGATTACATGGATTATTGCGTGGGCTGAATTGTGGCAATTTCCTAACAAAAAAGCAATGCTGGAATTCTCTGGAAAAAATGGAGATCAAAGTCAGTCTCGCTCGACACCATAATCTCATCCCGGAGTGAAGGGAAAGCGCTGGCGGGCTGGCGCAGTCCAAGCCCTGGCGGAGATTCCGGCGCTTATGATGGTCGCGCCAGCGCTTGGAGTGCGTGGAGCTTGCTCCCGCTTTCGTTGGTCAGAGCAGGCACACGGAGCAAAGCAGCATCAGCAATAGCTTGGTAATTTCTTCCCCACTGAAAGCCCCGGCAAGCCGGACGCACTCCAAGCGCTGCGGGAGGTTCGGTGGCGATCAACTGAACCGTCACAGTACCCAAAGCCGATCGGGACAATTCCAGATGCTAACGCGTGTTCTTCTTTGATCCCTTGCTCCTGCCTTTGGCGTCAGCTCCCGCCTGAACCCCGGCAAAGGGCGGGCGGTCGAAGGTGTGGCCATCGCCGAGCACGCGAGGGTCGTGGGCGTCGGTTAGGATTTTCAAGAGGCGCTCGGAGAGTTCGCGCTTCGTTTGCGCAAAGGCCGGCTCGGCGGCGAGGTTCCGGGTTTCGTCCGGATCGTTTTTCAGATCATACAGTTCTTCGGCGGGACGTTTGGCGAAGGCGTAATCGTAGTGCCATTGCCACGCGGGTTCGGTGTATTGGCGCACGAGCCACGCTTTGGTCGGGCTGGCGTCCATGTCCGCGAAGGCGACAAAGGTATTTTTCTCGAGCGCGGCGAATGATGGCAGATCGGACTGACTGACAAACTTTGGACTGCCCATTGGCCAGCGATCGGGAGCGAAGTTGCGAATGTAGAGGAAGTCGGGCGTGCGCAAGGCGCGGTGTGGATACGGCAGGTTGCCTTCGCGCGCGGCGGCAACGTGACGTTCGCGCCCGGTGACCACCCACGTGCGCGTCGGATCAATCTGGCCGGATTGTTCAGCGTGCAGGACGTTGACGAAACTCCGGCCGGTCATCACGGCGGGCGGTTTGACACCGCCCAGTTCGAGGAACGTCGGCGCCAGGTCCATGAGGTTCACGAAATCGTCCACCACCCGGCCGGCTTTGATGCCGGGCCCGCGGACGACGAGCGCTACCGCCACGCCATGGTCGTAGAGATTGCACTTGCCGCCGGGTACGCCGGGCATCCCATGATCGCCGCTGATGACGATGATGGTGTTGTCGAGTTCGCCACGGTCGGCCAACATCTTGATCAACACACCCACCCCGGCATCCCAGGCTTGGATCTCGCCCATGTAATCAGTGTAATCCGCGCGGACCTCCGGCACGTCCGGCATGAACTTCGGCAGCTTGCCTTTCACGGAATCCGGCTCGAGGCCCCACAGCGCTTTGCCCGATCCTTTCTCGTAGGCACGATGCGTGAGCGTGGGACCGAACCAATAGCAGAACGGTTGGCCCGATTTCCGGTCGTCAAGGAAGGCGCCGAAGTTGTCGCGTACTTGGGCAAGGATCTTCGCTTTGGCCGCGTCAAAGGTCATACCTTCGCGGACAAGTTTGGTGGCGTTCTCCGAGAAGTTGTTGAAGGCGCCACCGGCCTTCTCGTAAGCGTAGCGCTGCCCACCATAAGGGGCGTCCCGCGGCGTGCCGGGACTCCACACTTTGTAACTCTTCCCAATGTGATAACCGGCGTCGCGCAATAACAGCGGGTAACTCGGAATGCTGGGATCCCATTGCGCCCCCTGAAGAATCGCGCCGCGGCCGGTGCGGAAGAAATACTGCCCTGACAACAGCGAACTCCGGCACGGCGTGCAACTGGGCGCGGTCACGAACGCGTGTGTGAACAACACCCCCTGCCGCGCCATGCGGTCGATGTTGGGTGTCTGGACGACCTGGTTGATCGAGGGCCGATCCTCGATAGTGGCGTAAATGCTCGCATACCGCCCCCAGTCGTCGGCGAAACAGAAGAGGATGTTCGGCCGCTTCGCGGCGAAGCTGCTGGCGGTCATTGCGCCGAGCACAGCCACTGACATTAGCAGTTGAGTAATGGATTTCATTTTCATTCTGGAATCGTTTCGCGTTTAAGCAGGTAGCAACAAGGGGAGCGCGCCCGCCTCGGGCGCAGCCAACGGCGCCTCGCCGTTGACTTCGCCGACAGGCGTCCGCCCCGGATCGAAAACGTCGTTCCCTTCGCGGCCGGCGCGGGGCGCACCGGCCAACCGGCGGGGCGCCTGTGCTCCCTATTTCGGCGAAGCGTATTCTGGAGTTGTTGCGGCCGGCCAGCATGATGGGAGGAGTACTCTGCAGCCCAGTCGTCGAAAAGCCATTTTCAACACCACGAACGGCACGGCGCACGGCCACTTAATTCGTTGTTTCTTGCCGCAGCGAGAGTAGGTAATTCCACAACGCGGTGAACTGTCGTTCGGGATTGCCATCCAAAATGGACTTGATGGGGGTGGTGCCGTCTTCCCCGATGAAGGTGGGCATCATGGTGCCGGGAATGAGATGCTGCGGATCGCGAATGTAGCGCCGGTAGTATGACGGACGGAGCCGCTCGGCGATGTGGACAAAATTAATCGTAGCCGTGTCTTTACCCGCGAGTGCCTTCTGGCTGCCGACATCGTGGCAGGAGATGCAACTGAACCCGCCGTTGACCAGCGTGAGGCGCTGGCCCGCTGCGGCTAGGGCGGGATCGAAAGAGGGCAGGGGAGGGGTGGTGGTGGAATAGCCGTGCTGATGAGCCAGGCCATACGCGAGCATTGTCCCGTAAGCCGGAAACGCGGGCATGCGGCCTTGGAGCGTTGAGCGCGGTTTGTAGGGCAAGACGCCGGTGAAGAATCGTTTCATCCAATCGGCATATAGTTTTTCTCCAGCAAAACTCAAGTTGGGCCGTCCGACGTGAACGCTGCCTGTTGACGGCGCTTCGGCTTCATCATCGCTGTCGAAGGGATTGGCGGCGACGGTTTCCAAGGCCAGCGCATTTTCCGGTTTCAGACTGGACCACAAATCGCTTTCGGCGTCGCGGGAATGACAGGCGTTACACCGCAGTTGTCGATACTCGCGGGCAGTGAATTCGGAAGGCACTGTGCGCCGCAACGCGGCGGGAATTCCCGTCTGCGCGAATTGGATCAAAGCGCTTCGCTGCTCGGTGGTGAACCCGAAGTCCGGAGCCTTCGACTGTACTGAGGCATCAACGGACAAACAACCCTGTCGCCAGTTGCCGGGCTGGAGTTCAACCAAGGTCGGCACAGGTAATTCGCTCTGCACGCCCTTCAGCGTATGGCAGTTCAAGCAACCGGAATTGATGGCCAGTTGACGACCGTGTTCGGCGTCGGCGGGAGCGAGGTCGGCATCCGCGGTTGGCTCCGATTCGGTTCGGGAAAGGATGTAAGCGGTCAGCACCGTGGCTTCGGTTTCGGTCAGTTGAAAATCCGGCATGCGGTTCCAGCGGTAATACTGGGTGGGATTGCGCAGAAAGGCCATCAAGGCCGGAAGACGCCATTTGGCTTTGACGTGCGCCAGGGATTGGCGGGGATCATTGTCCACCGGTTGGTCGCCCGGCAGCAGATGACAAGCAACGCACCCCAAATCGGCAAACAGCTTTTTGCCTGCTCCAAACGAGGTCGGCGAAGTAATGTCCGCGACCGGGGTCTTAGCGGTCGGCGGAGCGTTTTGGAGCGAAGCCAGGAAGGCTGCCAAGTCACGAGCATCCTTGGTGATTTCAACGGGAGAGCCGTGCAACATTTTCGGCATGAACGAATCGGTGCGAAATGCTCTTGGATTGCGGAGCCATTCTGACAACCAGGCTTCTTTAAGCCGGTCGCCGACTCCGTCCAACGCCGGTGCGTCCATGCTCAGTTCGGGCATGGCGTTGGCAGGTTCGGAAGTGACCATGGTAAGCGATCCATCCGTGTGGCATTTCAAGCAAAGGCGGGAAGCAAGTATCAACCGGCCTTCGCGCTTCAATTGCGCTTCCCGCCAGGCTGGTTGAGTTGGATCGTGAACGAACGCCGTCGAAGGAATCGGTTCACGGCGCACCCCGGGGGACGACCAGGCGAGGCGCACTTCGGCGTCCCGGCCGCGCGGACTGAGGTAGGTCATTTCGAAACGGTTGAGGCCACTGCGCAACGCAACCGGTGCCGTGGCGTGGCCGTCCAGCTTCCCCTCGGGAACGTCCAGGACTGGTTGGTCGTTGATCCGCAGCCGCAACGTCCCCACGCCTTCCGGCTCGAAAACCCTATGGTCATTGAGATCCATTTTTAGGTAACCGGACCAAAGGACGCGGCATCTTCCGGCGTCAAGAAACGGTGTCAGCGGTGCGCCGTCAGGAACGTACAGAGCAGCCAGTCGCGCGTGGCGGATGTCGCTTTGCGCCGGCTCGTCCAGGCGGGTGATCGTCTGGATCAGTCCCTGAGCTTCGTGCGCCAGGGTAATTTGGGCGCCAGTCGTGCTCGCCAAAGCGCCGGTCCCGAGCATTTCCAGGCCGGGTTTATGTCCCAGATGATGAATGGTATTGTGAACGAAGTTTTGGATTGGCGAACCATCCACCGCTTTCAAATTGAAGACGATGTGCATTTGCATGACCGGTTGGATGCCGGGCAGTTCGAGGAAGACCGTCTTGCGGTCGGCGGACAGAGTAGCGGACTTGACGGGCAACGTTTCACGGCCTTCCTGCCCGTTGGGTTTGAAATCAGGCGAGCCGTAGTTTGCGGTCCAATGGTAGTTCCACACTTTCACGTCATAATTGCCGGAATCCGTGGCCGTGGTGGGATCAAGCGGATCGGAAAAGCCGACCAGCATCCCGTCGCTGGCCACGTGCAAGTGCTGCGGCATGTTCAATGGCTTTCCGGTGTAACGAATGCGATAGAATTCGCCGGGCTTGGTTTTATTCCCCGCCCAGCCATAGAGTCCGCAGGCGTAGAGTTGATGATCCTGCGGATGGAACACGCCCCGCATTACTCCGGTGTCGAACTCCATCGGAAACCGGGTCAAGCCTCCCTGCATCAAACCGTCCACCTCTTCTTTCAATACGAGGAACATGCGTCCCATGCCATAGGACAAGGTGATGAGTTGGTCTTGCAACGGCCCCCATTGATCGGTGGGCACCCACAAGTGCGTGCCGCCTGAGCGGTCCACGAAGTTGTGGACCCAACAAAGCGGTTCGTCGTAGTTGGTGCGGTTCTCGGGATTCCACGCCCATTGGTTGCCGTACCAACCGCCCGGTTTGATCCAGTTGATTCGGTTGGCCGGCATCCAGTAACCCTGGTTATCGACGCAGGTCAACTCGCCATTTGGGCCAACGCCTAGTCCGTTGACGGCCCGGAAGCCGCGCGCCACGACTTCAAGTTTCGAGCCATCCGGCGGCAGCTTGAGCAACGTGCCGTGGTGCGGGTGCAACGCGGGCAAGGCGTGCCGGGCGCATTTGATGTAATAGAAGTTGCCGTCTTGGTCCGTCTTGAGATCCAAGGCGAACTCGTGGAAGTGCTCGCTGACCAAGCAGTCGTTGTTGAAGTTCTGATAGAAGTCCGTTTCCCCGTCGCCGTTCAGATCGCGCAGGATCGTGATCTGATCGCGGCCCAGGACATAGATTTGTCCCTTCACAATCTGCAAGCCCAACGGTTGAAACAGGCCCGTGGCGATCCGTTGCCAGGTGAGTTTTTCGAGCGCGCCATTGATGCCGGAAACAATCCAGACATCGCCGCTCCACGTACCCAAGGCCGCGCGTTTGCCGTCCGCGAAAAAGTCCACCCCGCCGAAACGCATCCAGGAATCCCACGGATTTTGCTCCGGGCACGTCAGCGTATCGATGGCGTAGGGACCATCGTCGGCGCCCAGCTTGCCGTGGGTGGTGAGTTGGGGATTCCAATGTGCGGGACCGCCATGGGTCAATGGTTCGAGCGAAGCGGCCGAAGGCGACTGTTGGACCAACCGGGCAAAGCCGGCCAGCGATTCTTGGGCGCCACCCCAAATCAAGAGCTTCAGGTTCGTAGCGGAATTGTGCGCTGGAATACGCAGTCGAATGTGGCCGTTGGCGTTGGTGACCCAGGCGCTGCCGGTCGGCGCGCCCACAACTCCCACGGCCAGCAATTGCGGTATCAGTTGCTGCTGGGCGAGCGTGGCAATTTCTTCAGCCGACAAGATGCGTCCATAAAGGCGCAGCCCATCCAGGGAGCCATGAAGCCACGGTGAGGCGGGAAAATTCGTTGCCGTAAAGCCAAGGCGGACGACGTAGCCTGACGTGACGTGTTTGGGCTTCAAGTTGCCGGCGCGTTCGGCGCGGCCATCCACAAACAGCGCGACATGTCCGTCGGTGTGCGACCAAGTCAGCATGACGTGATGCCAGGCACCGTCAGCGATGGGATGTTCGCCCTGGACGGCGCCCACCCAGCCAATGTCGAAACCCAACCGGCCATTGCGCACGAATAACGATTTGCCATCAGGCACCCACTTGGTGTCCGGTGCAGTTTTGGACAGGATGGTGCCGTCCTTCCGGGTCTTGATCCAAACGGCGATGGACAAATCCGAACGATCAAAATCGATTTCGTCCGGCCGCGCTACTTCGGCGAAATGATGTCCGGCAAACGACAAGGCGGACCCTTCCTGCCCCGATGAATCCCAACCGGTGCCCTCGAGCTTCAATGGCCGCTGATGGCCAGATCGATCCTGCGCCACTTCGCCGCCGCCTTCATTGAATTCCCAAAGGCCGAGCAAATCATTTTCCGGCGCCGCTGCCGAGGACTTGGCACTTGACGATGGGCGTAGGGGAGGTTGCAACAGGGCAAGCGTGGCGTTGACCGGAGTCGTGGCGGCGGCGGATTGAAGGTCGGTCAAACGCACCACTTGAGTTTGCTTGGCGGCGTCGAAAATGAGTTGCACGGTTTGGTCGGTGGCGGATGGTCCCAGGTTCAGCACGCGAGTGAACGCTGTGGTTTCGCCCGCGCGTTCGAGCGAGGGCATTTCCAGCACCGGGCAGTCGCCGACGGTGTACGACAGAATCACTTGGTTGCCGTGCAGGTAGAGTCCTTTCCAATGGGCCCAATCGTGTGGCAGCGGTCCAAACGGATATTCACGCGGATCATCAAACTGGCCGCTCTCGAGCCCAACCTGGCGTCATGGGATTACCGAAAACTTGGTCGCCGTCGATTCCGGGATAGTCCCAATGGGCGCCGTCATACACGACCCCTTTGAGCGCCACGAAATGGCCGGTCCAGCCGGCGGAGTAACGCAGCAGATCGGTGTCGAAAACAATCGCTTCGTTGTGATCGCCGCCAAAAGCCTGGCCGACATTAATCGCGATCCCTTGTAGGCCAGGTTGGTGCGCGGCGCAGGGGCTTCGATCGTGGCCGTCAGGAACGGGCCGTAGTCCATGTCGAGCCAGGGCTTGCCGGTTTTGGTCTGGTTTGGCTGGGCAGTGGCGGTGCTCAAGAACGCCGTCAGGATGAAAATGGGGATCAAGCAAAGGAGACGATAGAAAAGCGCGCCGAAACGAAACGCGGCAGTCGTGGTTGAGCGGAACAGCATCAAGCTTTAATACGCAAACCCCACGCGTTGCGGCAAGTTTAAATGTGGATGAGAGATGCTTACCAGGGCATCGACAGGTTGCCGGCAATTGTAGCGCAGCCGTCCCGGCTGCGAGTTACGGCGGCGTCTCGCCGCCAGTCGGGCTCATGCACCGGGACGGTGCTCGAACTCGCCGGCGAGGACGCCCGCGCTTCCGTCCATCTGTGGATGCTTACGCGGAATGCGGTACCGGGATTCGTAAGTGAACGGATAAAGTCAACCCTGCCAGTGTTGCCGCAGCCCACCATCCGATCCAAAAACCGGATCGGCGTCGGGAATCGGAGTAGCCCGGATGTTTACTTCAGCTTGGGGCCGGTCGGCGGGATCCCCTTTGAGCAGATCGTAGTCGGCGGCAGCGGGATAAGCGCCAACCACAGCGAAGTCGTGACTGGCATCGAGTTTCTTGTGGGAAGTGCCGGCGGGCAGCACGGCCACATCCCCGGCCACGAACGGCACGACCGGACCGTTGGGGCCGCCGAACTGGATCGTGGCCGATCCGCGATAACACCCGAGCACTTCGTGCGTGTTGCTGTGGTAGTGATGAAAGGGATAAACGCTGTCGCGCCAGGAACCGCCCCATCCGTGCCTCTCGAACAGCGATTCAATCTCGCCGGCCAAGTCCTCCGATGACGGTTCCAAAACGGATTTGTAAATCAGCAGCGGCAGCCGCGGGTTGTTGGGAAATCCACCATCCGCTTTCAGCAGGTATTCTTTTATCTCACACTGTCGGTTGAGCTTCACGTTAGTCGGGGCAGTTCACATCAATCAACGTCTGCAGGTATTCCGGGATGCACGGGATGCTCGCGCACTCCGGATCGACCAGCAGCATCCGCAGCAGGCGGCAGAACGCTTCGTGGGTCAGGTAGCGCGGCGCTGCCGGGTCATCCGGGTTGTCCAAGTCGAAGCCACCGTTTCGCAGGTAGGCCATGAAGGCCTCAAGGATATATAGCTTCTGGTCGAAATCGCGATGCGTTTGGCGCGCGGCGGCGTTGCGAGCCTGCACCGCCTGATAAAACTGAATCCAGAGATCGTGAATCTGCCGTTCGCAATCGCGGATGGTCGCCCGCTGTGCCTCCCATTGGGGCCGCAGACCTTCGACGAGTTCCCGGAGTTGCCGCAGGCACTCGGCTTGTTCCGGGGATAGGGCCGACTCGCCTTCAAACATGATGCGAATGCCGGTTTCCACGTCCTCCGGTGGCAGGTACATCGCCAGGAAAATGCGCAATTGCCGGACCGCAAGTTTCTTCAGGCATTGCGCATAACCACGCCAAATCGTCTTCATGATGGCATCGCCGGGCGCGGCGGTCACGGCGGTCTCGACGGCTTCATCCCAAGTCGCCCCATTCATCAGCGCGCCGTAGAGGTCGCTTTGAAATTGCCGTTGCATTTCTTCGGTCACGACCACGACCTGGTTCGCCGGAATTCCCCCCGAAGGGACGAACGCAGGAACGCAATTGATCGAAACCTGCGACCATTCGCCGCCGACCGTGATCATGTTTTCCCACATACTGGCCCGCAAGCCGGCCGCCATTAAGACCAGGGTGCCACACTCCATCTTCTTGGCTTCGATGGCCTGCCGGTCCTGACGGATCATATCCAGCAGGTCCTGAATGACCCGGCGTTTGGCTTCCACTTGCGCCAGGAAGCTTTCATACAAGGACTGCAATTCAGGATCCTCGAATTGGACTTCGGTCCCGGCCTCGGGCCAGCCCCATTTGAAGTTGTCGTTAAACGTCTGGACATCGCGATTGTAACGCGCCAGTGCGTTCGAATAAGCGGCGTCCACTTCGGCATATTTGGCGGCGATCTGGTTCAGGATTTCCGTTGGGTCATCGGGTGGACAGCCCGGCGTCGGTGGCGTCGAGGGGGAAGGGCCGCTGCTCGGTTCGCCAGTGTTCGACGGCGAGGCTGCGTCATCCGGTTCGCCGGGCGCCGGAAACGGTGAGATGAGATCCGAGCCACTGCCCGGCGGCAGCGGTCGCGGCCCGTTGGGCGGCGGCTGGAAAGGATTGTCCGGATCATCGCCTCCGCCTGGATTGCCCGGATGCCGCGGCGGCAACTTTTCTAGCGGAATATCTCCGGGTTGCTTCAGGATCATCGGAATCCCCAGCAAGAGGCACGGATAAGTGGGTTCCTCGGGCTGGATGGGGAAGGCGACCTGGGGCGGGGGAGCGCCGCACGACAAATCAATTCGGCGCAGATAATACTCCCGTGTTGGCGCCGAATCCCATTTGTCCACATTGATGGCATTGTATTTGTAGATGTTGAAATTTCCGCGCAGGCACATGTCCCACGCTTCGTCGGGAGTCGCCGCGGGCAGACCATTCTGCATTAACATCTGCAGCTCAGCGGCACGCGGATCAGTCAATTCCCCCAGTCCCTCCTGTTCCCGGCCATGGCTCTGAACTTCCAGCACGGTCTTGTCGTCCAGGTTGATCAGGACCGAATAGTGTACCTCGAACAGCACCCGGTCGCCCACCGGTACCTGGGTGCAGAAGTCGTGCGCCAGGTACCACGCGTTGCTGGAGCACGCCAATGGCTTGCTCGAGGTAGTTGCTCATCACCAGCCGATTAGCGCCGTCTTCCCGGTCCAGCAGCGCGCTCACCAGCGTCCCATACAAATCCGGCGCTTGATACCAGACTTGCGAAAGGTGAATGACGTTTGGCCAGAAGTGATAGCGGTCCAACTTCCGGTTGTAGGCGCCAGTCGGACTTCCGTTCGTGGCCACGTTGGCGTCCGCGGCGCGCTGGTCCGCGTGCTCAATGCGGCCGCGCAACTGGGGCAGCGAGAGCGCCACGCTGTGATCCACGTCCCACGCCACCTCGTTCCAGCCTACAGAGGAATGTCCGGGTGCCGGATGTTGTTTCGTCGTGTCGATTACCGGCGGCGGCGACCCGCTTCCATAGGCCTCCACCGTGGCGGTGACGCGGCCGGAACCGGCTTGAAACGGCGCCTGAGCCAGCGCGAAATAGGCTTCGCCCGGATAGAAAGCCCGATCCAGCGTTCGCTGCTCGGTGCCGCCGGCGCTGACGAACGTTTCGATGACGAAGAAACCTTCCATAAGGCGCGGCGCGTAGAGCAATTCGTAACTGGTGCCTGCTATGGTGTCCATGGAAAGCGCAATCTCACTCGGCGTGAGGCGATCAATGCGCACCTGCTGCTGTTGTTGCGCCGCCCCAACCATCCCCGACCATTCCAAGCCGGTTGCCAAGAGTAGGTAAAAACAAGCTCTCATAGTGTAAATACGTTTACATTATACTAAACCTTTTTCCGGGTTCAACCTTTTTCCAAATTCAATAAGGGAAACAAGCATGAAGCGATTCAGGCCAGCTTCACCGCCCAGCGCATGAATCGAGAAGTAATAACTGTCGGTCGGCCATACCATGCAAGCACCATGACTCGCGGTGGTCTAGTGGAAGGGACACATGGCACGAATGAGACGGTGATCGAGCTTTGTTTTACTCTACTCGCACGCGATAGAAACGATGGGGCTGGACGGCGCTGGCGTCCGTGAATGGGGTGAGCTTCGCCGGTGCCTGGAATCGTCGGAAGGGCGCGTCCAACCATCGGGCGCCAGCGAGTCGTTGTATTCGACGATGTAGGAATAACCTTTGACGGTCTGAAATGAGAAGCTAGCCTGACCCGCGCTAGAATTCCACCGCGGTCAATGTCGGCGCAACCAACACGCGCAATTGCGCAGTTTCACTCGTTACCGAACCATCGAAGCTCGTCACGACCACGGCGTAATCACCGGCATCGTTTGGTTGCGTGCCGCTCACAATCAAGATAGCCCCGGTCTCCCCTGGCAGGGCGGCGCCGCGGTGTTGCCATTGGTATTGGAGGTCCGGGACGCCTTCAGCCGCCACGCTAAATGTCGCATCTGTTCCCGACGGCACGGTGACGTTCCTGCGGTTGTTGCGTGATGATTGGTAAATCGAGCACCGAATTCACAGTGAGCGTAAAAGCCGACTGGGCGGAAAGCCCGTCTTCGTCGGTGACGGTGACGGTAATGAGGGCGGAACCGAATTGATTCAACGCCGGAGAAATGGTCAACGTCCGATTGCTGCCGCCGTCGGAGATTTGCAGGTTAGCATTGGGCACGAGCACTTGATTGTCGGAGCTCGCCGTGACGGCCAAGGCGGTGGCCGGCGTTTCCAAGTCGCCAATGGTGAGCGCGATTTGCAGTGGCGTGTCTTCGTCGGTGGATTGATCGTCGATTGGCGCGATCGTTGGCAATTCGAGCACAGTCAAGGTGGCGGGCGAACTGGTGACGGAACCCACGGCGTTGGTGATCGACACGTGATAGTCACCGGCGTCCTCCTGACTGACCGCAACCAGGGTCAGCACGCTGCTGGTTTCGCCGGAAATAACGGCGCCGTCATGGGTCCATTGGTAACTCAGATCCGAGCCGGCGGCGGTGACGCTGAAATTGACCGACGCTCCGTTCGTGACGGTCATGGACATGTGGAGGTTCGCTGATCGTGGGCGGCTGCAGAACGTCCACGGCTGCCGCGGCGGAATTGTTGTTGGGAGACCGAATCGGCCTGTGCGGCACTCACCCAAACGGTGTTGGTCAGCATCCCGACTTCGGTCGGCGAAACGACAATGCTGACCGTGGCAGTTGCCTGGGCGTCCAGGCTGCCCAAGGCACATTCGACGATCCCGTTATCAATGGTGCAACCACCCTGGCTGGCGGTCGCGGAAACAAAGTTGACGGCGGTCGGTAGTTGATTGGTGAGCAACACGGCGGAGGCGATCGTGGGACCGGCGTTGCTGATCACCACGTCGTACGTCAGGTCTTGCCCAAGTGCCACGGGATCCGGGTGCGCCGTGAGTTCGACGGACACATCGACTGCCTGATTGTTGCCGAAGCGGAAGACGGTACCCAGGTCGCCGCGTCCGCCCAGCGCGGTGGTGCCATAGAAATTGCCGTCGCTCGCCTGGATTAAGGCTGCCTGTGGACTCTGTCCATCAGTGATCGTGGCGCCGAAAGCGTGCAACGTCTCAAAGTCGCCGCCAGCGGGCGCCAAACGGAACGCGGTGCCGGCGTTGTAAGAGCCGCCGCTGGAGGTGCGTGCCGTAAAGCATTCCGTCGGCACCCAAGGCCAAACCGCCGAGCGGATTGTGACCGTCGTTGCCGGCAGCCGGGAAACTTTTCAGCACGCTGAAGCTGCTGCCATTAGGTTGCAGGCGATACAAGGTTCCTTCATCGTTGGCGCCGCCGTTGGCGGTGACTCCGTAGAGCCAGCCGTCACCAGGAGCCAACAAACCGCCGACAGGATATTTGTCCGTCATTGCCTCCAAACGCGTGCAATGTGACATAGCCGGAACCATCTTTTCGAATGCGAAAGACCTCGCCTGGAGTGGGACTGCTGGGCCGCCCGCCATAATTGGCGGTGCCGTAAAGATAATCGTCGGGTCCCTCGATCAATGGCGCGTTAGGATTGCGCCGGTCCAGACTGAAGTTGTAGAGGGTGGCAAAGCCGGTGCCGTTTTTGTTGAGCTTGAAAATGGTTCCATACAGTACGCCGGAACCACCTTTGGTGCAGGTGCCGTACAGCGCGCCGTCGTTGCCTTCGATGAGCCCGGCCTCCGGGTTCTGGCCTTGGTGATAATCGAGGAAATTGCAAAGCACCGCATAACCACCGCCGTCTTTCTGGAGCCGGAACACCGTGCCTTTGTTGGTTGTGCCGCCGTAATAGGTGGTGCCATAGAGCATGCCGTCCGAACCTTCCAACAAACGGCCGGCTGGTTCCTGTCCGTCCACACCGTCCGTGGCAAAGGAGTGCAGGATGGTCAATCCGCTGCCGTCCGGGCTGACCTGGAAAACGGTGCCGGCGTTGGCAGCGCCGCCGTTTCGGCTAACGCCATAGAACTGCCCGTCGCTGCCCTCAATCAGGCCGGCTTCCAGATTGCCGGGGTCACCGCCGGTTTGACTGAATGCGTGCAGCAATGTGTGCGTTGCGCCGCCGGCCGCCAATTGGAACAGGGTGCCCTGATCCGTGAGGCCGCCGCGACTGGTCGTGCCGTAGAGCAAACCGTCGCTGGCTTCAATGAGCGAGGCAGAGGGCGCTTCACCATCCGTGCTGCTGAACACAAATGGGACCGAATAACTGCTGCCGTCGAGGGCCATTCGAAACACGGCTCCCGCGTAATTGAAGCCATCGAATTCGGTCGTGCCATACAGGAAGCCGTCACCGGCTTGCACGAGCCCGCCCGTGGGATTTTGCGCGTCGTTCAGGTCCAGAAACTTCCGAAGCACCTGGTAACCGGAACCGGACTTGCCCAAGCGAAACACGGTACCATAAGTATAGCCGTCGGCATCCGTCGTGCCGCCCTGTGAAGTGGTCCCATATAACAGGCCATCGCTGGCTTCGATCAACGGAGCAATCGGATGGCGGCCATCGCCACCGCTGGTGGAAAACTTGCGGAGCACGCTGTAACTGCTGCCATTCTTGTTGATCTTGAACACGGTGCCAACGCTGATTTTCGTGCCGAGGTCAGTGGTGTATTCATTGCCGCCGTGTTCGGTGGTGCCATACAGGACGCCGTCGCTACCCTCCAGCAGCGCGGCAGAAGGATTTTCCCCATCGTTCTTACCGCCGGAAAAATGCGAACCACGGCGTAGCCACTGCCGTCCGGATTGAGCTTAAAAATTGTGCCCACGCTGGAAGCGCCGCCGTTGTAGCAAACGCCGTAAAGCATGCCGTCCGTCCCTTCGATCAGCGCCGCGTAAGGATTTGCTCCATCGCCCGTGCCACCGGAGAAGCTGTGCAGCACGCTGTAGCCGGTGCCGTCCTTGGCCATTTTGAAGATCGCCCCCAGGCTGGCATTGCCGCCTTCGCGCGTGGTGCCGTAGAGCAATCCGTCGCTGCCTTCCAATAAACCGGCGTACGGCGAAAGACCATCACCGGCCGTGATGCCAAAACTGTGCAACACCCGGAATCCGGTGCCGTCCTTGACGATCGTGAACACCGTGCCGTTCCCCGCTGCACCGCCGGCAAATGTAGTGCCATATAAAAGTCCGTCGCTGGCCTCGATGACCGGGGCGTACGGCTGGGTGGCCATGGCGTTGGTGTTGCCGAAGGCCCGGAGTTGTTCGTAGAAAAACTGGGCCTGCGCCGGGAACACGGTTAACCCGAGGAGCCCCCATAGGAGCGCAACGCATCGGGAAATTGTCCGGAAGGCCCGTCGGCATTGAAAGGAAACAGGTTGCCGCCTTGGGCCGTACACCATGGTACATCGCATTCCAGGGTTGGCAGGTGGATTCATGCGCGATTCTATACTTGTTTTGGCGGCATTTTTCAAGGTGGAAGTTGGAAACAGCCCTGGCGCGGTGCATCCGGAGGTCGAGGCGGATTTCGGACTTCGGATTTCGCCCCGTTCCATGCCTCGCGTTGCGTTCCGCGGCGCGTTCATGCTAGTTTCGAATTGTGAGCAACGCGTTGATTGGTTTGATAAGCACGCTGCTGGCAACGAATCAGCCGGCGGCGATCAGTAATTTGATTTCCCAAAACACCGGGATCTCGGTCACCGTGCCGAATCCGAACGATCCGATCGACCAGGAGTTTAGAAAGTTGATGGCCGCGGACGATGCGGCGCAGGCCGAGGTGGACAAATGGATTCTGGACGCCCAAGAGCGGCAGGCCGAAGGGGACAATACGGGGATGATCAGCCTGAAAGCGCGCATGAACCAGCGGTTTGAATCGGTGCGCAAGGGCTACGAGACCTTTATCAAGCGGCATCCCGATCATGCGGGTGCCCGGGTGGCTTATGGGAGTTTCCTTAGCGACCTTGCCGAAGAAGACGCGGCGCGGGAACAATTTCAAAAAGCAACCGAAGTGGATCCGAACGATCCGGCGGCCTGGAACAACCTGGCGAATTATTACGGGCACAATGGTCCGGTGGCAAAGGCCTTCGAGTGCTATGGCAAGGCGCTGGCCTTGAAACCCATGGAGGCAGTCTATTATCAGAATCTTGCCACCACGATGTACCTGTTCCGGCGCGACGCGACCAACTATTTCAAAATCAGTATCCAGGAAGTGTTCGACAAGTCGTTGGCGCTTTATCGTCGAGCGTTGGAATTGGACCCCACCAATTTCCTGTTGGCGACTGATTGGGCCATGACCTATTACGGCATTCCGGCGCCTCAAACCGGCAACGAGGAGAAGGACCGGCTGGCTCGGAAGGATCGGACCGAGGACGCGTTGGCGGCCTGGGAAATTGCCTTGGAACTGGCGCGCGATGAGAAGGAGCGTCAAGGGGTTTACCTCCATTTTGCCCGCTGGCAAATCAACGCCGGCCGATTTGCGGCGGCGCACACCAACTTGAACCGGGTGACCGACGAAAGTCTCGGAGTGGTAAAAACAGCGTTGCTCAAGAAGCTCGAAAAGCGTGAAAAGGCTGACCAGACCACGAGTCCGCCGCCGGCAACGGAGCCGCGACCATGAAGGAGCGTCGCGGACTCAAAATTCCGCGTGGTTCACGGTAAAAGGGGCGCTTCGGGCGTTGAAGTTGACGCATTATTCTTTGCCCTGCTGGCGTTCCTGTGGTAAATGCCCAACCGTATAGGTTGCGGAGTTCGAAGGCAGCATGGAACTTGGCTCATCCAGTGAATTAGACCTCACCCCGGCGCCCAAGCCTGGGGCGTTTGGGCGGTTTTACCTCCAGGAATTAATCAACAGTGGCGGCATGGCTGACATCTGGCTGGCCACCGACGCGCAGGGAAAACCATTTGCACTGCGCAAACTGCACGACCGGTTGCGGTTCAACCTGTTGGCCCGGCGACGCTTCCTCCGCGGGTGTGAAATCCTGTCCAAAATCCACGGTCACGACTACGTAATCGGCTACCGGGAGCATGGCCGGATTCGCGGCACGCTGTATTGCCTGATGGAATATGTGGAAAGTTCGAATCTCAAGATGCTTTTCGCCCGGAACGATCCATTGCTCGACGAGTATGTCGGCAATATTTTGATCGACATGGCCGAGGCCTTGGAGCACGTCCACGACAACGGCTTCATGCACCTGGATTTCAAACCGGAAAACGTGTTGGTCACCCGCAGCGCCAACGTCCGCCTGGTCGATTTCGATCTGGCCCAACTCCGTCCCGAGCGGCCGAAAAAGATGAAGCACAACCCGGGCACCCCCGCCTACATGGCGCCCGAACAACTCCTGCGCCAACCGTTGGACCATCGCGCGGACATCTTCGCGTACGGGGTGACGGCGTATGAATTACTCACCGGGCAGAAGCCGTTTGCCGGCGACACGCCGCAAGAGATTTTGCACCACCAACTCAATCGCAATCCGGATTTCAAGCTGCCGCGGGAGCTGAACGCGGACATCCCGGTCGGCCTGGAGAAAACCATCCTCAAGTGTCTGGAAACGGAAGCCGACAAACGGCATCCCATCGCGAGCGTGTTGGTGCATGAACTGCGAACCACATTGTACGTCGATTAGACGGGGATTGCCGACTCCGGTGCCGAGTTCCCCATTCCGCCGGCACTCCGCCCGGCTAATTTCAAACCAAGCTTCCGGATTTCGTTCGGCTGAGAGACGCTGCGAAGCGAGTGCCGGGCTTTGTCGTAGTGTTTGCACTCCGGCGAAGTTGCCCGGTAGCCTGCCTTCCCGCCAGGCAAGCAAAACGGACGTTGCGCGTGACGACTTTTGCGGATTTGCAAATGGCATGTTACCTGTTGGCAAAAGTTGTAACGTGATGTATTTATTAAGCATTCATCTATGAGAACAATTGAATTTCAACGATTTCCTGTGAAGGGCCTATGGGTGCTGGCCGGCTTCCTGACCCTGTTCGGTTCAGTGGCGGCATCCGGCCAAGTGGTTATCAACGAGATGCTTGCGATTAACCGGCAAGCTCTCTTGCCGGATGTGAACGATCCGGATTATTCGCCGGCGTATGTCGAACTTTACAACACTGTCCGCCACGGACATTGACCTGAGCGCCAATGGCGGCTGGAGCATGTCCAAGAGCCTGAGCAAACCCCGGGATTTTGTGTTCACCAACAGCACCGTGATTCCCGCCCACGGCTTTTTGGTCTTGTATTTGGACGACGACACCACCCGTCCGGGGATCCACGTGAATCTGGATGTTCGGGACAACGGCGACGACCTGAATCTTTACAACCCCAGTTGGGTGTTGGTGGACCGTATCTTCTTCGGCATGCAACTGATCGACCTGTCGTTAAGTCGGGTGACCGACGGCACGGGTCAGTTCGATTTAATGCAACCCACCCCGGGCACCTCGAATGGGCCGGCCAATCCCCCCGTGATTTCGATTACGTCCACCAATCTGCGGATTAACGAGTGGATGGCCAAACCCGCCGGCAGTGACGATGACTGGTTTGAGATTTACAACTTGGAAACCAACATCGTAAACATTTCCGGCATCAGCTTCAACGATTTGACCGTGATCCCGTTTTATCGTCGGGAGTTGCCGCCGTACTCGTACATTGCTCCCAACGAATTCATTAAGTTCATTGCCGACGGATTGGGCAGCGGCAGTGTCAACAGCAACCAATATGAACACGTGGATTTCAAACTGTCGGCGAGTGGTGAGCAGATCATGATGGTAGGTTCGAATGGCACGACCATTATCGACTTCATCTCGTTTGGGGTCCAGGGGGAAGGACTTTCCGAAGGGCGCTTGCCCGATGGTGACCCGAACATTGTCCGGCCTTTGGGCGTTGCCACCCCGGAGGCCAGCAATTTCCAACTGATTACCAACGTGGTGATCAACGAGGTGCTGCCCCACACTGACCCGCCCTTCGAAGATGCGATTGAGTTGTTCAATCCCACGCCGTATGACGCCGACATCAGTTTCTGGTGGCTCAGCAACAACAAAGACCTTCCGAAGAAATTTCGTATTCCAGCCAACACGGTCATTCCCCCGTACGGCTACAAGGTGTTTTACGAAATGCGGGGCGGCGCCTCCGGTTCCGGATTCAACACCAGCACCACCGGCGACCCACCGGACTTCACGTTGAACTCCGCCGAGGGCGATCAGGTGTATTTATTCAGCGCGGCGAGCGACGGCACTCTGCTCGGCTCCCGGACCAGCCAGTCGTTTGCGGAATCGGAGAATGCGGTATCGTTTGGACGGTACACCAACAGCGTGGGGGACGTGGACTTTGTGGCGATGAGCCAGCGCACGTTTGGCGTGGACAATCCGGGCTCGATTTCCGACTTCCGCATGGGAACGGGTCTGCCCAATGCCACGCCGAAAATTGGCCCGTTGGTGATCAATGAGATCATGTATCACCCGCCGGACACGGTTTTTGGCACGAACTCCTACGACGACAGCCTCAACGAATACATCGAGATTTACAATGCGACCGCGGCCGAGGTGCCCCTGTATGATCCCCACGGAGTGTATTTTTTCAGCGGGATTCCCTTCGCGGATGGTTTGACCAACACCTGGCACGTTCGGGGAGACATCGATTATGACTTTCCCACGAATGTCGTGCTGGGATCCGGACAGTATTTGCTGGTGGTCAATTTCGATCCCGTGACCTACCCGGCGCAGTTGAATACCTTCCGGTCCAAGTACCAATGTTTCACCGGAGGTGCCGATTTATGGACCCTACAAAGGCAAGCTCAGCAACAGCGGTGGCTCCATTCAACTGAATAAGCCGGATCCACCGCAATCGCCGGACCGTCCCGATGCGTTCACTGTGCCTCACATCCTGGTGGAGAAGGTGAAATACAATGACAAAGCCCCGTGGCCGACCCTGGCGGATGGCGGCGGTTGGGCCTTGCAACGCTGGCGCGTGGACGAGTATGGGGACGATCCGATCAATTGGCGGGATGCGCTGCCCACCCCAGGCACCCACGAACAGTTCCGAATCGAGTCGGTACAATACCAGAATAATCATCTGGTGCTGGGCTTCCCCGGCACGCCGTACAGTTCCTACACCGTGCAGTATCGGAGTTCGTTGCTGCCAGCCGATTCCTGGACCAACCTCAAGGACGTGCCGGCCAGTTCGGAGGCGGGGATGCGCTACGTAACCAACTCCGCCGGCGCCGGCGCCTCGGGGACTTTCTTCCGTATTGTTACCCCGGCGCAGTAGCCCGCACGCGTGCTGTCAACGGCTTGATTTAACGACTCGTAGTTTCCCCCGTTAGGGCCTTCCGCCATAACGTGAGGTTAACTTTTCCACAAAAATATCTGTGACAAATGGTCAGGTTTATGGTAAAAGCCTATCAAACAACGCACCCAGCACCTAAAAGTTGTATCGTCTATATGCATAGGAAGTTTCGCATTCTCGTTTCGTCGCTGGCGTTTTTCGCGGCGATTGGTTCCTCCCCCGCAGCCGTCGTCTTTCCTGCCAATACCTCGTGGAAATACGTCAAGGGTACGCAAGAAGCCTCTTCGCCCACTACCATGTGGCGGACCATTGGGTTCAACGATTCGTCCTGGCTGACAGGGCAGGCACCGTTTTATTACGAAAACGGCACCGGTTACTCGGGTAACACCCAACTAGGCGACATGTCTGGCGGCTACACCTGCATTTTCATGCGCAAGACATTCCAAGTTGACGATCCGGCGCAAGTCGCTTCGTTGACCCTCACCATCAACTCGGATGACGGTTGCATTGTGTGGATCAATGGTACCGAAATATCCGGGGCCCGAGTGAACATGCCCGCGGGAGACATTCCCTATAACGGCACTTCCAACGGGGCTTTGGGGGAACCCAACGTCGCGGCGCCGACTCTCAACAATTTGCCATTCTTGGTAACGGGTGAGAACGTCGTCGCCGTGCAAGCCTTTAACGCCTCCATCGGCAGCAGCAGCGATTTCCTCATCGACGTGGCCATGAGTGTCGAGGCCCCTGACTTCACGGCGCCCACCATTGCGCTTAGGAATCCCGCGCCGGGCACCGTGTCGGCGCTGGACCAAATCGCAGTGACTTTCAGTGAACCGGTCGATGGTGTGGACGCGGCGGACCTGTTGATCAATGGCATCCCGGTTTCCAGCGTTTCGGGCTCCGGTGACACCTACACGTTTTCGTTTCCACAACCCGCATACGGCACCTTGAATATTACGTGGGCGGAGAATCCGGGGATTTTCGATCAGGCCCTCCCAGCCAACGCTTTTGACGGAACCGCCCCCGGAGCGCAGTGGCAGTACACGCTCATGGATCAGACGCCCCCAACGGTGGCTTTGCTTATTCCCGGCGCCGGCACGGCGGTTCGGGACCTGACTCAAATAGAGGTGCAATTCAGTGAAGCGGTGCAGGGTGTGGATGCTGCCGACCTGCTGATCAACAATGTTCCGGCGACGGACCTGGATTTGTTGGGGCCCGAACAATACATTTTTCGCTTCCCGCAGCCGGATATCGGTACGGTGCAGGTTTCCTGGGCCAGCGGCCATGGTATTCAAGACTTGTCGGGACTGGACTTTGTGGGGACCAATTTCAGCTATGTGCTCGATCCCAACGTGGATTACCGCGATGTACGGATCAATGAAATCATGGCGGCGAATGCAAGTGGCATCCGCGACGAAGATGGCGATACCGAAGACTGGATTGAACTGTACAATGGAGGCACCAGTGCCATCGATCTTACGGGCTGGTATCTTACCGATAATATTCTGGATCTGCGCGAGTGGCGCTTCCCGGCGGTGTCGCTGCAGCCCAATAGTTACTTGGTGGTGTGGGCATCGCAAAAGGACCGGACTGATCCCAACGGGCCGCTGCACACGAACTTCAAGCTGGAAAAGAACGGAGAATACCTGGCCCTGGTTTTTTCCGATGGCTCGAATATTGTCTCTTCGTTTGCGCCGTATTATCCACCGCAGTTCGATGATGCCTCCTATGGACGAGACCGGGTGGATCCCTCATTTTTGGGTTACTTCACGACGCCCACTCCTGGCGCGGCCAATAGTGTCACGGGCTCTGGCTTTGGCCCGGAAGTCCAGTTCTCTCGGCGGAGCGGCACATTCCAAAACGCGTTTAATTTGGAGCTGTCGGTTGCCGAGCCGGGCTTCGTGATTCGGTATTATCTGGTGAACAACTCCACCACCGCCGCCGCGCAGGATGTGCCCAGCGCCAGTTCGCCATTGTATTCGGCGCCCATTCCCATTAGCGCCACCACGCAGGTGCGAGCGCGGGCTTATCCGACTCAGCCTGGCTATTTTCCCGGACCGCCCAGCAGCGAAACGTATATTCAGATCACCGCGGCCGCGGCGAGTTTCACTTCCGATCTGCCGTTGGTTATCTTTAACAATTTCGGCTCCGGAACCCCGCCCGGAGCCTACACCAGTCCCGGCGCGGTGGCGTGCATGATGATCTTTGATACGAACAACGTCTCCGGTCGCAGTTCGCTGACCAACAAGCCGATTCTCAGCACTCGCATGGGGTTCCATGTCCGGGGATCCTCCACGGCGGGATTTCCCAAGAAGAGCCTGGCGGTGGAGACCTGGGGTGAAATCAACTATGATGACCGCAGCGTCGGGTTGCTGGGGATGCCCGCCGATTCCGATTGGGTGTTCTATGCGCCCAACGATTTCGACCGCGTCATGTTGCACAATCCGCTCCCGCACGAATTGTCCCGCGAACTGGGGCACTACTCCTCGCGCACCCGTTTTGCCGAAGTGTTTCTCAAGACGGCAACCGGCGCCATCAACTACACGTCACCCACGGTCGGCGATTACAATGGCGTCTATGTCATCGAGGAGAAAATCAAGGTTGGCAAAAACCGGCTCGATATCGGCAACATTCAGCCGGAAAATACCAATGCCCCGTCCATTACCGGGGGTTACGCTTTGAAGCTCGACCGCGGCGGGGCGGCGGATGACGTCAATGGTTTTAGCAGTCCCACCGGCTACAATTTGCAAAGCTCCATCTTGTTCGTGGACCCCGACGGCTTGCAGATCGGGATTCCGCTGCAACGGAATTATGTCATCGATTACATCCGATCCTTTGAAAATGCCTTGCGGTCGCCGAATTTCACCGATCCGGAAACCGGCTATGCGGCTTGGATCGATACTGACAATTGGATTGATAATCATATTTTGAACACGCTGCCGTTCAACGTGGACGGCTATCGCCTCAGTGGCTTCTTCCATAAGCCGCGGAACGGAAAACTGCGCCAGGGGCCCCTGTGGGATTTTGACCGCTCGCAAGGCACCGCCTCTCCGGATGAGCGGCCGTACAACCCGCGGCAATGGCGTCGGCAGATCGGCGGAGATCAGGGCACCGACATGTTCGGCAATCCCACTTATCTCGGCGTGGAATGGTGGCAACGCTTGTTTAACGACCCTGATTTTTGGCAAAAATGGATCGATCGCTGGCAGGAAGTTCGGGAAACCACGTTCGCCACGACCAACGTGCATGCCATCATCGATCGTATGGCCGACGAAATTCGCGAGGGTCACGAGCGCGATTCCACCAAGTGGCCCAGCGGGGATTCTTCGAGTACGCCACGCAACGGAGTGATTACGGTGGACGGTTATTCCCACACGTTCAATGGAACGTTCCAAGGGGAAGTGGACTTTCTGAAACAATGGTGGGCGGACCGGATGGATTTCGTCGATACGAATTTCCTGCGCAAGCCGGTGTTCAGCAGTGCGGGTGGCCAGGTGTCGGCCGGTTACCAGGTGGTCATCACCGCGCCGACCCTTATTGCCGGCACGACGATTTACTACACGCTGGACGGCACCGATCCGCGGTTGCCGGGTGGCGGCATTTCTTCCTCGGCCATGTCGGGCACCAGTCCGCTGACCGTGACCATCAACAGCAACGCGCGCCTGTTTGCCCGGAACCGGAATCCCAATCACCACAACGTCTCCGGCGGCACTGTCGGCGGAAATCCCCCATTGTCCAGCCCGTGGTCCGGGCCACGGGTGGAAACCTACTATGTCACCATCCCGGATTTGCGCGTGACCGAGATCATGTATCATCCGGCTGACCCGCCGATGGGCGATCCCATCGATCCCAACCGGTTTGAATACCTCGAACTCCAGAACATCGGTGCCACGCCAATGAACTTGAATCGGTTCCGCCTGCGCGGCGGCGTTGACTTCGATTTCCCGAATCTGATGCTGGCCGCCGGGCAGCACGTGGTGGTGGTCAGCGATCAAGCAGCCTTCGCTTCCCGTTACAACACCGCCGGCGTCCTGATTGCCGGCGCCTATGCGAACAACCTGGGCAATGAGGGCGACCATATCATCCTCGAAGGCAGCGTCCGCGAACCGATTCAGGACTTCACCTACAATGATGCGTGGTATCCGCTCACGGATGGCTCCGGCTTCGCCCTGCAAATCGTGGATGCCAACGCGCCGCTGTTCACCACGGTGGGGGTCGAGCAGGTTTCCACGTGGAGTTTGAAGGAAAGCTGGCGTCCCAGCGGGGTGGTCAATGGCACCCCGGGCGCTGACGATCCGGGGATACCTGACCTCCCGGTGGTTTACGTCAACGAGGCGCTGCCCCACACCGATTTGCCAGTGGTTGATGCGATCGAGCTGTACAATCCCAACAGCACCGAAGCGGATATCGGCGGCTGGTTTTTGTCGGATAGTTTCGGCACGCCCCAAAAGTATCGCATCCCCGAAGGTACCACCATTCCGGCCAACGGTTACCGGGTTTTTTACGAGAGCAATTCGTTTGGATTGGGGTCGCAAAACTTCGGCTTGAGCAGCACCGGCGACGACATCTATCTGTTCTCCGGCGATGCCGCCGGCAACTTGACCGGCTACTATCACGGCTTTGACTTTGGCGCCCAGGCCAACGGCGTTACGTTTGGCCGCTACGTCCTCAGCACGGGCAACGACAATTTCGTTACCCAGATTGCCCCCACATTGGGCAGCACCAATTCGGGGCCGCTCGTCGGACCTATCGTCATCAGCGAGATTATGTATCATCCGCCCGACTTGTTGGTTAACGGCGTCCTGGAGGACAACGCCACCGACGAATACCTCGAACTCTATAATCTGTCCGGGAGCAGCGTGCCGTTGTACGATCCGCTGCATACGACCAACACTTGGCATTTGCAGGATGCGGTGGATTACACCTTCCCCATGGGCGTCAGTCTGCCAGCCGGGGGACATCTGTTGGTGGTCGGTTTTGAGGAGATCACCAATGCGACCGAATTGGCCGCCTTCCGCGCTCGCAATAATGTGCCACCGGAGGTCCCCGTTTACGGACCGTGGAGCGGCAAGCTCGACAACTCCACCGACAGTATCGAACTGATGCGGCCGGATTTGCCGGATGTTCCCCCCTCGCCCACTGCGGGCTACGTGCCGTACATCCTGGCGGAACGGGTTAAATACACTGACCAGGCGCCCTGGCCCCTAGCCGCTGATGGTGTCCTCGGCCTCTCGCTGCAACGCATCGCTGCCGGCCAATATGGCAATGATCCGGTCAACTGGATCGCCGCCGGACCGGCGCCCGGGCATCAATTCCAAGGAGGCAATCCACCGGTCATTACCACCGAACCCGAAAACCAGGTGGCCATCGAGGGGCAGAGCGCGTCGTTCACGGTCGCCGTTACCGGCAGTGGTCCGTTCACCTACCGGTGGCGGCAGGACGGGAATGTTCTCGCGGTGCCCAGCAGCCCGACGTTGACCATTTCGCCCGTGCGGCCGGAGGACCAGGGCACTTATTCCGTGGTTGTTCTGGGTGCGGCCGGGGCGGCTACCAGCAGCAATGCATCGCTGACCGTGCAGAATCTACCGCGTATCCTCACGCAACCGCAGAGCCAAACGGCCAGTGCCGGCGCCAACATCTCGCTCTCCGTTGTCGCCTCGGGCACGGGCTCTCTGAGCTACCAATGGCGGCGCAATGGGATCGATGTTTCCGGCGCGACCAGCGCCTCGCTGACCGTGACGGATCTCCAACTCGACGTGAATGACGGGATCTACACGGTGGTGGTTACCGACGCGGTGGGATCGCGCGAGAGCCATCCCGCGCTGGTGGTGTTGCTCCTGCCGCCGGCCATCGTGGAAGGCCCCTTCCCGACCAATCAGGTCGTGGCCTCGGGCAGCACCTTCACCATCAGTCTGACGGTTCGGGGCACGTTGCCGATCGGCTATTATTGGCGCCTCGGGAACGGGTATTATAACTTCGAATCCGGAGGCGGGTACACCTATGCCGTGACGAACTCGGCGTACGTCAGCACGAGCGTGCTGGTGATTACCAACGCGCAGAAGGCCCTCCACGAGAATCGGTATCGCGTGGGCATCAGCAACAGTGTTCAGACCTACCAAACCCCCAGTGCCTATGCCTATGTGACCGTCATTGACGGGCCGGCCATTACGCTGCAGCCGACCAATCAATCGGCCACGCTGGGTGCCCCGGTTACCTTCCATGCCGGCGCGAGCGGCGAAGCGCCGTTGACGTTCCAATGGTGGCACAATGACGCTCCGATCGCCGGCGCCACCGGCACCAGTTACAGCCTCAACAGCGTGCAGGCCAGCGACGCCGGCGCGTACACGTTTGTCGCGAGCAATCCGGCCGCCAGCGCCACGAGCCACGTGGCGTATCTGACGCTGCCCGTGGCTCCGACCATTGTCACGCAACCGGCAGATCAGGCGGTGCATGTCTGCTCGAATGCGGTGTTCACGGTCGAAGCCACCGGGGCACCCTTGAGCTACCAATGGTGGTTCAATGCGACCAATCGCCTGGCCAATGAAACCAATGCCAGCCTGGTGATCGTTCAGCCGGGCCTGGCCGATGAGGGCCGTTACTCGGTGGTGGTCAGCAACCTCTTTGGCGCGACGCCGAGTGACGCCGCCACGTTGACCCTGCTCGACGGGGACAGCGATGGTGACGGCATGAGCGACACCTGGGAACTGGCGCACGGCTTGAATCCTTGCGATGCGTCGGATCGCGATCTCGATCCCGATAACGACAAGCGCACCAACTATCAGGAATTCATCAGCGGCACGGATCCCAACAACCAAAGTAGCGTCCTGCGTGTCAGCTTGGTGAGTGATGGCGGTGGTGCCCGCATTCAGTTCAATCCTGCTCCGGATGTCGGTTACACCATCCAATATCGGATCAGCCTCTCCGAAGGAACCTGGCTGAGATTAACCGACATTTTGCCCTCGGCCAGTCCAACCCCGGTGGACTTCCTAGATGACAACGTAGGGGCCGAGGGCGGACGGTTCTATCGCATCGTCACGCCGATCCAATAAGCCATTAAAACGTGCTGCCGGCATCTTGCCGGCAGTTCGAACGCAGCAATGCGTCGCGAGCCAAGGTCATAGTCCGATCGCGTCCGGGCCTATTCGTTTCTGTCGGCGAGACGCCGACAGCACGCTGTCCCAACGTGCTGCCGGCATCTTGCCGGCCGTTTGGGAACGGCGGCTGCGACCAATTGCCCAATCCTGTGAAAGGGCTGTGCCAATTCGGCGTGGGGCTTGGGATCTGGGCATTCTCTGGTCCTTGGTCATTGGGGATGGGGCATTCGTTCCCGTGGGCGGCGCCGAGTTGTTCGACCGATGCGTCTGGATTTGTTTCTGCCGGCGGGACGCCAGCCGCACGTTGCCTATGTCAATTTGGTGATCAGGATGGCCAGCACCACCAGGACGATGAGAGCGATGATGACGATTTGCGGAAGACGCGGATATCTTCTCAAAAAACGCTGCGCAAAACCTTCCAGATTTCCGTTTGATGACGAAGAGCGTCCCGAATGCTCATCGGGACGGCGTTTCATATAATCTCGATCGTAAATGCCCATTGCGATGATATGGTTGGCTTGGGCATGCAAACCCAAGGTTGCCGCCTGAAGTTAGTTTATGGCGCCCTGCACGCCGACGCAAGCATGACGGTGATTTGGAAATTTGAAAAGCTTCCCCAAATTTCTGCTGGCCGAATCCATTGATGTTTGCTATAAGCAATGGAGAACAGTCCACAACGTTTGTTACCAAACGTAACAGAATATGAAAATCAGCAAGTTCTACCTTCCTGGAATCTTCCTTTTGATTCAAACCCTCGCGCCGTTGTCCTCCCGGGCCCAGGATACTCCGCTCATCACGGAGTTTCTGGCGGTCAATGCCGGCGGTCTGGCGGATGAAGACGGTGAGTATTCGGATTGGCTCGAGCTGTATAATCCCGCGGCTAACGCCGTGAACCTCGATGGTTGGTTCCTGACGGACAACATCGGACTGCTCGTCAAGTGGCAATTTCCGGCAACCAACCTGGCCGCTCACAGTTACTTGGTGGTGTTCGCTTCGGGCAAAGACCGCGCCAATGTCGGGGCGCCATTGCACACGAATTTCCGGCTGTCCAGCGACGGGGAACTACTGGCACTGGTCCGTCCCGACGGCAGTTCCATCGTGTCCTACTACGCTCCGCGATTCCCCGCCCAGACCGCCAATATTTCGTACGGTTTGGGCATGCTGGCCGGGCCACTGACGTCGTTGGTGGTTGTTGGTGCGCCGGCCAAAGCGTTGGTGCCTACGGCCGACGTTGGCACCGCCTGGACGGGTATTGGTTACGACGATTCTTCCTGGTTGAGCGGCGCGACGGGCGTGGGTTTTGATACGGGCACTAATTACGATACCGCCATTAGTACCGATCTCCAGGCGCAAATGCTCAACGGCAATCCGTCGGCGTATGTGCGGGTTCCGTTCACTGTAGCGGATCCATCGCAATTTCAGGAGATGACCTTGCGCATGCAATACGACGACGGATTCATCGCCTACCTGAATGGTGTGGAAGTGGCCCGGAACAACGCGCCGCCGAATGCCGTTTGGAATTCGACGGCGACGGATACTCATGGCAGCGAACCCGGCGCCGCCGGCGTGCTTCAAACGGATTTTGACAGCGTTAGCAGCGCCTACACGCCTTCGCAACAGGGTGTCGCGCCAGGGCCCACCGTCATGGCGGCGAACGCCGGTTCGACGGGACAATTCCTGCGGTTGCTCAACGACGGTATCAACGGCCAGGTCAACAGCATCGCGTTCCATCAGACCGCCGCGGGCTTATTCCCGCTGATCGACGCCGACTTCGATTTTCGGATCACCGACACGGCCAATGATCCGGCGGACGGTTTTGCCTTCATGCTGATCCCCACATCCCAATACGCTACGACCGGGGTGGGCATCAGCGCGGTCGGGGGGGTGGAGAAACCGAATTTTGCCAATGTGTTCGCGATTGGTTTCGATATGTATCCCCACGGCACGGTGAATGACGTTTCCGCTCATTGGAATGGAACCGAATATGAAAACTACACCATTCCTACGAGCACCATCGACATGGTTTCCGGCCAGTTCCACCACTGCCATATCACGCTGGCGTACGTGACCGGTGGCGCGCGAGTCACGGTGGTGATCACGCCCAATATCAATGGCACACCCGGCGCGCCGTTCACCGCCATCAACCAGTACCCTGATTCCCGGGATGCCGCAGTACGATTGCCGCGTGCAGATCGCCGGCCGCACGGGCGGCTCCGACATGTCGGTGGACCTGGACAATTTCGACGTCCAATTCGGCTATCCCAGTGGCCTGGTGCCGGCCCAGAATTTCGATCTGTCGGATGCTTTGTCCCTGCTCCAGGCGGGGCCGAATGTCCTGGCAATTCAAGGCCTGAACATTGCGTCCACCAATGGTGACTTCCTGGTATTGCCCCAACTCGTGGCCCGTGACGTCACCGTGCAAACCAACGCCCAACTCTACTTCGCCGAACCGTCGCCCGGCGCCCTCAATACCGAGGGCGAAGCCGAGATTGCCCCGGCGCCCGGTTTTTCCGTGGCCGGCGGTGTGTTTACCAATGACCAGGTGGTGGAACTCACCTCCACCATTCCCGGGGCGATCATCCGTTACACGCTCGACGGCGGCCTGCCCACCGAGGATTCACCGCAATACACCACCCCGTTGACCATCACCAACAGCGCCATGGTGACCGCCAAAGTGTATGCCACCGGTTACCTGCCCAGCCGCAATGCCTCGCAGAGTTATACGCTGCTTGATGCCAATGCCGCCGCCTTCAGCTCGAACCTGCCGTTGATGATCATCAACACCTTCGGCCAGGTGCTCCAACAGAACATGGATCCCCGTGCCACCGCCGCCATCGCGGTCATCGATAAACCCAAACTCGCCGATCGCGTCACGCTGCTGGACCGCCCGGATTACCATGGACGCGCGGGCGTGGAAGGCCGCGGCCAGTCGTCGTGGGGCTTCCCCAAGAAGGGCATCAACGTCGAAACTCGCGACGATAATGACCAGGACAAAGCGGTGTCGTTGCTGGGCATGCCCGCCGAATCGGATTGGGCGTTGTATAATCCGTATTCGGACAAGACATTCTTAAACAATTTCCTGGCCTACGAACTGCACGAGAAGATGGGGCACTACGCCGTGAGACGGCGATTCGTCGAGGTCTTTCTGAACGGCAGTTGGCAAGGCGGCACCGCGGATACCTCCGGCAAGGTCGGCACGAATGATTACGTGGGCATCTACGTGCTGGTCGAGAAAATCAAGATCGACAAGCACCGGGTGGATATTGCCAAGCTCGGACCAGAGGACAACACCGAGCCAGCCATCACCGGGGGTTACATCTGGAAGCGGGACAAGGGCAGCCCCGGCGACCAGGTGTTCACGACGCTCACGCAAACCAGTACCGATCTCGCCGGCGAATCACTCAAGTATCACGATCCGAGCGCGCAGGAGTTAACCCCCGCCCAGAAATCCTGGTTGACCAATTACCTCAATGAGTTTGAAGGCGTCCTGTACGGACCAAACTGGCGTGATCCCGTGAACGGTTACGGGAAATACATCAACGTGAAGTCCTTCGTCGATTTCCATTGGATCGTCGAGTTCGCCAAGCAGATCGACGGGTACCGGTTGAGCAATTACCTGCACAAGGATCGGGGCGGCAAAATCTTTATGGACCCGATCTGGGATTGGAACTTGAGTTTCGGCAACGCCAATTACCTGGACGGGGGACTCACCAATGGCTGGTACTACGCGCTCATCACCCCCGCGCAGCACATGTACCTTGACCGGTTGGTTGGCGATGGCAGCAGCAATACCGGCGATCCAGACTTTGTGCAAAAGACCATCGACCGTTGGGGCGAACTGCGGGTGGGCCTGTTTGCGCCGTCCAATCTGCTGGCTCGAATCGACGAACTCACCAACTACCTGGCCGAAGCGCAGGCACGCGATTTCGCGCGCTGGCCGCGGTTGTCCGCCTGGGTGTGGCCCAATCCGGATGGCAACAATCTGGTCGATACCAGCATCGATGCCACCACGGCAAGTTGGAACGTGAACTATGCCACGCCGGGTTCCTATGCCAATCTGATCAACGAAATGAAACGATGGATCACCGGCCGGTTCGGCTGGATTGATGCGCTTTACCTCAAGGCGCCGACGTTCAACCGCTACACCAATAACCCAGCGACGCCATTGAGCATGACCGCGCCGGCTGGCACCATTTATTACACGCTGGACGGCAGCGATCCGCGTCTGCCAGGCGGACGGATTTCACCCAATGCCGTGGCTTACTCCGGTGCATTTACGCCGTCCGATACGGCGCGCATCGTGGCGCGCTCCTGGCTGACCAATTCCTGGAGCCCGCCTGCCAGCGCGATCATGGGCTATCCCATCCCCTCGCTGGCCATTACCGAACTGATGTATCATCCCGCGCCCGGGCTGGGCTACAACGACGAGGATTTCGAATACGTCGAACTGACCAATGCTGGCACCAATGCACTGGATTTGACCGGCATTACGTTGTCCGACGGCATTGATTTCACCTTCCCCGCGGGGCCGCTGGAAACGACCGGCACGGCTACCACTAACAACTTTGACAGCAGCGGCACGAGTTACACCGCCTCGCAACTGGGAGCGGGTCCCGGCGCCGTGGTCACCACCGGTGGCCCGGCGGGCAGCTTTCTGCGGTTGGCCACCCAGGCCACCGGCGTCAATCGCAACCGGATTACGTTCGACCAGACTGCCGCGGGCCCGTACGACATCGTGACGGCCGACTTTGATTTCCGCGCGAACAACGCCACGCCACCGCCCACCGCAGGGACGCCCACGACGCAGAATTTTGATGAGGCTGGCACGGCTTATACGGTGATGAGTTACGACATCGCGGAGCCGGCAACGCCGGCGGTGATGGCTGCGGACGCGGGATCCACTGGCCAATATTGTACGCATCACTCGCCAAGTAGGCAACGAGAACGGCGGGGTGTTTTTCGATGCCACCGCCGCTTCGGCATACAATTACGTCGTCATTAATTTCGATTTCCGCATGACCTCCAGTGGCTCCCCGGCGGACGGCATGGGGTTCGTCTTCATGAACACGGCGAACGGGGGAACCAGCGGCGCGCCAGCGACCGGCTGGAGTGAAGACGCGAACTTCGGAAGCTCCATCGGCGTAGGATTTGATAATTATTTCAACATGCCGGCCACCGCCAACGAGCCCAACGGCAACCATGTCTCCTTGCATTGGAATGGTAACCAAATCGCCGGCGCCGCCGCGACGCCCAGCCTGACCTTGCCCTCGGGCCAATTCCATCACGCCCAGATCATCATTAAGTTCCAGACCTCGCAGGCACTGGTCACGGTGAAACTGAAGCCGGACGTCAACGGCGCCGGGGGAGCCACCGAGACGTTGTTCAACGATTACGTGATCAACGGCGTGACGCCCTACCGCGGCCGCGCCGGTTTCTGCGCCCGCACGGGAGGCTCTTTCGCGGACCAGGACATCGACAACCTCAGCGTTGAGTATCTGACGCAAGCTCCGGCCACGCCCGGCGGCTTGTCCCTGTTGTTGCTGCCCGACGCGGCGTTCGGCACCACCGGGGCGGGAACCACAACCAGCGATTACCTCGACGCCCCTGATTTGGCGAACACGTTTGCGCTCGATTTCCTCATGCACAGCTCGACGTTGATCAACGACGTGGACGTGCATTGGAACGGCGCCACCGCGGGCAGTGCCTTTGTCTCGCCCAATACGTTGAACCTGGACAGCGGCGTGTTTCATCACGCGCACCTCGAAGTGGTCAAAGCCCTCGAGGGCTCGTATGTCAATCTGACTTTGACGCCGGATGTCTTCGGCACGCCCGGCGCACCGGTCAATGTTTATTCGGACTTGCTGGTGCCGAATTTCTTTCCGGGAAACTCGCGCGTTGAATTTGCCAGCCGCTCGGGTGGCATGGACCTGGGAATCGACCTGGAGAATGTGGAAGTGAGCTACGCCAAGTACGCGCCAAATTTGCTGGCGCCCAATCAAAGCCTCCTGCTGGTCAGCAGTATGGTCGCCTTCCAGTCGCGCTACGGGACTGGTTTCAACGTGGTGGGACAATACACCGGCTACTTGGACAATGCCGGTGAGCACCTCCGGCTGTCCGGTCCTTACGGTGAACCCATTCTGGACTTCACCTACAAAGATGGCTGGCAGCCGATGACCGATGGCAATGGTTTCTCGTTGGTGTTTCCGGACCCGCTACTCAGCTCGGATATGTGGGACGCCGCCGCGAATTGGCGCGCCAGCAGCGCCGTGGGTGGTTCGCCGGGGCTGGCCGATCCGCCGCCTGCGTCGTTCACGCCGGTGGTCATCAACGAGGCGTTGGCTCACAGCCAGCCCCCGTTTTCGGACGCCATTGAATTGTACAATCCCGGTGGCACCACCGCTGATATTGGGAACTGGTACTTGAGTGACAACTTCAGGGTACCAAAGAAATTCCGCATCCCCGCCGGCACCAGCATTGCCCCCAACGATTATCTGGTATTCTATGAAAACCAATTCAATCCCTCCCCCGGCAGTCCGACCAGTTTCGCGCTGCGGGCGGAAGGCGATCAAGTATATCTGTTCTCTGCCAACGCCGCGGGTGAACTCACCGGGTATTATCACGGCTTCGACTTCGGTCCCTCCGACGTCAACGTCTCCTTCGGTCGCTGGGTGACCAGTGAAGGGAAGGATGATTTTGTAGCGCAAACCGCGGTGACGCTGAATGCGGTTAACGACGGGCCAATCATTGGGCCGGTGGTCATCAGCGAAATTATGTACCATCCGCCCGATTATCAGGGTGGCCTCGACAACCAGGACGATGAATACATCAAACTGCACAATATCAGCGACGGCCCGGTCTTACTGTACGACCTGAATCATCCGGCCAATACTTGGCGGCTGAAGGATGCCGTGGACTTCCAGTTTCCGGTAAACACCGTGCTGCCTGCCGGTGAGGATTTGTTGGTGGTCAGCTTTGATCCGGTCATCAGGCCTGATTTGCTGGCGGCGTTCTGGGCAGCTTACGGCTTTGATGATAGTGTCCCGGTCTTTGGGCCTTATGACGGCAAGTTGGACAATTCGGCGGACAGTGTGGAACTGGCCAAACCCGGTGAACCGGATCCGGACACGCTACTGCCGGATTATATTCTCGTCGATAAAGTGAAATATAGCGACCTCGCACCCTGGCCTACAGAAGCCGACGGTCAGGGGCTTTCTCTGCTTCGCATTGACGTGGCGGCATACGGGAACGATCCCGCCAATTGGACAGGGAGGAAAGTGGCGCTACCGCGTATTCTGACGCAACCGGAAAGCCAAACCGTGGATGCTGGCGGCACGGCGATGCTCTCCGTCGTCGCCTCGGGCACGGGTTCTCTGAGCTACCAATGGCGGCGCAATGGAATCGATGTTCCCGGCGCGACCAGCGCCTCGCTGACCGTGACGGATCTCCAACTCGACGTGAATGACGGGATCTACACGGTGGTGGTTACCGACGCGGTGGGATCGCGCGAGAGCCATCCCGCGCTGGTGTTGTTGCTCCTGCCGCCGGCCATCGTGGAAGGCCCCTTCCCGACCAATCAGGTGGTGGCCTCGGGCAGCACCTTCACCATCAGTCTGACGGTTCGGGGCACGTTGCCGATCGGCTATTATTGGCGCCTCGGGAACGGGTATTATAACTTCGAATCCGGAGGCGGGTACACCTATGCCGTGACGAACTCGGCGTACGTCAGCACGAGCGTGCTGGTGATTACCAACGCGCAGAAGGCCCTCCACGAGAATCGGTATCGCGTGGGCATCAGCAACAGTGTTCAGACCTACCAAACTGCCAGTGCCTATGCCTATGTGACCGTCATTGACGGCCCGGCCATTACGCTGCAGCCGACCAATCAATCGGCCGCGCTGGGTGCCCCGGTTACCTTCCATGCCGGCGCGAGCGGCGAAGCGCCGTTGACGTTCCAATGGTGGCACAATGACGCTCCGATCGCCGGCGCCACCGGCACCAGTTACAGCCTCAACAGCGTGCAGGCCAGCGACGCCGGCGCGTACACGTTTGTGGCGAGCAATCCGGCCGCCAGCGCCACGAGCCACGTGGCGTATCTGACGCTGCCCGTGGCTCCGACCATTGTCACGCAACCGGCGGATCAAGCGGTGCATGTCTGCTCGAATGCGGTGTTCACGGTCGAAGCCAGCGGGGCGCCCTTGAGCTACCAATGGTGGTTCAATGCGACCAATCGCCTGGCCAATGAAACCAATGCCAGCCTGGTGATCGTTCAGCCGGGCCTGGCCGATGAGGGCCGTTACTCGGTGGTGGTCAGCAATCTTTTTGGCGCGACGCCCAGTGACGCCGCCACGTTGACCCTGCTCGACGGGGACAGCGATGGTGACGGCATGAGCGACACCTGGGAACTGGCGCACGGCTTGAATCCTTGCGATGCGTCGGATCGCGATCTCGACCCGGACCACGACGGGCGCACCAACTGGCAGGAATTTGTTAGCGGCACCGACCCGGGCAGCAACGCCAGCGTTCTGCGGGTGAGTTTGGTGGGTGACAGCGGGGGAGCGCGCATTCAATTCAAAACGGCGCCCAATGTCGGGTACACGATTCCAGTACCCGGACCAGCTTGACGGAAGGGCCTTGGCTGAAATTGACCGACATCGAACCCGCAGCGACTCCGCCGTCGGTGGACTTCCTGGATTCTGGCGTAGCGGCCGAGGGCGGACGGTTCTATCGCATCGTCACGCCGATCCAATAATGGCAGACTTGAGCAAACCAACCGGCAGCGCAGCGACTGACCCCCATGCCGCGTTCTCAGAATGTCAGCGCCGAGGGATTCCCTGGTTTGGCTGAGTAGTGCGCTGTGTCAGTTGCGGCATGCAAACTTTGTGCTGGCTTTGCGGACTGATTTAGAGTATAGGAAAAACCAATCAATCAACCCACATTGCTTGTAGCACGGATTGAAATCGTATGAAACGTTTCAGAACTTTTTCCCTCAGCACCCTGGCCCTGGTCGGCTTGCTCCTCAACTCGGTCTCGTTGGCTTCCGCTCAGGATAATCTGGTCATTACCGAATTCATGGCCCTCAATGACCGAACCCTGGCGGACGAGTATGGGCGGTTTGCCGATTGGATCGAGGTTTACAACCCCGGCGATCAGCCGGTCAACTTGGGCGGCTGGCATCTGACGGACAATCCCAACAACCTTATCAAATGGACCTTCCCGGCGACGAATATCGAGGCCAATGCCTTCCTGGTGGTGTTCGCTTCCGGAGATAATCGCGCGGTGCCCGGCGCCCCGCTGCACACCAGTTTCGCGCTGAGCGGCGGCGGCGAGTTTCTGGCGCTGGTGCGCCCGGACGGCACCACCATCGTATCCGCCTACGCGCCGCAATTTCCAGAGCAATATCCGGAGATTTCCTACGGTTACGGACGTACAAGAACGATCTTGAGCCAGAAGCCGCCGGCCCGCGTCTGGGTGCCCACCGACGGCGCGCTGGGGACCAGTTGGGTGAGCAATGCGTTCGACGATGGTGCTTGGATTGCCGGCACCAATGGTGTCGGGTACGAAACCGCAGTGCCGGGTTTTGCGGTTTATAATTACAAGGCCTCGGTGACGGTGGACAGTCTGACTACGGCGCAAACGGTTCTGGCAACGCCCGCCCAACGCAGCGGCACGAACACGGAGAATGCGCCGTTCATCAACTACTTTGGCACCTCAAGCGACGGCCATGATGCCACCAGCAACCGGACCTTTCCGGGATTGACGATGGGGACGGACATCGATGATTACGTCGTTGAGGCCTTCGGTACCATAACCATCCCTGCGGCCGGCGACTGGACCTTCGTGGTGAACAGCGACGACGGGTTTCATCTGGATGTGGACACCTTCTCGGTCGAATACGCCGCCGCACGCGGGGCGGCGGATACCTTTGGTACCTTCACGTTCCCAACCGCCGGTCTGTACCAGATACACTTGGTTTATTACGAGCGTGCCGGCGGTTCCGAAGTTGAACTCTGGGCTGCGCCCGGCATCCAGACGGCTTGGAACGCGACTGATTTCCATCTCGTCGGCGACACCGAAAACGGCGGCTTGGAAGTCTCTTCCGTGCCGATTGCCGGCGGATACCAGAGCGGCGGCGGTTACCGCGGCGACATTCGCACCGACGTGCAATCGCTGATGCAAAGCAACCAGGTGTCAGCCTACGTCCGCATTCCGTTTGCGGTCACCAATGCGGTCGCCCTCGAGTCGTTGCTCTTGAAGGTGAAATACGACGACGGTTTTGTGGCGTATCTGAACGGCGTGGAGGTGGCGCGACGCAACGCGCCGAACGTCCCCCGATTGGGATACCCCCGCGACCAGTGTCCACTCTGGTTCGAAATACGAATTGATCAGCATTTCGTCCTTCCTCGACGTTTTGCAGGAAGGCGACAATCTACTGGCCCTCCAAGGGTTGAATGACGCGGCCGACAGTCCGGATTTCCTGGTGCGCGCCGAATTGATCGAGTTTGGCCTCAATGGAAGCGCGGTGGGTTATTACTATCCGCCCACCCCGGGAGCGCCGAATGGGACGAGTGTGCCCATGGTGGCGGCGCCGGTCGAATTCTCGAAAGCGGGCGGACTGTTTACCAATGACCTGGTGGTTACGCTCGCGACGACGACACCGGGTGGGGTGATCCACTACACCCTCAACGGCGACACGCCCACGCAGGATTCACCGGTGTACAGCGGGCCGATCGCCGTGACGAACAGCGCGCTGGTGACGGCGGTGGCCATTGGCCCCGGCACGCTCGCCAGTCCCCCGGCGTCGGAAAGCTACACGTTGCTGGAGCCGAGTGCGCTGGAGTTCACTTCGAACCTGCCGTTGGTGATCCTGGACAGTTTTGGTCGCTACGTACCCGCCGACGCCATTCCCAAAGTGCCTGTCTCGGTGACGTTCATTGACACCGCCCAGCCCTCTGGTCGCGCCTCGTTGTTTGGCAAAATCGATTTCCATGGCCGGGCCGGATTGGAGCAGCATGGGCAAAGCTCGCTCGGGTTTCCCAAAAAATCGTTGAACCTGGAAATCGAGGACGACTACGGCAACGACAAAAATGCTTCCCTGCTGGGTTTCCCATCGGAATCGGATTTCGTGTTGTACGCGCCCTACAGCGACAAGACCTTCATGAACAATTTTCTCGCCTACACCTTGCACGAGAAAATGGGCCATTACGCGGTACGTCGTAAGTACGTGGAAGTGTTCGTCAACGGCACTCGGCTGGAAAACTCCGGCACCCCCGATCCTTCGGGAAAAGTAGGCACCAACGACTACGCCGGTATCTACGTGCTGCTCGAGAAGATCAAGATTGGTCCCGACCGGGTGGATCTGGCGCGGTTGCAACCGGAAGACGACACCGAACCCAAAATCTCCGGGGGCTATATTTGGAAGAAGGACAAAGACAGTCCGGGCGACATCAATTTCTCCACCGTGGGCGGCAACGGTTTTCCCGCCGAGGCGCTCAAGTATCATGATCCCGACGTATCTCTTACCATTCCGCAACGCCAATGGCTGGTCAATTATCTCGACGCCTTCGAGCGGACGCTGTACGGCGCGAATTGGCGCGATCCCGTCAACGGTTACGCGCAGTACATTGATGTTGATTCCTTTGTCGATTACCACTGGCTGGTTGAGTTTCCCAAACAGATTGACGGCTACCGGCTTAGCAATTACATGAGCAAGGACCGCGAAGGCAAAATCAAGATGGAGCCGGTTTGGGATTGGAACCTGAGCTTCGGCAATGCGAATTACTTGCGCGGCGGCATGACCAACGGCTGGTATTGGAACTTGGGCCCCGACAATCCCCAGAATGAAGGCATCGGCCCCGCCGAACATATCTGGTTGCGCCGGTTGATTTACGGTCAGCCTAACATCGATGCTGCGTCGGTTAACGACGGGCCCGGTGATCCGGATTTCAAACAGAAGATCATCGATCGCTGGGGCGAATTGCGGACGGGGTTGTTCCAGCCCTCCAATCTCCTGGCGCGAGTGGATGAAATCACCAACTACCTGAATGAAGCCCAGGCCCGCGATTTTGCGCGCTGGCCGCGGCTCGGCACTTACGTCTGGCCCAATCCCAATGGCGCGGCCAGCGGCTGGAGTGTGGATTACCAGAATCCCACCACGTATGCGGGCATCATCGGCGAGTTGAAAAAGTTCATCACAGGCCGCTATGCCTGGATTGACAGCCAGTTTTTACACGCACCTGATTTCAGCCGAAACGGAGGGCGAACGGACGTGCCGCTCAGCATGAGCGCGTTGGCAGGAACGATCTATTACACGACCGACGGCAGCGACCCGCGTTTGCCCGGCGGCGAACTTTCACCCCACGCCATCGCCTACGCGGGCAGTTTCGTGCCGGCGCCGGACGCGCGCATCGTCGCCCGCGCGTGGCAGACCAGTGATTGGAGCCCGCCGACCAAGGCCAAATTTGGGGACTACGCGCCGCTGCTGGCGCTGACCGAACTGATGTATCATCCGGCCGGTTCGAGCGACACCAATTACACGGAAGAAGATTATGAATTCCTCGAGTTTATGAATCCGGGTACGGATCCGATCGATCTGACCGGGATGCGTCTGGCCGATGGCGTGTATTTCAACTTCCCGGCGGGTCCGCCCGTGGAGATTGGCGAGCTGACGACGAATAACTTCGACGAGGCCGGAACCGCCTTTGCGCTTTCGACGCTGGGCGAAGGTCCGGGCGCGATGGTGACGAATGGCGGGCCGGCGGGCGATTTCCTACGGTTGGTGCAACAAGACACCGGCACCAATCGCGATCGGATTGCGTTTGATCAGACCGCTACCGGCGCCTTCGACGTGGTTACCGCCGATTTTGATTTTCGGGTCAACAATGCCTCCGCGCCGCCGACGGTTGGCGCGCCGTTGGACCTGGACTTTGATCAACCTGGCTCAACGTATGTTTTGACCAACTATTCGGGTGAAGTCCCGGCGGCCGTGCTGCCGGCCGACAGCGGTTCCGACGGCAGTTTCTTGCGGTTGACCACGGCCACCAATGACGAATCGGCCGGCCTCTTCTTCGACCGGGCCAATCCCGGACCGGCTTCGTACATCCGGATTAATTTTGACTTTCGCATTGACGGGGCGGCTGACGGAATGGGGCTGGCACTGTTAAGCACTTCCACCTACGGCATTACCGGGGCGGCGGCGACCGGTTTCGGCGAGGAAGTCGCCTTGCCTGGCAGCCTGGGGATCGGCTTCGACATTTACAATAACGGCTCCCCGATGGATCCCAATGCGAACCACATTTCGCTGCACCGTAACGGGGCCAAGGTGGCGGATGCGACTCCGACGTTCAGCCTGGCGTCGGGACAATTCCATCGGGCCGAAATCGTGTTCAACTTCTCCGGCGGCAATCTCTACGTGACCGTCAAAATTACTCCCGACGTTCACAGCGGTAACACGACCGCCGAGACGCTGTTCGATGAATACCAGCTTTCGGGGCTGGGCATGTTCGAGAACCGGTTGGCGTTCGGGGCCCGCACCGGCGGTTCGTCGGCGGTACAGGATTTGGACAACATCCACGTAGAGTACCTCAATGACCTGGTCCCGGCCGGCGGATTGTCGATGCTCCTCCTGCCGGTGAACCAATTCGGCGCCAGCGGGGCCGGTTCGACGCTCAGCGATTTTGTCGGCCAGCCCCGCCTGAGCCATGTGTTCGCCTTGAATCTGGAAGTCCACAGCGCGGACTTCATCAACGACGTTGGGGTGTTCTGGGACCAGACGCTCATCGGCAACGCGTTCATTCCGCCGGCGGTGCTCGATCTGGATAACGGCGTATTTCATCACGTCCATCTGCAACTCACGCACGTCAGCGAAGGCAGCATGGCTTCCGTAGTGGTGACGCCGGACATTTTCGGCACGCCCGGCACGCCGTTGAATGTGGTCTCGAATCTGTTCATTCCCGGACTGGCGCCAGCCGATGCGCGGGTCGAATTCGCGGGCCACTCCGGCGGTTTGAACCTGGACATCGACGTGGAAAATGTGTTGGCCCAATTCGAAACTTACGGCCCCAATTGGCTCGACCCAGGCGAGCGGATCATGGTGGTCAAGAATCAGGACGCCTTTGAGTCGCGTTATGGTACGGAGTTTCGGATCGCCGGCGAATACACCGGCTCCCTGGCCAATAGCGGCGAGCACCTCCTGCTTACGTCATCGTGGGGCGCACCCATCCTGGATTTTACTTACCGGGATGGCTGGTATCCATTAACGGATGGTGAAGGATTCTCGCTCGTTTTCAACGACCCGACGGCGATGTCCGCGGCGTGGAATGATTCGGCCAATTGGAGCATGAGCAGCGCCCAGGGCGGTTCGCCCGGGCAGGCCGAAACCACGCCGCCGGTGTTTGTGCCGGTGGTCATCAACGAAGCCTTGCCCGTCACCATCCCCGCAACGTCGGACGAAGTGGAACTGCACAATCCCTCCAGCCAGGATGCAAATATCGGCGGTTGGTATTTGTCCGACAATTTTAACACGCCCAAAAAATACCGTTTCCCGATGAACACCACCATCGCTGCCGGCGGATTTCTGGTGTTGGATGAAAGTGACTTCAATGCCATCCCCGGAAGTCCCACCAGTTTTGCGCTGCGTGCCGAGGGCGAGGAGATTTACTTGTTCTCGGCCGACGCCGCCGGCGAGCTGACCGGCTACTACCATGGTTTCGCGTTCGGCCCCGCCGAGGACAACGTCACCTTTGGTCGTTACGTCATCAGTACCGGCGAGGAACACTTCGTCGCGCAGGCCTCGGCTACTTTGGGCCAAACCAACAGCGGCCCCAAGGTGGGACCGGTGGTGATCAATGAAATCATGTATCATCCGCCGGATTATCCGGGTGGCATCGACAATCAGGATTTCGAGTTCGTCGAGCTCAAGAACATTACCGACCAGCCGGCGGCGCTTTATGACCCGGCTTACCCGGCCAATGCCTGGCGTCTGCGCGATGCCGTGGACTTTGACTTTGCGCCGGCCACGGAGATTCCCGCGCAAGGTTACCTGCTGGTGGTGAGTTTTGATCCGGCCGTGGACGCGGATCTGTTAGCCGCCTTCCGGGCGCAGTATAATCTGCCCATGGCCGCGCCCATTGTGGGGCCCTACCGCGGCAAGCTTGCCAATGACAAGGACAACGTGGAACTGAAGAAACCCGGCCGGCCCGATCTGGATACCTTGGTGCCGGAATACATCCTGGTGGACAAAGTGGATTACCTGGATCAAGCCCCTTGGCCATTGGCCGCCGATGGAATTGGGCGTTCTTTGCAGCGGCTGGACGCGACCCAATACGGCAACGATCCAATCAATTGGACCGATGGGGCACCGACGCCTGCCGAAGCCAACACCAGTGGGGCGGCGCCGGTGATCGTCACGCAGCCGGCGGACCAGACCATAGTGGCCGGATTGCCCGCCACGTTTACCGTGGCAGCGACGGGCGACGAACCGTTGACGTATCAATGGCGGTTCAACGGCAGCAATCTCCCTGGTGAAACCAATGCCATGTTGCTGCTGCCCGCAGTTCAATCGGTGCGTGACGGGGCCTATCAAGTGGTCGTGTTGAGTCCGGCCGGTTCGGTGGACAGCGATGCCGCAATGCTGACCGTTCAACAAACGGTAAACCTTCTGAGCAATCCCGCCGGGCAAAGCGTGATCCTGAACATTACGCCGACGAGCATTACGCCGGACGTGAACGTGACGTTCAACGTGAGCGCGTTGGGCAATGGCCCCATCAGCTTCCAATGGCTCAAGGACGGAGCGGACATTCCCGACGCCACCACCGACAGCCTGACCGTTGCGCATGTGCGCCCGGCGGACGACGGCACGTACTCGGTTCGCATTACGGATGACATCGGCGCGGTGGTGAGTGCTCCCGCCGCGCTCGACGTGCTGGTCCGACCTTACCTGACCCTCCGCCCGGTGAACCAAACCGTCGTAGCGGGTGACAGTGTGTCCTTTACCGTGGGCGTGTCCAACGTGGCCACGTTGCCCATCAGCTATCGTTGGCGCCGAAATGGCAGCGATTACACCAATATGTTGCTCTACGCGCACGAGTCCACGCTGCTCATTCCGAACGTGGTATCCAATCTGCACGCGGGCCGATGGGATATTGTGATCGTGAACGACGCCGGAACGGTGGTCGGCTTTCCTCCGGCCGCGAACCTGACCGTATTGCAACCGCCTTACTTCATCCAGCAACCGGCCGCCCAGGTGGTGAATCCTGGCGGTGCAGCCACCTTTACTCCGGTGGCCGTCGGCACGGCCCCGTTGAGCTACCAATGGTTCTTCAACGAGATCAACCCGCTGACCGGCGAAACGTCACCTAACCTGTCGATTGGCGGCGTTTCAGAAGTGAACGAGGGCGCTTACACCCTGGTGGTCACCAATCTCTACGGGGCCGTCACCAGCGACGTGGCGACCTTGATGCTCCGCCAGATGCCCTCGGTGATCACGCAACCGACCAATGTCGAGGTGACCGTCTGCGAACCCGCGGCGGAGTTCACCGTGGCCGTCGCTGGCGGCGGGCCGTATAGTTACCAGTGGTTCTTCAATGAAACCAATGTGCTGGCCGAGGCCACCAACGCCACCTTGGTGCTCACGCCCGCCCAACCGGAACAAGCTGGAAGCTATCACGCCGTGATTACCAATGGCATGGGCTCCATCACGAGCTTACTGGCCACGCTCTCCTTCGTCTGGGGCGACTGTGATGGCGACGGCCTGCCGGACCAATGGGAATTGGCGAACGGTTTGGATCCGACCGATCCCGCCGACAGCAGTCTCGATGCGGACATGGATGGCCTGAGCAACGAACAGGAGTTCCTCGCCAACACTGATCCGCAGGATGCGCTCAGCGTGCTGAAGGTCCGCCTGGCCGATGGCGGCAACGGCGAAGCCATCCTCGAGTTCACTTCCATGCCGGAGGTCGGTTATACGATTCAGTATGTGAACCAGCTTGGCGACGCCGTGTGGGTGAACTGGACCAACCTCCCGCCGACCGCCGGCACCAACATCATCCAGGTGAGTGATCCCAGCGCGGGTATGAACGGCGGCCGTTACTATCGCATCATCACTCCCATGGTACCCGAGTAAGCCGGTTCGAAGGTGCTGCCGGCCTCCTGCGGGCAGTTTGGAACCGCCCGCGCGAAAATTTCCAATGCTCAAGGTCCAATGACCCGCGAATGACCCAATCCCTGGGCCCCAGTCCTGTTTTGATCGGCCCTCGGCTGATTAACTGGTCATTCTCTGGCCATTGGCCATTGGTCCTTGGTCATTCATAACTGGTTGCCCTTCCGCCTTGCCCTCGGCCCGGCGATTTTTATAATCCGCCGATGCTAGACATAAAACTGATACGCGAAAACCCGGAACGTGTGCGCGAGCGGTTGGCCACCCGCGGCGCCGGCGACGAGGACCGGGTCGCGGAGCTGCTGGCGTTGGACCAACAACGCCGGAAGTGTCTGGCCGAGGTGGAGCAGTTGAAGGCGGCGCGCAAACGGATTTCCAAGGACATCGGCGCCTTGATGGGACAAAAGAACCTCGAGGAAGCCGAAGCCAAGAAAGCCGAAACGCGCACGATGGGTGATCGCATTACGGAACTCGACCGTCAAGTGGCCGCCACCGAAGCGTCACTCGAAACCTTGCTCCTGCGCATTCCCAACCTGCCGCACCGCAGCGTTCCCGTGGGTAAGAACGCGGAGGACAATCCGGTCATTCGCGAATGGGGCCAAAAGCCGTCGTTCACTTTCGAACCCCGCCCGCACACGGAATTGTGCCGCGATCTCGGCCTGGTGGATTTCGAACGCGGCGCGAAATTATCAGGCAGCGGCTTCATGCTCTACACCCGTTGGGGCGCCAAACTGGAGCGGGCGTTGACCCAGTTCATGCTCGATCTCCACACGCAGGAACACGGCTTCACCGAAGTTTCGCCGCCGTTCATCATCAGCCGCGAGTGCATGGTGGGCGTGGGCCAGTTCCCCAAGTTCGAAGACCAGGCCTACGCGGTGCAGGAAGGACTGGACGGGGAAACCTTGGGCAAACTCTACCTCATTCCCACCGCCGAAGCGCCGGTGGCGAACATTCACCGGGAGGAGATCCTGCCGGAAAGCCAGTTACCGGTTAACTACTGCGCCTACAGTCCCTGTTTCCGCGCGGAGGCGGGGGCGGCCGGCGTGGGCACGCGCGGGATGATCCGCGTGCATCAGTTCGACAAGGTGGAGATGATCAAGATCGTCAAACCCGAAACCGGTTATGACGAACTCGAACAAATGGTAACTTACGCCGAACGCATTCTGCAACTCCTCGGCCTACACTATCGGGTGGTGCTGCTCTGCACTGGCGACATGGGTTTTGCCAGCGCCAAAACGTATGACCTCGAAGTCTGGGCGCCGGGGCAGGGGACCTATCTGGAGGTGTCCAGTTGTTCGAATTGCGAGGAGTTCCAGGCGCGTCGCATGAACCTGCGCTACAAGACCGGCTCCGGTGAAAACCGTTTCCCGCACCTGCTCAACGGGAGCGGTACGGCCCTGGCCCGTTTGTTTGTGGCCCTGGTGGAAACGCATCAACAACCCGACGGCAGCATTGCGATACCGGAACCATTGCAACCGTACGTGCGAACTAATCGAATCACCGCGTGAAGCCGCTTAGCTCGAAGCCGATCTCCCAGCCCAGATGTTTCACTCCCTGATTAAAACACCGACAGGCAGTAGCCGCCGACGTAAGGAGGCGGACCACAGCCGCGGTGTTTTGGAACCGGCTTCTCCCGTCGGCGGCAACCACGGGAGGCAAATTTCCAAGCTAGCGTCCAGGCTCGCGCTCGGTGCCGTTCCCCGCAACCCCACGCCGTTCCCCCTTCCATGAGAATTCTCCTGGCCAGCAGCGAAGTGCATCCCTACTCCAAGACCGGGGGGCTGGCGGACATGGCCGCCGCGCTGGCCAAGTTCCTCGGCCGGTCCGGGCATACGGTGGGCATTGTGACGCCGTTGTACCGGGGCATTCGCGAACGGTTTGCCAGTTTGCAGATCGTTCGATTGGAAGCTCGAGATACCGCTGGGCTCGCAATCCGTGCCGGCCGACGTATTTATTCTGCAACCCTCTCCGGGCGTCACGGTCTATTTCATCGACCAACCGGAATTCTTCGACCGCGCGGCGATCTATACCGAGCACGACGTGGACTATCCCGACAATGCCCGTCGCTTCATCTTCTTCTCGAAGTGCGTCGTCCACCTCGCGCGCTATTTGCCGTTGCAGCCGGAGATTGTCCACATCCACGACTGGCAGACCGGGCTGGTTCCCTTGCTGATTCACCACCAGCGAACCTGTGAGTCGTGGCCAGGGTCGCCCGCCACCTGTTGCACCATTCACAATCTCACCTTCCAGGGCAACTGCCCGCGCGCGGACTACGGGTTGACGAATCTGCCGCCGGCGTATTTGCACCCCGAAGGCGCGGAATTCTACGGTCAATTCAGCCTGCTGAAAACCGGCCTGGTGTTCGCCGACATGGTCACAACCGTCAGCCCGCGTTACGCCGTCGAAATCACCACCCCGCTGTTGGGTTGCGGCCTGCACGGTGTGTTGCTGCGGCGCAACGGGATCATCCGCGGCGTGCTGAATGGCGTGGACTACGACGAGTGGAACACCCGCAACAATCCCTATCTTCAAAACGCCTACGACGCTGACGATCTGAGTGGCAAGCAAGCGGAGAAAGCGCGCTTGCAGGCGGAACTTAAACTCCCCATCAAACCCAATGTGCCCCTCTTCGCCAGCATAACCCGGCTTGCCGAGCAGAAAGGGATCGACATCCTGCTGGAGGCGTTGGAGGAAATGCTGACGGCCGATTTCCAATTTGTGCTGTTGGGAACCGGATTGTCCGCCTATGAAGAAGCTTTTCGTCAACTGGCGGCGCGGCACCCGGACAAAGCGTCGGTGAATATTGCCTTTGACCAGGGCCTTTCGCACCGCATCGAAGCGGGCGCGGATTTCTTCCTGATGCCGTCGCAGTTCGAACCGTGCGGTTTGAACCAGATGTACAGCTTGCGCTACGGCACCATCCCCGTCGTGCGCAAAACCGGCGGCCTGGACGATACCGTGATTGACTTGCGGGAAGATCTGGACCGGGCCACCGGCATCAAGTTCACCCGCTATGCCGTGCCGGCCTTGGTCAAGGCGATGCAGAAAGCAATGGCGTTATACGAATGCCCTGAATTGCTCCAGCAGTTCCGCCGCAACGCCATGCAGGCCGACTTCTCCTGGGAACGCACAACCCAGCTCTACGAAGAAATCTACTGCCACCTGGCCGGCCAATAACCGATCATTGACGCGCCGGGGCTCATAGGGGATGATCCTCGAGAAATGACAAGGAAGTCAGTCGCCGGCTCCCGCGTGCTTGCCGGCCGGCCCGGTCAAATCAGGGCTGGGTCTTGAAATGACAAGCAATTGTTCTGCGGCTAGACAATCGCCGCGGACACAACCCAACTCAGCTATCGGACCATGCGAAACATAATTTCTGCGGCCATCAGCGTCTTGCTGTTGAGCGTGCCGCTGGCTTGGCCGGCCTCGCCTGGGCCTGGCACAGTCGCGACGTCCTGCGTGATTCGGTGTCCGGCCGATTTGAACGTGCAATGCGCGACGGAAATTCCTCCCCGCCCGCGGGACTTCGAAGAATTCCTGGCCGCCGGCGGTTCAGTGACCGGGGACTGCTCCGCCAGTTACTCGTCTTCCGACGGCCCGCTGGTGCGCGGCCCTTCAGGAGCGACCTTGATTCGCACCCACAACCTCCTGGACAATTCAGGCGCCTCCGTGAACTGCACCCAGACCTTCACCATCGAAGACACAACGTTCCCGGTGATTGAGAGTTGTCCGGCGAGCCGGTCCATCGAGGCGGGGATCAATTGCCGCGGAACCGTGCCGGATTTGACGACCCCGGAGGAGTTGGTGGTGGTGGATAATTGCACGGCCTACGACGATCTTGTCATCTCTCAATTCCCTTCGGCTGGGGAAACCTTCCCCAATGGGGCCGTGATTCTCGTTACTATCATGGTCATTGACACAGCCGGCAATGTGAATGCCTGCGCTACGGTTGTTACCGTAGGGGATGACACGAGCCCCGAATATCAGAAACTGCCCCGCCGACCGAACAGTCGCCGCCGAGGCTGCCTGTGAAGCCTTGGTGCCCGATTTGACGAAGTTCACCGCGGCGACCGACAACTGCACGCCCGCCGCCAATCTGGTCAAAACGCAAAGCCCGCCGGCCGGGACCGCAGTCGCCGCAGGGCAGACCACGCCGGTCGCCATCACCGTGGCCGACGAGGCCGGCAACGAAGCGACCTGCACCGTCAACCTCACCGTGACCGAGACAATCGCGCCGGTGATTACGACTTGTCCGCCCGCTCAAAATCTGGCAGCAGACGCTTCCTGTGCGGCGACCGTTCCCGACCTCACGAGCCTTACCGCCGCCACCGACAACTGCACGCCCGTGGGTGATTTGCTGATGACTCAAAATCCACCTGCAGGCGCCAGCATGGCGTTAGGCTCAGCCACTTCGGTTCTCGTTACGGTGACCGATGCTTCGGGCAACGAAGCCACCTGCTTGGTTAACATTGCGGTAACCGATCAGACTCCACCCGTGATCACGAGTTGCCCCTCGGACCGGACGCTTGCAGTCAATGCTGCTTGTGAAGCAACGATGCCTGATTTGACAGTCGGCACCCTGGCGACAGACAACTGCACGGCTTCCGATAACTTGGAGAAGACGCAAAATCCTTCTCCCGGCACCACCTTGACCCTGGATGTGGTTACGCCGGTCACAATTACTGTCGCCGACGCCGCTGGCAACCAAGCCTCCTGCACTGTCAACGTCACGGTGGCCGATCAAACCGCGCCGGTGATCACGAATTGTCCGGTCGATCAAACGGTGGCTGCCGACGAAGTTTGTTCCGCAATGATTCCCGACTTGGCGAGTCTCACAGGCGCTGCCGATCATTGCACCGCGCCGGGCGATTTGGTCAAAACGCAGAACCCGCCGGCCGGCACGGACGTGACTCTGGGAACGACCACGCCGGTTACGATCGTCGTTACCGACACCGCCGGCAACAAGGTCGCTTGTGCTGTCAACGTTATGGTGACGGATCAAACTGCGCCCGCAATTACGCGTTGCCCCCCGGACCAGACTCTGGCGGCGGATGTGGCTTGTGGAGCAACGGTTCCCGATTTGACAAGTGCCACCACGGCGTCCGATAACTGCGCACCACGCGGCGATCTGATCAAAACCCAAAATCCACCGGCGGGCACGCCATTGACCTTGAACTCGACCACGCCGATCATCATCACCGTCACGGATCCTTCGGGCAATGCATCCACATGCACGGCGAACCTCACCGCAACCGACCTGATGGCGCCTGTGATCACGAGTTGTCCGCCGGATCGAACGGTTGCGGCCGAGGCTGCTTGTGAGGCAAGAGTTCCTGATTTGACCGGCATCACAACGGCTACCGACAACTGCACGGCTGCTGGTGCTCTGGTGAAAACGCAAAACCCGCCGGCTGGCACAGTGGTGACGTTGGGGCTGGCCACGCCGGTTACGATTACGGTGGCCGACGCTGCCGGCAATGAGGCCAACTGCACGGCGAATGTCACAGTAACGGATCAAACCGCCCCAACAATTACCACGTGTCCGCCAGACCGAACCGTTGCCGTGGACGCCGATTGTCGGGCGACGGTGCCCGACTTGCTGAGCGCCACCCTGGCCACCGACAATTGCATGCCGGTCGGTGAATTGGTGAAGACGCAGGATCCGGTTGCCGGCACGGCGCTGACTCTGGATTCAAGGACGCCTGTCATGATTACGATCGCCGATGCCGCCGGCAACGAAGCCACGTGCGTGGTCAACCTCACCGCGGCCGAGCAGACTGCCCCCACGATAACTTCTTGTGCGCCGGACCAAACTATCGCTGCTGATGCTGCTTGCGGCGCAACGCTTCCTGACTTAGCGAGCCTTACCACGGCCACCGACAACTGCTCGGCCGCAGATGATTTGGTGAAAACGCAGAATCCGGCTGCCGGCACCATGCTGATCTTGAACTCGATTACCCCGGTTACCATCATGATCACCGATGCTGCCGGCAATGAGACGACCTGCACTGCTATGGTCACGATGGACGACCAAACGGCCCCGGTGATCACGACGTGCCCGCCTGCCCGGACGCTTGCCGTGGATGCTGCCTGTGGGGCGACGCTTCCCGACTTGGCGAACAGCACTGCGGCCACGGACAACTGCACGCCGCCCGGCGACTTGGTAAAGACGCAAAGCCCACCGCCTGGAACGGCTTTGGCGTTGGCGGCAGTCACACCGGTCACGATTACCGTCGCTGACACTAGCGGAAACCAAGCTACGTGCATCGTGAACGTCACCGCGACCGATCAAACCGCGCCAGTGATTACGAGTTGCCCATCGGACCGGACGCTTGCCGCGGACGCTGCTTGCGCCGCGACGATCCCTGACTTGGCGAGCAGCGCACTCGCCACCGATAATTGCACCCCGGCTGGAGGCTTGGTGAAGACGCAAAGTCCACTCGCTGGCACGGTGGTGACTTCGGGAACGATCACGCCGGTCACCATCACCATCGCGGACACCGCCGGTAATGAAGCCATGTGCAGCGTCAACGTCACCGTGACCGATCAGACCGCACCGCTGATTATGAGTTGTCCGCCGGACCGGACGCTTGCGGCGGACGCAGTCTGCGGAGCAACGGTGCCTGATTTGGTGGATGCTACGGAGGCGTCAGATAACTGCGCGCCTGCTGAGGAGCTAATCACCACACAGGATCCACCCGTGGGCACGCCACTGGCCTTGAACTCGACCACGCCAATCATCGTTACGGTCAGGGACACTTCGGGCAATGCCGCCACCTGCACGGCAAATGTCACCGTCGTCGATCAGATGGCCCCCGTGATCACGGCTTGCCCGCCGGATCGAATGCTTGCCGCCGACAATGCTTGTGCGACGAGGATTCCCGACTTAGCGAGCCTCGCTGCTGCCACCGACAACTGCACGGCCGTGGGTGGCTTGGTGAAAACGCAAAATCCACCGGCTGGCACAGTGGTGACGTTGGGGGCGGTCACGCCGGTTACAATCACAGTCGCCGACACTGCCGGCAATGAGGCCACTTGCACGGTGAACGTCACGGTAACGGATCAAACCGCCCCGGCAATTACCACGTGTCCGCCAGACCGAACAGTTGCCGTGGACGCCGATTGTCAGGCGACGGTGCCCGACTTGCTGAGCGCCATCCTGGCGACCGACAATTGCACGCCGGTCGGTGAATTGGTGAAGCGGCAAGCTCCGCCCGCCGGCACGGCACTGACCGTGGGCTCACGGACGCCCGTCACGATTACGATCGCCGATGCCGCCGGCAACGAAGCCATGTGCGTGGTCAACCTCACCGCGGCGGAGCAGACTGCCCCCACGATTACCGCCTGTGCGCCGGACCAGACCATCGCCGCGGATGCCGCTTGCGGCGCAACGCTTCCTGACTTAGCGAGCCTTACCACGGCCACCGACAACTGCTCGGCCGCGGATGATTTGGTCAAGACTCAGAATCCGGTTGCCGGAACGACGCTGGTTTTGGATTCGGTTACGCCGATTATCATTACGGTTCGGGATGCCGCCGGCAATGAAGCCACCTGCACCGCCGCGGTCACTGTGACCGATCAAACTGCGCCGGTTATCACGAGTTGTCCGTCGGATCAAACGATCGCAGCAGATGCTGCTTGTGCCGCAACGCTTCCCGATTTGGCGAGCAGCACCGCCGCCACGGACAATTGCACGACCGTGAGTGGGTTGCTGAAGACCCAAAATCCACCATCGGGCACCGTGATTGCTTTGGGGATCGCCACGCCGGTCACGATCACCATCGCTGATGCCGCCGGCAATTTAGTGACGTGCGTTGCAACCGTCACCGTGACCGACCAAGCCGCACCAGTGGTTACGTTTTGCCCCCCAGGCCGGACCCTCGCGGCGGATGCCGCCTGTGAAGCCGTCGTGCCGGATTTGACCAGTGCCACTTTGGCTGCGGACAACTGCACGGCTGCCGGCCAGTTGCTGAAGACTCAGAATCCATCTGCCGGAATGGCCCTTGCATTGGGGACAACTACGCCCGTCACCTTGACCGTGACCGACACGGCCGGGAACGCGACGACATGCACGGTCAACTTTACCGCAACCGATCAGACGTCACCGATGATTTCGGTTTGCCCGCCGGATCGGACGCTGGCCGCAGATGCCGCTTGTAAAGCGACGGTCCCGGATCTGACGAGCAGCACGGCCGCGATCGACAACTGCACCTCCCCTGGTGACTTGGCGAAGACGCAAAATCCGCCTGCCGGCACGGCATTAACCTTGGGCTCGACCACGCCGATCACCCTCACGGTAATGGACCTTTCGGGGAACACCACCACCTGCACGGTTAACCTCACGGTTGTCGATCAGGTGGCGCCGGTGATTATGTCATGTCCACCGGATCAAACGGTTGCGGCCGATGCTGCTTGTGCCGCAACGCTTCCCGATTTGGCAAGCAGCACCGCCGCTACGGACAACTGCACGGCGCCGGGCGATTTAGTGACAACGCAAAACCCATCGCCCGGAACGGACTTGCTGTGGGGTACAATCACGCCGGTCACCATTACTGTCGCCGACATCGCTGGGAACAAGGCGACTTGTATCGTCAACGTCACGGTGACCGATCAAACCGCGCCAGTGATTACGAGTTGCCCATCGGACCGGACGCTTGCCGCGGACGCTGCTTGTGCCGCGACGATTCCCGACTTGGCAAGCAGCACCGCCGCTACGGACAACTGCACGGCGCCGGGCGATTTAGTGACAACGCAAAACCCATCGCCCGGAACGGACTTGCTGTTGGGTACAATCACGCCGGTCACCATTACTGTCGCTGACATCGCTGGGAACAAGGCGACTTGTATCGTCAACGTCACGGTGACCGATCAAACCGCGCCAGTGATTACGAGTTGCCCATCGGACCGGACGCTTGCCGCGGACGCTGCTTGTGCCGCGACGATTCCTGACTTGGCGAGCAGCACCGCCGCTACGGACAATTGTACGCCCGCTGGTAACTTGATGAGGACGCAGAATCCGGCTGCCGGCACAGTGCTGGCTTTTAACTCGTTCACACCGGTTACAATTACCATCGCGGACACCGCCGGTAATGAAGCCAAGTGCAGCGTCACCGTAACCGTAACCGATCAGACCGCACCGCTAATTACGACTTGTCCGCCGGATCGGACGCTTGCGGCGGACGCAGTCTGCGGAGCAACGGTGCCTGATTTGGTGGATGCTACGGAGGCGTCAGATAACTGCACATCCACGGATGATTTGATTACCACACAAGATCCGGCTGTTGGCACGCCACTGGCCTTGAACTCGACCACGCCCATCATCGTCACGGTCAGAGACACTTCGGGCAATGCCGCTGCCTGCACGGCAAATGTCACCGTCGTCGATCAGATGGTCCCCGTGATCACGGCTTGTCCGCCGGATCGAACGCTTGCCGCCGATAATGCTTGTGTGACAACGCTTCCCGACTTAGCGAGCCTCACTGCTGCCACCGACAACTGCACGGCCGCGGGTGACTTGACAAAGACGCAAAATCCACCGGCTGGCACAGTGGTGACGTTGGGGGCGGTCACTTCGGTTTTAATCTCAGTGGCCGACGCTGCCGGCAATCAGGCCACTTGCACGGCGAATGTCACAGTAACGGATCAAACCGCTCCAACAATTACCACGTGTCCGCCAGACCGAACCGTTGCCGTGGACGCCGCCTGTCGGGCGACGGTGCCCGACTTGTTGAGCGACACCCTGGCGACCGACAATTGCACGCCGGTCGGTGAATTGGTGAAGCGGCAAGATCCGCTCGCCGGCACGGCACTGACCGTGGGCTCACGGACGCCCGTCACGATGACAATCGCCGATGCCGCCGGCAACGAAGCCATGTGCGTGGTCAACCTCACCGCGGCCGGAGCAGACTGCCCCCACGATTACTGCCTGTGCGCCGGACCAGACCATCGCCGCGGATGCCGCTTGCGGCGCAACGCTTCCGGATTTGACGATTACCACCACGGCAACGGACAATTGCACCGCAGCCGGTGATTTGGTGAAAACGCAGATTCCGGCTGCCGGTGCGGTTTTGACGGTGGACTCAGTTACCCCGGTCACGATCACCATCACCGATGGCGCCGGCAATCAAGCGACTTGCACCACCTCCGTTACGGTGGCTGATCAAACCCCGCCCGTGATCATGGCTTGCCCACCCGATCGAACACTTGCGGTGGATGCTGCTTGTGAGGCGACGTTGCCCGATTTGATGAGCAGTACTGTGGCGACAGACAACTGCACGGCGCCCGGCGACTTGCTGAAGACGCAAAGCCCGCCGCCCGGAACGGTCTTGGCGTTGGGTGTGGTTACCCCGGTCACAGTTACGGTCGCCGATGCCGCGGGTAACCAAGCCACCTGCACGGTCAACATTATGGCAACTGACCAAACCGCTCCGGCGATTGTGAGTTGCCCGGCCGATCGAACGCTTGCCGCGGACGCTGCGTGTGCCGCGACGATTCCCGACTTGGCGAGCAGCACCGCCGCCACGGACAACTGCACGTCCGCTGGTGATTTGGTGAAGACACAGAATCCGGCTGCCGGCACAGTGTTGGCCTTGAACTCGGTCATTCCCGTTACGGTCACCATCGCCGACGCCTCCGGTAATGAGGCTACGTGCATCGTCAACCTCACGGCAACCGATCAAACCGCGCCGGTCATTGCCATTTGCCCGCCGGATCAGACGTTGGCCGCCGATGCGGCTTGTGGAGCAACGGTTCCTGATTTGGTGATTGCCACGGCGGCGACAGACAACTGCACGCCCGCCGGTGATTTGGTCATCACCCAGAATCCGCCCGTGGGCACGCCATTGGCCTTGAAATCGAGCACGCCAATCATCGTCACCATCAGAGATACTTCGGGAAATACCGCGACCTGCACGGCGAACCTCACCGTGACCGATCAAACCGCGCCAGTGATCACGAGTTGCCCACCGGATCGAACGATAGCGGCGGATGCTGGTTGTGCCGCGACCGTACCCGACATGACGAGCGCCGTTACGGCTGCTGACAATTGCAGTTCCCCCGGCGAGTTGGTGAAGACGCAAGATCCGGCCGCCGGGATGATCCTCGCCGTGGACGCAACGACGCCGGTCACCATCACCGTCAGAGATGCTGCCGGCAATGCGACAGCATGTACGGTAAACGTCACCGTAACTGATCAAACCGCGCCGGTTATTGCGACTTGCCCACCGGACCGCACGCTGGCGGCGGATGCTGCTTGCGAAACGTTGGTGCCCGACCTGACGAGTGCCATTACCGCGAGGGATAATTGCACTGCTACCGGTGATTTGCGGATGATCCAGAATCCGTCGGCTGGCACTGCCATTGGTTTGGGAACGCCCACTTCCGTTACGGTGACCGTGTCAGACGCGGCTGGGAATGCGGCCGACTGTGTTGTCCATCTTACGGCGGTGGACATCACGCCGCCGTTGATTCATTGTCTGGCGGACAAGGTGGTGGAGAGCAGTGACACTTGGACGTTTGATGAACCGAGCGCCTCGGATTCTTGCACCGGCACGGGAGTAACCATTGCGGTTATCGACACGGTAACCAACGCGACCGGTTTCTGCCTCGGCACATTTCAAGCCACACGCACATGGAGAGCCATGGATGCCGACGGCAACAGCGCGACTTGTAGTCAGACGGTGTTGGTCGTGGACACCCAAGCACCGATCCTCCAGTGCCGAGCGGACAAAGTCGTGGAGTGCGGGAGTGTCTGGAGCTTCGATGAACCTGCGGCCACGGATGCCGGCAGCGGGACTAATGTGTTGCTTGAAATCGTGAGCACCGTCACCAACCAGATGCGAGCGTTGACGGCCTATGATCGCGCTTCCGCCCCGCGTGAACCCGTTCCAGTCGTTTCGGTGGCCCGAATTGTGGAAGCCAGATCAGGTCTGCTCAACCGCCGGCCTCCCAACAAGCCAGCACCCGCGACCGTTCGCACTCGCTCAGCACAGACGCAGAAATCGGTTCCCGTCTCCCCGTTATTGCCAACGGCCAACGCCACAAGCCCAACCGTCTCCCCGCCAGCAATGCTCACTGTAACCCGGACCTGGGTCGCGACCGATGGATGTGGCAATCAGGCCACTTGCCAGCAAACCATCACCGTCGCCGACACCACTCCTCCGGTAATTTCTGGCTGTCCGTCTGACCTGACGCTTGGCGTGGATGCTCTTTGCGTCGCGGCGATTCCTGACTTGGCGAGCAGCACCGCGGCCACCGACAACTGCACCGCCAGCGGTGATTTGGTGAAAACACAGCATCCGCCCGCCGGGACGGTGGTGATGTTAGGCGCGGTCACGCCGGTTACGATTACCATTGCCGACGCTGCGGGTAATGAGACCACTTGCACGGTGACCGTCACGACGGCCGATCAGTCCGCGCCGCTAATTACGGCCTGCCCTCCAGATCGCACGCTCGCGGTGGACGCTGCCTGCGAATCAGTAGTGCCCGACTTGACCAGCAGCACCGCTGCCACCGACAACTGCACCCCCAGCGGTGATTTGGCGAAAACTCAAAGCCCGGCTGCCGGAAGTGTGCTGGCTGTGAACTCGATTACCCAGATCACGATCACGATTGCCGATGCTACCGGTAACAAGGCCACGTGCGTTGTCAACGTTACGGCGACCGATCAATCTGCCCCAGAGATCACAACTTGTCCGCCTAACCAGACGCTCGCGGCTGATGCGGCTTGTGCTGCGACGATTCCCGACCTGGCAAGCATTGCAGCCGCCACCGACAACTGCACGCCTACTGAGGTTTTGGTGAAAACACAAAATCCGCCCGCCGGCACCGAGGTGACATTGGCGACGATTACCCCCGTAACAATCATCATTGCCGACACTGCCGGCAATGAGTCCACTTGCACCGTCAACTTAGTGGTGGCCGATCAAACTGCACCGGTAATTACCACTTGCCCCCCGGACCGAACGCTCGCCGCGGATGCGGCCTGTCAGGCGACGGTCCCCGACTTAACGAGCGCCTCGGTAGCGACCGATAACTGCACGGCCGCCGGCGCTTTGGTGACAACTCAGTATCCGGCGGCTGGCACGACACTGGCCTTGGACTCGGTCACGCCGGTCACCGTCACCATCGCTGACGCTGCCGGCAATGAGGCGACGTGCATCGCCATGGTCACGGTGACCGATCAAACCCCGCCGGCGGTCACCGCATGCCCGCCGGATCGGATGATTGCTGTGGACGCTGCCTGCAAAGCAGCGATGCCTGACTTCACGAGCGGCATTACGGCTACCGACAACTGCACCGCCACCGCGGATTTGGTGAGGTCGCAAAGCCCGCCGCCCGGCTCCATCCTGGCATTGGGAGTAATTACGCCGGTTGCCGTGGCGGTTGCCGATGCCAACGGTAATCAGGCAACCTGCACTGTTAACGTCATTGCAACCGACCAGACCTCACCGGTCATTACGACTTGCCCGCCGGATAGCACGCTGGCAGCGGATGTTGCCTGCCAAGCAACGGTACCTGATTTGAGCAGCAGCGTGGAAGTTGCCGACAACTGCACCGCTGCCGGGAATATGGTGATGACCCAAAACCCACCGGCCGGCACCGCACTGGCCTTGAACTCGAGTACTCCAGTCACGATCACGGTGATGGACGCTTCGGGTAATGCCGCTAATTGCCGTGTCAACCTCACGGCGGTAGATGTCACCCCACCGGTGGTGAGTTATGTGGCTGATAAGGTGGTGGAAAGCGGAGTCGCTTGGACGTTTGATGAACCGACCGCCACGGATGCGTGTGATGGGACGGACGTAACCATTACGGTGAGCGATACGGTCACCAATTCAGCCGGCTTCTGCTTCGGCACGTATCAAACCACGCGCACGTGGAGGGCCATGGATGCTGCCGGCAACAGCGCGAGCTGCAGTCAGACGGTGACGGTCGTGGACACCACGGCACCAATCCTCCAGTGCCAAGCGGACAAGATCGTTGAATGCGGCACGGTCTGGAATTTCGAGGAGCCCATGGCTTCGGATGCCGGCAGCGGAACCAATGTCTCGGTTACCGTCGTGAGCACCGTCACCAACCAATTGCAGGATCTGGCGGTTTCCGACCGGGAATCGATTCTTCGCGATCCAGTTCCGGTCGTCTCCGTTGTTCGAGCTTTGGAAACTCGCATCAATCCAGCGAGGTCCGCTCCGTCAGTCATCAGGCGAGCAGCGACTGCCGGAGCTGCCGAGGCGTTCTTGAGCGCCGCCGCAGACAACTCAGCCAATGCCCTCCTGGAGCGATCTTCAAAACGCCAGCTACCGCGTAGCAGCCGACGTCAGGAGGCTCAAGTCTCATCGGAAAACCGCATTGTGTCTGCCATGAGTGAGCCCCTACGCCTATCCTCGAACAAGCCGGTACCGGCGACAGCTCGAGACTACTCGGCGCGAACGCAGGATTCGCCTTCTGTGTCCCGCTCGCTGTCCATGACCGTCACGATGGAAAGCCCGGCCACCTCTCCATCAGCAGTATTCATCGTGACGCGGACCTGGGTGGCAAGCGACGCGTGCGGCAACCAGGCCACTTGCCAGCAAACAGTCACGGTTGCGGACACTGCGCCTCCGCTGATCACCGGCTGTCCGACTGATAGGACCATTGCCGTAGATGACGACTGTGAGGCAATAGTTCCCGACCTAACGAGCGACACTGCGGCTACCGACAACTGCACAATTGATGGTGCGTTGGTCACGACCCAGAATCCGGCTGCCGGCACGGCCTTGACGCCAGGATTGACCACCCCAGTCACCATCACCGTTCGTGACCTTGCCGGCAATGCCGCCACTTGCACGGTGAACGTGTTCGTGGCCGATCAAACCGCCCCCACATTCACGGATTGTCCGGCTGACCGCACGATTACTGCAGACACAATATGTGGAGCAACGGTGCCCAACTTGTTAAGCGCCGCTATTGCCACGGACAACTGCACCCCCGCCGGCAACCTGATGAAAACACAGAATCCGCTGGCCGGTACTGCCTTGGCATTGGATTCCGTCACCTCGGTAACAATCACCATGGCCGATGCCGCCGGCAATGAAGCGAGCTGTGCCGTCCTCATCACCGTAAAGGATGAAACCGCGCCAGTGATTGCCGTTTGTCCGTCTGATCAGACCATCGCTGTGAATGCAACTTGTGACGCCGTAGTTCCCAATTTGATCAGCAGCACGGTGGTCAGTGACAACTGCACGCCCGCCGGTGATTTGCGGAAGTCTCAGAATCCACCGGCCGGCACTGCTTTGGTTGTGGGGGTGGCCACGCCGGTCACGGTCACTGTTGCCGATGCTGCCGGTAACGCCGCGAATTGCGTCGTCAAGCTCACGGCGGCGGACACCACCCCGCCAGTAATACATTGCCAAGCGGACAAGGTGGTGGAGAGCGGTGCAGCTTGGGCGTTTGATGAACCTACCGCCACGGATGCATGCGCTGGGGCGGTGGGTAATGTTGTTGTCATCGGCACAGTCACCAACTCCACCGGCTTCTGTTCGGGAACGTATCAAGTCATACGAACGTGGCAGGCCGAGGACGCTGCCGGTAATCGCGCGACTTGTAGTCAGACGGTAACGGTCAGGGATACCACCGCACCGCTTATCGTCTGCCAGGAGAACAAAGTTGTGGAGTGCGGCACGGCGTGGACTTTTGACGCGCCCACAGCCACCGACGCCGGCAGTGGCACCACCGTGGTGATTGAAGTCGTGAGCACGGCCACCAATCAGCCACAGACCTTGACGGCTGTCGAAGATGTTTTGGCGCGTCGCAATCCAAACAAAACTGCGCCACCGTCGGTTCGTGAACTTCCGGTACTGACGCCGGAATCACTGCCGGCGTCCCGATTCGTGCCAACCGTTTCCCGATTGGCAAGTCCAGCCATAATTCCGGAGGCAGTGTTCACGGTAACTCGCACCTGGGCTGCTACTGATGCCTGCGGCAATCGGGCAACTTGCTCGCAAACCGTCACCGTGGTGGATACCGCGCCGCCCGCGATTGTGTGTCCGTCCGACCGGACGTTTGCGTGTGACGCACCCATTGTCTTTGACCAGGCAAGCGCCCTTGACGCCTGCGATCCCAATCCGGTTATTACCTGGACAGACGTTGAGTCGCCGGGCGAGTGCCCCGTGGCGAAACGGATTATGCGAGAATGGACGGCCACGGATGCCAGCGGCAATCTCGCAGTCTGCAGGCAGATGATCACCATCAATTGCTGTCCGCAACCTTGCCTTGCCATGGCATCTGCCGTTGCATGTCTGCTGCCGGACGACAATTGCGGGACGTTTGCCGAGATGGCCTCCGGGATCAGAGGGGATCGTGATCCGGGTTTCTGTTATCGCATCACCGTGCAGAATTGTGGAGCGGTTCCGATCAACAACCTGTCAGTGTTGGATGATCAAATGGGCGATCTTACCGGTGAGTTCTTTCCGGCATCGAACGCGGTCCTGGCGCCGAATGAATCCGTTACCCGATACCTCAAGATGGCTTGGAGCCAGGATACGACCAACACCGTCACCGCTTCCGGCCAGTCGGTCCTCGACGGTCGTTCGGTTGCCAACCATGACAGTTCCATTGCTCGGGTGCTGGTCGGTAGAATCGCCACCCAGGTCACAGTGACGTCACCCGCCGACACAGACGGTAATGGCGCCGACAACCAAGTCCGGCTGCCGCATTTCGGCGGGCCGTACCCAGTGACGTTTAAGGTGATCGTCTGCAATTCTGGAGCGATCGACCTGGCCAATGTCCTGATCCAGTCGGCCGAGTTAGAGGACTGTGTTGGGAACAGCTTGACCATTCCAGCATTGGCGACCGGCGAATGCGGCACTAACCAATGCACCCTTGAAGTGGCTTGCCCGGGTGCGATTACCGCCAATGTAAACGTGACCGCCGAAGCAACTGGGGATGTTTGCGGGTATGACTTTGCCGGCGCTCCCGTGGTGGTCACGGGCCAAGGCGCGGGACGGATCGAGTGCGAAGCCGAGCCGGCGTTTCTTTTGTCCGGGGAAGCGGCCAGCGCCACGGTCGAACCTGGCAGCCGAACGGCCTATTTCTACGCCGTGACCAATGATGGCGCGGTCACGCTGACAGATCTGGTGGTCGTCGATGATAATGGCACACCGGACTATCCTGCGGATGACCGGTTGGTGGGCAGTCTGGCCAGCCTGCCGCCGGGTGGCGCGTACGAGTTCATGGTCGAAGCGATTCCTCCCATCACCTACTGCGACAACACCAGCGGCCTCGAAAGCGGACGGTTGATTTCCATGGTGCTGCCCGATGGCAACATCCAGGTGACGTTCCTCGAGTCGCCGAGCGTCAGCGACAACACTTATGGGATCAACGCGCAGGGTTGGGGGAAGAAAGCCCATAAGTTCAATGACCTGGTGGGCAGTGACAAGGCGGGCTTCCTTTTCACCGATACCTTTGGCCGAACGGTTCTGGAGTTTACCGTGGACTACTTGAGCAAATCACCGGCCTTTCCGTCCGGCTATGGCACGCTGGGCGTAAGCGGCGGCGACGGCAAAGTCAAGCAGGGCGAGGCCGCCAGCATCTTGCAGGTGGGGACGTCGCTGACCGAGAACTTGAACCAGCCGCCGTTCCTGGAGCGCCTGGCACAATACACAGTGGACTCGCCCGCTCCCGACGATCCCAACCTCGCTGCTTGGCAAGACCGAGTGATTTACTCGGTGGTGGTCGATCGGCAGGCGTTCGAGCCATTTGGCTTTGGCAGCGTAACCCTAAAAGATCAGCACAATTCACCGGCCAAGATTTCGATCAAACGGCCCGCGCCCTGCGGTGGTTGTGTGACCAATCTGGCGATTGCCACGGCCCATGCCGGGAACGTCCTGTTGACCCGGAAAGCGGCCACCGTGATTTGCCTCGGCAGCGAGACTCCGGTGGCTGGCAACTGTCCGACCAAAGCGCCTGACTGGGGCAAGACTCCGAGCGTCTGGCCGTCGGAGTACACGCCGGATCAAACTGTGTTGAGTGTCTTCGATCAGGCTGCGGTCTTGCCGGAGGTCGCCAGCAAGACGTTGCTGGAAGCCGTGAAAGGCAAGGCCGGCGGTGGCAAGGTCAAAGACATTTTGAAAGAAGGGGTGGCTGGCTTGCTCAATGCGGCTTCGCCCGACGTTGCCTATCCTTTCTCGTCCGTAGAAATCGTCCTGGGGGTAAACACGGCGCTGGCTTCGGGCGACAATGCATTGCAAGACGAGTTGAAGAAACTGTTCGAAGCGGCCAACAAGAACGACAAGAACTGTGTGAAGGCGGCTGATATTCCCAATTGCGATACGGTTGGGAAGCCCAATGTGCTGACCTTGATGTATGAAGGCCTGAGCTGCGAAATGGCAGCCAATTCGCAAATGGCCTTCAAGGACAAGACGGCTTGTGCGGGCGACCCGGCCGGCGCGCCGTGGGTGCGGGTTGTGGTCACGGACCGTTCCATGCCACCGTCCGCCAAAGATAAAATATTCTTTGACGACGTGGTGGCGTTGGGACAGACCTTCGAGGTCTTCGCGGCCACCGCTGGCAAAAAGGATTTCGGCGCGAACTTATATTTTTACCTCTACGACGGAGCCACGCTGGTGCAGAGCATCCAAATGCATACGTCTTGTTCCGCGCCATTGCAGCGGGGCGATACGTTCGGCGGTTTGTTGCTGGAAGATTATCGGGTCGAGCCGTAGTCCTGGGAAATAAGCCCCAGAACCGCACCTCGCAGCCGAAGGATTTGGCACATTCACCCAGGCCCGAGGCGTGGAACTGGACCGGTCAATGCTGCGCTACTAGCCGTAAGGGCATCAGGCGCAAAAAGATGCCGTTCCTGCCTTAACCGCCGTGCAAGTGGCACAGCACGTGCCTTTAGATTTGAAGCAATGGGCTTGGTGCATTATAGAATGATGTAGCCGTTCCAAATCGCAGTGATGTGCGCCAGGTTTGCTATGAAAATTTGCCGATACATTTTGGTGTTAGGATTGTTGAGTTTGCTCGGGAAAGGCTCGGGGGCCTGGGCGCAAACCAACTTGCCGAGCACGCAACCCGTGGACTCGACCAAGAACACGGTTGAGGGTCGGGTGGTCACGCCCGTCAAATCGACCGACTTGGATCCAACCGCAGTCGGAACCGATTTGGTCCGGCCGGTGCGTCCCGAGCGGCAGGAATTGTCGCCGGCGGTGAAGGCGGGCCTGGATCGGTTTGACAAATATCTCCGGGCCTACTTGGAGCAGGAGGAAGCCTTACGCAAGAAACTGCTCGCCGCCACGGATGAAGAACGCGCCAAAGTCCGGGAAAAGATGGAGGAGTTGCGCAAGCGATGGTGGGAAAAAACCATCGAGCGTCGCGAACAAATGGAAGAGCGCGTACGGGAATTACGACCGAAGCTGACCGAAGACTACAACGAAGTTCTGCGCAGCACGCTCAAGGACGCCCGTCAAAATGCGCTCGACAATGCCAAAGAGCAGGCGCGCGATCAGATCAAGGAACTTCGCGACCAGCTCAACCAGGAAGGACGGGAGCGTTGACGATTTTGAGAGACTAACCAGGACCAAAATGACCCCATAGTCGCCCAGCAAATTACCGATCCCATGGGATTTGGCATCTTAGGGCGGCCCGCAGTAAAATGGAACCGAATGATGGCCGCTACCCTTCTCGGATGCTCCGGACTGAACGCGTTGGCGCAAACCAATGACGTGCTGCCCTTGCTGCCTAAATGGGATCACTTGATCGTTTTGCACGCTGCCGGCGGTTACAAGGACAACCCCACCCTCGCCCACACCGACCCAGAAGGCAGTTCGTTTGTCAAGCTGGGCGCCGACGCGATGGTCTTCAATCTGAATCCCGACGGTCCGCAGTTCCAGGCCTTCGTGTCCGGCGAGCATCGGCAGTACTTTTCAGCGCCCTCGGTGGACAACGAAGACCTCGTGTTTGGGACGGCCGAATTGAAGCTCCCGATTCACGATCACGGTCAAGCTTCGTTGGCGGCGGAGTATATCTTTCAAAACCAGGTGCTCGACGTTTCGATCAGCGAAACCAATCGCCAGGCCGTGCTGGTCCGCGGCCACACGCTGACGGCGCGTCCCGGACTGCGGCTTAATCTCCTGGGTCCCACTTGGCTGGCCTTGAGTACGCCGTTGACTCGGCAGTTGTTGGTTGCGCCGCTGGATGATTACTGGGAAGGCGGCCCGCGGGCGGAACTGGGATTGGACTATGGCCACCAATCCTACTTGACCCTGAGCTACCAAGCGGCATGGCGCGCGTACGACAATGACCCGGCGTTGGACAGCGAGGGGACGACGATGACCGGAACGCACCGCCGGTTTCTGGCGCACGAGGGGCGCGTGACTTGGCGGCATTACTGGGATGCAGCCCGCCACTGGCGGACCACCACCAAGCTGGGCTTGAAAGTCAATCGCGACAATGGCGGCAGGTATTTCGATTACGACCGTCTTTCCGGCTCCGAAGAACTACGTTACCGCACCCAGGTTTGGGAACTGAGCGCGCGCGTGCGCGTTGCTTATTATCGGTATCCCGTGCAGACCGTCAGCCTCACCGACCTCCGGCACCGCGAGCGTACCGAGATCGGCCTGTCCGCCGGCTGTGAACGGCGCCTGGCTAAATCGCTTCGGCTGGTGGCCGGCTACGAGTATGAACGCACGGTGTCCAACCTGGAGTTGGAATCGTACACCGTGAACAGTTTCAACGCCGGGATGGATTGGGAATTCTAGCACCGCCCCAAACCGCAACGAGACCATCCGTGGAAAAAGTCGTCCAACTCCGGCAAATGATGCTCCGCTCGAAGCGGTTGCCCAGGCTGGTCATGGGGCTGACCTTGTTGATCCTTGGCGGCGCGATCGCACTCACGACTTGGCAGGTGCGCGGCGGCATCCGGCGGCAGATGGCCCAACGGGATGCGGAGGTGCTGCACGCGGTCGTATTGATGGAATACGAGAATGACCTGGCCCAGGGAATTGCCGGGCCGATCAGTGACGTGGGCAGCCAATTGGGCGTGGTGCTGAAGAGTTCGCAACTGGCCGGTGTGCTGGGGATTCGTCTGTTTGACGCCTCCGGCCGTTTCGTGGGGGCATTTCCGCCTTACGTATTGGAAGGCGGATTGGACCGAGGCGATCTGCCCGAACTGCAACGACTCCAGCCGGTCAGCCGATTCCGGGGTGAGATGCGCTCGGACGCACTGTTCCATCCGGAGAAGGGTGATCGCCAAACTGGCGAACGCACTCTTCCCATGCTGGAAGTGAACGTCCCGTTGCACAGTCGGCAGGTGCGGCAATTGGCCGGTGTTGCGCAGTTTCTGATCGAAGGTCAAAGCATTGCCGCTGAATACATCCGGCTGGACCGGCAATTGGCATTGCAGGCGTTGTTGGTGTTCGTGGCCGGCGGTGGGATGCTGGTGCTCGCGATTGGCTGGGCCTTCCACCGCTTGCGGCAAACCCAGCTTCTGCTCGCCGAGCGCAGCGAGAATTTGCTGCGCGCGAACCAGGAATTGGCCCTGGCGGTCAAGACCACGGCCTTGGGATCTGTGACCGCCCATTTGATCCACGGATTGAAGAATCCGCTCGCCGGTTTGCAAAGCTACATGACAGCACGCGGCAGCGGACCGGGCGATGAGGAAGCGGCGGATTGGCAGCAAGCCGTGACTTCTACGCGCCGCATGCAGGCCATGATCGGCCAGGTGGTCAGCGTGTTGCGCGAGGAACAAACGGGAACCAACTACGAAATCTCCATCAGCGAACTCATTGGAATGATCCGGCAACGGGTGGCGGCGGCGGCCGATGAAACGCAGGTTCGATTGATGACGGAAAGCGACGTGGACGATGAACTTCCCAATCGGCCTGCGCAGTTGGTGGCTCTCATTCTCGTCAATCTGGTGCAGAACGCCCTCCAAGCGACCCCGGCCGGTGGAACGGTCACTTTGGCAATCACGAGTGCGGACGAGCAGCTCCGGTTCGAGGTGAAGGATGAAGGCCCGGGCTTTCCCGAAGACCTCACGCCATTTGCACCGTGCCGAACCACCAAGGAAGGCGGTTGCGGGATTGGTTTGGCATTGAGCCAGCAACTGGCCCATCACCTCGGGGCCGAATTGGCGTTGAAGAATTGCCATCCGCACGGATGCGTTTTTGTGCTAACTTTGCCAGTGACCCAGCACCCGGAAACCGCAGAAGAAACGTCGGTTTCCGTAATCAGATAATCAGATAGCCGACTCGAAAACATGTGTTTTAGGCAACCGACCATCGCGCCAAAACAATTGCGCGCTGCGGATGCAGCCTTACGTAGAGCCTTCATAAGGCGCGACAGCGTCTTGGAGTGCGGCAGTCCTCTGCCACTTTCTACGGTTGGCCCGCGCGCGCAAAGCGGCAGAGGACTGCCGCACTCCAAAACCTCGCGGGGATGCGGCCGGTTGTTGCGCTTGGTCTTCAGCCTGCTGCTGTTTTTGGGATCGAATCTGTCGGCCGTCACTTACCCGCTTCGTTGGCATTGGTCGAATCCACTGCCGCACGGAGGCAACGTGGTTGATATGGCCTACTCATCGAGCCTCTTTCTCGGCGTACAAGTCGCCGAACGCGGCCAGATTTATACCAGTGACGATTTGAGTCTGTGGCTGCCGCGTGAAAGCCACACCACGGATTCGTTGCGGGCGGTGACGTTCTTTGGCAGTCGTATTGTGATTACCGGCGAGAGCGGCCGGGTGCTTTACGCCGATGACGTGAGCGACTTCCAATTCGGCACCTTGGTGGATGGACCCACGGACGATTGGCTGGAAGCGGCCATGGCGTCCGCTTCGCTGGTGGTGGCGGTTGGCGACTTCGGTGCGCTGTACACCAGCCCGGACGGCATCATCTGGAAACGGCAGGACAGCGGCACTTCCGAATGGTTGCGCGGAGTATCGTATGGCAGTGGAGCGTTTGTCGCGGTTGGTCGTGAGGGGACCATTCTCCGCAGTACGAACGGTACGAATTGGGTGGCCCAAGTCAGCGGTGTCACCAATCACTTGAATCGCGTTCGTTATGCCGCAAACCGATTTGTGGCGGTGGGCGACGCCGGCGTTGCCTTGATCAGCACCAACGCCGGCGTGACGTGGTATCCCGAAAACACCGGTGCCGCGAACGGCCTGGAAAACACTTGTGCCGGCGGCGCGGACCAAATTGTCGCCGGTTACCACGAAGTGCGGCTGAAGGACGATTCGGTGTGGGGCGATGAATTGGCCAAAACGAATGGGCCACCGGATTGGACCTATTACAGTTGCATCGGGCAATCCGGCTTTTTCCTGATCGCCGGCCAGTCGGGCATGCAATCCGAAGGCTATCAGACCAACGGCACACCCTATTTTTGGCTGACCCCATACGATTCCGTGCGCAACTGGCTCTGGGATGTGACCTACGCCTCGTTCCTTTATGTGACGGTTGGCGACTTCGGCACCGTGATGACCAGCGGCAACGGAGTGAGTTGGTCGTTGGAAGTGGTGCCGACGCAAGCCACGAATACGACCTTTCTGGGTGTCGGAGGTACGACGAATCTGCTCCTGGCCGTTGGCGACGGCGGCAGCATGATTGCGAGCCCAAACATCCTGTCGAACATTGTGGTGACGAACGCGACGGGCGGTGCCGTGACCCAGTCGGTCAGTTCCCTGGGAGTGCTGTGGTATCCGGTTCCAGGCGTTCCGACCACGTTTGATTTGCAGGGAGTGGCCGCGCTCAGCAATAGCGTGTATGTGGTTTCCGGCGCATACGGCACCATCCTGACCAGTGTCGATGGTACGAATTGGACTGTCCGGACCACGCCGACCACGAAGTTTCTTTCGGGCCTGACCGAATGGCCGGGCGGCTTGGTGGCCAGTGGCGATGATGGCGCGATCATTACCAGCGCGGACGGTGCCCGTTGGACATTGCGCGCGTCGGGCACTACCAACTGGCTGTATCGTGTCCGCTATTTGAATGGAATCTTGGTGGCGGTCGGACAAAACGGGACCCTCCTCACCAGTACGAACGGCAGCGATTGGACGTCCCGAAACAGCGGCACGGCGTATTGGCTGAATGACGTGACTTTCGTTGACGACACGTGGTTCGTCGTGGGGACGTTCGGCACCGTTCTGACTAGCACCAACCTCAACGATTGGGAAAACCGGGGCACGTTGACCAAGAACAAATCCCTGTATGGTGTGGCTACCGACTCCAAACAACTGGCGACCGTAGGCGTGGAGGGCGTGATCCTCCGCAGTCAAATCATTCCCGATCTGACGCCGGTGCAAATCCTGGCCTATTCCCGGCTGGCCGAAACCAATGGGACGACGTTCGAGAACTTGTTTCTTTTTGGCGGCAAAACGGACCAACAGTTTACCTTGGATCGAGCGGGCGATGTTGAGCCGAGAATCTGGTCGGTCGGTCCGCCCTTCGAAATCTTTGATCCGTCCGGCGTGCTTTATTACGTGGAAACCGTCAGCGGCACCAATCAGCCGGAAACGGAGTTTTACCGCGCGACCCTCAAGGCGGAATGACGTTGGGGAGCACGCCCGCCTCGGGCGTTTTGGTTGGCGCCTCGCCAACCAGTGTTCAACCGCATCGGTTCCATTTACTATTCAGTGGTTTTACAATTGCCGACATTTGACGGGCGCTGGTGTTTATTCGTAACCCCTTTCTCCATTCGCGGTCGGCGCGAGGCGCACCGACCGACAGGCGAGGCGCCTGTGCTCCCCATTCCTTCGGGCATGACTCATTTGCCTTCCGGCATCCGGTATCCGGCATCTGGCATCCTCTGAGTTGGGTGCCTCCCCCCTGCCAAAGTCTCATTTGCTGGGGAATATGACCCAAACTCCTCGCGCCCTTCTCATCAACTCCGCAGTTAATCCGTTGATCATCAACTGCGTCCGAGCAAATCTACAAACTGGCACGTATCTAGCAATTGGAAATGAACTCTGTTAAAACCGAAACACAACTCGTCTATGAATGCGAAACGTCCGTTTGAATCTTTTATCCTGCTGCTCGCGCTACTGGCGTTTGCCGGCATTTCTCCCAAACTCCTGGCTGCGGATGATCCGCCCGGCGATCCCGCGGACTGGCCACCGGTAGTTCACATCCTGGCCATTGATCCCGATGCTGCGGAGGAAGGATCGGATCCCGCCACGTTTTACGTGTTGCGGCTTGGACCGACCAATGTGCCACTGACGGTTTCTTATGTCTTGGGTGGCACGGCGGAGAATGGAACTGACTACGAAGCCCTCCCTGGCACCGTTACCATTCCCGAAGGAGCTTATCTGGCGCCGATCACCGTAACGCCCATCGATGACTTTTCAATCGAAGGTGGCGAAACGGTAGTGGCGGCGTTGGATCAGCCACCGAGTTGGCCACCGCCTTACATCGTGAGTTGGCCCAGCATCGCCGTGGCCTATATCGAAGACAACGATGCGGAACCGACGAACCAGCCGCCAGTCGTCAAGATCACCAATCCGCCCGATGGCGCCGTGTTCACCGCACCGGTGGACCTCGCGCTGGTGGCCCGCGCGGACGATCCGGATGGCCGGGTGTTAACGGTCGAGTTCTTCGCGAATGGCACCAGCCTGGGCATCGTCACCAACCGCCCGCCGATCATTCGCCCCGAGCCGATTGCGGTGACTGATCCCGCCAATCTGGTGACGATGGCGCCCGACGTATATCCTGATTTGGAATTGGCAGCGAATTCATCTGCAATCCCCGATCCTCTTCCGATTCCAATTCCGATTCCCATCAACCTCTTCCGCTTGGTATGGGACAATGTGCAACCCGGCGCGTACGAGTTAACCGCCGTGGCCACTGACAATCACGGAGCCACCGCCACCTCGGAGCCGGTCGAGATCAAAGTCCTCGAAGCCCCGCCGCAACCCATCGTGCGAGTGCGCGCCACGGATCCTGAAGCCACGGAGCCGGATCCCTCCGGCACGCGGCTGGACACGGCTGCGTTCACCATTTATCGGACGGGCAGCAATGATTTCCCGATGACTGTCTGGTATCGCTTGAGTGGCACCGCCGTGAACGGTGAGGATTACCAGGAACTGCCCCTGTCGGTCACGATTCCGGAAGGCGAGCGCACGGTGGACGTGGTGGTGGAACCAATCGATGACAACCTCGTCGAAGGCGACGAATCTGTGGTGCTGACGATTGTGCCGCCGGTATGTATCGCCATCTATCCGCCGCCGCGCGATTGTTACCGCGTCGGCCAGCCGGATTCGGCGCGGGCCGTCATCCATGACAATGACCTGCCGCCCAATCGCCCGCCGGTGGCGGAGATTGTGCGCCCGTTGGACGGCACGGTGTTTATCGCGCCGGTCAACATCCAAATTGCGGCGGTGGCCTGGGATTATGATGGCCGCGTGGTGTCGGTGGAGTTCTTCGAAGGCACCAACAGCCTCGGCGTGGTGACCAACAATCCGCTGGCGCTGTCGGCCGTGCGCCCGCCGTTTTCGCTGACTTGGTCAAACGTTCCGTTGGGCCATTACGTGCTGACCGCCGTGGCCACCGACAACGAGGGCGCCCACGGACGCTCGAAGCCAGTCGAGATCAAAGTGGTCCCCCGGCCGCTGCCGCCAGTCGTGACCATCGAAGCCACGGACCCAATCGCCAGCGAACCCGGCGTGCTGACGGTGATTGACACCGCCACTTTCACGGTGCATCGAACCGGCAACACGGGCGAGCGCCTGCTGGTGCAATACCGCATTGGCGGCACGGCGGACAATGGGGTGGATTACCGAAGGATTTCCGGACAAGTCATTATTCCCAGCGGATCCGCGACCGCCGAAATCGTGATTGACCCGCTTGACGATACACTGGTTGAAGGTCCTGAGTCGGTCGTCCTGAAACTCGAACCGCCCCTTTGTATCGCGGTGTATCCGCCGCCAACGGATTGCTATTATGTGGTGGGCAATCCCGGCGCAGCGCGGGTGGTAATTCGTGATAACGACGAACCACCCGCCAACCTGCCGCCCAAAGTGGCCATCGTCCGGCCCGTCGAGGGCGAAGTGTTCAAACCATATTCCGACCTTCCCATTTATGCCACCGCGGCCGACGCGGACGGTTGGGTGCGCACGGTGGAATTCTTCGCCAACGATCACAGCTTGGGCATTGTCACAAATCATCTGCGTCAGATGAATGGCACCGACGCCAACAGTCTCACCAGTATTGAGGCCAGCCTGGACCAGCTCTTCCGGTTGGTCTGGAGCAACGTGCCACCTGGCGGTTATACTATGACCGCGGTGGCTACCGACAACGAGGGGGCGGCGACAAAATCCAATCCGGTTCGCATTCGCGTCCTCGAGTTTCCGCTGCCGCCCGTGGTTACTATTGTGGCGACGGATCCGTATGCCTCCGAAGGCGACATCGATCCCTGGCCGGTGCCGCTGGATCCGAATACCGCCGACGGCAACCCGGCGTTGATTGGACCGCCCATTGCGCTCCGGCCGAACACAGCCACGTTTACGGTACGACGCAGCACCGGGACCAACGTGGATCTCATCGTTTACTATTCGGTGAGCGGCACGGCCAAGAACGGGGAGGATTATCGCGAACTGCCCGGCAAGGTTACCATTCCGCAGGGCGCATGGTGGGCGAACATCGTGGTGTTCCCGGTGGATGACAATCTCGTGGAACCGACCGAAACAGTCGCGGTCGCGCTGGAGCCCGTGGCTTGCGAAAAGATCCTGCCGCCGCCGCTGGATTGCTATGTGGTGGGCGATCCTGGCAAAGCCCAGGCCTACATTCGCGACAACGACTTCAACCAATCGCCGAAAGTGGAAATCGTCAGCCCGGCCAACGACGCGGTATTCCGCGCCCCGGCGGACATTGAAATTGACGTGGTGACGCGCGATCCCGACGGTTGGGTGCATCGCGTGGAGTTCTACGAGGGCAACCGGCTGATTGGTTTCCAGGAAATCTATTTCTTCGTCGCCCCGCCACCGGGCCAGGTACAGAAGTTCTCGATGACGTGGACCAACGTGCCAGTCGGCAATTACGTGCTCACCGCGCGGGCTTATGATAATCTCGGCGGCCAATCGGCGTCCGATCCGGTTCGGATCAAGGTAGTGAACATCCCACCGCTGCCGGTGGTGACGATTCAGGCCACCGATCCGGTGGGCTCGGAAATCGATCCACGGCTGGACCGCATTCCGGATCCCGCGGTGTTCACCGTCAAGCGGTCAGGTGATTTGAGCCAGCCTCTCCGCGTGTACTACAACGTCAGCGGTACCGCGGAAAACGGCGTGGACTACATGAAGCTTTCGGGCGAAGTGGATATCCCAGAGAACTCGGCCACGGCGCCCATCGTGATCGACGTCATTGACGACAAACTCGTTGAAGGCACTGAGAGTGTCGTGATCGCATTGGAGCAACTTCGCTGCGTGACGACCGACGAGACGTTCGTGGATGGGTGTTACATCGTCGGTCAACCCGGCCGGGATGTCGCTTATATTCGCGACGACGACTCCCTGCCCAATCGTCCTCCCACGGTGGCCATCGTCAATCCTCCGAATGGTGCGGTGTTCACCGCGCCGGCGGATATTCGGTTGGTAGCGGCAGCCGACGATCCCGATGGATGGGTGGCTACCGTGGAATTCTTTGCCAACGACCACAGTCTGGGCGTGGTCACCAACCGCCCCTGGATTGTCGAGCCGGTGCGTTTGCCGGATCTCCAGGGTGCCATTCTGTCGAACACCCAGCCATTGCCGGTGCCGGTGCCGAATCCGTTCGTCCTGAATTGGACGGGTGTCACCGCGGGCGGTTATGAACTGACCGCTGTAGCCACGGACAACCTGGGTGCCGGCACCCGTTCACGGCCGATCAAGATTAAAGTGCTCGAAGCGAACCACCCGCCCGTCGTGGCCATCGTGGCCGTGGATGGTTTGGCGCGCGAGGGGACGGATAACAACGCCGCCTTCTTGGTGTTCCGCGTGGGCGCTACGAATGCCCCGCTGACGGTCAATTATCGCATTGAAGGCTCGGCGCAAAACGGCGTGGACTATGATCGCATCCCGAACACCGTGACAATTCCGGAAGGACATCACGCCGCGCGGATTCGCATTCACGCCCTCGATGATGGCATTGCGGAACCGATCGAAACGGTGCTGCTCCACCTGCAACCTGTGGATGCCACGCTCTACGAAATCGGTCAGCCGGAATCTGCCGGCGCCATAATCGTCGATAACGACGCCCCGCCGCCGCCAACACGGGAATTAGTCGATGGCCGGCTCCATGTCTATATGGCGTTGCCTGACGGCTTGCCGTACCGGCTGGAAGTTTCCACCAACTTGATCGATTGGGAGCCCGTCATCAGCAACGCCGTCACCGAGGATGAAGTGCATTTTGTGGATGATGTGCAAACGAACGCCGCGCACCGGTTCTTCCGGGTGGTGCCGGAAGTTGAACTGCTGAACCAGGAGTAGCTTGGCAGCAAATCGGAAATGTATCTGAGTTAGGGTTGGCTGTAGCCGGCAAAAGGATCGAGGACAACGCCTCGGCCTTTTGCCGGCGAACGTTTTTTCGCATTGCAGCGACACTTGCCAATCGGTAGCAGCGGATGTGAGTCCGCTCAATATTTGCACCTCCGAGAAAGTCGGTGCAGACTCACGTCCGCTGCTATGTTTTCCGATGCGATGGGCGGTACGGCGTCCAGACAGTCCGAAAGCGGGACTCCGAGCCTGACGCTGCCCCGTTCGAGCGAATTTTCGAGGCCGTTGCTTACAGTTTCAGCGTAACGCTTCAATGGCCAGGGCCACTTGCTGACGCCGCGCTTCGAGAGGCTTCCCATCGGCCGCGAACTCGGTGAGGCTCCGTGTGATCGCCGGCGGCACTTCGAGCAAGCGTGCAAATTCTTGGTATTTCTCCGGCGCCAATGAATTCCGGCGTGCGGCCAAGCGCTTCCGCAAAATGCAAAGGTATTCATAATCTTCGATACCATCGCGCAATTGCTCCCAGCGAATGGAATCCACCGGCCCCGCAAGCATCGGCTTCTCGCTGGTGGCGTCCGCGGCGTCCGCGGGCGGGTAAATGAACCGTCCGTCCCCGTTGCCCCAGGGACGCCGGTCGCCGGCGGGGGTGCTGTAACCGGAGGTCCAGCTCATGGGATCGGTGTAGGGATTTTGGGGGTGTTGCGCATCGGGATACGCCGCACTGCTGGTCCAGTAATTGCACTCCCAGACCAGAATCCCTTCAATGTTGCGCTGGAAAGTCTGCCATAGCCACAGACGCATTTCCGGTGCCGGGTGGTCAATGAACAAACCGGTGCAAGGGGCCTTGGGACCGGTGCAAACATACCACCAAAACTTCTCGCCGTGCTGGCGGCGTTCTTCGGCCCGGTCATGATCGTAATTGTTGCTGATGCTGCACCATATATCCGGCCCGCCGATGAGAGCTGGTTCCACCTGTTCGGTAAGCATGCGGGCGATGCCGGGGCAGGAACGTTTCAACTTGGCAAATCCATTCATGACGAACGGATACTGGTCCGCGCTCGGCTCGTCGAACCAATAGACGTAGGCTTCGTCGAGCCAGCCCTGGTCGCGCAAGTGGGCTTCCAATTGGCGGCAATACGAATCGAAGAGCAGGGGATATTCAGGCGTATCCTCGCCAAAGCCCAACAAGCTGGGTGGTGTGATGGCGTGAAATGTGCCGCCCCCGATTCCGGGAATGCCGAGCCCGAACGAATTAAAATGATTGCGATCAATCGCCTGGGTCATCGCCCGGTCCCAGGCGGTGAAGTCGAATTGCGCCTTCAGTTGGTCCGGTGGCACGACGGTTTCCGTGCGCGGTTGCCGTTCGAAATCGCCGCCCTTCACCAACTCCTCGCCGGTGTCCGGGTCGGTGATTGAAATGTCATCAAACCAGACCAGCCCCATTTCTTCGCCGGCATCCGTCCAGCGGGTGGCCCGGGCGTGCAATTGTACATACTCGGCGCCGGCCGGAAAACTCGTCAGCAATTCGTCGATGTTTTGCCATTTGCCGCTGCCGACCAACGTGAAGTCGTTGTTATGACCGGACATCCACTGGCGGTTGGCGTCGTAATGATTCAGCGAAACCAAGAACCGATGCCCTGGAATGGCGGTGCGATACCAGCATTGCACACGGAGTCCTTTGGCCGGGATTTTGATCAACGGATTGTAGCTGACGGTAACGTTTTCGTCGGGTTTGTCATCGTAAATCAGCAACGCACCGTTTCCCCGGTGAACTTCGTTGCTGACGATCCGCAAGCCGGTCCAATCATCGGCCGCGGTTTTTGGTGGGTGAATGTCCGGCCATTTAACCCGGATCGGATCCATCGGTGCCGGATCGTATGGGGAAATGTGGTGGGCGGCCAAATTAGCCCAATACTTTTCCAGCACCAACCGTTTGTCCGCTTCCGCTTTCAAGCCCTGGTATCGGAAAACATTTCCGGGCGAAAACCCGAAAGCCGTGGTGCAAGTCATTCGGTCCGGGAGCGCGAAATCATACACTGTGAGTTCGAGCGGAATCTCGGTGTGCAGTTCTTTGGCGTCCAGTTTCACGACGCCCTGGTAGCGGCCGGCCGGCGAATCGGACGGCACCTTCAGGCGAAGCCAAAAGGCATGATTAAAATCCGGCGACAATTTCAGCGGCCCATTGACCGGCGGGAGCGGATCCGGCCAAAGGCCCGGCTGGGAACTGCGGTCCGTGGGTACGGTGACATCAAGATACTGCACCTGAAGAATCTCAATATTCCCGGCGGCGATTCGTGCATTGGCGGGGCCCGTCAGCGCGCCGCAATGAACTTGAAAATCTGCCAAGGGCGCACGTGATCGCAGAACAAGCTGCACCGCTTCAGATTCATTGCGGGCGCAGCTTATCTGGATGGACGTTCCTGTTGACAGCGGCGGACGTTGGTCCGGCCGAATTTTGGCGGCGCTGGACCAGGCCCACCATAGCTCGAGGTTGGAAGATGGCGACGGCAGCTTGATTCCGGAAGCAGGAATATCATTGTTCTGGGCCAGCAACTGACCGCTCCCCAGTCCCAGGATCAACCAGGAAAGTATCATGAATTTCATTGCTCAATCCATTTGCAAAATTAGTTTGTGAACGCTGAATTGTAGCTCTTGCAATCCGCTTGCAAAGGATTTTGCGTCGGCGCGTTCGCGAGCCGCCCAGTTATTTCAAAAGAATTGTTTTTATTTCCGGAGGAAGTGAGTTATTAAACCAAAAAGTTTTGCAACGCGGCTTGACTCAGCTATTGAGCCCAACCATATTTCCCGGCTCATTTAGCAACGTTGCGCAGGATCGCATCACTGATTTTATATGGCTAAATCGAAGGTTAGAAAGTCGGCCGTTCACCAGTCCGGCCGACCAACCATTTTAAGGGCAGCGAAACAAGCCAGCCGCAAGACCGCCGGGAAACGCGTTCGCAAGCGTACCCAGTCCCCGGTGGCCAAGCTTCCGGTGAAACGCCGTCCGCAGCCAGCGCCACGAACGACCAAAAAATTTAGCAGGACAACAAAAAAACAGATGCCCAAACCCAAGCATGAGGTGGCGCGCGCGGAACCCGTCCGCAGCGACCACAAACCCGCAGTCAGCCTTGAGCTCGACGAGAAAGTTAAAGAATTGTTACGGTTGGCCCGGGAGCAGGGCTATTTGACCTATAACGATATTAACGACGCGCTGCCCGAAAATATTGTGACGGCAGATGATCTCGATGAGATCTATATCAAACTCCGCAATCTGGAGGTCGAGATCGTCGACCAAGCCGAAGTGGACCGGGTCAAACAACCGGAACGCGAGGAAGAAGAGGACAAAAGCCGCCTGGATATTCTCGACGATCCGGTGCGCATGTACCTCAAGCAAATGGGCCAGGTCCCTTTGCTGACGCGCGAACAGGAAGTCGAAATCTCCAAACGTATCGAAAGCGCAGAGAACGAACTGAAACGAATCATTTACAGTTTCGGCTTTGCCGGCAAGGAGCACATTGCCCTGGCCGAAAAACTCATTTCCGAGCCGCCCAAAGAACGGTTTGATCGGGTGATCGTGGACAAGAAGATCGAAAGCCGCGAGGAACACCTGCGTGATCTGCGCAAGTTGGTCAAGACCGTGCGCACGCTGGATGCGCAGGTCGATGATAAATACGCGAAATGGCAGTACGGCTCCCAGCGGCAAAGCGCAGGAGCGGGAAATCAAGCGCCTTCAAAAAGGTGGATCGCAAACTCCAGGAAAGCTTTTCCAAATTCTACTTCAAACAGAAGGTCATCGAAGAAATGGCCCTGGTGGCGGAGAATATCCACGACAAAATCCAACTGAGCACTGCGCACCATCAAGAATGGAAAGCGCAGCGCAAAAGCACCGCAACAGCAGGCCGTTATCAGTCAGCGAGGAGAAGAAGATCACGGCCTTGGAAGCAATTCGTGCGCATGCCGTACCGACGAGTATCTACGACGCTACGACCAGTTGAAGCATTTTGCCGCCAAGGCGCTGCAGGCCAAGACGGAAATGGTGGAAGCCAACCTCCGCCTGGTCATTTCCATCGCCAAAAAATACACCAACCGCGGCCTTTCCTTCCTCGACCTCATCCAGGAAGGCAACATGGGGCTGATGAAGGCGGTGGAAAAATTCGAATACCGCCGCGGCTACAAGTTCTCCACCTACGCCACCTGGTGGATTCGCCAGGCCATTACCCGCTCCATCGCCGACCAGGCGCGCACGATCCGCATCCCGGTGCATATGATCGAGACGATCAACAAGCTCATGCGGGTGCAAAAACAGCTCGTCGCAGGACTTCGGCCGCGAAGCCACCCCGGAGGAAATCGCCGACGAAATGCAGTTGCCGGTCGACCGCGTGCGGGCCGTCTCGAAAATGGCCCAGCAGCCCATCTCCCTGCAATCGCCCGGTGGGCGACAGCGAAGATACCAATTTCGGCGATTTCATCGAGGACAAGGGCGCCGAGAACCCCTCGGACATGACCAGCTTACAGCCTGCTCAAAGAGAAACTGAGCGATGTGCTGTCGAGCCTTACGGAGCGCGAGCGCAAGGTTCTCGAATTGCGCTTCGGATCTGGGCGACGGCTATTCACGCACCCTGGAGGAAGTGGGCAAGCAGTTCAAAGTCACCCGCGAACGCATCCGCCAAATCGAAGCCAAAGCCTTGCGCAAAATGCGGCACCCGACGCGCATTCGCCAGTTGCAGGGATTTCTGGAAACTGAAAAAGCGGTTTAAGGATTCAGCAGGAGCGCCACGCAGAACCGTCCCACTGGAAACATCTGCCTGCCTGGCAAGGCGTTTTTTGCTTTGCCAGGCATTTCTTTGGCCGGCCCAGCACGCGCGAGAAACTGTTCGTCACCGGCTGGCTCGATCTGGCCGCGGATCCCGAAACGGGACCGGCCGGTGCGGGAGGATTACCAAGCGTTCATGGCTCCGCGCCGAACTGTGAATTGCGCGGCTGTGAAACTGCCCTTTTCTGTTTCAGTGCCCGGTTGAATCCGTTCCAATTTGAACCTCAGCCGTGATGACTGTTGCACCCGCCACAACACTCCATTTCCGGTTTGACTGGCTTCAAGATGCGCTGAATAGCCATGAGTAACTCATCCAAAGGCAGCACTTTGCTCACATAACCGTCGGCGCCTTGCTGTTGGGCCTCTTGGAGTAAATCTTCTACGAAACCCATCCCGGTCAGAATGACCACCCGGACCTGGGGATGCCTGGATTTGAGTTTGGGCAAAAGTTGCAGCCCGTCCTCTTCCGCCAGACCAATGTCCAAAACCACCAGATCCACTGGATTCTGGTCCACGATTGACCATGTCTCGCCGGAGGTGGCCGCCGTCGAAACTTGGTAGCCTTGCTTGGACAAATAAATGGCCAGCAATTCTCGAATTTGCACCTCATCATCGACCACCAGGATGTGTTGCTTCATATACCGGTGCTCAGGAAAAGCAATTGTCGAACCAAGCTTGGCAATGGCCCCCAACGAACGCACTTTCCCTGGCGACGGAGTCGGTGTTTAAGCGGTATTCAAGCCGGTGGACATCGCCTCGGAAACTGTTTAAGCTACGCAGCACATGGGCCCATAGCTCAGCGGTTAGAGCAGGCGACTCATAATCGCTTGGTCGGCGGTTCAAATCCGTCTGGGCCCACCACTTCAAGAAATCCAATAAAATCAATGCTTTAGAGCGTTTTATGACGCTGAAAAACAGGGTGAAAATTTCCTTGAGAAAATCATGTCTGGGCCACTTATGGGCCACTTTTGGCCATGCGGGTCCGCCTCGCCAATTCCAACCGTCCGGGCGCGCGTGGGGGCAAAGTCGTGCTTGCATCCATTCGCATGCTCCGCCTTGGGAACGCATATTGACACGTCCCGGACTGCCGGCGCGCTGTGGGGCAGCTTGCATCCGGCGCCGGGGCCGCAAAAACAGGAATGACGTGATGCGCAGTCAATACGCAATTAATGTGCATTTTATACTTGCATTATTATCGCGACGCGATACTATGGCTTTGTGATTACGAGCTTCGCGTGTGCGGAGACAGAGCGAATCTTCCGGGGCGAGCGTTCCCGGAGATTGCCGCCTGGAATTCAGAACACTGCCCGTCGGAAATTAGAGTATTTGCACCGGGCCTGTGTCATAGACGATTTGAAGATGCCGCCTGGCAACCGCTTGGAAGCCCTGAAGGGCAACCGTAAGGGTCAGCATAGCATCCGCATCAATAACCAGTGGCGCATTTGCTTTCGCTGGGAAGACGGCAACGCGGTGCAAGTTGAAATCGTGGACTACCATTGAATGTTATGAGCAGACGCAAAGATCGACTTAATCCTGTGCATCCAGGAGATGTGTTACGAGAAGATTTCATGGAACCATTGGGGCTCAGCTATTACGCGGTAGCTAAGGCGACAGGAAGCACTCCCATTGCGATTAGCCAGATTTGTCGATGCAAACGGTCCGTAAGTGCGGAGATGGCGTTGAAGCTGGGACGCCTTTTCAACGTTTCGCCAGAATTATGGATGGGTATCCAGGCGGATTACGATCTGGAAACTGCGCGGCTACGCAGTGAGGATGAAATTGAACGGCAGGTGAAACCTCTGCCGGAATTGGCGGTAGCTTAGAGATTGCAGCACTCAATTACTTACGCCCCGGCCATCAAGCCGGGGCTTTTTCGTGCCCACGTGCAACGCCACGCCACGATTCTGCCTGGGGTGGTGTAAAGCTGATACATCCCGGACTTCCGGCGCGTTGTGGGGCAAAACGAGCGGGGCTTTTTTTGCGTCCGCGAATGGTTGCGTCTGCGGCGGGCTCGGGTAAAAATTCACCATGGCTCGAAAATATATCACCCGCCAGGAAGTATCGCAGATCCTTGAGGTGTCTGTGGAAACCGTGCGCCGAAATGAGGAACGGTTCGGGCTGCGGCCAGTCCGGCACAATGCGCGGCTCATTCTTTATCGCGCGTCTGAGGTGCAAGCTTACCGTCAAAAAATGGGCATGACCGAGGACTAAAGCCAGCCTGAAGGATCAAAACCCGAGTCGTTGCGCGGGCGGGTGTTCTCGACAACCCGACCGATTCCATCATTGATCCGGCGCAACTCCGCCAGTTGGTTCTCGGAGACGCGCAGATTCGGATTAATCATACTGAGTGAACCACCGATGAATCCTCCGATCTGTGAGAGGCTGCCGATGTTCGGGTAGGTCATCGGCACTTGCTTCGCGGTCGCGTCGGTGGCCTTGGTCATCGCCTGGAGTTGCACCTGGAGTTTTACGGCGGCCAGATCGTTCTTAAGCGTTTCCTCCACGGTGCTGGTCGGCTTCTCCTTGAGCAGTTGGATTTCTTCCTTCAGCAATTCGATCCGCTTTTCGACGGGCAGCAGGAGTTTTTCCTGGGCGTCGATCTCTTGCACCAACAACTCCAGCTTTGCGAGTTCGGCGGCATTGGCGTTTCCTTCGGCCTTGCGACGGTCAAGCTCTGCCTGGCGGGCGGCTCGCTCCGCGTTGAGTCGTGCCTGTTCCTTGGTGAAATCGGCGGGCATCGGTTCCAGCAATCCGGGTTGCTCGGGCAGGAGTCGCTGCATGAATTTCGTGTTTCCAATACTCGCAATGGATTGATCCCACCAGTCAGCAGCATTGCTGAAGATGGCTTTGGTGCCACGCCACAATCCGGTGAAGAATCCCTCGGTTTGGGCACGACGTTCAATTAGATCGGGCGGGTCGGCATAGAACGCATTCTGGCCCTCTGGCCGGGCGAACAGGGGCAATTGGGCGACCAGAAAACCGAGTCGCTTGTATTTCGCAATTTGCTCGGTGCTCATTGCAAGCGCACCGCCCGTGGCGACTATTGACGTTCTGATGCGTTCGAAATATTTGGTAGGGCCGCATGGCCTGGATGTCGCCAAGCGTCAAACCGAATCCTCGCAAAGCATCGATGAACTTTTCTCCTTCAGGTCCGCCGGCCATCGCCTTTTGCGCGCTGGCTGACAGCGCACCGAAGGACGAACGCAGTTCGTTGAGGCTCACTCCTGCATCCTCAGCATCCATTTTTGTCTGCTGAATCCAGTTGCTTCCGCCGCCGAAAATTTCGTTCAGATTCGTTAGCTCTTTGGCCTCCGCTATCATGGAAACGAGTTGAGCTTTTAAAAAATCAAATACCCGGATTACGCCGGTCGCTCCCAAGAATTGTCCGAAGGTTGATCGTCCAAGTTCGCCCGCGAATTTGCGCGGCTTGTTCTGCGCATTGTTCAGCCCCGCCGCAAAACCTTTCTGGTTGAGTCCGAGGACAACTTTTAGTTCTTTTTGCATAATTGTTTCCTGAAAAAACCCGGCAGACACTTGCCTGCCGGGCCAACTTACCAACCCAAAAATCTACGAGCTGACGATGCGCTTCAGGGCGCTGCCATTGCCCTTGGCCCAGCCGTAACTGCATTCGATCACCCGCGTGGCGGCGTCGGTGACGTTGTCCCCAAACGAACGGTACTCGAAGGCAATGCCGGTTTGGGGATCGACCACCACCTGATACATCGTGCCGGCTTTGCGCACTTCATCGATGGGTGGACACGGGGCCGAGGCGAACAGGATCGCGGACACGAAGGACGCGAACCCGATCAGGTTCTCGGAGTTGCTGGGGATGTTCGGATTCTCGTAATAGTCGAAACCATGAATTCGCGGAATCACACCTTCCCGGATGGCCTGTTGATCGCCCGAGTTCATCGCGGATTTGATGTAGGGGTCTTTCAATAGGCTGGCATGGACGGCCGTATCCACGAACAGACTACGCCCAGCGCGCGGCCAAGATTTACAATCGTCAACCAATCCGGCGATGTCATCGCTTTCGATGATGCTGGCGGCTTTGGTCAGCGCGGCGCCTCCAAAATTTTCCTCAGTCACCACGCTTAGCACATCTGCGATGATGTCAGTCGCCAGGGCTTCGGCCTTCAGCCTGGCCGCTTGAACAGTGTTGAAGTAGGGCTGGAAGTTCAGTTCCTCCGACGTGAAGGACAGCGCCTGGAAGTAGCGCCCGCCGTTGGTGGCGCCCAATCCTACTATGATAGGTCGGATGTCCACGGTGGTGTTGCCGATGGTCGTGTAACCGGTGCCGGCCACGAATGCCGTGCTCGCAGTCGTGTCGAGATCATAGAAGGGAACCTGCACGGTTTTCGTCCCCGCCAGTGGCACATTCTGAAACACCGTCGAGAAGGCTCTCAGCGGCAGCAGAATGTTCGCGAAATCGCGGATGATGTCCTGGAGAATGACATCCTGTTTGAGTGTCGCGTCAATCGTGTTCGTGTTCCAGATGCTCTCCAAAATCGGACGGTTTGCCGAGATGATATTGGCTCGCTCGATTGCGCAATCGGCAATGGTTTGCGGATCGATCCGCGAACCTGCGCGCCACGCTTTCAGTGGCCCGTTGGTGCGCTCGAGGGCGGAGATGACGGAACGCGGACTTTCAGAAATGATGGATGAATTTTTCATAAAAATGGTGAGGTTGAACTGTTAAACCGCCAGACCGGAGAATAGTAGAATTTTGCTCGGCGGTGTGCCTCCACTGGAAGGCACTAGTTGTCGCCAATGGACTTCAAGGGAGCGCAGCTTTTTGGCAATGAGGGTGTATTCCACGGGCATCCCGAACCGCTCGAAGTGTTTACGCTCTTGCTCTTCGACTGTGGCTGCCAGTTTTCCGGCCAGGCTCGCGATGCGTTCTGCCACGGCGGCGGCAATCGGAATCGCGCTGGCGGCGACGGCTCGCATTTCAGACGCCAGTGCTTTTCGCCGCTGCCAATGGTCTGCGCGAAAATCTTCCAGATCCCAAGCGCCGGCTGGAGCCTCCTCGCCGGCCTTCGCCGCCGCGGCAATCAAAGCTTGCTGCTCTTGGAAAGCCACCGACGCGCTGGAGCCGACGTGTCTCATCAGTTCCTTTTCAAGGCGCGAATAGTCGCCCTGAAGCTGCCGCAGCGTCGAACGCTCAGATTCGGTGACAATCTCCGGCTCGTGGCCGGCGCAGATCAACTTAACGAAGGCGGCCTCAACCATGACGAATTTTACTCCGGTCGAGGGCGGCGTCGGGCCGGTCATGGCCTTGAGCGCATTGTCCTGCTCGCGCAGTTCCCGCCGGGCTTCGGCGGACAAGGGCTCTTTCTCGCGCTGAAGCGGTTCTCGATCGGTGCCGGCGAACTTTTCGCCAGGCGAGCCGTGCTGCTCCGGCGTGAGTTTGGGCGCGGGCTTTTTCGATGCCTGGATCGTGACGGGCTCGCCAGGGGGCCCGGAGGGTTGGCCGTTCCACAAAGTAGTCATTTTTTTCAAGATGACCTCCACCAGTGGCCTTGTGCGGTCAACTGGCGGCCGGACCAGTCAACAACCGCCACTATCGAGCAACGAATGCGCCACAGGAACGTGCGGCGCGCCTTGAGCCGGACCCAAGCGCTGCCTTGATCCGGGATCCATTCGAACGCGACGCACCGGCTCATGGAGTTTTACCGCCCAGTGCTAGCTGCGATGCGGGAGATGTTTGGCCCGGAGCGGCTCATTTATGCGAGCAATTGGCCGGTAAGCTCACGGTTCGCTCCGCTCGCCACAGTCCAAGGCCGGGCGGCAGAGGAACGGGTTTTTAACCTGAGTAGCAAGACGGCGTACCGGTGGTCGCAGCGGGCGAAATCAGAACCATGAAACGACGACTGCACAAGCTCCATCTGCCAAAGAGCCCTCCTGACCTTCACCACAACGTTTACGCCGTGCTACTCCAACTCGCCGCTGGCCGCCTTCGTTCTGTCCGTCTGGCCAATCCCAATGCCGATCCCGAGAAGCCCAGTGCTTATGTTGGGATGACCGGGCGGACCCCGGAAGAACGCTTCGCCAATCACAAAGCGGGGATCAAAGCTGCATCGGTTGTGCAGCGGTACGGCGTTCGTTTGGAGCCGGGACTTTACGACCACTTGAATCCAATGCCCTTTGAAGCGGCGGTGCAAATGGAGATCGATTTGGCGGAGGATTTGCGCCGTGAAGGTTATCCGGTCACTGGTGGGCACTGAGCACGAATTTTGATCGCGGCGCGGTCCCATCTGGGTTAGGCTTCCGGCGTTATGGATCACCGCTTGATGAACTGTCCGTTGCTGTTGCGCCGGCCTTCTGTCCAGTTTTCCCTGCGGAAAGCACTGCGCAACCTAGCCCTGACGGCGTCCGCCTTCGGGCTGGCTAATCCTCTGTTGAGCGGTGAAACCGGAACCGCCAATCCGTCCGCCGCCATTCAGCACGCAATTGACACCTGTGGTCGGGCAGGTGGAGGCACTGTCTCCAGACCTATCCGGTGGACGGGGCCGAGGTGGAGCCGACCGGCCTTGCTGCCACAGGGCGGCCATCGCATCTACCCCTTTCATCATCTGGGGGATATTCACTTTCCTATGACGCAAGACCGTGCGAGCGCAGCAGCAACGCCTTTGGCCTGATCCGCAACCACTGGTCGAGCGGTTGGGCCGGGACTTTTTCCGGCAGTTGCCGGAAGCGCCGGGCGTTTACCTCATGCATGGGGCAACCAATAACGTGCTGTATGTGGGCAAAGCGAAAAGTCTCCGCCATCGTCTGGGGAGCTATCGGGTTGCGAATCCAGAACGGATGAAACGTCGGACGCTGCGTTTGCTGTCTTTGGTTGAGCGCATCGCTTGGGAGGAGTGCGCTGATGAATCGGCCGCCATTCGGCGGGAAGCTGAACTATTGCTGACGCTGAAGCCACGATTCAATCGGGCCGGAGTCTGGCAGGGACCAAAGCGCTTTCTGGCGTGGAGGACGCAGCCCGTTGGATTGGAATTGGCCGTTCTGGATTCATTGGAGCCCGGTTGGAAACTCGCTGGACCTTTAGGTGCGCAGGTAATGCACCTCCACCGGGCGCTGGTGCGGCTGTTGTGGTGCCGATTTCATCCCAAGGCGGGATTGGCTGGAATGCCAGCGGGATGGTTTCATGGCGAGCATGGGACGCGGGTCTTGATCGGGCATCGAAGTAGCACGCTGGCCGACGAAGCCTGCGAACGCTTGAATCAGTCGGCTAACGGCGGGAGCGATGGAATCTCACCGTGGTTGCTGCCCCCAGCGCTCTATGAGCAGCCGATAAGAGACGAAGATTTGGAGTTCGTCAGAAAGCACCTCACGGGTAGGGCGATTGAAACCAAACTGGGCTGGGTGTGGACGCTGGATGGGGGAGTGCCGCGTTCGCCGAGAAACACCAGGGCTCCATTGAGCCGGGCAAGTTGGCGGATTTCGTGATGTTGTCGGCTGATCCCACCCGTGTTTCGCCGGATCGCATCAAGGACATTTGCGTCGATGGCACGTTTGACCGCGGCAACCTGCGCTGGACCCGTCACGTGGCCGAACTGCGCGTGGTGGTGGCGGAAACGGCGCGCAGCATCGAGTTGGGGCGACTGTTATGGAGTTGGTATTTGAAATGGTCTTCAAGGAAGGCGTGACGAAAGTTATTGCCCGCATGACGCCCGATCAAACCGGCGCGCAGCGTCTGTTCAAACGGTTGGGGTTCGAGGAGGAAGCCGTGCTGCGCGACCAGGCGATGGGGGCGGGCGACGTGCCCCACGACCTGCTGGTGCTTGGTTTCCACACCCGACAGCACCAGGAGCAACGTTGCGCTTCCTGCGCGGCGCCCGTGTTGACCGCGCTGTCTCTGGATGGCGCGCACCTGTGCTCGCACTGCTTTAAGGCGCAATACCAGGAATTGGGCGGCGGAGGTTAATCGGCGGGGCCGGAGCATTCCCAGAGTCTGACCGTGCCGGAGGATTGACGGCCGTCGAACGGCGGGAGCCGACGGTTCCCCTCGCCATTGGATACTACTGTCGAGAAGCAGTTGCCTCTTCGAGGCGAGCGAATGCATACGGCGGCATTACCAGTTCAATGGCTCCATTGCGTGCCGGCAGGCACTCGCCGGCTTGAGAGCACACGGATTCTGGCTCCCAGAGCGCGGCGAGCACATTGTCGGCATTCAGGACATACAACCGGGCTGCCACCGCCGGGGGCAGCAGATGAACGCGCTGGGTTTGGGGGGTCAAGTTACCCAGCAGCAGATGGCAACGTCCGTCAGCATCCCCGGCGGTGAGGGCGGCGACTCGGAATGGGAAATTCACCTGGCTGGAAGCAAATCGGTCGCAGTGAGCCAGCGCGGCGAACAAGTGGAACATTGGAAAGACCCCGCCCGGCAAGGAAGGAAACTTGTCCGGCAGTAGCGAACCAGGCGGACGTTCCATCAGACCACGCCAGCCGGTCGTTTCGTAAAACGTCACGCTCTCGAGGCCGGCATGAGCCAGCGTGGCCAGGCTGCCCAACGTCCAGGCTGCCGCGAACAGACTGAGCTGGCGCGGGTCCACCGACGGCGGGAATCCCTCCGAAGGCAACGGCGCGGAAGCGCTCGTAGCCACGGCGTTGAAGCGCGGCCGGAGGGTCACCGGTGAAATCAGCAACGGTTTGCCGCCGGCAAATGCGCGCGCGGTCTTCACCGTGTCGAACTGCGCTTCGAGGGTTCTCAACGATGGAAGGAGTGTCGCAAGCATGGACTTGCGGATTGAGGGACCAGAAGACGAAATCCGCGTCCGCCAGCGGGACCTGTCCCAACGCCTGTTCGCGGTTCAGTTCGCAGAAGTTGGCGTCGCTTCCGACGCCGATGGGAACCTCGAAGCCATCCAGCGCCTGACGCACTTGCCGAAGGGTTTGCGCGGTGGTCGCGGCTTCGCCGTCGCGGAGGGCCAGCACGCGGGCCAGTGGAGCTGGTTCCGCCCGAAGCAGGCGCTGAAACTCCTGCCAGTCTGTCCGACCTTCACGCGGCAAGTGCAGGGCCAGTTCGAGGCTGACTCCCAATTGCCCGGCCTCCCGCCCCGCGCGCCGCCAGACGGACGGCCAGTCCGGCGATGATAGCCGCACCTCGGCGCGCAAGTGAGTCAGGGGCAAGCGGCGCAAACGGGCGATCTCCGTTTCCGTCAGCGGCTCTCCGTGACTCGCCATGCCCAGACCGATTTGCGGCAGGCGCGCCGTGGGCGTGTCTGGAACGGTCATGGTGATGCTTTCCGGCTTCTCGTTGGTCGTTTCGACACTCGGCCGAATCTCCTCGGGAATCGTTCCCGCCAGCCGCAACGTCACGCTTTGCCGAATCCGGGTGCCGGCCTGAATTTCGACCGGGGCCGGCAGGGCCAGCGGCGTGCAGTACGTTTTGAAGCTGGCGTCGGTCCAGTTGCGCTGGTCTTCCATCTCGAACACGTCGCCGTCGAATTCGACTTCGGCCCAGAGGCCCGGCGCGACTTCATGAGCCACGGCTCGCATGTCGCGAAAGCTGCTTTGCCCGACGAGCTGCGGTTCGATCGTCTGAGGAAATCTTGCTTCGATCACCGTCCCATCAACCCGCGTTTGCCGCGCCAGCGCGCCGGCGCATTCACGAATGGGATGCAGCACACAAAAGCCGATACGATTACGGAGAAAACTCGAGCGGGCTTGGCCATCGAATTCATACGTGAGAACGCCATCAGTGCCTCCGCGCACCGATCCTCGCCAAACAAAGTCGATTTCGCCCTGGCGATGCTCAACGTCGAACGCCAGCCGGAAGGCTTGGTCGGATCGGTCCACTTTCAGATTCGAAAGACGCGGAGGGATGGTCCCCCAATGGCGGTCCCGCACGGCCGCGTAAATGCCGCGCAGGATTTCGTGGCGTCCCAACGCGATGTGGCGAACAAAGCCGGTGGCGGTTCGCGAAGAGAAGTTCGAGGCGCCCGGCGCGCAACGCGAGCGGTGGAACGGGCGGCGTGGGACTGCCAAACACGAGCCAGGAAGTGGCGATCCGATGCGGGTCCTTCATGATGAGGCAATGGTTTCGGATTCCTCGACGCGAATTCGCCGCCGGCTCCACTTGGCCAGGAGGCTCGATGCGCATGCTGTCGATCAGCACCGCCAGGAAAATGATGGCGCTGGTGATGAGCGGATAGAGGTAGGGATCGGCGTTCAGAATCACCAAGCCGTTTTCGACGGTTTGGATCAGCACCGCGCCGAGCAACGTGCCGGGAAACACGTTGACCGCGTCCGCCGAACAGGCTGGTGCCGCCCAGCACCGCCGCGGCGATGGCGCTGAATTCCTTGTTGATGCCAAAGGTGGGCGACACCGCGCCGAGCTGGGCCAGCGACACAATGCCGCCGACTGCCGCGCAGAAGCCGCTGATGACATAGACCGCCACTAAAATGCGGCCTGTGTTGAATGCCGGCTTTGCGGGCGGCTTCCAGGTTTTGACCGACGGCATAAATCTGCCGTCCGAACGGCGTGCGCGTCAGCACCAGTGCGCAACGAGCAGGATGCCCGCCGAGAATCACGATCGGCAGCGGCATGCCGAGCAGGCGGGTGGTGCCCATCCGCAGAAAACTCTCCGGCAGATTCATCGCCCGGGTTTGGGTGAGCCAGAGCGCGAAGCCGCGTCCCAGGTAAAGCGTGGCCAGCGTGACCACGAACGCCACGATCCGCAGCCGCGTGATGAAGAAGGCGTTGATCAGGCCGCAAGCCAGGCCGACGAGGATGATCACCGCCAGGGCCAACCCCAGGGCGCGCCGTGCAAGGTCAATTTGCCGGCAATGGCGGCCGCCACGAACATGATGGCCCCGACCGAAAGGTCCACGCCGGCGGTCAGCAGCACAAACGTCATGCCAATGGCCACGATGCCGATGGAGGAGGATTGGATCGAGAATGTTGACGAGATTCTGCGGCTCGAGGAAGCGGGACGACAGCGCGCCGAACATCAGGAAGACGCCGACAAACAAGAGCAACGGCGCGCTGTTCAGCGCCAGCAAAAGCCGATGGGCGCGGGAGGTCTTCACGAAGCGGCGGAGACGAGGGGCGTTCGTGCAGGGCCGACGCGCAAGATTCGTTCGCGGTCGAATTGGGCACGCGGGATTTCATCGCGAATTTCTCCGTGGCTCATCACGAGGATGCGGTCGCAGAGGCCGATCAGTTCCTCGATCTCCGACGAGATGACCAGCACGCCGGCGCCCCGCTCGGACAGTTCATTGATGAGTTGGTAAATCTCGGACTTGGCGCCGACGTCGATGCCGCGCGTCGGTTCGTCCAGGATGAAGACCGCAGGCTTGGCCAACAGCCACTTGGCCAGCACCACCTTTTGCTGATTGCCGCCGCTGAGGGTCTTGACGGGCGCGTTATTGCGGGCACGCCGGCGTCAGCCGCACGGCTTGACGAATTCGATGCACCGCCTGCCGCAGCCCCAGGCGGTCGAGCCAACCCACGGCGTTTCCGGCGTGATTGGGCAGGGTCACCAGGGCGATGTTCTCGGCAATGGCGGCTTCCAGACACAGACCTTCTTCGCGGCGGTTCTCGGTCAGGAAGGCCAGGCCGCGTTGGATGTTGCGTCGCGGTGCGGGCGCGATGGGCTTGCCTTTCAACAGGACCTCCCCGCGCCCGAAGGGATCGAGACCGAACACGATGCGCGCCAGTTCGGAACGGCCCGAGCCCATCAGGCCGGACAAGCCCAGCACTTCGCTTTCGATGGAGCGTGAGACTCATGTCCTTGACCATCCGGGCTGCGAGAGCCCCCGCACTTCCAGCAAAGCGTTCGTGACCGGGAACCGTGGCGCGCGGGGGAAAGAGCTGCGTGATGCTGCGGCCGACCATGAGCGACACCAACCGGTCGAGCGTGAATTCGGAACGCGGACCGCGGCCCACCACTTCACCGTCGCGGAGAATGACGATGTCGTCGCACAGCCGCAGCACGTCGTCGAGGTTGTGGGAGATGTAGATGAGCGACAGCCCGCGGTGCCGGAGTTGGTCGATCAACGCGAAGAGCCGGTCCGTTTCGCGGGCTGGTGAGCGAGGTGGTGGGTTCGTCGAAAATGATGAGGCGCGCCTCGAGGCCGAGGGCCTTGGCGATTTCGACCAGTTGTTGTTCACCGGCGGACAGTTTCTCGACGAGGGTCTGCGGCGGAATGTCCAATCCCACCTGCTCGAGCAACGAGGCGGCCCGCCGGTGGAGCGCCTTGCGGTGGACGACGGGCAAACCGGCCAGCCGGGGGAAGGCGGTCAGGAACAGGTTTTCGGCGATGCTGAGATTGCCAAACAGGTTGAGCTCCTGGTGAATGAACGCCACACCGTGCCGGGCGGCGTCTGGCGGGTGACGCGGGGCGTAAGGCTGCGCGTTCAATTGCATTGCTCCCGCGTCCGGCTGGAGATTGCCGCCCAGGATGTTCATGAGCGTGGATTTCCCCGCTCCGTTTTCACCCACCATTCCGAGCGTGTGCCCGCGTTCGACGGCAAAGCTGACATCCTGGAGAGCCGGGACGCCAAAGAAGCGCTTCGTCACGCGCTCAAACTGAAGAATGGAGTTGGGAGAACTCATGACACGATTCTGCAAGCGCGCGGTCCGGCGGGATGGAGCGTCTCAAGGGTCATCGCGCCACCAGTTGATTGCGGAGCGAGTCCATCACCGCCGCCAGCAGAATGACTCCTCCCTTGACCATCATGATGGTGAAATAGGAGATGTTGAGCAGGTTGAGGCTGTTGTCGATCAAGGCCAGAAACAGGACGCCGAAGATGGTCCACAGGATTTTGCCTTTCCCCCCGAAGAGACTGGTGCCGCCGATAACGGTGGCGCCGATGACGTCGAGGAGGATGCGCTGGCCATGACCGGCGACCCGGTTTCGAGACGGCCGGTGTAAAGAACCGATGCCACCGCCGCGCAGAGACCGCAGACGATATAGACCAGGCACGTGACCCGCCGCACCGGCACTCCGGAGATGAGGGCGGTCCGGGCGTTGTGGCCGGTGGCGTACAAGCCAGCGCCCATAGAGGGTCCGGCTCAGAACAACGTATGCGCGACACGGCGACGGTCCCGCGTCACCAGCAAAGCCCACGGCCGTTGTTACTGCCGATGAGCGATGAAGGCGGTGGGCAGTCGCTGATGTTCTTCGACTGCGTGAGCCAGATGGCAAAGCCGCTGACGAACATCATCGTGGTGAGCGTGACAATGAACGGCGGCATCCGGAGGCGCGTGACCGCTGCCCCGTTGAACGCGCCCACCGCGGCGCCGACCGCGAGCATCGCGACGATCCCGCCGGCGCGGCCCAGGGCTTCCGGCCAGCCAACCGGTGTCGCCGGTCATCACCTGCGCGCCCACCACGCTGGCCAGACGCAATGGTCGAAGTGACGGACAGATCGATCCCCCCGGATGATCAAGACGAAGCGTCTGCCCCATCGCCACGACCAGCAACGGCAACATGCTGGCACAGATGTTGCCCAGGTTTTCCGGCGAGGCGAATCCGGGGGTAAACGGCAGGGACGCAGAAAACCAAGCCGCGCTCAGGCACCAGAACGAGGTATTCCGAGAGCAACAACCGGACGAAGCCATTCGCCGGTTCGGAGCGGTCGTTTCGTGATGGCCATCGGCGGTCATGCAAATGGGTTGCGGTAAGCGTTGGCGAGTCGGGTCGGATCGGCTATTGCTTCACCTTCGCGCCCCACATGCGCGGCGCCATTTGCTTCAGGTTCGCCTTGTTGAATGACGAAGCCTGGGTCTTCGATCGCTCGGCCACCGGTTTGCCGGCCTTCAAATCCAGCAGCGCCTGCACGCTGCCTCGGCCTCGAAATACACATCCTGCACGCCGTCGCGTCGAGGTATCCGTCCACCAACATCTGGTAGGCCGTCGCGTCGCCGTCGAAGCCGCCCAGCAACACGTGGCCGGGCTCGCCGATCTTCTTGTATTTGCCGGCCGCCTTGAGCGCCGAGACGATCGACGGGAAAAGGAAGTCCGACGACGTGAAGATGAAACTGATGTCGGGATTGGCCTGGAGCGCGTTGACCACGCCCGCCTGGGCCTTCTCCTGGTTCCATTCCGTTGGCACACGGGCCACCACGTCGATGATGTCGGGATGTTGCTTCACCACGTCCTCAAAACCGTCGCGCCGGCCGATGGCGTTGATGTCACCCAAGTCGCCGATGAGAATCATGCGCCTTGTGCTTGCGGCCGGTCTTCCGGGCCTGCTGGACCATGTACTCGACCGTGGCCTTGGTGATGGCGTAGTTGTCCGCCACCACCGTCACGGACGCGCGCTCGCTCTTGTCCGGGCGGACGGTTGAAGAGACGATGGGGATGTTGGCCTGGTTGGCCGCCTTGATGGCGGGAATGATGGTCTTGGCGTCTTTGGGGACCACGACGATGCCGTCCACCTTGCGGGTGATGAAATTCCTCACCTGTTCGAGTTGGCGGTTGGCGTCGCCGTCGGCGATGGCTTCAATCATTTTGATATGGCGTTTGCCCAGTTCATCCCGGAACGCGCCCAGCGCCGCCACCCAGAACTCCGTTTGCAGGGTCTCGAACGCCACGCCTACTGTCATTTGCGGAGCGCCGCTGCTGCCGCCCGAGGAGTTGCCGGACGGGCTGCAACCGGCCCAGGTGAGGACGAAGGCGAGCGACAAACAGCCGCCCCGCAGAAGTTTCTTTATCATTCGATTCATAATGACTTCTCGCATCGCAACCGGTTCCCGCGTCCAGCCGGCCCATCGACGGATGGATCGCGCTCGCGGATCAGCCCGCGCAAATAGCGCAGGCCCTCTTCGGTCCAGGCGCGTTCGCGGCGGATGGTTTCCTCCACAGAATTGCCGGGCACAACCCAATTTTCAAGAACCGCGTTGAACGGATGCGGACTCTTCGTTAGCGCCTCGAGCAGCCAAGGCACATTGAGGCGGCCCCGACCCGCCGGACATCCTTCCACGACAAAGCCCATCTGGTGGCTCACGCGGCGAATGGTGAAATCCTTCACGTGCAGACAGAGCGTGAACTCGCCGAGGTTCTCGACGACGACTTCCGGCCCTTCCATCGCTCCGAACGAATTCACGGTATCGAGACAGATTCCGACGCGCTGGTGGCCCAGTTGCTCGACCATCCGCGCCAGCGTCGTGCTGCGAAATCGGTCATGGTTCTCGAGGGCCACACGCACCCCGGCCGCTTCGAACTCGGGCAGAATCAGGTGCAACCGAGCCACCGCTTCTTCCGCCGAAGGCTCGTCGCCGGGACGGTCGATGACCACGCGCAGAAAGCGTCCTCCGAACCGTTGTACCAGGCGCAGATGAGCGCGGAGGTGCTCGGGTTCGAGACCGCGGGTGCCTAATTCCACCTCCAACCCCAGTTCTCGCACGCGTTGATGGAAGTGTTCCAACTCCGGCTCCGGCAGATTCACCAACGGCAGGTTTTCGCAAAATTGAACGACCGGCACGCCGAGTTGTGCCGCCGTCTCGATCAGGTCCAACGCGCTCAGCGGCCGAGTGGGCGGAGTGCCGGGCACCCCGACGGCCCAGGTCAACGTGTAGCTTCCGATCCCGAGTCGCATCGTTCAGCCTTGGGGTGAGGGCGGCAATTCGCCGGACACAATGACTCGGACCTGCTCCTTCACGCTGTCCGGTTCGAACACCCTTTTCCAGTCCCTCTTCAACACGCGCTGACGTCCGTACTCACCGATCAGCTTGGCCCCGTCGGAGAAGGGGAAATCCACGCGATTGAAGGCGATGCCGAGCGGCACTTTGATGTGGCCGTAAAGAAAATCTTCGGCCGCCGCCCGGGGCACGCCGCGTTTGACGACTTCCTCCAGCGCCTCGCGCAACGCAGTGATCAAGGCGATGCCAACCGTCTCCGCCATGGCCGGCTCCAACAAGGCCATTTGCTCGACGCTGATGCGATGGGCGCGCGTGACTGGCGCAAAGAATTCGCGGGCCAGTTTCTCGCCCAACGCATAGTGCGCCTCGGGGCCTTGCATGAGCGCGCACACGATGGGCATTCGCGCCTTGGTGCCGCCAAAAAATCCGCCCGCGCCTCGGCGTCGTCCTCGTAGTCAAACACGCCGGGATGGCATGGATGCGTGACAAAATAGCTGATGTCCGGACGCATCGGAAACTCTCCCGCGTGCGCCGCCGCCGGATCCAGGGTGATGACCAGGGTTCCCGACCCGAGCTGCGGCACCACCTCGCGCGCCACGCGACCGAGCACACGGTCCGGCAGCGCCAGGATCACCACGTCCGCCTGCGGCAGCGCCGCTGGCATGGGGGTGGGAGGCAGACCGCGTTGGACCAGGTTTTGCAGGCCCGCCTCGCCGACTTCGACGCAAAGCAGACGGTACACTGGATGGTCTTTCAGGTGATCGATGATGCGGCAGCCCATTTTGCCGCCGGCACCCAGAAGCGAAATAGTCGTCATAAGCGGGTTAGGTTGTTCATTGATTCAGGATTGCGTCACGTTGGAACTTCGCTGGTGAGGGCGGACGGCTTGTCCGCTTCGGGCGGATTCGTACGCGCCGAAGACCAGTTCCAGGGTTTTGAGGTTGTCGTCGCCCGTGGTCTCCGCCGGATGTTCGCCCCGCAACGCGCCGAGGAGATTGGCGTTGCAGGCCACTCCCGCCACCTGGGCCAGGGCATAGCGGGCTTCGGCCCACGGGTAAAACGGAGGGGGCACTCTCCGCGCCATCGTGCCTTCCGCCGTGGTCACGCGCAGCCAGTAGTCCGGGCCCAGCTCGGCGGAACCGCGCTCGGCTTCGAGGTGAATGAACGTCTCCGGAAACCGGTCGTGTTCGAGGCGACTGGCGTAGCTCATTTCACACGTGACCGTCGCGCCCGAAGCCATGCCGAGCATGACCGTGGCCACGTCTTCGCCACGGATGTCGCCATGCACGCGGGCGGTGCGGCAAAAGAGCGTGTCGGCCTCGCCGAACAGCATCCGCGTCGTATCCAGGATATGGGTGCCGATGTCGGTGAGGATGAACTGCTCCAGCGTCTTGAGGAACGGCTGGTTGTCGAAGACGGGAAAACTGTTGGCGTATGTCACGCGCGACCGAAAAACGCAGCCGAGGCGCCCCTCGTCCAGAACCTGTTTCAATGCGCGGAGGGGCGTTTGCCAGCGCCAGTTCTCATGCACGAACAACGGCACGCCGGCTTGACGACACGCCGCCACCATGCGCTCCGCTTCGTCCAACGTGGGCGCCAGGGGCTTTTGACAAATGACCGGGATGCGATGATCGGCGGCCAAGTGGACCAACCGGCTGTGCGTGCCGACGTCCGTGATGATGTCGATGAAATCAGGCTTCTCGGAACGAACCAGTTCCTCCGGGTCGCCATAGACCGCCGGCACGCCGAACTCCTTGGCCAGCGCTTCGGCCTTGGCCCGGGTGCGATTGTAAAGCGCGACACAATGGACCCTCGGCAATTCCCGCCAGGCGGATAGCTGGTATCGCGCCCAGAAACCGGTGCCCAGAATGGCAAAACGCAAGTTGTCTGAACTCATGGTATTTGTTCTGTCTTCGCGAACGGCCGGAGAACCGGTCAGGCCAATTATTTGGCGCGCCGCCAGATTTCGAGGCCGCTGAAATTGGCCGCGCCACCGGACGCTGTAATGGATAGCCGGCCAGCACGGGGTTCGACGGTCCACGGCCCCAATCGTTGCCAATAGCCCTTCGGCCCGGAATGGACCTGGGGCGCGACGACCTTTCCATTGATGCGCACGGTGAAGGTCTCCGGTTGGGTTTCCTCCCAGACGTAGGCATAGACCGCATAAGTGCCGTCCGGCATGCCCGTCACGGTCAGACTGGGTTGCTGGCTCCAGCGGAATGAGTGAATCATCTTCGCGCGGCTGGCATCGGTCGGCGGGAGCAATGTTACTTGCGGACTGTTCAACGGACGGTCCTGGCAGATGAAGTTCGGCGCCTCGTCGCCTGCCCAAGGATTGCCGTCGATCTCGAGGGCGGGGCCGTTGAGATTCAGGCCCCGATAGAATTGCCACGGCCTCGTGCGCGCGGGCGGGCCTTCGAGGCGGCGAATGGGAGTGGTGAGATCGGCCTTGACCGGGGCGACGCGGAGGGCCAAGGCATCGGGTGGCGGCGGCACCGGTTCGCCGCGCACTTTCAGCATCGCCCGACGGTACGCCGTAAGCGGTGGTTGACCGGGTGCCTGCACTTCCAGAACCACGTGGATGGTTCGGCCCGAAGCATCGGCCGGAATGGCGACGGTGGCTTCGGCGTGATCGGCGTTTTGGATATCCGGCTCCGCCCAATAGGTGCCGGCTTCGACATAAGTCCACCAACGATAGTTTAGCGCCTGGCCATCCGGATCGGACGAACCCGTTGCCAGAGCTGGTAGTGCGGCCTGGGGATCGGTTTCGATTTCCAACCCCCGCCGCGTCGGGTCGCCGTTGAGCACGGCCACCGGATCGTGATTGGCCTGGTCGTACGGTCGGACGCACCAGTCCATGCGCGCTGCGAACGCATTTTGATACGCCGGGCGCCAGCGCTGAATCGGGTAGAACAAGTCCGGCTGCCGGGAAGATCGTTGGCGGGCATGAATTCGTTCCGCGTCCGGTGCGTGAAACGTCCACCCCAGTTGCCCCAGTCCGGGTGTTCCGGGTCGCTCAGGCCGTTGGGCAGAACATACAGGAAGGAGGGGGTATCGCCCTCTTTGACGCCCGCTTTCCCCGAGGCTTTGGCGGGATAGCAGCCGGCCCAGCGGCCCGTGACCGGTGCGCACGTTTTGCTCGAGCCATTGGATGAAACCATCGCCTGGTTGTCTCCCTGCCAGATCCCGCGGAACTGGTCATTCGGAAAATATCCAGAAGACGTCCGGATGATGCTGCTTGACCCATCCGGCGGTGCGGTCCTGGTCGTTAATGGACACCACGCGGATCCTGTGCTTGAACGCCGCCAGCTCGTCGGCGGTGCGTGTCTGCTGCACCTTCCAGAGCGCTTGCGCCAACTCGCGCGGCCCTCCCCAAATCGAGAACCACACAGGCCGCGGATCGTCGCGGTCCAGGACCCGGGATGATCCAGTCGAGCTTAGGAGTCCCGCCCCGGTCCGACGGTGTTCGGGTCGCCATTGGAACCATCCTTGATCAAGGCCGCTCAAACGCGTGGGACGGGTAATCCGGCCGATGCTGCCGCAGTTGGGCAGCACCCGGCCGTATGCATCCACCGCCTTCCGGAGCAGTTCGGGTGGGTGACCTTGTAGTGCCCGTGGCCGAATCCCGTACACAAGCCTTCCACCTCGAATCGCAGGCGTACAGCAGAAACCGCACGATGCGACTGCTGGTCGTCCGGGTCGCCGCCAATATCGGTCATGACCACCAGGCGCGGTTTCGGTTCGGCGGCAAAGGCAACCCCCGAAGCGATCCAACAGACGATTGCGATGAGCCAAAGTGAGAGCGCGGCAAATGGCCGGCGGCGAGAGACGGTTGAATAGTTATTCGTTTTCATGGTTTTCGCTAAGCGGTTTGTATCCGCAGTGCCGTTCAATGTGCAATGGACAATCACAGGTTCCAATTCGCCTGGTGCGCCCGGCGCGCAGACGGCTGCCGACGGGGAAATCGGCGATACGGCAAGTCGGAAAACCTGCGCGGCGGCTGGTGGGGGATGCCGCGCTGCGGCGTCCCCCGCCCGTAAAGCGGGCGGAACGAATGGCGGCCGGAGCGAAAGCATCCAACCCTTCGCGCCTCCATCGCCTGGCGCCGCGCGGTCGAACAACGGGAGCGGATCGAAGCGCGGATAAGGGTATCCGCGCTCCGAAATTCTGACGGGCACCGTTGCGCGTCATTGCCGCAAACGGAAGAACCGCATGCCGGTACCGGCGGTGATGCGCACGGTGTATTGGTTGCCGGCGACGTCTGGGGTTTCCGCAACCGGAGTCCAGTCGCCGGCCGCCAATGAATCTTGTACAGCAATTGGAACAGCGTTGAACTCGTCCATGTGATCACGGCCTGGCCGGCTTCCAAGCTCGACGGACAGCGCGGGCGATTGCACGCCGTTTGGAGTTGCTGGATTTCCTCCAGCGTCAGCGCGTAGCCGAAGAATTGGATTTCGTCCATCAAGCCGCGGAAAGCCCGCGAGTTGGATGTGCTGTCGCGCGTGCTGGCCAAGGGCGCGCTGGCCATGAAATTGCCCAGCGTCAACGTGACTGGTGCAGTGCAATCGACGATCGCGCCCCGGTTGTAGTTCGACACGATGTCCAAGGCCGCGGGGGTTTGGCCATCGCCGAAATAAAACTTGCTGTTGTCCATCGGGCCGGGTGCGTCGTACGTCACGGCAAAGAACACCCAATTGGCCGGATCGGCATTGGGGCTGAGGGAAACGCGGTTGTTGGAACTCGACGGTCCGATGTTGCCCGGTGGGGTCGGATAATCCGGCGCCTGGTTCACACTCATCCGCAGCGTGCCATTGCCCGCTACCACCACTTCCGCGCCGGTCAGACGATTGGCATCAATGCCATCGACGTTCTGCGGCCAGGTGGTGAAAATGCGGTTGCCGCCGTTGCCAATCGTGCCGTCGGTGACATTGATCCAGCCGGCGACCGTGAACTGTTCCAGCCCCACGGTGTTCGCCCGGACGTCGTTCGGGAAATCGACCGCCTTGCCAGCATATTGGCTGTGGCCGCTGCCGGCGCCGAAGGAGAGTGAATAATTGTTATCGGCCGGCGCATACGGGCCCGCCGGCACGTTGTTGGTAAAGCCCGGCAACGTGGTCACCGAACTGCCGAAGTCGATCGTACCGATGCCGCCGGCCCAACCGCTGTTGGTCACGCTGCTGCCGCTGCCTTCCTCGAAGCGCGCCTCGATCATCGGCAAGGTGCGCGGGGGCGGCGTGTAGGCGGTGAACATCCAATTCGTTGGCGCCATGCTGTTGGGAAGCGGCACGGCGCTGATCCCGCACGCCTTCAATGGCCAGCGTGTAGGTTTGGCCCGCGGTCATCAGATCGGTGGTTAACACGATGTTCGTGAGATCGGGCTGCAATTCCGCGCCGCGCACACTCACGCCGCCGTTGTCCAATTGGAAGTTAAACAAATCCGTCGCCGAATCCTGTTCCACGGGTTCAGAGAAGCTCATGGTGAGATTGGTCAAGTTCGCATGCGGGCTCACGGCCACTACCGTGGGCGGCACGATGTCGTTCACCACGGTCAGGATGGCGTTGCTGCTGGCGACGGGACCCAGCGCGTTCGAAACGATGGCCCGGAATGCCGATCCATCGTCGCCCGGAACCACAGCGGGGATCGTGTACTCGAGCCCCGTCGCGCCGTCGATGTCGATCTCGTCACGCTGCCATTGGATCGTGAGCGGCGGCGTACCCGTAACGATCACGCTGAAGGTCACGGGTTGGCCCTGTAGAATGACCTGGCTGGCCGGCTCGAGCGTAAACCCCGCCGGTACCGCCGTACCGGTGCCGCGTTGCGCGAGGACGACCTGTTCCGGCGTCAGGGCTTCGCCCCAGACTTGCACCTCGTCGATCAAGCCGCGGAACATGCGGTCGTACAGTGCTCGAACCGCGCGTGGCGATGTTGAACGCGCCGATGCACAAGCGGCTGATGTTGGCGCCCAGGGCCCCCTGGGCGTAATCCCGGGCCACGTCCAACGCGGCATCGTCATCGTTGCTGCCGAAGTAGAATTTCACCTGTTCGCTGGCCAGCATTGAGTCGTAAGTCACCGCGAAGAACCGCCAGTTGTCGATGCCGGCGTTGGCGTCGGTGGTGATCCGGCCGGCTGAACTGCGGGGCTGGGTGGCGCCGCCGCCGGCATCGGGCCATTGATTGATGCCCATTTGCAGACTGCCATCGTTCTTGTACACGAGGTCCACACCGTTGCCGCCGGCGTTGATCCAGGTAACGACCCGGTTGCCGCCGCCGCCTTCCACGCTGCTGCGATTGTTGACCCACCCGGCAATGGTGAACCGCGTCAATCCCGTCAACTCGGGGTAGTTGGCCGGGCTCTCGACGTAGTAATTGCCGGTGGTCGTGCCGAAATCGACGCTGCTGCTGGCGCCAATCCCGAGCGGCGCCTGGCTGGTCCAGGCCGGCACGGGCGCGCTGAGGTTGAGCGCCGCCGCTGAACCGCCGTTAGCGGTGGTGGTGCCGGAGCCTTCATTCAGGCTGACACTGATAATGGGCGTGGGCAGCGGCGGCGGATTGTAGGCGGTGAACATCCAGTTGGTTTCCACCATCATGTTCGGCACCGGCACGGCCCGGTCGAGCACGAATTGAATCGTGAGCGTGTATTCCGCTGCCGGCGTCATCTCATCGGTCGTCAACAGCACGTCCGCCAGATTCGCCTGTTGCACCGCGCTGAGCGTGTTGAGATCGCCGCCATCCAAAAGGTAATTGCCTGGTTCTTGCGCGGAACCGGTCCCCCCCGGTTCGGAGAAGGTCACCAGAATGTTCGTCACACTTGGCGACGTGACCGCAATCACCGTGGGTGGCGTGCCGTCGCTTTGCACAGACAGCGTCGCATTGCTGCTGACAAGTTCGCTGACCGGATTGGTAACGCGCACGCGGAACTGCGCGCCATCGTCAGCAACCGAGGGAGCCATCACCGTGTAACTGTCATTGGTCGCGTCGAGAATGTCTTCCTCGTCGCGCTGCCATTGATAGGTGATGGGAAATCCGCCCGTCACGGAAACGGTGAACGTGGCGTCGCGGCCGGCGAGCACTTGGGCATCGACCGGTTCGCTGACAAAAGCCAATTCCCCAGGCGGCAACGGCGCGCTGGTTTGCGCGGCTTGAATTTGTTCCAGGGTCAGCACTTCACCAAACACTTTGATCTCGTCCAGCAAGCCCCGGAAACAACGGCTGCCGCCGCCCGGGCCGGTTTCGTTGCGCGCGGTCGCGACGGGACCAAAGTTGCCGACGGTCAGGGGGCCGGCATCGGGAAGCGTGCCGCGGTTGTAGTCGCGCGTTACGTCCAGCGCCGCGGGCGTGTCCGCGTTGCCGAAGTAAAAGTTCGCCTGGCCGTTCGCCAAGGTGCCGTCGTAGGTGACGGCGAAGAAGACCCAATTGGCGGCGCCGGTGGTGGGATCGGCGGTGATTCTGCCCGTGGAACTGATCGGGCCGCCGCTGCCGTCGTCCGGCCACTGATTGACTCCCAGGCGCAGCGAGCCATCGGCGAGTTGGACAAGATCGAAGCCGGAGCTCGTTGGGCGCCACCAAGGCAAAGACGATGCGATTGCCGCCATAGCCCACGGTCAGATCGCGGCAATTCACCCAGCCACACACCGTGAACCCGTCGAATGCACCGAGCGCCCCCGGCAAATCCACCGCGCGCCCACCATCGTTGGATTCGCTGATGGTGCCGAAGTCAATGGCGCCACTATTTCCGGCCGGGGCTGAGAGCCCGGCCGGCGCATTGGGCGCGAGGATGGGGAAACCACTTTGTTGGACCAACGCGCCGAGGCCGCCCAGCGATCCGGCGTTGGTGGTCGTGAGAACATTGCCTTCGCTAAACGAAAGGTCGGCGAGCGGCGTCGGTTGAGCCAGCGCCCCGAGGGCCGTCAGCAGGAACAAGCCGATGGCCAGAAACAAACCCGATCCCGAACGGCTGCGCCGCCACCAGGACCGGCCGAATTGGTTGTCATTGGGGTTTTGCATAGGTTTTGGTTCATTGGTTGAGGTTTACTTGAGGTTGACCGACTTCCGTGACTGCGAGCGCAGGCGGAAAAGAATGTTCGCTGTTGCTGCTTCATGGCGCATCGGCCGGACTCAAACCAGCGCGAATGCGGAAGAACCGCTGGGCGCCAGTGTGGGTTGCATTGGTAAACGAAAGCGTATTGCCGGACGCGGTGTTGGTCCAAAGCGGAGTCCACGCTGGCGCGTTCAGGTTACCTTGTAATCCACGGCGTAGGTTTGGC
>CAWBHS010000056.1:0-48260 GCA_963788655.1 uncultured Verrucomicrobiae bacterium | reverse complement strand
TCTGTAGCAAAATTTGTGGGTGGATTTGAAACAGCGGCTGTGAAAAAGGAAAAAGGTGCGTGGCCGGAGTGAGCGATCTGCTGGCGGGACAAACGAAGCGTGTGGGAGGCTCGACCGGTTGAGGGGAGGCCCGCCGACTGGGTCCCTTTGCGCACGATCTGAGCCGCGCTTGGGATGCGCAAGACCGGCTCCGATCGGCGCCTATCCCAGTCGGCGACCCTCCCCTCAACCTGGCGCTGGTGGTCGAGACCAGCCGCTGAGACTACGGGGCGGACGTGCGTGGCAAAAAAGAATAGCTGATCCCCTTGTGCGCCGATTAGTTTGCAGCTTGCAAACAAAACAAACCATCGACCCGGAGACCAGCTATTCAACTCGAAGTTAAAACCATCCTGAACCGGATACAACGTTTTGCGGGGTTCGTTTACAAGGAGGTCCGGCTCCTGTGCGAGCGCGACAAGCTGCGCGTTGAGATTACCCTGGAGGCGCATCAAGGGCGGTGCGGCCGGTGCTCGAAGTGCCGAGAGCCGGCGCCAGGTTACGACCGACTGCCGGAACGAACCTGGCTCTTTGTGCCGCTGTGGGGCATTAAAACCGAATTCCTCTATGCGCCGCGGCGGGTGGAGTGTCCCACGCATGGGGTCATCGTCGAGCACATGCCGTGGAGCCGGGGCAAGAGACCGATCACCACGGCGATGATGGGATTCTTGGCGCGATGGGCGCGGCACTTGTCCTGGCGACAGACCGCCCTGGCGTTTCAGACCAGTTGGGAAGCGGTCTATCGTTCGGTCGAGTGGTTCGTGGAGTGGGGGTTGGCCCACCGTCAGATTGAAGGGGTCCAATCCCTTGGCGTCGACGAGATCCATTGGGGCCAAGGCAAGCGGGCGGAGCAATTCCTGACCGTCATCTACCAGATCGACCAGCACTGTCGGCGGCTGTTGTGGGTGGGGCGCCGACGCACGCAGGCCACGCTGCGCCGGGGCTTTGAGGCGTTGGGGCCGACGGTGCTCAGCGGCGTGCGCTTTGTCTGCAGTGACATGTGGCGGGCCTACCTGAATGTGATTGGGGCCAATATCCCTCACGCCTTGCACGTGTTGGACCGTTTCCACATCACGATGCATTTGAATCAAGCCGTCGACCAAGTGCGCCGAGCCGAGAGTGGTCGGCTGCGGAGACGTCCCCGCGGCCAAAAAGCTCAAGCACATGCGGTGGAAGTTGCTGCGCCGGGGAAATCGGGTCCGCGGCCGGGCCAAGCAAAAGCTTTGGGGACTGCTGCGCAGTAAACTGGCCACTGGGCGAGCCTGGATGCTCAAGGAAACCTTCGAGCCGTTCTGGCGCTATCGCTCTGTCACTTGGGCCAGGGCTTTTCTGGACGTTTGGACTGAACGAGCTCTGCGCAGCCGCCTTGAACCGATGGCCAAAGTGGCCAGGATGCTGCGCAACCACCAAGAGCTGCTCTTGAACTGGTTCCGCGCCAAAGGGGAACTCTCGTCCGGCCCGGTCGAGGGTCTGAACAATAAAATCCGAGTGGTGACCAGAAGATCCTACGGATTTCGCACCTACGACGCGATGGAAATAGCCTTGTATCACACGTTAGGCCGGCTCCCAGAGCCGGAAACTACCCACAGATTCTGCTGACGAGGCCTGAATAGAATGGGTGTCATCACTGGTTGAACAAAGGTTTGATGCACCGAAGTGCGACCGGAAAGGTGTCCTTCGACGGTGCGGCCTGCTTCATGCAGGATGAACGTGGGGAATCCGTCTTGATCCAGATCCGGGCCCACACCCACCTGGGCGCCCAACCGGACTCCGTCCGTGTCACCGTCGATGGTCATGATCGATTGCCCGGACCGGTCGATGAGATAGGCGCGGCCTCTGGCGTGATTCCATCCCGGAGCGCCGATGAGCCAGGCCATGGCTGGCCGGCTTTCCATTTCCGGCAACAGCGAGTCCACGGAAGCTCCGAAATTTTCTCCGGCGGCATGGCCCCAAAAGGTCTGCAGGGTCCGGCCATCGAGACTGAGCACGCTCGCGCGGCCCGCATGCAGCAGGGTTTCATCCGGGCTGGCTCCAGGAGCGCCGATGAGGAATTCGAGTTGACCGTCCTCGTTCAAATCACCCGCCATGGCGAGGCTGGCTCCAAATCGGTCACCCGTCGCATCTCCTTGGCCGATTTCTTGAATCCCATAGACCTTCGAGGCGGGGTCCGGTTGCATCCAAAAAATGATTCCCTTGCCTTTGCCATCCGGCGCTCCCATCAGGAGGTGGTCCTGGCCGTTCCGGGCGAACGGCAGCAGCGTCGAGCCAAAAGAATCCCCAGGCAGATTGGGCGAAACGGATTGACGAACATTGAACGAATTGAGATCGATCAGGTGAACTGCACCCCCCACGTCCGCGTTACCCGGAGCGCCCAGTGCCAGGGTTGATTTGTCCAGCATTACCATCGCTGAACCCAGCGCGCCATGTGCCACCTGGCCGTTGATGCGGGCCAGTTCGGCGCCATCCCCACCGGAGACCAGCAGCACCGCGCCGGTTTCCGGCAGTTCCGGCCCAGCGGCCGCCTGAGTCACCCCAATGGCCAGATCGGGCCAATCGTCATGATTCAAATCCGGAATTAAGGTCGCCGTTATTCCAAATCCACTTTTCCGGTTGAAGCCGTAGTCGGTGGCCGTAAACTGCCGAACGACATTGAAATCTTCGTCCAACAGTTGAACGATGGGAGGGGGACAATCCACCTTGCCGCAGGGGTTGGGCACCGTTGGAATTCCTCCATCCACCAGCACGTGCAGGCGCGGATCGCCCAGCCGCGGATCCAGTCTCTCCACAATCCGGCCATCCTTCGTCAGCAGCGGACTGAAGGGGCGCGCAAGGCAGTTGGTGTCGGGATAATCCACATCGTAGGGGTCTGGGTCGTAAATGTTGGCACAGGCGTCACCGTCTGCGTTCCAGTCGCACACATCGCCAATGCCGTCGTGATCGATGTCCGATTGATCGTGGTTGGCGCGGAACCGGCAATTGTCCATCCCGTCCACCACGCCGTCATCATCGTAATCCCCATCGCAGGGATCCGTAGGGATGGCGCCAAACAGCTCATCCCCCGTCGAGTAGCCGTCTCCGTCCGGGTCGGCGTTGAAATCCGGCACCAGCGGGTCCAGACAGGCATAACGCACTTCCAGGCCGTCTTTCATTCCGTCCCCGTCCGTGTCCGGGTTGCACGGCAGCGTTCCATGCACGTTCACCTCATCCCCATCCGGGAGGTGGTCGCCATCCGCATCAGGCACGTGCGGGTCCAGACAGCCGTATTGGGCCGGGTCGGTGGTGGCCAGACTGCGTTCTTCCCGGTTGGACAAGCCGTCGCCGTCCCAGTCGTCATCGGGCCCGCTCAATTGTTCGAAAACGACGCGGATGGTCCGCGGGTGTGTCCAAATACCGGCGTTGAGGGTCAACCTCACATCCGCCATGTAGGTGCCCTGGGAGAGCTCGAATACCTCGGGTTTGAATCGCAGATTAAGGTCGTGCAATTCGGGCGCCTGCGATCCCAGGAAGGAGCCGGAGATAGGGGCGACCGCGAGCCAGTCGGAGGCTCCGCCGGAATAGGTGACTTGGACGGTGTAGGTGGCTGAGGAGGCTTCCTCGGTGGTACCGCCGCCATCGACTTCCATGGTCACATCACCGAGGTTGCTGGCGCCGAATTTCACGTACAAGTTATCCAACGTGTTGTTGGGGCCTGGAATCGGGACATCGATATAGGACCAGTGCCGGACGATGGTCAGCACCACTCCGTTCCCGGGCACGAAGGGAGAGAATACCGGAGGATCGTATTGCGGCACCACTGTTCCCCCCATGTTCAACGTGGCCTGGGGCGAATTGGGCATGCTGGGATTGCCCTCGACAACGGGGAACGGGGCTTGCTTCCGAACCGCTCCCTGGTAATCCCCGCCGGGCACGATCCCAAGCCGGTCCAGAATGGGATCCATCACCGGCTGGCCGGCGGCATAATTGTGGGCGGGTCCAAACCGTTGCCACCACATCTCATAGAATTCGGGCAGATCGGGCGCGTCGTCGAACACGTTGTCGCTCCAGCCGTCGTCCAACTCATGATCGCAGATTTGCATGATGGTTCGATGGCCGCCGATGGCGGGACCGTCCACCTGATCCCAGGCATCGTTTCCCTGGCCGGGCCCGTCCATCAAGTCCCACAAGAAGTTGGCAACGTTGCCCTCGACCGCATAGAAGCTTTCATCCTCGCGGGTCGAGGACGCCCAATTGATCATGCCGCAGGGATTCTCGGCGTCCCGCGCATTGAAGGTGCTCATGTTCGGCTTGGTCCGGGCAATGTATGTCCCAAAATAATCCGCCCAACCCTCCGACCAGGCAAATTCCGGATCGTTCCACCAAGTGGTATCCACTTCGTCGCAGAAGGAATGCGAACCGGAATGGCCGTCCCACGAACCGATCTCGTATTGCAGGTGATGCCCGAACTCGTGCGCCACGGTCGAATCCACCCAGCCGTAATCGATGCCGGACGTATTGACGGGAGGTGCCGCCCCGTCGATCCGGCCGCCGGTGAGCACGATGTCGAAGGTGTAATGGTTCCAGGATGCGTCTCCGTATTCCACGTCCACCTGACCGATCGTGTCCCCTTCCCGCGGGTCGCGGTTGGCGTTCGAGTCCGCATCCGCTCGCGCGACCAGGATGACCTCGTTGATGTTCAATGCCGCCCCAAAGGCTACCCGGGTTGTCACGTGGCCTCCGGGCAAGAATCCGTTTTCATCGACCGTCACGGTGGTGTCAACTGCGGCCCCACAATTTGATGGCCCGCCATGATCGGACCGCCCACGCCGGCATTCACCTGCGCCAGCGCGTGAAAGAACTCCTCGTCTCCCACGTCCGTGTCGAGGTAAAGATGCGTCGCGGAATTGTACACCTCCAGGAGGATCACCAGATTGCGATTATCCGGCACATCCTCCACGCGCACATTGTAGGCCCCGGTCGAATCGGTCCAGCCTTCGCCGTATTCCTCGTCCGTGTCGGCGGCATCGGCGATCACCACTCGCACGAAGCGGGCGGGTTTGGTGCTTGTTTGAGCAAACGCCAGGTTGTTTCCCGGATCGCCGTCGTTGAAGGAAACGGATCCCCGCATCCGCGTCGTTCGCTCTCCCGAGCGGGCCCTGGCAGTGAAAAATAGAGGAGGGACATACTCCGTTCCTTCGGGCGTGACAATGTGCCGCGTGACTTCATCCCAACCGGGGAAGGGTGTCATGCCGGCGGTGCCGCCGTCTTTTTGCACATCCACATACAACTTGGCGGTATGGCTGTGCGCGTCGATAGCGGAGTCGTTCACCCGCACCGTGAACGGCAGTGCTGCCTGCCCGGCCTGCTCGCACATATAGGTCGCACGCAACGTGATGGTTTTGCCCACCGGAAGCGGCCCCTCATACACCTCCGGCGCACCGTCGATCGTCGTCAGAAACATGTTCTCGGTGCTGCGAAACCGTGTTTGAACATGGGCCCGGTCCACCGGCGAAGTCATTCGCACCTCCACGACGAACGGGATGCCTTCGCGAATTTCCGTCACGGCCTGCATTTCAATGAGGGGAGGATTGGGCGCGGGAAAATTTCGGCGAAGCGCCCAGACAGCGTTTTCCGCGGCCTGCCTGAGCGGTCCCGCATCCACGCTCAATCCCACTTCCGACAAGGCCGGGATCGAATCCGGATTGCGGACCTGGATCAATGCCGATACGGCCTGTTCGCGCAACCGGAGATCTTCCGCATTCAGTGCGGTCTCCTGAAGCACCCGGCTGGCGCCCGGCGAGGCCACTTCAATCAGAGAGTCCAGAGCCGATTGAATGGCTTCCGGACTGGACCCGGGTTGGGTCAGGATCGACCGGGCGGCGCCGACCGCTTCGGTCACACTTGGCACTTGGTCGATCCCATCAACCAACTGTAGATCGTCAATGTCCAACGCCCCACCATTGGCCAGTTCCACCAACACCCGGGATATGACCGCGTCTTTCGCCGCCAATCCCAGATAGGCATTGGCGGTCGAGCTTGGATCCAAGTCCACACTCACCTCCCCGACCACCTCTTCCGAAGCGGTATATGCCCGCAGGGTCGCCTTGCCGGTCAACCCGGAACGCGCGAGCCATAGCCCCACTTGGTGCCGGGGTGGATTGATTCGGATCGCCAAGGGAACGCCGTTGACGGTTAATTCGGCCGCTTGCGTACCGGATTGCGGACGCAGTCCGGGTGTTGCGCTTGAGTCCACGACTCGGACCGGCGAGCCGTCGAGGCCCCGCAGGGTTACTCCGAAACGCGTCAATTGCCATCGAACCGTCGCCCCCACCGCGAGGTCATCGAAGTCCACGGTGTCGGAATCGGAAACAAGGGTTTCAGCGCGGGCGGGTGATGAACTTAAAAGAATGCCGAGAACCAAATAGAAAACAGGCAGAAAAGACGGCAGGAACGGGGGAGCAAGAGGTACGTTTGGATTTCACAATAAAGAGTCAGAGCTAGTGGTGGATAACGCAGCACCCGGACTTTGGACCGCGTCTGGCTTTCGCTGTATTCGAGTTTGAGCCCAGGTCATCATGTCTATTCCTTAAAAGAAGAAGTTTCGTCCCTGGATTACAGAAAACCTGTCCGGCGACAGGGCTTCCTGGTTTTCCGTAGCACTTGGCTGTCTTCAGTAGTGTAGCCGGGGAGTCACTGGCATGACGCCTGAGCCGCAATCTGACGAATTGCCGTAATTCCTAAATATCGGAACTGACTCTTTTGCGTTTGAATCCCGGAAGATGTAGCCGCGTAACGAACTGGTGAATCCAGGAAACGAGACTTATCCCAACAGCGACCCATTGGGGAACTGAACCACGGATTCCGGTCTTCATGTTTTGTTGTTCCATTTTGGTTTTCAACTCGTTCGCATCCCGCCGGGCCGATCCCTTGGTGCCGCCAGTGCGGAATAAAGTGTCAAAGGCTTGATGGAAGCGCAGTCTGTTCATTGTGTGGTTCACATGTTTATCAAAACGCCGGTTTCTTGTTGCACGCCGTTAACTGGTGTTTTTGGATTAGCCCGTCGAGGATCATGGTGACCTGCGACGGGCGCATGGGCAATTGGATCGGCTCACACTCCCTGCTCACGCCGCTGGGAAACAATCGTTGAGACCGTGTTTGAACGGGGTAGCCGCCGACGTGCGGAGGCGGACTCACCAGTGCCACGTGGCCCTAAGGTCCACCTCCGCACCTCGGTGGCTACAAGTTTTCGGACTTTCAAAACACGCTTTGAATCGTAGAATACGAAACCAGCAACGATGAAACGAACGACCATCACCCTCCTGGCCCTCATTACGTTAATCGCAGGCATCGACCTGCCAGCGCAGTTTACTGACCCGGCTTTGCGCGAGGAAGCGCGGCGCACTTTGAAGAAAGCCGCAGCGTATTATCGCGACCGTGTCGCCAGTCACGGCGGGTATGTCTATTATTACAGCCTGGACCTCAGTCAGCGGTGGGGCGAAGGCAGGGCCTCCCGCGATACCATCTTTGTGCAACCGCCGGGAACGCCCACGATCGGAAGGGCCTACTTGCAAGCCTATGCGGCTACGGGCGACAAGTTCTATCTCGACGCGGCCCAGGCGGCGGCGCAGGCATTGCTCGATGGGCAATTGGAATCTGGCGGCTGGACGCAGGTCATTCACTTCGCCCGTCCCGAACGAGGACGGATGGGGAAGTACCGCAAAGGTCACGGCGGAAGCTGGAATGTTTCATCCCTGGACGACGGGCAAACCCAGGCCGCCCTGGAGATGCTCATGCGGATGGACTGCGCGCTTGCGTTCAAACAGGCAGCGATTCATGAGGCGGCGGTTTATGGATTGACCGCGCTGTTGAACGCCCAGTTTCCCAACGGCGCTTTTCCCCAGATATGGCGGGGACCCGTGCCCCCGCAGCCCGGATTGAAGGCGCGGTATCCCGACTACGATTGGAAAACGGAAGGGAGGATCAAGAACTACTGGGATTATTACACCCTGAACGACGGCCTGGCGGGGACCGTGGCAGACACCTTGATCCTCGCGCATGAAGTCTATCGCGACCCCCAATACACCGCCGCGTTGCAGCAGCTCGGCGACTTTCTGATCCTCGCCCAGATGCCGGCGCCGCAACCGGGATGGTGTCAGCAGTATAACTACGCGATGTTTCCGATCTGGGCGCGCAAGTTCGAACCGCCGGCCATCACCGGTTGGGAGTCCCAGGACGTTATGGAAACGCTGATCAAAATCGCCCGTCACACCAGCAAGCCTAAATATCTCGGACCAATTCCACGGGCCCTCGAATACCTTAAAACGTGCCTGCTTCCGGACGGCAGGATTGCCCGGTATTATGAATTCAAAACCAACAAGCCGCTCTACATGGACGGCAAATACCAGCTCACTTATGACGATTCCGCGGCGCCGCGTCACTACGGTTGGAAGCAACCCGCGCGCTTGGATCTGATCGAAAAAGATTTCCGGGCGGCGGTGAGGGGTGACCTTCCGCCGCGAACGGGCCTCAAACCGGAATTGGCCGCCGCCGTGCGTCGGATCATTAGCGAGCTCGACAACCAGGGGCGATGGACCAGCACCTACGCGGGCGAGCGTCTCGTCGGTCAACCGAAATTTGAACGCGGGTTTCAATTTCTCTCCAGCGCTGTGTTTGCGCGCAACGTCGAAACGTTAAGCGAGTACATCGCCTCGCAACAAAGGTAGCTGTCCTAGCCGCATTGGAGGGCAGCAAGGATGGCAACAGGGGCCGCAATTCTTTTTCCAGGCGTTCAGCAATCGCACGGTAGCCGGCGTCATTCGGATGCAAGGCATCGGACATGTAAATGGGTTTGAGGAATATGCCTTTGAAGATGTCCGGTACGTAAAAAGTCCGTTTGTCCCTGGCCAACTGGCGGAAGTGCTTTTTATTTTTGTCCAGCACACTCGGACTGTGTACTCCGATCAATACCACAAAAGCGCCCTGCTGCTGCAACTGGTCGATGATCCGGCCCAGATTGGAAATCATTACGTCCACGGGTACGTCTCGCGGCGGCAGACAGTCGTTGCCGCCCAGGCAGAGCAGCACGACGCTCGGCCGCAGTGGCAGCACTTGGCCCAGACGCCGCAGTCCATCCGCCGTCGTGTCGCCACTGTGGCCTTGATTGATGATGGGAATCCCCAGCCGTTGAGAGAGCAGGGTGGGGTAGTCATGGCCTGCCGTGGCGCCATAGCCGGCGGTCAAGCTATCCGCAACATCACGACGGCAACCCGTGCCGTTCAACCGAACCGACGGTCGCGCGCCGCTTGCTTCGAACGCGGTTCCGTCGTTAAATCCACCCGCATGAGATCCGTAAAAATTGGTCTGTTCGGCATTGGTTTGGCGGCGTATTGGCCCCAGTTCAAGGGCTTGAAGGAGCGGCTCGAAGGTTATTTGCAGATCGTCGAGGATCGCCTCCAGCGTCCCGGCGTGGACATTGTGAACCTGGGCTTGATCGACTCGCCGCCCCAAGCCCTCGAAGCCGGCCACCAATTCCGGCAGGCGGACGTGGACTTGTTGGTACCTGTACGTCACGACCTACGCGCTCTCTTCGACGGTGCTGCCGGTCGTTCAGCGAGCGCGCGTGCCGGTGATCGTGCTCAATCTCCAACCCGCCCCCGCGATCGATTACGCGGCCTTCAACCGCATGACCGATCGCACCGCGATGACGGGCGAATGGCTTGCTTATTGCGCCTCCTGTCCCGTGCCGGAAATTGCCAATGTCTTCAACCGCGCGCGAATCCATTTTCATCAGGTCACCGGTCTGCTGCACGATGATCCGGCGTGCTGGCAGGAAATGGACGAATGGATCGAAGCGGCGCGTGTGGCCCACGTGATGTTCCACAACCGCCTCGGACTGCTGGGCCACTACTACGGCGGCATGCTGGACATTTACTCGGACATGACTCAGCACTGCGCCACCTTTGGCGGGCATATCGAAATCATCGAGGTGGACGAATTGGCAGCCTGGCGGCGGCAAGTCACCGTCGCCCAAATCAAAGATCGCGTGGCGGATTTTCACCGGGAATTCGCCGTGCAGCCGGAATGTCCGCCAGCGGAACTGGAACGGGCTGCTCGCACGTCGGTGGCCTTGGACCGGTTGGTTACGGAACATGACCTCGGTTCGATGGCCTATTACTATTTGGGCACCGGCAACGCGGAGAATGCCGAGGCCATCAGTTCGATCATTTTGGGCACTTCACGGTTGACTGCTCGTGGTGTGCCCGTTGCCGGCGAATACGAAATCAAGAATGCCCAAGCCATGAAGATCCTGGATACCTTCGGCGTCGGCGGTTCCTTTACCGAGTATTACGCCATGGACTTCAAGGATGATATTGTGCTGATGGGGCATGACGGCCCCGGGCACATCGCCATCGCGCAAGGCAAAACCAAGGTGCGCCCACTCCAAGTCTATCACGGCAAGGTGGGCCAAGGGCTGTCGGTTGAAATGTCGGTGCAGCACGGGCCGGTCACGCTGTTGTCCGTCGTACAGACCGTGGATGGCCCATTAAAATTCCTCGTCGCGGAGGCCGAGTCGGTGCCCGGCCCGATCCTCGCAATTGGCAACACGAACAGCCGTTATCGCTTCCCTATCGGCGCCCGGCAATTTGTCGAACAATGGAACGTCCAGGGTCCGGCTCACCATTGCGCGGTTGGCATTGGTCGCGTCGCCTCCCGCATTGACAAACTGGGCCGCTTGCTGGGGATCGAGGTCGTCCCTGTCTGCTAACCAGCATCGAGCGGGCGCACGGTTGTTTTGTCAGGGCTGCGTGTCGCGGGCCAATGCGCGCGGCCTGAAATCTTCCATCGAAAGCCACCCCCACAGCATCGTGGTGTTTAGCTTACTCGCGAACCAGCCGCAGCGGGCGACTCTCGGCATGTTGGGAAATGGCTTTGCCCAGCCAGGCGATGGTCTGGCCCAAATCTTCCATGTTACGCGACGCTTCCTCGTCTTTGGCCACGTCGCCCTTGTCCAAACCGAATCCGAGATTCCAATACGTCGATCCTGGCACGATGGCGCCGGACATGAGAAACATGTGGTTGATGGTATCAAAAGCGTGGATGCCGCCACCGCGTCGGACCGCCACCACCGCCGCTCCGATTTTACCGCGGAATAATCCGCCGTTGGCCAGCGCCACCAGCCCGGCCCGATCCAACAGCGCCTTCGTTTCGGCACTGACGTCCGAGAAGTAGGTCGGCGAACCGAGGATAATCGCATCAGCACCAGCCATCTTCTCCATGCACGGGTTAAAGCAATCATTCTTTTGGCCGCACTGCGAATTCTTGGTGTCGAAGCAATGATAACAGGCCCTGCATCCGCGGATGTCGGTTCCCCCGAGCTGGATGAACTCGGTTTCCCAGCCAGCCGCAGCCAGCGGCGCCAGAACTTGCTTTATGAGGATTTCAGTGTTTCCGCCTTTGCGTGGGCTTCCATTGATGGCAACAGCTTTCATGGTTTAAATCCGGATATATTTACGTTCCAGAATCCTTGGTTCCGCCGAATCGTGTCAATGACGAACCCAGACTGACTTCTAGCAAGGGGAGGAACCCGGGCTAACTAAAATCACCCACCGGTGGTGCTGTTTGGGCAACGCCAGTTCGATCTTTTCACCATTCCAGGTAAACCGCACTGGTTGCTGACGCTTGCTGGGACGCGGCTGAAACGACCTGTAAACGAATGTCCGATTCGAATCGGTCTGCCATCTATTGCCGAAACCAGGAGAAAGGCGGATGGCGTTTGGCGGGGGACAAATGCGCCATTCGGTTGCGCCGGTAATCCAAGGAACTTCCAAGCGGACCACATAGCACTCGTCCGGCACCATTGGCCGCCGCAGACGCAAAACTGCCCTGCTTTGCTAGGAGGCGGAACGATTTTCTAGCGAAGGATTTACTTTTGCCTGGCTAGCTTGGCGGCTTCTTCGGCCGTGGCGGGTGTTGGATAGATGGCGTCCTTGCCATCCCAGATCTGCGCAAAGATCGTCTTGCCTTGCCCCAGAGCAGCATCTCCACCATCGTCCTTGCCATCCTCGCCGACTGAATAGAGCAGAAACGTGCCGTCGGGATTTAACCGATAGCGAAGCGGCTTCCCATCCATCCCATCAAGGGGGATGGCGGGTAGCAGTTCCGGCACGAGCCTTTCCAGAGTGACCGCCGGTTGGCCGTGGCGCAAGCGATGGCGTGTGAGCGCCAGAGCGGTGACCATCATTCGCCGAGCGGTTTCCGTTTGCAGAACTCGTCGTATGAGGCCTCCGCCCAGGCCAAAGGTTTGATTGGAGAGAAGGTATCGACAGCGATCATAAAGGCTCTGTTGGGATTGCTCATCTTGCCTCCGCAACCAGGGACTGGCCGCGGCCGCTTGATCGAGGCGAGCTCCACGATCCTTAGCCAGGGCCCATGATTTGTGGCGGGCGATTCGATCCGTCTCAATCATTTCCTGCCAGCGATCCAATGCCCGCCGCGCATCCTGATCCGCCCAAGCCCAACGCCAGAGGGGCGCACAAATCCAGTGCAGGACCAGTCCATGCATGGGGAGAAATACAAATTCACCGCCCAACATTTCTTCAGCACTCTCTTGTTGCTGGATGGTTGCCTTCAGCTTTGCCCAGGAACCGGATACCTCGCGGAAATAATCCAACGTCATCGCGCGTTCCATCTCCAGCGCCCGCGCCATATCGGTGCTGAAATCCAGTTCCTGCCACGCGGTTTGGAGCGTGGCAAGTTGGTCATCACTCCAGGCGTTGGTTTGCAGGAGATTCCAGGTGCTGCTCCAAGCCAGCGTCGCGCCGGCAATTCGCACCAGTTGCGAGATGATCAACCGCTCGTCCTTTTGCAGGCCCACCAGGCGGACGGCGTCGGTCAACCGTTGGAGCGCCGCGTTCGTCCGGTCCTGTTTCAGGTCACAGGCAACGGCGGTGATCAGGATTTGGGAAGCAAGTTTCAAGTGAACCAGCGGTGGTGGTTGGAAGTCGTAGAATCCTTTCTGGTAATCAAAGCCCACGTCCCACTCTGGCCTTTGCAACGCCTGATGGATGGCCTGCAGCACATCGTTTGATGCTTCCATGGTCTCGCGCAGTTGTCGCCAGTTATTGGTCCTTTTCTCACCAGCCCACGATTCGAACTGCCATCCCATTACCATCCGCCCCGGCGCCGCAAAACGGCCGGCGGGCGGCGCCTCGAGCAGATTGGAATGTAACTGACTGATCTCGTTGGTCAGCGCCAACAACGCCAGGGCCGCGTTTTGTTCGGCAGGTGGATGACGAGGTTCCAATTCAGCAACTTCGAGTTCTTCGCCCCTGGTCTTCAATTCCGCCAGCCGGGTGTTCAGCATGTGTCGGCCGCGGAAGTGTTCCACCCCAATAGCAAACGTGACCAGCATCGTGGCAATTCCGAGCAGCCAGCCCAGTTGTCGAAGACGCTTTTTCAACCGGTTCATTGCTCTCGTTTTATCCCAAGACCGGCTTGACTCCAATACTATTTGGTCTTCATCAAATAGCTGCTGTGCCGGAATGGTGAAATTGCAGTTCGGAGCCGCCGAGAATCTAATTGACTCGTAATTGCCGGGACAGTGCTCCTGGGGAAAGCAATTGAGACGAAGCACTTCCTCCGGCTGATCCTGCGGCTCCTGGCATTCAGACGCGCAACCTTAATCCAATCACCGCCCTTTTGGTTGGTGAATACTCGAACGCCTTGCTCACCGTGCGCTTACAAACCAAGCCAAATGGCGCGCCCAATTCTCACCCACGGTGGACATTCCCAAGCGTAAGACTGGGGATCCTGCCGAGTTTTACGGTGCGAGTTCTTTGATGCGGATGTTCTTGAACTCGGTCCACATGGGTTTCCCGGCATGGAGTTGGAGGGCAATGATGCCTTCCTTCAGCGCCAGTTGCGGGTCATCCGTGAAATCCAGAATGAGGGTGCCGTTAAGGAAATGCCTCAGGTGGTTCCCCTGGGCGATGATGACAACGTCGTTCCAGTCGTTCAGTTTGAAAAGTTGCTGGTAACCTTCCGCGTCCAGCAGCCTGCCGACCACATTCTTCTTTCCGTTTTCCCAGACAGCTTTTTCGCCCACGAGACAGATCCGGCCGCGTTTGCCACCTTCGTCATAGATGAATCCAGCGACGCTGGGGAGCTTGGTTTCGTTGCGGATTTCATGCTGGTAGCCGCGCACAACCCACTTGTTGTTCACTCTTCCCTCGGTGATGTGTTTGGACCGATACTGGATGCCCGAGTTGTTGTCGGCATTGCACCGAAAGGAGAGCCGGAGTTCAAAATTGTCGAAACGCTGATCTTTAAGAATCAAAAAGGTGTTGCCCTTGGCGGGATTTTCTTTCGTGGTCTGGCCGTGAATGGCGCCTTCCTTGACTGACCACAGGCGAGGGTCGCCGTCCCAGCCGGTAAGATCTTTGCCGTTGAAAAGCGATTTCATGCCCGCCGGCTCCGGGGGCGCGGCAACGGCGGGAAGGTTATCGGCCGCCAGGGCGGATAGACCGAGAGCCAAGTTAAGCGCGAACACCGGCAGGATGATGCGGGTGAACTTCCGCAGGACAAGGAAACTTTGATTTTGCGTTGGATTCATTGGAACCAAGTATGGGCCGTGGAGTTGGCGCGGCAAGTCTTTTTTGGGATGGCCCAACACTGGGTTGCCGCTCTTTGCTTCGCTCAACCAGCAATATTCATTATGGCCGGTCAATCCCCGCCGGGTGAGGGCACCCGGCCTACAACACCGCAACAACGCCAGTTGGTAGGCCGGGTGCCCTCACCCGGCGTCCCAATCTGTTCCATAATGAATTGGTGCATCCAAACATCGGACACGGGGCTTGCATCCGTTTCTGCCGGCGAGACGCCGGCAACACGTTGTGAGCGTGCTGCCGGCATCCTGCTCTGGTAGTTTGGAACGGTCCGTTCGCACGTCAGCCCACCTAAACATCGGACACGGGGCTTGCATCCGTTTCTGCCGGCGAGACGCCAGCAGCACGTTGTGAGCGTGCTGCCGGCATCCTGCTCTGGCAGTTTGGAACGGTCCGTTCGCACGTCAGCCCACCCAAACATCGGACACGGCGCTTGCATCCGTTTCTGCCGGCGAGACGCCGACAACACGTTGTGAGCGATGGAGTTGGTCGCGGTTTACTTGCCCAAGAGATGTTCCAGCACCATTTGGTCGAGGGCTTGGTAGTCGCGGTCGGCGATCAATTCCCGGGCCAGTTTGTCGTTGAACGAACGGGCTTTATCGACCAGGCGCAGGAAGGTGCGGCGGCTGTTGACCAAGTGCGCCATCCAATGTTCGATTTTGGTGGGGCGGAACGGATGCACGTCCAGCGCGATATATTCTCCCTTCTTGCCGTAACCGTTGCGTTCGAGGGCGCGCACCTGGTTGAAGGCCACGCGAAGATTATTGCTCGCGAACGGCTTGTCCTGGTCGAATTTCAATCCGTTCTGATCATTGAGATGGATGGACCACAGCTTGCCAAACGTGCAGGCAAAGTCGATTTCGTCCGCCGGATCCAGTCCCGCGAGGATGGCATGGGCCGATTCAATCAGGCAACCCACCCGCTTGGGCTGCGTGGTCAATTGCGCGAGGGCCAGCGCGTGGCCGATGGTCGGCACGTAGGCGTGGTCCATCGGTTCATTGGGTTTCGGCTCGATGGCCAGGCGGACCTTCTTGTCGTAGGCCAGCATCTTGTTGAGGGCTTCGACCAACAGTTCCGTGCTGCGGCGGCCGCTCTTGGCCTCACGGATGTAGGTGCCTTCGCGAGCCAGCCAAAGCACAATGAGGTCCGTGCCGAGGTAATTGGCGATGTCGATGCACTTATAGGTTCGCTCGATGGCGTACTTGCGGCACTTGGCATCGTTGCTGGTGTACGCACCGTCAATGGTCATCGGGCTGAACCACAAACGGGGTGCGACGATTTCCGGCCAGATGCCCGCGCCGGCCAGCCGCTTCTTGAGTTCCTTGGCGGCGGTGCGGATTTGCGCGGCGGATTTGGTGTCCAAATCCGGCACGGCGTCATCGTCATGGAACATCATGGCATCGAAACCATGCTTTTTAAGTTGCTCCAGCTTCCAATCAAAGGACTGGGGCGGTCGCACGGGCGGACCGTAAGGATCTTGTCCTTCGCTGAGGTTCCAGGGACCGAAACAGAATTGGTAGTGATACTTGCTAGCCATAGGAGTTATTTGTTGTTGCGGCGACGCTAGAAACTTTGCGGGGGATTGAAAAGGTAAAAGTTTGCGTCGCCAGGGCCTCGGAACGTCGCACATCGTCGAGAGGTGTCGCGGGTCCGTCGCCTGGCGCTGGCGGCAAGTAGGGGATTGAAAAAGACGGGCTACGTTTGTTTTTCGAGAAGCTGGCGGAGGATTCGAACCAGCGGATGGCGTTCGTGATACGCTACCAGAAGCAGCAGTCCGAAAATGCCAGCCATCGTCGCTGGTTCGGGAACCGGGACCACTTCGCCATTGGCCAGGATCATGCCATAGCGAAGATAACCGTTGGCGCCCACGAAGCGGATCTGTGACAACTGCTGCTCGGTCAAACCTGTGCCTTCCGAGCCGAAGAGCAACTGGTCCGTGCCCCCACCCCATTGCGAGCCACTCCAATTGGTGATTGTCAGCGTTGCGCCCGAGGTCCAGGCGATTCCCGAGCTGTCGGCAAATTGCAATACGCCGGCACCGTCACCAAAATCAATGATGGAATCCGCCGTCAACGTTAAGGTGCCCAAGGTTTCACTGTTGCCCCCGGTGGCAAGCGTAGCGCCTCCCAGGGTGACATTCACTGTATCGACGATGCGGTCGCTCGCCCCCAGGAGCAGGGTGCCGCCATTGATATTCAGGTCACCCGTAAAGGTATTGGCGCCGGATAACGTGAGCGTGCCGAGGCCGTTCTTCGTCACGCTGCCATCATCCTTGATCACGCCACTCACGGTGATGTCGCCGCTCCCCAAAAACGTGGCCGCAAATCCTTTGGTTTCGAAGTCACCACTGATCGTCAACGTGTCCGCGTCACTGGCGACTGTGGCGGCGCCGTCCAAAGTGACTTTGCCGCCCCACTCGTTGTCACCGCTGACATTGCGCAGGGCACCGCCGCCAGCGATGCCTGAGCCGGTCAATTCCAACGGTTCACTCGAGATCGTAATGCCGCCCTCCAGTTCCAAGGCGGCGCCATCGGCGACTACTGTTTTCTCGTTGCCGCCCAGGGCGGAACCGTTTTGGAGGTTCAGCACACCAGCGTCAACGTTGACATCTTTGACGGCGTTGGCGCCTTGAAGCACCAATCTGCCCGCGCCCTCTTTGTAGAGTTTATGGTTCCCGGAAATATCGCTTTCGATGGTGGTCAGTCCGGTGTTGTCCACGGTCAGAGTCAAATCATTTGCCGCCGTCCAGGTGCCGTTGAAGGTGATGTTTTCGGAACCGCCGATGGTGAAGTCATTGTGCGAATTCACCAGCGTGGAGAGGGTGCGTGGCCCGCCGTAGGCGTATAACGTCGTCCCGTCCGAAACATCGAACTTGGTGCTGCCCAGGGCGGTGTCGCTGCCGATGCCCAGAGTCCCATTCTTAAGTTCCATGTTGCCCGTGTAGGTGTTGTCGCCCGTGATAATCAGGGTGCCAGTTCCGTCCATTTTGACTTTCTTGCTGCCGGAAATACTGCCGCTTAACGTCGTGGTGTATGCGCCGCTCACCGTAAGGTCGCCATCAAGCGTAATGTCCCCGGCGGCCACCAGATCACCGGCCAGGGCGGTCCACGTCTGGTTGTCGTGCAGGGTGAGGTTGTTGTTGATCGTCTGAGTGTCGTCGTCGTTCTGGTCAATGCCGTCGCCCCGCAAAGTAAGCAGGGAACCGCCCAGGATGAACGCGCCGGAGCCGCTATTGAAGGTGAGGCCTTTGACCTCCCAGGCCGTGTCCACGTTGGGCGTGAGGCGCGTGCTGCCACCAAAGTGGACATTGACTGAGCCATCGCTCTTAACCGCATTATTGTCGTCCCAGTTCTCAATGGTGCTCCAATTGTTGTCGGCGCCACCGCCGTCCCACACCCCGGCGGCACGCACCCCGGTCACGGCGCTCAGCAGCAGCAGCGCGAATCCCACCAGCGACCTGGCCCGGCGCAAGCGGAAAGCTTGGCCGGCCCCGCGGCTGGGGCGGGTGCAACTCAACTGGTGTTTGGTCAGCATCTCTTTTGAATGGATTTCAAGCAACGTGTGTGCCGAGCCGTTCCAGCTTGGCCAGAAAGAGGATTCCGTCGCCTGGAAGCCAGGTTTGCGTCTCAAAACGGAACCGCGATGTCAACGTAACTAGCGAGCTGGTACCGGAACAGGACAGCGGTGTCTCAAAACCGGACGCACTGAGGAGGTTCACAGGAAAATGAAGGACCGGCACAATTATTCCCCCTTTTCATGTCCCTCATTTTCCCGTTGCTACGTGAACCGCTTTTCCTTGCGGGATCTGCGCGGGACGCCAAACTGCCGGGCATGCAGCGCATCGTTTCTCTTAGAGCCTATTTGAATCAGGGTGGCAGCCGACGCCCGGAGGCTTTTTCCTATCGCCAGCAGCGTGTTTTTTCGGTGAAGTCTGAGCCTCCTTACGTCGGCCGCGACGTGGGAACTGGCGTTTCTAAACAGACCCTTGGGGGCAAAATAATTCGCTGGGCAGGACTACTGGCGCTCGCCGGATCGCTCGGCGCCGCGGACCGGAATTGGCCGACGTATCTGGGGGACCTGGCCAGCAGCCAATCCTCGACGCTCGACCAAATCAACCGGGGCAACGTTGCGCACCTCGACGTGGCCTGGACTTATCACGCCGGTGACGGCCGCAAGGACAATCGCTCCCAAATCCAGTGCAATCCGTTGATCATCGAGGGAGTGCTTTACGGCACGTCGCCACAATTAAAACTGCTGGCATTGGATGCCGCGACCGGACGCGAACTATGGCGGTTCGATCCGTTCGGGATCGATGGCGGGCAAAACGCCGTGGGGGTCAATCGCGGCGTGATGTATTGGTCCAATGCCGGCGACCGGCGCGTGCTGTTCACGGCCGGCCATTTTCTCTACGCCCTCGAGGCCAAGACCGGGAAGCCGGTGCCTGCCTTTGGAAACCAGGGCCGCGTGGACATTCGCGAAGGGCTGGGAAGCCGGGCCAAGGCCCTGTTCGTGCTGGCCAATACACCGGGGGCGATTTGCCGTGACCGGTTGATCCTGGGTACGCGCGTGGCGGAAGGGCCGGGTCCAGCCGCACCCGGTTACATTCGCGCGTACGACGTGCGCACCGGTCGGCTGGTTTGGACCTTCCACACCATTCCGCAACCCGGCGAACCCGGCTACGAAACCTGGCCGCCCGACGCGTGGAAATACATTGGCGGCGTCAATTGCTGGACCGGCATGGCAGTGGACGAGCAGCGCGGACTGGTCTTTTGTCCGACGGGCTCCGCGGCGTTTGATTTCTGGGGCGGCAACCGGATCGGCAAGGATCTTTACGCCAATTGTCTGCTGGCAATCGAGGCGGCTACGGGACGGTTGGTTTGGTACTACCAGTTCGTCCACCACGATCTGTGGGACCGCGATTTGCCGGCGCCGCCCAATTTGCTGACTGTCCAGCGCGATGGCCAAGCAGTGGATGCGGTGGCGCAAGTCACCAAGTCCGGTCATGTGTTCGTGTTCAATCGGGAAACCGGAGCCCCCTTGTTCCCCATCGAGGAACGGCCGGTACCGGTTTCGACGCTGCCGGGCGAATCCGCCTGGCCAACGCAGCCGCTGCCGTTAAAGCCCGAACCGTTTGCGCGCCAAGTGTTCTCCGCCGATCTAATCACCGACCTTTCCTCGAATTCCTACAAAACGGTGCTGGACCAATTCGTGAAGCTGCGTCCGCACACGCCCTTCATGCCGCCCAGCCGTCAGGGCACCATTATCTTTCCAGGCTTCGATGGTGGCGCGGAATGGGGCGGGGCCGCCGCCGACGCTCAACGGGGCATCCTCTACGTCAACGCCAACGAAATGGCCTGGATTCTCAAGATGGTGCCGACCCACGCCGGCGATGGGCCCTCGCTGACTTCGGGGCACCAGATCTTCAATCAAATCTGCGCCGCCTGCCATGGCATCGAACGTCAGGGCGATCCGACCCGTTCCGTACCCAAGCTGGTGAACATCGGGCAGAAGCTCAAGCGACCCGACATCTTGCAACTGCTGGAAACCGGCCGCGGCAACATGCCGGTGTTTGGTTTTCTCCATCTCACTCAAAAAGAAGCCGTCACGGACTATTTGCTGGGCCGTGAAACGTTTGAACCGGACCGCGCCAAAGACGCGATGACCGGCGGGGACGCGCTGGTGGACATTCCCTACACGCACACCGGATACAATCGCTTCTTTGACCCGGACGGTTATCCCGCGGTGAAGCCACCATGGGGCACCTTGAATGCCGTCGATTTGAATACCGGCGAATACCTGTGGCGAGTGCCCTTGGGAGAATTGCCCGAATTGACCGCCAAAGGTATTCCGCCCACCGGCGCGGAGAATTACGGCGGGCCGATTGTGACTGCGGGCGGACTTTTGTTTATTGCCGCGTCGAAGGACGAAATGATCCGCGCCTTCGACCGGAACACCGGCAAAGTGCTGTGGCAGCACCAACTGCCGGCTGGCGGTTATGCCACGCCGGCGACGTATCAAGTGGGTGGCCGCCAGTTCGTGGTGATTGCCTGTGGCGGCGGCAAAATGGGCACCAAGAGCGGGGACGCCTACATGGCCTTTGCCTTGCCGAAGCCGTAGCATCTGATCAACCGGAGAGCGCACCCGCTCCGGATGCCATCAATGGCGCCCCGCCGTTGTGACAGGAGACGATGCGTTCTACAACGACAGGTAATTCGTCTCCACCACTTTGCGGCTCGCCTGTTGGTCGGATCGAAGTCTCATTGCGCCACCTTCACACTGTAGCTCACGGTGCCGGTGCCGCTAGGGGCCAGCGTGCCGGTGAAGACCCATTTCAGGGCGCCGGAGGCATCCGCGGCGGGCGCAGTCAGGTCCACCGCGGTGAGGTTGTTGGGAAACGCGCCGGTGCCGGCGCTGACGAATACCGTGAACGCCGGGGTTTGATCGTAGATGATCACGTTGCGGAGCACATCGACGCCATTGTTCAAATAGGTGATCGTGTAAGTGATGGTTTCGCCCGGCAGCGCGGAATCCTTGTCCACCGCTTTGACCAGCGTCAACCCGGCGGTGGTCGGAGTGCCGGCGGTCGCCAGGTCGGTGCGGGTCAGCACATTGTCCAACGCCGGGTTGGCATCGGTGTATGCCAAGGTGGCGGTCACAGTAATCAGATCCTGCGCATTGAGCGGAGCGTTCACCGGGATGAACTCCTTGACGAGGAGGTTTACTTTTTGGCCGGCGGTCACAGCGATCGGGGCGCTGATCACTGCCTCCCCGGTATCCAGTTGGCTATTGCCATTGGCATCGCGGAAGAGCACCTGGGTCCACCCCGGCAGGCTGGGCGACGACTGGCTGGTGGTGGTGAACGTCACCGTGCCCGCGCTGCCGGCAGTGTAGGTATGCGCGAACACCACGAAACTGCCCGGCAATGCCGCTTGCTGGCCGTCGGGCGCGAAGGCATTGGCAGGCACGTCGCCAAAATTGACGCCCGTATAAGTCGTGCCGGGCACGAAGGTGAAGGTAACTGTGTCGGAGTCGCGTTGGTAACTGCCCCCGGTATTTCCCAATTGGGCACCGGTGGAAACGTGACTGGGCGGGGTGACCTCCACCACTTTCAAGGTGACCGAATTCGTGAGCGTGGACGGAATGTTCAGGACATAATTGCCGCCGCCGCCGGTGGTAGCCGTGGCATAAATCGTCGCGCCGGCATTGTCAGTGAGCTTCACGGTCACGCCCGCCAGGCCGGTTTCGCCACCGTTCATGACACCGTCATTGGCCGTACCGCCACTACTGCCGGTGTCGAGAAAGACCCGGCCGGAAACGGAGTTTATGGTGATGACACTGAGGTGGACGCTGGCCGTGTTGCCGATGGGGTCGGGATCGGCGGCATTCGAGGCAAGGATCTCGGCGGTGTTCTCGAGTTGACCGCTGCCGGTGACCAAGGCCTTGAGGATGAGTGAGAGGCTTTGCCCGTTGGCGATGGAACTTACTGTCCAGGCGCCCGTGGTGGGATTGTAGGTTGTAGGGCTGGGGGCGTAATGATCCGAGTAGGTCAATCCCGCCGGCAGTAGATCCCGGATCGTCACGCCCGTGGCGGGATCGGGGCCTTCGTTGTCCAACTTGATGGTGAAGGTGACCTTTTGGCCGGATTCCGGATTGTCGTCATCCACCGTCTTGGTGAGGTACAAGTCAGCTTCACCGCCACTGTAGATGATGACGCTGGGGGTGTCGTCGGCGGTGTTGGTGATGGACTGGGATAGGGCAGTGATGGAAAGCGTGTTGGTAAATTTGCCCGGCGCGGAGTTCGTGGTGGTGAGCGAGAGCGAAGCGACGGCGTTGCTGGCCAGTGTGCCCACGGTCCATTTACCGGTCGTATCGTCGTAGGTGCCTTGCGACGGGGTATGGGTTTTATAGCCCAGGCCGGTGGGCAACAGGTCGGTAAGTTCCACCCCGGTGGCAGTGCTGGGACCGCGATTGGTCACGACAATGGTGAACACCAGGTTGCTACCCAGGCCGAGGGGACGTTCGTTATCCACCGACTTGCCCGGATCCAGGTCCACCAACTGGCCCTCGACGCCGAGACTGGCGGTGCTGTTGGCAGCGTTCGGATCTCCCACTGTGGCCCCGGTGACCTGCGCGGTGTTGGTGTGCCAACCCCAGTCGAGCATGGCGGCCGTAAGGGTAAGAGTGGCGGTGGCATTGCTGGTGAGGTTGCCCACGCTCCAAAGGCCGGTACCGCTCGCGTAGCTGCCCTGGCCGGCAGTGTGGGAGACGTATTCCACGTTTTCCGGCAGCACGTCGCTGACGGTGATGTTGCTGACCGCGCTGGGGCCGAGGTTGGTGAGCGTGATCGTGAAGGTGACGTTGGACCGCACGTTGGGCACCAACGTATCCGCCGACAGGCCCAGCGCGAGATCGGCGGACTGGACGTTGACGGAAGAATCGGCGTTGTCATTGGCCGCGTTGGTGTCGGTCTGGGTCAATCCGCTGATGACCACGAAGTTGGTGATTTGCGCGGCCTGGTTGGCCCGGGCGGTCAGCAGCAGCGTGGCGGTGGCCCCCGGACTGATTTCCCTACATACCAAAAGCCAACGCTCGGATCATAAACTCCTTGCGAGGGAGTGTCGGCCACATAGGAGAGGCCGCCCGGGATGGCCTCAGTGACGCGCACGTTGGCCGCGGTGGCGGTATTCGTGCCGACATTCTCGACGCTGACCGTGAAGACGACGTTGCTGTCCAACAGCGGCGTGGGATTGTCCACGCTCTTGGTCAACCGCAGGTCCACATTGGCGGCGATGGTTGTGGTCTCGGAGTGCGCGTCGTTGGGCGCGTCCGGATCGCCGGTGTTGGGGCGGACGTAGCTCAGGGCGGCGGTGTTGGTAATCGTACCCGGGCGTGGACGGCGCCGTGATGACGAGGGTGAAGGATTTGGCCTGCTTGTGGTTGATGTCCTTGGTGTAAGTACAGGTCACCGTGCGGCTGGGGCCGTCGTAGGAACAGGTCCAGTCAGTGCCGCTGGCACTGACGAAGGTCGTGTTGGGCGGGAGCGGGTCGGTCACCGTCAGGATCTTGCCGCCGCCGGACCAGTCGTTCTTCGGCTCCGTGTTGGTGGCGGTGATGGTGTAGGTGATGTTGCTCCCGCCCGCGACCGGATCGGGCGAATCCGTCATGAGAACACCGAGGTCAATCAGTTTGTAATCTTTGTCCGCGACGGTGGTATCACTGTTGTTGGCGGGGTCAGGATCGTATTCCGCGGCCGAAAGAATCGTGGCGGTGTTGGTGAACGTAGCGGTGGTGTTGCCGCCGTAGTACAGGGTGAGCGTGGCGGTGTCGCCCACCGCCAGGCTGCTGATGGTCCAACTGCCGCCGTTGCTGCCCTGGATGCCAATTGGCGTGTAGCTGCCGACAGTGGCGACTGCGTTACTGAAGTAGAGCGGGAAAGGTGAGACGGAATAGCTGAGAATGTCCGTGACCGTGATGCTGTTGGCCACGGAAGCGCCCAGGTTCTCCAGGATGATCGTAAACGTAAAGGCATCGGGGTCGGGAGTCGTGTCCACCTCGGAGGATTTCTGTATCCCCAGGTCGGCGGCGGCCTGGATGGCAGTCGTTTGGCTCGCCGTGTTGTTACTAGGGTCCGGATCGGGGATGCTGGACCGGACGGTGCCGGTGTTGGTGACGGTCAAGCCGGCGGCATTGGTGCCGGGGATGAGGTTGAGCGTCACCGTGGAAGTGCCACTGGCGGCCAACGTTGGCAGGATGAGCGTGAAGCGGCGCGTAGGGGTGTCGTAGTAACTCGACCAATTCGGGCCGGAGCCACTGTCGTAATCGAGGGTGGTCGGGAGGGTGCCTTCGATGAGGACATTGGTCACGCCGACGGGTGTGTGATTGGTCACGGTGAAGGTGTACGGCAGGAGGATGCCGCTATACCCGCTGGCCACCGCCGTCATCGTGAGCCCGAGGTCAATCCCGTTGATGACAAACGTGGTGATGGCATTGGTGTTGTCGGACGGATTGGGATCAACCAGAAGTGAGCTGACCGTGACGTGATTGGTTAGGGTGGCGGGATTGGGGGGCGACGTGAGTGTAATCGTGATGCTGGAGGGGCTGCCGACGTTCGTGGACAAGATCGAGCGCGAGCAGGTGACGACGCCGTTGCTGTGGCTGCACGACCAACCGGTGCCCGCGGCGCCGGTAAAGGTGACGCCAGTGGGCAGGGTGTCGCTCACGACGACATTCGTGGCGGGGTCAGGACCGCGGTTCACCACGGAGAGGACGTAGTTGAACGAGGCATCGGCGGCCACCGGGTTCTGCGATTCGGTGGCGGTGACGGACAGGTCCGCATTCGGGATGGCCTCCACAGTAACCGAGGCCGTGCGGAATGACCGTCGCCCGCAACTGTCCGTGACGACCAACCGCAGGAGGGCGGGCGTGTTGGTGACGATGCTGGGAGAAATGTAAGTGGTGCTGAGCGAATTAGCGTCGCCAAACGTGCCACCAATGCTGCTGGACCACTGGTAAGTGTAGGAACCGCTGCCGGCGTTGACGGTGCCGGTGAGGTTCGTCATCAGGCCCTCGGTCATGGTGGCGGGAACGGTCGGGTAAGGCTCCGCCCGTCGCTCAATGCCGGAGAGCAAATAGAAATTCAGGAACGCGCGTTGGGCCGCGACGTTTTCCGGCGCGGTGGATTTGGAATGGTCATGCCCGGCTTCATACATGACGCGCCCGTTCTGGCTAATGCCAAAAGCCCGACCCACCGCCACGATCACGGCTTCCCCGGGCGACTTGAGCGGGATGTCCTTCTGGTCCGGATCGTAAACGTAAATCCGCGTGGCGGGCCGCCAGCCAGCCGCGTTGGGCAGGAACACCTGTTCCGATCCGTTCTCCGTTGCGGCGTCCAGGATGCTCATGAACTGCATGGCCGGGTCAATGTCACCGATGGCGGGATAGGTGTAGGGCGGACTGCCGTCGTTGTGTGAACCATACGGCACCAGGCCGCTGACGCTCAGGAAATTCATGTCGGGATCGCTGTCCGGATCACCAGGATCATCGAGGTTTTCCAGCACGCTAACCGCGTGGCAAGCCGACCATACGTAACCGCCCGCCTGCACGAAGTTGATGAGATTGTGGTGATCGGCCCAGGTGGGATCCGCGTGCGGCAAGGCGAAGATGTCATCGCACGCGGACAATTCCGTGGGCAGTTTGAGGGTGTAGGCACTGCCCGGGATGCCGGCATTGACCAGGTATTTGGCCGTAATCGAGCCGTTGTCGGTGTCGAGTGCCAACCTGGCCAGCGAGGTGAGCGTGTCGTAAACCGGCACGTTGGAGATGGCCACCGTAGTCGGACCGTCCACGACCACGCCTTGAGCTTTCCAGTTGTTGATGGTCGCGACCACCGCCGCGTTGACTTGCTCGGCGTGGATCACAAAGGGCGCGCCGCGATAGGCTTTGGCGTTGTAGGTGAAGTCGGCGCCATCCTTGGTCTTGGCCGGATTGATAACCCAATCCACCGTGACCTGCCGATTGACGATCAAGTCATAGACCAATCCGTAGGGCTTGAGCCCGTTGGCCACGGTCTGCGGCGTGACGCCCATGTCAATGATGTAGGAACCGGCGGGGATGGTGACGTAATCGGTGAGGCCGTCGTCGAGGGCGCGCGCGGTTGGGGGCAAAAGCAGCAGAACCAGGCACAAGAGAGTAACCGTGAGGCCAGAGGGGCAGTGGGAAGTGGAGGTGAGGTGGCAACTCGCACGCTGGTAAGGACGCATTCCTCTGCGTCCCACTTCTTCCGCAGCGCTTACCGCCTCCCGGGAACGTTCGCGGGGTAAATTTGGGCGCGTGCGGATCTCCCTGATCTCGGTTCTGGATGAGTGAACGCGTTCAGGAAAAGTCAGGGACGGAGTGGAATCCGTCTTTGCCACGTTGAGGGGAAGCGACTTAACTGGTTCAGCACGGACGCTTCGTCGGGCGTCCCGCTGATCCCCACTGATGCATCCATGCGGCATGGTTTTCTAAGACAGGGCAATGGCACCCAAGACGATCCGCTGAGCGCACCGCCCGGCCCGTTGGCTCGGTGATTTACTGGGCAATGGCAACGCCAAAGGTGATGACGGCCGAAGCGCCAGGATTGAGGGTGCCAATGTCAAATTCCAACGCGCCGGTGGCTCCGTCGGCAGGCGCACTGGATACGGAACCCACCGTGGTCGAGGCGGGACCGGTTATCGTATAGATCGTGTAAGCCGGCGTGGTGTCGTACACTTTCACCGCCGTGGCCGGGGCAGTGCCGCGATTAGTGACCGTGATCCGGTAGCGGATCATTTTGCCCGGCGTCGCGCCGGTGGTGATGTCCGTGGTGGTGTAGGCCGTGTCCGGCGTGCCGTTCAGGTCGGCGTCCAGCGCCTGTTCTTTGAGCAACTGGAGGTCGCCGGCAATGACGGTCGAATTATCCGTGGCGACGGCAGCGGCAGGCGCGGCGACGGTGTGGGTGCCGTTCGCCGTGGTGGCGGTAATCGTCGTGGCGTTGATGGTGCCCTGGGCGGCGCCCGGCGGGGCATACACTTTAACCAGCAGACGAATCGATTCGCCCGGGGAGACGCCAGCGCTGCCGGCGCTGACAAACGCCAGATTGGTGACGGCCGTGTCCCCGCCGTCCACCACACCGTTGCTGTTGAGATCGTAATAGAGCACCGAACTCCAGCCCGACAGGGAGTCCGCGAGACTTAAATTGACGCTGCTGAGGGTGCCGTCGCCTTCGAGAACATTCCCGTTGTTGATAAGGAGGTGGCTGAACACGACGAATCCGTTGGGGAACACCTGGCCGGTGTTGTTGGGCGCCAGGGAAAGATTGCGGACGGTGTTGACGGCCACGGCGTCGTGCAACCGGTCGGAGGCGCCGGAGGTGGACGACGCGACGCGGAAATAAATACTGTTGGTGCCCGGCGCCGTGCCGGGCGCGACGGTTACGTCGGCATAGATCAGTTTGTTCGTGCCGGCGGCCAGCACGCCCGAGGAAGTGATGATGGCTTCGTTGGCGTCGCGGAACACCACGCTCCAGCCGCTGGGCAAATCGAGCGAAGCAAAACTGGCGTTGGTGCTGGTGGTGAGGTTGTAGCTGTCCGCCACGCCGCTGGTGTTGGTGGCGTAAAGAGTGAAGCGAGTGGTCGTGTTGGGATTGGAGGTATTGATGACCACGGGCGAAACTTCCGGGCCGGCGCCGGCACCGCCGCTGGGGCCGTTGCTCAAGTCCACGGTGTTGCCGGTGACGCTGGTCAGCACGTCGTTGACGTTCGTCGTGGTGCCCGAACTGGTGATGGAGGTGGCCGTTAAGCGCACCGTGTAATTCACGCCCGCACCCGAGGCGCCGTTGGGTAGCACGGCCTTGAGGATGATGTTCTTGGTTTGACTGGTGACCATCGGTCCGGAATCCGGGATGCCGTTGCCGGAGCTGTCCACCAGCGGGGTGTTGCTGTCGCTCTGGTAAAGCGTAAACGTGGTTCCGGCGGGGAAGGAAGTGTTGCTGACCGTGAGGTCAAACGTGTCGGTGCCGTTGCCGGTGTTTTGCAGGACATTCGTAAATGAAACCGTGCTGCCCTGGGTGGCGCTGGCAATCGTCTGGCCAGTGAGGTCCACGCCGTTGCTTTGGGTGACGGTGAATTGAAGCGTGTTGGCGTTCAGCGGTCCGACGGTGGCGCCCGTGCCGGGATCGTAGCTGTAAGTGGGCGTGTTGTTGATCACACCGGCGGGCTGGGCTGACCCCACGGTGACCTGGAACGTCAGCGTGCCGGACTGGCCCGGCTGAACCCGAGAAATGATTGCCTTCATGCGGCCCGCAACTGTGTCACCGAAATCGTAATCGATCGTGTCTGGCGCGGCACCCTGATTGTCGCCGGTGGCATCGGTCAGGGGGGTGCTGCCGAGGGTGCTCCAACGGGCGCTGTTGGTGACGTAAGTGAAGCCGGCGGGGAGGACATCCAGCAGGGTCAAATTGGTGGCCGAATTGTTGCCGGTGTTGTTGTACGTCAGCGTGATGGTGTAGGGGCCGCTGCCGGGCGCGCCGGCACTGGAATCCATGGCCGCGCTCACGTTGACCACAGCGTCGGCGGTGACGGTCGTGGTGTCCGTGTTATTCTGCGCCGCGGCGGGCGTGGCGGTGGTCGTGCCGCTGGCGGTGACGATGATGGCCGCCGCCCGCCCGGCGGTTTCGCTGCCCGGCACGATGCCGAGCACGACGAATTTGAACACGCCGCCCGGTGGCAAGGGACCGGTGCTGGTCACGGCGGTGGTGTTATCCGGCAAACCGTCCCCATTGGCGTCGGCGTAGAGCGCCAGGGAATTCAGGTCGAAATCGTCGCTGCCCGAGCTGTTGGCCGCACTCAGATCGAACGTATCCGAACCATTGCCCGTGTTGATCAAGGTGTGCGGATACAGAACCTGACTCCCCGCCGCCGCGTATTTGGCCTGACCATCCGTGGTGAGCGTGAAGCTGGCCACTTGCTGGACGATGGTGATGGCGACGTTCGACGTGGCGGTGCGTTCGGTGTTGCTGGAGTCGGTGTAGCTGGCGCTGGCCTGATTGCCGATCTGTGTGCCCGCTGGTGGAGCATCGGCCAAGGCCGGCCTCGGGCCGGACGGCAAGAACAGGGCACTAAGCGTCAGGGACCATAGCCAGCCGGTGCGACGCAGCACGGCACCCGGGCGCTGTAATGTGGTTCGGGGAACAGGCGTTGGCGTTATCATGAGGGGGGATCGAAGTTGCATGGGTCAAATCGTTGAGGGAACTGGAAGCATGGTGGCTGGCACGGATTCACCGGCGGGAAGCCGTGGTTAAAGGAATCAGCCGCGTGCGGGCCACCAGGTTGGTCTGGCTGCCGGGCGCCAGTTCGCTGATATACCACCGCAACGCGCGATATTCGGTGGCGGGCACTTCGTGCAGTTCCACTTTGCCGTCGGGCAATTGCACCTGCCGGTGCAGCGGAATGGCTTCAAAGGTCTTGCCATCCAGGCTGGCTTTGACCGGGGCGGGTTTGGCGGAGTCCTTTAGGTAAGTCATACCGGCCGGGATTGGCAGCGTGGGTTGGATCTGGCGCAGCGGCCGGCCGCTTTGATTGGCATACCGGGCGTCGTACTGGATAACTTCACCAGGGAAGGCGCGTTCGGCGGGTTGCAGTTGTTCGCGACCGTTGGTCTGGGCAATCACCTTGCGCGCCTGGAGGGAGATGGCCAGGTCGTTGTTCGCCGCCGCAGCCACCCAACTCAAGCTGCCAAGCAGCAGGAGGCCGAGGGCGGCGGCGCGCCACGGGGGAAGATTGATTCGGTTGAATTCCACGCACTGGATTGCCTTCATAGCTCAGTTTCTCCGTTCTGTTCCTTCAAAACATTTTGTCGTTCGCCGGGGCAACACTGGTTGGCGTCTTGTGCCTGCGGAGGAAGCTTTTTGCCGACCTGCTCACCGGACCTGAACGCACTTTTGCCCGGTTTTCAAGAAAGCACTATCCATACCGGCGGCAGGAAAGGTGGGAATACCAGAGCTTTGGGGTGAAATCCACAGGCCGAAGACCGAGATGCGTAATTGTGGCAGGGCCAGTCCGCTGGGCCGACCGCGGCACGTACAGCGCGGCGCAAGTGCCCGGAGTCGCCGGGGGTGGCGAATCGTGTCGCTCGCTTTACGGGCGGTGATGGCTTGGCGGGCCATCCCGGCCCAGACGGGGTGCTTGCCAGATCTGCGGCGTGTTTTTGGCCTTTGGATTGGGGGATTCAGGTTTAGCGGCCATGGCAACCGCCGATAACCTATGCAAGGTGTACTGCGAACAGAACGGAATGGAACAACCGAACAGCCAGATTAGCAGTCGAGAGCCCCGCACGGTCAACCGGCGGGCGGATGAACTTGCGCCGGCAGGTGAACCACCGGCGATACCGCCGATAACAAATCCACGCCTCGCGTTGGGATTGCGCTCAGGATTCCAACCAACAGGTTGCGCCTTGCCCCGCCCATGAGTGACCGCCTTTCATCCAACTCCAGCCGTATCCTGGTGATTGACGACAATCCGTCCATTCACGAGGATTTTCGCAAAATACTACTGCCCGCCCAGCAGGCCAGCGACGAGTTGAGCGAAGCAGAGGCGCTGCTGTTTGGCGCGAAGCCGGACGCGGGAACCGAGAGCACGGTCCAGTTCGATGTCGATTCGGCGTTCCAAGGCCAGGAAGGCTTGGCCCGGGTGGAGCAGGCCCAGCAGGAAGGCCGGTCGTACGCGATGGCCTTTGTGGACGTGCGCATGCCGCCCGGCTGGGACGGCATCGAAACCATCTCCCGGATCTGGCAAGTGTATCCCGAACTTCAGGTTGTCATCTGCACGGCCTACTCGGACTACTCCTGGAACGACATCATCCAAAACGTGGGCAACCTGGGCAACACGGACAGCCTGGTGATCCTGAAGAAGCCCTTTGACAACGTGGAGGTGCTGCAACTGGCCCATGCCCTGACGAGCAAATGGCACCTCACCCAGCAGGCCAAAGACCGCTTGCAGGAACTAGACCGGAAGGTCAATGAACGCACCCAGGAACTGCAGGCGACCAACGCGCGCTTGCAGGAGGAAATCGCCGAACGCGAGCGGGTGGACGCCGAATTGAGGCTATCGCAGGAACGGTTTTCGAAAGCCTTTCGGGCCACGCCCATTCCGATGGCCATTCAAACGGTCAGCGAAGAACGCTACCTGCATGTGAATGAGGCTTTTGTCAAAACGCTGGGATACCCCCCGGAAGAGATCGTTGGACGCACGGATGAGGAACTGGGCCTCTGGCAGGATCCGAAGCCCGGGGCGAAAATCTCCAGCCGGCTCAAGCAACTGGGATCCATTCGTAATGCGCCGTGCCAGTTGAAAAGCAAATCCGGCCAGGCTCGCAGTGTGTTTCTCTCGGCCGAACTGCTGAACCTCGGCGGCGAACCCAATATGCTCGTGATCGCGGAAGACGTTTCCGAACGCGAACAACTGGAGAAGCGCCTCCAGGAATCGCAGAAGATGGAGGCGGTGGGACAATTGGCCGCCGGGATTGCCCATGACTTTAACAACATTCTGACCATCATCCAGGGCCATGTGAATTTGCAACTGGCGCAGGCTGACTTGGCGGCTCCCTTGCGAAGCTCGCTCAAGCACGTCAACCGAGCCTCCGAGCGCGCGGCGGATTTAACCCGCCAATTGCTGGCGTTCAGTTCCAAGCAGGTGGTGCAATCCCGGGTGCTGAGCGTGAATCAAATCGTCCGCCAGCTCCATGCGCTGTTCTGCCGGGTGATCGGCGAACAGGTGACGCTGCATTGCGAATGCGCCGAAACCTTGCCCGCGATTGAAGCGGACGAGTGCAACCTGGAACAAGTGATCATGAACCTGGTGGTCAACGCTCGCGATGCCATGCCGCAAGGCGGCCAACTGGTCGTGCGGACGCGGGTGGTGGACATCGATGAGGCCTACGCCGCCCAGAATCCGCAGTCGCGGCCGGGCCAGTTTGTTTGCCTGAGTGTTGCGGATGAAGGCTGCGGTATTGCCCCCGCCAACCTGGAGCACATTTTCGAACCTTTTTATACGACCAAAGACTTGGGCAAAGGCACGGGTCTCGGATTATCCACCGCCTTCGGGATTGTGAAGCAGCATGCGGGATGGATTGAGGTCAGCAGCGAAGTGGGCAAGGGTTCCACCTTTTCCGTGTATCTGCCCAAGACCGAAAAGCCGCTCATTTTGGAGGATGAACCGACGCGTTTGCTGCGCAATGTCACCGGGCAGGAACGCGTGCTGTTGGTGGAAGATGAAGAGTTGCTCCGGGAAATGCAGCGGGAAGTGCTGCAGCAGCATGGTTATCGGGTCGTCGAAGCCAGCGATGCCGTGCAGGCCTTGAACCTCTGGAAAGAGCACGGCCAGGATTTTGATATCGTGGTGACCGATGTGGTCATGCCAAATGGCATCAGCGGCCTGCAACTGGGCAAGCAACTTCAGCAGAGCAAACCGGGAGTGAAGCTCATCTACACCAGCGGTTATAATTCGGAACTGGCGGGCCGGGACTTTGCCGCGAACCAGGGCTGTGCCTATTTGCAGAAACCGTATAAACCTGAACGACTGCTGCACACGGTGCGTGAATTGTTGGGACAAATTGAGGTGGTGGCCGCGGACGCACGGGAACCTGCGCCGCCGGATCGTCAGTGGGCCGCCTGACGGACGTAGGATTGGCGCGCCGGGCAAATCGTGCGAGCAATCCGTGCCCGTCCAAGTTGGTTGCCCGCCGCGCGCCCGATGGTCGCGCCCTCCGACCCAACGCGCGGGAAATGTTTGGATCAGCAACTTCATGATGGGCCTTTTTCCTGCTCTGAACCGACTGGGAATGATCGGCGCGGAGCCGCAGGGGAAAATGTTGCCGCCCGCAGAGCAATCGGAACCAAGTTGGATTCGAGTTTTATGAGTCAGCAGTGGTCCATCACGCGATACCCTTTCAAGAATGGGAATACTCCCAAAGGTTCCTCACGAGTGGCCTTGGCCATAGGGTGGCATCGCCAAGCGCGTTTCACTTTATGGACCGCCCAGAAAATGGCTGCGGTGAACTAAGTCGTGATCGCCCTTCTCAAACGCTTCGTCTTGAATTTGCGCATCCAGCGCAAGTTGAACTTGATCGTGGTGATGACCTGCTCGGTTGTCCTGCTGGTCGCCGGAGCCGCTCTGTTCGTATTTCAAGACTACTATTTTCGTCGCGGACTGGTGCAGGATTTGCAAACCACGGCGAAAATCATTGCCGCGAACAGCCTGGGGGCTTTGACCTTCCGGGATCGTCAGGCGGCGGCGGACGTGCTGGCCTCATTGCAAGCCAAACCCCAGATCACCTATGCCAGTTTGCATTTGAAGGACGGCAGTGAATTCGCCCACCGCGGACCCGCCAACCGCCGGGAGGTATTTGCGTCGCGCGCCTTGCAAGACGGTTTGAGCGTGGAAGGAAACCGGTTGCTGCTGGCGCAACCGGTCGTGCTGGAAGGCGACCGGTTGGGCACCCTGTATCTGGATGCGGATATTCGCCAGGCCCACCATGACCTGCTTCGCCTGTACGGTGGGATTACCGGGTTGGTGCTGCTCGGGTCGATCCTGGTCAGTTTCCTCCTTTCCAATCGATTGCAACGCTTCATTTCCGTTCCCATTCTGAAATTGGCGGGAGTGGCCCAGGTCGTGGCGCACGACCGGAATTACGCGGTGCGCGCCGCGCAGTTGGGCAAAGACGAAGTGGGCATGCTGACCGAGGCATTCAACCAAATGCTGGGGCAAATCGAGTCGGACTCCGCTTCCCTGAACAAGATGAACCAGGATCTTCAGTGCGAAATTGAACAGCGGGCGCGCACGGAAGCGGCACGCCGGGTGGCGGATCAGCGCTTTCAATCCCTCACTGAATCGGCCAACGACGCGATCATCTCCATTGACCAGCAAGGGCGGATTACCTCCTGGAACAAAGGCGCCGTACTGATCTTTGGCTATGACGAAGGAGACATTCTCGGCGAACCCATGGTGGAATTGTTTCCCGAGCGATATCACGCGATTTACCGCGCGGGGATTGAGCGGGTCGAAGGTCAAACCGATTCCAGCCAGGGCGGGGAAACCATCGAAATGCATGCCTTGAATCAGAAGCATGGGGAACTGCCCGTGGAGGTTTCGCTGTATGCCTGGCAAGTTGAGCAGCAGCAGTTTTACGGCGCGATTATCCGGGACATTACCGAGCGGAAGCGGGTGGCCCAGGAATTGGAGGGACTGAACAAACAATTGCGCGAACGTCGCGTCAGGCGGGCATGGCCGAAGTGGCCACGGGCGTTTTACACAATGTGGGAAACGTGCTCAACAGCGTAAACGTCTCCGCGACGGTGGTGGCCGACCGGTTGCGGAACTCCAAGGTTTCCAGCATCAGTCGCCTGGCGGAATTGCTGACCGAGCATGCCGCCGACCTCGGCACCTTCCTCACCGAAGATCCGCGCGGCAAACAACTGCCGGATTTTGTGGCGAAGCTCGCCAAGCATGTCGCCAATGAGCACGCCGTCCAGTTCGAGGAACTCGATGCCCTCCGCAAGAACGTGGACCACATCAAGGAAATCGTTTCCATGCAACAGGCCTACGCCAAAGTGTCCGGGGTGATTGAATCGGTGGCACCGGCCATGTTGATGGAAGATGCCTTGCGGATGAATGCCGCCGGGCTGGAAGGGGTCAACGTGACGGTGGTCCGGGAATTTGACGACGTGCCGCCGGTGGACGTGGATCGGCACAAAGCCATGCAGATCTTGATCAACCTGATTCGCAACGCCAAACATGCCTTGCAAGACGGTCAGCCCCAGGAGCCACGGTTGATTCTGAGAATTACCCGGCAGGGCAAAGAAACAGTGAAGATGCAAGTCATCGACAACGGAGTGGGCATTCCGGAGGAGAATCTGACTCGAGTCTTCCAACATGGATTTACCACCAAACCGCATGGGCATGGTTTTGGGCTGCATAGCGGGGCCAACGCCTCCAAGGAAATGGGGGGCAAATTATCTGTTCATAGTGACGGACCGGGACATGGGGCCACCTTCACGTTGGAATTGCCCTCGAGCCAGGCCATTCCGACTGCTTGTGCGGCATAGATTTAAGTCGCTTCCCCCCCCGGCCCGACAAGATCTCGCTAGGGCAGGACCGGCGGGCGCCTCGTGGGCCACTTGGCCGGATGGATACGGGTCGTTCAATTGACTGGCCCGGCGGACCATCCACACCTTGGATACCTCCACCTGGGTTCCTCACGGCAGGCAAAGGCCAGGAAAAACTTCGTCTGGAAGAACCTTTACGCGCGGAATGTGCATATCCGGGCACATCCTTTGCTTTGAACCTGGAAGAGCGTGGAAGCTCCGCAGAGCCATTGGCTTGCGGGCACGTGGCCAGTTGGCGACCGGTGGTTCAGTCGCGCTGCCTCCCGCTCGGCTAAACGTCGGATTCACCTTGTCCATGAAGCGCGCGCATTGGCGAATCCCCCGCAAGCGGTTGCGGGGTGATTCCAACATTGCCCCTGAATCTGACTTCGAAAAACGAGCTGTATCTTTCGAAGCCAGGTTTCCGTCTATGACGCGGTTTCATGGAGGCACCCGAAAGGTCAGCCCGTAAGATGCCGATCGGAGCTCAAGCTTTCTGTTTTGCTGCAAGCCGACGCTTCTCGTTTTCATTGCCTTTCTCACTGGTTCCGCTCGTGCGCGCGGTCGGGAGCCAGTGCTTCCTCCTTGGACTCATTCTTTATGCCGTCGTTTGTCCGGCGCGGGCGGCGCCACCGGCCACCGGCTTGGAGATAATCAACCTGGCGGTGGTCGAATTCACCACGGAGGCCAATGGCGCACCGGGAGGCACCAACCTGGTCCGAATGCAGTCCGAACCGGTGCGCGTGATCATCCAGGGGGACATCCCTCCCGCCGGTCAATTGGACCTTTCCCCCGGACGGTCGTTGACCGCTACCGTGGGCTCAACGGTTTCGTTGCCTCATCGCCTGGATTATTCGGGAACGGGGCCAGCCATGGTTACCCTCCAGGCGGCAAACGGTCCCGACAATGATTACGACCTGACAAATCTCCGACTGTTCCGGGATCCCAATCGCAACGGAGTGGTCGATACCGGCGAAATCGAGATTGCCAACGGCGGTTCGCTCACGGTCAATCCCGGTACTCCGCTGGACTTGGTGATCGTGGGCGAACTACCATCTTCCCCGTTACTGGGCGGACAGGCGGCGACGATCCAATTGACCGCGACGGTGCCGGCGAGTGGCTTGGCCGCGATGAGTGAAAACCGCGTCAGCCTGCTGGCCGAACTGGGCTCGTTGTTCACCCAGATCACCGCGTCGCGGCAAAGCGTCGAGATTGGCGACATGGTTGAACTGACGATCCGCATCCGCAATGCCACGGGTATCGATCTGGCGGACGTGGTGGCCGTGAACAACCTGTCCGCCGGTTTTGCGTATCAACAAGGAACCGCCCGCCGAGAAGGGGTGACCATCGCGAATCCGGAAGGCGGCGCCGGCCCGCAACTGGTGTTTCCGGTGGGCGCCCTCCCGAATGATGGCGTGGTGACGTTGACGCTGGTGGTGCGCGCCGGGCCGGGAACGACCAAAGGCAATGGCGTATTCACCGCCTGGTCCACCTGCACGCAGCCGCGGGTGTTGCAGAGCAATCGGGCGACCGTCAAACTGGAAGTAAAACAAGGCGGCGTGTTTACTGACATGGGCGTGGTCCTGGGGAAGGTCTTCATCGATGCCAATCAAAACCGGATTCAAGATCTCCTGGAGTTGGGCGTTCCCGGCATTCGCCTTTACATGGAGGATGGCACCTATGTCATTACCGACAGCGAAGGCAAATACAGTTTCTACGGCGTCTCGCCCAAGACCCATGTGCTTAAACTTGACGAAACGACGTTGCCGACCGGCGCGGTGCTACTCGCCCCCTCCACGCGGCATGCGGGCAGCGGTGGCACCCGGTTTGTGGATATCAACCGCGGTGAAATCCACAAAGCCAATTTTACGATTGGCTATCCGGTGCCTGAAGTCATTGAGGAAGTCAAAGCCCGCCGGCTCCGGGCCGAGGGTCGGGCGTCCGAGATTGACGCGATGATCAAGGGACGTTTGACGCCGGATGGAGCCCTGGTGCCCCGAAACGATCCGCGTTCACTGCCGGCGAGCGGGGTAATCAGCGATCCGGTGAATGCGGGACCGAGCTTGGTCACTGGCCTGGTTCCGGGTGCTGCCGGTCGTACACCGCGCGTCACCGCGAGCACGAATACCGCATCCTCGGCCACCAACGGCATGCCGCTGAACCCGGTCTTTGGCCCGCAATTGCCCTTGGAGCCTGCACTGGAAACAGTCGCCACCAACACCTTGGGTTTCGTTGATTTCAAGGACGGCGACATCCTGCCCATGGCCCAATCCACCATTCGAGTGCAGGGAGTGCAAGGGAGCAAGTTGGTCCTCCGCGTCAACGGTCAAGAGGTGTCAGCCAGCCGTTTGGGCAAACGGGCGACGCTGGCCGAAAAGCGACTGGAGGTTTGGGAATATGTCGGGGTGGAATTGCAGCCGGGCAACAATGAAGTGGAGGTGGTCCAGATCGATGCGTTCGGCAACGAACGGGGCCGCGAGGGAGTGAACCTGATCGCTCCCGACAAACCGGGATCGATCCGGATCTTTCTCCCCAAAGAGGGCGCGGTGGCAGACGGCAAGACCCCGGCCAAAGTCGTGGTGGAAGTGACCGATGGCGCCGGTGTGCGAGTGACGGCGCGCTTGCCGCTGACGTTGAGCGCCAGTCAGGGTGAATGGCAGGTCGAAGATTTTGATACCCGCACGCCCGCCACCCAGGTATTCATCGAGGGCGGCCACGCCGAGTTTTACCTGACACCGCCCCTGGAGCCGGGGGAATCACACATCCAGGTTAGCAGCGGTGCGATGGGGGCCGAGGCGGTGCTCCATTTTCTCCCCGAACTGCGGCCGTTGCTGGCGGTGGGGGTTCTCGAAGGCACGGTGAATTTCAGCGACCTCAATGGCAACGATGCCTTTCCCCCGCGCTCGCAGGATGGTTTCGCCGAAGAACTCCAGGCCTTTGCCCTGAACGACGGTTCGGGTTCCGATCGATATGGCGGACGGGCCGCCCTGTTTGTGAAGGGCAAGGTGCTTGGCAAATACCTGCTGACGGTCGGCTTTGACTCGGACAAAGACACCAAGGAGCGGCTCTTCCGCGACATCCAACCGGATGAGTTTTACCCGGTGTATGGTGATTCGTCGGTCAAAGGATTCGACGCCCAAAGCACGGGGCGCTTGTATGTTCGCGTGGACCGGAAGCGGTGTTACGTACTTTATGGCGACTTCGTCACCACCTCGCAAGCGGAAGCCAGCAGCCTGGGGAACTACAGTCGCAGCCTGACGGGTGGGCGGGTGCATCTGGAAAACGAGCACGTGCGCCTGAACGTATGGGCCAGTGAGGACAGCACCCGCCAGGTAATCGATGAGATGCGCGGCAATGGCACTTCCGGGCCGTATCAGTTCAGCGCGAAGGACGGCATCATCAACAGCGAAAAAGTCGAGATCATCACCCGCGATCGCAATCAGCGGTCGATTGTCATTAAGAGCGAAACGTTGACCCGATTTACGGATTACGAATTTGAGCCGTTTACGGGCCGGTTGCTCCTCCGTCGGTCGCTTCCCAGTGTGGATGAGTATCTCAATCCAGTGTTCATCCGCGTGACGTATGAGGTGGAGCAAGGCGGAGACAAATTTTGGGTGTATGGCGCGGACGGACAAGTCAAACTCAACGAACATATCGAAGTCGGCGGATCGGTGGTGCGCGACGAAAATCCCCTGGCCGAATACCACCTCTACAGCGCCAACTCCACCATCAAGCTGGCCAAGAAAACCTATGTCTTGGGCGAAGTGGCTCACAGTTCCACGGCGCTGGCCGATGGCGACGCCGGGCGGATTGAGTTGCGCCACCAGGACGAGAAAACGGACGCGCGGTTCTATTTCGGGGAGGCCGGCAATACCTTCAGCAACAACGCGGCGGGCATTATGTCGGGCCGCCGGGAAGCGGGAGCACAAATCAGCCATCGACTCGCGCCCAACACGCGGCTGTTGGGCCAGGCCATTTACAGTGAAAGCACGGCGAACGACGGCCACCGGGAAGGCGGCACGCTCTCCGTGGAACAGACCTTGCCCGGCAAGGTGCGCGTCGAAGTCGGAGGACGGCACAGCACCGAAACCGCCGCCCCGGCTGGGCCCACCACGGCCACCCCGGCCGGGGTGACGCCGAACGAAGTCAACAGCGCGCGCGCCAAGGTTACCGTGCCGGTACCGTTCGTTAAGCAGGCCTCCGTTTATGGCGAGGTGGAGAACGATGTGATCGAGACGGACAAGCGTCTGTTGGCGGTCGGGGGCGAAATGCAGGTGGGCCCGAAAACCCGCCTCTACGCCCGGCATGAATTCATCAATGCGCTGGGCGGCCCCTTTGAATTGAATAACTTCCAGGAGCAAAACACCACCGTCGTTGGCCTCGACACTGAGTATATGAAGGAAGGCTCGGTGTTCAGTGAATATCGCGGACGGGATGCCTTTTCCGGGCGCGAAGCCGAAGCCGCGGTTGGCTTGCGCAATGGTTGGTCCCTGGCGGAAGGACTGCGGCTCAACACCACGTTCGAACGCGTCAACCCCATCGTCGGGGACATTCAGAATGAAGCCACCGCCGGCGCCGCCGCGGTGGAATACACACGCAATCCGGACTGGAAAGGCACGGCGCGATTGGAACTGCGGGTCAGTTCGGCGAGTGACAGCGTGCTCAATACGCTGGGATTGGCGCGCAAACTCAGTACCGATTGGACCTTTCTGGGCAAGACCATCTATTATGGCGTGCAGAATAACGGACCCACCGGCGGCAGCAAAACGCAGGCGCGTTTCCAGGCCGGGCTGGCCTACCGGCAGACGCGCACCGATCGGTGGAATGCCTTGATGAAGTACCAGTACAAGTTTGAGGATGACGGGACGCAACCCCGCGGCGACTTGGAACGGCAAGTCCATATTTTCTCCTTGCACGCCAACTACCAGCCAACGCGCGACTGGATTCTGAGCGGTCATTATGCCTCCAAATTCGCCTGGGACTCGGCCGACGGTTTCAGCGATTTCTACGACGCGCACTTGGTGGCCTTGCGGGCCACGTACCGATCTGACCAAGCGTTGGGACGTTGGCCTGAATGGCAGCATGCTGTTTGGGGGCGGCTTTCGCAGCGCGCAATTCGGACTCGGCCCGGAAGTGGGCTGGACGTTCAAGAACAACATGCGCATTGCCGCGGGCTTCAATGTCTTTGGATTCCACGACGACGATTTAAGTGGCCAGAATTACACCAATCCCGGATTCTTTATCAGCTTCCGGTTCAAGTTTGATGAAACCTTGTTTGGCCGCAGCAAGAACTCGCGGGAATGAAGCAGCCCATGATCGTAAACCTTCCAACCCAGTTAAGCCCAGCGCCGGCGAAAAGCCGGACGGCCTGGCGGCTTGGTGGGCGGATGGCGGTGATCTTGGGCCTGGTGGGCAGTCTGATTCAAGGGCCCGGGGCCGGGGCCGCGCCGGAAACCTACTCTCCGCTGCATGAATCGCAGGCCCGCGCCTTGTTGAAGGCTTACGATGGATGGCAGGTCCGCCTGCAAAAGCTGGTCGCGGACCCAGCGAACGATCGGTATTTTCTGGCCAAAGCCCAACAGTGGCTGCTCTGTTCCAAATCGGAATTAACCGATACCGACCGCGGTCCGCTGGTGGCGGCAGCCTTCTCCGTGGCGACCAATCTGATTGGGCAGCTTGAGTCCAAGAAGTCGGACCCCCGCCGGGAAACCGTCGTGTTTCCGTTCGTGCCGTCCATCCGTCCAGACCTGTGGGAGTTGGCCCGAGAACTCAAGCGGCAACCCAACTTCCAAGCGGGGGAAGTCGCGGTTGCCTTTCTGGAAGTGCAATTGGTTTGGGCGGCCTACGATTACAAGAATCGCGGGTGGCGGGTGGCCAAACCGACGCTGGAAAAGGCGGAGCAATATGCGGATACGGCTTGCCAGCGTATGCAGTATCACCGCAAACCCTTCCGTCCGCAGCCCTTCACCGGCACGGCCGCAACGCCGGGCGCGGACCCCACCGCTGTCCTCAATCTCGACGCCTTGCAGGAACGCCTGCGCGAGCTGAATGCCCACGGCCTGCCCATCCGCAGTTATGCCTTTGCCAAGGCCCAGCGCTGGCTTGATTTTGCCCGGGCCGAAAATGAATCCAAAGACCGGAGCGGTATCGTCATGGAGGCCGCACGGCAGGCGCATCGGATTGTTCAAAAGCTGGAAAATGGCGAGCTGAATCCGGGACCGGATTTGCCATTGTCGGAAAAGATCAAGATGGTCCGTCCCGATTTGTGGAAACTTGCCGAGTCGCTGAAGCGGCATCCGGCCTTTGACACGGTGGCGGACGAAGTCGCCAAACTGGAGGTGCAATTAATTTGGGCCGGTTACGAATACGCCCAATTGGGCTGGCGCACCGCGCGTCCCCATGTCGCCGAGGCCGAGCGCCTGGCCAAAGAAGCTGAACAACGATTAAAGGATCTGCCGCAGCCCACCCAGTCCAGCGCCCTGGATATTCTGGCGCTGAATTAATCAGCGGCGAAGGTGGGGGATGAGGTCCTGGGTCCTTACCGTTCCACGAGCCCCGCCTGGTTGAGTTGCTTGCCGCGCAAACCAATGAGCAGCGCCGCCAAGGCCGCCATCCCGGCGGCAAAGAGAAATACTGGACGCAAGTTGTTATCGAATTTAAGGGCCAGCCGGCCGGCGGTCCAGTTGGCCAACATCGGACCGAGCCCCAATCCGCAAAACGCCAGGAGCGTCTGCGCCGTCGCGCGCACTTCGGCGGCCGCCAGCGCATTGACCAGCACGCTGATGCCCATGTGAAAGAAAACAATGACCATGCCCGCCAAGACGTAGCTGGCCGACAACAGCCAGGGATCATTCAGTTGGGCGAACATAAGCTGACGCAGCAGCAACGCCCCGCAACCGATCAGAATCACCGTGGCGTAGTTCCAGCGGCGGATCAGCGCGGGTTGCACCTGGAACAGTATGATTTCGCAGATCACTCCCAGGGCTTGAATGGGGCCAATCCACGGCCGGGGCACGCCCAAGTCTTCCAGGAAGGGCGGCGAGTAATACGTGAGCACGGCGAACGACCCGGCGACCAACAACATCGCGGCCAACACCACCAGGTAATTCACGTCGCTCAACAATCGTTTCACGGCGGGAACATAGATGCCGCCCATCGGGATCGTGCCGGAGTCAGCAGCGCGACGGCACCGGGCAAGCGGCGGCGTGGGCGGCAGCCAGAACGCCAGGATGGCCATGACCAGGCAGAGGCCCATACCCAGATGCAAGGTGAAGTTCAATCCGGCTTCGGGTCGCCAAGCGGTCCAGCAGGCGATGGGCAGGAACGGCAAGACCCAACCCAACGAACCACACGAGCGCAACCGGCCGAATTGCTCCCGAGGATGAGGCAGATGATGGAAGCTCAGGGCGTTGATCAGGGAGAACGTGGGCGTCAGGCATGCCGTATAGAGCGTAAACGCAATCAGCAACCCGGCGAACGTGGTTTGCGCCGCCAAACCTGCCAAGGCCGCCGCGCCCAGAACATTGATGATGACAAACAACCGGTCCAACGCCACATACCGGTCGGCCAGCATGCCCCAGAAAAATGGCGCCACCAGCATGATGGCCGATCCCGCCAGCAGAATGGTGCTGATGCGGTCGAACGACAATCCGCGGTCCCGCAACAACAGCGTGATAAACGGCAACACCGCGCCACTGGCCGCAAATTGCAGGACCATGCCGGCGATCAGCGGGCGCGGCAAGCGCCCCCGCCGGTGAAGCTGGTGAGTCTCGGCCTGTGCGTTCAGGATTTGGCGGGTGCCCCGAGAGCGACGACCTCTTTGCGGATTCGTTCCAAGTCGGCGGATTCGATTGCGAGTTCACCGGCCTGAATGTTATCGCGCAATTGTTTTTCATTGCGCGTGCCGCAAAGCACGTGGGTGACGCCCGGTTGGGCTGCCGTCCAGGCGATGGTGAGCTGCGCCAGCGTGCAATTGTATTTGTCCGTGAGTTCCTTCCAACCCGCCAACATGGCCAGCACTTTGCGACGGTTGGTCGGGATGAACCAGGGATTCCAATCGGCGTTGGTGCGAAATTCGCCGGGGGCAAACTGGTAATTCATGCCGATCTTGCCGGTCAGCAAACCTTGTTCGAGCGACATGTAGGTAAGCGTGGCCAGATGGTGCTCGGCGCAGCATGGGAGAAGGTCGCGTTCGGCGTCGCGGGTCAGCATCGAGTATCGGAATTGGTCGCTGACCACCGGGCCGCACTTGAGGTTTTCCTTGAGTTCATCGAGCGAAACGTTGCTCACGCCGATGGCGCGGATTTTGCCCTGGTCTTTCAGCTTGATCAGCGTGGCCATGCTGTCCGCGATGGGAGTATGTTCCGGCGGGCAGGAAGGCCAGTGGGTCTGATAAAGATCAAGGCAATCGACGTCCAGGCGCTTTAGGCTGTTCTCAATTTCAAGCTGAAGGGTGTCCGATCGTAAGCTGCGATGCATGCGCTTGCCGTCCATTTCGGCGAAGAACGAGCCGCGGTCGTCGTCCCACCAGAGGCCGCACTTGGTGGCCACCACGGCTTTGTCGCGCCGGCCTTTGAGAGCTTGGCCGACGACGCGCTCGCTGCGCCCCCAACCATAGGCGGGCGCGGTATCAATGAGATTCACGCCGGCGTCGATGGCCGCCTGGAGGGTGCGAATGGATTCGCGGTCGTCGGGGTCTTTGCCCCACACCTGGCCCCCGCCCAGCACCCAGGCGCCGAAAGCGACGACGGACGCGGAAATGTTTGAGTTGCCCAACGGTCTGTATTTCATAGTCAGAATTTCTGTCTTTGCTTTTTCCGGTAGAAGCGATAGCGGCAAACGGCAGGTTTTCCAAGCTCCGATTGAAATTCCAAAGCCGAAGTAGGACCGCCGTCTCGGCGGTCCCGAACCAGGCCACGTTCCCCCGCTCCATTGAGCGGCTGGTAGAATATTGAACGCCGTTTGGACCTTCGGGACCGGCGGGATGCCTGTCCTACATTGGGCGGAGCGCGACCGCTTTACCCCGCAACACTCGGGAGAAATGAAGCCGAGGTTTAAAATCTGAAAGCCGAAATCCCAAGGCATCTGGCCCGCGAGGTGCTGAGTTGAAAGGCAAAAGCGGAACTGCGTTCGGGCTTCGGAATTCGGATTTCTTTCGGATTTCGGCCTTTGGTTTTCGGTCATCTGCCCAGTCCTGCTCTGATCGTGGTGGAACGAAAACGCATTGACACGTCCTGGATGCGGATCGCTAAATCGACATCGTGCGCGGTTTTGACGGCACACGAATCTATTCGCGGCAATGTGTATGGAAACAACGATACGAACATGGACCCGTTTTCGGGATGGAATTTCACTTTGGGGTTGCCTGGCCGGTTTGGTGATGCTGCTCAATCCCGCCCCAGCCAACGCCCAAATTAACGGCGGGTCCGTCGTGGGCGTGCTGGGGAGAGCTTCGGCCAAGATGCCCGATCAGAGTTCGGTGGCGCTTCGTCCGGGGATGAAACTGCCGGCGGGAGCAACGATTTACACCGGCTCCAAATCCGCCCTCGATCTGGATTTGGGCGAGGTGGTGGGTGTGATTCGACTGACGGAAAACACGGTCTTGACGGTGGAAAAGGTGGTCAACACCGAACCCGCAGCCCAGGCGGCGATGAGCATTCAATTGCGCCTGGCCGCGGGCACATTATTGGGAAATTCCCATGCCGTGCCGACGACTGCGGTGTATGAAGTGAGCGTCACCAACGGAATTGTCGGAGTCGTGCAGGGGCAGTATCGCATCCATGCGCAAGGGTTTGTGGTGTTGCTGGATGGGACGGCGGTGGTAGTTCCTTACGTCGCCAAAGGCGAAGAACCGAAGCCGTACACATTAAAAGCGCCGCCGGCTGTCTATTTCTCACCGTTCGAAGGGATCCGTCCAGCACCGCCCGCACTGATTAAAGAAATTCGCAACCAGACTCGCGGCAAGCTGCCCCGGCACTGACCGCAGCGCGGAAAATCCGAAGGCCGAACAGTTCACCCTCGCCGTAGCCGCCGAAGCAAGCAGGCGGACGGGATGGTCCTTCCGGTACTCCACCTCCTTACCTCGGCGGCGATGGCCTGTTAGTGTTTTAAGCTTAGGGTAAAACAAAGGCCCCAACCATGCGCGCTCCGGCCAAAGCTATCTTTCTTCGTTAGGCTTTCTGCTATGAACTCGGAAACCCATGCTTCTCAAGATAGTCTCTGCCAGTCGCGAAAATCCTAACCTTCAGGTGTCCCTTGCACAAGGTGTCACCAATCTCAACCAGAAACTTCAAATCAACTAAATACTGGCACTCAGCTCGAATATTCGCGACGTCACACTGAAACCCCTGAAGTCTCGAACTAAGGTGCATCAATTCCAGCGAAAGCCCATCTGGTCCCGCCTCAGCAGCCCGAATCAACAAATACATCCGAAGCTCTTCCAACTGCTTGGCCGGCAGTCTTTTGATTTCGTGCAAAGCAAGGAGTGTGTGTCCAGTAGCCTAACGAGATCACCGACCGCCGCGAATGACGATACCGATTCCAAGCGAAACGCCAGCAGCAAACTGCCAAGCGGGTCGGCTGTTCGGTGAATCGCCCTTGTTCGGAATTTCTGTTTTCATGGTTCGGGTATTTCCGAATCTCTGCAGATCTTTCGCGCCAACAAGTCCCTGATCTCACTGTGGCGAGGAACGGCTGTCTTTCGGCTGGTGATCGGGTTACCCAGACTGAATGCTTCCCTCCTTCTCTGATCAACTGGCAACCATGCGCGGTCAAGTGCCGAATTAATCCCTGCGCTTCATGCCGGCAAGGGTAACTTCTTCATAACCTTCCACTGCGGCTTTGCGAGCATCTTCACGATTCAGCTCCAGAATATCCTTCAAGGCCTCTTTGAGACTGATAAACAGTTCCTCTTTGGTTCTTTCCTGAGCGTTGACGCCTGGCACTTCTTCAACCCAGCCAATCCACCAGTCACCATCCTGCTTAACAATTGCCGTATAGCTACTTTCCATGGTTCCCAGCTTACACAGACAACGCGCTACTGGCAAGACTCGCCGTTTCACCGGTAGGCGCAGGCGGTCGCCCGCCCACGCCCCCTAAGAACCGGACTTGAAAGTTTCCCTTCATCACGGCTCAAGCCTCTCCAAGGCCACCCCGGATGCGGGGGATCCGCGTAACCAGGAGGCCGGTGACACCCAAAGGCGTCATGGACCTTCCCAATCCCACTTGGCAATACCGGTCGGCGGCCATATCGCGCTCGGCTCCTTTGGGCCGCAGCACCGAGAGGCACCAAGCGACGGGCGTCGCTCGTCCTATGCTTCTCTCGCTTGAAGGGGTTCCGCTGATTTTCTTGCCAGGAGACACCAGATCGACGTGGGCCTATCCGGTCCATTACCGACCGGCCTTGGCTTGTTCGATCCTCTTCCTGCTGCCTCCCCTGGGCCTGCCTTGCGGTCGGCTTGGCCACGAACCCGCGGACCCGGACGCGCAACCCGCAACGAGCGTTCCGCAACGCTCCCAGTGTCCGCACTGTGGCGGGGAACTGGTGCGCGTGGCGCGGTGGCGCGCCGGGCATCCCTTACCGCGGCCGCCGCCGGGCCGCGCCCCGCCCGCCCCATGAAAGCGCCCCCGCCCTGGAGCCATTCCCGTTGGAGACTGACGAAGCTCCCCCGGCGCGGTGTGCTCGCGTCCGGTCCCGAGGTGGTGCCCGCCGGGCGCCCGCGCCGCCACGCCGCGTTTCGGTCCAGGGCCAAGGGGGGATTCCGGAGTCGTGCGACCCCAGCCGCCGGCTGGGGAGCAAACGGTTGGGGGACGATGGGACCGGGCGGCCGGCGAACCCGCGACACTTTCCGCAAAGGGTTCACCAGGTTACGCCGGGGCGGGCCGCTGAACCTTCGACGCGGCTTCGTTCAACCCTGGAATGCAGAGAACCCGGGGGCGAAGCGCTCCGACTTCAAACCTTGATCCTGTTCCTCCAACCCCCCAGTCTTCGCGCCCCCGCGTTCTCTACATTCCTTTCTTCTGTTCGACCTTCATTCTTCATTGGCAGAATTCTCGGTAAGCTGCTGCAAAAGTCTTCGCCACATTCACAATCCAGATCGCTGTGATGCCAAAAATACCTCCGAGCAAGTCGTAGGTCCAACCGATCTCTGCGCGGCGCAAGTATCGAATAACCATGACCCCAGTGACAAAAACGCAAACGGCTCCAATGTGTTTCAATAATGACCAGATGAACGCTGCGATTGCGAGCTTGCTCAGCGCAACATTAACAATAAACGATTTGAGCGAGTGCTGCGTCATGCGTGTGCTCCTGTCGAACGACCAGGATCACCGACCGCCGCCGGAGACGGGCGCTGGCAGCGAATGCAGCGTCCAAACAATCCAGCATGTCCAAACTGAAACGCGGGGCGGCGGTTCGTGTGCATCCGCTTGTTAGGCCGTTGGTGTGTGTCTGTGTCCATGGCGTAAAAGCAGTGCGACCAAAACTGGCGCTGCATACAACATCGCGAGGACGGCAATGGAGACCGGGGCTGAAAAAGGTAGCGAACCTCGCAGCGGGCCGCAAAAAAACTCTGTCTCCCAAGCGACGAGTTGATTGTCGGAATAGGCCTCCCACTCCAATGCTCCGTAAGTGCCGCCAAGACCGTCCGAGCGCCACTCGCGGCTCACCTCGTAAACACCGCCCCGCTCTGCCGCGAAGAAATCGCACAATGAGACAACCATCCAAGGAATGGCAAGCGACAGGATGAGAAGGAGCATGTTTAGTTTCACCGAACGGCTCATAAGTGTGAAGTGGCCTAACATAAACTGCAAATTGTCGGTTTATCCGAAACCTTCCGTTAACGTTCCCGGTTGTCACTTTCGACAAGATTAATAAATGGTTTGGATTGACAGAGTCAAGCGTTAATTGTTTGATTCGTCGTGGTTTCTCA
>CAWBHS010000055.1:0-98726 GCA_963788655.1 uncultured Verrucomicrobiae bacterium | reverse complement strand
TCTGTAGCAAAATTTGTGGGTGGATTTGAAACAGCGGCTGTGAAAAAGGAAAAAGGTGCGTGGCCGGAGTGAGCGATCTGCTGGCGGGACAAACGAAGCGTGTGGGAGGCTCGACCGGTTGAGGGGAGGCCCGCCGACTGGGTCCCTTTGCGCACGATCTGAGCCGCGCTTGGGATGCGCAAGACCGGCTCCGATCGGCGCCTATCCCAGTCGGCGACCCTCCCCTCAACCTGGCGCTGGTGGTCGAGACCAGCCGCTGAGACTACGGGGCGGACGTGCGTGGCAAAAAAGAATAGCTGATCCCCTTGTGCGCCGATTAGTTTGCAGCTTGCAAACAAAACAAACCATCGACCCGGAGACCAGCTATTCAACTCGAAGTTAAAACCATCCTGAACCGGATACAACGTTTTGCGGGGTTCGTTTACAAGGAGGTCCGGCTCCTGTGCGAGCGCGACAAGCTGCGCGTTGAGATTACCCTGGAGGCGCATCAAGGGCGGTGCGGCCGGTGCTCGAAGTGCCGAGAGCCGGCGCCAGGTTACGACCGACTGCCGGAACGAACCTGGCTCTTTGTGCCGCTGTGGGGCATTAAAACCGAATTCCTCTATGCGCCGCGGCGGGTGGAGTGTCCCACGCATGGGGTCATCGTCGAGCACATGCCGTGGAGCCGGGGCAAGAGACCGATCACCACGGCGATGATGGGATTCTTGGCGCGATGGGCGCGGCACTTGTCCTGGCGACAGACCGCCCTGGCGTTTCAGACCAGTTGGGAAGCGGTCTATCGTTCGGTCGAGTGGTTCGTGGAGTGGGGGTTGGCCCACCGTCAGATTGAAGGGGTCCAATCCCTTGGCGTCGACGAGATCCATTGGGGCCAAGGCAAGCGGGCGGAGCAATTCCTGACCGTCATCTACCAGATCGACCAGCACTGTCGGCGGCTGTTGTGGGTGGGGCGCCGACGCACGCAGGCCACGCTGCGCCGGGGCTTTGAGGCGTTGGGGCCGACGGTGCTCAGCGGCGTGCGCTTTGTCTGCAGTGACATGTGGCGGGCCTACCTGAATGTGATTGGGGCCAAGATCCCGCACGCCTTGCACGTGTTGGACCGTTTCCACATCACGATGCATTTGAATCAAGCCGTCGACCAAGTGCGCCGAGCCGAGAGTGGTCGGCTGCGGGGACGTCCCGCGGCCAAAAAGCTCAAGCACATGCGGTGGAAGTTGCTGCGCCGGGGAAATCGGGTCCGCGGCCGGGCCAAGCAAAAGCTTTGGGGACTGCTGCGCAGTAAACTGGCCACTGGGCGAGCCTGGATGCTCAAGGAAACCTTCGAGCCGTTCTGGCGCTATCGCTCTGTCACTTGGGCCAGGGCTTTTCTGGACGTCTGGACTGAACGAGCTCTGCGCAGCCGCCTTGAACCGATGGCCAAAGTGGCCAGGATGCTGCGCAACCACCAAGAGCTGCTCTTGAACTGGTTCCGCGCCAAAGGGGAACTCTCGTCCGGCCCGGTCGAGGGTCTGAACAATAAAATCCGAGTGGTGACCAGAAGATCCTACGGATTTCGCACCTACGACGCGATGGAAATAGCCTTGTATCACACGTTAGGCCGGCTCCCAGAGCCGGAAACTACCCACAGATTCTGCTGACGAGGCACAATTATAATACAACGACGGTTCGTGTATTGAACCCGTTAAGCTCCAGCGGTAATTCCATACATGAGAGCAAATTAGGCAAGATTTCAGTTTCGTGTCAACCTCCGAAAATCGCCCCCACCTTGCCGCTGCTCGTGCCGAGCATCTCCCTTCGGAGCGTGTACGGTGCGTGAGGAATCGCGGTTGTTGTCGATCTGAATTCAGAAGCGAAAACCACCGGAAGCGGTTGCCATCGGTTGCCAGAATTTGCCCTGTTTGACGCCGTAGGCCGCAATAGGCCAGCATTGGATTGTGAACGTGCAAGAAGCGTAAACACCTTGGTTCTTTTAGGTTCTTGTGGGGGTTTTTAGCTGGTGCCAGAGGAGGGATTTGAACCCCCGACCAAAGGCTTATGAGTCCTCTGCTCTACCACTGAGCTACTCTGGCGCGTGCGGCAGATTATTTCGCGGACAGCCCCCAATCTGTCAAATGGTAATTCGACGGAGATGATTTCTTTCGTCCCTGACGGGACTCGGTCCACTTAAACGCCACAACTCAGCGAGGAATCGCCGGACTATTTCGAGCGTGCTTTGGGAATTTGGGCTGTGGCGGCTCATCGCCGATGCACCGTGGCTGCCTCAAGCCGGCTCATCGCCGCCCGGGAAAACTGCCAATCCTGGAGCGAATCAAACGCAACAAACTGATAGATGAGCACGATCAGCCAGAACACAAATTGGTAGCTGCCCTTGGAACATTTGTGCCGCAAGCGCCGCTGCGCTAAAAACGCGCCCGGCCACCCACCCAGCAATTCCAACAGATGCAGCAGACCTTCGGTCATCCGCCACTCCTTTTCACGGGCTCGCCGCTTGTCCAGGGCATATACGGAGTAAGTGATTGCGCCCAGCGCGAGCAGATAGGCCCCCACCCAAATGAAATCCGCCCCTCGTCGTTGCAAGGCAATGGCTGGCAACATCAGCAGAGCGGCCACCACCAAAACGTTCAGCACCGTGATTCGCCCGCCGTCATTTACGTGCCTGGCATTGGTAGCGCAAGGACGCCCCTTGGCATCCTGACCCATCGTGAAGTGAACGGCATCCCCCACGGCCGGTCGCTTGTGATGCTCGGTAAAGTCGCGGTGGTGCAGAAACACCCGCTGTTTTCCAACCTGCAAAAAGCCATAGCCCTTCCGGCGATCCCATTCGACAATCCTGGCGGTCATTGTGGATACGATTGGCTCTGGCATGGGTCGGCTTACCGGCGCTTCCTATCGCTGGCAAATGAATAGTTCCGATTCAGATTTGCTCTCCCAGCATTGCGCCGCTCAACGTTTTCTTACCTCGCTGATGCACCATAAGTGTTTGTGGGTACGGATGAATACGTCCCCGTCCGAAATCGCCAGCGAGGCATTCATCGGCTCGCCGCCAATCGAGTTGGTGGCCAGACACGCATATTTTGGATCGGCGCGCAGCACGAACACATCCGCGTTCTGGTTGGGCACATAGAGGCGGTCACCGGCCAGGACCGGCGACGACCAGGAGGCGTTGCGCGCTCCGCTGCCGGTAAGCCGTTCCTCCCACAAGGTCTCGGCCGGTTTGCAACTCGAGGCATTGGGCAAAACCCATCGTGGTAACCTGGTAAATGTGGCCCTGGAAGATTACACCCGAGCCGATGCATGTTTGGCTGCCGCGTGGCGACAAATGCCAGAGCCGGCGCGTAGCCGTGACATCGCCGCGACCACCGGGGCGAATGACCATGGCGGCATTGCGCAGGCCGCTGCCGGTTACTCCTAACATACCGTCGCCGAAGAAGGGCGAGCTGTAGGCGCCGGTGTTCAAGCCGTCGCAGCTCCACAACGGTTCGCCTGTCTGTGGGCGCGAAGGCCATCACGCGCAGGGGAAGCGCCACGACCACTTCATCCCGTCCCGTCGTGTGTACCACTACCGGTGTGGCGCAAGAACCGGTAACTTCCGGCATGGTGGGTGAGCCGAGCCGTTTCCAGTCCTTCAAGTCACCGCCGAAATCCTCCCATTTTGCGTCCGCGGCGATGGGCGGCAAATCGTATTGCCAGACGGTCTCGCCTGTACGCTTGTCCAGGGCGATGAGAAAACTCCGCTGGCCAGGACCGAAATTCAACAGGCAGAGGTTCCGGTAGAGAACCGGAGAAGCCGCGTAACCCCACCCGTGCGTTTGCCGGCCCAGATCGCGCCGCCACAACTCGTGGCCGCTCAGGTCGAAACAGAAGACGCCCGCCGAGCCGAACCACGCGACCACACGTTCACCGTCCGTCACCGGAGACGGCGAGCAGGGTGGATTGGCTGCGCCGCCGGAATCCTTCACCGTCGCAACGGTGCCGGCCTGCCAGAGGAGCTTGCCGTCTCGCCGATCGAAGCTCATCACCAAACGCTGGCGCTCTTTGGCAATGGCCTGGGTAATAAACACGCGTTCACCCCAGATTATCGGCGTAGAATTGCCGGGACCGGGGAGGGGCACACGCCAACGGACATTCTGATTGGTGCTCCAGTGCAGTGGCAGACTCTGCTCGCGGCAAATCCCGTTTCCGTCCGTTCCGCGCCATGCCGGCCAGTTTTCGGCAGCGGCGGGAAGCGTCAACGCAACCAAGCATACGATGGCGATCAGCATAAGAAATTCACGGCTTCATTTTGCCCATAGATTGAAGGATTGCACGGATATTCTTTTCCGCTTCCGCTCCGTCCCGAATCAACTCCCCAGCACACTATTCCGTGGCGCAGGCAAGGCAGCCGCTGGGGTTGGTGCCGGGGACGTACATTTTAACTCGAGATTGACGGTGCTAGTCGCGCGTTCTGACGGGGCAGGATCATGCCGCCGTCGGAAATCCGGGCTGGCCAAAACAAAACGGCCCCTGCCTTCAGGGGCCGTGATCCGATTAATTGAATCAGCATCGGCACTGCACGTCCGATGCAAATGAAGTCTATTCGCCGTAAACCGTGGTGGTGTATTTCGCCCAGAACATGAGGACACTCTTGGCGTGATAATCCACATGATGGATCTTCGTAATTCCGGCGTTGGCCGCCGCTGCCTGAATGCTGGCGTCGCCGGTGGCAACGATACCCAGGATCGAGGTCGCTGAGGCTTCGCCCTTCTTGGTGACGGTGGCGTTACTGGTCGCCATGATGGGCGCGGTCACGTCCTTGTAAACTCCGCCGACGAGCGGTGATTGCACTCCCGCGCAGCCGGTCAGGAACGCAGCCAGCGCCACTGCCGACAAACAACCGATTAGTCTTTTCATAACGTATTCCTTGCTGTTGTGGTTTAGGTCCAGGACGGCTCGGAACAAGCTTTCCTGAACGGGCGCATCTTTGGGACGACGCTGGCTCGGTGTCAAGGGCAATATATCATCGCTAACGATGGCTTAGATTAGCCATCGTTTCATCAGGAACCTTAGCGCGGCAAAGCCGCAACCAATCGCGGGTAGGGCGAGACTCCGTCGAGCCCATACTTCCCCGTATCGCTGCCGATAACCCGAGGCCCATATCGCGGAAAGCCTACGGCGCTACGAACACCGAGGTATTTCCCTTGTTCATCACCCAGTCTGCGGAAGTGCTTCGGGGATGTCAGGGCTCGACGAAGTCTCGCCCTACCCAACCGGTGCGGCAGGCAGGAATTTTCGTCGCGGCTTGCGATTAATTTGCACTGTTGCAGTGCAGTGGAGCAGCGGCGGAACAAGAAAAAGCCCCGGGGAGATGGCAGCGGATCAGAACTTGATTAGAAACAAGTAGATGACCTGCCGGACGGCCCGTCATCGGGTCAAAGGACACGTTGTCCACTCCCCGTTTCCATTTGGCTGCTTCGGAAGCTCGGTCGGCTTCGGTTCGTTGAGCCCGTTGCCGGAGCCGCATGAGGGCGCCATCGTATTCGATGGTTCTCGGAGTGACCGGGGTCAGGCTTTTCAGGCGATAAGTCAGCGCTTCGTTGGCTTCTCCCGCTGGGGGTGCCGGGGTAGCGGGTGGCGGTGGTGCCGGTTTTGGGGGAACGTCCTGACCCGACGCTTGGTGCAAACTCAGACCTCCGACGATCGCTGCCAGGAGTAAAGTTTTTGTCGTCGTTTTCATCCTGCCGCAACGTCGTCACGGGGCGGGGCTTTGTCAACCCAAGTCTGAATTCATCGTTCCCATTCTCCGCCCGTTTTCTGCAAGAAATACGGGCCGGCTTCGGATCCAAGAATTTCCTGGATGGCGTGCTGAGTTTCCTGGCTGATTTCCTGAAGGGCGGTGGTTTTTTGTTCGAAGCTCAACCGGGGATCGTTCTCCACGTAACGGCGCGTATCCCGCAACGTTTGTTTCATGGCATAGACTTCCGCCGCTTTTTCGCGCGGCAGTTCGAAACGGGTGACCGTGGCATTGAGCTGATGCCAATCCGGATCTTCCCCGCGCTGGTATTCCTGGTAGCGGCTTTCGCCGAGAGTCTGTTTGAGCTGTTGGTCCAAGGCTTGTTTTGCCTGCGCCCAGTTTTCAACTTGGACAGGATCGTTCATGTCCAATATTTCGGGTGGGTATTCTTCATCAAAAGCTTTGCGCAGTTCATAAACCTCCAGGAATTCCTGTTCGGTGGCGTTCATCCCGTAAAAGGCGTAACGGACGGCATTCGCGGTGGGCGACATCCAGAGCTCGAATTCTTGCTGCTCGGCGGGGGAAAGAACCTGCGCCAGTTCAGCTTGCTTGGTGGACCGCAATTGGACCAACTCCTCCCGCTCGGTCGCCGTCAGACTTTGCCCCGGTTCGTCGAGCACGCCGCGCAACGGAGCTTCCAGGCCGTCATATTTTTCGAGCAGCAAACGCACGGCTGTTTCTTTGTTATCCGGCAGAAATCCCAAGCGGCGCTCGTAGTAATCCTGGTCGCCCTTGACCTTCAGCCGCTCGCGCACGAGATCCACGCCGAGCAATTCCATGATGATCGCCCGTTTTTCCTCATTGACCGCCTGCTCCTGTTGAACCCATTTGCGGTGGTCCTGATCGTTGGCCAGTTCTTCTTCCTCGGAATCCCAATAGTGCAAATTCGGCCGCCGGCCATACATGGACTGCACTTGGGGGGCAAACAGCTTGTCAAGATCGGCAATGATGATGTCGCGAATGGTTTGCTCGGGGCAGCCAATGGAGCGCAAGCGGGCGATATAGTCCCGGTAGTTTTCCGTTTCGAGCTGCGCCCAGCGGAAGTCATTGGTCACCGTCACGATGCGGGGGGCGCTGCCTTTGATCACCACCTTGGGCGCGTTGGTCACAATCCGCGTCGCCGCCTGGACAGGAGGCAGCGCGGGACGGGACCGCGTTTTGATCAGGTAACCAACCGTCGCGATCAGTCCCAGATTCAGCAACAGTAAGAAGCTGTTGGCGGTAGGCGACTTCACAGGCTGTCCTTGTAGAGCAAAACCGCCGCCAACGCAATGTTGCGGGTGGTTTTCGGTCTTCCAACGCCCCCTCCGATGCCGGTTTTGAGCTTTTCAACCGCAACCCGCTGGGCGTAAAAATGCCGTTCCCGCTACGGCGGGCAAGATTATGAAACCGGAAGTCGAGATCTACGATACGACCCTGCGTGATGGCACCCAGGGCGAAGGCATCAATTTTTCAGTCATGGACAAGCTCCGCATTGCGGAACGTTTCGACGCTTTCGGGATTCATTACATTGAAGGCGGTTGGCCCGGTTCCAATCCCAAGGACATCGAGTTCTTTGCCGAGGCGAAAAAACGCAAATTCAAGACCGCCCGGATTGCCGCGTTCGGCTCCACCCGGCGCAAAGGTACTCCGGTGGATGTGGATGATCAGGTGCGCCTGCTGCTGGAAGCCGAGACGCCAGTGGTCACCATTTTTGGTAAAACCTGGCTCCTGCACGTCAAGGAAGTGCTTCGCACCAGCCCGGAGGAGAACCTGGCCATGATCGCTGACACGGTCCAGTATCTGAAGACCAACGGGAAGTTTGTGGTGTACGATGCGGAACACGCCTTTGACGGTTACAAAGACGACGCGAAATACGCCCTGGCCACCTGGGAGGCGGCGGAAGAAGCCGGCGCCGACGTGGTGACCTTGTGCGATACCAACGGCGGTTCGCTTTCCTCCGAAGTTGCGCGCATCGTCACTGAAGCTCGCCAAAAACTCAAAGTCCGCCTCGGCATCCACACGCATGATGATATCGGCCTCGGCGTGGCCAACGCGTTGACGGCGCTGGAGGCCGGCGCCACCCATGTGCAAGGCACGATCAATGGGTATGGCGAACGCACCGGCAATTGCAACCTGACCAGCGTGATCCCCAATGTCGTGCTCAAACTTAAGAAGAAGAGTCTGCCCGAGAAATCCCTGGTGCAGTTGAAGGAAGTGTCTCAGTTCGTGGACGAAATGGCGAACTTTCGCCACAACCCGCGTCAACCCTGGGTGGGCGCCACTGCGTTTGCGCACAAGGGCGGTATGCATGTCAACGCCGTCCAGAAAGTGGCGCGCAGCTTCGAGCACATTGATCCTGAACTGGTCGGCAACAAGCGGCGCGTGCTCGTGAGCGATCTGGCAGGCCGGAGCAACATCGTGATGAAAGCCCAGGAACTGGGGTTCAAAATCACCAACGACACGCCGGAACTGAAAAGCATTCTCGCGCGCATCAAGCAGTTGGAGCATGACGGCTACGAGTTCGAGGCGGCGGAAGCGTCACTGGCGTTGTTGATCCGCAAGCTTCTCAAACATCAGGAGCCACCCTTTAAAGTGGATGCCTACCATGTCTCAATGCGGCGGGACGGACACGATTCGATTTGCGAAGCCACGGTCAAAGTGCGGGTGGGCACTGGTGCCGCCCACACGGTGGCCGAAGGCGACGGTCCCGTGAACGCCCTTGACCGCGCCCTCCGTGCGGCGCTGGTCGGTTTTTATCCGCAGCTCAAGCAAGTGTCGTTGACCGACTACAAAGTCCGCATTCTCGAATCCAGCACCGGCACCGCCGCCCGCACCCGGGTCCTGATCGAGTCCAGCGACGGCAAAGTCGAATGGGGCACTGTGGGCGTGCATGACAACATCATCGAAGCCAGCCTCCACGCCCTCGTGGACAGCATCGAATACGCGCTGTTGCGCAAGTGAGACACCGATTGCACAAGATGGCTTGAGACACTAATTACACGAATTATCACGAATTCTAGGGATTCAAATGTCAGAGCTACTCTACAAAGAGGAATCGTATAAAATCATTGGCCACTGCATGGAGGTGCATGGGGAGTTGGGAAAAGGGCACGACGAGGTCATTTACAAAGACGCGCTCGAGTTTGAATTTGCCCAAAACGAGATTCCATTCGCCCGAGAAAAGGAATACCACATCCAGTACAAGACCATCATTCTGCCGCACCGCTATTTTGCTGATTTCGTTGTCTTCGACACAATCCTGCTTGAAGCCAAAGCCGTGGAAAAGCTGACAGAATCCCACGTCAAACAGGTGCTGAATTACTTGGCTGCCTCCAAATTGAAACTCGGTTTCCTCGTCAACTTTGGCCAAGATTCATTAGTTCATAAACGGATCGTCCTTTGAACTTAGTTCCATTCCATCTTTGCCTTAGTTCAATTCGTGATAATTCGTGAAATTCGTGTCTTCCATAGAAATCGGTGAAACTCGCGTCTCCTTTGGTTTTGTGATTTAAGTGTCTTATGTCTGGAATATCGAAAGCGTACGAACCGCAAACAGTCGAAGAAAAATGGTACCAGTTCTGGCAGGACCAGGGGTGTTTCACCGCCAATCCCCAGTCCACCAAGCCGCCCTATTCCATCGTCATCCCGCCGCCGAACGTCACCGGGGTACTGCACATGGGGCACGTGCTGAACAATACCATCCAGGACATCCTCTCGCGCAAAGCCCGGATGGACGGCAAAGAAGTTCTCTGGCTGCCCGGCACCGATCACGCCGGCATCGCCACGCAGGCCGTCGTCGAGAAGGCGCTCCGCAAGCAGGGCGTCATGAAGCATCGCGATGAATTGGGCCGCGAAAAATTCCTCGAACACGTCTGGGCCTGGAAGGAGAAGAACGGCGGCATCATCATCCAGCAACTCAAGAAACTCGGCTGCTCGTGTGACTGGAGCCGCGAACGTTTTACGATGGACCCGGACTATTCGCGCTGCGTCCAGAAAGTCTTTGTCGAGCTGTACAAAAAGGGCCTCATCTATCGCGGTAAACGCATGGTCAATTGGGATCCTGCCGCCCGCACCGCGCTTTCCGACGAGGAAGTCGAGATGGTCGAGGAAAAAGGGCATCTCTGGCATTTGAAGTATCATTTGTTGGATGAGGCCGGAAGCCCGATCCCCAGTCAGTTTCTCGTGGTGGCCACCACCCGGCCCGAAACGATGCTCGGCGACGAAGCCGTGGCGGTGAACCCGCAACGACGCACGCTACACCCACTTGGTTGGCCGGAAGTGTCTGCTGCCCTTGCAGAACAAACCCATCCCGGTCATTGCCGACGAACTGGTGGACAAGGAATTTGGCACCGGCTGCGTCAAAGTCACGCCCGGCGCACGATCCGGCGGACTACGAAATGGCCGTGCGCCACGATCTGCCGTTTACGGTGGTCATCGGCCCGGACGGCAACATGACGGCGGCCGCCGGCGAGGACTACGATGGCATGGACCGCATGGAAGCGCGCACGGCGGTGATCGAGGAATTGACCGAACAAGGCTTGCTGGTGAAAACCGAGGACTACGTCCACAACGTCGGATACAGCCAGCGCAGCCATGTGCCCATCGAGCCGTATCTCAGCGAGCAATGGTTTTTGAAGTATCCGAGTGTCGAACCAGCGCTCACCTGTGTCACCGGGAGCGCAGGCGCCTCGCCTGCTGCCGTCGGCGCAATGTCGGACTTTCTGAAATTGGAAGCGTCTGTGCGTAAGGACTCGGCGGACGAGGTGTCCGCCGCAGCGCCCGGGGCGGGCGCGCTCCCCCAGATGCGGTTCTATCCGGATCGCTGGGTGAAGACCTACACGCACTGGATGGAAAACCTCCGCGACTGGTGCATCAGCCGGCAATTGTGGTGGGGGCATCGCGTGCCGGTGTGGACGAAGAGCGTTGTCATGCAAAGTTACCACGCTATGTCTCAGCACCTTCCAAAGGAAGTGTTCGACTCCTCCATCGGAGCACGCCCAGAGTTCCTGCGAGGAACCGGAGGTCTTCCGGGGATGGAGTTCGCGTGGCCTTCACAGAATTCTGCTGGTCAGTCAAAAGACCTTGTGAACGTATTGCGCTTCGAGCGTCTCGAAGCAGGTGATTCTCCACTCGGCACCCCATGCAAATTTCAGATTCGTTGCAGCACTACCGACGAGCGCATCGCCTCTCAACTCGAACAGCACGGTTTCACCCAAGACCCCGACGTTCTCGACACCTGGTTCAGCTCCTGGCTCTGGCCGTTCGCCACGATGGGCTGGCCGGACGCAGACCGGACACCTCAAAGAAATTCTATCCCACCACCGACTTGGTCACGGGGCCGGACATCATTTTCTTCTGGGTCGCACGCATGATCATGGCAGGATACGAATTCATGGGGGACCTGCCATTCCGCAACGTGTATTTCACCGGTATCATCCGCGACAAACTAGGCCGCAAAATGAGCAAGAGCCTGGGCAATTCGCCCGACCCGCTCGAACTCATCGCTAAATACGGCGCCGACGCCCTCCGCTTCGGCACGATGCGGAGCGCGCCGTTGGGGCAGGACGTACTCTTCGACGAGAAGGACGTTGAATTGGGCCGCAATTTCTGCAACAAGCTCTGGAACGCCTGCCGCTTCCGGCAAATGCAGGGCGGCGAGGTGCAAGGCGAAATTAATCCCGCCCACCTGACCGGCGACGACAGATGGATCCTGCTCCGGCTCGACACCGCCATCCGCGAGATCAGCGAGGCCCTGGGGAACTACCAGTTCAACCAGGCCGCCCAGGCTCTGTATCGCTTTTTCTGGAGCGAATTTTGCGATTGGTATCTCGAAGCCGCCAAAGCCGCCTTGCCGCGTCCAGCGGATAGCGAAGTCAATGCAGACATCGGCGCGCCATCCGATGCTTCAACGCTTGAAGCCCTCCGCGCCAACACGCTGGCGGTGCTCGACTTCGTGTTGTCGCACACCTTGCGGCTGTTCCATCCGTTCCTGCCGTTCATCACCGAGGAACTGTGGCACGGCATGGGTTACCACGAGGACATGCCCGCTGCCCAAGGTGGGGAAACCATCATGTTCGCGCCGTGGCCCAAACCGTTCGAAGCCGAGATGCACACGCATTACAGCTTGGACAGCACTTGCCTCGAATTCGCTGGGGCCAAGCAGGAGCTGGTCGTTCAAGGACGGAACCTGCGGCGCGAGAAAAACATTCCGGCCAACAAAAGAGTCAAATTCATCCTGATCCCGGCGGAGTCAGTGTCGTCACACGACCAGGCCGTGCTAAAGCTGTTGTTAAACGCCGAGGCGTTTGAGGTCAGCCCCGAGTTCCAGCCGCCCAAAGGAATGCCTTCAGTGCGTGTGAAAATGGGCGAACTCTATCTACCCTTGGAAGGGCTCATTGACGTGGCGGCGGAAAAGACCCGCCTGACCAAAGAGGTGTCCAAAGCCGATGCTGAGATTGCCAAGGTCGAACAAAAGCTGAATAATCCGGCCTTCGTGGAGAAGGTGCCGCCGCACGTCTTGCAAGAGCACCAAAAGCGACACGCCGATTGGATGACCAAACGTGACCAGGCGAAACAGGCATTGGAGTCGCTGGATGAAGCGTGAGCGGCCTGATTGAGGAATGACCAATTTCCAAGGACCAAGCACCAGAGAATGCCCAAGGTCCAAGTCCCGATCGTTCTCGATCAGACTTTTACCGAAGCACTGCTCATTGGTCATTTAAACGGGGCAGCCCATTGTCAGTCGCGCCAGCGTTTGGAGTGCGTCCGGCTTGCCGGCGCTTTCGGTTGGGGAGAGAGCGTCGAGGCTTTCCTGGCGGTGCGTTCCAGTTTGTGGCGCGTTGGTTCAACGAAAGCGGGAGCAATCTCCGCGCGCTCCAAACGCTGCCGCGATATTGGCCGGCGCCCTGGCGGTTTGGTGATTGGCTATTCTGCGAACGCTTTGTTCCAAAACTGCCAGCAGGATGCCGGCAGCACGCTGGTGCCGGTCTATAACTTCTCCGGCGCCGCCAGCAACGCGGCGATACGCGCCAGCAAGCGTCCGGCGGCACCGCCGTCCAGCACGCGGTGGTCAAAGCTCACGGTGAATTGCCCTTCCATCACCGGCACAAACTCGCCTTTTTGTTGATCCCATTGCGGCATCCGCCGACCGGCGCCCATCCCCAATACGAGTGTTTGCTCCGGCAACGGAATCGGAGTGGCCCAGGTGAGTCCGAAGGTACCGTAGTTGGTCACGGTGGCGATGGACCCGCCGGTAGCGTCCGGCGGCAACCGGCGTTGCCGAGCCAATTCCACCAGTTCGTTGTAACGGGTGACCAATTTCGCTAAAGGCTGCTTGTCTGCACCGCGCAACACCGGCACCAGCACGCCGTCCTCCGCCTCGACGGCGACGCCCACGTCGATGGCCGGTGGATGCACGACATGATGGCCAATCAAGCGGCCCGCCGGCGCGCTGTTTTCGGCCAGAGCGATCGCCAGCGCGCGCGCGGCATACAGCGCCGGCCCCGGTTTGGGGTTGAGGGTCTTGCGATGCGCGAGCATCGCATCCAGCGCCACCGGCAAGCCCACCGTGGCGATGGGCCGCGTCCAACTCCGGCGCATGGCATCGGCCACCGCCACCCGCATCGAGGAGGCGTTGGTCAACTTGTGCTTTTCCAGGTTGGCCAGGAAGGTTTCGAAATCCTGGATGGTCACGCGTCCGCCGGAACCGCTGCCCGGCAGTCCGGACAAATCGGCGGCGTGCAATCCCAGTTCCTGCATGCGGGCTTTCATGCGCGGCGACATGTAACTGGCCCCGGCGGCGTGCGCCGGCACCGGCAATCCACGGACGCGCGGCTCGACTTGGCGGCGCTTTTCTTCGGGAGCCGTTGAAGTTTGTTCCCCCGTGGGCTGCCCGGGTTCTTCCGTTGACTCCGGTTCTTCGGGCTGATCCAAGCCCATGCGCGTGGCCTCTTCGCGACTGGCTTCCAGATAACCGAGCACGGCCCCCACCGGATAACTCTCATTCACGTTGACGACCAGCTTTTGGAGGCGTCCAGCGCACGGGCTGGCCACGTTCATGGTGGCCTTGTTGGTTTCCACTTCGATCATATCCTGGTGCGCGGCGACCTGGTCGCCCACGTTCACCAGCAAATTGACCACGGTGGCTTCGGCGATGGATTCGCCCAGTTGCGGCATGATAATTGGAATCTGAGGCATGAGATCAGCAGTGAGGCGGGGTTGATGAGCAGCGTGGCCAGTTCATTTCAACATCACGATCGGAGCACGCGCCGGGCAGCGGCGGCAATGGTGCGGGCGGTCGGACGATGGGCCGCCCAGAGGCTGGGGTGGTAAGGCACGGGGGTATCTTTGGCGTTCAATCGCTGGGGCGGCGCATCCAGCAGATCCAGTCCCTCGCTGGTCACGCGGGCGATCACCTCAGCGGTCACTCCCCCCCACGGCCAGGATTCGCCCACGCACAGCAGACGTCCAGTGCGGGCCACCGACGCCATCACGGTGTCCGTGTCCAGCGGCTTGACCGAACGCAAATCCACCACTTCGATCTTGGTGCCTTCGGCTGCCAGTTCGTCGGCGACCGCCAAGGCTTCGTGCAGCATCGCGCTGTAGGTGACGATGGTCATATCGCGCCCCGCGCGCGCAATGCGCGCCTTGCCCACCGGCAGAGCTTCCGTGGGCAGCGACTCGGCTTTGAGGTGGTAGTAAAGCAGTTTGTGCTCGCAGAAGATGACCGGGTCATCGATGGCCACCGCCTCCAACAACATGCTGTAGGCGTCTTCGACTGTGGCCGGCATGACCACGACCAGCCCCGGATAATGCGCGTAGATGGTTTCCAGCGTCTGGCTGTGGAACGGACCGCTGCCGGACGTGCCGCCGGAAGGCAACCGCAAGGTGATCGGGCACGGGACATTGGTGCGCCAATAACAGGTGGCGGCGTGATTGACAATCTGGTTGAAACCGGGCGTCGAAAAGTCCGCAAACTGCATTTCGATGATGGGCCGCATCCCTTCGAGCGCGGCGCCCACTGCCAAGCCCACCATGGCGTCTTCGCTGATTGGGGCATCCAGAACGCGCCCGGGATATTCCTTGGCCAGGTTCTTGGTGGCTTTGAAGGCGCCGCCAAAATTGCCCACGTCCTGGCCGTAAATGAACACCCGCGGATCGTCCTTGAGGGCGCGCGCTTGGGCTTCGCGAATGGCTTCGAGATAGGTGATGCTCATGCCCGCTTAATGCCCGTTCGCGCCGCAAACCATTTCATAACCTTCGGCCAGATGTTTCGAAGAGAGCGTACACCAGTTCTCCTTGTAAGGATCCGGCCCGCCTTCCCGTTGGACGGTGGCAATGGCTTCTTCCACTTGATGCTCGGTCTGCGCCCAGGCTTCCGCCAATTCGGCTTCGGTCAACCATTCCTGTTGCCGCAGGAAGGCCTCGGCGATCTTCACACAGTCCCGGCCAATGTCCGACGCCTTGATTTTCGGGTCCACATAACTGGCGTCATCGTGTTCCCCATGCCCGCACAAGCGCAGCAACGTGGCCACCACCAGTTGCGGGCCCCGGCCTTCGCGCGCCGCCTGCACCGCGCCCCCGACCCCCTTCAAGCAAGCCTGCAAATCCGTGCCGTCCACTTGATGGCCGGCCACGCCGTATCCCACGGCTTTATCCATGAGATCGCGGCAGGCAAATTGCCGCGAGTTGGGCGTGGAATACGCGTATTGGTTGTTGGCCACCACCAGCACCAGCGGCAAGCGCTCGACCGCGGCCTGGTTCAGGGCTTCGTGGAAGGCGCCGGTGGATGTCGCGCCATCACCGAGGCACGTAGCGCCGACCATGCCGGTAATTCCCTTGAGCCGCCGGGCGAAGAGCATGCCATTGACTGCCGCCACCATGGCCCCGAGATGACTGATCATCGCCAGCAAGCCCTCGCGGGGACGCCCCCGGTGAACGTTGCCATCGCGCGCCCGCATCGGCCCCAACGGCGAGCCGAGATACGTGCGGACGGCATCCAGGATCGGTTCGCCGAACGCCAACCGGCCGGCCGCATCGCGGATGAGCGGCGCGAACACGTCCCCCTTGCGCAACGACATGCCGACGGCCGCACTGAGCGCCTCCTGACCTTTACCCATGAAAACGCCTCCATGGATTTTGCCGCCGCGATACAAATTGGCCATTTTTTCGTCCAATACGCGGGCCAACAGCATCCAGCGAAACGCTTGGATATATTCGTCGTGCAGCATGTCAACGTCGGCAACCGGTTTTGAGCCGAAGACTGTCTGGACCATACGCGGCATTTATGCCGATTCCCGCGGCGCGGTGCAAACTTTCTTTCGGCCCGCGGCAAAGGCTGGGCCGGATGATTGGTCAGGACGGTCATAATTCCCCACCGGGATAATGTAATCAATAGCCACCATTGCCATGCCACCATAGTTGCCATCGCCGTTCAATTCCGAAAGGGAAGGCATCCCAGGACGTACGAGGATCGACTTCGAATGCGAGGTTTTTGGGGGGACGGCCCGATTCACCGCCAAGCCACGAAGAGCGCAAAGGATGTCGGTGAGCCTCTTTGCGCTCTTCGGGGCTTTGCGGTGAAATGGAGCCGTCCAACCCTTTTGCGGCTTAGGCGCACGTGCTACAACACGATCACCGGCATCGAGTGGCAGGCGAACCAGCCGCACGGCTTTGGGCGACTGACCGTTTACGAGGGCGCAACCGTTTAACCAGTGAACGAAGCACGGCCAGGTTCTCCACGTCCTCATGCAAATCGGGCGACTTGGGTGTCTCCAGGCAACCGGGATGCCGGCGAAACCGGGGATCATTCACGATGTGCCGGAACGCTTCGCGACCCAATTGGCCCTGCCCAATCCCCGCGTGCCGATCCAAATGCGAGCCCAGTCCGGACTTTGAGTCGTTCAAATGGAAGGCCAACACCTGGTCGAGGCCGATGAGCGTCTCGACTTCGCGGATGGCCGTGTTCCAGCCTTTGGCCGTGCGAATATCATAGCCGGCAGCAAAAAAGTGGGCGGTATCCAGGCAAACGCCGAGTCGTTCCGAACGTTGGACCCGGTCGAAGATGGCGGCTAGGTGCGCAATGGTGCCGCCCAGACAATTCCCCTGCCCTGCCGTGTTTTCCAAAGCAATCCGAACCGGTGAATTGCGCGTGGCACGGAACACTTCATTCAATCCAGCGATCGCCTGCTTGATCCCGGCGGCTTCGCCGGTGCCCAGATGGGAGCCTGGGTGCAGGACCAGAAAGGGCAATCCCAAGTCCGTGGCGAGTTGGATTTCCTGAAGCAGCGAAGCGATGGACTTGTCGCGATTAGGCGAGGGCGGCGCGGCCAGATTAATCAGATAACCCGTATGACCAAAGACGACCTCGAATGGGTGCGCGGCGCGTTCCTTGGCGTAATTGCCCAGCGTCGCGGGCGAAAACGGTTTGCCCAACCACTGCATATTGTTTTTCACGAAAAGCTGAATGATTTCGCAGCCGATGCTGGCTCCACGTTCCAAAGCTTTCCATACCCCACCACTGGTGGGCATGTGCGCGCCAAATTTCATGATGGCAGGAGCTTGAAGACTAGGCTTGCCGAGTCAAGTCCATCAAAACATATCCGGCAGGCTGGTCCGGATGATACGCGGGACTGTTTTTGAGCTGGTCGCGCGGAACAGGATATGCCCGTTTCGTCGCGCCGAAGCCGCGCGAAGGCGGAAGGGCGGGTGAGTGGGATTGGACTCACCAGTCTGCCACGGGATCAGAATTTCCGAGCCTGTAAAGCAAGCCGCTACGTGGAGGTGGCGCGGTCCAGTCGCTCCTTCCAAACCAGCACCTCTTCCTCCCATCCCGAACCGGCCGCCAGAAACGCGATGTGCGCCGCGAGGGCCGAACGGTGCAAGGACCACGATTGCTCCGCGTGATCCATGGCGGTCTCCCAGTCCCGTCGGTGCAAGGCGCCCAGAGCCGCGCGCCGATACCGGAAGGCGGCTTGTTCCACGGCCAACAGCGACGTCAGGTCAGCCCCGCAGCGTTGGCAGAATGCGGGCGATTCGAAAAAGTCATTCGGTTTGCGGCAGGCGGGACACGTCACGCGCATGGTCAATCCTCCAGGTAGAACAACAAATCGGACATCGTATCGTTCTTCGGGTCGAGGAGCGCCCAGTTGCGTTCCTTGATGGCGGCGGCGCTCTCGTGGATCAGGGACCGAATCGCTTCCAAGGCTTGATCGTAATGTTGGCGACACACGGACTGAAGGGATTCATGAATGGCGTGCAATTCCGCCGCGACCACCGGCCCCGCGGAACCATCCGCCGGCACGACCTGAAACGCCAGGACCGCCTGGTCCGCCAGCCGCAGCCGTTCGCTCATCGGCACTTCGGCGGCGGGATTTGCCAGCGCCGGCAGCACCGCAGCCAGCACGTCCTGCCAATTGCCGGTGCGACTGACGGCTTCGCCGGTCAGGGCTTGCAAGGCGGCCGGCGGCGCGATGGTTTTCAAATACGCGATCACCTGCTGCGCCTCAGACACCATGCCCCTACCCATCATTTCGCGCGCCAGTCCGAGGTTGGCTTCAATCAGCAGTGGCAGGTATTGGAGCCGGTATTTCTTGCACAGATCCTTGAAGATGTCACGCGCCTTGCGGAAACGGCCCGCAACCAAAAACTCGCGGCCCTGCTGTTCCCGCGGATCGAGCGGCGGAGCAGCGGCGGCCGATGGATTTGTGACGGTCGATGGTTGCACGAAGAACCAATTTGAACGCCGCCGCCGCCAGCGGCAAACCCTTTCTATTCCGAATTGTCCACAGCCGGTTCACAAGTTGTTCGCGGGTAATTCTCCATGCCGGTTCAGGGGCTCAACGCCCGATCTTTTGAGGTTTTTTGGCGAACACGCCTGCTCCAAATCAGGGATGCAAAGCGTCGGCCTGACCAGCGGGCAGACGACCGTCAATCCTTCCGAGCGGTAATCAAGACCAATGGATTGGCCGCCGGTGAAGCCGGACCAGCGAATGGCGAGGCAACCGGGAAGGCATTTTCGGTGGGCCAGTTGAAGTCGGCGGTCAGTGGGGGCATGTGTTTATGCCGGGGAATCTTCCCATTGTGAATGGTAATTCCGTCGGCATACTTGGCCGCGCCACATTGCTGCAAATTGAACGTGCGCACCAACTCCCCGAACCATTTGGGGAAGCGGTCGGTAAATTTAAGCTCCAAGACCACGGCCTTGCCCCAGACGAGCCGCGGATTGATCATTTGGGTGGACAGCCGGGCGGTCAGCTCCGGTTCAGTGCGGACCAGGCGGTCGAGAGTTAACCGCGACGAGTTGTCGTCGTGCGGCACGTAGGCTTCCCGCACGTAGGCCACGTGGACTTTGGGTGCTGCCTGGATGGCCTGCATCAAGTGGCAAAAGTTTTGGACGGCAAAGAAATGCTTGGGATCGCGCGAAACCAACTGTTCGGGCGTGGGCAGCTCGCCGGCGAGCAGACGTTCCACCATGTGGCGCCGCACCCCACCCCGTTGTTTGCGAATGCAGTTGTTCATGCGCCGTTTGATCTCGAAGAACACCGGCGCATCCGGGTGGTTGTTGTAGAAGCGCAGCCGCAGTTTGAAGCGGTTCTTGTTACCGTTGATCGTATCCCGGTAGGTACGGAGATCATCAGAATCCAGATACAGGCTATGAACCGGGTATGAATAATCCGGTTTGCCGACGCCGTATTCATCCAGATCCAGATGACACTGCGCGAAGTCCCGGATGGCGAGCGCATCCGTCTCGTTGACGATGTACTTCTGTTCGAAGCGTTGGGCTTGGAGGCGGTCTGGACTCATGATTCAGTGGGGCTAGCAATTATCCTTACTGCGAACCGGCGGACGCGGAAGGTCGGGAACACGCCGGCCGCCGCCGTACACCTACTGTCCCATTGTTCCGGCGAAGCACGCCCGTCGGCGCCGCAAAGACCATGTCGTCTCGATAACCGCACAACCGTTGCAGCCGCGCTTCCCGGGGTTGGGTCAGCAAACCCGCCAGGGTGTCCAGGAGTTGCGACACTTCCACCGGCTTTTCAAACAAGGCATCCGCGCCGGCCGCCAGCGCCACGGGGTGCTGATTGGGCATGCCGGTAATGATGACTATGGGCACCAGGGGATAACGCGTGGTCAGGGATTCATACACGTCCCAACCGCTCCGATCCGGGAGATTGAGATCGAGCAGCAATACATCCATGGGCCCCGGATCGAGGCGGCCCATGGCCTGTTGTCCGTCGAGGGCCAGCACCACTTCGTAGCCAGAGTCCTGAAGCACTTTCTTGAGCGACTCGCGCACCGAGTCGTCGTCATCCACGATTAACACACGCTTTTTCATTGGACCTTAGTTTCAAGTTTGGTCCACCCGCGGAGTCCTTCGGGGGGAAAGGAATGTCCGCGGGTGGTATGGGTAAAAATTGCAGAAACCCACTGCGAGCGGCTGGTATGGCAGGCCTGACTCATGCACTGTAGGAGGAAGTTTCATCACAATTTCCACCCGAATGGTTGGGGGACTTGCCGCTCTGGTCGGCACTGCCGTTCCCCGCTCCGGCTCGGGACGCATCCCAGCGGTGCCCGGAATAACCAGCCCGCTCCAGCGTCGGTTCCCGCACGCCTCTCGATGGGTCCGCGCGGGCCAATTGGGCCACCGGCGTCTGGCGGGCGACCACTTCATAGGACAAGTCACTAAAAGATTTGATTGCGATCCGGGTCTTCATAGTTCGCAAAAGGTCGAATGGGCCTTCGTGCGCACAGTTCTAGCTATCCGTAACATGTCTTAAGCCCAGACCGTGCCATGGCGGATAAATTCGGTCTGGCCTTGGATTCTTGAACGGTTTTGACATGATCAAGCGTATGAAGCGGTTCCCCAGTGGAACAAATCATTCCACCGTTGGTTCCCGGCGTGCCAACCGCATGGTTCCCTCGATCCGGGTCCGGTTGCTCGGTTTTGCCCTGGTGGTCCTGCTGGGCGTGCTCCTGATCTCCTGGATCAAAAGCAACGCGTGGCGGCAAGTGGACTCCCTGCAAAAAGAATATGCCGCGGTCAAAGGACAAAACTTTTCCGTGGGGATGATACTGCGGGATGCCGTCCACGGCCTGAACGACATTCTGTTGGATCGCCGCCTCACAAACCAAGCCCGTGGGCGGGAGCAGTTCCATCGCGAAGCAGATCAGTGGCAGGCTTGGATCGTAACCCATCGCTCGGCCCTCAGGGAACTGGCCGACTTGCGGCTGTTTAAGAAGTCGAAGATTACCGAACAGATGGATCTCTTTGTGCAGGCGGAAACCGCTTTTGAGCAGTATCTGGCCCAAACCACTTCCCTCCTGGAACCGTCCCCTTCGGTCGAATCGCCCGCCAGTTTTACCACCGCTTACCAAACTGTCCATCAAGCCTCAAAACCAGTATTAGACCTGTGCGACCAACTGGTTGCCGCCCAGCATCAGGCGTTCGACCAGTTCCTGGACGGCACTCAACGCGCGTTGATCGAGCTTCAAAAATTGTTAAAGCTGTCGCTGGCCCTGATTCTTGCGCTGGTCGTGGTGGTAGCCTTTCTCATTTACCGCGGCATGATCGCGCCGTTGCGCGAGAAACTTAGCGAAAGCGAGGCCATCATCGAGCGTCAGGAAAAACTGGCCTCGCTCGGCACGCTCGCGGCGGGCGTGGCGCATGAAATTCGCAATCCACTCACCGCGATCAAATTTCGTCTGTTCAGCCTCAAACAAGCGTCGCCCGCGTTCGCTCACAACGAAGACGCCCAGGTCATCAGCAGTGAAATCAACCGGCTCGACCGGATCGTGAAAGACTTCCTTCAATTCGCCCGGCCTTCCGAACCGGAATTCGTGCGCGTGCCGGCCGAACGGTTGCTCCAGGATGTCGGCGAACTGCTCCGATCCGAACTGGAAAAGGCCGCCATCGAATTGCGGTTGGAAGCCCCAGGCACCACCTGGGTCCGCGTCGATACGCAGCAGCTCAAACAGATCCTGATCAACCTAATCCAAAATGCCGCCGACAGCATCGGGCAGAAGGGAACCATCACCCTGCGCGCGAACCGGGAGACGGCGGAATTCGACCAAGGAATCCGCCCGGCCGTCGTCCTGCAAATTGCCGACACCGGGCCCGGCATTCCGCCCGAGGTGGAAAAACGGTTGTTCGATCCGTTCTTCAGCACCAAGGAAGGGGGCACCGGCCTGGGCCTCTCCATCGCGGCGCGCAATGTGGAAAAGAACGGCGGCCGGTTGCGCTACCAAACGGAGTTGAATCGCGGCACGATTTTTGAAATTGTACTCCCGTGGATTGAGGACAATGCAACCTAGACTCCTGATCATCGAAGACAGTGCCAGCACAGCAACGGCGCTGCAAAAAGTGCTGCGCACCGAAGGCTACGGGGTTGACATCGCAGCGCGCGGCGACGTCGGTTTGGCCCAGGCCCGCGACCACGCTTACGACCTCGTCATCACCGACCTCAAGCTGCCGGGCTTGAGCGGCTTGGATCTCATTGCCCAACTGCGCACGGCCAAACCCCGACTGCCCATCATCCTGATGACCGCCCATGGCACCACCGAGACAGCCATTGAAGCCACCAAACTCGGCGCCTTCGAGTATCTGGTGAAGCCGTTTGAAGCCGACGAATTGCTCGACTTGGTCGCTGCCGCCGTGGTCCACGCCCGGCGGATGTCCGAACCGGTCGAGATGGGCGAGGCCCACTCGGCGCGGTTCGCCCTTATCGGCAACAGCCGGGCCATGCAGACCATTTACAAGGAAGTGGGCCGCGTGGCCGCCACCTCGGTTTCGGTCCTGATTCGCGGCGAAACCGGCACCGGCAAAGAACTCATCGCCCGCGCGCTTTATCAACACAGCGATCGGGCGAACAAGCCATTCATCGCCGTAAACTGCGCCGCCATTCCCGAAACGCTGCTTGAGAGCGAACTCTTCGGCCACGAACGTGGGGCGTTCACCGGCGCGCAGCACCGGCGCATCGGCCGCTTCGAACAAGCCCATCAAGGCACCATCTTCCTCGACGAAATCGGCGATCTCTCGCCCAGCACGCAGTCCAAACTACTACGGGTTCTGCAGGAACGCTGCATCCAGCGCCTGGGTGGCGACGAACCGATTCCCGTGGATGTCCGCGTGCTTACGGCCACCCATCGCGACCTCGAGACCGCCATTCAGGAAAAGGAATTTCGCGAAGACCTGTTCTATCGCCTCAGCGTGGTCACCATCCTGTTGCCGCCGCTCCGCGAACGCCGTGAAGACATTCCCAGCCTGGTCAAGTTTTTCATCCAACGTTACGCCAAGGAACTCGGCGTGGACTCGCCATCCATCGAACCGGAGGCGGTCCAATGGCTCCAAGCGCAACCCTGGCCCGGCAACGTGCGCGAATTGGAGAACGTCATCCGGCAGGCCCTGTTGTCGGCCCGGCCCTTTGCCGTCGGCCGCGAACACGTGGAGCAGGTGCAGGCCAAAAGTCGCAAACCGCCAGCGACCGCCGAGCAAACCCACGCGGCCTATATTGCCGAATTGCTGGCGCGCGCCCAACGCGGCGAAGAACAAAATGTCTTTGCGAAAATGATTGCCGACCTGGAACCCGAACTCTACACCCAAGCCATCCGGCTGGCCCAGGGCAACCAGGCCAAAGCCGCCCGTTGGTTGGGCGTGACGCGCTTGAAGATGCGCGAGAAACTCACCCAGTTCGGCCTGCATCCTGTCCACGATAAACCGGAAAAATGATGAATCGTCGAGAATTCTCAAAACAAGTTGCCCTGTGGGGCGCAGCCCTTCCTGCCAGCTCTCTGTTTGGCCGGCCCGCAGAATCCAAAGAATCACCGGGAGAAGTGGTACACTGAGCCCTCCAGAAAACTGCCCATTCGGAAGTTCGATGTCGTCGTCGCCGGCGGCGGCACGGCTGGGGTGGTGACCGCCCTGGCTGCCGCCCGCGCCGGGGCGAAAACCATCCTGATTGAACGCAAAGGCTATCCCGGTGGAACGGTCGTCGAGGGCGGCACGGCGCTGCACAGTTTCTTCAATTTGTGGAAGGCCTTTCCCGGCGTGGCCAGAAAGCAGGTCGTTCGGGGAATTCCTCAGGAAATTGTGGAACGGCTCGCCAAGGTCGGCGGCACCTCCGGGCACGCGGAGATGGTTTCCGGTTACAATTATGACTCGGTCTGCACGGCCATTGACACCGAACTCTACAAGCTGATCACCTTCGAAATGCTGGTGGAATCCGGAGTATTCGTGGCCGTCAACACCCTGCTGGTTGGGGCTATCAGGGAAGGTTCCCGCGTCCGGGGAGTTATCACGGAAAGCCGAGCCGGGCGGGAGGCCATTATGGCGAAATCGTTTGTGGATTGCACCGCGTACGGGGACCTCGCCGCCCAGGCCGGGGCTCGATACACCGAACCCAATGATTATCCGGTGGTCAACAGCATGGGTGTCGGCGGAGTGAACGTCGAACGGTTCTATGCGTATCTCGAGTCCAAAGGCGCGGTGACGCAATTGGCCCGCGGCTGGCGCAGCGGCAAGCCTGGCCAGATCATCCGCGTGCAAGCTAGTGCGCGCGGATTGCCGAAAGAGTTCCGGGATGAAGCACAGAAAATCATGCTGGCGATGGTGACAACCACCGTCCATGACGATTATTTCATGTTCATCAAGATGGGATTGAAAATGCCGGTCAGCCCGACGGATCGTGATGCTGTGTCGCAAGCAGAACTCGAGCTGCGAAAACGCCAGGCCAAAGCCATCGAGCTTTTCCGGACGTATCTACCGGGTTGCGAGCAGGCCTTTATCGCCCGGACCAGTCCGTCGCTGAATATCCGGCGGGCGCGAGTCATCGCGTGCGATTACGACCTCACGCGAGCCGACGTGCTCGAAGGGCGTCATTTCGACGATGACATCATGGCCTACGGTTTTCATGACAACGCCCCGCGCCTGCAAATCAAGAACGGCGGCACCTACGGAATTCCCTACCGGGCGCTGCGAGTGGCGGGCCTCGAGAACCTGCTGGCCGCCGGCATGTTGATCACGTCCAACCATGACGCGCACATGTCCACGCGCAACACCGTGTGCTGCATGGGACAGGGCCAGGCCGCTGGCACAGCCGCCGCCCTCTGCGCCGCGAAACGGATACGGGACACGCGAACTGCCCTACCCCGCGCTGCGCGATGCCTTGCTCAAAGCGGGCGTCCACCTCGAAAGTTGAGTCACAACCGGACATTTTCCATCCGCCAATGAGAAACAGGTTGCTCTTCCCTCTGGCCATGCTCGCAAGCACGTTGCTCATCGCGACCAGCTTTGTGGCGGCTGCGGTCACGAAGCCGAAGGAAGGCGTCGAATTGCTCCGCTACCGCCTTGGCACATTGGAGGGAGCCGTCGGCGATTTGAATCGGACGTATGGCCGTGACTATTCCCGGGCGCGTGAATTCCTGGATCGTGCCCAGGCGCTCCGCCGGCGGGTGGAGGCAAGCGCTGGCCGCGGGAAAGCCGTGGTTACGGCAATCGAAAGGGACATCGGCACTTTGCAGCAGGAAGCCTTGCTCGCCCATCCGCTCTTGCGGTCGCAGCAACTACTGCTCGTCAAGCGGCGGCCCAGTGGGATGCGAGGCGCGCCAGGGCTCGACATCGGCATGCCGTCCAATCACGAGTGCAACTCCTCGCTCGCGCGCACGGGGTACGACAACGCGCTGTGCGTGCTCGCACCCATCAGCCCGCGCGGCGCATTGCACCCCCTGTATCGCCCGCCCCATGGCGGCTATGTGGGCGAAATGGATTTGCACTGGGACGCGGCCCGGCTGTTATTCACCCAATCCGATTCCACGAACTGGAAGGTGTTTGAGATGCGCAGCGACGGCACCGGCCGACGCCAGGTTTCCACGATGCCCGAGGATGTGGACAGCTTCGACGCCTGTTACCTGCCGAATGGCAAAATCGTGTTCGGTTCGACGGCTTCGTTCCAAGCCGTCCCGTGCTGGCACGGCTTGAAGAAGGTTACCAACCTATACCTCATGAATCCTGATGGCAGCGGCGTGCGACAGATTTGTTTTGACCAGGACCACGACTTTCATCCCACCGTGCTGCCCAACGGCCAGGTGCTTTATCACCGTTGGGACTACACCGGCATCAACCACATCTATCTGCGTGAATTGATGCTCATGAATCCCGACGGCACCGGCCAGCGCGCCATCTACGGTAGCGGCTCGTGGTATCCGAACGCGCTCTACTTCCCGCGCCCGCTGCCGGGAGACGCCGGCAAAATGATTTGCATCCTCGCCGGCTACCACGGCCCGCATCGCATGGGGCAGCTTGTGGTTCTGGACACCGCCCAAGGTTGGCGGGAGGCCGAAGGCATTGTGCAGCGCATCTCCGGGCGCGGTGACCCAATCAAGCCGCTGGTGAAAGACAACTTGATCGAACCCGACTGGCCGAAGTTTCTCCATCCATTCCCGCTCAACGAAAAATACTTCCTCGTGGCCGCGTGGTTGAATTCCAAAGCGAATTGGGCCATCTACCTCGCCGATGTATTTGACAACCTCGTGCTCGTGCGGGAAGAACCGGGATGGGCGTTGCTCGAGCCAGTGCTGCTGAAACCGCAACCTAAACCACCCATCGTACCAGAGCAGGTGGACCTGAGTCGCGAAGACGGGCTGGTGTATTTGCACGACATCTATGCCGGGCCCGGTTTGCAAGGAGTGCCCCGCGGCACCGTGAAATGTCTGCGCGTGGTGGCCTACAATTTTGCTTATCCTGGCCTCGCGGGACCGGATCTCATCGGCTACGGCGGGCCATGGGAAGGCATGCGAATTCTCGGCACGGTGCCGCTGGAAGCGGATGGTTCGGCGTTGTTCCGGGTGCCCGCCAACACCCCCATCGCATTGCAGCCCCTCGACGCCGAAGGCAAGGCGGTGCAACTCATGCGCAGTTGGTTCACCGTCATGCCGGGCGAGACGGCGTCGTGTGTGGGCTGTCACGAACGTCCGTCGGACACGCCGCGCCCGCAACTTGCGCTGGCGGTCCGGCGCGAACCACGCAAATTGACGCCGTGGTATGGCCCTGCGCGCGGATTCGATTTTGGGCGCGAAGTGCAGCCGGTATTGGATCGGCATTGCGTGAAGTGCCACGATGGAGGGCAAATCCAAAATTTGAAATCCGAAACCAGAAATGGTCAGAGCCGCTCGGCGACGGCTGCGGCAAAAATTCTGCCTGATCTGCGATCTGCGAAAGTCGTTACAAACTACATGGGGCGCCGCATCAGCCAGTTGGGCATCGATCGGTTGGATCCCGCGATGCGCGCCGACACGCAGGGCATTCTCAAATACGCGCCGGCCTACGATGCGCTCATTCCCTACCTCCGCCGCGTTGGCATCGAAGACGATGTCGCAATGCTCCTGCCGGGCGAATACCACGCCGACACCAGCCCGCTTATCCAGATGCTCCGCAAAGGCCACCAGGGCGTAACGCTCGACGCTGAGTCTTGGGATCGCCTGGTGACGTGGATTGACCTGAACGCGCCCTGTCATGGCACGTGGGGTGAAGTGTATCCCATTCCCGACGGCGCCCATGAACGACGCCTGGCCCTGCGGCGGCAGTTCGGCGGACCGACGGACGACCCGGAGAGAATTCCGAATTCCGAGGGCCGAAAGCCGAAAGAAATCCAAAAGCCGAATCCCGAAAATGCGCACGCAACGAGTGAACTTCGGTCTTCGGATTTCGGGCTTCACTCAAACTTCGGATTTCGGATTTCGGATCGTCCTTTCGGTCCTCACGAAACGGTCATCCAATTAGGCAACGGCGTCACGCTAAAGCTAGTCCGCATCCCGGCCGGCAAGTTCCTCATGGGCGACCCGGACGGTGAATCCGACGAACGCCCCCTCACTCGCGTCACCATCGCCCAACCCTTCTGGATGGCCGCGTGCGAAATCAGCAACGACCAGTTCCGCCAGTTCCATCCACGTCACGACAGCCGCTACTACCAGAAGCGCTACCCCGCGATCGATGCCGGCGGCCCGGACGCCCGGGGCCTGACGTTGAACGGTGACCGCCAGCCCGCAGTGCGCGTTTCCTGGGATGACGCGATGGCCTACTGTCGCTGGCTCTCCGCCCGCACCGGACTCCACTTCAACCTGCCCACGGAGGCGCAATGGGAATGGGCCTGTCGCGCGGGCACGGCCACGCCGTTCAGTTTTGGAACCCGTGACGCCGACTTCTCCCCTTGGGCCAATCTGGCGGACGCATCGTTCAGCCAGGGCCTGGGCAGGGATGGCAAGCAAGTCACTGGCGGCTTGGAACACCTGGTTCTCGAAGGCGCCGCCTTGAGCGACGCGCGTTTCAACGACCGCGCCGTGGTCACCGCCGAAGTGGGAAGCTTCCGACCCAACGCCTGGGGTTTGCACGACCTGCACGGCAATGCCGCGGAATGGACGCGTACCCCCTACACGCCCCATCCTTATCGGGACGTTGATGCCCGCCATGCTGGCGAGTCCAACGCCCGCAAAGTGGTTCGCGGTGGTTCCTTCTTTGACCCGCCCGCCCGTGCCCGTTGTGCATTCCGCCTGGCCTATCCAAGCTGGCAGCGCGTTTTCAATGTTGGCTTTCGTGTTGTGTGCGAGGATGGCAAAATGATGAGAGTAAAACGATGAAACTTGGGTGTTCTTGATGAAAACGCCTGGCAGCCCAAAGACACACAAATCCCGTCTGCCAGCGGCTGTCCTCCTCGCTGGGATCGCGGCGCTCGCTTGGGGGTTGCCTGCGACATTCGCCGCATTGGACAGCTCGGAGCGTCCCAACATTCTGCTGATCGTCGTGGACGACCTGGGTTATGGGGAACTCGGCTGCCAGGGCAATCCCCAAGTGCCAACGCCCAATATGGATTCACTGGCTCAGCATGGCGTGCGCTTCACCAGTGGTTACGTCACAGCGCCGTTCTGCGCACCGTCACGAGCGGGCTTCCTGACCGGCCACCATCAAGCACGCTTCGGTTACGACATCAACCCGACCGGCGCCCACAATCTCAAAATGCGCCTTCAGGTGATGCGGCGGCGGAGCACGGAACCGTCACCTTGCACGGGGTCAATTTACTTCCCTATCTGACTGGCGAGAAGTCCGGTCAACCCCACCAGGCGTTGTATTGGCGTTATGGAGTCAATTGCGCCGTGCGCCGCGGGGATTGGAAATTGTTGAAGCAGGGTCGGCAGTCTCCGTTCCAACTCTTCAATCTTGCCCAGGACATTGGCGAATCCTCTGACCTCACCGCAACCCGACCGGAGATTGCCCGCGACTTGCACGAGTTGCTCGACCACTGGGTGGCCCTTGTGTGCTCCGCGGTGGTTCGTGGGATGATGAAGATCCGGCATTGTTGCGGAGTGCCGCCCGGCGTGGTTCTTTGCCGGAATGGAATCAGCAGGAATCGTTTTCTGAGGATGCAAAGTGGTGGCTCTCTGATGCGTTGTTCGTTGGTTTTCGAATTGTGCGGCCTTTGAAAGTGCCGTCAGTCGAGCAGATGCTCCAATACTGGGCCGAGCCAAAGGAAGATGCTCAAGAACGCAAAGCACCGGCGTCAACCGATGGTCAGTAGCTGAGACTCTGAGGACGAACATCCGACGGTGGTCTCGCTATCGCTCAACCATCCGGAAAGCCACGACCGGTCGTCCGGCTTTACCAAAGCCGCCGCGCAGTCGTACCCAGCCTTCCTTCGTTGATTTGTCCGAGCCGGATGTGACCGTCAACGTTGCCGTAACGGTTTTTCGTTCTCCCGGCGCCACCGCCGCTTGCCAGTGATCCGGCGTGACCGTCCAACCGCTGGGCGCCTGTTCCAATTTGATTTTGCCTTCTGCGGCGGAGGTTCCAAAATTGTAAACTGCCAATTCAAACTCTGTGGGTTGATCGGATCGATACGACCACGCGTAGGCTTCAGACCATGGCTTGTCTTCCACACGCTTCCGTAGCGTTGGCGGAAACATGGTTTGCAGGACAATCGACGATGGTTGCGTGGGTTGCGCTTTGGTTTGCGGTAACGAGGGCGGCGGCTCGAGCGGCAGTTTGCGACTGCCATCCGGTGGTAGGAGAACGAAGACCGGCGCCGAACGTAACTTGGTAAGCGATCCGGTTTTCAATGGCCGGCCCAAGTAATCATAGACTGCCTTTACTGAAACATCTTTCGGCAACGGCCAGGACGCCTTGGCCTTGCCGCGTTCCGGCCAATCGACTTCGCGCTCGGCCCACATCACCAGAACATCCTGCGCCTGACCATCCGGCTGCGCACGGAAGGCAATCACGTGGACATCGGGTGCCGGTTGCCATCGCCCCAGGCAGGTAGCGCCCGCCAGGAACCGTCCCACCGCCGCCAACGCCACGTAGGCGGGACGCGGCGTCAAGTCCGTGCGCAGCAGACCGAACTGCACGCCGTTCGGTTCTTGGTACTGGCCGAGAATGAAATGGAAATGCCGCGACGCTCCGGCGTAGAGGCTCTGGGCATACTCCTGGGCCATCAACTCCGCCTTCAACCGTTCGCCGTCTGGGGAAAGATCAAACCACGGCGGATTGTTCTCATGCTTCATTCCGCGGTCGCTCTCCGTGATCCAAATCGGCCGCCCGCCCGCTGCCGCCCGGGCGGGTTCCCACAAATTCAAATACGAATGCGGCCAGTCGTACGTGTGATAATTGTACGTGTCAAAATAGTTGCTTGCCTCGTTGGCAATGATGCCGTCGGTGTGCGGTTGTGTCGGCACGGCGGCGGTGGGATTCCAGCCCACCAGGACTGTCGGATCACCGCGCTTAAAACCGAGCCAGGCCGCTTTCTGCCAGGAACACATTTCATCGACGGTCTGACTGCCAAACGTTTTCACATTGGCCTCGTTCCATGGTTCCCAGGCAAATACCCGCCGGTGAAACCTCCGGGCCATCGCGGCGCAGAAATCATGAACGGTGCGGAGGTCGCGGGCAAAATGTCCTCCCGACTCACCATCGGTTCTGGCCCAGGCAGGCGTGTCGTGAAACACTTGGAGGACTTTCAAGCCCCATTGCGATTGGACGTCCGCGGCGGTGTCATACGTGGACCGCGCCGCAAACTGGCCGGGAGCAAATTCCACTTCCTTCCATTTCAGCCGGTCCCGTATCCAATTCACTCCCGCCAGCGCCGCCAGGCTCGTCAGGCGTTCTTGTTGCGCCACGTCATCGCGCGCAAACCAGGCGGCGGCGGAATCCAGGCAAACGGGTGAGTCCTCCGGCACCGGCGCCGCCAATCGTGTCAGCACCGCCAGGGATGTCCATTGTGAGGTTGCGCCGGAAGTGGCCTCGAATTCCAGGCGATACCAACCGGTCCCGAGCGTTCCCAGGTCCACAAATCCTTTTTCAGCGCCCGCGCCATTCGAGACCGTCCCGGTCTGGACGACCTGCGCTTGATCATCCTTCAGTCGCCACTCCCATTCGCCCGCCGGAACCGTATCCGGCACGCGCAGGCGAACAAATTCACCGGCGAGAAAGATGTTTCCGGGATGATCGATCATCGGCTTGGGCAGCGAACGAGCAAATGCATCGGAGCCACGAGCCGGGTATCGCGGTGCGATGCGCTTGCGGATGGTTTCCGGATCATTCGTGATGATGCCGTCCACGCCTTGCCCGACCAGTTCCGCGGCCGGCTGCGGATCATCGATGGTGTACACCCAAACCTGCAAGCCCCGCTCATGCGCCAGCGCCACGCTGCGCGCATCCACCTGATCGTTCCAGCCAATGACCTTGGCCCCCGTGGCTGCGATGACCTCAATCCATTTGGCGGAAAGCACCTTTTCAGCATGGCTTAGCCGGTGCCCTTGCCAACTCGAGGGCGGCCCCAGCGCGCCCAGTGGAAGGTCTGGCGCCAGGTCGTGACAACCGCGCAGAAAGTCCCAATCGAAAGCTTGGACAACCACCTGTTGGCGTCGGCTGGTGCGTTTGAGCAATTCAAGCAGCGTCGCGGGATCGCCCCCTTTGCGTTCGATGAGCAGGAGGCCATCGGCTGGTATGCTGCGCAAGACTTCGGCCAGCGTCGGAAGCTTTGTTCCGGCAAAGTCACGATTAAACCACACGCCTGCATCCAGTTCTTGCAGCTCCGCCACCGTCTTCGAAGTGACGGCAATCTTCTCCTGGCCCCACCGTTTGGCGGCGTCTGTAGTGCGATCCAGCGTGCCATCATGAATGACCACCGGTACGCCGTCCTGGCTGTGATAATAATCCAACTCCACCAAATCAGCGCCCGCCTCCCAACCCATCCGAAAGGAAGGAAGCGTGTTTTCAGGCGCCCGCTTGCTGAATCCGCGGTGCCCGATCACCAGCGGCCACGGTGATCCCAAACAAGCCAGGGCTACGGAAGCAACCTGGGTGGGTGAGGCGGCGCTAAGACAAACTGCGCCTGACAACATCAGCGAAAACCCAGCAACAATGCGGAACAAATTCATGCAAGCGAAATGGTGTCGGACATGTGCGCTTCAATTCAAGGACCGTTTTCGATGATGCCGAGTTGCGTTCTCTGCGCTCTTTGCGGTTCCATTCATTTAACCGCAAAGAACATCGAGTAGAGCGGAGGCGCGAACATGTTTAGGCCAGTAACTTCCAAGGTATCGGCCCTTTCGGGCATCGTGGCAAACGGCTACCAGGCCATGCATTTCGTTTCCTCCACCCCCTCTAAAATTCCGTACGGTGGGTTTTCCCCAGTACGGCTTCAAACCCGCTTCACGCCACGGCCACCTTCGCCAGCGTCTCCACGCCGGCTTATAGGCCGTCACTGTTCGTATCTCCATCCCCGGCGTTTTATCCGTAATCGGACTTTCGTCCAAGCGGCACCGATGATTTCTGACCTGAACCGCGGATCCAGTGGCCCTTGGCTCCCCAGTCGGTTGTATTGTCCGACCGGATCGTTGCTTACTATGGCCACATCTGCGCCTCTGACGGCCATCCCACGGCTTATGGATTATTCCGTCGGATTGCGGGTCCATCCCGCCAACCGTAGCGGGTCCCCAATTTACTCTGCCAGTCCGTTCCTCCCATGCCGTCGCCCGTACTCCGGTGGCGCCCACGACTGCACTCGACGATGCCTTCGTCGTGGATTCTGTCTTCGCCGTCTTTGCACCGGCTCGACCACCACAAGTCCCACGATTCCGGATCGCGTGGGTTGCGTAACGAAGCTGCAGCATTCGCTTGATGCTACGGCCTGGAGAGGTTGCTGGCCCTGCTCCGGTCAGGACGTTTACTACCGAGCTTGCATGAGCCGGGTCACCCCGAAATCTCATGTCGGTTATCACTGGATGGTTCATCGTCATTTACCATCGCCGGACTTCCACCGGCTGGACTGGCAGCCTTATGGGCTGCGAGCAAAGATCGCAGAGAAGAACGACCAGAGAGAGCCGCTCGACCATCGGGGAGATTGGCTTCGGGCATACTTGCGGATCTGAAACTTATAGGAACCAAAATTGATCAACAGGCCGTGCTCCAACCGTGCAGACTTGAGGTAGCCAAGAATTTGAGCCTCGTGTTCGTTGGCCAAGGCTTTCACCGCTTTCAACTCGACGATCAGTTGGTTCTCCACCAGCAAGTCAGCCAGATACTCGCCGATCAGCGTACCGTCTTCGTCGAACACGTTGATGGGATGCTGCTGCTTGACATCCAATCCCGACTTGCGGAGACGATGTGCCAGGGCATTTTCATACACCTTCTCCAAATGCCCGTGCCCGTGAAACACATGAATATCGTAAGCTGTTTGCCGTACCTGATCACTCAGTGCTTTCATGTCTCTCATAATCCTCCATTTCTTTGCGTTCTATGCGTTCTTTGCGGTTACATTTGATTCTGGTTATTTCGTAGTCGCGGAAAACGAGTATTGACCCGAACCAACCTCAAAGACCGCACTGCCATTTTCAAAACGCACGAACTTCACGCCTTCAGCCTGCCCGGCGGGCACGCCACTTTCCGTCACTGAAGCCGCGTCGCGGGCGGGCACCACTACCGTGGCGGTGGTGTTGGCGGGTATGGTCACGGCCAAAGTCAACCCGCCGCGTTCGATGTTCCAGTCACTCACGATGAGACCACGCAGCGACCGGTACGCGCCCTTGGCCCAGGTCACGCCGCCGCCCGGTTGCGGGGCGATGCGGAAATGGCGGTAGCCCGGTTGCGCTTCGACCGGGTTGATCCCGGCGATGTACCGCCACATCCATTCGCCCACCGCACCGAGCGCCCAATGGTTGAACGAATTCATTCCCGCATCCTGGAAACCGCGACCTTTGACGTAACCGTCCCAGCGTTCCCAAATCGTCGTAGCGCCGTTGTCGATCATGTACCGCCACGAGGGAAAGGTGCGATTGGTCAGCAGTTGCCAGGCGACTTCCGGGTAGCCATGACGCGTCAATTCCAACATCGCCCGGTGCGTGGTTTGAATGCCGGTGGAGAGATGGTTGTGGTAGCGGCGGATGTTTTCGACCAGATGCTCCGCTGCCGGCGGACGCAGCGCGTCGGGCAACAAATTGAAATTCAACGCCAGCGCATAGCCGCCCTGTGTGTCCCCTTCGAGGCGGCCATCGGGCTTCACGAAACGCTGATTGAAGGCGGCTTTGATTTGGTTGAACAATTCACCGTAACGTCGAGCCTCTTCCGCGCGCTCGAGCACTGCCGCCATTTTGGCCACGATCTCCGTCGAGTGCGCGAAAAACGCAGTGGCAAACACTTCGTTCGGCACACTCCCACCTTTGGGCGGCCAGTCGGTTTGCCGAATCCAATCGCCGTTGAGCCAGTCGTTGTAGTCGTTGTGCCGGCCCTTGGCCCAAATCAGATCGGGATTGAGGCGATGGATGCAGTCCACCCAGCGCCGGGCGGATTGAAAATGCTCTGCCAGCATCTGGACATCGGCGTAGTTCTGATACGCCCGCCACGGAACGATCGTCCCGGCGTCGCCCCAGGCCGGCACTCCGGAAAAGCGTTGATTGGGATCGCCGGGATGCGGCGCAAAATCCGGGTAACGTCCGTCGTCCGCCTGGGCATCGCGAATGTCGCGCACCCACTTCGTGAAGAACGCGGCGAGGTCCATGTTGAAGATGGCCGTCTGCGCAAACGCCTGGATGTCGCCCATCCAGCCAAAGCGTTCATCCCGTTGCGGACAATCGTTCGGCGAACTCATCAGATTGGCCCGCTGGGTCCACACGATGTTGCGCATGAGTTGATTCAGGGCCGGATTGGAACACTCGAACGTTCCGGTTTCGGGCGCTGAGGAATGAAACACCCGCCCCCGCACCGCTTCGAGCCCAGGCGGCGCCGCAAGACCGGTCAACTCGACGAACCGAAAACCGTGATACGTAAAATGGGGCTCGAAGCTGAACTCCCCATCCGCGCGCGGCGTATAACGGTCCACCTGTGGGGCCTGCCGTAGGTTGGCGGTGTAGAGCGTGCCCTCATCATTGAGCATCTCCGCATGTCGAATCGTGACCGTTTGCCCGGCCCGGCCTTGGGCCTGGACGCGGCACCATCCCACCATGTTCTGCCCGAGATCGAACACATACACGCCCGGCTTGGGCTCGGTCACGTTTCACCGGCTTCAATTCCTGCGTCACACGAATGGGTTCGTTGGGCTGCCACCCGAGCCGGGACGAACCGAGATCGAAGGTATTCACTGGCCGCCATTGGGCATCGTCAAATCCCGGCGCGTCCCAACCGCCCATTTCTTTTCGCGCATCATAAACTTCGCCGTCGTAAATGCCCGCGGAGCGGATGGGCCCATTGTTGGTGCCGCGCCAGGAGTTGTCGGTGACAATGGTCTGCCTGGTGCCATCGGCGCACTCGATTTCGAGTCGCAGCAGGAACCGTGGGTAAAAGCCGTAGGCAAAACGTCCCACCACCATGAGCCGCCCGGCGTACCACCCCTCGCCCAGCAACGCGCCGACCGCATTGTCGCCCGCGCGCAGCAGGCGGGTAACGTCGTAGGTCTGGTATTGGATGCGCTTACGATAATCGGTCCACTCCGGCGCAAGCAGATGATCACCGACCCGCTGGCCATTCAACCGCAGTTCATATAGGCCCAATGCCGTGACGTAAGCCGTGGCTTTGCGCACGGCGGCAGGCAAGATGAACGACTTGCGAACCATCGTTGCCGGCAACGCTCCCGAACCGCCACTCGGCGGCACAGTGACCAGCACGCCGTCGGTAAGATTGGCTTTGGCCCAGGCGCCGTTTTCAATCGAATCCAACGCGGAGACCGGGGCGCCTTGCGCCAGGTTTTGTTCACCGGCCAACACCTGCATTTCCGCCAGGGCCACCGCATGGTTGGTCACTGTCGCGCCGCCGCAATTGGGTGACGGTGAGGCGAACGTAACGCGCACTGGTGGACTCAAACCGATAGACCGGCGCATTGGTGCCCGGACCCGGTTCCTCGGCAGTCGTCCGATCCACCACCACCCGCGCATCAGCCAGGCTGGATTGCTCGGCGACTTCAATCCGGAATCGCGCCGGGAACAGGAAGCCCGGCGTATCCGGCTGCCAGTCATAAGGCCGGGCCGGAAAGAGACGAACGCCATCGATCAACTGCGGTTTGCCCAAATCGATGGCCACCCATTTGGTCGTATTCGACGAACCGGCGATTTGACTGTGGTACCCGTTAAGGGGGCCTCGCATAGTGTGGTTCGTCACGCTGGCCGGATCGGCGATCCATTGGGCTTGCCAGTCGGTCGGTTGCAGCAAACCCATGGTCCAGGTCGCGGGTTTGCTCCACGCCGAAGGCTGCCCCGCCTTGTCCCATGCACGGACCTTCCAGAAAACCGTTTGGGCGGTCTTCAGCGACGTGCCGCCATACACAATGTGGGCGGTTTCGTTGGTCAACACTTTGCCACTGTCCCACAGGTCGCCTTCGTCGCGGGCCAGTTGCTCGCGAGGTACTCGCCACTAGTACGCGATAGGCCGTTTGCCGTTGGGCGCGCGCGGCGGACGTAACCACCCAACTGAGCCGCGGCGTCGGAACATCGATGCCGACCGGGTTGACGCGGTATTCGCTGCGCAAACCGTCCACCGCCAGAACGCCACAGACCGGACAGGCACTGAAGATGCAAGTCGTTACCAAGATCGACCAGCCCAGGAATGGGATAGTAGTGAGAATTCTTTTCATTCCGTTTTAGGGGCCAGCTCCGATTCTGTCAGAGGATTCGTGGAGTTGCACAGTTCGGGACACACTCGATGCGGCTGAATTGTAGGGAGTGCCTTGTTTCCCCTCACCCTAACCTTCTCCCTCGGGGAGAGGGAAAAGCCGCTGGTGCGCTCAGATGATCCGTTGCTCTGTTTGCGGATGTCACCTGGCATTTGGTTCGCCGGCTTCGCCTTCGCACAAACGCGGCAGAGGGTTCCCCCTCTCTCCAAGGGAGAGGGCCGGGGTGAGGGGAAAAGAGGCGTTCGAAGCACCAAGAGCCACGGGTTCTCTGCAACGCTGACTGCTTGGGGTGGATTTGAGTCATTCATCGACTTACGCCTCAGACTTGACCGAAAACGCTTGAAAACCATTTCCGCGCTGGATTGACCGCGGAGCACAACAGCGGAGTGCCAAGGACGATTGGGCATGCGCAAATCAATAGCGGTTGCTGGGCGCGCCTTCAACGTTTAGTTGCCTGAGGCTCCGGATTTGTGTTCAATCGGCCGCACAGCATGAGTCCGGATTTGAACGCGCCCAGCCCCACGCCTCGGCTTGAGATGCAAGACATCTCGAAGCGCTTTGGCGCCACGGTGGCCTTGGACGGCGTGAGCCTGCGAGTGTTTCCCGGCGAAGTGCTGGCGCTGGTTGGGGAAAATGGAGCGGGCAAAAGCACGTTGATGAAGGTTCTCTCCGGCGCGCACCAACCGGACGCCGGCCAAATGTGGCTCGACGGCCAACCCTTCCATCCGGCCAACCCACTGGCCGCCCGGCGTTCGGGAGTGGCCATGATTTACCAGGAGCTTTCGCTGGCCCCGCATTTGACGGTCGAGGAGAACATCACCTTGGGCTTGGAGCCGCATCGCTGGGGCTGGATTCACCGGCACGAAGTTCGCCGGCGCGCCCAGGAAGCCCTGGCACATTTTGGGCACACGGAGATTCGTCCTGACCAACCTGTCCGCCAACTCACCGTCGCCGCCCAACAATTGGTCGAGATCGCCCGTGCCCTGGCGGTCGGCTGCCGGATTTTGGTATTGGACGAACCGACCAGCAGCCTCACCAGCCAGAATGTTCGGCAATTGTTCGCGCTCATCGAAAAGTTGAAATCCCAGGGACTGGCGATTGTCTATATCTCGCACTTTCTCGAAGAGGTCAAAGAAGTCTCCGATCGCATCACTGTGCTGCGCGACGGCCGGACGGTCGGGGAAGGTGCCACGGAGGCGATGCCCGTGGATCAAATCGTGACGTTGATGGTCGGCCGCGAGGTGCAAGATTTGTATCCCCGCTCACCGCGTTCGGCCGGCGACGTGGTGATGGAGATCAAAAACCTGGCCGGCTTGGAGAAGCCTGCTTCGGCCTCGCTCGAGTTGCGGCGTGGCGAGGTCGTGGGCATCGCCGGTTTGATGGGCGCCGGTCGAACGGAGTTGCTCCGTTGTTTGTTCGGACTGGACCCGGTGCGCGACGGCCAAATTCGCATTGGCGCTTATGCCGGGTTGGGATCGCCATTGCGGCGCTGGGCCCAAGGCGTGGGATTGCTCAGTGAAGACCGCAAAGCGGAAGGTCTGGCGCTGTCGATGAGCATTGCCGACAACGTTACCCTCTCCCATCTGCAGGGCTTCGGGTTTGGCGGTCTCATTTTCCCGAGCCGACAGGAACAAGCAGTCCAGACGTGGATCGAACGGCTGAACATCCGCTGCCGAGGGCCCCGGCAAGCAGTCGCCGCCCTCTCTGGCGGCAACCAGCAGAAGGTCGCGCTGGCGCGGTTGTTGCAGCACAACGTGGACATTTTCCTGTTGGACGAACCGACGCGCGGCATCGACGTAGCGGCCAAGGCATTGATCTATCAACTGATCAATGAACTGGCCAGCGGTTCGGCGGCCGAAGGCACCCCGGCCAAAGCGGTGTTGATGGTGAGCAGCTATTTGCCGGAATTGATGGGCGTGTGCGACCGCATCGCGGTGATGTGCCGTGGACGGCTGGGCCCGGCCCACCGCGTCGAGGACATCAATGAGCATCAGCTTATGCTCGAAGCAACCGGACAGGATACCGCGGTTGAAACTTGAAAACTATGGAGGCAGATCCAGCAAAAGTGTTCACCCCGAGTAACGCCGGCAAGCTGGATTGGCGCCGCGTGCTCCAGCGGTTTGGTCCCTTGCTGGCCCTGGCGTTCGTCTTTCTGCTGTTCATCCTGATCGGGCCGGACAGTTTTCGCACGTGGCGCAATGTCGAAACCATCGCCCGGCAAACCGCCATCGTAGGCATCGCGGCGCTGGGTATGACGGTGGTGATCATTTCCGGCGGCATCGATTTGTCGGTCGGCTCCGTGGTGGCCTTGAGCACGGTGGTCGTCGCCTGGGTTTTGAACTGGTACGGCGCTGTGTTGTGTCCGGTCAAAGCCGCCCTGGCGGCAGTGGTGGTGTGCGGCTTGTGCGGCCTGGCGAACGGGCTGTTGATCACGCGCCTGCGGGTGGTCCCTTTTATCGTCACGCTGGGCATGATGTTGCTGGCCCGCGGTGCCGCCAAAGGAATCTCCCACGAACAAAAACTGGATGCGCCCCAAACCTGGTTGAACGAGGTGCTGGCGTCGCTGGGGCCCGGCAACCGCTGGCACGTGTTTCCCGCCGGCGTCTGGATATTGATAGGGATGGCGGTGCTTATGTCCGTGGTCCTGCGTTACACGCGGCTGGGACGGCACACCTTTGCGCTGGGCTCCAATGAGCAGACCGCGCGCCTGTGCGGCGTGGCGGTGGATCGGGTGAAAATTTTTATTTACACGCTCGGGGGCGCGTTTGCCGGGCTGGCCGGCGTGATGCAGTTTTCCCGGCTGACGGTCGGCGATCCCACGGTGGCCATTGGCCTGGAATTGGACGTCATCGCCGCGGTGGTCATCGGCGGCGGCAGTTTGTCCGGGGGCGAAGGTTCGATCCTGGGTTCGATTGTCGGCGCGCTGATCATGTCCGTTATCCGTTCCGGTTGCTCGCAAATGGGCTTGCCCAATTGGGTGCAGGAAATCATCACCGGCGCCATTATCATTGTGGCGGTAGCGCTGGACCGACTGCGGCACCGCCGTAGCGCATAATTTTCATGACGGCAAATACCATTGAGCCGTCGCCACACAACGAACAACAAAACAAAGCATGAAAACGAATCGACGTAACTTCCTCAAAGCTGCCGGACTGGGCGCGGGTGCCCTGGGCCTGTTGGCAGATTCCTCCTTCACCTCCACGGCGGCGGCAGCGCCCAGTTTTCTCACCCGGCCGCCCAAAATGAAATTGGGAACCGTAACGTACAACCTCGCCAAAGACTGGGACATCGCGACCATTATCAAAAACTGTGAAGCCGCCCATTTCCAGGGGGTCGAACTGCGCACGACGCACGCGCACAAAGTCGAGGTTAACCTGACTCCGGCGCAACGCGCGGAGGTCAAGCAGCGGTTCCAGGATTCTAAAGTCGAGCTGATGGGCCTGGGCAGCGCGTTCGACTACCACACCCCGGACCAGGAAAAGCTCAAGCGCGACATCGCGGCGACGAAGGAATACATCATCCTGGCGCACGACGTGGGCGCGTCCGGCGTGAAGGTCCGGCCCAACGGCCTGCCCAACGGTGTCCCCAAGGAAAAGACTCTCGAACAGATTGGCCGGGCCCTGCGGCAATTGGGCGAGTTTGGTAAAGGCTATGGTGTGCAAATTCGCCTCGAGGTCCACGGCAAGGACACGTCGTTCGTGCCAAACATCAAGGCCATCCTCGACGCGGCCGACCATCCCAATGTGGGTGCTTGTTGGAACTCAAATCAAAGCGATCTGGCCGGCGCGGGGTTCGACCATAACTTCGATTTGTTGAAGGACCAGATCTTTTCCGTCCACATGCGCGACCTGTTCCTGGAAGATTACCCCTTCCGCAAGCTGCTCACGCGGCTAAACGAGGTTGGTTTTGCCGGTTACTGCCTGGCAGAAATCCCGGAAAGCAAGGATCCGGTGCGGGTGATGAGATACTACCGCGCCTTGTGGCTGGCGTATCAGGGGTTGCTCTGAGGGGGCGGATGCCGGCTGCCAGATACGGGATGCCGGACAGCGGGTTTGGACGCTTCACCCTCGCCGCCGGCGCCGGAGACGGACTGAGGTAAGTTCCCGAGCAGTTTGCGGCGTTGCAACTCCAACGTTTCAGGAGTGATTGAGAGTCGCGCTAGCGCAACCGATAGACAATGCGGGCTTTGTCGAGGTCGTACAGGTGACATTTCGAGTTTCACGCGGTCGCCCGCGGTCAGGCGGATGAAGCGTTTCCGCATCTTGCCGGAAATATGGGCCAGCACTTCGTGTTTGTTGTCCAATTCGACTCGAAACATGGTGCCGGCCAGCACGGCCGTAATTCTTCCTTCCAGTTCGATGTGTTCGCGCATTAATGACTTTCTGCTAACTGCTTTCTGCCTCAAGGTTGCACCAATCCGGGTTTCAGCAGGCAGAACCTGATCCCGAAAAAACAAAGGCGGACCCGGCACAACCGGGCCCCGCCATTCCCAAAAACCTAATTTAGTAACGGTTGCCGTAACCCCGGCGAGGACCACCCCGCCCGCGACCGCCGCCGCCACCGCCGCCGCCATAACCACCGCCACCGCCAGATCGTTCCTCCCGCGGCCGGGCTTCATTGACGGTGATGCCGCGGCCGTCCACGCTTTGGCCGTTGAGTTCCTGAATGGCTGCTTCGGCGGCTTCTTTGGATTCCATGGTAACAAACGCAAAGCCACGTGACCGACCGCTCATGCGATCCTGCACGAGGTTCACTTCGGTAACGGTACCGTGCGCGGCGAAGAGATCCTGCAATTGAATTTCGGTGACATTGTAGGACAAATTGCCCACAAACAATTTAGTGCTCATGATGATTTTCTATTTCCACTGATGCTCTTTCCTAACTGTTCCCGACTGCCGGGTTTCGAATCATCATTGAAAGCACATTCAACTGAAGATTCACCATGCCGGAAAGCGGCAATGTTTCAGACCACCCAAACTGGCGGCATTCCAACGCGAATGCAACCCTTAAATTGGCGGGGAACTGATTTGTCGAGAACTTTCGCGCTAATAACAGTCATCACCATGACTATTGCCAGTTCAGTTCTCCAAACCAGCCCAGCCGATGTCATCCGCGCCACGAACTGGTTGGATCACCGGACGGCAATCTACCGCGCAAACTTCTGAAACTCCGCTTCGATCTGCTCCCGCGTCCGGGCGCCTTCATAGACCAGAACCAGGAAGCGGAAGTGCGCCGTCTGGCCGGATTCAAGCGTCAGGTGCAAGGGAGTCGGATTAGCCACCTTCGTGCTTTTCTGAAACGCCAGTTGCCCCAGTGGATTGGCGCTGAATAGACCGTAATCCCGCGCATGCCAGTAGGTCGGATAGTTCACGCTGGACGGGTGATCCAGAATCGCGATACCCACCACCTGGCCGCCCTGCTTGCCTTCGAGGGCCACCCACTTGGCCCGGCGACCCCAGATATTCTTCGAACCGGTGGCGCCTTCAGAACTAAAGTATTTACCCGTGCCGCCTTTTTCACGCAACCAATCCGCAGTCCGAATAGCGAACATCCCTTCTTTGGTATCACCGAACTCGACCTTTTTGCGGGCCGTCAGATCCAGCTTGAAGTCGATGGCGTAACCGCTCTTGATTGGCTTGAAAATCATGGTCCGATGCTCATCCAATAACACCGTTTGACCGTCCTTGGCAATCCAGTGCGACAATGTGCCAAGCGTGCCCTGGGTATCGCCGGGTTCGGTGGCGGTGAACTTGATGTGTTTGACCTGCGGCGGGCTGGTTTTGTTGTTCCAAAATCCATCCCCATTCACATCGTCGTAGGTAAAAAAGAGGCCAACGTGGTGAGCATGATCGGTGGTTTCACCCTCGACCTTGGTCAACGGAAAGCCGCGGTTCAAAATGATCCCGTCGGGTGTCTTGACCGGATAGAGACAGGGTTTGGTGAGCTGGTCGCCATACAAATAGGTGGTGACATGTTGGCCGCCGATCAGGACTTTGACGGCATTGTTGGTCGGCACGAATTCGACTCGCGCGGAATTCGCCGCCTGGCCGTACGGCGTCAGACAAACCGTTGCGGTTACGAGCATCCAAAAGACTGCAATACGTTTCATGATTCAATTCTTTCTGTCCAAGATGTCCAAACAGTTTATCTGCGATTTGTGCTCAATGACTAGCCCAATCTGGCCAACCTATCCGTCGGCCACCGGTTTCTTTCGGCAAAGGTGCAGCCCGTCAGCCACCGACAGCAGCACCGACTCCACGCGGTCGTCGTGAGCCAGTTTGTGATTCAGAGTGTCGATAGCCTTGCCAGAAGGTTCCTGGGGCGATCCCGAACCAAGCCGGCCGCCCCACAGCATGTTGTCCAACAGAATCAAGCCATGCGAACGGATCCGCGGCAGAATGAGTTCGTAATAGGCATCGTATTCGGTCTTGGCCGCGTCGATGAACGCGAAATCAAACTCGAGTTCCGATTCGAGTTGTTGCAACGCGGGAATCGCCGGTCCCAAGCGAAGTTCGATTTTGTTCGTCACCCCGGCCTTGGCCCAGAACTTCCGCGCGATGGCCGTCCAAGGTTCACTTTCATCCAGGCAAAGCAGCCGGCCGCCATCCGGCAAACCGCGCGCAATGCAGATCGAACTGTAACCGGTGAAGGTGCCCACCTCGAGGGCGGAACGCGCGCCGATGGCCGCGACCAGCAACGTCATCAAGCTGCCCTGGTCCGGGCTGATTTGCATGCGGGCGTCGTCTCCCATTGCCGCAGTCTCCTCCCGCAACGCCGCCAGCACTGGATCATCGGCATGGGAGCGGCACCCGGCCAGATAGCGGTAAAGCGGGTCGTTCAAAGCAAGGTATTTCAATTTCATTTCGCTCCCGGATTATGAGCCTTTCAGCCAGGCCTGAAAAGTTTTGTCCGCATAAAGCTGCTGCGCGAGCCGCTGGTAGCCGGCGGTCAACGGATGACTGGCATCCGCATAAAGCACGCTGGGTAACACTTTCGGCACGACGTGCGGAACCTGTTGCGCCGTCAGCCACCCCTGAATACCGTCGTGAACGCGCCGGTAAGCGGGCAGGTTTTCGGGGGCCATGATGTGTTCGTTAAACGGACCGAGCACCACCAGCACGTCGTTGCCGCGATGCTGGAGAACACGCAGCAGGCGTTGAAACGCGGCCCATTGCAACGACGTGTCCAGGTCCACCCACTCGAAGCGCGCCGTGCCCTGCCCGCTCGTGGACCACGGTTTGTGTCGCGGACTTTGCGGGCCGCGCTCGGGATCATTCGCCGGCGCCGGCGGAACGTGCAGCGTGATCTGCGCAAACGGATTTTTATAGACGTTCGGGTACCGGGGCGGATCGCCGCCGTCGTTTTCCAGCGTCCATTTCAAGATGCTCTTTTGCCCGAAGTAGGCGTTTTGCAGATGATTCACCCATTGCACAAACGGCACGTTGCGCTCGACGATGACACCCAAGCGATCGTTGAGATCGGCTTTGTAACACGGGATACGCGGAAAAAACTGCGGTACCAAATCCGCGTGATTGAACGGCTCTTCCTTCGCAATGTGCAGATCAGCCTTGGGGCTGGTCAGCCAAAGCGCGTTGCAGTGCAGAATCACTTTGTGGCGTCGCAGCGGACTGCCGTAGTAACGCACGAGCCCTTCGATCGCCAACGGGAATAGGCCGTTCACGCCGGCATTGACGAACTCGCCGGATTGCCCGGCCACCTCATTTAGAAAATGCGACAGCGTCCCGTCTGGCAGGACATATTCGCCCCAAACCACCGAGTCGCCGAGCACCACAACGTTGGTGGGCGCCAATTGTTCGAGACGCCGCTCGTAGAGCCAGTAGTCCTTGCTCAAGCGGTACGGAATGCGGTAATCGGGACCGGTATCGAAGCGCTCGATCTTCTTCCACAGCCACGGCGTCAACAACGCCACCGCGAGCAGGATGCCTACCGCGATGATCCAATGTCGCAAGTGCAACTGCACGGCGTTCACGAAGGTCGTTTCCGGAATTTCAGGTTGGATCGGGCTGGACATTTAGAATTGGAAGTAAATGAACGCGCCGCCGCCTGAAGCGCAGAAACACAGATACAACACCATGGCCACCGCCGACCCCACCCGCAGCACGTCCGCCCGGAGCACTTCCCGGAAGCGCGACTCGTAGATGAACTGGTAGAGCCAGATCAATCCGACCAGCGCCAGCATGAACACCGGCATTTGCGGATCATTCCATACGCCGGTGAAGATGCGTCCGGCGATCAGCAAGGCGTCGTTCAGAGAATCCGCCCGGAAAAAGACCCAGGCAAAACACACAAACACGAACACCGCCAATTGCTTTGCCAGCCGCGGCACCCGTTCACGGTAAAACGCCGACCGTTCCAACTCGCGCGTGATCATCACGCCCGCGGCATGCAGCGCGCCCCAGATGACAAAGGTCCAGGCCGCACCGTGCCAGATGCCCGAAATGACGAAGGTCAAAAACAAGTTCCGGTAGGTGGCAAAGGTGCCGTGCCGGTTCCCACCCAGCGGGATGTAAACATAATCCCGGAACCACGTGGAAAGGCTGATGTGCCAGCGGCCCCAGAAATCGCCCAAACCCGTGGCCAGGTAGGGATTGTTGAAGTTCAGCATCAAGTCGAAGCCCATGAGCTTGGCCACGCCGCGAGCCATGTCCGTGTAGCCGCTAAAGTCGAAAAAAATCTGCCACGCGAACGCAAATGTTCCCAGCATCAGCGCCGGCGCGCCGAATGCGCTTGGATTGTCATAGACGCGCTCGACGTAAAACGAGAGGTAATTGGCCAGCGCCAATTTCTTGAACAAGCCGACCAGGAACAGCGACAGACCGTCGGTCACGTTTTGCAGGCGGATCGGAGGAAATTGATTGAACTGCGGCAGCAGATGTTTGGCCCGTTCAATCGGCCCGGCCACCAGTTGTGGAAAGAAGGAGACGAAGGTCGCGTACCGGATAAAACTGCGTTCCCGATGGACGTTGTCCCGGTAGAAATCGATGGTGTAACTCATCGATTGGAACGTGAAAAAGGAAATGCCGACCGGCAACAGATAGGCTGCCCCAAACGGCATCAGCGTCGCCGGATCGGGCAAGATTGCCGGGAGGTGCGCCCAGTCCAGAACGGCGTTCAGGTTCTTCACGGCGAATCCGGCGTATTTAAAAAACACCAGGATGGACAGGTTGTTGATGATGCTGATGATGAGCCAAGTTCGCCGGCTGCCGAAGAAAGCTCCCGTGGCCATCAACGCAAAGATAATCGTCAACAGCGTCATCGTCGGGCGCAAGGTTGGCGGTCCAGCCAGCGCCAGACTCAGGAACAGCAGCGCACCAAACGCGGCAGCAAGAAAGGCGTTCCTCATCACGCGATCGGCAAACCGCGGGCGCGCTCCATCACCCTCCCCCACCCTGTCGTCTCCCTCTTCCCCACCGGGGGAGAGGGCCGGGGTGAGGGGGCATTCGGAGAGCGTGTGCAGAACTTCATCGTTCCCTGCCTGCACCAAATCCGCCTCCTCACGTCGGCGGCTACAAGTCAAACGTGCTTTCAGCCGCGCCCACCAGCCATCCTTAGATTGCTCGCGCGGACAATGGTCCATCAAGGCGACCACCGTGAAGTCGAGCGTGGTCGAATAAAATATGAGGATCAGGTAATAGGGATTCCACCAGCCGTAGAAAAAATACGAAGCCACCATCAACCAGGGCACCCACAGCCGGGTGCGCCGTAGCGCCAGATAAACCGGCAGGACAATCAACATGAAAACCAGAAACGGCCAAGTGTGGAAAAGCATGGTAAACAGCGGAAATCAACTGGGGGGCAAGGCGAGAAATCTCACTTTCCTTTTCCTTTCAGGTTACCCATCTGGTTTGTCGCAGCTCGCTTCACGCAGCGAAAGCCATAGGCATCCGAGCCAAAGCAGGCGTCGGCGAAGCGAGCGTTTTCACTGCTGCGGGCGGAGGACCGGCAGCGATCCTCACTGGTCCGCCAACTGCCGCCCCGGAGCACGCGCTGGTTGCCGGAAACCGGGCCGCGCGGATCCTGGACTTCGGCTGGCGAGTAACCACTTTCGTCGTAGTTGTCCTGGCACCACTCGGCGACGTTGCCGTGCATGTCGAAAAGACCCCACGCATTCGGCGACTTCTGGCCGACGGGATGGGTTGTTTGTCCGGCATTGGCTTTGAACCAGGCGCAGCTTTTAAGCCGGGCCGGATCATCGCCGCAGGCATAACGGGTCTGCGTGCCGGCTCGACAGGCATATTCCCATTCCGCTTCGGTGGGCAGACGATAGCCATCGGCGGCAAAATCGCATGCCAGGGTTTTGGGGTCGTAACACGGCGTTAATCCCTCTTTCAGCGAACGCAGGTTGCAATAGAGCACGGCATGATACCAATCCACCTGTTCAACCGGCTTGTCGGGAGCTTTGCGCTTCGAGGGATTCTTCTCCATCAAACTCTCGTAGGCCTTTTGCGTGACTTCGTGGATGTCCATGTCAAAGGCGCTCACCCGCACTTTGTGCGCCGGCTTCTCATCGTCATCGCCGCGGTCATCTCCCATCACGAATTCACCGGCCGGCAGGCGCACCATAGTGATGCCGCCCAGCGTAGTGACGCTTTGAATGCCGGAGGGAGACGTTTGATCCGTCCGCGCCGTCTGATCAACCTGGCCGCAGCCAACGAACAGCAAAAGCATCAAGGAGGCCGGAAGAACACGGGAGATCCACTGTGCAGATAAGCGCAAGACTCGGAATGGGGCGAATCCAAACGCATTAATGCCGCTATTGCGGCGCGCCATGAAATCGCCAATCCCGCAGTTCGTTTGCATCTCTGTCAAAATTGGTGCCAATAGCCGCTGATTGTTCTGCGGTTCCCCAAAATTGGCAAGCATCTCGTGGGCGACTTGGCGTTCAATGCCTCGCCCCTTCGTGGTTGGCGGGATTCCGCAGCACGACCTGACTGCGTTCGCGGAGTTCTCTCGCCACATCCGCCAGACGCGGATCGAAGGCCATCAGCAATCCCGCCCGCTGCCGGATCATCTTTACGGCCCAGCGACATTCGCCCACCAATTCATCCTGGTTGCCGCCGATTTCCACCCAACCCGAAGTGAACCGCTTACAGTTGGCCAACGCCTCGTTCCCATCGTCGTTAAGGACCGTCTGACGGAACTCCTTGATCATTTGGGCGACGTGCTCTGGAGTTTTGATCTTGTCTTTGCGCGCTGTCACCCGGTCATCGATGCGGTGCGCCAACGTTTCCAATTCGGCGAGTGGTTCGGACAGCTCGGGATGCGCCTGCTTTTGCGCTGCCAAATAAGCGAGGGTCTGGTGCCCAAATGTCACGTAGCCTTCGATACGCCCACGGATGTGCCGGATGAAAGTCATGAGGTCCTCCAAAACGCGCTCAATCTCCGCATGACGCTGCTTTTGTTGTTTGCTGGCGTATATGGGATTCAACGTATCGCGCACCGAACACGTCGCCCGCCCCCGGTATTTCGAAGCCTGTCCCTCGACGTCCAGAATGTATTCGCACGGCCCGACGCCGAGCGTGTTGCGCACCAAGTCCAGCACCGTGAAAGTGTCCAGCGGCGTGGCGGCCACGCGATTCAGCGGGTAGATGATGGCGGGGCCCTCGAAGCGCAATGCCGAGGTCTTTAGCGGCTGAAGATGCCCCTGACGGTTGAGGTCGATCCAGGCCGGATATGCGAACCGGCCCAGCACCGTTGTCCAGCGGCTGCGATCCCGCGGGATAGTGTCCGATCCGCCATAAACGCCGGGTTTGGTGAAACTGCCATCCGCCCGTTCGTTGAGCAGGTCCCAACTGTCGGTCAAATCCTTATCGCGTCGCCAATCGACCCGCCACTGCGCCGCGAACGGCGCTTTCCAGTCAAGATCCACCATCCGGCCCGCTTGCTCACGGGTGATTTCCTGCGAGTGCCAAATCTCCGGTCCCGCCAGAATGGCCACCCATACTTTACCATCCTTGCCGTAACGCAGCTCGGAGTGGCGGATCAGGCGTTGCTTGCCGTCATCCACCAGGGCGATGCGGATGTCTTCGTCGCTGGTTTTGGTCACCGTCATGACCATGGCTTCGCCGCCGGGTAACAAGTGCAGCAGAAAATTGTCACTGGGCAACTCGGCTTCGGCCACCGGCAAATCGCCCGCGTCAATGACGATGTCATCCGCGAAAAAGTCCGGCATGACCACAAACCGGCTGGGTGCCTCGACGCGCAGGCCGGTCACCCCGTTGCGCGCTTCGGTTTGAACCACGGGTTGGCCCAATTTCAATTCGTAACGCACGATCAGGGGCGGGCCGTCTGCCACGGAGAACACGGCATCGGCCGTGCCCATTCCCGGATTGTTCTCGACGATGGTGAATGAGGAAAGCGTCGCCGAATTGTTGCCACCAGCAGGCGCCAACACCGCCCGCATCGCCGCCGCCGCCCGCCCCAACGAATAAACTTCCGCGCCTGGCGCCCCGTGACGCAGCACCACGGCGAGCCGGTCGTTTACCAAAACGGCATCCCCTTTGAACGAGTGTTTCAACTCATCCTCGGGAACGTGTATCCAGCCAGCTCGGCGTGACACCGCGGCATCTGGCCATGTCGATGCGGATGACTTGCCAGTGTCGAACAAGCGCACGGCCACGGTCGCCTCCTCTTGCCGGGAGATCTCTTCGTACGGAATGTATTGGCCTTCGTACAGCCGAAACATGTCGGCGCGGATTTGGATCTTGGGTTGAACGCAACTCAAATAGGCAAACCAGCCTTCAGGGAAATCCTTGGCCACCGTAAACGTGACGTGCAGTTCCTGCCACTGGTCGGTCAGCTTGAACCGATCGCTGGCGACGGCGCGATCCCATGGACTTGCCGTGCGCTCGATTTCGAGACGGATCTCGACCGGGCCCTTCAGACTCCGGACGAACGCCGCAAAGGTGTAGGCCTTGCCCTTCGCACCGGCGGGGAACGACTGACCAAATTGCACGCCCCAATCCTCGACGGCATCGATGGCCAGCAAGGCGCTGGTTTGTCCGGCGGCGGCGTCCTGCTCGTCCACCGAAAACTGGCACGCAGTTTTGCCGGCCTTGGAAAGCTGCCATCCGCTGTGGCCCAGATCGAAGCTGGGATTGGCGAAAAAGTTGTGAGCCGGTTCAGCGGCGCTGGCGTGCATGAAGGGAGAGAGCGTCAGTGCTAGCAGCATTGCCGCAATTGCTCTGCTCCCTGGGGGACATGGCCAAAATGTGGAATGGTAAGTTTTCATGCAATAGCAGTTCGTTTAGATGCTTTTGGTATTCGGGCAATTATGGGCTGGGGGTGAGTAAGCCACCCATGGCTTCCGAAAGTCGCGAAGCGTTTGGAGTGCGTCCAGTTTGCCGGCGCTTTCGAATTGAAGCGAGCGTTGAAACCATTCACGGGTTGCTCCGGTTTGGACGGCCAGAGACTCAACGAAAGCGGGAGCAAACTCCACACACTCCAAACGCGGGCGCGACCAACAACGCGTCGATTCAAGATGACCTCTGTTCCCATACATTTTCGGTTGAGCTTCCCCTGTTCACTTCCTCTGCAACATTTGCTCCGCCAACCCCTGAACGTTGCGGATGAGTTCGCTTTCCACCGGTTGCTCAGCCGCGAGAGTCCGGCTCTGGGCCTGCAAGCGTCGAACGGCCATGCGGCATCGCGCCAGGGCTCCGTCCTGGACCGCGCCGATGGATCGCAATTCTGCGCCCAGCCGCTGACAAGCCGCCAGTGCGTCCGGTTGTCCAATCAACGCGGTCACGGCGGTCGCCAATTCTCTGGCATGTTCCGGCGATGCCGTCGAAGCCAGGCCGGCGACCACGAAGCGGTCCAGATCATCCACGATCGGCGTGAATGGATCCGCGCCCGGGTGGTGGTCCAGGATCTTGCGGACCCGGCTGGCAAATTCGGCGTAGCGTGCAATTCGCGTTCGGGCGTCGGCCACGTGGCGGATCATCAGCTCCAAGCGTTCGTTGATATCGTCAGCCATCGCTGTCGCTTTCTTCCGGGCAAATTGTTTTTCCACCCAATCCATCACGCTGTCCGACGTGGGATTTCCCGCCATACCTTCGCACGCGAGTATGTACTGGCACGGGCCAACGCCCAGCGTGTTCCGCATGACATCCGTCGGACACGTGACCGTCAACGGCGTGGCCAGGCTGCGGTCGTTGGGGTACACGAGCAACCTCGCCTGGGGAATGGCCGTGGTTTTCGCCGGCACTGGCCCGCGTTCCACGTCCCAAGAATCCGCCACCCAATTGGTGCTGATCAGGCTGCCGCGCCACTTGGCCGCAAAGGGCGGTTTCCATTCGCGTTGCAAGGCCAGCGTGCTCGCATGCCAGAGGTTCGGCGCTTCAAGGAATGCCAGCCAGATGCTCTTGCCTGCGGCGCAACGAATCCTATTCGACGGCATCCAGCCGGGGCTGTCGGCCGTTGACCCGCTGAACCAGACTTCCTGCCCGCTCGTTTGCCAAACACTCATCACCATGGCATCACCGCCCGCGAGCAGATTGAGACAGAAATTCTCGGCGGGGAGGCAAACACTTGCCCGCGCCACCTCGGTTGGACGGGCGAGAGAATCAGCCTCAAACACCATGTCGTCGCCGAAGTAATCGGGTACCACCACGTAGCGAGTTGCGGAATCCACGGCGAGAAATCCGGCATGGTCGTCCGACCGGATTTCAAGGATGGCTTCCCCCGTAGTCAGGCGAAACCGCAAGGCTGCCGGCCGGTTGCCGCCGAACTCCACCTGCAGCATCACGGCGCCGGAAGTGTTTTCGATGAGCTTGAAGGCCGTCTGTTCGTCCGCTGCTGCGGCAAGTGTTGCAAGGTGATACAGGTTCGCTCGGCGTTTCCAGCCACCGGCGCTTTTCGCATACACTTCAGCTCCCGTAATCACTCGCCGAAAAACGACGGCCAGGCGGTCGTTCAGCAGCACGGCATCGCCGGAAAAACGGTGCTCGATAGTATCCTCAGGCACTAGCGTCCAGTCCTTTCGTTCGGCGATGGCACTGTCCGCCAGGGGCAGAGTGTGACCAGCCGTCGTGTCGAACACCTGCGTAAACGGGCTTTCGTCCTGGCACCAGGCGGGTGTCGCAGCAACGAATACAGCCACAACAAAACATCCTTTCAGGAAAACGCTACCCGTCTTCATTGAAGTAGTCCGAATCGATTCGCTTAATCTCATAGGTTGCCACGCTGGTGACTCCGATGCCAAAATCGATCATCAAATTCCACAACTGCTCGCCATCGATGAGCACGATCTTGCTCTCGATGCGCGAGGCGTAATCTTGAGCCTCCTTCGAGAAGTCAGACGTGGTAATGAATACCCCTTTCTTGGCGCGAAATCCCTGCAATGCGCCGGCGAACTTTTGAATCTCAGGCCGGCTGACCGTATGTTCCCATTTCTTTGCTTGAACATAAACAACATCCAACCCGAGACGGTCCTCCTTGATGATGCCATCAATCCCTTCGTCACCGCTCTTGCCGATTGCTTGACCCGCATCTTTACGCGTACCGCCATAGCCCATGCGGACAAGCAACTCCACCACCATTCGTTCAAAAAAAGAAGGCGACGCCGATTTTAGCCGTTGCAGTAAATCCTTGCCCAGGCTTTCGCGCAAGGCTTGGTACGAATCTTCCATCTCCTCTTCTGGGGTGCGGTTGTCGTCGGTTTCCAGACAGCCGTCAGCCCTGACCTTTTCCTTTTTCCGATCTCGCGCCGCAAGATACCCTGGCTGAGTTCGCAGAAGGCGCAAGTCGATTCGGCCTGGCACTTCTTTGAGAAGATCGAGACCTTGCGGGGTAATTTTGAAAACACCTCGAGCAGTTCCTTCAATCAGACCTGCCATCCGAAGGTGCGTCTTCGCCCAGGCAACCCGATTGGTAAAGACCTCCTGCCGTCCACTCGGAAGAAGCTGCTCTCGCTCTGGTGCAGAGAGCTCCAGTTGGTTCGAGAGGTGGTCCAAAGCCTCGCGCATCGCGTGTTCTTTCCCATCGCTGATGTATTCCAGCAAGGGCCGCATGACAGACTGAAAATCCGGGATGGGCATAATTACAACAAAGGTTTCTTACCGCATTGTTCGAACCGAATTCTTCATGGAAGCGGGGACATTGTATGCCGGCGGTTTCATTTGTCCAGTTCGGCGCTGGCGACCCGGGGGCCAGTGCGATCCCATCCAAAGAAGCGCCGACATTTTTGTCGGCTCGTTCGTCATTTCGGAACGCCGGCTTGACCAGATGCCGCCGCCCGCCAATCCGGATACATGTCCGAACCGCCCTCGGTCAGCTTCTGTGGCGAGCCGCCAGTCGCGGGAATGACGTACAGTTCCCACGGCCCTTGTTCGGAGACGCCCTGGCAAAACACCAGCAGTTTGCCGTCAGGACTGAAGCGGGCGTAACGTTGAACGCCGCCGAAATAAGTGACCAACTGGTTCTTCGTGCCGTCGGAATTGATCGTGCAAATATGGGTTTCGGTTTCGTAAACAAGCCGGGAGCCATCCGGCGACCAATGCGGTTCGCAGGCACCTTGTTGGTCATACACTTTGACCGGCTTGCCGCCGACCACCGGCACCACATAGATCGCGTTGCCGCTCTCCCACCGTGCCGCAAACGCGATGGTCTTGCCGTCGGGACTCCACGCCGGGCCAGAGCAATGCGGCCAATCTTCGGGGCTGATCGCCTTTTCCTGACCGGTGGCGAGCTCGCGCGTGAAGATGCGTTCATTGCGGCGCAGCGCAATCCTGGTTCCGTCCGGTGACCACTCGGCTTGATCCCCATCGCAAATCCGTTCGGATTTTGAACTGTCGATTGGCATTCGCAAAATTCCGGTTTTGCCGCCGCGCGTGGAAGTAAAAAGGATGGACTTGCCGTCGGGACTGAAAACCGGATCAACGTCATGCTCGTCGGAATCCTGCTGGGTGATTTGTTTCAGCGCCGAACCATCCGCGTTGATCGTCCAGAGGCGCCAGGCGCCGGAGCGGTTGCTGGAGAAAACGATTTGCCCGGTTCGCGGCGCTGCGCTCACAGCGTTGTACGTGAATGTCAACAACGTTGCCAGAAACAGGGTTGTTGCAGCATTCATTTCGGATTCGTTCGCAGTGCCTGCAATTCTTCCGCCGTTACTCGCCGCACGCAACGGAAGCCGCAGTAGTCCGTGTAGAAGCACGCGTCCGTATCCCCGGTTCGCTGGCCCTGGCGGAAACTGGCGCGGCAGGCGTTGGCGCTGGTTTTCCAGTTGCCGCCGCGCATGACGCGTTTTACGTCCTTGCCGGGATCCGGCGGCCCGTGGGGATCAGTCGTCAGACTGTGCTCGTAATAGTGCGGGTCATAAACGTCCTCGCACCATTCGGAGACGTTGCCATACAGATCATAAATGCCCCAGCGGTTCGGTTTCTTCTGTCCGACCGCGTGCGTTTTGGCGTCGGAGTTGTCGGCAAACCAGGCGTACTGGCGAAGCTTGTCCGGCGTCCCGAAGTCATAATCACCCGTGGTCCCGGCGCGGCAGGCGTATTCCCATTCCGCTTCGGTGGGCAGCCGGTAACCGTTCGCGCCATAGTCGCAGTCCCAGTCGGCGGTCTTTTCGTCGTAACACGGTTTCAATCCTTCGAGCAGCGAACGCTCGTTGCAGTAGCGTTTGGCGTCCTGCCATCGCACCCGTTCGACGGGCTTCCTGGGGCTGTCCTGCCAATGGGAAGGATTCGGCAGTTGCGCCTTCACGAATTGCTCGTGCGTCACCTCAAACTGATCCATCAGGAACGCGCTGATTTGGACCTGGTGGGCCGGCGCTTCATCCGCATTGCCATGGTCGCTGCCCATCCTGAAGTCGCCGCCGGGCAGATACACCATTGCGACGCCGGACTTGGGAGATTACGGGTGCTGGGCTTGAGAAACCACTTCCCGATTGGTCGGAAGTGCCGGTTGGGGAATTCGATCCAACCTTTCCGCAGGCGGTTAACCAGGCCAATGCCGCCAGTGCCGTCAAACAACCAAACTTGCTCATCGCAACTTATTCCTTCGCCTTGGGCTTCGCGCGGAACCACGCGGATTCTTTGTCGCAATGGCCATCGCTTGTCAGCATCGTGAAGTCCGCGTCAGTTGCTTGGTTGAGATCCAGCACACCATCCCGCTCCGCCGAAACGGCGCAGATATTCCAGCCAGGCGCATAGACCCCGACGATTTCACAGGCGGCCGAATAGGTGCCCGGTTTGTTGGGATCACCCTTCCCGTCCGGCCCGCGGCTGATGCTCAGGAAGCGGCTGTCCGGCGACCAATCGACATGATAAATCTTGTTCTTTTCATCTTTGATCCGCACCCGCCTTGGGCCGACGGACGGGTGCGCGGAACTGAGGTTGATGGGCGCCGCCGCGATTTCGTGATCGCCCGGTCCCCAGGCAATTTGTTTGCCGTCCGGACTGAGGCAAGGCCGACAGCCGGGGATGTGCAGGTTGAAAATGTTGGTGCCATGCGCCTCGATGAGCAGGATGCCATGGTCGATGCCCATACCGGCGTGAACGGTGGCCACAATCCATTTTCCGTCCGGCGAAAAGTTGGGATTGTACAAATGGTGCAAGTTGGCGTTGTTGACGTGCGGCTCGATTTTGCCCGTGGCCAGGTCGTAGAAACTGATGCCGTGGGTGTAATAATCCACGACGTTGAACTTGGGATATTCCTGCGGCAGAAACCCAATGAGCTTGCCGTCATGCCGCCAAAACGGCTGGCGCGCATGATCGGCCACCTGGTGCCGATGCCGGCCGTCGATGTCCATGTAATAAACACTGCGGACCGTGTCCCGGCCTTCGCCTTTATCGACCACAAAGCAAATCTTCGAGCCATCCGGCGAAACCTGCGGATACAACTCGTGGACTTTTGGCGTGTGCGTGAGGTTGACCGGATGAGAACCGTCGGCGTTCATCACGAAGATGTCCCAGTTGCCGTCCACGTAACTTTCGTAAGCGATCTTGAACGGGAGTTTTTGCAGGCGTTCTTGGAACGGGATTTGGCCGGAGACGATTGCGGCCATGGCCAAGAGGACAGTGAGACTCAAGGAGGCTCGGACAGTAAGAGAATGCTTCATAATCGTAGTTCTGCAAATGAAGACGCTTCGCAGTGTTTCAACATTCGAAAAGGCTAGGCCGAGCTGGGAACCACTTCAAGCGCGAAGCAAGAATTCGCTTGGGACGAATCCCACCGGGCTGGTAGGCTCATTCACATTCCGAAGACAACACGTGAATTCAATGGACACCAATAATGGATTACTTTTAACGGCGCCCCGCCTCACGCCGGCGCTCGATGATTCGTTCCGGCCCGCCGTGCTGGCCAACCGCAACTTTCGCGAAAGTCTGGGCTCAGCCGCCACGCCGGTTCACTTGGCGCTGGAGCGCGGCGATGGATCAGTTTCCCGTTTTGATACGCAAGTGGCGGCTCCCAACTCGGCGCCGGCAGCGGGCAATTTCACCTACCTCGAACGTATCCTCAAGTTCCTGCTGTGGTCACGCGGCGGTTACCGAATTCATTTCGCCGGCCCCGTGGAATTGGGCCGGCAGTTGCAGCGCCATTTCCAAGAGCGCGCAACCGGAAAATTTGATGCCGCGTTGCTGGGCGGCAAAGTGTACGAGAAGACCTTCGAGGTCGTGCTCTGCCCGCCCGAGCATGTGCCGCCGGAACGGGAGAGCAGCACAGCCCTGGGACGCCATTGGGACGGTTGCCGGATTGGCTTTGACCTCGGCGCCAGCGATCGCAAAGTGGCTGCGGTGCAGGACGGCAACGTGGTCTTCAGCGATGAAACGGTGTGGGATCCCAAATCATTTACCGATCCGCAACGGCACTTCGACGAGATCATGGATTCGCTCAAGAAGGCGGCGGCGCATTTGCCGCGGGTGGACGCCATTGGCGGTAGTTCGGCGGGCGTGTATGTGAATAACTATGTCAAAGTTGCTTCGCTGTTTCGCGGCGTCCCGGAGGAAGCCTTCAATCGCTTCGTGAAACCGTTGTTTTTCATGATCAAGCAAGCGTGGAACGACGTGCCGCTGGAAGTGGTCAACGACGGCGAAGTCACCGCGCTGGCCGGAGCCATGTCGTTAAACGACACCGCGGTGTTGGGCGTGGCCATGGGCTCCAGTGAGGCGGCCGGTTACGTGACGCGCGAAGGCAACATCACGTCGTGGCTGAATGAGCTGGCCTTTGCGCCGGTGGACTATCAGCCCAACGCGCCAGTGGACGAATGGTCCGGTGACCGGGGCTGTGGCGCACAGTATTTTTCTCAACAATGCGTGGGGCGGTTGATCCCGATTTCTGGACTGGAAATCGATGCCAGTCTGCCGTTGCCGCAAAAGCTGGTGGCCGTGCAAAATCACATGGCCCAAGGCGACGACCGGGCGGCGAAAATCTACCAAACCATTGGCATCTACCTGGGATATTCCATTGCGCATTACGCGGAGTTTTATGACTTGAAACACCTGCTGGTGCTGGGCCGCGTAACCAGTGGCAAAGGCGGCGAGATTATTCTCGACCACGCGCGCCAGGTGTTGCGCGAGGAATTTCCGGAACTGGCGGAGGCGATCGCGTTGCACACTCCGGATGAAAAAGAAAAACGTCACGGTCAGGCCATGGCCGCCGCCAGCCTGCCGGTGATCAAGACGAGTTCTTTCTTTTCTCCACCAGCCTGATGATTCGCGGTTTGACAATGGCTTCATGAAACAGGGCTGACAAGCCAACGCAGAACAGAACAAAGTAGATGAGTCTCCCGGGCCAATCGGATTTGTCAGGAAAGGAGTTGCTGCTCACTTCAAAACCAAGAGCAAAACTGATACCAACGGAAAGCGCACTCCAAAGTCGTGTCGCTCTGTCCTTCCGAAACTCTTCTTTCGAAAGTTGCTTCCGCTCCGGCCGTGGGATGTCCTCGTAATGGATATAAACGCTCATTTTACATTCTTAACGCCAAGGCCACCGACAGCCGCCAGGCAACGCCCGTCGGCAGCCAATAGGAGGGGCCATTCTCCCAGCCCGCGTGAACTCACAGCGCGGGGCGGCGGTTCGGTGAGTCGGTTGGTTAGGCATGTCCTCAGCATGTCCTTAATCAGCTTCGGGGACAACTCGAATATCATCATCCGGCAAAAGCAAAAACTCGCGAAGTGCTTCTTCTCGCCGATATGATTTAACTCTAATCCTTAGCGCGGCAAAGCCGCGCTAATCTCTGTGCGGTTAAACTGCACCGTTTAGCCGTGACGATTCAGTAGGACAGGCGTCCCGCCTGTCCCGAACGAGTGCAAACCAACAACTTGTATCATGGCGCCGTGAGTCTTTCTATGGCGCCAAACGGTGAGGATGCCTTGGGCTATTCGAGACAGGCGAGACGCCTGTCCTACCACGCCGAACTGCCTCCTCGCCGCACCAGCCACTGAATTGATACGGTTTAGGTTGAACCGTTGGGCCGGCGGAAAGTAGGGCGCGACACGCCGTGCGCGCCGGCATATTTCCTGGGCCCGGTTTGCGACATTCGCGGCGCGCCGAGGACTGCGCGCCCCACCCGCTACTGAACACACTTGAACTTCAGATCGAGCATCATTACGGTTGCCGTCCAGAAATGGCCATTGAATCCAAGCTGTCGCTCAGTTCCGAGGTGAGCCGGGACATTGAGGACTTCATCGCGCGCTGGTCGCCTTCAGGCGGCGGTGAGCGGTCCAACTACCAATTGTTCCTGGCCGAATTGTGCGCCGTGCTGGGCGTCCCCAAACCCGATCCCGCGGTTCCCGACGACACCAAGAACGCCTACGTTTTTGACCGCAGCATTCCGCGCCCGGAAGCCGACGGTTCGGTCACCACCAACTTCATCGATCTTTACAAACGCGGCTGCTTTATCTGCGAAACCAAGCAAGGCGTGGAAGCTGCCTCGGCGCCGGGCGGTCAACCGGCAGTTCCCTCCCCTGCCCTTCCGGCTCCCTCGCCCGCAGCGGGAGGGCGGGGGCAATCCGTCAGACGCGGCCACGGCATCCGCGGTTCCGGCGCCTGGGACACGGCGATGGAAAAGGCCCGCAACCAGGCCGAGCAATACGCCCGCGCCCTGCCCGCCAGCGAAGGCCGCCCGCCGTTCCTGCTCATTGTCGATGTCGGGTATTCGATTGAATTGTTCGCCGAGTTCACCTGCACCGGCGGCACCTACGTCCGCTTTCCCAATCCCAAAGCCCACCGCATCTACCTCGCCGACCTGCGCGACGAGCTCAAACGCGCGGTGTTGCACGCGATCTGGACCGACCCATTCGCGCTCGACCCCGCCCGGCGCAGCGCGAAGGTCACCCGCGAGATTGCCGATCACCTCGCGCGGCTCGCCCGTTCCTTCGAGCAAGCCGGCCACGATCCGCAGATGGTCGCCGACTTCCTGATGCGCTGCATCTTCACCATGTTCGCCGAGGACGTCCGCCTGCTGCCGAACAACTCCTTCAAGGCGCTGCTCGAATCCCTGCGAAACAACCTCCGCGGGTTCACGGTGATGGTGGAATCCCTGTGGCGCGACATGGCCAACGGCGCCGAGTTCTCGACCGTCATCCGCGAGAAGGTCCTTCATTTCAACGGCGGCTTGTTCGAAAGCGCCACCGCCCTGCCGGTGACCGCGGAGCAACTCGAATTGCTCATCGAAGCCGCCCGAGCCGACTGGCGGGACGTGGAACCCGCCATCTTCGGCACGCTGCTCGAGCGCGCCCTCTCGCCGCGGGAACGCCACAAGCTCGGCGCCCATTACACCCCGCGCGCCTACGTCGAACGGCTGGTGTTCCCAACGATCATCGATCCCTTGCGCGCGGAATGGGAAACGGTGAAGACCGCCGCCGCCAAACTCACCGCCGATGCCGACGCTGCCGAAGCCGAGACCGCGGAACTGGACACCGAATCCGCCGCCATTGTGAAGACCGGCGACGCCAAAGCCGCCCGGACCCACGGCGCGAAGGTGGCCAAGCTGAAGAAGGAGTCCTCCGGCCGGCGCGGCGACGCCATCGAGGAAGTCCGCCGGTTCCATCACTCGCTCTGCCGGCTCCGCGTGCTTGATCCGGCCTGCGGCTCCGGCAACTTCCTCTACGTGACGATGGAGCACATGAAACGGCTCGAAGGCGAGGCGCTCGAACTGCTCACCGAACTGGGCGACCCGCAACTGGAGACCGAGATGCGCGAGTTCAAGGTCCGGCCGCACCAGTTCATCGGGCTGGAGATCAATCCGTGGGCGGTGCCCATTGCCGAATTGGTGCTGTGGATCGGTTACCTGCAATGGCATTTCCGCACCAGCGACAAGGCCGTGCCCGACGATCCGGTGATCTCGAAGGAACACAGCATTCGCAAGCAGGACGCCGTGCTCGCTTATGACCGCAAGGAAATGATCACCTGGGGCATGGCCCGCGAAAACCCCGACCTGCCTGGATTGCCGGACGAAGTACGCGAAAAACTCCGTAGCAGCCGAGGTAACGAGGCTCAAACTTCTGAACCCTCAACCCTCAACCCTTCACCTTCAACCAATAGTCAGAGCCTCCTCACGTCGGCTGCTACGAGGCCCATCACCGTCTGGGATGGGCGGACGATGAAGACGCATCCGGTGACGGGCAAGGACGTGCCGGATGAAACCGCCCGCGTGCCGCTCTGGCACTACGTCAATCCGCGCAAAGCAGAATGGCCGGAGGCGGATTATGTGGTGGGCAATCCGCCGTTTATTGGAACCTCACTTATGAGGGCGGCGCTGGGCGACGGATATACTGAAACCATCCGACAAACCTACAAAGAACTGCCCGAATCTTGCGATTTCGTAATGTATTGGTGGCACAAAGCTGCTGAGCTGGTCCGGGCGGGAAAGGTCATGCAGTTTGGCCTGATCACAACAAACAGCATCAAGCAGACTTTCAACCGTCGGGTGATCGAGCCTCATCTGAACGCCAAGAATCCGCTGTCGATTGTCTTCGCGATTCCTGATCATCCATGGGTCGATTCGGCGGATGGCGCTGCTGTGGACATTGCAATGACGGTCTGCAGTCGGAATGAGACTGACGGGCTCTTAGCAAGAATAGTCGCTCACGCTCAGAGGCATGGTGACGCAGAGATGCTTCATGAGGCTAAGGGGAGAATCGCACCTGACCTTACAATCGGTGCATACAGCCAGAATGCCGTCACTCTCCGTTCCAACGCTGGCCTAAGCTTTCGTGGCGTCACCTTTATGGGAGGTGGTTTTGTTGTCAACCGATCAGACGCCGAACGCCTGGGCCTGGGCAGGATACACGGAGCTGAACTCCGCATTCGACCTTTTTTGAACGGGAAAGACATTACAAATCGACCGCGCAAGAAACTTATAATTGATCTCTTTGGGCTGACTGCGGAGCAGGTTCTTGAACAATTTCCTGAGATTTACCAGTGGCTCACTGAAACAGTGAAACCTGAACGTTTGGCAAAGGCTGGCAGAACCAAGGATGCAGGTGACTACGCGAATCGTTGGTGGTTATTCGCCAAGACGCGTGACACTATGCGAGCCTGCACTCACAGGTCTGAAAAGTTACGTGGCAACACCAATGACGGCAAAGTTCCGGTTGTTCGTGAAGTTAGAGGGTTCCGTTTTGCCAGACCAAGGGTTGATTGCAATAGCTCTTGAGGATCAGTTCTGGTTAGGGGTGCTCTCAAGCCGTGTTCATATCTGCTGGGCACTTGCGCAAGGAGGAACGCTCGAAGATCGACCTCGTTACAACAACTCTCGCTGCTTCGAAACCTTCCCCTTCCCCGATCCTGACGGGCCAACACGGGAGCGCATCCGGTCATTGGGCGAGCAATTGGATGCGCATCGCAAGCGGCAGCAGGCGTTGCATCCCGGCCTCACCCTCACCGGCATGTACAACGTCCTCGAAAAGCTGCGGGCCATCGACCGGTCCTCCCCCGTCTCCCCTCACCCTGACCCTCTCCCCCAGGGAGAGGGAACAGCCGTGGACGCTCCCCGATCCTCGGAGCCCGCCACGGCAACGGCCGCGCGGGGTGCCATTCCCCCTCTCCCCCAGGGAGAGGGCCGGGGTGAGGGGAAAGGAGCCGTGCTCCCACCCACCGTTCCCCCTCCGTCCCTGACTCCGAAAGAAAAAGAAATCCACGAACACGGCCTCGTCTCTGTCCTCAAACAAATCCACGACGACCTCGATGCCGCCGTCTTCCATGCCTACGGCTGGGACGACCTGGTAAGGACGCGTTCCACCGCGTCCCAAACTTCTTCAAATGATTCATCGGACCCGCTGGAACAGGTCCCCACCCGAGCAGATAGGGATGAGATCATCCTGGAGCGCCTGGTCGCGTTGAACCACGAACGCGCCGCCGAGGAGAAACGCGGTCACGTCCGCTGGCTCCGCCCGGAGTTCCAATGCCGCGGCCGGCCGGAGCAAGCCGTCCAGACGGAATTGGAGACCAGCGCGGAAACGGTGGCCGAAGCCGCGCCCGCCAAACCCGTCGCGAAACTGCCCTGGCCCAAGCCACTGTCCGCGCAAGTGGACGCCGTCGGCCGGGCGTTGGCGGAAGCCGGTTCGCCGGTCACGGCCGCCGAGTTGTCCGCCCAATTCCAGCGCGCCAGCAAGGAGCGCATCGGCGAGATTCTGGAGACGCTGGCGGCGCTGGGCAAAGCCACCGAAACCGAAGCGGGAAAATTCAAAGGATAGTCATGGCCATGAGGCAACGGGCAGATCAAGCGGCGGGACGCCGCCCGAAGTCGTGATCGAAGTTGTTGATACGTCGTGCGCCCGGTGAGGGCACCGGGTCTGCCGGCCAACTCGATGGCGTTGTAGCCCGCGTGCCCCCACGCGGCGGGTGGGTGGGGCGGACGCTTGGGCCTGGCATTGGCGCCAACGCACCGTCGCTTGCAAATGCGGAATTAAAGGACAACATTACGCATGGTTGAACGTTGAACTGTCGGCACTTGGTTATGAAAACGTTACATCTGAAATCGCATCGCCAATTTCGCGTTCGCGGCCTTTGGTATTTCGCCGGCGTCCTGATCATCGCCGCGCTTTGGGGTGGAGTAGTTACCGGCGCGGAGGAGGGAAACGCCGAACGTTCCGTGGCTGAGCCAGCAGCCGTCCCCACCAACCCGCAAGCCACTTCCGAACCTGAAGCGGCGCCAGCACAAGCAAATCAGAACGACGCTTCGAACCAACCGGGCGCCGAACAACTTTCACCGGTGGTCGTGTCGATCATTAAGCTGGCAGACGCCAAGGTTTCCACGGCAGTCATCAAGACGTACATCGAATGCACGCCGTCAGCCGGGCTGCTCACCGAGGCGGACATTATCGCGCTGAAACAACACAACGTGGCCGACGAAATCGTAACCGCCATGCTGCATCAAGGCGCCCAAAAACAGGCACAGGTCGCCCAGCAACGGAACGAAGCGCTCGCCAGCGTCCTGGCAGCCCGCCAGGCCCGGTCCGGGGGATTGGATCCGGAGAGCTACGATTATTTCCGGTATTACTACCTGCAACCCCGGGCAATGGCTTCGGCATACCAGCGGTTGTATCCGAACTACGGATCATGGAGCCCCTACCGTTACGGTTCCTTCCCAGCGTATGGCTTTCGGCTGCCCAGCTACGGCCCTCTCGGTTATTAGCTGATCGAGCGTGCTGCCGGCATCCTGCCGGCAGTTGGGAACGGACCGTTCGAATTTGAGCCCTCCAGAAATTACCACCCCGCACGTGCTTCCGTTTCTGCCGGCGGGACGCCGACAGCACGTTGCTCGAGCGTGCTGCCGGCATCCTGCCGGTAGATCAAACGGAAGAAGGCGTAGTGAATCCAAAACAAAGGTCGAGCGCAGCTCCGTGATCGTATTTGCCGGCAAGATGCCGGCAGCACGTTCTTTTATATCACGCGCCGTTTCCCTTGTGGAAAGTCCATTTCGCGGGTAAGTTTGGGCACAGTGAAAACGAGTCGGATTGGCTTTTGGGCAGGCACCGTCGCAGGGTGCCTTTTTTTATATGTCGGTGGGGCGATTGCGCAGGACAAACCCATACGGTTGCGCAATGAAACCGTCCACACCACGCCGCTGTCGCAACCGGCTGGATTCGCCCCCACCGCATCCGCAGCAAACCGGACTTTCTCCGGGTTGTTTCTGATCCAGTTCACCGGCCGGACGACGCCCCAAGTGCGCAAGGCACTGCGCCAGCTCGGCGTTGAACTGGTGAGTTACGTTCCAGCAGACGCTTTCGTAGCCCAGGCGGACCTAGTGACATTGGACCAATTAAGGTCGATCCCCGAGGTCCGCTGGGCGGGCGACTACGCAGCCCCACTTAAAATTCACGCCGCCCTGAGCCTCCGAATGCGCCAAGGACAACCGGGCGAAGAAATGGCGATCAGCCTGTTGCTCTCGCCCAAGGCCAAACCTACGGACGTGGGAACGGTGGAGAATTCGTTGCAGAGTCTGGAGCGGGCGGCGCATCTCCGATTCGGCACGATTCTGCGCGGGAAAATTGCCAAATCCAAACTGGCGACCCTGGCGGCATCGCCGGCGGTGTTATGGGTGGAACCGGCACCGCGGATGCAGCTTTATGACGAAGTCTCCTCCCAAATTGTCGCCGGCGACGGCACGGGGCATAACACGGTCATGTCGGATTTGGGATACGACGGCAGCGGAGTCACCGTCGCAGTCGCCGACAGCGGCCTGGACACCGGTAACGTCAATGATATGCACCCAGACATCGCCGGGCGGGTGAGAGCCCTGTTTTATTATGGCGGACTGACCGATGCCGCGGACGAACACAGCCACGGAACGCACTGCGCGGGCATCATTGCGGGCAATGGGGCCACGGGCGAAACGGACGAAGACAATGCGCTGTACGGATTGGGAGTCGCTCCCGGCGCGTCGCTCGTCGCGCAGCGGATTTTTGATGGGGTGGGAGCCTATGAAGCGCCGCCCTCTTTGACGCGCTAACTCACGATGCAAAAAGCGCCAACGCCGACATCGGGTCGAACAGTTGGGGCGATGACACACAAGGACGCTATGATTTGAGCGCGATGGAATTCGACGCGCTGGTGCGGGACGCGGATCACGAACGCGCCCGGCGACCAGCCTTACATTCTGGAATTCTCCGCCGGCAACGCCGGACCGGGCCGGCAGACCGTGGGCAGTCCGGCCGTCGCCAAGAACGTCATTGCCACCGGCGCCTCGGAGAACAACCGCTGATTTGACTTCTTCGATTTATGGCGAAGGCCAGGAAACGATGGCGGACTTTTCGAGCCGGGGCCCTTGCGAAGACGGCCGCATCAAGCCCGATCTGGTGGCACCCGGCACTTGGATCGCCTCGCTTACGTCCTCTATGCCAACGATGAATACGCCTGGGCGCCCATCTCCGACAATTACCTGTATCAAGGCGGCACCAGCCAGGCGGGGCCTCAGGTTTCCGGCGCGGCAGCGGTGTTCGTCCAATACTATCGCGAACAATACGGCGGAGCGACGCCCTCCCCGGCCCTGGTGAAAGCGGCCTTGATCAATTCAGCGGTGGACATGGATGACGCTGAGCGGCACGGGTCCGCTCCCAACATGGACGAAGGTTGGGGCCGTGTGGATTTGACCGGATTCATCGGGTCAGAGCCCATTTACGAATTTGTCGATCAGACGGCATTGCTTACCAATGGACAGGTGTATGAAAAAGATGTCCTCCTGATACCCGATGAACCATTGAAGATCACTCTGACTTACACCGATCCGCCCGGATTCCCCGGATGTCCCGGCATTGGTGAACGATCTCGACCTCGAAGTGGTTGCCCCGGACGAAGTAACGATCTACCGCGGGAACCAGTTCGAAGCTGGCGAGTCGGCACCTGATGCACCCGCAGCGGACCATATTAACAACGTGGAATGCATTTACATTTCCAACCCAACGGCAGGCCGTTATGCTATTCGGGTCCGGGCGAGCGACATCGCCAATGACGCTCGCCATGACACTCCGGAGGTGTATGATTAGGATTTTGCCCTGGTGATTTCGGCAGCCATCGTTCCGTCGGGCCACGGAATCGTATCGCTCGATCGCCGGGCTTACACCGTCCCAGGCGTGATCAAGCTGACTCTAGTAGACTATGATTTGACCAACCAAACCACGGCCACGATCCAGTTGCGGAGTCCACAGAATCGAACGGCGAGGGCATTGTGTTGCAGGCAAGCGGATCAAGCGGCGTGTTTACCGGGAAGGTTGTCACGGCGACGGGGGCAGTACAAACCGACGGGCGTTTGCAGGTCAACCACGGCGATACCATCGAAGCCGTTTACCAAGACGACGACCCACCACCGCCGACCTTGAGAGTGTTCACCGCGCGCGCAGATTTACTGCCACCGGTAATCAGCAACGTCAGCGTCACCAACCGGTTTGGTCGGGCTCTTCATTCAATGGCAAACGGACGAAACGGCCAGCAGCCGATTACTGTATGGGGCCACTACCGGGCTGGGGTTGGCGGTGACCAACCGAACCCTGCGCACCAGCCATGCAGTATCCGTGGCAGAATTGATGTCGGGGCAAACCTATTACTTTAGTATTGTTTGCACTGACGAGGCGGGTAACACCGTGACCAACAACAACGGGGCACCTCTCAGTTTCCAGGCTCCTTTCCCGCCGGCAGCTTGCTCGTGGACGCCTTCATGGATGATTTATTCCTCGATCCGCCGCTGCAAAATTACACGCACCCACTTGACCAGCTTGCGATTTCCTACGACGTGTGGTCGGTGAACGGAACGAACTGGCCAACGGCGGACGATCTGCACCCCTACCGCGTCGTGATTTGGCGCCTGCCCGAATTCAATCTGTTCCGTCCGACCTTTACTGCGCCTGAGCGATCGGCAATTACCGAATACCTGAATGAGGGCGGATCATTGTTTCTGGCCTCGATGGAAGTTCTCTCTCGACTGGATGAAGTGGGAGCATCGGCCTTCCGCAAAGAGGTTCTGCATGTTCCCACGTTCGATACCGACCCCACCGTACCCAGCATCACCGGTGTGGACAATGATCCCATTGGGGATGGCGTATCCGTTTCCCTGGACTATGAAAAGGATTACTCATTTGGGGGGTTTTGGATTTTGACTATTCGGACACGGTCACTCCAGGCGAAGATGCTGTGGGAATTTTTAACAGCAATTTGGGTGGATACGCCGGTTTGCGTTACCCGCAGGTCGGGGTGGATAGTCCGAGTCGCGTGGTGTTTGTGTCATTCCCCTTTGATACGATTCCTGAAACGGAACCCGCGCCGAACAACCGGGCTGAAGTGCTGCGTCGGATTCTGAACTTTCTCGCACCGGGCTTGAATGGTGAAGGGAGCGTCGCCCTGGATCGTAGCGCCTACACAATTCCCAGCCAAGTGACGGTCGAAGTGGCCGATCTGGATCTGGAAGGTCAACCGCAAACTGCGGTGATATTCTACAGCAACAGTGATCCGACTGGGAAAGTGGTTACGCTCCAGAGCACCATCCGTCCGGGTGTTTTTCGCGGCTCAATTGCTCTGGTGGCTAGTGGCAGCAGTAAGTCCGGGGAATTGAGCGTGGTGCCTGGCGACCAGATCCGGGTTGATTATTTCGATACCTCACGCGCCGTCACGGTGAGCGATTCGGCAGAGGTGGAGATTATACCGCCGGTCGTCAGCAACATTTCGGTGGAACCCGGTTACGTGGATGCCGTGGTCTTATTGGGACACTTCCGAACCCGCAGATTCCCAGGTGCAATTCGGGGAGTCGCCCTTCTTCAGCCGCAGCGCTGACGACAAAGACTTCGTAACGCAACACGAAGTGTTGCCCCGCGAATTGGATCCGAATCGCACTTATTACTATCGCGTCAGCAGTTTTGATCGCGCGGGCAATCTGTCCATCAACACGGTCACCAACACGTTCACCACCTTGCGGCGCGATCCAGCCGCCCTGGACCGATGACCTGGAACACGGTGACGCACATTGGACCATATATACCGTGGAAGATTCCGAGAAGGGATGGGAACTGGGACAACCCAACGCGGACTTTTTTCAGGCGCATTCGGGTGCCAATGCCTGGGGCTCGAACTTGGATGTGGACTGGATCAGCCAAGAGGAATCGTTCCTCATCAGCCCCGCCATCCTGTTAACCGGCGGCAACCAAGCGACGCTGCGGTTCTGGCAAACCTACGACTTCAGCATGCCGTTGGAATTCGACATTTTTCACGGCGGCGAACTGTTGCTAATTACCAACACGGCAGTCAACCCCATCACCTTGCCCCTTGATTTCACGCAAGATTCCAACGACTGGCAGCAAGTGGAAATCGATCTGACCCCATATTTGGGCCAGATTGTGTATGTGGTATGGCATTATGCGCTCTTCGCTTTCGATTCCTGGCCGCGCCCGGGTTGGTTGGTGGACGATGTTTCGGTGGACATCAAGAACACCGAAGCGGGTACGATTGCCATTTCCAACAACCTGGCTCAGGCCAGCTTCGCGCTGCACGGCCCGATCTCGCGCAGCGGTACGGGCTGGAGCTTGCTGATCACCAATGCGCCGCCCGGCAGCTATTGGGTCACTTACGACAGCGTGCCGGATTACGAAACACCCGCGTCGCAAACGAACTCCCTCGCGGCGGAAGGCAGCGTGTGGTTCCAAGGCAATTACACATTTGCCGACGTGAACTCCAACGGTATCTCCGATGCGTGGGAACAATTTTATTTTCCCACCAATTGGCTGGATCACACCGCGTTGACTGACTCCGATGGCGACGGATTCCCGGACGGTGCGGAATTTGTGGCCGGCACCGATCCGCTCTCCCCGAATTCGATGCTGGACCTTAACAATCCGATCATGGTCGCTGATGGCAGCGTTCGCCTTGCCTGGTCAGCGGCGGCGGGCCGGGCTTACCAGGTGGAAGGCAGCAGTGATGCGGTGACCTGGAGGCCGCTCGGCGATTGGCAGCGGGCCGACAGCACCAATCTGACCGTCACGTTGCCGCCGGCGGTGGTGGGGGGGGACTACCTGTTCCGTTTGCAGGTCCGGCCGTAATCGACGGGTAATGCAGGAAATACATCAGCGCCAGGAAATCGTAAACCGCATGACTCGTTACCGGCGCCAGCAGATTTCCCGTCAACAACCACAGACCTCCCAGATAGGCGCCAATCAGCGCGGCAATCACCGCATACGCTCGGGTCATCGCGTGACAGAGTCCGAAGAGAATGCTGGCGACCGCCAATGCCCCGAGCGGATGCAGGTACGGCACCAGGCCACCTTGAATCACCGAGCGAAACAGGCTCTCCTCCGAAATGCCCGCAACGACGGAAACCACCAGCAGTTGCCACGGCGACCACTGGCCCAGTATCGGTCGGACATATTGATCCAGGAACCAGTGAATCTCGACCAACGGGTGCCACGATGAATTCACCATCCACCAAAACGCGGCGGCCATGGGTAGAACGCCGACAAGGCCCCACAGAAAATCGTTGGTCTGCCAATGCAGCGTAGCCAGCGCTGGACGGTTCAACACCCAGCCTAGCAGGACGGCGATTACCAGCAGCGACGATTCCGCCAGGCAACCTGCGACGAACCAGCGTTGGGAAGGACTTAGGCGCACTCAATCTGCGGCGAACAGCTCATCGTGGATTTCAAACAATATTGATTCTTGTAGCAGCCGACGTGAGGAGGCTCTGAACGTCAGCAATGTTCAGCGTTGACGAACAAGTATGTCAGAGCCTCCTTACATCGGCTGCTGCGGTCTTCAGGAATGGCCGTTAGAATTCATGGCTGCCGCCAACGGGCAATAGATGGAGCGTCTTGTTCGCCGCCTTGAATTTGCTGATAGCCGCTGCATGATCGATCTTGATCGGCGGAAACGTGTCGTAGTGCAGGCCCAGGATTTGATCGCAGCCAACGAAATCCGCCGCTTTGACGGCGTCATCGATGCCCATTGTAAAATTGTCACCCAGACAAAGAGCGGCGAACTTGAGCGGCGTGGATTCGCCGATGAGCTTCATGTCGAACGTGAGCGCGGTATCGCCGGAGAAATAGAAATTTCCCTCAGCGCTCTCGATAACAAAACCACCCGGATTGCCGCCATAGGTGCCGTCGGGCAGGCTGCTCGAATGGATCGCGTTGACCAACTTGGCGCGCCCGAACTCGAAGGCATAGCCGCCGCCATGGTTCAACGGGTGCGTTTGCTCGATCCCCTGGTTTCCCAGCCAATTGCAGATTTCGTAATTGGAAATCACCAGGGCGCCGGTGCGTTTGGCAATCGTCACCGCATCAGCCACGTGGTCGCCATGCCCGTGCGACAGCAGAATAAAATCCGCCGGCACCTGGTTCACATCGATGTCCTTGGCCAATTCGTTCGGCGTGATGAACGGATCGAACAGCAAGGTTTTCTTGCCGACTTCAACCGCAAAACAGGAATGTCCGTAATAGGTTGCTTTCATAGTGTCTCTTTTAAACAGTGCGGCGGAGTTTCTCCCGACCGCGCAATCCGCGCAAGAATGTTTGGAACCGTGGCAGAAGCCGTAAGGCCGCAGTTGTCCGAAAGCGGGAATCGCGCCGGCTTGTCTCGGATCGTGGTGGACGCGGTGCGCCTGTGCTCCCCAAGGCGGTAGGGCGGAGCTGGCGCACCGCCCTGACTTATCCGAAACCGCAAGCTATTGGAATTGCGGATGAACGCACCACAGTCGCCCGACCTTACCCGACTTGTTCGAGCGCTCCAATTGTATCCGTTTCTGCCGGCGGGACGCCGGCAGCACGTTGCGGGCTACGCTTTGTCCCAGGGCGCGCGCTTCGTTCGGTTAATCCAAGTATTGGCTTCGTCGTCGCCGATGAACCGTTCTTTTTTCGGATTCCACTTCAGCGGGCGTTTATTCCAAAACGCCAGGTTGCCCAAGTGACACACGCTGACCGACCGACAGCCGATTTCCACATCGCAAATCGGGCGTTTGCGTGTTCGCGTGCAGTTGAGGAAGTCCTGCAAATGGTTGTTGCTTTGGTAGAGCTTGATCTGCTCCGAACCCGCTTTGTAGTTGGCAGCAATCTCTTCCGGCTCGGCTTTGAACTTGCCGCGATCGACGCAGATCTTCCCTTTGGTGCCGACGAACACCACACCGAAGTTGTAGCCCTGGAGTCCGCCGTGATACATGACCACACCATTGGCGTAACGGTAAGTGAGCCGTTTGACATCCTTGCCGTTGGGCGGAATGATTTCCACTGGCCCGCTCTCGTCCATGCCGAGGCCCCACTGGGCGATGTCGAAATGGTGGGCCCCCCAATCGGTCATGCCGCCGCCGGAGTATTCGCGGTAATTGCGCCACGCCGGGAAATGGTTGTGGACGCCGCGCGGGCTGAGAATGCTGTTGTAGGGACGCATTGGCGCCGGCCCGAGCCAGAAGTTCCAATCCAGTCCGGGTTCCATGGCTTCTTCGGGCAGATCGCACCATTTGCTGGGGCCACCGACGGAGACATAGACTTCCTTGACCTCGCCGATATGTCCGTTGCGAACCAGTTCGCAGGCTTTGAGGAATTCGCGCGACGAGCGTTGCATGCTGCCGGTCTGGAACACGCGGTCGTTCTTGCGCACCGCGTTGGCCATCGCGCGGGCTTCGCCAATCGTCAGGGAGAGCGGTTTTTCACAATAAATGTCTTTCTTGGCGTTGCAGGCTTGGATCACGGGGATGGCATGCCAATGATCCGGCGTGGCGATGCAGACCGCGTCAATGTCTTTACGGGCGAGCAACTCGCGGAAGTCCGTGTAGGGCTTGCAGCCCTGGTAATCCTTTTGTTTCTTCTCCGAATAATAGTCATTCACCTGTTTCTGGTGAAACTGCCGGCGCGTGGTATCCACGTCGTTGACCGCCACCACCTGGGTTTGCGAATTGTGCAGGAACCCGCCCAGCAGGTAACCGCCTTGTTTGCCCACGCCGATGAAACCCATCACGATCCGTTCATTGGGGGACGTTTCGGCAGCCCAAATACTGGAAGGCAGCACAAAGGGTACGGCGGCGCCAATGGCGCCAGTGGTTTTCAAAAAGGAACGACGACTAAGTTTGGTATTTGTTGTCATAGGTAATTCGTTTCGGTCATTAAATACCGTGACCGTCAGGCGAACAAGCCCGCATCCGTGCTCCCGATGGCGCGTGCCAACGGTGCCGGTCGAAAATGGCGATCCAGCCAGCCAGCGATTCGTTGCAACGCGACGTGCCAAGCGGCGGAGCCAACTCGGTGGCAACTTGCTCGCTGGATCGGGCTGACGGTGTCACGGGTAGTAGATTGGATGGATTCGCGCGCGGATTATTCAGGGTCGGGATGGATATTTTAATCGGGCTCACGTGAACACCCGCCAAGAACGTGGCTGAGCCGCAGTTCCGCCCAACCGAGTTTTGAATTCAATTAACGTGACGCGGGGCAACCGTGGCGCACCGGGGGCGGCGGCCTCATTCGCATTCCAATTCAATCATCTCGCCGCACGCACAGCGGATTTGAATCTTACTGACCCGGTCTCCGTCGCGCACCAGTTCGACGGTGGGAGCCGAATGCTTCGCGGATTCGTTGGGAGCGGAAGGGGCGCCGGAGGAGGCCGGAGCCGAGGAAGCCGCAACGGCGTCGGTAGCTGACGCGGACGCGGGTGAAACTGGCTTGCGGGCCGCCAACGGTTGGAACACCGCGGCGTCGGCGGCAATAACCTGTAAACGGCAGGCGGTTCGAACCGGGCTTGCCGGATGGGTCTGAGGGGCCAGAGGATTGAATGGCGGCGCCATGCGAGGATTCAGGATTGCGGGTTGCCGGATTTGACCCGCAACAACAACGTGATGCGGCGATTCAACGGATCGTCGGGCTGGGCGTCCGGCAACGGGATGGTGTCCGCGAAGCCGGCGACTTTCTTGATCTGGTCCGCGTGGACTCCGTTCTCAATCAGTTTGCGGCGGCCCGAATTGGCGCGGTCGGCCGAGAGCTCCCACCCCGTGTAATTGTTGCGCACGGCTTTAAAGCCGCGTTCCGTGTGCCCTTCGAGTTCCACGGCGAACGTATCGTAACGGCTGATTTCCCAGGCCAGGGTGGAAAGAATCCACGAGCCGTAGTCGGTCAACTGGTCCGAATCGGCTTCGAAAATGGGTTTGCGGGCGCGGTCGAAAATGGTGATGCGCAGTCCTTCCGGGGTCAAATTGAAGCGCACCGTGTCTTCCTCCTCCTGGGCTTGGACCAAGGTTTTGGAAAGTTCCTGCTGAAGCCGGCGTAACATGGCCACTTCCGCCGGCGACGCAGCCGCCGTGTCGTATTTGCCCGACGAACCGCCGACCGTGTCTTTGTTTTTCGTGGGAATCAGGCCGGACGATCCTTTGGTGAGCGACATGAACGGATTGCGAAAAGACCGTTCGATGGCCTCCTTGATCTTCTGGTCCTGCGCCGCCAGCCAGAGCACCATAAACAAAGCCATCATGGCCGTCACAAAGTCGGCATAAGCCACTTTCCAAGCGCCGCCGTGATGTGGGTGTTTTTTCGCCATCCTTGGTGGTCCCGCTAACCTTTGGCGGGGTTGTTCAGGGCTTTGAGCATGGCCTCCAATTCGTCGGCGCTGGGCCGCACGTCGCTGCTCAGGCTGCGCCGCGCCACTTCCACTGCCATGATGGGCGCCATGCCGCTGGCAAAACTGATGACCGACGTGGCGATACAGCGGGTGTAAGCCATTTTCGCCTCGGAAATGAATTCCATGTTCACCGCCAGCGGGTTCATAAAACCGTAGGACAGGAAGATGCCCAGGAAGGTTCCCACCAGGGCTGCCGCCACTTTTTCGCCAATTTCCTCGATCGGCCCGGAAATCGCCGCCATGGTGATGACAATGCCCAGCACGGCGGCCACAATCCCAAAGCCAGGCATGGCATCCGCCGCTTTGGTCAACACGCTGATCGGCGCTTGGTGTTCAGATTCCAAGCTTTCCATCTCGGCTTCCATCAGCACCTTGAGCTGCTCAGGCTTGATCTTGCCATCGATAATCGGCCGCAGCCCATTGCACAGGAACGTCAGCGAGTGGCCGTTTTTGATGAAGCCGGGATATTTCTGAAAGATGGTACTTTGCTCCGGATTCATGACGTGTTCTTCCAAAGCGATCATGCCGTTGCGGCGCCCGAGCAAGAACAATTCATAGAGCGCTTTGAGCAAATCCTCGTACGCCTGGCGGTTGAAGGGACTGCCTTTGATGGCGGTGAAGATGAGTTTGACCATGTCCACCAGCACCTTCTTCGGCGACATGATCACCAATGCTCCCAACGCCGCTCCGCCAATCATGATCAGCTCGGAAAGGTGCAGCAGGGCGCCAACATTCCCGCCGGCGAGCAGAAAGCCGCCGATGACCGAACCGATGACAATAAATGCGCCAATGAAAATGATCATGCGGCCAGCGGGAGTGAAGGCGTTGCCTGCGCCTCGTATTGCTCGACCGCCAAGCGGATGGAGAGGATGGCCTGCGTGTGGATCTGGCAAATCCGCGACTCGCACAGTCCGCACACCGCAGCGATTTCCCGCAAGCGATAGTCCTCGTAGTAGTACAAGGCCAAAACCTTGCGATGCACTTCCGGCAATTGCTGGATGCGCTCGGCGACCAAGCGAGCCAGTTCGTGGCGGGAAACGGTGTCGGCGGTATCGCGCAGACTCTCGTCCGCCAGGGTTTCGTGTTCGCTCAATTCATCGTCGGCGGCTCCGCTGATCGCATCCAGGCAGACGAAGGTGATCGGCCGAACGTCGGCCATCCAGCGATCATACTCGGCCACGGGAATCTGCAAGGCGTCCGCCATCTCCTCGTCGGTGGGCAAACGCTGATGCCGCTGTTCGAGTTCCGCCATGGCCGTCTGAATTTTGCGCGCCTTGGCGTGGACCGACCGCGGCACCCAATCCATGCGCCGCAAATCATCGAGCACCGCGCCGCGAATCCGCAACCGGGCGTACGGCTCGAAGGCGGTGCCAATTTGCGGATTGTAATGACGGACCGCGTTGAGCAAGCCCATCAAGCCGGCGCTGTACAGGTCGTTGGTTTCCACGTGCGGCGGCAGGCTGATGGCCACGCGGCCCACCACGGTCTTCACCAGCGGCAGATATTTATGCACCAATTCTTCCTCGACGGTGCTGCCTTGTCCGGCCACCTGATACCGTTGCCAAACTGCCTGCGGCGTGGGCGTGAAGTCCACCCGCGTTTGCTCGAGGGCCGGTTGATTGAGGTCAGGAGGTGCCATAAGCTCGCGAGTCAAGTGACGGGCGTGGATTCAGAGTTCAATGATTCGGCATCGCGTTCCCGGTGGGCTTGCAGCAGGCTTCGGATCCAGATGCGTCCCCACCAGCGCATCACCACGCCCGCCAGGAGCGCGGCCACGCTGGCGCGCCAGAAGACGTTCGGCCAGGCACAATCTTGGATAATGCCCAAGACCATCCCCATCAGAAATCCGAAGAGGCCGCCCAAAATCATTAACAACTTCATAAGTAACTACCCGTCACGGGGAATTGAGCAGAAGTGTTGCCAGCAGGCTCAGTCCGGCGTGCTCGGCGCATAAATGCGAGCGTTTGAACCGGAACCATCCGGCAGCAAAAGCTCCGGCGCCGCGACGTGGAATTCTCCGGGCACATTTTGCCCGGCACTGAGGAAGCTTAACGCGTAATTTGTCCCCAGAACCAAATTCCACAATTTGCCCCACCGGAGTTCTTCATCGAGATGGGTGACGATCAAATCTTGCACCGGCAATCCACCGAAGACGGCCACTTGCTCCAACCACAATCGCGGTTCATACGCCGCATTCAGCACCAAGTGAATCCGCGCCGCGCGAAACAACTGAAGCCGCTCCGCCAATTCCTGGACTGCCCCGGCCTCACGCCAGTCCACCCCGGGCAAGTCCACCAGGTGCAACTCGGCTTCGGGCAGCGTCGATTGAGGCCAGGCGCGATGCACCGGCACGCCCAGGATCTCGGCGTAAACACTTAACGCCTCAGCGGTGTTGGCCAGGCGGCCATCCAGGCGCCAAACGTGCGCAGAATGGCCTTCGAGCAATACCGCCCGCGCCAGCCATTTGTCCAAGCAAGTCGTCTTGCCGGCTCCCGGCGCGCCAATGAACACATGGACCGGTGATGTGGAATCGGCCGCCGCGTGATCGGCCGTCCGCCACGCGTCAATCAATCCCTGACGCGCCAAGGCGAACTGTTCGTCCAATGAAGCCAGTGACGCAGGGCCACCCTGCGCATGGATTTGCTGGGCCAGCTTGGCGGCGTATTCCGGCAGCAAACCAAAGGATTCCAACGTGGTTTCAAGTCGCTGTTCACCGGATTGCCGCTCGCAATGCTTGACCGAAGAATGGTCTGCGCGATTGGGAGTTGATTGCCACGCGCGCGGTAGGATCTGCGCCACTGCGGGAGCACTGGCCGGACCGGCGGTTTCGGACGTTGCGGCCTTCCGGACGAACGGAGAGGATTGCGGCTTCGCAGACGCACCGATTGAACCGGCGGTTCCCGCGGGCGAAATTGGCGCGCTAATCTGGGGCATGAACCGGTTCGCCGGCAACGCAGCATGCTCAGTCGGCAGTGGCGGTGCGAGATGCTTTTCGCTACTGGTCCCGAGGCGTTTCATCTGCCGGTTCAACTGGCCAATTTGTTGCAGAACCTTGTTGAGGGCGGCTTCGCGAGATGGCGGCTCCGGCGGGGCTGCTGGGGTGGATTCGCGATTTTGAAGACGGGCAGATTTCGCAGACAACATCCGCGATTGCGCCGTATGCATGGCGGCCTGAAAGTTGGCGGTTTGTTTCTGCTTTTCGGGCGGCGGATTCATGTCAATTCACAGTTCCGATCCGAACATCATTAACCTTCCGGGCACGGAATCACGCCGACGCTTTGGACTTCAACCTTCGGCGGTATCTCCGCGTAAGACAGCACGGCCAGTTCGGCAAACGTCGTCTCGAAGAACCGCCGGAAGGCCAAACGAATGTGGGGCGAACAGAGCACGACCGGATGCTGCCCGGCAGAGAGCATTTGCTGGATGGCCTTCGACAATTTGTCCATCAGATGCCGCGCCAACCGCGGTTCCATGGTCAAGGCCACTTCAGTCGTGGTCTGGCGCAAGCCCTGGGCGATTTGCTGCTCCAACCGCGGATCCAGGGTCAGCGCGGGCATGGTGCCGTTGTCCGCCTGATACGGCTTGGTGAGTTGCGCCCCCAAGGCCCGGCGGGCGTATTCGGAAAGCTCGTCCGGATTCTTGGTCATGGCCGCGCAATCGCTCACCCGCTCCAAGATGCCGGCCAGGTTGCGGATCGCGATGCCTTCAGCCAGCAGGTTCTGAAGCACGCGCTGGACTTGGCCCACGTTCAACTGGGCCGGGATCAATTCGTTGACCACCGTGGGATGCGTTTCCTTCAAATGATCCAACAGGCCCTGCACGTCCTGGCGACTGAGGATTTCGTGGCAATGCCGCCGGACCGTTTCGGACAAGTGCGTCACCAGCACTGAAGCCGAATCAACCACGGTGTAACCGGCGATCTCCGCGGCCTTCCGTTCGGCGTCGGTAACCCAGGTGGCGGGCAGTTGGAAGACCGGTTCGACGGTGGGCACGCCTTTGAGTTCCCGGCGGCTGTTCGTGGCGTTCATCGCCAGCCAGTAGCCGGGCATCAGTTCGCCGCGTGCCGCCGGATTGCCCTTGAGCACAAACCGATACTCGTTCTGCTTGAGCTGCAAATTGTCCCGCAGCCGGATGGGTGGAATGATGAGGCCCATTTCCTGCGCAAACGACCGGCGCACGCCGGTGACGCGTTCGAGCAAGTCGCCTCCTTTGCGCGTGTCCGCCAGACAAACCAAACCGTAACCCAATTCGATTTGCAGCGCATCGAGGTTGAGCAGGTTGGCCAATTCGGTCGCCGCACCGGTAGCCGGCTTGGACTCGCCCGGCTGGCCCGCTTTGCCCGACTTGGACGCTTTGGCCGCATCGGAGCCGGATTCCTCTGGCGCCTTGTCCAACAGGCCCCGGTTCTTGTGCAGTGCGTACGCCATTCCGCCGGTGCCGCCCGCCAACACCAGGAACGGCAAGGTCGGCAGTCCCGGTATGATGGACATGATCGCCAGCATCCCGGACAAGGCGCTCATCGCCCGCGGGTAAAACAGCAGTTGCCGGCTCAAGTCACGGCCCAGATCGTCCTTTGAAGCCGCGCGGGTGACGAGGATACCCGCCGCCGTGGAGGTGATCAGGGCCGGGATTTGCGAGACCAAACCATCCCCGATGGACAACAGCGTGAACCGTTGCAAGGACTCGCCCATGGTCATGCCTTTTTGCAGGATGCCGATGGCAAAGCCGCCCAGCACGTTGACCAATGTGATCAGAATGGCGGCAATCGCGTCGCCCCGCACGAACTTGCTGGCGCCGTCCATGGCGCCATAGAAGTCCGCCTCCTCGTCCAACTTGCGACGGCGGGTGCGGGCCTCCACTTCATTGATTACGCCCGCGTTCAATTCCGCGTCCATCGCCATTTGTTTGCCGGGCATGGCATCGAGGGTGAACCGCGCGGACACCTCGGCAATGCGCCCCGCGCCTTTGGTGATGACGACAAAATTGATCAACACCAGGATGAGAAACACCACCAGCCCCACCACGTAATTGCCCGCACCACAAAGTTGCCAAACGCCTCGATGATGTGGCCCGCGTAACCATTCAACAGAATCAACCGCGTGGTGGCCACATTCAGCGCCAGGCGGAACAGCGTGACAAACAGCAGCAACGTGGGGAAGCCGGTAAAATCAGCCGGTTCCCGCAAATAAAGGATGACCAGCAAAATCAACATGGACAGGGCCACGCTGGTAGCCAGCAGACCGTCCAGCAAGAACGCCGGTACCGGGAAGATCAGCAACAGGATCGTCCCAAACAGACCGGCCACCAGCCAAAGATCACCCTGGCCGAGCAACAACGAGAATAGTGATTTGCGGTTAGCAGCCATGGCGGGGGCGGAATGAGTCAAAGCAAATCAGCCGGTTCATGGCAACGGACCTCCCGTGGGGCTGGCTTGGTTTTCTTCGGCATAATACCGGTAACGGTTGACGCGATAGACCCAGGCAAGAATCTCCGCGACGGCCGCGTAGAGTTGTGCCGGAATTTCGGCGCCCACCCGGCCATACCTGAACAGCAAGCGGGCCAGCGGTTTGTTCTCCGTGATGGGCACCTGGAATTGCCGGGCCACTTCCTTGATGCGTTGCGCATTGAGCCGCGAGCCCTTGGCCACCACGCGCGGAGCTTTCATTGCTTTGCGATCATACCGCAAGGCAATGGCCAGCCGCACCGGGTTCACCACCACCACGTCGGCCTGGCGCACGTCCTGCAACATCTTGTCCCGGGAAAGGCGCTTGGCACGATTACGCATACGGCCGCGGACCTGGGGATTGCCCTCGGTGTTTTTGTTTTCCTCCTTCACTTCTTCGCGGGTCATCATCAGGTCGCGTTGGTTGCGCCAGAACTGGTAGGCGTAATCCAGGGCGGCAATCACCATCATGGCCAAAATCACGCGTGCCAGAATTCCCAGGGCGGTGTGTCCCATGAATGTCGCCACGCGGCCCACGCTGACACTGGAATAGAAAATCGGGTCCGCCAGCACGGCGCGCACTTGGTTGTAAGTCAGCGCAATTATGGTCGCCAACTTCAACAGGCCAATCGAAACGGTGGTAACGGAATTCAAAGAAAACAGGCGCTTGACCCCTTGCGCTGGGTTGAGCCGTTCCCATTTCAGGCCCAGAACGTCGCTGGCAGTCTGGAACCGGCTTTGGATGCCGCCCGCCAACAAACCGCCCATCATCGCCGCCAGCACAATCGGCCCGGCGCACTTGGCCATCAGCAGCGAACCGTTGATGAGATAGGATTGCATGACACCGAAGGACAGGGGCAGCTCGTGCAGATGCCCCAACGTGCCAACGCACGCCACCGACAAGGACCGCCAGCTTTCGGCCCCGGTGAACATGAGCGCGAACAAACCACCCAGCAGCACGAACACCGTTTGCACCTCGCTACTGCGCGGAATTTGCCCCTTCTTAAGGGCGTCTTCCAACTTGCGGTGCGTTGGTTGCTCGGTCTTCTCGCTTACACTGTCGTGTTCGGCCATACGTCAAGGGGAGGCAGTACCCGTCAGCCGCTGCCCAGTAGATGCGCCACCCGCATCAAATCGTCCGGCAACCGGCGCAAATAGTTCACAATATGCTGGGACATCACCGGCAACGTCAGGCCCAGCACCGCCATTCCCGTCAGGATGCGGAAGGCAAAGCTCTCAATGAAGATGTTCACCTGCGGCACCGCGCGGCCAATGACCGAGAACACCAGGTTGACCAGGAACGCCACCGCAATCACCGGCGCCGCGATCAAGACGCCCACAACAAAGAGTTGGCTGATGCGGCCGACCAGGTCGCTTAGCAGGGCTGGCCCCAGGTGGGCGCCGCCGATGGGCAGCACCTGGTAGCTGCGCTGGAACGCCACCAGTATCCAATGGTGCAGGTCCAACGCGAGAAAGAGCATGGCCGCCAAGTAAAACAGGATCAGGCCCGGCACTTCGCTGCGGGCACTGCTCATCGGGCTCATCGACGCCGCCATGTTCAGGCCGATTTCCATTGAGATGACGCTGCCGGCAAATTCCACGGTGAAAAACAACAGCCGGACGATGAATCCCAGCAGTAATCCAATGCCAATTTCCGACGCCATCAGGCCCGTCAAACCCAACAATGTTTTCGGCGCGACGGCCAGCGGCGGCAGCCAGGGCGTCACGAGCAGGGCGGTCAGTGCGGCCAGGGCCACGCGCAGCCGCACCGGGAAATTGCTCATGGAAAACAGAGGGAAGAAGGCCAGCAGCGCGCCCACTCGCAAAAACACCAACACCCACGTTATAAGATCAAATGGCATTCCTCGCTCTAGTTCACCATTTGGGGGATCTTTTCGATGATCAACGTGGCGAATTCGATCGTCGAACGCAGGAACCAGGGCAGCAACACAATCAACAGCACCACGATCCCCAGCGCTTTGGGCACAAAGGTCAGAGTTTGCTCGCTGATGGTGGTGACGGCCTGAAACAGGCTGATGCACAAGCCGATCAACATCGCCGTCAACAGGATGGGCGCCGCCAGTGATACCGCCTGGAACATCAAGCTTCTGAGCAATTCGATTGCAAATTCCGGATTCATAATTACACCCGGGCGGTCCGCCGCCATCCCTTGCGGTCCCGCCGTTACACCGACACGGTTATTTTTGCAGCCTGATGAGCAACGGACGTACCAGCGGGCAGAATCTTCCGTTTTGCTGAAGAAAGCGCCGGCACTTACCGCGAATGGCGGAATTTTTCCGGGCCAAGGGCTGAAGTCTGCCGGGAAGGTTTTGCAGGCGAGCGGTCAAACCCGAAGGCCGAAACTGTGCATCTGATGGACTCCACCCTGGGGGCCTGGCACCGGATCAAACTGAGATTTCCCTTTCGGGAATCGGTTTCCGGATTTCCTTCGGAATGCGGGGTTCGGGATTCGGAGTTACACATTGGTTTTGACCATTGGCGCGGTTGCTTCTAAAACCCCCGCATGCAACCACCGGTCCAACGCGATCATTGGAAGTCAAAACTGGGTTTTATCATGGCGGCCTCCGGTTCCGCCGTGGGCCTGGGGAACATCTGGCGCTTCCCCTATATCACGGGCGAGAATGGTGGCGCGGCCTTTGTGGTGGTCTATCTTTGCTGCGTCTTTTTTGTCGGAGTGCCGCTGCTGATCAATGAACTGGCTTTGGGCCGCAGCAGTGGCAAAGATCCAGTTGGCGCCTTTCCAGCGACGGTGCCGGGCACGCCCTTCATCATCACCGGCGTGCTGTGCATTGCCTGCTGCTTCTTCGTGTTGAGTTATTACAGCGTGATTGCCGGATGGGCGATTGGATACGCGTTGACCTCCCTGGCCCATAAGGATGTGGCGTTCGAAGCTTTTGCCGCCAATCCGCTTTATGTCATTCCGCTGTTTGGTCTGTTCCTTGTGCTGACCATCCTGATTGTCCGAGGTGGCATCGAGAAAGGCATCGAACGCTGGTCCAAAGTGCTGATGCCCCTACTGTTTGTGGCCATCCTCGTGGTCATCGTGCGGAGCGTCACGCTCAAAGGGGCCATGGCGGGCATCGAGTATTACCTGAAACCTGACTTCAGCAAGATCAACGGCCACGTCATCTTGAAGGCGCTGGGCCAGGCTTTCTTTTCCCTGAGCGTGGGCTGGGGGTTGATGATCACCTACGGCTCGTATCTCCCCAAATCGCAAAACATCGTGGCCAACGGAATTTGGGTGGCTGGCATGGACACCCTGGTCGCCTTGATGGGCGGGTTCATGGTGTTCCCGGCGGTGTTTGCCTTCGGGATGGATCCCGGTGAAGGCACTGCGTTGACTTTCAAGACCCTGCCCGCGGTCTTCGAGAAGATGCCCGCCGGCGAATTGTTCGGCGGCTTGTTCTTCATTTTACTGACCATCGCCGCGCTGACTTCCTCGATCAGTATGTTGGAAGTGCCGGTCGGCTATATCGTGGATGAGCAACGGAAAGCGCGCAACGTTTCGGCCTGGGTCGTGGGCGGGTTGGCCTTTCTGGTGGGATTGCCCTCGTGTCTCTCACAAGGCGGGAATCGGTGGTTGACCGACGTGAAGATTTTCGGCCATTCCGGCTTCCTGGACATCATGGATTATGTCTTTGGAACGGCGGTCATCGTGGTCATCGCCTTCTTGTGCAGCATTTACGTGGGCTGGATTTGGAAGACTCCCAACGCCATCAAGGAAATCGAACAAGGCTGTCCCGGATTCACTCGCCCCTTGATAGGCTCGATCACCCCGGCACAAATCTGGGCCGTGTTCGTCAAGTTCATCTGTCCGATTGTGATCCTCTTCGTCCTGCTGAACATGCTGGGCGTGCAAATCTTTTGACCATCCGCAGCAACGCCCGCGGCAATAGTGACACCTTTTCCTCAATGAACCTTGACTGTGATCGTCTCATACCCAACAACATGCCAGCCTGCCGCACCGAACTACCCGCACCCGATAAAAGTTGTTGCATCCGCTGCTTGGGAGGCTAGGATTAGCGCCAATTGTGCTGATTGTGGAATTATTTTATGCCGACCGCGGGGTGGATTGTAATCCTTCTCGGAGTCGATCCTGTCTTCGTGCCGGGGCAAACTGCCGGCCGTCAATTTCATCACTCGTTATGAAAATCTTCCTCATCTACGTAAACGACGAGAACTTCTATCGCCTGCTGCCGGAGGATCTGGGCGGCTCGAAGCCGGGAGACCGGCGGGTTAAAGTGATGGGATTCCCGCCACTGGGCATCGAAACGCTTGCGCCCGTGCTGCGCACGCATGGCCATCAGGTGCGGATGTTCGACACGTGCCATCCGCAGATGAAGGAACCCGACATCGCGCAAGCCCTCCGGGACGATCCGCCGGACGCCGTGGCCATTTCGTTTCTCTCCACGACGACTTATCCCGGAACCAAGAGCATGGCCCGCGTAATCAAGTCCGAAATCCCGCAGGTACCCGTGATCGTTGGGGGAGTGTTCGCGACGATGAACCAGGAACGGATCCTGAAAGATTGCGCCGACATTGATTGCGTGGGCGTCGGCGAAGGGGAGGAACTGCTGCCGGACTTCTTGGACCATCTCGACCAACCGGCCGCCGTGGCCGGATTGATCTGGCGCCGGGGCCAGGAAATTGTGCGGAATGCCCCGCGTCCCATCATCCGGAACCTGGACCAGTTCCCGTATCCCGACCGGACGACGCTGCCGGTGGACTACATCGAATCACTACCGTTGGACGTGCCGGCTGTGTTATCGCTGGAGAAATTCTGCACGATGCAGACATCCCGGGGTTGTCCTTACACCTGCATTTACTGCGACATCCCGGCGCTGACGGACGGCAAATGGCGCTTCCGGTCGCCGGAGCATGTGTTGGGAGAAATGCAGCAGCTCAATGATCAGGGCTACCGCTCCATCTACCTCACGGATGATCACTTTCTGCTGAAACGTGATCGCATCCGCGACATTTGCCAGGGGATAATCGACCGCAAGTTGCAGTTCAAATGGGGTTGTGAAGGCCGCGTGGACTCTGTGGCGGTGGACCAACTTCCCATCATGGGCCGCGCCAATTGCAACTTCCTGGCGTTTGGCGTGGAATCGGGAACGCAAAAGATTCTCGACCGGCTCGACAAGCGCCAGACCCTGCCGCAAATCGAGCACGCGGTCAGCGAGGCCAAGCGCAACGGGATTGAACGGGCGCACGGTTTCTTCCTGGTGGGTTCGCCCGGGGAAACCGAAACGGACATTCTGGATAGCTTCCGGTTCGCGGCGCGGTTGAAGTTGGATACGTTCGGGTTTAACCGGTTGTGCGTTTATCGCGGCACTCCCTTATGGAAGGAATACCTTGAACGCGGCATCATTGATGACGACCGCGATTGGCACAAATGGTTCAAGTGCTCCGACATTGACCCCACGGTGCTGCCCAGCGAAACCGTCAACCGCGCTCGCCAGAAAGGCTATGCCATTCTCTTCTCCCGGCGCATCCTGGCGCGTCCGCTGCAGACCTTCAAGCTGCTCCGAACTCTGGGCCGGCACATGAAGTGGTTCGACATTTTCAGACTGTTGAGCAGTCCCTTCCGCCGACGCACATTGAATCGCAAACCGGAACTGCCCGCCCGGATGATTGAACGAGGATTGACGGCACCCGTCCGAACCGTTTCAACAGAGGAAGCCCCCGCAGCGACTGGCTAATCAATGGCTCGCCCCGCCCCCGCGCACACAACGCGCGTAGTTGTAGATCCGGATGACATCTCCCTGCGGGCCGCGGCCGTAGGGAAAGGCAGCCGGGTTGCCGGCTTTCGGGTCGCTCCGCTGCGCGCCGGCGCCATGGACATCGAGCAAACGGTATTCGCCCCAGCCCGGCGGGAACTGCATCCAACCCGTGGCGCGACCAAACGCGACATACACCGCCGCGTTACCGACGCGATCCGGCGGTCCATCGAGATGTGTGGTGCTCGACCAGAAGAAGGGGTAGTCCCCGTCTTCTAATTGCGTCGATTGGAAGATCGGGGCAATCGCCGGTCCACGCTTTGCCGGATTCGCCGCCACGGGCGAGCGGTCGTAGTCCACGAGACTTTGCAGTTCCTTGGCGTTAGGCAATCGCCAGTCGTAGTGACCAGCCAGCTTGAGATGTTCAGCATAAGCCAGCGCCTGTTCCCAGTTCATCCCGTTGCCGCTGTCGGCCTTGGACCACATTAATCCGGTGGCGCGGTCGGTGATCGTGCCGTCGCCATTGTCGTGGAAATTGCTGTGTCCATAGTTTGGATTGCCGCGAACGTAGCGGACGTAGAGTCGGTTATTTCGCAGGCCTTCGCGGCGGCGCATGATTTTGGGATAGCCCTTGATCCGTCCATCGGCGAAGTTCACGCCGAACACGGTGGGATTGCCATTCATCGTCGTGCCGAGATACTCGGTCGCGCTCCAATCCTGACAGTCAATCGGGCGCTCGCCTTTGGAAACATCGCCGTAAGCGAAACGAAAGTAATTTGTGTCGAGGAATGGTTTCGAAGTCGCCATCGGCCCGCGGCATTCGCCGGTGAACAGGATCAACGAATACAGTTCCTTGATTGTCGGGGCGCGCCAATCCGCATGACCGCCGACCCGACAGGCTTTCGCTCCTTTCATCGCGGCATCCCAAGTAAGCTTCTCACCACGTGCCTGCACCCACATCAGGCCAGTGTTGAGATCGGTCACCGTGCCATCGCCGTTATCGCGGTAAGCGGGCGTGGGTCCGGGATGTTGTGCGTCCTGACCGTAAAATGGCTGACCCGGCTGTGGTGCGACGATAGCGTGGGAATTGTCATAGCACTGGGTCTGCCCTGTGCCGATGATCGGATAGTGTCCCCTTTGATCCGAAGCCAATGCAGTCGCTGCCGTGCTCAGAACAACGAAACCGATGATTGAGAATTTCTTCATGTTAACTCCTTTCGGTGCATCAATTCTTTTCCACCCGGAGCCGGAAGAAATATGGGCTGTTGGTAACGGTCAGATTCATCGTATTCGTCGGCGGAGCGGCGCTGTAAACACCGCTGGTTTCCCACGTGCCGGAGGACAGGTTGGTGGTGCCTTCCAGATAATACGTGCATCCCGCCACGCTGGGCCAGTAGAGGGAGACGGTGTTGCTGACCATTCCCGAAATGCCAATGAAGAGGTAGGACGTGTCGGATAGAGGACTGGTGCCCGCCACGATCTCGGCACCGTCGTTCATGCCGTCGCCGTCGGAATCCGGATCGTTGGGATTCGTCCCGTAAATGCCCTGTCTCGTCCGCATCAGAGAGCCCGTCGCCGTCGGTATCCACCGTGATTTGTGCGTCCCGCACGACGCGGACGAAGTTGTACCAGCCGGACGGCATCGCCCTGGGGTGCGATCGGAATTGTAATAGCCGTAAGGAACATAAGTGTAATCCGTCAGGCTGCCGCTCTTGGGGTCGCTGCGTTGCGCGCCCGCGCCGTGCACGTCCTCCCACTTTTCCATGAATATCCCATCGCGCGGCCAAAGCCATATAATCGGCGGTATGGCCGTTGCCTCTGCCATCGGCGTGGGTCGTGCCGGTCCAATACCACGCGCCAGTCCGAGCGCCGTCTTCGTTGGTGATGGTGGTGGCATGTGAAGATCGGATCGATGGCGGCGGACCGCGTGGTGTCCGGTGAGCGGGTGTAGTCGAGAATGCTTTGCAGTTCCTTGGTGTTCGGCAGGCGCCAATCGCTGTGGCCGAGGATAATTGGAGGCGTTCAGTTCCTGACGTAGGCCAGCGCCGCTCCCAGCCCATGCCGCTGCCGCTGTCGCCCTGTTGCCCACATCAGGCCGGTGGCGCTGGTCGGTCATGGTGCCGTCGCCGTTGTCGACGAAGTCGTTGACGCCGTAGCTGGTGTTGCCGCGGCAGTAATCGACGTAGAACAGTTTCCGACGTACGGGGTAGCCCTTGATGCGGCCATCGGCAATGTTGACGCCCGGACATTGCGTCCACCGCGCCGCCCATCGTCGGATCCGACATAGAGCGTAGCTCGTGGCCACTTGCGCGTCAATGACGCGTTCGCCGGCGTTGGTGTCGCCGTAGGTGAACTGAAATACTCGGAGTCAATGTATGGAACGAGCATCGACGTGTCGTCGTTCATCGGATCTGGGATCGCCGCCGGAAGTCCATCAGTGAATAGAGTTCCTTGATGGATGGAATCCGCCAGTCGTTGTGGCCGGCGAATTTCTCCGCGTTGAGGGAAGCCGACATAGACGGCCAGCATCGGCATATGTGAGCTTGTCATTGACGTCAATCACTCCGTCACCGTTCAGGTCCGCCGACCGCGTCCACGTCAGGCGCGTGTTGTAGTCATAGACCGTCAGGCCGTCGGGGCTGATTTCGTAGCAAGGCTGGTGGCCATCAACTGGGCGTCCTGGCCGTAGAAGGCATCGTTGGTGCCGGGCGCGCTGATTTCGCTGGAGTTGTCGTAGAACGTGGTCTGGGCGGTATCCACGACGGCATATGGCACCGTCGGCAACGCCAGTTCGGTGTTGGCGAAGCCCGCGAAGTCAGGCGTGTAGCGCTCGAAGCGGAACAGGTTGCCCGAAGCCGTGTAGTCCCAAACCAAACCGCCGGCCCTCGTCACCTCGAAGGCATAGCTGCCCGGTGCCATCGCAAATGAGCGTGTTGCCGTTGGGCAGGCGCTGGGCGCCGGAGATGTGCGAGGCAAAGAAGTTGGTCGGCGTGGAGTTGGTATAAGTCCAGACGGGCGCGAGCGGCAGATCCATTCGTGTAGCTGCCGTCGCTGGCAACCGGCGGAACGATTTCATCCACGGACGAATAATCGCCGTCGGGACGCCCCTGCCCGTTGTTGAAGATCAGGATGTTTCCCGCGCCGGGCAGGCCGTTGCCAATCCACTGCGCGTCATGCTGAACAAACAACTGCTGGTCGGCAGAACTGCCGGAATCGTAGGCCGCCGGATTGCCCCAGCGATAAAGCAGGTCGCCGCCCATGCCACTGTTTCCGCCGCTATGGCTGGCGGCCTCGGCGGTGGTGGTGCTGTGATCAATCACCCAGATTTCGCTGAAGTTGTGGACGCTGATCAGGATTTGATCGAGAGTCCGCGTTGTAATCAATGGCGTTGCAATGCTTCCAGTCGGCGCCTCCACCGTTCGGCCCGCTCATGACGTAGTTCAAGTCAATCAACTCGGGATGGTCCGCCACCACGCCGTAGTTGGCGTTGGTAGGGCTGTAGTCCTGCACCAGATGATCCCAGGCGTGCCATTCCCAGACGATGGTGCCGCCGTAGCTGCCGGTTGGCGCCACTTCGATGATCGTGTCGGGCCACAGTTCGCCGTCGGTCAGCAGACTCGGATTGCGGCCCGCATTCTCCGCCTCCAGTCTGCGTCTTCAGTTCCCACGCGATCATCAGAACGTTGCCGTTCGGCAGCCCTTCGATATCGTGATGCGAGCGGTGCGAAGCCGTATCGTAATCGTAAGCCCAGGTCAGATTGCCATTCCAATCATACTGTTCAACGCGTCCGGCGGCACCGCCCGCATTGAACGTTGCGCTTCCCGTGTTGGCCGGGCGCATCAACGAGCCGTCGTCCAGCAAATAGACCGACTGGCCGGGCGGTGTAGCTGCTCGACCACGTTTTCACGATGTTGCCGTCGTTATCCATCAGATAGGTGTTGGTCGAGTTGATCGGACTGAACAGGTTGTAGCCCGCGGAAGCCGGCCCGTTCGTGAAGCCACCGGACGAAGCCTCGCCGACCGTGAAGCCGCCAACTTTGGTGAAGGAAACCTGGCCTTGCGGTGTGGTGAATGTGACCACCGCATTCTTAGCGCCTTCGGCTCTCACCGGCGGGAATGTCGAACACCGCCGTCACGGTATCGAGGGTGGAATGCGTAAGCGATGTTCCAGAGATGGATCCAATCGTCACACTGTCCGGAAGAATGCCCGCGGGAGGCGTCGGCGGCGTGCTGTTCGGAAGAGTAAATGTCACCGTCAACCCTGACGTGCCGGGGAATGCTGAATTCGGGCTGACCGCGGTGATCTGGCCGCCTTGGCCAAAGGCTGGTCCGGCCGTCAACAGGGTAAGCGCAATGAAGCCAAAGCCGCACGTCAGGTTGAGCGGAAGCTGTATTCTTGTTTTCATGGACGTTTGCGTTTTCATTTGGCCCAACATGCACCGCCTAAATTAAATAATTGCGCAAGGTTTCATTAAAACATTGTCATCTTATTCTTTTCGACTTCAGGCGAATCTCGACGGTAAATTGCCCGCGTGAAAATCCTCGTGGTTGAAGATGACAAGAAACTCGGCGGGTTTCTGCGCAAGGGGCTCGAAGCGCGAGGCTTTGTTGTCGATTTCACCGACCACGGTGACGAAGGTTATACGCTGGCGACCACCCGCAGTTACGACGCGCTGGTGCTCGACATCATGTTGCCGGGTCGCGATGGCTTGAGCATCCTTCGCAATTTGCGCGACCAGCATTCGATGGTGCCGGTCATTTTGCTTACGGCTCGAAGCGCACTCAATGAACGGCTCGACGGCCTCAACCTGGGCGCCGATGATTACCTGACCAAACCGTTTTACATCGAGGAACTGGTCGCCCGCTTGCACGCGCTCCTGCGGCGCGCCAGCCGGCCAGCAAACCAACGTGCTCAAGCATGGCGAGGTAACCGTAAACCTCATGACCCGCGAAGTGAAATTCGGCAACGAAGTGGTCGATTTGACGGCACGTGAGTTTGCGCTGTTGACCTACCTGATGCGCTCGCCGGGACGCACCTTCACACGCGCGCAAATTTGCGAACACGTTTGGAATTATCATTTTGATCCCGGCACCAACCTGGTGGATGTCTATGTGCAACGCCTGCGCAAGAAATTGAGCCACGAGGCCGAACCGCCGCTTATCGAAACGGTACGCGGTGTTGGTTATCGGATTTCGGAGGACAAGCGCCACCAGTGAAACTGAGCTCCTTTCGTCTGAAAATTGCGCTGCTGTCCGGGCTGATTACCGGCCTGCTGCTGATCGGATCGGGCGTGGCCTTGTGGCGCATCACCTACCGATTTAATCTTGATCGCCTCGACCGGGAAATCCTGAACCTCGGCCAAGGCAACCTCAATCGCGAACATGGTCCCACCCATTATCAGCGGTTTGAAGGCGCGCTGTCCTTCATCTCAGGTGAAGATCCGCCACGTTCGTTTCTGATCCTGGTGCGGGACCAGCAAAGCCAGGTGGTTTATGTCTCGCAACCCTGGCCCACCAACTTGGCGGTGAATTCCTTCCCCCAATTGACCGGGCCGCTCGTAACTCACCACCGAACCTCGAATACCTCCCCTGCCCCACCACCCCAATGGCCACCTCCACCGCTTGATCGTCCGCCCCTCCTGGGCCAGCCACCGTTGGCGCAGAAAGCACCACACTTTGAGACACGAATTGTGAATGGACAGGCGTGGCGCTTCGGCATCATGGGCAACGCCCACCAAACCTTGGTGCTGGGCAAGGACATCGGCCAGTTCAATGCCGACATGTTGCACCTGCGCCGCGTTTGCCTGCTTGCCTTGCCGGTAGCGCTACTGCTGGCAGGACTCAGCGCCTGGTTCCTGGCCCAGCGCGCCTTGCGTCCCGTTACAGTTCTTACCCGAACGGCCGAGCGTGTCACCGCCCGCGGGCTTGACCAACGTATTCCGGCAATGCCCCGTGACCTGGAGTTCAACCGTCTCATCACCGTGTTCAACGAAATGATGGACCGCCTGCAATCCAGTTTCAGTCAAGCCATGCGGTTCAGTGCGGATGCCTCCCACGAACTCAAAACGCCGCTGGCTCGCCTGCAAGTCGAATTGGAGCAGGCCCTCGAAAGCGCGCCCTCCAGTTCCGCGCAGCAGGAGGTTTACAGCAGCCTGCTGGATGAAATCCATCGCCTCAATGCCATCGTCCAAAAACTCCTGCTCCTCTCGCTGGCGGATGCCGGCCAACTACAGCTCAAACGCGTGCCGGTCAACTTGACTCGCTTGCTGGAGAACGTCATTGAAGACTGTCAAGCCCAGGCACCAAACTTGAAGGTGGAACATGACCTTGCACCCGACGTGCAAATCAATGCCGATGCCGATTTGCTGGAGCAATCCCTGCAAAACCTGGCCAGCAACGCGATCAAATACAATCGACCAGACGGTCGCATCCGCTTCGAACTGGCCACAGTAACCGACAGTATCTTCGTACGGGTGGCCAATACCGGGCCCGGCATTCCCGCCACTGACCGCGACCGGGTTTTCGAACGGTTCTATCGCGGCGATCCGTCCCGCAATGACCGGGTGGAAGGCGTCGGCCTTGGCCTCAGCCTCGCGCGCGAAATCGTCCGCAGCCACGGGGGTGAAATGATTCTTGAAAGCAGCGACGACAAACAGACTTCGTTCCTGGTCACTCTGCCCGGCCCGAATAACGCCTGCGGCTAGCCATCGCGCGGTGGCGCATCCGTAACACGGCCTTCATTTCTTGGATCCCGGCGTTCGGCGTTCAAGATTCGTGGCGTAGTGGAGCCTCGGCAACGCTGCTGACGCTCTTGGGCAAAAGAATTAGCGGCGCTCTAACCAGCCGCCGCTACGTTTCAGAGTGAAGCGTGGCATCGATGTTCGTCGCCAATCTCTGCCACGCTCCGTCGAGATTTAGGAAGAATGTCGCTGCACGTTCAGCGCGTCGCTATCCAATCAGAACGAGTAGCCAACCCCCAGCGTCAGGAACACCGAACTGTCCAAGCCGATGGAAGCTTTCTTGCCGGCCACGGTGTGCTCGTAGGTGCCGACATTCTGGTATTGATAACCGAGAAAGACATTCGCTGCCGGAGTGAAGTTATAATAGACGTTGCCACCAAAATAGCCGCCCACCAGCACGTCGCTGTGCGATCCGGAGCCGGTGCTCGTGAAAGACGGACCACCCGCGACCTGCACCGTGTCTTCATAGCGAAAGTCGCTGTTCACGGACACAATCGCCAGCCCGCCACCCAGGATGGCTCCGAAGCGCCGACCGAACGGAACTTGAATGAACGGTCCCAAACGCGCGCCGTAAACGTCCGCGTCGAAACGCCGGTACCCCGTTGTTCGCGTCGAAACTGGCTTCGGCTCCTTTGGCGTGGGTGTGTCGCCCAGCAGCGAAGAACCGGGTTGGGCATTGAAAGGTCCATCGTACGGGCGGCAAGGGTGGAACCGCGCCTCCCAAATTGAAGGAATCCGCGAAGCTCGTCCCCATGCCCAATAACGTACTGCTGTCCTTCATCTTTAGGCCGGTGTAGCCGAAAGCCGCTTCCACCCCCCAGAAGACCTCCCCGGAGGTTCCCAGGATGCGGTTGTACGTCAGTTCCAAACCGTGCTGTGGGTCATCGGAGATGCTGGGCGTGGTGCCATCCGCCGGCGCGGAATACCGATGCATGATCACGGCTTGGTTTCCCACCGTAACCTGATTGGCATTGCGGTAGCCCCAATACGTGGTGTCACCGCCAACGGTGGTGCCGGGCAAGGGCAGATTGCCGGTACTATCAATACGGACGTACCCATCATCAGTACTCGCGACTGCCATCGGGCATCAGCGATGGCCCGCGCGGGAATGCCGCCGAGGTTTTCAAACTTGCCCGAAATGTTGAAGCCCATGCGGTAGCTGAGGCCGAAACGATTGCGGTAAGAGTTGGCGGGCGCTTCCGTCTGAGCCGTGGCCACACTGCCGCCGGCCACCGAAGCCACAATTAGAATGGACGCAAAGAGATGTCTTTTCATGGTGTTGTTTAGTCTTGGGGCATTAACACAATTCGATAGATCCGCATTTCTGACCGGCTGTCTGTCTTGGGCGGCCCACTGTCGATCCACTGAATCCGCGAACCATTGCCGATGATGGCCGGCTGCGCGGTCTTCCAGTCGCCGTCAAGGTTGTCTTGGTATTGAACGAAGTAGGTCCGGTTGGACAGCGTGTTGAACTCCACTAAGAACGAGCCATTGCCAAGGGATTTCTGGCGGAGGATTTCCAACTGGGTGCCGACCGGCGGCTCGCCGGTATCCTGTTCCACGGATTCCACCCGGTAGGTGGGCGCCGGCAACGTGCGGCGATCCGCCACATAGAATTCCACCTCGAGGTCGATGGACGCACCGGCGGCAAGCGGATTGTTGAATTGGATATATGGGACGCCTTCGTTCGTGCCCGTTGCATTCCACACTTTCACCACCGACTGCTGATCCTCCGGCAGCATGACGTACAACCGTAGCGCATCGTAGGCTGCCGGCGTGGGATTGCTGATGGTCACGCTCTGATAAAACAGTCCCGTTTGGCGAACCCGTGGGCTGGTGGTGTCCACTTCCGAAATGCCTCCCGGCGGGATCATCGGCGAGGCAATGACAGTGATCGGGAACTCCAATGGTGCGGTGCGGTCGATGCCGCCCTGATCCGTGCCGCCGTTATCCATCAACACAACCGTCACGATGCTCGTGCCGAAACGGTTCGCCGCGGGCGTATAAGTCAGGGTGCCATCCGGGCTGAGGGCTGGCTGTTCGGCGAACAGATCCGGATTGTCATTGCTGACCAGGAACTGCGCGGTCTGACCGCGTTCCAGTGCTGCCGGGTCGTAGGGGATGGCAGTGATCATCAGGTCATCCACCCATTGGTTCGCATTCAAGCCACCCGTGCGGGCGCCCATGCCCAGTTGCAGGCCGCTCTGCCACCGGTAACCGGGAATCGGCACATTCTCGAACACGTTGGTGCCGTCGTAGCTCAAGGTGGCCAATCCATCGGCAGTCACGCTTACGGTGACGTCCTTGAACACGTCGAGGTCCATATTGGTCGATTGGGCAACTTGTGCCAGGAAGCCCTTCAAGAGCTGGCCTTGCCATTTCAGGTCAATGGCCGGCGCTTCCTGCGGCGCTGCCTGTCCCCCGTTGTTATAGATGTCGAACGATACGGTCAGCCCTGTGCCCATCCCGTCTTCGTTGGCCGTCGGAGGATTCGGCAAGTCGTTCGCCATGTTCACGCTGAACCCGTCGGCCGGCGGTTCGGTCCCGCCGCCAATTAACAGCTTGAACGAGACCTCGTAGCTTTGCACCGGCACATCCAGCACCGGGCTGTAGAAGCTGCCATTTTCACCGTTGACATTATGCACCAGTTTGAGCACCCCGTCGGCAATCTCCGCGTTCGCAAACAACGTCGAGCCTTCCGGCTGGCTGCTGAAGTCCGAGCCATACACAATCGTCGCCGGCACTGGTGGCACCCCAAAGCCATCAACTGCAATTCCGCTGGCCCAACCTACCACCGTCACAGGGCCGCTGTTTTCAAAGACTTCCTGTTCCGGGCCGCCAACAAACATCGGTGCCGAATTGGGCTGCACCACCGTCAACGTGGCGGCGTCCGAATAGGCTTTGATATTCGGATAGCAGAGGGCCGCGCGGAATTGCGCGCCATCGTCCGTGCGGAAGGGCACGAAGCCGTAGGAACTGCCCGTGGCTCCCAGGATGTCCTGCCAGCCCGCGCCGTCGTTGCGCTGCCATTGATAGGACACCGCCGCGTCCACCCCGCTGCCTTCGGCGGCCACGTTGAAGGTTACGTCACCACTGTCGTCCGGAGGTAAGATGATGAACGTTTGATCCTGCGGTTGCTGGGTGATATTCAGGCTGGTGCCCAGGTCTTCGCTCAATTGCACCACATATTTGGCGCTGATGGGCTGCTGCCCCGCGGTGCTGGCAAAGATGCGCGTGTCCGGCGGAATGGACCACGTCACGTGGACATAGTCGCCGCCGCCGCCTTCTTTCATCAGCGCTTCGAAGTAATACAGTTTGCCCGCTTCCAGCGGCACTCCGCCCGGGAACAAGGTGGTGGAGTTGATGGCCGGCCAGGCGTTGCAGCAGGCGGTTTCTTCGACCACCAGTTGCTTGTTCGCCGGATCGACGTCGGTGCTTACCCACACTTGGGAGGCATCGTCCGAGTAGGTCGCGAAGGTGTAGTTGCCGGTCACCGGGGGCTTCAACCAGCCCGAGAGCCGCGTGCCGAAGTTGCTCAGGTCCGGATTGCTTTGCGGCGCGCTGATCGCGGGCAGGTAGTTCACCCGGTCCGGATGGTCCGGATAGTTCGCGTTGCCCGTCAGGTCCGCAATCGTCACGCCGCCAATGTTGTAATACCATTCCTGCTTCACGAAGCAGTCATAGAAGCTCGAACTGACGCATTCGGTCGTCTCCGGCGCCACGTTGCCCGCGATGTCGGTCAGGAACAGCAGCGTGAGGCACGCCGTCTCGTCCGGCTGGATGATTTGGTTCAGGTTGATGGTCACCGTCTTTTCATCGGCGCTCACGTCGATGCTGGCGATGTTGTAGGGCGGCGTGATGTCGTAGTTGAACGCGTCGGTCGCGATCCCGGCATCGATCCGCTCGTCAAAGTGCAGCACTATCTGGTTGAGGTTGCGCGTCGGTTTGACTGATACCACCGACGGTTCCGTCACGTCCGGAATCACCGCCGCCACCGCGGCGGCGCTCCGGGCTTTGTAACCCACAATCCCCACGTCCGCGCTGAACATGGCGCCGTTGTCCGCCGCGGTCACCAGCGCGCAGTAGGTCGGCTCGGTCGCGCCGGGGATGGCCACGCCGTCCTTGTACCATTGGTAGCACTGCGGCAACCCGTAGGTGTTTTCCCCCGCCACCGAGAAGCAGGCTTCGTGGTTCTCTTCCACAATCTGGCCCACGGGGTCCTGGGTGATCGTCACTTCGCCCGCGGTGCCTTGCGCCGCTGACTGGCCCAGGTTTTGGAGTCGAATGGCCGGACCGGCGGGTGGCATCCTGCCGTCAAGGCGCGCCGCCACGCGGATGTAGTCGCCCCCGCCGCCTTCTTTATACAGGCCCTCAAGGTAATAGGCCTGGCCCGCTTGACCAGTGGAATGCCCTGCGGGAAGACGGCCCAGCGAATTGATGATCGGCCAGTCGTTGCAGCAGGCGTCTTCTGCGGCAATCTCCACCCGTCCCGCCGGATCAATCCCGTTGGGGTTCAGGAACAGTTGCGAGGAGTCGTCGCTGTGGCTGTAGAAGTCATAGTTACCGGTGACCGAGGGCACAAACAGGCCGCTCAGCCGCGCCCCGTAGTTGTCCCGGTAGTTGTCGGTCCCCAGTTCGGCCCGCGTGTCAAAGGAGTTGAGCAGCCGCACTTCGTCCGGGTTGTCCGGGAAGTTCGCGTTGTCGGTCAGTCGTACACTGCGGTGCCCCCGCCGGTGTCGTAGCCTCCCAGAGCACTCCCGCGCACTCGTAGGTCACGTAGGAGTGGAAGGCGATCGTCGTGTCGTCCGGTATCGCGTTGCCGGCCAGGTCCGTCACCCCCAGGAACAACACCGTGTAGTCGGTGTTCTCCCGCTGCAAGGTCGTCGGGTCCAGGGTCAAGGTTACCGTGGTCTCGTCCGCGCTCAGTTCGACCGCAACCACAAAGAGCACGTCACCCCCACCGCTGATCTCGTAGTCGAACGGATCGGTGGCCGTACCATTATCCATCCGCTCATTGAACGTGATGATCACTTGGTCAAAGGTGAGGTTCCCTGTAGCCGCCACCGCCACTGGCGGTACGGTGTCGTCTTCGACCGTCACCGTCGCCACGTCGCTGCGGGCGATGTAACCCGGAATGGCCACTTCGGCTTGAATCGCGGCCCCATTGTCCGCCGGATCGAAGAAGGCGCACAGGGTCGGCCCGGTCGCGCCGGGGATTTCCATGCCGTTCTTCAACCACCGGTAGGCCGCGATGCCACCGATCTCGGAGGTGCCGGCCACACTGAAGCAGGCCTGGTGGTAGGCCACCACGCTCTGGCTTTGGGGTTGCTCGGTGAGGGTCACGACCCCGAATTGTCCCGGCGGCACCGGGCTGGGCGCCATCTGCGACGCCGGAATGGCGGCCAGCACACTCGCATCGCCGTGCAACCGCGTCGCCACTTGAATCAAGTCACCGCCGCCCGCTTCCTGGTACAGGCCTTCGAGGTAGTAGGGCTTGCCGGCCTCCAGCGGAATGCCGTCGGGATACACCCCCAGCGAATTGATCGCCGGCCAGGCCTGGCAGCACGCCGGGTTCAATTCGGCAATCTTCACCTTGCCCGCCGGATCAATGCCGTTGGGGTTGATATACAGGAACGCGCCGTCGTCGTTATTCATGTAGAAGTCGTAATTGCCGGTGGTCGGCGGCACGAAATAGCCTTGCACCCGCCCACCGTAATTGTCCCGGTGATCCGTCGTGCCGAAGGGCACCGTCGTGTCAAACGAAGTCAACGGCGTCACCACGTCCGGACTGTCCGGGAAACCCGGGTAAGCCAGCAGGAAGTTCACGTCGGTCGAGGCGCCATCGGGATATTCTTCCAGCACGAACGGAATGCTGCCCAACAGCGCCGGCGAGGTGAACTGGATCGTGGCCGGATTGGGCGTGATGGTGTTCAGCCCGGCGTCCAACACGTCGCGGATCGTCACCGTGTAGGTGGTGAAATCCAACAGCGGCGTGCTCGGGTCCAGCGTCAAGGTTACGATGTTCTGGTCCGCATTCAACGCGCCGCCGGTCACGATCAACGGCGGGTTCACCCCGTCGCTGATGTCGTAGTTGAATGCATCGGTCGTCGTGTCCTCGTTCATCAAGCCGTCAAATTCGATCGTGAACGTATCGAAGTTCGAGCCGCCACTGGCCGCCACCGCCACCGGCGGCACGTCGTCAATGTTAAGGTTCAGCACCGCCGGCGTGGTTTCGACGATCCGGCCCGGCACCGACACCCGGCATTGCACCGTCACCGCCGTGCCGTCCAACGCCATATCGGTGTAGGTCAAGCGCAGGGTATCGGTGTTGTTGCCCGGCACCACGACGCCATCCACCAGCCATTGGTAGGACTGCGGCGCGCCCTGGTCGTTGCTGGCCACCGTCTTCAGCCGGATGATCTGGTTCAGATAAACATCCTGCGTTTGCGGTTCCTCGGTGATGGTGAGGTTGGCCGCCGTGGACGGATCAGCCATGGCGCCCATGTAGGCGCCACTGATGGCCACATAGTTCCCCGGATTGCTCGGCAGCGCCCAGCGGATCACAATGTAATCCCCGCCCGTGCCTTCCTTGAAGAGCGATTCGGTGTAATACCGTTCGCCCGCCACCAGCGGCACCGCCACGGTGGAAACCGGCCCGCCGCACGCCCCGCAATCGCCTTCGGCGGAGATCACGGTCTGGCCGTCGGCGGCACTGGCGGTCGAACTGACGATTAACGAGCCCGCGTCGTCCGCCGCCAGTTGGAACAGGTAATCGCCGCTCTCCGGCGGGATCAGGAAGCCCCGCATCCGCGTCCCGTAGTTATCGCGGCCCGAGTCGCCCAAATTGGGATTGACCGCGTATTGCTTCGCGTAATCCGTCGCATCGGGAAAATAGGGATACTTCGCGTTGCCGGTCACGGTGGCGAAGGTGTTCGCCCCGGACAGGTCGTAGTAAAACTCCCGATACACAAAGCCCGGCGTGAACACCCACGCGGTGAACGTGGCGGGGCTGTTCGCCGCAATTTCGTTCGGCGTGTCCGCCAAGTCGCGCAGGCCGTTCACCGTGACCGTGTAGAGCACGCCCTCGGTTTGCGGTTGGGTGGTCAGCAGCACGGTGTGATCGTCGATCATCGTCGCGGCCGTCACCGTCACCCCGTTGTCCAGTTCATAATTGAACGGATCGGTGGCATCCAGCGGGTTCACCCGCTCCGAGAAGGCCAACCGCACGTGTTCGAGGGTCGGATCGCCGACGGCCGACAGCAGTTCGGGCGCGGTCGTGTCCGCCGCCACCGCCAGCAACGTATTGGCCGTGACCCGACCGAAGCCGTTGAAGACATCCACCGTGTACGTGGCCCCGTCGTCCGCCAAGGCCGCGC
>CAWBHS010000054.1:0-7197 GCA_963788655.1 uncultured Verrucomicrobiae bacterium | reverse complement strand
GCCGGGCTCGCCGGTATTTCAAGTCGAATCCTCGTCCCCGGAACCAACCGGGGAGGGGTTGGGCTTGACGTGTTGGTATTCGTTCCAGACCAGGAACACCACGAAGGCATCGAAGACCGTCAAGTCCGACCAAACCCCATGGAAAAGTGCGACGGTGACTCGGTAAACCTGATAACCGATGAACAGGACGAGCACGACCATCGACACCGGAAAGGCCCACAGTTTATTGCGCCACAGCCCCCACACGACGAAGCCCTTCGTCAGGCCGTGAATGAGCAAATAGACGGCCGCGAATAAGCTGGCGTCCCGAGGAGAAGTGATGGAAGGCCTGCTGCAGCGCGTTGGCCAACAGATCGTCCGGATCCTCCATCAATTCGTGGTGCGTCAATGCCAGCACGATCTCATGGAGCGTTGAGTGTTGCACGACCAGAAACAACACGCCGCCCACCGTTTCCAAAAATCCATCGACGCCTTTGGCGACAATGCCGATTTTGAACAGGAGATGCAGCACCTGCTGACGGGACCATTTTTTCATTGTTCTTGTATCGTGAACGCCCTGCCGAGCGCCACTGGGCGATACAGCAAAATTCAATTCGGCGCAACTCTGGCCCGTGATTGTAGCCTCTCCTTGAGTTCGATAGCGGTGGAGAGAGCCGCCCCGCACTTTAGCATCGGGTGGGTAGACCCAATGCACTTGCGGCCAACGCGGCAGCGTCATGGAGTGCGGCAGCCCTCTGCCGCTTTCGAGCCACGCCCGGCGCTCGCCTGCCCGTGGGACGACCGTCAGCTCAGCAGCGTACTCCTGCTTGCGAAAGCGGTGGAGAACCGAGCGCACTCCCAGACAGGGTGGACGCTCAGCGAGGCCGCTGATAACTCGCGCCAGCGTTTGGAGCGCGTCAGGCTTGCCGGCGCTTTCGCACGCCAAGTGACGTGGCATGGTTGATGGACTAACGATTAGACTCGGAGCGCGCGTTTCATTCGAAAGCGGCAGAGGGCTGCCGCACTCTAACGGCAATATTTCACACGCCTCTTCGCAAGGCATCCGGTCCGCGATTTTGGGGGGCCGGAATTCGTGGCGAACCGCCTCTTTTTCAAGACGGCAAGGGCGCCCCAGGAGTTATCGGATTTTGACCGCTCTAAAACCTCACTTTTGGGCCGGTTTTGGAGACACCTCGCCCCGCGCCGCAGGACGCCCCGCCGTTTGGGAGTTTGTGCCTGCCGGCCAGCTACGTTGCGCCGATCGCCCGAGCCGCCAACCTCGCCGCGCATTGGCGAAACAAAGCTTGTAACGGAAAGGCCGAACTCAGCGCACATACACCCGCCGCACGCTCACCGTCACTTGCGCCGCCACTTTCAGCAGCCGCGTGCGAATCGTCCCCACCGTCGCCGTCGCCAACCCGCTGCCCCGCAGCCTCACCGTCCGCACGCGCTCCAACAACAGATACGCCAGGGTCGCCCGGTTGCTCGCCAGTTCGTGCGTGCTCATCCGGTCCCCCGGTAAATCCAGCACTTGTTGTTTGAGCACATTTTCCATGTCCCCCCACGCACAGTAAAAGCCTTCATACCGCGCCGCCGCGACAAACCGGGTGTGATCTTCCTCACAGAAACCTTCCCGTGGCAAATTTTGAGACGCCGTGAGAATTCACGCTCAACCCGCGGTTGCGACCGAGAGCCATCATTTGCGGATCGTTTCAAGTGCGAAGGACGTTTCGCCACATGGGGGTATTGTACGTGACTGCTTCTTATTAAATGGCCGCGGGGCATTGTGCGAGGAACAGCAAGTAACAACCACGTTCAGGAGAAAAACACGCGGAAGTCGGTGGCTATCGACTTTGACGCTGTTGGTACCGTCCTGCACGTGCGAGGGGAGAGCGACTTCCCCGATGACCTGGCTCGCAAGTGACAGCATCAGGTTATTTTCTCACTTGGCTGGTAAGCCTTCTTGCCGTAGCAGGTCGTTCGGGATAGCTGCGAAATGCGGGTCGCGATGGACCAATGTGGCGTTTTCAAGTGAAGCAGAGGCTGAAATCAAAACGTCCATCGCTGACACACGAGTTGTAGCGCCGATACGGAGCCGGATAGCTTCATTCGCGACGGTTTCATTGACATCGACAATCTTGTCCAGCAGAGATCTATTGGCTCACTTCAGTCGCACGAATTGGTCCATCTATCCCCAGTAGATGGAGGCGGAGATCGAATTCAAACAAGGCAAGCACGGAGGTTCCAACCACCACGGCATCGTCTTCGAAAAGAGCCTGGACTCTTGCCGCACCTGGTTCGGCCAAGTAGTGCGCCAGCAGAGCCGACGTATCCAGGAGGTGAGTCACCGTTGTTCGTCTGTTTGGTCAAGTTGGTCGTCATGTTCCCGGTCGCGAATCAGGTCGCCGATTGGATCTGCTCCTGCCTTCAGCCAGGGACGCCCCGCTCCCATTAGTTGACGAGCCAGTTCCCCGCGCCGGGGCAAGGGCTTGACTGCAATTAGACCTTCATCGGTCTTCTCCCATTTTAAACGGGTGCCTGGATGAATGTCGAACTCGCGCACAATGTCCGCTGGAATCCTCACCAAGTTGTTTTCGCTGACGGTCGATGTCATGGTGCAAATTTATCAAGGCTGGATGCCTTAGGCAATGAGACGTTTGGTGATGTTTCTGCCACGGAGCCCCGATCCCCACAATGCGCGGGCATCGCTAATCGCTGTCCTGACACACGCTCACCCGACTCGGGTACAAGAATGTCCGCGCGAAGTAAACGTGGGACAGCGCGTTCCGCCTGTCCCGAAGTTCAAGAAGCGGTCCGATCTTGTGTGAACATCTCTTTGCAGAAGGTCGGTTTCTTGCCATGCGGGACCGCCGGGATGGCTTTCCTACGTTGGCTCCGCCTCAGCCGCGCTTGACGGCGTTTTGTTAATTCGCCTACGCTCCGGGTCATGACCACCGAAGGGACTGCGCCGCACGTCCAAACCAAATCGGCTCCCACGCATTGGCGGGGCATGCTCCGGCACCTGGGGCCGGGGTTGATCATCAGCGCGGCGATCGTCGGCTCGGGGGAATTGATCGTGACGCCCAAGCTGGGTGCTTCGGTTGGTTTCACGTTGTTGTGGTTCATCATCCTGGGCTGTTTTATCAAGGTGTTTGTGCAAATCGAGCTGGGCCGGTTTGCTGTGGCCAAAGGGATGACCACCCTGGAGGCCATGAATACGATGCCCGGCCCGCGGTTCATTGTGTCATGGCTGCTCTGGCTCTGGCTGTTCATGTACCTCTCGCTGGTGTTTCAAGTGGCCGGCATGATTGGCGGGGTGGCGTCGGTGTTTGTGCTGGCCGGCTTTCCGATCAGCGAAAGAACAGCAACGTTGCTGATCGGGGCGGTGACCGCCGGGTTGCTGGTCGTGGGACGCTATCGGATGATCGAACGGTTTTCCCTGGTGTTGGTGGCGATCTTCACGTTTTGCACGCTCGTCGCCGTGGGTGCGCTCCAATGGACCGATTTTGCCGTGACACCGCAGCACCTCGTGGAAGGGCTGGAGTTTCGGCTGCCGCAGGATTTTACCATTGCCTTCGCCGCCTTCGGGATAATTGGCGTGGGCGCGTCAGAACTCATTTATTATCCGTATTGGTGCCTGGAGAAAGGTTACGCGCGCAACGTGGGCCCGAATGATGGCTCGTTGCCCTGGCGGGAACGGGCGGCGGGATGGATGCGCGTGATGCACCTTGACGCCTGGGTGTCATTCGTGATCTACACGCTGGCGACGCTGGCGTTTTACCTGTTGGGCGCGGCGGTGTTGCATGCCAAAGGGCTGGAAGTGAAGAACGAGGAAATGATCGCGCGGCTTTCGCAGATGTATTTGGAGACATTGGGCGCTTGGAGCTTTTGGCTGTTTCTGATGGGCGCAGTCGTGGTGCTGTATTCTACCGTGTCTTCTGCGCCACCGCTTCCAACGCCCGGTTGTTTGCCGATGCGCTGTCGCTGTTTGGTTTCATTCAATACCGTGACGATGAGCATCGCATGACCCTGGTGCGCGTCGGTTGTGTGCTGCTGCCCATCGCCTGCGTGGCGGTTTATTTGTTTTGGGGACAACCGGTGTCGCTGGTGCTGGTCGGAGCGCTGGCGCAAGGATTGATGCTGCCGTTTCTGGCCATGGCCGCGCTGTATTTTTATTACCGCCGCACTGACGAATTCTTGCTGCCGGGTCGGTTGTGGCTCGCCTGCCTGTGGCTGGCGACGCTGGCGATGACCGCGGTGGGCCTGTACCAGGTCATCGCCGAAATTAGAAAGCGATTCTTCTAAATGCAAAACTCCAAAACCAACCAGCCAACCATGTTCAGCTTAAACCATAAGACCGCCCTGGTAACCGGTGCCGGATCCGGCATCGGCGCCGCCATCGCCGAAACACTGGCCCGTGCCGGTGCGTATGTATTTGTCACGGATTGCCATGAAGCCAGCGGCAAGGAAACGGTGACGCGTCTTGAAGGGCAAGGCTACCAGGCTGACTTCATCCAACTGGATGTCCGCACCGAAACGGATTGCACTCGCGTCGCCCAACAAGCCCTGGCGGCGCGGGAGCGTCTCGACATTCTGGTGAACAACGCGGGCATTGGCCACGTGGGCACGTTGCTTACCACGGACGGGGCGGACCTGGACCGGTTGTATGCCGTCAATGTGCGCGGCGTGTTTAACGTCACCAAAGCCTTCCTGCCCGACATGGTGCGGCGCAAGTCCGGCGCGATTGTCAACCTGGCTTCAATTGGCGGCGTGCTGGGCATACGCGACCGGCTGGCGTATTGCACGACCAAGTTTGCCGTGGTGGGGCTGACGAAAACCATGGCACTGGATCACGCGATGGACGGCATCCGGGTGAATTGTATCTGTCCGGGCCGCGTGGAAACACCATGGATCCAGGAACGGCTCAAGGAGTATCCCGATCCGGCGAAAGCCCATGCTGAAATGTGCGCGACGCAAGCGGTGGGGCGGATGGGCCGCCCGGACGAAATTGCCGCGGCCGCGCTCTACCTGGCCAGTGATGAAGCCGCGTTCGTAACCGGCACGACGTTCATGATCGATGGCGGCTGGGGCGCGGGGAAGTGAGGTCTGCTGACGCCCGGTCGTTTTCAAAGTTCCTGCTCTTACTCTTGCTCTTGCTCTCTTCAAATGCTCAAGGCAGAGCAGGATTCAGAAAATGGGCACCTGCAGCATCCCGCTATTCCCTTGCTGGCACGCCAGGATAAAACCCATCGTGCAACAGCACGTTCAGGTCATGGACCGCCAGAGTCAGTTGCCCGAACACTTCGGCGGTTTCATCGTCTAGTTCCTGCGCTTCCAAACGTTTTGAAGTCCGGCGAAAGCGCACGCTCAAAGCGAGATGTTCCTCAGCGTTGCCCAGTTGGCGGAGCAAACGGCGGACTCGTTCGGCACGTTTCAAGGTGGTGCGGATGAGCCGTAGCGCGGCTTCCATTTCAATGCGCCCAGCGCAGACGGATTTGTACAGCGCGCACTCAAAATTCCGGCAATGCTGGGGCCGATTTTCGTAGATGCGGCAATGGAACCCGTCCAGCGCGGAACACGGCTGCTTGAAGCATTGTTTCGCCCCGCGTTTGATGAGCGGTATTTGCAAACTGCGCAAGTAGTCCGGATCGTCGTCCGGTTGCAGTTCCACGTCTTTGAACAAAACTCCGTTGCAGCAGATGCCGCACGAAAGACAAAGCTGATCCATCGTCAGAATTGAGCCACGTGCCAGCCCGCGCGGTATTGGCGCTGAAGGTAGCGCGCGGCGTCAGGTTGGTTGGCAAATTTCAAAGCAGCGGAATTCCATTCCAGCTCCTGGTCGGGCACGCGGATGGCGACGGTGCCCAGGATGATGGCTTCGGTCATGGGACCAGTTTGCGCGAAATGCGATTCGCACATTTCCCCGCCCAGGCAGGCGTCGGCAAAATGATGGTAGTGATTGCGCGGTTCGAGCTTGGGCCGGGGATAGTCACGGAATTTTTCCTCCGGTAACAACACCGGCATCCGGCCCAGTGGATTCAGCAGAGCGCCCTCCGTGCCAATCAACATCGCGGATTCCGGCGGGTACTCGGACGCGGTGTATAGCTTGCGAATTTCCTCGGGCGGATAGAACTCGCCGTCGAACCATTCCAGCGGCAGTTGTTGTGCTTCGGTAAGTTCATTGCCGGGGAACATCCAGGTGATGTGGTCGCCTTGCGGCCAAGTGTCGGCGCGGCGGGCCGGAGAGTCCTTCCACGATTGCTGCACCTCGGCGAACACGGATTGCGCCGGCTTCAGGTTGAGGCCCTTCCACACCGCATCAAACACATGGCAACCAATGTCTCCGGACCAACCGGTGCCGAAGTCCTGCCAGGCGCGCCATTTGGTCTGGTGATAAATGCCGGGCACGTACGGCCGCATGGGCGCAGAGCCGATCCACAAGTTCCAATCCAGGTTCGCCGGTGGTTCCTGACCCGTCGCCGGGCGTGGTCCTTTGAGCCGATAGGTTTCAATAGCGCCCGGACGGTTCGAGCATAGATAGGCGTGTTTAATTTTACCGATGACGCCAGCCCGCAAAAGCTTCACAGCGGTACGATCGCCGATGCCGGAGGCCATTTGCGTTCCCAATTGGGTGACGACTTTCTTTTGCACGGCCGCTTGGGTCAACAGCCGCACTTCCGCCACGTCGTGGCAGAGGGGTTTCTGGCAATAGACGTGTTTGCCCTTTTGGATGGCCGAATAGGCAATCGAGAAATGAGTATGGTCCGGCACGGCGACGTTCACCGAGTCAATCTTGTCGCCTTCCTTGGCCAGCAACTCGCGCCAGTCGCGATAGGTGCGCGCGCCGGGCGCCAGTTTGGCGGCGCTGCTGAGGATATTGGCATCCACGTCACACAGCGCGACGACCTGGGTGCGCGGGTGCGAGAGGAAATTCTGGAGGTCGTTTGCGCCCATTCCGCCAACGCCGATGCAGGCATGGTTCAGTTTGCCGTTGGGCGACGCCGCCCGAAGACTGCTGCGTAAGATCAAAGGTGACGCGAAGCCTGCCAGGGCAGCGGTTTGCAGAAACCGGCGGCGAGTGAGCGCGGAAACAGCAACGGGGGAGGGGAGTGTTGGACCGGAGGAAGTCTTTTTTGTCGTCATGAAAGGCAGCTTGCCCGCTGGGTGCAAAGTTTCAAGCGCAATTCCCACCGATGCGTCATGACTGCCAGGGCAGTT
>CAWBHS010000053.1:0-6648 GCA_963788655.1 uncultured Verrucomicrobiae bacterium | reverse complement strand
GAGGCGACCCAGGTTTAGGCGATGCGGATTGGCGCGCAGCCATTGATTGGCGGCTTTGGCCAATGGGCTTGGGGCGGCTTGATCCGGGTAGGGAACCGGGCGGCCGTTGACCTCGTAGGAATTCAGCACGTTCTCCAACTTGAATCCCTGTGGGTTGGGCAGGCGGTGCCATCCCCACTGCGACATCGTGGCGAGCAAGATGTCCGCTTGATGAAACTCGGGAAAAGTCTGAAGCCCCGTGATGTCGGCCGTAAACTGAGCAAACTCACCGTTGCCGACTGTCAACGGGGTGAGCGGATCGGGCGGGCGAGCGTTACGTTATGGCGCGTCACCAACGCCCGTCGATCGATGGAAGATGTGGCACCGTGGGTTGGATTCTCGCTGGCGCGGCTTCCCTGAGCAAGCGCATCTTGACCGCAGACGCAACAGCCCAGCAGCAGGGCGACGGAGGATGTGGATATGCGTTTCAATGCTTCAGATTAACATGACCGCGAGATTTGTTAACTCTGGATCAACTGGTTTCAAGAAGGCCGGTAATTGTGGTTCTCACGCCTCTCCCGCAACCGGCGGCGGAAATTATTTCGAAGAACTGCTGGCGCGCATCCGCGACATCCGATCTTCGGAGAAGGTCTTCTGGCGCAAGGCGGAGAAGGATTTTGAGGCGGCGGTGAAGCAATTGAAGCCGTTATCGCCAGGCAGCCGGAAGAAAAAGACCAGCGAACGTCAAGGCGTTGCTTCCGCTTTCGCGGCTGGGTTTCCAGACCATTCCATTGACCCGCGCCAATTGCTGGCGTAAAACAATGTTCCATAAGCATGAAACAGACATCGCTCTTCAGCCTTCTCGCAGTGGCGGCGTTTACTGGCCTTGTTTCCGGGGCCAGCGCCGCTGATACCCAACCGCCCACCCCGTACGGCCCGGTGCCCACCGAGCGTCAACTGCGCTGGCACGAGATGGAGTTTTATGGCTTCCTGCACTTCACCGTGAACACTTTCACGGACAAGGAATGGGGCTACGGCGACGAAGACGAAAAGGTGTTCAATCCGACGGATTTCGACGCCGACCAAATCGTGCGCACGGCCAAGGAAGCGGGCATGAAAGGCCTCATCCTCAACGTGCAAACACCACGACGGCTTCTGCCTCTGGCCAGCCAATACACCGAACATTCCGTGAAAAACTCGCCGTGGAAAGACGGCAAGGGCGACGTGGTGAAGGAGATTTCCGAGGCGTGTCGCCGGGCCGGGCTGAAGTTCGGCGTCTATCTCTCGCCTTGGGACCGCAATCACAAGACTACGGCCGGCCTGCCTACATCACGTACTACCGCAATCAACTCCGCGAACTGCTCACCAATTACGGCGACATCTTCACTGTCTGGTTGGACGGCGCCAACGGTGGCGACGGCTATTATGGCGGCGCTCGCGAAATGCGGCGGATTGACAACAAGGTCTATTACGACTGGAAAAACACCTGGCAGATTGTGCGCGACCTGATGCCAATGGCGGTCATGTTTAGCGATGTGGGCCCGGACTTTCGTTGGGTGGGCAACGAACGGGGAATTGCCGGCGAAACCTGCTGGGCGACGATCAGCCCCGGTGACGGTGTGCCAGGTAACACGCGCGCCAACTTGAACCAGGGCGAGCGGCCAGGGACGAATTGGATTCCGCCGGAGTGCGATGTCTCCATTCGGCCCGGCTGGTTTTACCACGCCAGCCAGGATAACGCTGTGAAAACGCCCGCCCAGTTGCTCGACATCTACTACAAAAGTGTCGGTCGCGGCGCCTGTTTGAATCTGAACCTGCCCCCGGATCGGCGGGGCCAGATCCACGACAATGACATCAAGTCATTGCGCGAGTTCCGCCGGCTGCTGGACGCCACGTTTGCAGCGGACCTGGCCAAGGGAGCCAAGCTCACCGCCAGCAATACGCGCGGCAACGGGGCCAGACAATTCGCGCCGGAAAACGTGCTCGATGGCAATCGCTACACGTATTGGGCCACCGACGACAACGTGACCACGCCGGAATTAGTCTTGGACCTGGGCCAGGCCAAAACGTTTAATGTGGTCAGTCTGCGCGAAGCGTTGCCGCTGGGCCAGCGCGTCGAGGCCGTTGCGTTGGATGCCTGGAAGGAGGGCCGCTGGCAGGAATTCGCCAAAGCTACCAGCATTGGCAATCGCCGGTTGCTCCGTGGCAAGGCAGTCACCACGGACAAAGTCCGACTGCGCATCACCCAGGCGCCGGTCTGCCCGGCAATTTCGGAAGTTGCCCTTTACGCCGAGCCCGAGGCGAAGTCCAGGTAACTGGCGGATAATCCCGGCCAAACTTATTTCTTTATTTCGATCAGAGGCGCGGTGTTGGTGAGGACCAGCGTCGGCGGTTTGTAGGCCGGAGCATTGGTGCCCAGCACGTGCAGGCTTCGAGCTTTGGTTGGCAGGAGTCGATCCAGCTTGCCCTCGTACCAAAGCGCCCCCAGTGCCACCAGAATGAGCAAGGCCAAAATCCACGGCCAGCGGCGCTTCTTCTCCGGATACGGATCATCAAAGGAGCGCTGCGATCCCGGCGGCAGCTTGGGAATGTCAGTCAGGACCTTGCCAAAGGGCACGTTGATTTTGGCGCGGCCATTGATGGCCCAACCGTTGGCATCGAGAATAGGACCCACATTGCGCAGGCGTAACTTCAGATAGGCTAACACCATCGAGGGCACCGAGATCAAGAGAATCAAACCCACGATCGCCAGCGGCATCCACAATCCCAAATCGACGAATTTGGCCAACAGCAAGGCCACGAAGGTGCCGATGCTGCCCAAGGCCACGCCGATGGCGGCCACGGTGCCCACGTCCATTTTCTTGGGCGCGGCGGGTGGTGGGGCGGCCTTGGTTTTGTCCGCCTGAGCCACCGACTCCGCAGTCGAGGTCAATTTCGCCGTCGAAGCCGCGTCCGCGGCGGCGGCCCGCTTGGCGACCATCGCTTCAATGGCCCGCACAAATTTTTTATAGGGCAGCCAGAACGCTTCCCGCAGGCTGATTGGATTGGCGACCGCTTTGGTAATGGTAGCATCCCAGTCGCGCCCTTTACGGTCGTAAAAGATGCCGTTGCGTCCCACCATTAAGTAATCGCTGTCGCCGTTGGTGAACGCCGCGACAATGGTCATCTTTTCTCCGCCGGGCCGGGTGCAGTCACAATACGCCAAGTAGGCTTGCGACAAGCCGGCTAACAAGGCGTGTTTAGCCGGATCGGTCACATGCACGCACAGCTTGCAACTCCGCCCGTCCAGGTAAAGGGTGCCCGCTTGAAAGATTGCGCCCTTGCGCCCGTAGAAGTCAGCGAAGTTAACGAAGTTGTCCAGGAGTTTGAGAAAGTCGCGCTGCAAGAGGACGAGCTTTTCGACCGCCAGGATCTGGGCATACTCCGGTTCGAGCGCGGCATCCTGCTGAAGGAGTGCCGCCAGGTTTTGTTTGGCTTGACTGGCCAGCAATTCCCGCACGCGGGTCAGTCCCAGTTTTTCCACGTTACCGGCAGGTTTGCCGGCCATCCAGGCTTCGTAGGGCGCCAATTTGGATTGCACCGCCGCCCAATCATCTTCCGTCAGGCTGGTTCTGTCGTCGCCGATCAGCGGCGTCAAGGCTTGGCTCACCAGCGCGGAAACCGCGTTCGCCCAGGCGGGATTAAGGCCCTCGTCCAGGGGCAACGGGCGCTTTGGTTCCACGCGGGCCAGCGGAAAACCGGCCAGTTCCTCGGCGGAAATCGTCATGTCCTGCGCCGCCACGGCCAGGTATTCGGCCTCTTGACGGTTCACCGCCGCCAGGGCGCGCTCATCAAAGGCCGCCAGGCGACTGCGGGCAAAATAATCGTCCACCTTGGCCTTCACCGTTTTGACGGCGGCCGCGGCGGCCGCGGTGGCTTCGGGGCCCAGCGGGAAGATGGCCGGGTCGGCTTCTGCGTGGGCCTGCCAGTCGGCATAGGCTTTGGCTTCGGCAAAGAATTGCTCGAGCCCGGCCAGGTTGATGCCGGGTTTGCCACTGCGGTCAGCCACGCTGCCCAGGGTCGCAATGATGTCAACCACGGCTTGTTGGTCGGCGGCTTCACTGGCGGCATCAGCGGGTATGATGCCGTCGCCATTCAAAGTCGTGTTCGCAAAGATGGTTTTGGTGTCCGCGACATCGGCCAAGCTGATGGCCGGCGCTTCACTTTTCCCGAGGCCATGGAGAATGCGCCGGGCTCCCGCCAGTAACGCGACTCCGGCCGGCGTCTGCTCATTGATTCCCGCCAGCGGCACGGAATCTCCGCGCTTCAGGACATCATCCGGATTTTTGTAAACGTCGCTGATCCAGCGGACCGCTCCGAGAATTTCCGGGGCGCGAATTCGTCCATCCTTGTCGGTGTCCAGGTGGTCGAGGGTTTTGGGATCGAACTCGATGCCGCGCGTGGGCATGGCCAAAGCCACCCACAGTTTTTGATCCAGTTGATCCAAATGCAGGATATCCCGGCCATTGGTGAAGGCGACTTGTTCCACGCCGCCGGAGCGAAAGAACCTCCAAGGGTGTTGGGTGGTGTCCATAATTTCTATTGGTTGTTTTGAACTTCTTTTTTGTTGGGCGGGACTATTAGCAACCGTTGCCAAAATGTCAAAGGGGAGATTTCCGCATTCTCCATGCTGTCCGGATTGCCGGCTGGACGCTCGGGAGCGCCTCAGGCACCATTCCGGCTTATGAAATCAGTTTCTTCCGCCTTGGGCCGGTGTGGGCCGGTAATCCTGCTGCTTCAATTTGGCTGGCTGGCCTTCGGCGCTGGCGTCGAAGAGGGCTTGCGTCCGCTATTCGACGGCAAATCACTGGCCGGCTGGGTGAACGTGAATTGCGCCCCGGAAACCTGGACGGTACGTGACGGCCTGCTGCACTGCGATGGGGTGCCCACGGGCGCGTTGCGCACTGAGCAGCCTTACGAGAATTTCATCCTGGAACTGGAATGGCGCCACCTGAAGCCCGGCGGTAATGCCGGGGTCTTTATCTGGGCCAGCCCGCTGCCCGCCCAAGGCCAGCCGTTTCTTCGGGCCATCGAAGTGCAGGTGCTCGATCACGCTTACGGCACCTCGGACTGGTTCACCACCCACGGCGATGTTTTTGCCATCCACGGTTCGACGATGAAACCATTTCCTCCCAGCCGCGGCATGCGAAGTTTCCCCACCGAGCATCGGAGCAAAGGCTCGCCGGAATGGAATCATTATCGCGTCGTTTGCACCAATGGGGTCATCCGGTTGTCGGTGAACGGCAAGGAAGTGTCCGGTGGCAGCGACTGCGTTTGGCGCCGGGGCTACCTCGGACTCGAAAGCGAAGGAGGCATCGTGGACTGGCGCAATATCCGCCTTCAGGAACTGCCGCCTTCCGGTGCGTCTTCGGAGCAGTCGGCCCCGGTCGCGGAAGCCTGGCGTTCGCTGTATGACGGGCGGAGCCTGCGCGGTTGGCAGGCGTCGGCGGCCGAGGCGGACGGCTGGAAAGTCGCCGATTGGACGCTGCGCTGGGAGGCGCCGCAGGGAAGCCACTCCGTGCTTTGGGCCGGCGAAACGTGGGGCGATTTTGAACTGCAAGCCGACTGGAATTGGGCCGGTGAAGTGCAGTCGAAAATCCCGCCGTTTGTGCTGCGGACGGTCGAAGACTCGCCGCGCGATACGGAATTGCCCACCTCTGACCTGGCCATGGTCAAAGGATGGAACCGCCTTCGATTGACGCGCCGCGGCACCGCCTTGAAGATAAGCATCAACGGCCAGTCAGCCGATCCCATGCGAGTGTTCAACGGCAAGTTGAGATTGGGACTGAAGGGCGACGATGGGCCCACGCGTTTTGCCAATTTGTTTGTGCAATATGACATGGTGACCAATTCCCCTGGAACCCTGCTGAAGACCTTACGAGGGGAGGATTGACTTTGAAGTGGCGGTGTCTGTTCGGTTCGATGAAGGCGAGACAGTGCGCCGAAGCGCGTTGAATTTGTTGTGCCGGCAGGGATAATGCCTCTCCATTCGCGCACCGTCGTCGTGGGCCGAGGCGCTTGGGCAAGACCCTATCCATAAGTTTCGTCCTGAATCCTCTTCCGATGGTAGGAGTCGAGGTGACGAGACTCACTCTTCTCCGGTAGAAAGTCAGAGTCTCCTTACGTCGTCTCCTACAAGGACCGAGGTGATACCGGTGCTCTGCGGTCGGCCCGACGTGATCGTGCTCACGGACGAGGCGCACCGCAGCCAATACGACACGCTGGCGCTGAACATCGCGCGGCGTTGCCCAAGGCGTTGTTCCTCGCCTTTACCGGCACGCTGCTCATCGCGGGCGAGGAGCGCACCAAGGACGTGTTCGGCGATTACGTTTCCATCTACGACTTCCAGCAGTCCGTCGAGGACGGCGTGACCGTGCCGTTATTCTACGAGAATCGCACGCCGGAGTTGCAGCTCGTTAACCCGGACCTGAACGAGGACATCTGTAACCTCATTGAGGCGGCGGAACTTAACCCCAACAGGAAGCGAAGCTCGAACGGGAGTTGAGCCGGCAATACCACATCCTCACAAGAACATTCGCGCGTTGCGCTTCTGACCGTAGCGGCGCCTCGGCAGAACACGGCAAACTCTTTTCCAAACATGGCGGCGTTCTACCGCGGCGCCGCTACGCC
>CAWBHS010000052.1:0-43085 GCA_963788655.1 uncultured Verrucomicrobiae bacterium | reverse complement strand
CGGCGGCAGCATCACCATTCAAGCCGTCATCGTGCATGGCCACCGAACTGAACGGCGGCGGCGGGCCGCGTCAGCGCGGTAATACAACGTCACGGGGAAATTGCCCGCCGCCTCGTCCACGATGCGGGCCGTGATGGACACGGCATTGGTTGAACGCGGGACAATCGGGAAATGGACGGCATCCAGGATCAAGGGCGCAATGTCGTTTTCGAGCACCGAATTGGCATTACCCGGCGTGCCTTGATCCACCAAGCTAGCCGCCCAATTCTCCCCGCTGTTGTTCGACAACAACGGATTGATCAGCTCAAGCGACTTACCCAGACCATCGTGTTCCTTGAACCATACCCATCCACGGTGGCCCATGTCGAGCGGCCCGCGCTGCCGGACGGCCCAGTCGCCTGCGTCGGCGTAGCGCACGCTATCGACGCGATTGCCAGAAGCGTCGTCGAGATCGATGTCCTCGCCACTGTTGTTCAGGAAGCCGGTCCAATTGCCGACCACGTTGGCCACCGCTGGATACTTGTTGGTGAACGTCTCCAAGTCCGCCGCCACCACGAGATAGCCCCCGCCGGGAATGGCGACGCTCGGGAATGTAAATTGAACGCCGGCACTGAAGCGCCATCCCGCCAGGCTCACCGCGCTGCTGCCTTTGTTATACAACTCGATATATTCCTCAAGGACGTTCTCCGAAGACGGATGGTACATGATTTCCGAAATCACCACGCCGACCACGTTGGTATCGAGTAAATAATTCCAACTACCGCCGGCAAACGGGTTGCCCGACTGGTCCTGGATGCCATGACCGGCAGCCCACATCACTGAAATGTTGCCGGGGTCCGGTTGCGGAAACGCAAACACGTACGGTCCCGCGCCCGAACCGTTGACGACGTTGGCGGGGATTGAGTTCACCAACAGATCGCCAGCGTTGACGCCCATGACCGGTTCGCTGAACGTCACGCTCACCGAGTTCAGCGTGGCCACCGCGGAATCGGCCACCGGCAGCAACGACGCCATAAAAGGTGGCACCGCATCCAGCAACTGGTATTGCCAGGTGGCGTTGGGCGCTGTTTCGTCAAACGCGTGCGGCGGCGTGAAAACGTCGGTGATACCGTGGCCGCCTGCCCAAATCAACGTCACCGTGCCGTAATCGGGCTGTGGAAATGTAAATGTGTAAACGCTGCCGGCGCCGTTCACCGTGCTGGCGGGGACGCCATTGACCAACAGGTCGGCAGCATCCACCCCGGTCACGTCTTTGGTAAAGGTCACGGTTACTTCGGTAAGTGTGTTCAACGAACCGGGCGCGGGGTTTTGACCGGCGATGGCCGGCGGCGCGGTGTCGGTGCTAACGGTCACATTGACGACGCTCGAACGTCGCCACCAATCCAACGTCGTCAGTAGCCACGGCGGTCAACGCATAATTTCCCGCCGGCACGTTGTTCCAATCGAATTCATAAGGACTCGCATCGTCGGAACCTAGCGGCGTTTCGTTGGCATAGAACTCGAGGTTCGTCACCGCACCATCGCGATCGGTCGCGTTGGCGGTTATGGTGATATTTCGCTGGAGCAGCCACGGTCAGGCCATCGATGGGGGCAGTAATGTTGATGACCGGTTTGAAATTGGTCGGCGCGGCAACGACACCGCTCAATTCCAGGTCAAAACTAATGTCCGAACTGCTCCCGTTGCCCTGGTGAATTTCGACCGCCATCACGTTGGTGCCAGCCACGAGCGCCGTCGGCGACAGGGTGGTGGACACAAAATCGTAATCCGCCGCGGTGTCTGCATAGGTCGTGTAATCGATGGGGCCGTCGGGCATGCTGATCCGATACACTTCCTGCCCGTTGATGTAAGCCACCGCACCATCGTCGCGCAGCAGGTTGATGGCGAGGTTTTCCACCAGGCTGGGATCGTCCACCGTAAAGAAACGCCGAAAATAGGTGGTGGGATATTTATTCCCCGGATCGCTGCCATAGCTTACCACCGTAGCTTCGTCGCCATCGCCGTAACCCAATTGCGCCGGGCCTTCGGCCCAACCGCTATCGGCAAAGTCCAGTGCGCTCCAACCCGTGCCTTGGTCGGACCCGTCGTCCAGGTATTTCCAGTCGCTGCCGAGGGCAATCAGGACATTGGTGGAAGTGGTGTTCGGCTCGCTGACAGTGAGATTGAGGCCAGCGGAAACTTCAGTAGCCCCATCATCGTCGGTCGCCACCGCGGTGAGCGTGTAAACCCCTACCGGCACATTGCTCCAGGTGTAGTTGAATGGACTGGCCGTATCTTCACCCAGCTTGGCCCCGTTTTGGAAGAACTCGACTTTGGTGACCGCTGCCGTCAAAGTCGGCGGCATCGGCTTCGATGGTCAGGTCCGTCGGGGTGGTCAACACCGCACCGTCCACCGGGTTGGTGATTGCCACTGTTGGCGGCTAGTTAGTGGTCGCCCCGGAAATGATCCCTTGCAGTTCGAAATCAAAACTGATGTCCGAACTCTCCGGCGCATCCTGGTGGATTTCCACGGCCACAATATTTTCGCCCGGCAGCAACAATCCAGACGACAGGTTGGTCTGCCATACGGTATTGTCGCCGACGCCCGAAAGGATCGCCGGTGTGTCGAACGCGATGGTTCCGCCCGGCATGTTGCATCGGAAGACCTCGTTCCCATTCAAATAGACCACCGCCCCGTCGTCGAACAACACCGACAAGTCCAGTGAATTATAAAGCGCGGGATCGGTGACCGTAAAACTGTGGCGAAAGTAAGTAGTAAGGTAGCGGTCGGTGTCGGACGGGTTGTAACCCGGCGTCCCATTGTCTTCCACGACAGTTGCTTCGTCGCCGTCACCGTAACCCAATTGCGCGGGACCGCTAGTCCAACTGCTATCATCAAAACCATTCTGGTGCCAGGCCGCACCTTGGTCGGAACCGTTGTCCAGGTAGTTCCAGTCACTGCCCCACCCAACGATCGTATTAGTCACCGAGCCGCTGGGAGCGTTGACCGTGATTTGAATGGGCGCGGATTCATTCGTGGCCCCCTGATCGTCGGTGGCCACGGCCGTAAGCGTGTAGTTACCGGCCGCCACGCCAGTCCAATCGAAGGTGTAAGGCTCCGCAAGATCCTCACCCACCAGGACGCCGTTCCGGAAGAACTCGACGATGGTCACCGCGCCATCCCCATCAGACGCGTCGGCTTCGAGGGCAATGGTGGCCGGCGCGGTGAAGGTGGTGCCGTCGGACGGGCTGGTCAGGGCGACGGAAGGTAGTTCGTTGACAATCAAACCAAGCATTTCGTAATCGAAGCTGATGTCCGAACTATCGTGCGCATCCTGATGAATTTCTACGGCTACGATGTTGGTTCCGGCCTGGAGCACGCTGGACGGGAGATTGGTTTGCAGAATCGTGTTGTCCCCCACCCCGGAAAGAATCGCCGGAGTGTCGTAGTTGATGGTCCCGCCCGGCATGTTGCCGCGAAATACCTCGTTGCCATTCAAATAAACTACGGTCCCATCATCAAACAACACGGACAAGTCCACCGAAGTGTATTGCGTTGGATTGGTGACCACCAAGCTGCGTCGGAAATAGGTGGTAAGGTAGCGATCGGTATCACCCGGATTGTAACCGGGCGTCCCGTTGTCTTCCACGACCGTCGCCTCGTCACCGTCACCGTATCCCAACTGGGCGGGTCCGCTGGCCCAACTGCTGTCGTCAAAAGCGTTCTCACGCCAGGCCGTGCCTTGATCGGAACCGTTGTCCAGGTATTTCCAATCACTGCCCCACACGACCAGCGAGTTGGTAACCGGATCGCTGGCAACATTGACCGTGATGTGAATGGGTACGGATTCGTTGGTGGCTCCTAGGTCGTCCGTGGCTACGGCCGTGAGCGCAAAACTGCCGGCAGTAACGCCGGACCAGGCAAAGGTGAAGGGATCGGAATCATCCTCCCCGACTAAAACGCCGTCATGGAAGAACTCGACTTTCGCCACGCTGCCATCCGAATCGGAGGCGCTGGCTTCCAGGGCGATGGTTGCCGGAGCCGCGAATGTCGCGCCTTCGGAAGGAATGAGGAGAGCGACTGAGGGCGTTTGGTTGGCAGGCAAACCAACCATTTCCATGTCGAAGCTGGTATCCGTGCTGGTGGGCAATACCTGATGAATTTCCACCGCAATAACATTCGTGCCAGGCACCAACACGTCGGCGCTGATGATGGCGGTTTGAATAATCCCTTCCTCGGCCGTGCCAAGAGGCGTCACCGCCAGCGTCAGATAGTCAATTGCACCGGCGGGCAGGTTGTCGCGCCAGACTTCTTGACCGTTGATGTACATCACCGCGCTGTCATCGCGTAGGACGTGAAGTTCCAGCCCGGAGTATTGCGCGGGATTGCCGAGCACCACCGATCGGCGAAAATAGCTGGTAATATACTTGTTGTCCGAGTCCGGGCCATAATCCAAAACGGTGGCTTCATCCCCGTCGCCATAACCCAATTGCGCCGGACCGCTGGCCCAAGCGCTGTCGTCGAAGTCGGCTTGCGTCCACCCACCGCCCTGGTCGGAACCATCGTCCAAGTATGTCCAGTCACTGCCAAACGCAATCAACGGATTGGCCGTGCCGGCAAACGGAAACGCCCCCAAATCCGTGCGCGTGCCGTCCGCATCCAAAGCCGCCGTGGGATCGCCCGAATCAATGGCTGGCGAGGCCGCTTGAAGATGGAAATCATACCCCGCTTCGTCCACGAACAGCGGGTCGGCGGTGAAGTTGCCGGCCCCCGGCCAGACCTCGGACAAATCGCTGAAGCCAATGCTGAAATTGGTGGGCCCAAAGTCGGTATGGACCGCGTCCACCGAGCGGATGATCGAGTTGGTGATGCGAAAATCAATGTTGCCAGCCGCGGCATTGACCTTGTAAGCGGCGCTGACGCCAGCGGTAATTCCGGTGATGGTGCAATGATCGATGTTCACCCGGGCCAGCGGCCCACTGCTCTTGGAAGCCACACCCGCGTAACAGTTGGCCACCACACATCGCCGCAGCGTAATCTCGCCGTTAAACCCACTCACGCCCTTGGCGTCTTCGTTGGGATTCGGCCAGTCGCGCAGGATGCAGTTTTCCACCGTGATGACCGCGTCCAGCGTGTCAATGGCGTCGTCGTCACCATCCACAATCACGCAACCCTGCAAGGCGATTTCCTGTCCGGCCTGTTGATCGTGCAAATAAATGCCATCGGCATCATCGGGTCCATGCATGGCCACGATCCACGTGTTGGTGCAGTGCAAGGCGGTGCCCTGGATTTCCGGGCCCATGCGTGCGCGGGCCAGCAGGCACTCGTTGAACGTCAGGTCCGAGTTGATAGCGTACATGATTTTGCCCGGCGTGCCAGCGGCAGTGGCGTGGTCGGTGATGCTGCAATGATCGAACGTTAACGTGGAATTGCTCGGCCGAAGGACCGGCGCCTGCCCGGTGTGGCCTTCGCCGGGCGCGCGTCCGGCCAGCGTGATGATCGTGTGCTGATACACGGATGGGTGCGCGTCGGTATGACGGATTTGCCCCCAGCGCAAGGCTGGATCAAAACAGGTGATGGTAACCGGTTCATCTTCGGTACCGAGCGCATTCACGGCACCGTTGACAATCAATCCCGCTCCACCGCTGCCGGAGGCCACGCCGTCAATCAACACCAGGGTGTTGGGCGCGATCGTCAACGTGTGACCGGCCGGCACCGTTACAGTCGAAGTCACGTGAACCACGCCGTTCCAAGTCGAAGTGGTGCCTGGTAAGGTGCCGCTGACGGTGGTGACGGACGCGCCGGTGAGATCCTGCAAGGCGCGATTGGTCGAGAGACTGCCAACCGTGGCGGTCAGCGTGAAATTCCCACCTCCCGAGAAGGTTACCAGGGCGCTGCCCAAACCATTCCGCAGATCCACCCGATTGGTGGAAAGCGTTATGCCGGGCACATCAACGGTCAGCATGGCCTCGGCGTTCCACAGATCACGATCCGGTTGGCCATCCGGCGCGATCACCTCCACGCGCACGAGCACTGGATTGGCCGGAAGGTAATTGGCGCGGGTCAGGAGTTTCAGGCTGCTTCCGGGCTCGATGTCGGCAGCGGACAGCGGCAAGGGAGCAATTACGCTCAACACGCCAATTGCGGCAAGAGTGGCGAATGATTTGAAGATCCCGAAGCCGCCAATACGACTTCGCAAACCAACAGGAAATCTGCAGGAGAGCACGGCAGTAAACATAGGTGTATCAACATGTAACATCTTCTGAAGGGAAAAACAACCTTGGAAATGCAAGCCATTCGAAACAATTGTGCTGAATTCCGAAAGCAGCCCAAAAACCAAATACCGAATGCCGCGTTGGCTAGGGCCAGCCGTCTCGAAAGCCTTCTCAAGCCTGATCTCTTCGGATTTCGGCCCTCGGGCTGCGGGTCTTGTTTGGGGCGGGCTCGTGAAAGTGGTTCGGAGGACTGACCGGAAGGATTATGCGCCACCGGCAATCGCATAAGTTAATAGTTGACCGTACCATCCGGTTACTTCTAATTTCTGGTTTGATGTTAGGCACAAATCATGTTCGCGCAACTTAAGAGCCTGTTTTCCAATGACATTGGGATTGATTTGGGAACGGCCAATTCCTTGGTTTATGTACGCGATCAGGGAATAGTGCTCCGCGAACCTTCCGTGGTGGCCATTCAAGCCGGCACCACCAATGTGCTGGCCGTCGGGGAAGAAGCCAAACGGATGTTGGGGCGCACGCCGGGAAATATTGTGGCCATCCGACCGATGAAAGACGGTGTCATCGCCGACTTCGAAATTACCGAGGCGATGCTGCGTCACTTCATTCAGAGAGTTCATCATCGGAAATTGATCGCCCCGCGGGTGGTGGTGGCGGTGCCGTCGGGGATTACCGAAGTGGAAAAACGGGCGGTCAAAGACTCTGCCACGCACGCGGGCGCGCGGGAAGTGTATCTCATCGAGCAACCCATGGCTTCGGCCATCGGCGTGGGGCTGCCGGTGCATGAACCGGCCGGCAACATGATTGTCGATATCGGCGGGGGAACATGTGAAATCGCGATCATTTCCCTGGCCGGGATTGTGTTCAGTCGCAGCTTGCGCGTAGGCGGCGACGAGTTCGATGAAACGGTCGTGGCGCACATGAAGCGGGCCTACAACATGATGATTGGCGAACGCACCGCGGAGGAAATCAAGATTCGGATTGGGTCCGCGTTTCCCTTGGAACAGGAATTGACGATGGAAGTCAAGGGACGCGATTTGGGGTCGGGGTTGCCGAAAACCTTGACGATTCGCTCGGAGGAAATTCGCGAAGCTTTACAGGAACCACTTTCAAGTATTTTGGAATCGGTCCGCCTTACGCTGGAACGTTGTCCGCCCGAACTGGCCGCCGATCTGGTTGATCGGGGCATTGTGATGGCGGGCGGCGGCGCGTTGTTGCGCGGCATTGATCGCTTGGTCGCCGAAGAAACCGGCTTGCCGGTCCACATCGCCGACGATCCGATGAGTGCCGTGGCCGAAGGCACGGGCCGGGTTCTCCAGGAGCTTCAATTCCTCAAGCGAGTCTCAACCAACTCCAAACTCTAGCGTTCGCCAGTCAGACGGGGGGACAGGCGGTAACTCCGTTGTGTCCCGACGGATTGTGGGGCGATAGCTTGCTTTGCTCTGCCATCCCATAACCGCTGCGGCGGTGCCGGTTTGCCCCTGGGCATTTCCGGCATGGCCGCGGCACAACCAATTTTGAATTTTGAGAGCGCTATCCGCGACAAGATGTTTGGGTGGAATTGATGTTTAAACGGTCGCATTACATCGCCTTGGGCTTGGTGATCCTGCTGACGCTTGTAGTGCTGAAATTGCCGAACCGGGCCGTGAGCCAACTGGAACTGGCGATCAACGGACTCTTTCTACCCATGTTCGGGCTCAAAGGCACTGCGGGCGGGTTGGCGGAGAAGGCCACCCAGGCGGTGGTGCCGCGCAAGGAATTGGTCGGCGATTTGGAGCAATTGCGCGTCGAGAACCAGGAATTGCGGCTGCAAGTCACCCAAATGGAGGAATCCGCCCGGGAAAATCACCGGCTGCGCAAATATCTGAACTGGCCCAAACCCCGCGACTGGAAGCTGAAATTGGCCCGGGTGATTGCCCGCGATCCCGCCAATTGGTGGCGCACTTTGAAGATTGACACCGGCTTGCGCGAAGGCGTCACCACCAACTGTCCCGTGCTTTCGGGAGACGGTTATTTGGTCGGCCGCGTTTCGGATGTCGCTTATACGCAATCCCAAGTGGTCCTGCTGGGCGATCCGGATTGCCGGGTTTCGGTCCTGATCGAAGAAGCCCGCGACAACGGCATCATTGCCCCCTCGTCCTCCCGACCCCTCGATAATTCCATCGTCGATCTGGTGTATCTCTCCCGCAACAGTCCCCTGCGCTCCGGCCAAAAAGTCGTGACCAGTGGGATGGGCGGTGTTTTTCCCAAGGGCATCGAGGTGGGCCAGATCGTGGATTGGCGCACGGTAGGCTATGGATTGTACAACGAGGCGCGGGTCAGCCTGGCCGTCAACATGAACAAACTCGAAGAAGTCTGGGTGATTTTGCCGTGAACTGAGCAATGAACTGGTTCCATCCCATCCTAATCTTGCTGGCCGCCTTCCTGGCGGTATTTGCGGAAGCGGTGGTGGGGACGCCGCGGGTGCTGTTTGGTGCGCAGGTGGATTTGTTGCCCAGCCTGATGGTTTATACCAGCCTGAGCAACGGCTTGCCCGTCGTGGGGGTGGTAGCTTTTGCCGGGGGACTGATGTTTGATTCGTTATCCGCCAATCCGCTCGGGGTCAGCGTGTTACCCCTGTTTGTAATTGGATTTGTGATCCAACACTATCGCGGTTTGATCTTGCGCGACCAGGCCTACGCCCAATTTGTGCTGGGTCTGGCCGCCAGCGCGGCCGCTCCGCTCATGACGTGGTTAATCCTGATCAATACCGATAAAACGCCACTGGTCGGCTGGTATTCCCTGTGGCAATGGTTTGTAATGACCCTGCTGGGGGGGGTCGCCGCGCCCATCTGGTTCCGCCTGTTCAATTGGGCTTTGGAAGCCTTGACGTATCGGCCTCTGACCGAAATCAGTTTTCGGCAAGATCGCGAAATCAAACGTGGACGAAAATAGGCGATGCTGATTTTTGACCAACTCAAAAAGAACGATCCGCAACTGCGCGTCATCACGATCAGCGTAATGGTCGGCATGCTCGTGCTGTTGGCCGGACTGTGGTGGGTGCAGGTCATTTCCTATCGCCATTATGCGGAAAACTTGCGCGCCCAGGCCTTTCGCACGGTACGCATCCCGGCCATTCGGGGTAAAATCCTGGACCGGAATGGCGCGGTTTTGGCGGAAAACCAACCGCAATACACGCTCGGCATTTACCTCGAAGAATTGCGCGACCAGTTCAAGGACGAATGGGCGCGGTTTCGTCCACGGCGCACCGTCACCAACAACCTGCCGTTCTGGAAACGGTGGCTGGGATTCAGTCCGATCAAAACCGAGTATGTCCGGTTGAGTCGCAAGCAATACTATGCCTTGGCGGCCCAAGCGCGTTATCACGCCGTCAGCAACCTGGTGCAAAACCTGAGCAGCTCGCTGAACCAACCCCTGTCGGTCAGCTTCGGCGATTTCATGCACCATTACACCAATCAACTGGCGCTGCCGCTGCCGTTGACCAACTGCAACCACGCGCTGATGGCCCGTTTCTTTGAACGCACCAGCAATCCCCGCGGGCTCGACCTGGATGTGCAACCCGTCCGCAATTACCCGCACGGAGCGCTTGCCGCCCACGTGTTGGGTTTCCTGGTGCGGGACAATCGCTCGGCCATGGACGAGGCCGCATTTTTTAATTATCGGTTGCCGGATTTTCGCGGGCGGGTAGGCATCGAGGGTTTGTTCGATTCCAAATTGCGCGGCAAAGCAGGAGTCAAATCCGTGTTGGTCAACAGTCTGGGCTATCGGCAGTCCGAGCAGATTTGGTCCGAGGCCGAACCCGGTCAAAACGTGGTGCTGACCCTGGACGTGGTTATTCAACAGGCGGCGGAAAGCGCTTTGAAATCTCGCGGACCGAACACCCGCGGCGCGGCGGTCGTCATGGATGTTAACAATGGCGACATTCTGGCCATGGCCTCGGTGCCGGCGTACGATCCGAACCAATTCGTGGAGGGCATTTCGCACGAATACATGAACTGGCTGAACGATCCCGTGCTTCGTCCGCAGATCAACCGGGCCATGCAGGAAAACTACGCGCCCGGATCCATTTTCAAGATTGTCACCGGCTTGGCATGCTTGGAAGCTGGACTCGATCCTAAAGCCAAGATTTTCAATCCCGGCTATATCTATGTGGGACGACGTTTGATTGACGACACCGCCCCGCGGGGTGAATACGACTTCTATCGAGGATTCATTCGCTCCAGCAACACGTATTTCATTACCAACGGATTGAAAGCCGGCATTGAGCAGCTCGTGAAACTGGGCCAGCAATTTCAGTTGGGGAAACGGACGGGACTGCTTCCCGGCCAGGAAACGCCCGGCTACTTGCCCACGCTGGCCCGCGTGCATTCCGGCTGGGTTCCCGGCGACACCGCCAATATCTGCTTCGGTCAGGGCCAAGTGGCGGTGACGCCTTTGCAGATGGCAGTCATGACCGCGGCGGTGGCCAACGGTGGGAAGGTGCTCTGGCCCCGGTTGGTGGAACGGATCGAGCCACAGGATTTGCACACCGAGGAAGAAGTTGAACACTTCCCCCCGCGCGCGGCGCACGCCACGTTGCAGGTCAATCCGGTCAACCTGAAACTCATCCGCGACGCCATGCTCGGCGACGTGGAAGACAAGGACGAAGGCACCGGGCGGTTGGCGGGGAATATTCCCGGGCTGCGCATCTGCGGCAAGACCGGCACGGCGCAAATCACCAATCCGCAAAACAAGGTGATCGGTCACACCCTGTGGTTTGCGTCGTTTGCTCCCTACGAACACCCGCGCTACGCCGTACTGGTGATGATCGAAACCGAGAGCGGCGGCTCGGGCGGCATGGTGTGCGCGCCGATTGCACACAAGATTTACGAAGCCATTCACAGTTTGGAAAGCCAGCGTTCGGCGACGCTGGCCGGAAATCAGTAGATGTTTGATACCGCGTTAAGAGAGCACCAGCCGAAAATGGATTGGTTGTTGTGGAGCGCCCTCCTCGGGTTGATGGTGGTGGGCACCCTGTTTATTGCCAGCGCCACGCTGGTGACTGAGTCCGCCAGTCTGCTCCCCTGGTACGACCAGTTGTGGTTCCGGCAAATCGTTTGGTACTCGCTCGGCCTGGGCGCCGGCGCCGCAATTTGTCTGGTGGACTACCACGTACTGTCCCGCTGGTCGCTGGTGGGTTACTGGGTCATGATCCTCTTCCTGGTCGCGGTGCTGGTGCCGGGGATTGGCTCGGTGCGATTCGGCGCCAGGCGATGGCTCGACTTTGGCCCCATGCAACTTCAGCCGTCGGAATTCGCCAAGCTCGCGTTCATTTTTGCGCTGGCGAATTTCCTGAGCCGGCCCATGGACGAACTGCGCGCGCCCGCCACCTTCTGGAAGGCCATGGGCATGATGACGTTGCCCTTCCTCCTGATTTTCAAAGAACCGGATCTGGGCTCGGCGCTGATCCTGATCCCGATCACGCTCGACGATGCTTTACGTGGCGGGGATTCCCAAGCGTTACATCAATCAATTGATCGGCGCCGCGGGGATCCTGATTGCGCTGTTGCTGGTGGACATTCTGTTCGCCCCGCCCAATTGGCAGATCAAGCTCGAGGATTACCAGCGCCGGCGGCTCCTGGTGTATTTCGGCCAGGACGGTGTGCCGGCCGATGCCACGCCCGCCGAGCGGCAGAAAGCGCGGCGCGAGATGCGCAACTATTCGTACAACGTGGACCAGGCGCTCATCTCCGTCGGCTCCGGCGGCTTTGCGGGCAAAGGCTGGCGGCAGGGCACGCAAAACGCGCTGGGCTATCTGCCGCGGGCGGTGGCCCATAACGATTTCATTTTCTCCGTCATTGCCGAGGAGAAAGGATTCGTGGGCAGCGTGGTCGTGCTGACGCTTTACTCGGTGGTCCTGTTCGCCGGCATCCGGATCGCCGGCCAGGCGCGCGATCGCCTGGGAAAATTGCTGGCTGTGGGCGTTGTTGCCCTGCTCTTCAGCCATGTGTTCATCAATATCGGCATGAATATTCGCATTATGCCCGTGACGGGCGTGCCACTGCCGCTCTTAAGTTATGGCGGGTCCTCAGTGCTCGGCTCGTTGATCGCCGCTGGGCATTTTGCAAAACGTGTACATCTATCGAAAGAGCCTACTAGAATTATGAGCAGCAAAGAATTTCGGCCGCCGCCGGCGCGGCATGCGCTTCCGCCCGACCGGCGGGCTTGAATCCCAGCGTCCGCAAACCGGACAAAGCCGCCCGCGAAGCGCGGGCCCAAGCCGATCGGGGAAACAATCCAATGATCCCGAATGTTTGATTCGAGCCCGCCACGAAAAAGAAATCGAACGCGCCGAAAACATCGCCGCCGGTCTGCCGCCCGAGGGCGTGCCCGCGCCCCAAACCACGCCGCCGCCGGACCAGCCGGGCCGCAAGCGCGACTTCCGCGAACCGCACCTGGAGACGCCGGCCGAGGTCAGGAGGAAAGCCTTTGAGCCGGTGGCGGTAAAAGAGCGGCCCAAGGGCATCGTGGAAACGATCAAGGCCGCCGCCAACGACGTCATCAAGAAGGTCCAACGCCTGATCAAACCGGACAAGCAGATTCACAAGGAAGTCATCATCAACGCCGAAGCCCTCGAAACGCGCGTCGCGCGTGCTCGAAGAAGGCAAGCTCGAGGAATTCACCATCGAACGCACCACCGAAGAACGCCTGGTCGGCAGCATCTTCAAAGGCAAAGTCCGCAACCTCGAGGACGGCCTCAAAGCCGCCTTCGTCGACATTGGCTTCGAGAAGAACGCCTTCCTGCACTACTGGGATATCGTTCCCAATGCTTTCGACAGCGGCGTGGAAATCGTCGAACGCGGCGACCGCAAGCGGGACCGGCCCCGCATCACCCAAAAGGACATCCCGCGCCTCTACCCCCCGGGCAGCGACATCATCGTGCAGGTCACCAAAGGGCCCATCGGCACCAAGGGCCCGCGCGTCACCACCAACCTGGTTCTGCCGGGCCGTTACCTGGTGCTGCTGCCCAACTCCGACCAAAGCGGCATTTCGCGCAAAATCGAAAACCAGGAAGAACGCCAGCGCCTGAAGAAAATCCTCCGCGAACTCACCATTCCCGACGGCATGGGCGTCATCATGCGCACCGCCGGCGAAGGCCAGCAAAAGCGCTATTTCGTGCGCGACCTGGCCCTGTTGCTTGAGGAGTGGGAAGAGATCCAGGAACGCATCAAGCAACAACCCAGCGCCACCTGCGTCTTCCAGGAGCCGGACCTCATCGAACGCACCGTGCGCGACTTCCTCACCGAGGACGTCGAGCGCATCGTGGTGGACAACCCGCAGTCCTACGACCGGATGCGAGACATGATCAGCAAGATCTCCAAGCGCTCCGCCGGACAAGGTCAAGCTGTATAGTCGAGCACCAGCCGATCTTCGATCGGTTCAACATCACCCGCCAGTTGGAGAACGCCTTCTCCCGCCAGGTCCACCTCAAGAGCGGCGGCTACATCGTCATTGACGAAACCGAGGCGCTGGTGGCCATCGACGTCAACACCGGCCGGCACAAAAGCGGCAAGGACCAGGAATCCACCATTCTCAAGGTCAATCTGGAAGCCGCCGACGAAATCTGCCGGCAGTTCCGGCTGCGCAACATGGGCGGCCTCATCGTGCTCGACTTCATCGACATGAAATCGCGCCGGGACCAGCAGCAGGTCTATCAGCGGATGAAGGACTTGTTGCGGCGCGACAAGGCCAAGACCCACATCCTGCCCATCTCGCAGCTCGGCCTCATGGAAATGACCCGCCAGCGCCACACCGAAAGCGTCCGCGCCTCCGTGTATGACGATTGCCCGTACTGCAAAGGCCGCGGCAAGGTCAAGAGCGCCTTGACCATGAGCGTTGAGATCCAGCGCAAGCTCGGTGAAATCCTCCGCAAACGTTCCCGGGACGAGTCCGATTTCCAGCTCCGCATCGTCGTCCATCCCACCGTGCTGGAACGGCTCCGCACCGAGGACGAAAAGCAGCTCATCGAAATGGAGAAACGCTATTTCGGCAAACTCTCTTTCCGGGCCGATCCCGATCTGCACGCCGAACAGTTCAAGATCGTCAACGCCTTGAACAACGAGGAACTCGCGCGGAGCAACGATTGAGGAGAACGCGCCCACCTCGGCTATGGACTGAGCCTTGGAAAGTCGCGAAGCATTTGGAGTGCGTGGAGCTTGCTCCCGCTTTCCGTTGCCGCAGGACGCGCAATGGACAATGCTGCCCACGTCAAAATTCGGCCGGCGTTATCCGTCCGAACACGCCGGCAAGCCGGGCGCACTCCAAACGCTGGCGCGACTGACCGGGCGCCGTTCCTCAATGGGCGCCAACCATCGCTTCCCGAAAACCATAACGCCCCGCGCACTGCGGGGCGTTTTGGTTTCAAAGCTGGATGTCAGTTGGGGATTCAATCCAATTGCCGGATAATGACGAACCACGCAGTATCGTTCTTGTCGTCACCGGCGTAGGTGAACCATTCCTTCCGGCTCAGGCCTTTGATGGCCTTATGAACCTCTTTGCCTTCGCCAATGAGTTTCACCTCCACTTTGGGACCTTCCAATTCGGTGACCTCGATGGTGCATTTGTCGCTCAGCACAAACTTATTGCTGCCCCGTGACGGCACCACTTTGACCACCGTTTTGACGATGAAGTAGTTTTGCCACTTGAAGACCTTTTGTAGCTTTTCACCGATCTCTTTATCCACCGGCTTGTGCGCGGGATTGGGTGACCGCGGCTCATTGGTGCCCCAGATTAGTTTGGCCTCGAGTTTGAGGTTTTCGCCCCAAGCCGGCGGGGCCAACAGAGCCACCAAGGTCAGGCAGCCGAATACCTTGAGGCAACGCGAGAAAGGACCGGCAAGCAATCGGATCATTGATAAATCGCTTCGTGAACAGAGGTTGGATGAGGTTCAACTTCGGGCGCGGGTTGCGGATCGTTGTTCGAAATCCAGACGACAAACATGTTTTCCCGTTGAGAGCGGAACGCAAATGACGTGGTGTATGGCGAAAGATTTTCCGTCTCCGACTGATAAACTGCCGGATCGTCCATGACGGTCGTCAAGGGTTTGGCGGGTTTGAACAGGATCAACCCCAGCCACACCGCCAGCGCCATGCCAGTGGCCGGCACCAGAAACTTCAACCAGTTGACCCACAACGGATGATGGATCTCCTGGACCGGCACCGATTCCGCGGCGTCGATCGCCCGTTCAATCTTGCTCCAATAGAATTCCCGGCTTTCCGGAAGCATGACCTCCGGTTCATTGCCGGCGAGCCAGTGTTTGGTGGCGGACAATTCCTCCATTAACGCCTGCGCCTCGCGATCCGTCGTAAGACGTTCCGCCATCTGCCGGGCTTCCCGTTCCGGGAGCTCGCCATCCAGGTAAGCTTGCAACTGCAACTCAAACTCCACTTTCATTTCAACTCAGTTCCTCTCGTTTATACGCGGCCATGAGATTGGCCATCCGCCGCCGGGCATAAAAGAGGCGCGACATGACCGTGCCAATCGAGCACTCCATCCGCTTGGCAATCTCTTTGTATTCCAGCTCTTCAAATTCATGTAATATCAGCACCGTCCGGTGCTCGTAAGACAGTTGCGCCAGCGCTTTGTCAATCCGCTTGCGCAGCTCACTTCGTTCCAAACCGGCCGTCGGGTTGATGCTCACCACGGGCATCTGTCGTTCCACCCCGCCGGACTCGGCATCCATTAATTCTATCGACTCGGCGCGCTGTCTCTTCTGTTTGCGCAATTGATCCAGACACAAATTAATCACAATCCGCGTCATCCAGGTCACAAAACTGGAGTCGCCCTGAAACTGCTTCAGCCGCTGCCAGCCTTTGATCCAGGCTTCCTGAGAAAGATCCAGGGCGTCATCCTCGTTGCGCATCATGCTGTACGCCCGCGCATAAATCTTGTCCCGATGCCGGGCCACCAATTCCTCAAACGCCCGGCGCTGTCCGCGCTGCGAGGCACTCACCAGCTTCTCGTCACTGGCCGCCGTATAATTTCTATGCGTCGCCATCGGTTGGACGGGTCGGTTTCACCACGTATTCAGTCGAACTCACAACGTACCTTTGGTGCTGGGCAACCGGCCCGCAATCCGTTCATCCCGTTGACAGGCAAAGTCCGCCGCCTTGGCAAACGCCTTGAACAACGCTTCCACTACGTGGTGCGGTTCGTCGCCATAGAGCAATTCCAAGTGCAGGTTGCAGGCCGCCGCGTTGGCAAAGCCCTGGAAGAATTCCCGTGCCAGCCCGAATCGAAACGCGCTCGACATATCCTGCGTCTTTTCCACCGACGAAATGCGCCGGTAGGCCAGTTGGTCCAGGCCCCGCCAAACCAAATATGTCCGGCCGCTAAAATCAATGACGCACCGGGCGAGGCATTCATCCATCGGCACGTAGGCTTCGCCCGTAAACGGATTCCGCGGATCAAAGCCAGTTCCATAACGCCGCAAACCCTTCTTGTCGCCCAACGCTTGCCGGAAGGCTTCGCCCAGAGCAATCCCACAGTCCTCGACGGTATGATGGGCGTCCACTTCCAGATCCCCTTGGCACCGCAATTGCAAATCCATCACGGCATGCCGGGCAAATAGCGTTAGCATGTGATCGAAAAACGGGATGCCCGTCCGGATCGACGCTTTGCCCTTGCCGTCCAGCGTGAGCTTGACGGTTATCTGCGTTTCGTTGGTAAAGCGCTTTAATTGCGCTTGCCGTGGATTCATGGATTCCCATTAAACAAGGGGCTTGGCGAAAACAAAACCATAAACTTCGTGGACTTCGGCAGCCGAAGTGTTGAATTGTTGGCCGAAGCCGCCGGACTACCGAGCCGACGCATTATTGCGCCTGTTTCAACATCAGCCAGGCCAGGCCACGCCGGCCCGGCGCGTAAAGGCTGAACGGATCCTTGGCCACCAATCCCTCATTGCCGCGAGCCTTGGCCTCGTCAAACGCCGTGCGGATCGCTTCCGGCGAATGCCCCTGGACAAAGCGCGCCAAGTGCAATCCGAGCGGCAGTTCCAATCGTTCCAATGCTGCCCGGCGTTCACGCAATGGGCGATTGATCCAAGTGACGCCCTCATGCCACAACAAATCGAACGCCACGAACTGCACCGGGAGTTCCTCGCGCAAGAACAAGTCGGCTTCGCGCCGACCTAACCGTTTCTGCAACTCGGCAAAGGGTAATACCTGCTCACCCTGCATTGCGAGAATCTCGCCGTCCAACACGACGTCGCCGGTAAGGTTCCGTGCGCTCAGAGCAATCTCCTCAAAGGCGGCGCTCACCTCTTTGAGATCGCGCGAAAACAGCGCGACTCGGCTGCCGACTTTGTGCAACTGGCAGCGGATACCAGCATACTTATCCTCCAGCCAGACTTCCACCGTTTCCACCGCGCCAGCATTCTGCGGTGGGCGTCCAGTCTCGGCCGTGTGGCCTTCCCAAATGGCTTCCGCGGTCGGCACCGTTGACGCCAGCATGAATTTGAGCGGGCGAAACGGCACGAGAATTGGCGTGCGAAAGTTCCTGCCGCCGGGCCAATTCAGCCATCTCCCCCAGGTGACCCAGCAACCCATTGGCCGACCGGACGCTCTCCACCGGCACGGCAAACGCGCGGGCAATGGCTTCTTCGACCAAACCATTTTTCAAGCCGATGCGCAGGTCACCGATAACGATCTTTACCAGGAACTTTGCTTCCAGCGGTGAACACCGATTCAACACCCCAACCAACCGCGGCAATTTGGCCCACGGGCCGCGCGCTGAATGGAGGTCTTCGAAAATCTGGCGAACCGCTTCCAAATCCAGGGTTCCGCCGGACAGCGACTGCCGCGCCAACAGGTCGAAGGCTGTTTCGCCAGCGTCGCTATGTTGCAAATAGACCTGATGCAACTCCGTTTCACTCACGCGGCTAACCCGGCACAGAGCCCGCCGAAGCAACGCCCACCCGACTTGCAGTGCTTTGTTTTCGCACGCGGCGAACGGGCTGCCAGTAAACCAAACCGTCACTGGACGCAGGCTCGCATTGTCCAGTGACGATAAATATGCGGCCAAAACAGCGACCTTCTCGAGCTTGCTGGGCGTGGCCGCAATCGCGGAACACGTTTTGGCAAAATGCAGAAAACCAGACACAGCCCGGCGTTCAGCGACGCAGTCGGATGCTGAAGGATCACCTGCGAATCGCCGAACGTTCGCATGAGATTGCGCGTCCATGGAACCGGTTGGTGCGGTCGTTCCGGATCCTGGCAATAATGCCATGGCACACGGGCCATTGAAGCCGATCGCAGAGGAGTTGGTCAGTCCCGGAGGCAAACTCAGTGGCAACGTCAACTGTTCGTCTTCGCTCAAAGCCCGCGCGTCGAATCCCAGTTCCCGGAGGGTGCAGGCGAAATCCGCGGCAAAGCCGTGCAGCGTGAACACCTGTTTGGGCGCCACCTGCTGGACGAACGTCACCAAGTCGGGGAAATCCGCGTGATCGCTCAGCGGAAACGCCGCATCGACACCAAAGCGGTAGCGGCACGACGGATCCACCGCCCACCCAGTCAGGACCGCTACCCGCTTAAGTTCCGAAGCACGCTCCCCGAGGAATTTGGCACCGGGCGGACAGATCAGTACTTTGCCGCTGGCTTTGCCGGCGTCATAGCGCTCGTAGGCGGGAAACGTCTGACCGAGTTGCTCGTAAATCCCCGTCAGTTTGAACACCTGATCGTGCAACATCACGGGCAGTCCAGCCTCGGCCAATCTCTGCAACAACTCTTGGCTCTTGCCGAGCGAGTAGCCCAACAAAACCGGCGTTTCGTCGTTGTCGAGGGCTTCCCGGCAAAACCGGATCACGCCGGCCAACACTGCTTCGGTGGGCGGAAACCGATACCTGGGCCGGCCAAAGGTGGTTTCCATGATCAACACATCGCAGCCCCGGGCTCGGCGGGGATCGCACGGTTCGGCCGACCGCCCACACCGCAATTTGAAATCGCCGGTGTACAACAACGATTGTCCCTGGCACTCCACCAAGGACATGGCGCTTCCCAAAATATGACCGGCGGGAAGCAGCGTGAGGGCATAAGGCCCTGCCGGCCCGACAAACTCGCGACGTTCACCGAAGGGCATTACGTGTTCCCGACGTTCGCCGCGCACCCGCGCCCGCATGAGTTGGGCGGTCGCTTCGCTCAAGATCACCTCGCGATGCGGCGCCGTGTGGTCGGCATGCGCATGGCTCACAAACACACGGACGTCACCCGTCTGCGGATGATGCGGATCAAGCCACAAGGCCAGCGCGGGAAGGTAAATCCCGCTCTGCCGAAATTCGATGCTGAGCGCCGACATGCTGCCACCTTAAAACGGGCTCCGCCCAAGTCAAATCCTGGCGCCGCCGCCCCATCGTTCGTTTGACAATAGCGCCGGTTAACCGCTGGCGTCACCCCCACCATCACCGCGCAATAGCGTGCCAAAGAATTTACTAGTCACCTGCACTAAGGAATCCTAAGTTCACGGCGTGATGGGACGTCACGAATTATTATCATGAAGATTCTTTTGGTTTACCCGCAAACACCGGACACTTTCTGGAGCTTCAAACATGTGCTGCGCTTTGTCTCCAAGAAGGCGACCTTTCCTCCGTTGGGGTTGCTGACCGTGGCCGCCATGTTGCCGACCGATTGGCAGATCAAACTGGTGGACATGAATGTGGAACGGCTCCGGGACGATGACGTGCGCTGGGCCGACTACGTCATGCTCAGCGCGATGATTGTCCACCGCGAATCCGTGCATGAAATTGTCTCTCGCTGCAATGCATTGAACAAACCCGTGATTGCCGGCGGACCGCTCTTCACCACCGGCCATGAGACGTTTCCCAACATCCAGCACTTTGTCCTGGGAGAAGCGGAAGACCTCATCCCCGACTTGGTTGCCGACATGCGCCGGGGCACCGTGCAACCGCTCTACCAGACGCCGGAACGCCCCGCCATTGCCAAGGCCCCCATCCCCCGCTGGGACCTTATCAATTTCCGCCACTACGTCACCATGGCGGTGCAGTTCTCGCGGGGCTGTCCGTACGACTGTGAGTTCTGCGACATCATCATCATGAACGGCCGCGTGCCGCGCACCAAGACTCCCGCCCATTTGATCGGTGAACTTGAAGCCCTGCGGCAGCAAGGTTGGAAGGACATGGTGTTTATCGTGGATGACAATTTCATCGGCGACAAAAAGCGAACGAAAGCGCTGTTGCGCGAATTGATTGCCTGGCGCGAGCGGGTCCGGCCCAACATGGGATTTCTGACCGAAGCGTCCATCAACCTGGCCGATGATTCTGAACTCTGCGAGCTGATGGTCCAGGCCGGCTTCAAGAAAGTATTCGTCGGCATCGAAACGCCTTCCGCCGAAGCGTTGGAAGAATGCCGCAAACTGCAAAACCGTGGCCGGGATTTGGTGTCCACGGTGCAAACCCTGCAGCGCTCCGGGATGGAGGTCATGGGCGGATTCATCGTGGGTTTCGACAGCGACCCGCAGGACATTTTCAAACGCCAGTTCGAATTCATCCAACGCTCCGGCGTCGTCACCGCGATGGTGGGTTTGTTGACTGCCCTGCCGCAAACGCGTCTGTACCAGCGGCTGATGAAGGAAGGCCGTCTGGAAACCGAGAGCAGCGGCAATAACACGTCCGCCGTGTTGAACTTCAAAACCAAGCTCAACCGTGACTTTCTGCAATCCGGCTATCGGGAATTAATGAAGAAGCTCTACGAACCCCGGGTATATTACCAGCGCATCCGGACCTTCCTCGAACATCACCGGCCCACCGGTCCAATGTTGCGCCTCTCGCGCGCGGATTTTCAGGCCTTTGTAAAATCATTTTGGTTGCTGGGAGTTTGGCACCGGGGGCGCCGCGCCTACTGGCGCTTTTTCTGGAGCACCTTGCTGCGCCGGCCGCGACAGTTTCCCCTCGCGATTGAGTTGGCGATCATTGGCTATCACTTCCGGCGGGTCGCCAGCATGCTTTAGACTTGAACACGAACGCCCCCGTCCGTCTCGAACTGTTGCCGCTAGGTCAAACTCTGACCGTCGAACGCGGTACCCCGTTGCAGGATCGTTCTGTTCGAGCAAGGCGTGGAATTCCCATGTGGTGGTCGCGGTCGCTGCAAAGGATGCCGAATCAAAGTGCTGGCAGGCGAAATCTCCCCCACGGCGGACGACGAGCGTTTGCTGACGCCATCCGAGATTTCCGATGGCTGGCGACTGGCCTGCCGCGCCCAGGCCGTGGCCGATCTCACGCTGGAACTCGCCCAGTGGGAAGCCCCCATCCTGGCTGATGATACTCCCTTTACCTTTACCCCCCAGGAAGGTCTGGGCATCGCGGTAGATTTGGGCACCACCACCCTCGTGGCCCAATTACTCGACCTGCGGTCCGGGAACGTACTGGCCGTGCGCACCGGCTTGAACGAGCAGGCACAGTATGGAGCGGATCTCATGAGCCGCATTGACTTTGCCATAGCCGATGCCGGCCAGGTGAAACTGCAAGGCATGGTCCGCGAACAGATATACGGTCTCATCGGTGAGTTACTTCACCGTGCCGGCCATGATCCAGCCGAACTGAAGAACCTGGTGCTTGTTGGCAACACAGTTATGCACCATCTGTTTTCTGGCGTGGACGTTAATCCGCTGGCGCACCACCCTTTTGAACCGGAGGATGACGGATTGAAGCGGTTTCAACCGGCAGATTTGGATTGGAAGCTGTCGGCCCTTCCAGCCGGTGCAAAACGCCCGGCGGCTCCCATAACTTCGAGCCGGGCGTCCGGTGCTGCGGTGCGATTTCTCCCCTGTCTGGGAGGTTTTGTCGGCAGCGATATTCTCGCCGGCATCCTGGCCACCGAACTGCACGAGAGCCGGGAACTGGTCGGTCTGGTCGATCTCGGCACGAATGGCGAAATTGTCATCGGCAACCGCGAGCGAATGTTGTGTGCGTCCACCGCCGCCGGTCCGGCGTTTGAGGGCGCCCGCATCGCCATGGGCATGCGCGCCGCCACCGGAGCCATCGCGGCGGTGAACGTTGAAGACGGTCAATTGCAATGCCAGGTGCTCGGGCACGTGCCGCCGCGCGGGATCTGTGGCAGCGGCTTGGTCGATGCGGTGGCGGCAGGACTCGAACTGGGCCGCATCCTACCGTCCGGCCGATTGGCGGCGGGCAAAACGTTGCCGCTTTGTGCATCGGTGGAGATCACCCAGGTGGATATTCGCGAACTTCAATTAGCCAAAGGAGCCATTGCCGCCGGCATTCGCCTGCTGGCCGAGCAATGGGGAACCGCGGTGGAAAACATAACGCGAATCTACCTGGCCGGTGCGTTCGGCAATTACATCAATCGCCAAAGCGCCCGGCGCATCGGCTTGCTCCCCTTCGGGCCGGAGAAAGTGGTCGCCGCGGGCAACACCGCTTTGCTCGGAGCCAAACTGGCGTTATTCGGTCTGCACGAATCGGATGGCTCCTTCAGTGAACTGCGCGCTCGCATTAAACACGTATCGCTCAAGGAAGATCTCCGGTTTCAGACAGTCTTTGTCGAGGAGATGGGTTTTCCGGACTGACCGCCGCTACGGCCCGGTCGGCACGCTAATGTTGCGCCAGGTCGGATCGGCCGCCCACCGGTTGATCGGAAACACACACTCTCCGGCGCGGAGAAAACGCGCACTACCATCGACGAAGATGTAGTCGGCCCCGCCCCCCTGCCCTTTCCGTCTCGTCGAGTGCATTGATTGGTTGAGCTGCGTCACTTCCTCGTACGTTTCGTAGTCGAAGTACCAGTGTCCGGAGGTTTCAAGTTTCTCGCCAAAGGCAATGGTTTCGGAAGGCTCGCGGATGGCCGTCTCATTGATCGCCAGCCAATTCGTGGCCACCACTTTCCGCCATTTGGCACCGGATGCGTCGGCGCCGGAGGGATACTTTTGGAGATAAAAATCATCCCAGGCATTGTAGATGTAACTGCGCGGGGCGGCATCGGCGGGATACTGCGAGCTGTCGTTTTCCAGGGTCTTGGGATCAATCCCGTCACTCGGGCAGACGAGCAACCGCAGGTCGCGGTAGCCGTCCAGCAACCGTTGCGGCCAACGATACGGATGCGAACGGGGCGGCAGAAAACCATCGTTTTCGCTGGTGTACATGTGCAACGACAAACCGATCTGCCGCAGGTTGTTGAGACAGGCAATGCGCCGGGCCTGCTCCTTGGCTTGGGCCAGGGCCGGCAACAGCATCCCCGCCAGGATGGCGATGATGGCAATCACCACCAAGAGTTCAATCAGCGTAAAACCGCGCTGGGTTTGCGCGGAGCCGGATGCCGGCATTTCGGTTACTTCCATACCCTTGAGAAGACGTTGGCTACCGAGGGCGTTGGTTACACCCAAGCTCAACCGGCGCCGAATCGCTCAGTTTCTCTTTGAATTAATGCCTGAGTGGTCGTACATCTGGCCCCGCGATTTTGCTTTATGAAACACACGACGCTTTTCTCGCTCGGCTTCATGATGTGCTCCCTTTCCACTTGGACCGCCCTTCCCGCGGCCATTGAACTGGTGCCCTTCCGGGTACCAGCGCGCCTGCCGGATGCCGCCGAACTGCTCTCGCCTTCAGCCATCACGCTCGAAGGCTTCTTGGGCACGCGTGTGGCCAACAATGAACGGAACCGGCTCGTGCAAGTCGATCTGGAACCATTGCTGGCCGGGTTTCGTCATCGGCCTGGGACCCATCCCTGGATTGGTGAGCACATCGGCAAATGGATGCACGCCGCCACGCTGGCTTGGGCTTACACCGGCGATCCGGCTCTGCGCCGAAAGCTGGATTACGCCGCGACCGAGTTGATCAAGTGCCAGGAGCCAGACGGCTATCTCGGCACTTATGTTCCGGAAAAACGCTTCGGCCTGTATCCGGGCGCAAATTGGGATGTCTGGTCGCACAAATACAACCTGATCGGCCTGCTCACTTACTACCAGTTCACCGGCGACGACGACGCGTTGAAGGCCTGCGGGAAGATCGGCGACTTGCTCATTAACACGTTTGGTCCTGGCAAAAAGAGCATCCTGTCTGCCGGCACCCACGTGGGTATGGCCGCCACCAGTGTCCTCGAGCCAATGGTTCGGCTTTACCGGTTCACCGGCGACGCGCGTTACCTCGACTTCGCCCGGTATCTGGTGAAGGCGTGGGACGAGCCCAACGGTCCGAAAATTATCGCCGCCTTGCTGACGTTCTCATCAGGTCAATCGAACCGCCAATGGCAAAGCCTACGAAATGCTGTCCAATCTGGTCGGACTTTGCGAACTGGCTCGCGCCACGGGCGAACGGCGAGATTTGGAACCGGTGCTGATCGCCTGGGGCGACATTGTGGCCAAGCGTTTGTATCTCACCGGCAGCGCCAGCCAGGGCGAACACTTCCACGACGACTACCAATTGCCGAACCAGGAAAGCGCCCACGTGGCGGAGACGTGCGTCACCACGACCTGGATTCAACTCAATCTGCAATTGTTGCGGCTCACTGGCGAAGCGCGCTTTGGCAACCAATTGGAAACCACGTTCTGGAATCATCTGGCCGCCGCCCAAAATCCGCGCGGGGATGACTGGTGTTATTTCACACCGTTGGCGGGTAAGAAGGTTTACCGGTCGGACATCAACTGCTGCCATTCAAGCGGACCGCGCGGCATGGCGCTGGCGCCGCAAAGTGCATTTTTGAAGACCCCGGCCAGCGGGAATGGAGGTGAGTTCCTGCTCGTCAATCTGCTCGGGCCCTCCAGCGTCACCACTCGCTTCGGCGACCAGGAAGTCACGGTCAAACAGGTGACGGATTTCCCGCGCTCGGGCGAAGTCGCCTTCCGCGTGCAACTGGCTGGCACTGCCAGGTTCGGTCTGAGAATTCGCGTGCCGAATTGGGCCGGCACTCCCCAGCTTGCGGCGGACGCCGATGGTAAATACCAGGTCCGGGAGGGTTGGCTCGTGGTGCCGCCGCGCTCATGGAAAAACGGCGACCGGGTGGTCCTGAACTACTCGTTGGCTGGCCGCATGGTGTTGGGTGAACACAGCAATTCCGGTCGCGCCGCGTTGGAATGGGGCCCGCTGGTGCTGGCGTATGACGCAACGCAAAATCCCAGTCTGCCTCCGCCTTCCCGGCTGGCCTTGGTAACGGAGCCAGACCAACCGGCCTGCACGCTAAAGTCCGGTAATGATCTGACCTTTGAAGCCAAGGTGCGCTCCCGCAATCAGGCCGAGCCACAAACCGCCACGTTCGTTCCGTTCGCCGACGCCGGCCGCAGCGGCGGCATTTATCGCGTCTGGCTGCGGGCACCGGGGGCCGCATGGCCAGCCAACGATTCAGTGCTGGCTGACGGCCAGGAAAGCCGTTCCCGACAAGGCAACCAGAACGGCTCCATCAACGACGGCGACCTCGGCAGCATCGTGGTGACCTTCGACGGTCAACCGGCGAACGAGGACTGGTACGCGGTAACGTTGCCCGAACCGGCCACGATTCAGCGGATTGTTTTCGCGCACGGCAGCACGTTTCACGACGGCGGCTGGTTCGATACGAGCAACGGCAAACCCCGCATCCAAGTGCGACGGACGCCAAACGCAAAATGGGAGACGATTGGTGAATTGACAGATTACCCGTCCACCACCAGCACTTCAGCCGGCGGTATCCACGATGGCCAGACGTTTACGCTGCGCTTGGCTTCACCGGTCAAGGCGTTCGCTGTCCGCGTGATCGGCAAGCCATCGTCGGGAGACAATCCCCAACAAGCCTTTTCCTCCTGCGGCGAGCTTCAGGCGTACGCGCAGTAGGACTGCTTTGCATTATCCGTATCTATGCAATGGTGATTGGGGAGCGCGCCCGCCTCGGGCGCAGCCAACCGGCGCCCTCACCGGTTGGCCCCGCGATAGAGCCGTCACTGAATAGTGAGCTGTTCGGGGTGTTCGAAAGTGGTTGGCGAGGCGCCCACCACAGCGCCCGAGGCGGGCGCGCTCCCCTTTTGGCTGAATTGTTACCACTTAACCGTGGCGGAATCGCAACCAAGCCCGGACTCCCAAGCCCACGACGATCGCGCCGATGAACAAGACGAACACGATCAATAGCAGGGAGGCGCCCTGCAGGCCGGTGCTGAACATGGCCATGGCATCACCCATTTGCGCCTGACGGCTGGCCACTTCCCCGGCCATCTGCTGGTGGATCGCTTGCCGGGTGCGGACCCGCTGCTCGTAGCGTTTCTGTCCCACCTCCAGCTTCTTTTCATGACTCTCGCGGCCCGTTCGTTCGAGATAGCGCATTTGGACTTCGGGAGCGGCATTCTCGACATCCGGCGGCAAAGGGTCCACCGCCCGTGCCATGGGGATCACGAACCACACCAGAATGGCGATAAGGGAGGCGTAAACCGGCATCGCGGGACTTCGACGACCGGCACGTTGCGCGCGCACTTCTGAGATCGGAGCGGTTACGGAGAACATAGGCGTCCTTGAGATCACATTGCGTCGCTGCTAAAGAACCCTTCCTGTGGGGCCAGTTCGGCAAAATGCTCGATTCGCACTTTCCGGGCGATGGGCAAGCCCAGATCGATGAACCGGTTGGGATCATCCGAATACCGGCTGTGAACGCGCGGATCGTAGTTGAACTTGAGTGTGCTGTTGTAAACGATGGCCTCGTCCCGGCAAATCAGGGCGCCGTTCATGACGCTGTTGTTTTTCGCCAAACGCATACCGACGGCGTGGTTGCAGTAGAAGATGCCGTCCAGCCGATTCATGTTATTGCTGGCCACGGCATTGTAGGACTCCGGTTCGCCATGGTCGGTGGGATAGTCGGTAATCTTCCCGACCCGCGTCGAGTTCATCTGAATCTGCTGGGTGTAATTGTAGTTGTAGTCCGTAGCCCCGTCGCCATCGGCGTCGTACCAGGCGGAATCGGGCTGGCCGTCGCCATTGGTATCGAGATAAGCCACGCCATCGTCCGGCGTGCCGGGGATGCCATCTTCGCCCAAGGCGGCTTCGTTACCGACGTTTTTCAGGCCATAGTACGCGGCATCATAACACCGTGATTTCCAATCGCTGCTGTTCACGTCGCCGCCAAGAATTGATTCATTCACCGCGAAGGCCACCAGATCTTTGTGCTGATCCACGGCATTTTCCACCCAGGCATCCCGCTGGCTATCGGACATGAGCGTAGGCGGTGAATAGAAGCTTGGGCCGTCTTTGTACGTCACATCGCCGGCGACATACAGGTTGCCTCCCACGTAAAGGGTTCCGGTGCCCGAAATAACGCCTTTGATGACCACGTCGCCGGGTATGACCACCGGGCCGTCAATCCGGATAGGCTCAGCCGTGGTTCCGACCAAAGCTAAGCCGGGTTTGGTGCTGTCGTTATGCACCGCATTCACTTTGAGGGTATTGCCAACATACAGCTTGCCGCCCGCATCTTGCGCCTTTTGGATGTAGTAACTGAAATCCAGGAGATTGGGCATGGACACCCGCGGGACACCGGTCTTGATGTAATCAACCGGCTCGTTCCCCGCCAGGCCGCGGAAGGGAGGATTACCGGCCAACGGATCGACCGGTTGCATGGCCGATTCGATCCGGCCATTGGCCAGCACCGATCCGTTGACGGTGGGACCGTATTGAAAATCAAAATCCCAATTCGCCCGGTTGTCCCCGTTGCCCGTAATCGAAGATCCCCACCACCATCCCCAATTGTTCAAGAAATATTCGTAATCGAAAACCAGGCTCGGGGGATTCTTGCGGACGGTGGCCTGCAACGTCCGGGTCCGATTTCCTTCCTTCGAAGACGCCGTCACCAGGTACAGATTCGTCAAGCCCGAAGGGTGGTTTTGCACGGTTACCCAGGTATCTCCAAAGAGCGGGTCTTCGCCGTCTTTGAGCCCTTCTTGATACGTCAGGTGCAACGTGCCGTCCCGCACCGAATAATGCCCGAGGAACGGCGCCGTGGCACCCCCTTGCGCGGAATCGGCAATCGCCTGGCAGATCCAGTTCAATGCGTTCTCGGCGTGAAAATAGGCCTGCTGGGAGTGGGCGCGCCCGTGCTCCAACCGGACCCGGTAGGCGCTGAGTTGCATCGTGGACGTGATGGCCAGCATCACCAGAAACGAAAACACGACCGCCGCCACCAGGGCCGAACCCGTCTCCGCGGCTCGTCGTTGAACAATCACTTTCATAAACGGGAACTCGGTTTATTGATTCCGCATGGTCACTACAAACGTGCGCACCACGGAAGTCCGGCGCACGGTGCCATCGGCATTATGACGTCGGCTCGCGCCATCGTCGTCCAATTCCAACCAGACGTTGATCGACGACGAGTCCGGCATCCCCCCCGGCTTCATCGACGGATAGAAGCAAGCCCGGCGCAGTTTTGTCGTCGAGGAAGCCTCGTGAAAAACCACTTCATCTCCGTCCGCGGAACGGTTGGGATCGTGGACGAGCGTCATGGTTTGCGGATCGTAGATCAGTTCTTCCCGCGGCGCGCCGGGGGCTTTGCCCTGAGCGACAATGATCCGTTGGTAGAAAGGCGAACCGCTCTCAACGGGATTACTAAAAATAGTGCTCTCGGTCGCGCTCATTTGGTGCAGGAACCGGGTGATCCGGTCCTGAAGCAGCCCAATCTCATTGTGCAATTGGGCCTCGACCATCCCCCGCGATTGCTCCTGGGCGGCTTCCAGGAACAGGACCATCAACGCGCTCAACACCAGGATGCCGATGGACGAAGCGAAAAGAATTTCCACGATCGAGGTGCCGCGTTCGCCCCGACTTCGGCGGCCAATCGGATCATGGTTGCATCCCAGCTTCATCGTTGATTTCCCGTTGCCCGGCTGTCTCTCATAAGTCTATCACGCGGACGATGTCCAGCCGGTTGGTGAGCACGCGGTTGCTTAGAGGCTGATCCCACTTCAATTCCAATTTGACGTGCTTGCTCTCAACCTGGCCCCCGGCGGACGTGCTGGTCAGGCTCAGTCGAAATTGGGGATGGCGGTTCTCCAGCCAGGCTAAATCCGGATGAAACACCAGGTAGTCGTTATTCTGCAAATCCGTCCATTGGCCAGTCGGAGGGATGACCAGTCGGGGGCCGTTGCCGCTGCCGTCGTACAGTCCGTTCAACGGCCGGCCCGGATCCAATTGTTCGAACGGCAGGGCCTTAAGATGCTCCAGGTAATGCGTCAAGAAATCGGTCACAATGCCCGCTTCGCGGTCCCGAAACCGTTGTGCCCGCGCAAAAGTCACCGAAGACAAACAGGCGAAGCAGATCATGGAAACAATGCCCATTGCGACGACCTCCTCCACTAAGGAGAAGCCCTGGGCCGCGTGCCGTATCCTGCGAATATGTGTTCGAATTCTCATTTTTTTCCCAAACCGTTTCTGTCGTCGTAATCCCCCTCGCTACTTGGATGCCAATTGGCCAGTTTGCCGAAAATAATATTCAAATTGCCAAGGTTAAGGCCCATCAACACGTTACAATATTGAAAGCGCGCCGGCCTCAGTTTCCCAATGATTCCAGTGTCTTCAATCGGGACAGTGAACTGTAAACTTTTCGGCGCCCCACTTGTCGCGAACCGGTTGGCAATCCCTGCCTGGCACGTCTCACCGGATCTGATGAAGATGACTTACGTCGCCAGCCCGCACCGCCAGCTCTGGAACTTGGATTGGGGGTTGAAAGTTGGGTCTTCTTTGGTGCTTGGCCATTGGCCATTGGCCATTTTCCTCGGCATGGCCGTCGAGAATTGACACCCCGGTTCCACCTACGAAAAGCAAACCAGTGTTCAAGCTGGTCAAAGAACGGGTGGGCGGACAATTGATGATTATCCCAGGCCGGAAGCTCATGACCAAGGACACGGTGCAATTGCGCCTGATCGTCACCGCGGACACCTTCACCGCCCAATATCGGCCCGAGGCGAAGGGTGAATTTCTAACCGTCACCACCGGCAAACTCCCCTTGCCGGGAGCAGATCAAGTCAGCATCCAGGGCTATCACGGGCCGGACGATGCCGAGGATTGGATTCGTTTCGACGATTTCCGAATTCTCCAACTGACCGAGAAGCCCGAGAACTGACCGGGCTACTTCACCAGATTTAAGATCTGTTTGAATTCGTCAGTCCCCGCCCGGCCGAGCAGTTCGAAGAGCACCATCTCGGTTGAAACGGTGGTAGCCCCCGCCTCGCGCATCCGGTCCAGTCCCTGCCGATGATTATCTGGCGTGCGCGACGACACCGCATCCGCCACTACGAAGACCCGCAATCCTTGATCAAGCAGGTCCAGGCAGGTTTGCGAAACACAAACGTGAGCTTCGATGCCGCACAGAATGACGTCCGTCCGCCCTGTGCCTGCCAGGGCTTGCTGAAACCCAGATTCGCCGCACGAACTAAACGTCAACTTCTCGATGGGCGCAAACGAGGGCGACGCTTCAGCCACTTCCGCGACTGTGGGCCCCAGGCCCTTCCGGTATTGTTGGGTGAACAGCGTGGGCACGCCCAGCGCCGCCGCGCCTTTGATCAGGCGTACGGCATTTTCCACGACGCGCTCCTTTTCATGAATGGCCGGCAGCAGACGTTCCTGGATGTCCACAACCACGAGGACCGCTTGCGCGCGAATGAGGCAATGAGTCTTGTTTTGCACAATAAGATTCTACGTTTCCACGAGGTTGGAGATGAATGGCCCGCGCGTCAAGGGAGTCGGATACTGCCGAGGCAATCAACCACGAACCGAGCGACAGTCTTGTACGCGATTGCCATGCGGCGCCGACTGCGGCATGCTGGACTACAAATCGAATCTGTGACTGCACGAATGACAAAGAAAATGTTTAGCCGAGTGTGGCTGTGGGCCGCCTGCATGGCGCTGACTCAAACCTCCCTGCCAGCCAAAGAAGTAGTTGAATCCGCGCGCCGCCTTCCGGTACTCGAAGAAGTGGACGTGGTGGTTATCGGCGGAACGTCGGCGGGCGTTTCTGCCGCAGTGGCTGCCGCCCGCAAAGGCGCGACAGTTTTCCTGGCGGCCCCGCGTCCGTATCTCGGCGAGGATATATGCGCCAGCTATCGACTGTGGCTGGAGCCCGGCGAAGAACCGCAGACCGATTTGGCGCGTGAAGTCTTTGCCCTCCCGGAAACGCCCGCGAGCGGTGGTCCGTCGCTGCCGTTTAAATACACCGCCAACCTGCCTTCCACCTCGCCGCACAAGGATGCCAGTCCGCCCTCCAAGCTGGCCGATGGCCAATGGCAGAGCGCCGCGAATCAAAGCGTCCAATATAACGGCGACGTGACGCTATTGATCGATCTCGGCAAGGAGCAGGACGTCAACCGCATCAACGTTATGACCTATCAGCGTAATGCGGACTTCGACGTGGCCAGCGTCCTGGTTTCGGCGGGCAATGACGGCACGAACTGGAGTTCCGCCGGCACCATCAAGAACGACCAGTTGGGCCAGGGCGCATTTGAAAACGCGGCATTGAAATTGTCCACCGCCGTGAACCTCAAGACACGGTATCTGAAGTTCGACGTGCGCAAAGGCCCCGAAGCCGGACGCGTCCTGCTGGGCGAAATTGTGGTGTCCGGCCCCAGCGATGAAAATGTCGCCGCGCCGACACCGGCGCCGCGGGCGGTGAAGCCGATGCAGGTCAAGCGGGTGTTGGATCAAGCGTTGCTCCGCGCCAAAGTGCCGTTCCTCTACGCGTGTCCGGCCACCGACCTGCTGACGGATGCGAATGGCTATCCGGCCGGTGTGGTGGTAGCCAATCGTTCGGGCCGTCAGGCCGTGATCGCCAAAGTGATCATTGACGCTACCGAACGGGCCACAGTGGCGCGCCTGGCCAAAGCGGTGATGACAGATTATCCGGGCGGCGACCAGGTGTTCACTCGGGTCGTGGTTGGCGGCAAGCCAACCCAACACGACCACCTCATCGTATTGCAGCGACCGCAACCGCTGGTCATCTACGACCGCGCGGAACAGCCGCATTCGGTGATCGAATACCAGCTCAAACTGCCGATGAAGGACGCCAGCTTTGCCTCGTTCTCCGCGGCGGAACAACTGGCCCGCGATTGGACGTGGACGCCGCAAGCGTTGGACGCGTCGGAAGTGCTCTTTCAGGTGCCTCCCGGTCACATCCTGGGCAAGCAACATTTTGCCAGCGCTTGGCCGGGTGCCGACCAATTGCCGCTCGACGCGTTGCGACCCGCCGAAAGCGAGCAGGTGTTTGTCCTCAGCGGTTGCGCCGATGTTTCGCGTGAGGTGGCGGCAAAATTGGAGCGGCCGGTCAACGCGATGGCCGTCGGTGAACGGGTCGGTGAAAAAGCCGCCGAGTTGGCTGCCAGCCTGGCGAAGCCGCAAGGCGTGCAGTTGGCCGGATTCCGCCGGCAAGGACGTGGTACCTGGCCAAATCAGCGAAGTGCCAGTGGCCGCCAATCCTCGCGCCGGCAAGGAAACCGTTCCGGTCGAAGCGCACGGGGTGTCGGTGCTTGGCGAATACGACGTGGTGGTGGTGGGCGGCGGCACGGGCGGCGCTCCCGCAGGAATTGCCGCCGGACGGCAAGGCGCCAAAACATTGGTCATTGAATACCTCTACGGTTTGGGCGGCGTGGGCACGATGGGGCTCATCAGCAGTTATTACCACGGCAATCGGGTGGGCTTTACCAAAGAAATCAACGAGGGCGTGGCGGCGTTTGACGGAAAGAACAACCGCCTGAGCAGCGCCAGTTGGAATCCCGAGCACAAGATCGAATGGTATCGCGAGGCGCTACGCCGGGCGGGCGTGGACCTTTGGTACGGTACGCTGGGCGCCGGCGCGGTCGTCGAGAATGGCCGCGTTAAAGGTGTGATCGTAGCCACACCGCAAGGCCGGGGCGTGGTGCTGGCCAAGGTGGTCATTGATTCCACGGGCAACGCCGACATCGCCGCCGCGGCGGGCGCCCAATGCCGTTACATCGATGAATCGAGTCTGGCCGTCCAAGGAACCGGCCTGCCGCCCAAAGCGCTGGGCGCGCGCTACACCAACACCGATTACACGTTCGTCGATGACACGGACATCTTTGATATATGGCGCGTGCTGGTGACCGCCAAACAAAAATTCCAGGGTGCCTACGATCTGGGCCAGTTGGTGGATACACGGGAACGTCGGCAAATCATCGGTGACTTCACCTTGTCACCGATGGACATGATGCTGGGCCGCACGTTTCCCGACACCGTGGTGATTTCGCGGAGCAACTTCGACACACACGGTTTCATCGTGCATCCGATGTTTATGATCCGGCCGCCGAACCGCAATGACGTGGATGTGCATGTGCCGTATCGCTGCCTCCTGCCAAAGGGTCTGGACGGCATCCTGGTGACTGGTTTGGGTATCAGCGCCCATCGCGATGCGCTGCCGGTGATTCGGATGCAGGCCGACGTTCAGAATCAGGGCTACGCCGCCGGCACGGCGGCCGCGATGATTGCGAAACAAGGTTGCGCCACCCGGCAACTCGACATCAAAGCCCTGCAACGTCACCTCGTGAAAAAGGGCAATCTACCGGAAAGTGTGCTCACGGAACCTGATTCGTTCCCTTTGCCCAAAGCTCGGGTTGCTCAGGCCGTTGCCGGGGTCACGAATGATTACACCGGATTGGAAATCTTACTGGCCCAATTCGACACCGCTCAACCACTTTTGCGCGAAGCCTACGCCCACGCCAAAGACGACCAGGCCCGGCTAATTTACGCCCACGTCCTGGGAATGATGAAGGATGCCACCGGTGCCGACACCCTGTTGCGCGCAGTCGCTACCACGGGTTGGGACAAAGGCTGGCGTTACACTGGCATGGGCCAGTTCGGTCCCAGCATGAGTCACTCTGGACAGCTTGATCATTGCGCTTGGCCGAACGCACTCCGAGCGTGCTTTGCCACCCATTCTCGAAAAAGTGGATCAATTGGACGCGAAGAGTGAATTCTCCCATTTCCGCGCGGTGGCCATTGCTCTGGAGAGCCTGGGCAATCCGGCGGCCGCCCAACCCTTGGCCCGGCTCCTGCAAAAGCCCGATGTCAGCGGTCATGCTTTCGATGACATCAATACCGCGCTGAAGAACACTCCTTCCAGCGGGACGGACACTTCCCTGCGCAACCGCGCTCTCAGCGAACTGGTGTTGGCCCGCGCGTTGTATCGCTGCGGCGACTACGAAGGGTTGGGGCAAAAAATCCTGCGCCAGTACGCCGGCGATTTACACGGCCTCTACGCCCGCCACGCGCAAGCAATCCTGGCCCAGCGGGCAGACAAACAGTAAACGGCCGACTGGCCGTCGCGACATGTTTCGCAGGCAGCATTAATCTTGGATCGTTCTCATGCCACCACGTTGCGCAGCTTGCTAGCTGTGACTATTCCGTAGGACAGGCGTCCCGCCTGTCTCGACCGACTGCCAACCATCGATTGGCACCGCGGCGTAGGAAGTCTCTCCAAGTCACCAACAGGTGAGGATGTGCTTGGCTATTCGAGACAGGCGAGACGCCCGTCCTACCGCGCCGAATCGCGTCATCGCCAGCTACTGAATGGATACGGCCCGCGTCTCGGCCATGGTCTGGGGGTAACGTTTTATTATCGAAACCGCACCGGCTGACCGGAACTCGAAATCGGCAAGCCCAGAAGCTTCTTCGTCGTACGGTCGGATGGCTGACCATTGTACAGCAACAGTGCAAATTAGTCGCAAGCTGCGACGGAAATTTCTGCCAGCAGCGCCGGTCGGGTAGGGCGAGACTCCGGCGAGCCCTGACATCCCCGAAGCCCTTCCGCCGACTGGGTGAGGAACACGGGGAAATCCTTAGTGCTCGTAACGCCGAAGGCTTTCCGCGTTTTGGATCTCGAGTTATTATTGGCAGCGATGCGGGGAAGTATGGGCTTGACGGAGTCTCGCCCTACCCGCCGATTGGTTGCGGCTCTGCCGCGCTGTGCCCGTTGCGCGCGACCGGCGCAGTCCAAAAGCTGGCGCCCACTCCGTGCGCCCTGGTAATAAAATCGGGCGTAATTGGGATTCAAAACATTCACGCGGTCCACTGCCAACGAATTGGAAATGCCCGGAGCCGCTACTCATCACCCGCATTGTTGCTGATGATGACCGTGCGTTTGCTGTTATTGGTGACCTTAGCTTTGCCGTGGAAAATGTTGTCGGTAATGACGGCGCGGCGCACCGCTTCGCCCAATTCGATCTGCGGTTTATCCTCTCGAAATTCGCAGCCGCGCACCAGTACGGTTCCGCTCTGAGCCTGGAGGGCGTGGCGGCCTTCCCGATTCCGGTCCCACTGCACAAACGTGCAATCGGTGAAGCCCACCGTCCCGCGGCCGGCGATTTTGGCAATCTGATCGCAGGGGCCCCAGAACGCGCAGTTCACGAAACGCACGGCGCCAGTGTGGTTGGTGCCCACCTCAACCATCGTAGGATCGGGGCCGTGGAACGAAACAAACTCACCGTTGGAAATCAGCAAGCCGAAGGGCGCGCTGGCCTCGGCCACGACCGCGGTGAAGCAGTCGTCCGCACCGATCCCGAGGAAGTTCCCGTTGCAAACTCCGGCGCGGGTCTGGATGAATTTGTAACCGACCTTGTAGCCGAAACAAAACGTGTTGAAGACGTATTGCCAGTCGGTGCGCCCAAAGATGAAGGCCTCCCCGTGCTCCTGCTGCCATTTGAAAGACGTTCGGCCTCATGCTCCACCACGGATTGAAGTGGACGTTCTCAATGCGGCCAATGTCATAAATCCCATCGACGTAAATGCCCCGTCGCAAGGGTTGGCCCGAACGTCGCGAATCAGATGGCGTTCGTTACGCGTGGCGTCGATGCCGTTGTAGGGATTGAGCATTTCGACCGCCAACACCGCCGGATTCTTCCCGCGCATGGCGATGGCGTAGGGATACGGTTGCGGTTCCGCGTCGGGATTCTGCTGCGGGTAATAGAGGACGACGCCCTTGAGGGTGCTGTTGTCGTGCAACGTGATGAAGGCCGGCCCCATCTTCCTTCCCCTGGTTGTCGGTGATCAGGAACGTCGTGCCGTCATCGGTCGGTTTGGCCGCGCCGCGATTGCGCAGACCAACATGGGACGGGACCGACTCCCAGACACCCTTCAACGTCACCGCGCCGGGCACGTCGAGATGCCCGGCGAAAAAGTAGTTGCCCCGCGGCGCATACACCACGCCGCCGCCGGCTTCCCGGGCGGTGTCCAGCGCTTTTTGGAACGCGGCCGTGTCATCAATCTGGCCATCACCCTTGGCACCGAAATCGCGGACAGAATAGAGGTCGGGATTCGGGGCGGCGGCGAGGAGTAGGGTACTTCCAAGCAGGGCGAGCAGCGGATGGGTCAGTTGTTTCATGTTGTTTGTTTCGATCAGAATCATTCAGTCGTCAGCACCATGCAGTCCGTGGTTGGACTGTCATTGACCGGCATAATGGCGCGAAGAGTGCGCGATTCGGCGGTGGAATGTCATCATCAAAATGGATTGTGTCTTCCAAAAACAGCGAAGTGTTATGAACGACCGCTACCAGAGGCGACCGGCGACTGCAAGCTTCGCTGAGAAACTCACGCAAATCGTCAACTGCCCAGCGGAGTATCGGATCGCTGCAGCGCCTTGGGAGAAGGAAGCCACCGCGTGGCTAAGTAAGTCAGGCGCACTAGGATTGGGGCGCCAGTCCATACCGGCAATTATTTCGGTTTTCGCATTTCTCAATGAAAGGATGAAGATTACAATCGCCTCCAACACACGATCGTGAAAACGTTGACGAAACACTTTCAGCTCATGAAACAGTTGGTTCTTGCGCTTGCCGTTTTGCTGCTCATTCCAGGGTCCGCGCTGCGCGCCGCCGAAACGTCCAAGCCCAACATCATCCTCATCTTCGCCGACGACCTGGGCTATGGCGACGTTGGGCCATTCGGCTCGAAGATCAACCGCACGCCCAACCTGGATCGCATGGCGCGCGAGGGATTGAAGTTCACCAGTTTCTACGCCGCGCCGGTCTGCACGCCGTCGCGGGCGCAGGTGCTCACCGGCTGCTACGCCAAACGGGTTTCGCTGCCGAATGTGATTTTTCCCGCCTGTCCGATTGGACTGAATCCGCAGGAACACACGGTTGCCGAACTCCTGAAAGAACGCGGCTATGCCACGATGTGCATCGGTAAGTGGCATGTTGGCGATCAATGGGAGTTTCTTCCCACGCGCCACGGCTTCGATCATTACTTCGGTCTGCCCTACTCGAACGACATGGGCGGGCCGCCTCCGGGTGCCAGCGCCGCCCGGCGGAGGCGGGACAAACGCCCGCCCCTGCCGCTCATCCGCGACGGCCAGGTGATCGAAACCGTTTCACCCGCGCAGCAGGATGCGCTCACCGAACGCTACACTGAGGAAGCGGTGAAATTTATTCGCGAGCACCGCGAAGGTCCTTTCTTCCTCTATTTCCCCCACACGGCGGTTCACGTCCCGCTGCACCCGGGCAAGAAGTTTCAAGGTCAATCCACCAACGGCCGCTACGGTGATTGGGTGGAGGAAATCGACTGGAGTGTCGGGCGCGTGTTCGACGCGTTGCGCGAGCTCAAGCTCACCAAACAAACGCTGGTCATTTACAGCAGCGACAACGGCCCATGGCTCACGCAGGGTGCCAACGGCGGCGTGGCCGGCCCGTTGCGAGGTGGCAAGGGCGGCACCTACGAAGGCGGCATGCGCGAGCCGACGATTGCCTGGTGGCCCGGCCACGTGCCCGCCGGCCAGGTCTGCGAGGCCATTGCAGGGAACATTGATTTTTTGCCCACGTTCGTAAGTCTTGCCGGTGGCCGTGTGCCGACCGACAACCGGATTGATGGCAAGGACATCTCGCCGTTGCTGTTGGGGCAGACGCAAGCATCGCCGCACGAGGCGATGTATTATTTCTCCGGCAACAACCTCCAAGCCGTCCGGTCCGGTCCCTGGAAACTCGCCATCATGCGCCAGAACGAATGCCGCCCCAAAAGTGCCAAAGCCGTCTCGCCCCAGACGCCGTTCACCCCCACGCTCTACAACTTGGACACCGACATTGGCGAACGCACCAACGTGATCGCCCAGCATCCCGATGTGGTGGCGCGTCTCCAGCAACTCATAGCGAAGATGAACACCGATCTCGGCACGAACAAGCTGGGCCCCGGTGTGCGCGCCCCTGGCCGGGTGACCAAGCCGGTCGGCTTGTGGCTGCCGGGACAGGCCCCAGCGTTCGGTAACGGCGAGGCGCCAGCGCTCGACACGCTGGAACTGGGCGACTCGCTCGGGGATTATGACGCACCGGACGTCGCCAAGAAAGCGCTGACCATCACGTGTGAAGTCGAGCCAAAGTCGTCCAACGGGGTTATCGTCGCGCACGGCGGTATTACGTATGGCTACGCCGTTTACCTGCGTAACGGCCAACTCGAATTCACCGTCCGCGATGACGGCAAGCCGGTTTCCATCACCGCGAACGCGACGCCGGCCTCTGCTTTCAAGCTCGAAGCCCGCCTCGCCCGCGACGGCGCCATGTCGCTTGCGATTGACGGGCGCACCGTCGCCCAAGGCAAAGGGCCGGAACTCATTTCACGCCAGCCAGTCGAGGATTTCTGCGTGGGCCACGACAATCGTATGGCCGTGGGCGATTACACCCCGCCGGCACGTTTCACCGGCACGGTTCGGAATCTGAAGATTACCCGTGAATAGCGTTCCCAGGCCATAGGCTCCCAAACATCGCATATTACGGACTGGTGAATCCACAACCGGGAAACGTCAGCGCCTCCTCCCGTCGGCTGCTACGATGTGGATACAATCAAGCCGCTTGGATGGGCCACCGTTTTAACTCCTCAACCCTTTAACGCTTCGATTTGGATTGCGGTCGAAACCTTCCGTTTCGATTGAATCCTCCGCCCTCCCGGTGTTCAATCCCCGGCATGAACCACCGAATGTGTTTTCACGTGCTGGCCCTGCTGACTGCGCTGGTTGGGGCGCCGGTTCAGGCGCAATATGCTGGTTGGCAACACTCAGGCTCCATCTACATCCTGACCACGCCGGAAGGTGCCAACTTACCGGCTTCGGTGGTCGAGAAAGACTTCCCGCTGTTGGTGCGATTGCACCGAGACTTCTTTGACTTCCGCCAAGCGAGAGCAAACGGCCAGGACATTCGTTTCACCACCAGCGACGGCACACCATTGGCGTATCAAATCGAGGAGTGGGATGCGGCCCAGGGCAACGCCAGCATTTGGGTCCGCATCCCCGTCATTCGGGGCAACGCGCGCCAGGAAATCAAAATGCACTGGGGCAATCCTGACGCAGCGAGTGAGTCAAGCGGCACCGCGGTGTTCAATGCCTCCAACGGCTATCTCAGCGTCTGGCACATGAGCGAGCCGGTGAAAGACGAAGTGGGCACGCTCGACTCGAAGAACGTCGGCACGATGGCGACCGCCGGGGTGGTCGGGCCGGCGCGACACCTCGCGGGCCGGCAGGGCGTTTTTTGCGGAGACAAGATTGAGAACTTTCCGTCGGGCGCCAGGCCGCACAGCACCGAAGCATGGTTCCGGTCGGAGCAGCCCAATGCAACCCTCCTCGGCTGGGGCAATGAACAGGCGCAAGGCAAAGTGGTCATGCAATTTCGCAGCCCGCCGCATATCAACATGGACTGCTACTTTTCCGATGGAAACGTCCAAGGCACCAACATACTTCCCCTGTCCCAGTGGATCCAGGTGGTTCACACCTATCAGCAAGGCGATTCGCGGATTTATGTGAACGGCCTCCTCGACGGCGCATCGACCTCCCGGGCGGCACCTTTGAATATCCGGAGTCCGGCCCGGCTGTGGATCGGTGGATGGTACAACCATTACAACTTCGTCGGCGACATTGACGAAGTGCGGATTTCCAAGGTGAGGCGGTCCGCCGACTGGGTGCGGCTCGAATTCGAAAATCAAAAACCTCTGCCGACGCTGGTTGGCCCGGTGGTGCAACCGGGCGACGAATTTTCCGTGGCCTCGCCGACATTAACGGTGGCCGAAGGGCAGAGCGTAACACTCTCCGTCAAAGCGGGCGGCGCGCAGAAGGTGTATTGGATTCTCCAGCGCGACGGACGCGAAACGACCGCCGCGGTGGATCGGTTTGCCTTTACCCTCGATGCCGGCCGGGTGGTGGGCGACCAATCGACAATTGTTCGATTCAAGGCGGTCTATGCGGACGGCGTAAAGACGAAGGACATCGCCATAATGATCCAGGAAGACATTCCCGAGCCCATATTCACGTTGAAAGCACCGGCACAGTGGGACGGACGCGCAACCATCGAGGTGGTGCCGACGATTTCAAATATCCCCGCGATGCAGGCGAAAGGCGCGGGTGAACTGAGCTATGTTTGGAGCGTTTCAGGCCTCGCGGTAATCAAGGAAATCGCTCCCGACCGACTGATTCTCAAGCGCTCCCAGAACAGCGGCCAACTCAGCGTCACGCTCGCCCTCAGCAACGGCGGCGCCACGACCACGCAGACAGCCACCATCACCGTGCGCGAACCCAAGCATGATCCCTGGGTGCAACGGGTGCCGGGGAAGGACGAGCAACCAGCGGACAACCAATTCTACGCCCGCGACGATCAAAACGAGGGCACGCTTTACTGCAACGGCTCGCTGACTGAAGCTGCGGAGTCAGTTTTTTTAAGACTCTACGCCGACGACCAACTCATTCAGACCCAAACCCAGAAGCTGGAATCGGGCAGAACATACAGTTTCTCCGCGAAGCTCAAACCAGGAATGATCAAATACCGGGTGGAGTTTGGTGCAAAGGCCGGAGAGCGGGAGACAGTCTTCCACACCGCGACGAACCTCGTCTGCGGCGATGCCTACGTAATCCAAGGTCAATCCAACGCCCTGGCGACGGATACCGGCGAAACCGCGCCACCGTACACGAGCGACTGGATTCGCACCTATGGCAGCACCGGGGGCAATCCGCAACGGGCCCGGTTGAAGCTGTGGGGCAACGCAGTTTGGAAGGATCAAGACGAGCAATTGCAACTCGGTTACTGGGGCATGGAACTCGCCAAGCGACTGGTCGCCAGTCAGCACCTGCCGATCTGCATCATCAACGGCGCAGTCGGCGGAACACGAATTGACCAGCATCAGCGAAATCCGACCGATCCCGAAGACGTTTCGACCATTTACGGACGCCTGTTGTGGCGCGTGCGGCAGGCGAAACTGACGCATGGCATCCGCGGCATCCTCTGGCACCAGGGCGAGAACGATCAGGGCGCGGACGGACCAACCGGCGGCTACGGCTGGGAAACCTATCAACAATACTTCGTCGAGATGTCGGCGGCTTGGAAACAGGACTATCCGAACGTTCAGCACTACTACCTCTTCCAAATCTGGCCCAAAGCCTGCGCCATGGGCGTCAACGGGTCCGACAACATGCTGCGCGAAGTACAGCGTACCCTGCCGGCGCTTTATTCCAACATGAGCATCATGTCCACGCTGGGCATCAAGCCGCCCGGCGGCTGCCATTATCCGCTGGCCGGCTGGGCGGAGTTTGCGCGGTTGATTCAACCGCTGATCGAGCGGGACAACTACGGCAAAGTTTTTCCGTCGAGCATCACGCCGCCCAACCTCATTCGGGCGGCCTACATCAGCGATAACCAAGACGCGATCGCGTTGGAGTTCGATCAACCCGTTGTGTGGGATGATACCCTCGCCAACCAATTCTATCTGGACGGAACCAAAGACAAAGTCGCCGGCGGTTCCGTGTCCGGCAATGTGCTCACGCTCAAGCTGGCTACCCCCTCGACTGCGCAACGTATTACCTATCTCGACAGCAAGTCGTGGAGCCCGGACAACCTCCTCTACGGCGCCAACGGCATTGCCGCGCTCACGTTCTGCAAGGTGCCGATTCCCACAAAGTGAGTTCACCGCTCTGAAGGTGAACGATCAACACTTTGCTCCAAAGACTTAATGCCTATCGTGCCAAAGTGCTCAACGCCACATCGTCAGAAGGATTACAGGCAAAACCACGACAGCCCCGTGAGCAGACGATACTCCGCTTGCCCGCCACTCGGTCAAATTCCAGCAGCGGGGTGGTTGGATGGATGTTGATTGGCGTTGGCCCAGTACTTTTCCTCGCAACCGCGCATCATCAGCAGATGAGCGATGACCTCATCCGTGGGGCACATGACTCCCGCCCAACTATCGCTGTAATAGCCGATGGGGTGCAGGCAGAGGGCACACAGAACGCGAGTCCACTCCTCCGTTTCCCGCATGACGATGGTCGGACGGCTCCGGCGAAACAAGTAGGTCAATTGACTGCGCTTGCTGACTTCTGGTGTCACCGGGCGAATGAAAACCAGCCACGGATGGGCGATTCAAAACCAGCCACTCTGAGGTGAGCACTTCATATCACATCTTCGGTTTGGTTCAAGGGCAGTGTCGCACTTTTGTCTTTCGAACGTCAAGGACGCCCCTCGCGCCGTCTATTTGGGCGGGCCGGCGAGCGGCGGCAACGGACTTTCGAACTCCAGTTCGCGTTGCCGCCGGTCGCCACGCGTAACGGACTCGCCTGGCCCGCGCAAATAGGCGCGCCGGTGATCCTCGATGTCCTTGAGTCTGGTTCAGTCATGGGCGGGATCCTCGGTAGTTTGTTGGGGCGGCGGCTCCGCTTTAGCCGAGGCCTGATCTTTGAGGCGGTAGCTGCGGCCGGTGATGGCGATGGTTTGGGCATGGTGGAGAAAGCGGTCCAGAATGGCACTGGCGGCGGGCACGTCGCCCAGGAGCTTGCCCCAGTCCTGGATGGGGCGGTTGCTGGTCATGATGGTGGAACGGTTCTCGTAACGGCGCATGACCACTTCCAGGAGGTATTCGCCGGAGTGTTTGGGCAGCGCCTTGAGTCCCATGTCATCGACTTATGTGGAGCTCCACATAAGT
>CAWBHS010000051.1:0-33811 GCA_963788655.1 uncultured Verrucomicrobiae bacterium | reverse complement strand
CTTAGTTCGTTTTTTTAGTCTGCAAGCTATTGGTCATCAACGGTCGCCTTTTTTAGGCACTACCAAGTCGCTGGCGTTTCTACGGCGGCCGTAATTTTCTTGGTCGGCAGCTCTTTCCAGTCGATTCCAAACTGCTCATAGATTTGTTGATGGCAACGCTCCGGAGTGCCGGGCCGGCGCACGTTCACGCCGTCCCGCTGCGCGTCGGCAGGCTGACGGTGGCGTAGCAGTGTGTCTGTAATACCCGGCGCAAGGTCGGCCAATCGCGATGGCCTCCTTTCTGTTCCAGATGATAGGTGATAAAGCGCAAAAGCTGATACCCGAGGACGCTCAGAAAGATGTGGGCGTCCACCCGCCCCTCCAGTTGATGATAGTTGGGGCGCAACCCCAAATCGCCCTTGAGCGCCGCAAAGCCATCTTCGGCCCGGCTGAGCAAGACGTAGAGTTCCCACAACTGCTGGGCATCAACTCCGAGCGGTCCGTGCGCAAGACATAACACCCCAGCAGTTGCTCGTCTTGCGCCCGAAGGCCATCCTTGCGCTGCCAAGCCAGTCCCGCCCGCAGGTTGGTCGGATCCTTCAACTCGACCTGGTAAAAGCGTTGAACTCGCGTCGCCCGCGCCAGGATCTTGCCCAAGGCGCGTTGGGCTTTGGCCCCGTCGATCAGTTGCCCCTTTTGCAGCCGGGCATGCAGCTTTTCCAAACCAGCCACAAAGCGGGTCTCCGCCCCGCTGCGGATGGCCAGTTCCTTCTGCCGCCGCCCCTGGCTCTTGCAAAGCACCAACCGCACTTGGCCCTTGAGGTCCACCGCCCGCACCTTCACCTCGGGCCGGTCCTCCCGCCCGGGCAAAACCTCAAATTGGTCCTCTTGCGAAAACTGCGCCTGCCACTTTTTACGTCCCCGCCGCGTGTCGTTGACCAGATAGTGGAAATGGGCTGCCGCCAAGAGTTTCAAGTTGGCCACCGTCGCCACCCCCGCATCCACAATGACCAATACCTTGGCTGGGGGTAGCAGTTCTGCCGACTCCGCGTAACCCGCCGCCTGCCGCAAACTCTCGACCATCCTCACCAGGCTGGTGCTGTCAGACTGGTTGCCCGCAAAGGTCCGGTGGGCCAGCTCAAAGCCCTGTTCGTCGTACACCATCCCGACGACGACTTGCGGACAATCACTGCGGCCTTGCTTGTTCTTGCCACGCTTGGCCTTGGGATTGCCCCGGGCCTCCCCCTCAAAGTGCGTGTTGGTCAGATCATCGCAGAATCGTCCGCGGATAGGGGAAATGCCGGGCCTGCTGCTCACGCAGGTGCGCTTCCAGCTTCACCTGCTGGCGTAGCAGCGCGTCACTGACATAATAGAAGCGGTTGGAATCCCCCTTGAGAATCCCCTCGCCCAGAAGGTCGGGCAGCGCGGTGCCCGCCAGCCACTCCGCCAGGGCATGTTCGCTCAAGGGTTCGACCAGTCGGTTGATCACCGCTGCCGCGGCCAGCGCTTGCTGCGTCGGGTTGAAGCCCAGGCCGCTCAAGGCGGCGGGCAAATCCAATTCCTTCCAGGCGTGGTGCGCCAAGAGCACCGGTCCCAGGACAGCGCTTTGACTATGGCTGACCTGGTCCACCAACACGCCGTCCAAGCTTTGGGCTTGCGGGTCAGCCACGACGGGGCGCAAAGGCAGCCAACGACCTTCGCGCAGCACCCGCCGGGTAATCGAGTCCACGTACTGCTGGGCTCGGGTCGAAACCTGTGCCGCCAGCAGTGGGGGTTGGCCGTAGAGTTGGTCGGCGACTGCCGCCGCCACCGCTTTCCAATCCTCTTGCGCCAAGGGGGCGTCGCCCAGCGAGATCACCACGCGGTGCCGCGGTTGGCCTTGGGGGTTACGGTAAGACTCCAAGAGTTGGAGCACCCGACCCGAAGGGGACTTCTTGCGCCGGAAAAACATTGGGTTCTTGCGAGCACAGTAAGGTGGGGCCACGGGGAGGTCAAAGGAATAGTGGAGATTTTGCCATTTATAGTCCCTACAGAGCACGCGAACTGGGCGATCGCTGTCAATCAGCAACTTACATAACAATAATTCTCGGAAAACGATCCGATAACGTTAACTGATAAACGAGGTCAGGCTAAGGCATCCTCACCGTTTGGTGACATAGAAATACTCGCGGCGCCGTGATACAAGTCGTTGGTTTGCACTCGTTCGGGACAGGCGAGACGCCTGTCCTACTGAATAGTCACGGCTTAGCGTGGGCGGATACAGTGAGGAATACAGCCGAGTCAAAGCGGTCACTTCAAAAAGACCAGGGGGAGGCCGAACATTTTGAAGTTCATCGTGTGCTCCTCCACGTCTGCTTCTGCCTTTGCCTGGTGCCCGCCCTCATCCAGACTGATGGTGTAAGTGTTCCGGTTGTTTTGCTTCCAAGTGCCGCGGACGACCCGCTCGGTTTTGTTGGTACCCGGCGCCCGCAGCAACACTTTGTTGTCCACAAACGCGGTCAAGACCGACTTGCCCATGGTGCTTTCCAGCGTCCGCCGCACTAATAACCGCTCCAAGGGCGAGGCACTGATATTGGCGCGCCGGGCCAGCTTGTACGAACGGTTCATGGCAAAGTGCCATTTTCCCAGAATCAGGATGTCGGCGAATTTCGGCGAAACGCCCGTCTTAAGATACTCCTGCAAGTCATTCAAATCCCCGCCGAGCGCGTCCTGTACCACCGTGTAATATTGCTCATTGGTGATGAGGTTCTGGATTGGTCCTTCTTGCAACAGTTCCCCGACCGCTGATTGGCTCAACCACACCTTTTGAAAGTCCCGGTTCGTGGCCAGGGCGGCGAACTCCGGTCGCTCCATCAAGCTCAGGAACGGCGGGTAATTGCCCAAGCGCGTCTCCAGCTTGGGGTTTTGGTATAACAGACCGATCGTGTCCGAAGCGTCATAGAACAGCTTCGACCCGGGCACAAACGGCGTCACGGCTTTGTCCATCCCGGTGTCCTTCATGCTTTCGCTCAGTTGACCCACGGTGCGCAACATGAACGAATTCTGATCGGAATCGGATGACACTTGAATAATCGGATACCCGACCACATACAAGACCACGGAAAAGGCGAAGAAATAAAGCCCGCCGTTCAGCACCCCCACGCACAAACCCACTCGTTGGGTCATTCGCTGCCAGAATAACCGCATTTCGTCGCCGACCTTGTATTTGAAGTAGTAGTTAATTTTGTAATTGGCCGACTCGCCGAGGGCCCGTACCACCAGCACGATAATGATCCAGACGACAATCGGCGCCAACAACGCCACCACCACGGAGTTCTTGAAGCCGAACAGTGACACGATTGGTTTGCCCATCGATGACAGGGGCACCGACAGACTACAAGCCAGCACCAAGGCCAGGAATGCAAAGGCAGCCCGCACGGCCCCGGTGAAATAACCCTCAGCCGCCCCGATACCTATGATGACCAACGCGATGATCCAAAACATGTGGTGAAGTTTAATTCTGCTCGGCAGAAAAGCACGCAAAAACTGCCGTCTCAGCTTCCAAAAATTGAAAAGCTGTTTTTCAGCAGCAGCGTCCCATAAAGCCGGACATAGTCCGCGTCGGATAGCTCCATGGCTTGCTGGAAGCGATGCAGCAATTCCTGCTCGGAGCCGTGGATGACGCCATCAACCATGGCCAACGCGATCAGGTTGGCTGCGAGACAAAGCCGTTGGGAGTGGTTCAAAACCGAAGCCAACCGACCCAGCAGATGGTCCACATCGTAAGCCTGCAAATAGTCCTGCCCCAACCGGATGTCCTCCGGGTAAGGGACGGTTGATACGAGTAATTCTTCCTCTCGCGGGGATCTGTCCTGGTCGGCTTCCATCATCGCCCGCAACGCCGCGCAATAGGCCATCAACGGTGTCAACCCATCCGAATCCGCCAGCGCGGCGGCGCCTTCGTCGGAGGCAAAGACGGCCAAGTTGTTCTTGGCCATGAGCACTTCGAAGACGGTTTGCTTCTCCTCCTCCGGAATGGTGAGTGCGGACTGGAAACGCTCCAGCAGTTCCTGCTCGGTGCTTTGCAAGAGACCGTCCACCATCGCCACCGCAACGAGGTTGGCCCAGAGGCATCGTTTTTGAGCGTCGTTTAAAACCGCATTCACGCACTGGCACAAGGTATTTATCCCGTGTTGGCGAAGAAACTGATGCCCCTCCAGAATGGCTTTTGCGTCGGGAATTCGCTGCGAAAGGAAATTCAGTTCCGCCGGTTCGAGACGGCCATCACACTCGATCATGGCATGAATGCCGGCGCAGAACGCGGCCAACGGCGTGACCGCCGGAAGGAATTGCGGCGGCGGGCTCACGGCGATTGCTGGCGCGGCCAATGCCGCCGAAGTGGTCGTGGCAGCGGGCGCTTGATGGGCCCGCCACAATTCGACAACCTGACGCAACCGCGGGGCGTCCCAACCGGAAAATTGCAACCGAACAGGGCCGGTTGGCAGGTGCAGTTCCAGGAAAGCGAACACTTGTTCGGTTTGCACCGTTGCCTGCCGGACTTCCGACCAGGCCAAAACACGTGTCTCCCGCGAACCGCCGATGGTGCGGCCAAATAGCACCGCGCCCTCCGCATCGGCCGCCACGTATGTTTCGCCAAGCGCTCCCTGAAGATCATACATGGAGCGCACTGCCACCAACGGCGCATGCCCCCGTTTCTGCTGGAATTCCTCCGCAAGTAGCTTGGGTAGTTTCATAAAGGTTTCTTTCTCAACCTTGAGGCTTGGCGGAACCGTCCACTCGCAACGGGGCCAACAAGAATTGCTCGACGTCCTCCGGCGCTGTCTCGCGCACGCGGACTGCCGGCCACAGTTCCAGGGGCGGCGTTTGGATGGTGGAAGCCGCAAGGGTGATGTTGTTCAAATCGTCGTAAAGGTACTGGCGTTGCCCGCAGTGCAAAGCGAGGCAATCGAAGTGCAAATTCGGCTCGCATTGTTTCCAAGGACAGGTACGGCCGAGATACTGACCTTGGGGATCGGCGAGAAAGACCTTGCCGGCACGCCCGAGATGCATGGTGTGCGCGTTCAATCTTCGGGCCACACGTGCCAACGGCGACAGCGGCACGTCGTCTCGAATGCTCACCAGTACGTCGGCATCTTCGGGCGAAGGCGCGTCCGTGGCCAGCGAGCCGAACAGGGCAATACGTTCGACACCTTCCAAGCGGGCCGCTTCCCGCACGAACATTAGCACTCCTTCCAGCAAATGGGGCCGCACGGCCGGTCGCAATGAACCAGTCACCGCCAGCGTGGGCGACGTATCTTCGGGTTCGATGTCCAAGGAGGTCAGCCAAGTCAACACGCGTTCCCGCTCCCGGCTTTGTTGGAAGGCCTGGAATTGCTCGCGGGCATGGAAATGGCGACCCAAGACGCTTCGAAACCGGCCGAACGCTCCCCTGCCCTGGATGGCGCGGGTCAGGGACTCCTTAAGCTGCGGGTCGCTGAGCGTGGCAATGAAATCCTGCATGACACGATAATTCTCGCCCGGCTCCGTCGAGGAAGGCACCGCTACGATGCGCTCCCCGTAATCTTCATCGACGCGGTGCAGCATGAGCACGGCTTGTTGTTGCCAACCGGGGAGGTCGGATTGGCGGACGACGGTTTCCACGTCCGCCTCGGCCCCGGCTTCAGCCATCAACCGCTCCAGTGATCGCGCGGAATTCATCCTGCACCATCAGCATCTCGCCGGTTTCCAAGTCCAGGTAATAGTGCGATTCGGGAAAGTTCGTCACGAACGCACCCTCGAGTTCCAGAAGGTTGATGTTCAATTTGCGCACGGCCCCATGTTACGCAGATAGGGAACGCCGTGGTAGCGCAAAACTGATATACGCGCCGCTCGCCGATTCAAATGGGCCGCGGATTTCGAGAATATGCGATACGGCGGCCCGTGCTCGGGTTTTTCGCACGCCGCGTAAGCGCCGAAAACCCGTAGCCGCCGACGTGAGGAGGCGGAACACGGTCAGATGTGTCGAGTTCGCCTCCTCACGTCGGCGGCTACAGCGGGTGTGCAATATTACGGGTTTTCGAAACTGGCACTGAATAAACGGCCCGTTAGCCGCTTCGTGCAGCTTCAGCGAAGTTTGTATATGACTGCCATGCCGTCGCGCTTTTCCAGCGAGCAGCGAATGATGACCAGATCGTAATCCGGACTCTTTTCCATGAACCCGAGAAAGTCGCGCATTTGGTTGGCGCTCTGGATGACGTTGTCCGCCACGATGACGGCCCCGGGTTTGAGCCGGGGGCTGAGGGCCTGGAAGTATTTGAAATAGTCCTGCTTCAACGCGTCGATGAAAACAAAATCATAGTCACCGGTGAGCTTGGGCAGTACTTTGAGTGCGTCACCTTGAATGACCGTCACAGTGTCTTCCAATCGAACTGCCTTCAGGTTCTCGCGGGCTTTGGCGACCATGTTCGGATCAATATCCACCGTGTCCAAATGCCCGCCGGTGCGCTCGAACGCGAGCCCCATGTGCAAGGCGCCGTAGCCGGTGGCGGTACCGACTTCGACCCCCCGTTTGGCGTGGGAGCTTTCCACCAGGATTTGCAGCATCATGGCGTCGCCCGGGGTGGTGTTGAGGCCGATGCGGTGGAAGTTCTCGAGGAATTTCTTGCGGAACTCGTCGCTTTTGCGGTCAACGTCCGCCCCCCACACGCAATTCGCCGTCAGGCAGAGGACCAAGGTGGAAACCAGAAGGTTAAGTAAAGATGTCTTTCTCATAGTCAATTATTGGGTTCAAGTAATGGGCGAAATCAACCGGCCCGACCGGCCAAATGCAAGCACGATCCAGGAGCCACAGCGTTATTTGTTGTCGCTCCCGGTGGCGCTTCGATTACACTCACCCCCATCTGATGAAGAAGAAATTTGATTCCATTGAGTCCGTGGTAGCCGACTTGCAGCAAGGCAAGATGGTGCATCGTGGTGGATGACGCGGACCGCGAGAATGAAGGCGACTTGATCATGGCGGGCCAATACGCCACGCCGCAGGCCATCAATTTCATGGCGAAATACGGTCGCGGTTTGATCTGCGTGCCGACCACCGCCGAGCGGCTCAAGCAACTCGGGGTCGAACGCATGGTGGTGCAGAACCGGGAAACCTTCAAAACCGATTTTCAGGTCAGCGTGGATGCGGCGGAAGGCATTACCACCGGGATCAGTGCCGCCGACCGGGCCCGCACCATCCAGGTTATGGCCAAGCCCACCGCCGTCCCCGAAGACCTGGTGCAACCGGGCCATGTGTTTCCGCTGCAAGCCAAGCTGGGCGGGGTGTTGCAACGAGCCGGCCATACGGAGGCGGCCGTTGATTTGGTCACGTTGGCGGGCGCCCGTCCCATCGGCGTGATTTGCGAAGTTCTCAGCGAAGACGGTTCCATGGCGCGGCTGCCCGAATTGCGGCGGTTCGCCCGGCGGCACAAGTTGAAGATCTTTGCCATCGAAGAGTTGATCAAGTATCGCCGCACGCGGGAGAAGCTGGTTCAGATGATTGAAGTGGTCAAGCTGCCCACCGATTACGGCGACTTCAACCTGCACTTGTATCTTTCCACGGTGGACAACCAGTATCACCTGGCCCTGGTGAAAGGCGAGGTAGCCAGTAAAAAGGACGTGTTGGTGCGGGTCCATAGCGAATGCCTTACCGGCGACGTGTTCGGTTCCCGACGCTGTGACTGCGGCGCGCAACTGCATCAGGCCATGCGCCAGATTTCCAAGGAAGGAGCGGGCGTTATTCTGTACATGCGGCAGGAAGGCCGGGGCATCGGTTTGGCGCCAAAAATCCAGGCTTACAAGTTGCAGGAACTGGGCTACGACACGGTGGAGGCCAATTTGAAACTGGGCTACAAAATGGACCTGCGCGAATACGGCCTCGGAGCACAAATCCTGGTTGATTTGGGGCTGAAAACCATCCGTTTGCTGACGAACAATCCCAAGAAGATCGTGGGCCTGGAGGGCTACGGTTTGATCGTGACCAAGCAGGAGCCCATCCGCGTCAAACCCAATCCGCACAATCGCAAATACCTCGATACCAAGCGCCGTAAACTGGGCCATCTCATTTAGTCTCGGTGGGACGGTAATGCCTCTCAAATTCGCTCATTCATAATCATGCTCCGAAAAGTCAAAACCACGGTCAAGGGTGTCCAAGGCGGCCGGTTTGCCATTGTCGCCTCCAAATACAATGCCCGCTACGTGGACGCCATGTTGCGCGCGGCCAAGGCGGAATTGAACCGCGCCGGCGCAGCGGAGGTGACGGTCATCCGCGTGCCAGGTGCGTTTGAAATCCCGGTGGTGGCCGGCCGATTGGCGCAGGCTACCGGAAAACCGTTCGCGGCGATGATCTGCCTGGGCGTGATTATTCGCGGGGCCACCACGCACGCCCAGCACATCGGCGAAGCGGTCAGTCAAGCGCTGATGCAGATTCAGGTGCAACACGGGATCCCGGTCATTCACGAGGTGCTGCTTCTGGAAAATCAGCAACAAGCTGTCGAACGATGTTTGGATCCGGCCCACAATCGCGGGACCGAAGCCGCCCATACCGCAGTGACCATGGCAAGGGTCATGGCAACGTTGCCTGACGGCACCGCGCCTCGCCGCCGCACGGACCGATAGGAATTCACCGCCAGGCGCTTGGCACTGGGCCGTCAGACTGAACCGCGGCTTCTCCCGATCCAACGAAAGCGGGAGCAAGCTCCGCGCCCTCCAAACGCGGGCGCGTGATTTAACAGGACCAGCCGAAAAGTCGCGCCAGCGTTTGGCACTGCGCCCGACTTGCCGGCGCTTTCGCACGGGGAACCGTGTTCGAATTCCTACGAGGGCTATGCCAGGCTTGGCCCGTTTGGCGAGGGTCGAATGTGTGGCAAGGTCCGCGCACTCCAGGCGCGGTGCGCGGTTCGGCAGCCGCGCTCGCATCGACTTTCTTTCACGGCAAAAAAACCGCCAATAGTTCGCGAAAAACGCACTCCGGTCGGCGTACCGCCGGAGAATATTCCATGCTCTGTATTAATCTTGGTTAAAACCACTTGCAAGCCGGTGGGGGGTTTGCTAACTTTGCACCACGTTTTTTAATACGAGACATGATTGTAACTACGAAGAAAATCCGGCTGCTGGCGGTGCTGGCAGTGATCACTGTTTTGCCACCAGCCATTGGCGCGGAGCTTACCGGCAAAGTCACACTCCGCGGAACTCCGCCGCCCGAAATCCCCATTCCGTTGGATGAAAAGTGCAGCAAAGTTCAGCCGGAGAAGATTACGACCCGGCATTACGTGGTAAGTCCGGACGGCGGGCTGGCCAACGTATTTGTGTGGATCAAGAAAGGGGTTACCGGCAAGTACGATCCTCCGACCAAGCCGGCCGAATTGGACCAAAAAGGTTGCGAATACGTTCCCTACGTACAGGGCATTCAGACAGGGCAACCGCTGAAGATTGTGAATTCGGATCCATTTTTGCACAACGTGGATTGCCAGGCCAACAAGAACCAGCGCTTCAATCTGGCCCAGGTGGTCAAAGGCCAGACCAGCACCAAGGTCTTTGACCATCAGGAAGTGATGGTGAAGTTCAAGTGCGACGTCCATATATGGATGTTCGCTTACGTGGGGGTCGTGGATCATCCGTTCTTTTCCGTGACTGACCAGGAAGGTCATTACAAGATTTCCAATCTGCCGGCGGGCAAATATACGATCGAGGCCTATCATTTGAAGGCGGGCAAGCAGACCCAGGAAATCACCGTCGGCGCGGATGACACGAAACAAATCAATTTCACGTTCGAACCCCCCAAGCGCAAATAAGCGTTAACTCCCTGGCGGACCGTCCGGCGTTCACAGCGGTCGCGCCCATCAATACGAGGTGCAAATGAAATGCTTTAAAAGCAGCAATCGGAGGTTACTTCATGAGGAGTAACGCCTACCACCGCGGCCTGCACTGGTTTGCGATCGGCGTCGCGCTGTGGACCCTGGCGCTGGTATGCGTCGGAGGATTGGTGACCAGCCATGGCGCCGGCATGGCGGTGCCGGATTGGCCCACGACGTATGGGTACAACATGTTCTTCTTTCCCATTTCCCTGTGGACGGGCGGCGTATTCTACGAACACACCCACCGGCTGGTGGCTTCGGTGGCCGGTATGCTGACCATCATTTTGGCCGTCTGGCTTTGGTTGAAAGAATCACGGCGCTGGCTTCGCTGGTTGGGCATTGTGGCGGTGTTGCTGGTGATCGTTCAAGGCGTGTTAGGCGGGCTGCGCGTAACGGAAATGATGGACTCGCTGGGGATTTTTCACGCGACGCTGGCACAGTTGTTCCTGGTACTCATGAGCGCCATCGCTTTGGTCACCTCACCGAATTGGCGGAAACTCACGGCCAATCGGCCGGAAATTACTCACGCCAGCAAATTGCGTCTGGCTTACGGCGTAACCGCCGGGATCATCCTGCTGCAATTGATCATTGGCGCGACGATGCGTCATCAACACGCGGGGCTGGCGGTCCCGGATTTCCCACTGGCCTATGGCAAAGTCTGGCCGGACGTCTCACCGGCTGCCATCGAGCATTACAACGAAAGTCGCAATGAACTGATGGCGCTGAATCCCATCACCGCTTTCCAAGTGGTTCTGCACATGATCCATCGTCTGGTGGCGCTATGCATTCTAGTGGGCGTGTTTTTGTCCGTCCGTTGGACCTTCCAAAACGCCGACCGGCAAAGCGGACTGCCGCGCACCGCGCTGCTGTGGCTGGGACTGATTGTCGTGCAAGTGTGCCTGGGTGCCGCCACGGTATGGACCAATAAATCGGCCGACATCGCCACGCTGCACGTAGCCGTGGGGGCCTCGTCGTTGGTCGTCGGAGTGTTCTTGTGGTTGCGCGCGCGGCAGTGTCATCCGTCGCCGGCAACCTCATTCGTCGCCAATAGGATGACCGAACCGCAGGCCGATGCCGGCAGTAATCAGTATCAATTACCCGCATGAAGACTATTCTCGCATGAAAGCCACCGCCGACACCCTCAGTGCCGCCGCGGTCACCGAACGATCCTGGATCTCGATCTACGCCGACTTGGTCAAGGCGCGGCTGACCTTTCTGGTGTTGTTGACCGCCTCGATGGGCTTTTATCTGGGCAGCTTGGGCGGGGTGGATTTTGCCCTGATGTTGCACTTGTTGATGGGCACGGGCCTCATTGCCGGCGGCGCGGCGGCCTTGAACCAGCTTCTGGAACGAGATCTCGATGCCCGCATGGCCCGCACGCAGAGCCGACCTTTGCCCGCCGGTCAAGTGCAGCCGGAAACCGTGCTGGCATTTGGCGCGATCAGCTCGGCGTTGGGTTTGGGTTACCTAACGGTGCTGGTCAATCCGATGACCGGTTTGCTGGGAGGCCTGACATGGTTCATTTACCTATTCATTTACACCCCGCTCAAGCGCGTGACTTGGTTGAACACCGTGGTGGGCGCCGTTCCGGGCGCGTTGCCGCCGTTAATGGGCTGGGTCGCCGCTCGAAATGCGATCACCTGGGAAGCCGCTTCACTGTTCGCCATCCAATTTTGTTGGCAGATTCCACACTTTCTGGCAATTGCCTGGCTCTATCGTAACGATTACCAAAAAGCCGGATTTAAAATGTTATCGGTTCACGATGAGACGGGCAAACTGACGGGCCGGTGGGCAGTAGTCTTTGCGAGCTTGTTGATTCCGGTCAGCCTGGTGCCCGTCTTCTTCGGCACGGCCGGTCTGCCCTATCTCGTAAGCGCTTTGATTCTGGGATTGGCTTTTGCCGGGACGGCGGCACAGTTCGCGCGTCAGCTCACGTTACCGCTGTCCCGCCGGCTGTTTTGGATGTCCATTCTTTATCTGCCGCTCTTGTTCGGCGTACTGGTATTGGACAAGGCGAAACTCTAATGAGAACCGGCTTCATGGCTTCATTGACAGGCGCGCGGCGTTTGCCATACATTCCCTTGATTAACCATCAACTTAAGTCGATTTGAATCACGAACGAGCGATAGAACCCATCATCGGCGTGGCCGAGTTACCGGAAGCTCACGCCGACGTTCACGAACCCACAAGTTTCTGGCGGACGTACATCTTCTCCACCGATCACAAAATGATCGGCGTTCAATACGGCATCACCGCGCTGTCGTTTATGCTGTTCGGTTTTTTTCTGATGATGCTGATGCGTTGGCAACTGGCCTTTCCCGGACGCGCGGTGCCGTTGGTCGGTCCACTGTTGGAATCCTTGCTGGGCAAGGACGTGGCAGCCGGCGGGATCATCATGCCGGACTTGTATAACGCCTTCGGCGCCATGCATGGCACCATCATGGTGTTTTTGGCGGTGGTGCCGCTGGCATTTGCCGCGTTTGGCAATTACGTAATGCCGCTGCAAATTGGCGCGCCGGACATGGCCTTTCCCCGACTCAACATGGCCAGCTATCAAAGCTATTTCCTGGGTGGGGTCATCATGCTGTCCAGTTTCTTTATTCCCGGGGGCGCGGCGAAGTCAGGGTGGACGTCCTATTCACCGCTGGCCACGCTGGCCGATACGGTGCATCCGATCAATGGCCAAACGATGTGGATCATCGGGATGGTCTTCTTGATCACCTCGTCCCTCTTGGGTTCCGTCAATTTTATCGCCACGGTCATTCAACTCCGGGCGCCGGGCATGACCTGGATGCGGCTGCCCTTTTTTGTTTGGGCGCAGTTTGTCACCTCGTTTCTCCTATTGCTGGCCTTCCCGCCCCTGGAAGCGGCCGCGGTAATGCAATTGATGGATAATGTGTTCGGAACCAGTTTCTTTCTGCCAACGGGCTTGGCGGTTTCTGGCGGAGCCCACCTCAGCGGCGGGGGCAATCCCTTGCTGTGGCAGCATTTGTTTTGGTTTCTCGGACATCCCGAGGTTTATGTCTTGATCCTGCCCGCAATGGGAATCGTGGCGGAAGTGCTGACGAATAACATCCGCAAGCCGATTTGGGGTTACAAGTCGCTCGTCTATTCGTCGCTGGCAATCGGCTTTCTCTCCTTCATCGTTTGGGCTCACCACATGTATCTCACCGGCATGGGCACGAAAATCAGTGCGTTCTTCCAGACCACCACCATGCTGATTTCCATCCCCTCGGTCATCATTCTCACCTGCCTGTTTATTTCCCTGTGGGGCGGTTCCATCCGTTTCAACACGCAAATGTTGTTTGCCCTGGCCTTTCTGCCCATGTTCGGTATCGGCGGTTTGACGGGGCTTCCGTTGGGGCTCAGCGTCAGCGACATTCATTTGCACGACACGTATTACGTGATTGGCCATTTTCACTACGTGGTGGCACCCGGTACGATCTTTGCGCTATTCGCGGGTATTTATCATTGGTTTCCCAAACTGACCGGTCGGTTCATGAACGACTACTGGGGAAAGGTGCATTTCTGGCTTTCGTTTATTTTCATGAACTTGATTTTCCAGCCCATGTTCCTGCAAGGCATGGCGGGAATGTCGCGCCGCATGGCGGACGGAGGCATTTCCTACTCGGTCTATAACGAAGCGAACACATCGGGCATGATGGGGGTCTTGAACGCGACCGTGATTCACGCCAACGAATGGATTTCCGTAGCCGCGTGGTTTTTGGGAGTTGCCCAGATTCCGTTTATCATCAATCTCTTTTGGAGCATTCGGCACGGCCGCAAGGCCGAATCGAACAACCCATGGGGAGCCACCACGCTCGAATGGCAAACCCCCACCCCCCCGCCTCACGGCAATTTCACGCAACCGCTGGAAATTCATCGCGGGCCTTATGAGTACTCCCTCCCGGGGCAACCCACCGATTTCACGCCGCAGAACGCGGTGATCGAATCACCCAAACACTAGTCTTTCATGGATATTCCCTACATTGTCGAACTGCGTCGGGATACCGGTCTATACAATGCCAAACTGGGCATCTGGTTGTTCCTGGCCTCCGAAGTCATGTTATTCGGCGCCCTCTTTTCCGGTTACATCCTGCTGCGGGTTGGCGCCGATCCTGGAACCTGGCCCCGGGGCCTGCTAAATATCCCGATTGGCACGTTCAATACGGCGGTTCTCATCACTTCCAGCGTGACGGTCGTGCTATCCTGGGCTGCGCTGAAAATGAACAACTTCGCCCGGTTTAAAAAGGTGCAGGCCATCACCCTGTTGTGTGCCCTTGGCTTTTTGTCCATTAAATCGTACGAATACAGCGCAAAGTTCAAACATTACGAAGTATGGCTGACCGATGGTCGGCGCATGACCGGCCACATCGAAGGTAACCCCTGGTTCTGGAATACCCGAACCCTCAAGGACAAAAAGCTCGAACGGATTGTCTTTCATCCGGACGCCCATCATTACGCGGATCCCCATCGCCCCAAACCGGGCCAGGAGGGCGGCAGCGAGCACAGCGCGCACGGGCCAAAGGTGGAAATTGAAACCTCCAACGTCAAGCGGCTCGCGGCGTTTGTTCCGGCTCACAGGTACTTATTTTGCGCTGTATTTCACACTGACGGCCCTGCACGCGTTGCACGTGTTGGGTGGCGCCTTGGTGATTGGTTACCTGTGGGGGCCGGGGTCGAAGATGTGGCAGACAGATCCGGAACGCTTCACCAATCGCGTGGAGGTGTCCGGACTCTTTTGGCACTTTGTGGACCTGATTTGGATTTTTCTGTTTCCGGTGTTATATCTTCTCTAATAAGAAAGATTATGGCAGATACCCATCCTCACGATCTCTCCCGGCAAGTTAAAATTTACATCTGCGTCTTCATTGGCTTGCTCGTCGGCACGATCCTGACGGTCGCGATGTATTACGTGCATTTTGCCAGCATGGCGGTAACGGTAACCATTGCCTTGTTCATCGCCACGGTCAAAGGCTTCCTGGTGGCCGGGTTCTTCATGCATTTAATCTCGGAACGCAAAGCCATTTACACCATCTTGATAGCTGCCGTTATTTTCTTTACGGCCTTGATGTATCTCACCGTGTTGTCGCGCCAGCAAGTGCCGCACGGAACCGCCTATTATGGCACGCAGCCTCCGTCCCGTGCGGCAACCAATCTTCCCGCCCACTAGTTTATGTCTCTGAGGACATTCCACATTGTTTTTATTATTGCCTCCACACTACTGGCGTTTGGGTTTGGGTTTTGGGAATTGGCACAATATCGGGATACCCAGGCGATGTCGAATCTCGGATTCGGTCTCGTGTCACTTGCCGTCGGGGTTGGCCTGATTTTTTATGGTCGTTATGTCTTTAAGAAGCTCAAGAAAATTAGTTCCCAATGATGATACGCAATTTTCCAAGAGCGGTGACGTTGCTGCTGGGCAGTAGCTGCTTGTTGCTACCTCGTTCGGTATTGGCCTGTGCGGCGTGTTTTGGACAATCGGACTCCCAACTGGCCGTGGGGATGAATTGGGGCATCTTCACCCTCCTGGGTTTCGTGGTTATTGTTCTGGGATCGTTTGCTGCTTTCTTAATTTACCTGGTACGGAAATCCTCCGAGGTCGCGGAAGATTCCAAAGATAAACCGACCTCTGAAATTCTAGGCTAACATGATGCATTTTGTTGAGAAACTGATCGGACTCCCGGAATTAGCCTCCCAAAACGGAGCTGCAGTTGACCGCTTAATGGTGTTAATGCATTTCCTGATGGGCGCCTTGTTTGTCGGGTGGTCGCTTTTTTTCCTCTTTGTCTTGTGGCGTTATCGCCAATCAAAGCACCCCCGCGCCGAGCATGTTGGCGTTACCAGTCACTTCTCCAGCTATCTCGAAGTCGCGGTGGCTATTTTCGAAATCGTCCTGCTCGTGGGTATCTCGATCCCGGTTTGGTCCAAGGCGGTGGACAAGTTTCCCCCGGAGGACGAATCAGTCGTCATTCATGTCATCGGCCAGCAATTCGCCTGGAACGCGATTTACCCCGGAACCAACGGTGTTTTTGGCCGGCGAGAAATGCGCCTGGCCACGCCCGAAAACAAGTTTGGCTTTTTGGACCCTAATACCGATCCCGCGGGCGCTGATGATTTTGTCGTCGTCAACGATCTCAAAGTCCCCGTCAATAAACCGGTGATTATCCACGTCTCCTCGCTGGATGTCATTCATTGCTTCAAAGTGCTGCCGTTGCGCATTACGCAGGACGCCATTCCGGGCATGAGTGTGCCCCTCCACTTCATCGCTACCAAAACCGGCTCGATGCCGATCAATTGCGCCCAGCTTTGTGGACTGGGACATTATAGCATGCGCGGCCGCCTGACGGTGGTCACCCAGAAGGAGTACGACCAGTGGGTCGCGGACAAGGTCGGCGCCCCCAGAGCCAACGGCTTTGAATAAAGCGATGCCAATCGCCCGGACGAATCTGGGAATTGTTTTCCGTCGGGGATATCCCTATCGTTGAGGTTGTGGAAAATGCAACCCATCATCCGAGTCGCCCCGTAGGGCTGCTCCTTTGGGGAGTCGTGCTGATGCTACTGACGGGCGTCGTCCTGGCTGGTGCGCTGTATCTCATCAACCAGCGGCGGCAGACGCTCCATCGTCCGCCGGTGTTCTTCACGATTCCGGAATTCGCGCTCACTAATCAGAATTCCCAACGGGTCACGCTGGCGGACCTGCGCGGACACGTGTGGGTAGCCGACATTATCTTCACCCGGTGCGCTGGCCCGTGCCCGTTGATGACCCAGCGGCTGAGCGAGATTCAGGCGGCCCTGCCCTCCGACCAGGCGGTCAAATTGGTCACACTCACCACCGATGCCGAATACGACACGCCCGCCGTCCTCAAGAAATACGGCGAACGCTACGGCGCCCAATTCAATCGGTGGTGGTTTCTCACCGGCGATCCCCACGCCATCGCCAACCTGGCGATTGACGGATTCAAATTCGTGGCGGCCAAGAAGCAACCCGAAGAACGCACCACGCCGGCCGATTTGTTTGTACACTCAACCTATTTCGTGGTGGTGGACCAAAAGGGCCGCGCCCGCGGGGTGTTTGAATACAACGAACCCAACATGAAAAAGCGCCTGCTGCAAACCATCCATGCGCTCTTGCAGGAGACCTCATGACAGCGACGCCATACGCTGTGGTGGGTGTTCGGGTATTCGACTTTCGGATTTCTGTTGGATTTATCCCCTGACCCAGCTTCCTACCTTGCCGCCCATGACTATTGCCGACCTACCGATTGTCAATGCCTCGCTCAATTCCCTGAGCGCAGTTCTCCTTACTGCGGGTTTCGTGTTCATCCGCCGAGGCCGGCAAACCGCCCATCGCAACTGCATGCTCGGAGCTGTGGTAACCTCCACGTTGTTCCTGGTGAGTTACCTGGTTTATCACTATCAGGCGGGACGGACGGTATTTAAAGACCCAACCTGGTTCCGCCCCATTTACCTGGCGATCCTGCTCACGCACACCGTGCTGGCCGCGGTGATTGTCCCATTGGTAATGGTGACCCTGTTCCGCGCTCTTCGGGGTCACTTCGACCGCCACAAACGGATTGCGCGTTGGACGTGGCCAGTGTGGATGTATGTGTCGGTAACAGGGGTGGTGATTTACTTGCTGCTTTATCAGATATTCCCGCAGGGATGAGGAGGGCGGATGCCGGATACCGGATACCGGATACCGGATACCAGATGCCGGATGCCGGATATGCGAGGGCGGACTGGCAGTAGGTCTTCGATATCCGAATTTCTGGCTGGCGTCGCAGGTTCGCGGCGGATTCAAAACTGGAGATGGAGGTCAGCATGCTCCGACGTTGGGACGATTGTCGCGCGTTCGGTTCTGCCGGCGGGACGCCGGCAGCACGTTAAAGGCGTGCGCTTCGACGTTTTCTTTTTTTTCAAAGGCTGCTTTACAGTACCAGGGCTTCGCACTAAAGTCGCGCCATGGCTTCGCAATTCGATCCGTCGGAGTTCGTGGATGACGATTTCCAGCCCGTCAAAAAGACGGCGGCGGAATCGGAAACTCCACCAAGCACCAACCCGTTCAGTGAACCGGCTTCGGGGCGCGCTCCCACCCGCGAGGATGTCGAGAGCCGGGTGACGGAAATGCAGCATAAACTGACCAGCCTCAAACAGGCGCAGCAGGAGTTGGAGCGTGAACGTTCGTCACTGGAGGAATTGCGTCGCCGGCAAAACGAATTCTCCACTGGACGGGAAGAGATGTTGGAGAATCTCACGCGCGGCCTCGGCTTGCTGGAAGAAGCGGAATTTGCCGCCCGCCGCGACGCCGAGCAGATGAGCCGGGCATTGACGGAATTTCGTGATGCCCTGGGGAAGATTCAAGCCATCCAAGAAGAAACTTGGAAACAGGACAACCTGAATGTGGAGTTGACGCGGGCGTTGACCACGATAGAAAACGCTCGGATGGAATGGAACGCGGCCCGGTTGAAATTCCCGGTTTTGACGGGAGAAAAAACAGAAGGAACCGCAAAATCGGATGAAACCGGCGGTGCGGTGCAACATTTGCTTTACCCGAAAAGCTATGCAGAGCTGTGCAAAATGGGTTTGGCGCTGACTTGGCCGTTGGCGCTGTTGGCGCTGGCCACTTTTGTCGTGCTCCTGATCCGGCTAAGTTAAGGCAGTCCCATGGGATATTTTACGAAAAAGGCCGATCCCGTCTCAGCAAGGGCTCGATCGCTCAATAACGAAATTGCCGCCCTGGAATCACAAATCCAGCGGCTAACCACGCAACAGGAAAAATCCGCGCGGAAACGCAAACCGTCTCCGGAGCAGCCCCGATCTCGCTCCCCCCAACGGCCCGCAGCGCGCGCGGCCAAAGCGGCGGTGATCGCCGAACCGGCCTTCGAAGAAGTCCGCGACAAGTCCCTGGCGACGCCGGCGAAGTCGCGCAAGGCAGAACCTGCCGAGCGTTTTAATGAGTTGGAAGTGCGCAAATACGATTTTGGCGCTGCCTTCCGGCGTTTCTTCAAACAGTTTCAAGGCGCACCGCCTTCGAATCCGAAGCTCGTCAATTATCTGGCCGCCGGCAGCATTCAGGGACTGCGTCCGCTGCGTTACGAGAAACGGGTGGCGCGGAACCGGTTCATCTTTCTGGTGGTATTCCTGGTCCTGCTGTTGCTGGGCATTCTCACTTCATTCATCGGACATCATTGACCACCCATGGTGGCTTCCCACATGTCAATTGGCCTGATTGTTGTGCTGGCGGTGGTCGTGGTGGGGATTGCCGCAATCGTCTATTTTTGGCGAGCCTAATCAAATTCTTTCAGGCGCCAGGAATAATGGAACGAGCCATTTGGGAAGCGCGTTAGTACCGTATCTTTACCCGAGTGCCATGTTGGAGTAAGAAAATGAGCAGCCATATAATCCAGACTTCGTGGGGCGTGTTTACCGCCGAGTTTTCTGAACGTGGACTGGTAAAGCTAACGTTCCCATCGCATCGCAACGGCTGCACGATCCCAAAACCAGCAGCGACGGCGACCGATCCCCGAGTGCGTCAGTGGGAAAAGCAAACCGCAGCGGCACTGAAAGCGGCATTGGCGGGACGGGCGCCGCAATCCCTGCCGCCACTCGACTGGTCGGCGGCTACGCCTTTCCAGCAGCAAGTGTGGTCGCAACTGCGCCAGATTTCGCCCGGACAGGTGCGGACTTATGCGGAGATTGCCCAGGCCCTTGGCAATGCCAAAGCCTCGCGGGCGGTGGGTGGAGCGTGTGGCGCGAACCCCATCCCGGTGCTGGTGCCCTGCCATCGAGTGGTTGCGACCGGTGGAAAATTGGGCGGTTTTTCCGGAGGACTGGATCGGAAGGTTCGCCTGCTGGACCTGGAAGAAACCTCGCCAAAAGGCTCGCGCGGAAAGTAATACCGTTTCCAACGACGCCCAAGCATGTCGTAGCTCCAGGAGTTATTGCGATTGTACAGCCAGCACCGTCCGAATCGCTTTGAGCAATCGGGCTTCACTTCCAGGAGCGACCCAGCACCAATCGGCCAGTTTGGTGTCGTGTTCGGCAAATAAAATAAAGTGACATAAAGTGACAGGTTCAAATAAAGTGACAGGTTCAATATCCCAGATCATCCAATTATGTGGAGCTCCACATAATTGGATTCATGTGAAGTGGTCAGTAATGTGGAGTAGTGGGGGCGATCACTGCGGCTGGCGCGGGTTCGGCTCGTGTTTTACTTCACATTATTGACAAGGGGATTGGGTTTCCCGGTTGCTGCCGGGAATGAAAGCAATATTACCTTGCAAACAGTTTCGTATGCCTCCAGGGCCTCGGTCCCGGTATCGTCAACTGCCGGTCATTGGTCCGGTCTTGGACGATATGCTGACTTGGCTTCGGCACCACGAATACGCCGAGTCGACACTCCGTAATTACCTCAAGGGGATCAGTTGCCTGATCCGCTGGCTAAAACGACGCCGAGGACCTGCCCTCAAGGGACTCACGCAACTGGATTTGAGTGCGGCCTACGATTGGTTTCGCTTACGTCGTCCGGATGTGGCCGGCACGACGCGCGCCGTGGAAAGATTCTTTCGAGATCAGCAACTGATTCCCGAAGGCCAGGCCGCTCCGCTCCTGGCTTCGGAGCGGGAGTTGCAAGCTTACGGCACTTATTTGCGAGAAGTGCGCGGCATGGCGGAGTCGACTATCGCGGGGCACCAGAACCGCCTCCGGTTCTTCCTGCGATTCCTGAAGTTTGATCAAGACCCTGCGGTAATCCGCAGGTTACGGACAGACCGGATCGCGGCCTTTCTGCGCAAGGCGGCCAAAACCAACAACCGGTTTAGCCTCCCACACGTCGTCGCCTCGTTACGTGGCTTTCTCCGGCGGCAGCATGCCCAAGGCGTTATCAAACAACCGTTACATCAGCAGATCGACACCCCGCGCACCTACCGACTGGAGCAACTGCCGCGCGCGTTGCCCTGGGAGCCGATCGTTGCGCTGCTCCGCTCCATTGACCGCTCACAGCCGGCTGGTCTGCGTGACTTCACCCTGTTGTATATGGCGGCCCGGTATGGTTTGCGCAGCGGGGAGCTGGTGCGACTGAAATTGGAGGACATTGATTGGCGTGCGGGTATCCTGCAAGTCCCGCAAACAAAGACCCGGCAGGTTCTCCGACTGCCCTTGACCGATGAAGCCGGGGATATTTTCACGCGCTACTTAAAAATCGCTCGCCCACGCAGTTCGTTTCGCGAACTGTTCCTACGGCGACGAGCTCCGATGGGGCCGTTAGCCCCCACGGCCGTGCATGATATTTTGGAGCATCGCATCGGCCAGAGCGGTCTGGATCTTCCCCCGATGGGCACGCATGCGTTGCGCCATTCACTGGCGGTTCACCTGTTGCGCCGCGGAGTTACGCTCGGAGCCATCGGGGATGTGCTGGGACATCGTGATCCAGAAAGCACCACCGTTTATCTCCGTTTGGCGGTCGACGATCTGCGTCAAGTGGGCTTGGGCGTGCCCCAAGGTGGAACCGCCGCCATGCTGGAACCCGCCGGTTGGAACGTCAAATTGCTCCGCGTGGGTCCCGTGCGAGCCTTGCCCTTGACCAGCGCGGATTTTCACAGCAGCTTGGCGAACTCCCTTCGGCTCTATCTGGCCAACCGTCGCGCTTTGGGCCGACGCTATGACCGGGAAGAGACCGGTCCTCCGACGGTGGGATGAGTTTCTGCATCGTGAGTTTGGTTCGGTGCGCCAAGTCCGCTCCGAGATGTTTTACCACTGGTCGCAGACCCTGACCAAACTCCACCCGACAGTGCTCCGGAATCGCCTGCGGATCGTGCGCAACTTTCTGCTTTTCCATGCCCGCCAGCATCCGAAAACCTTCATCCCGGATTTGGCGACCTTCCCCAAACCCAGCCCGCATCGTCCCCCATATCTGGTCTCGGCCTCGGAGATGGCCCGGGTGCTGGCCACGGCCGATCAGTTGCCAGCCTCTCATCAAAATCCTCTTCGACCTCAAACCGTTCGGTTGGCATTGCTCCTGTTGTTTTGCTGTGGCTTGCGGCGCGGTGAGTTGTTGCGCCTGCAATGGCGCCACTGCGATCTCCAGGAAGACCTGCTCCGCATCGAAGCCACCAAGTTCCACAAATCTCGCTTGGTTCCTTTATCCAAATCCGTCGCCCAAGCCTTACAATGGTATCGGGCACTGCGACGGCGTCGAGGGTTGGCGGTCCAACCCAACGATTATCTCATCTGGAGCGATAATCCCGTGGCTGCCACCCAAGTCTATAGTGCTTCCGCACTCGCCGGCAATTGGCAGTTCTTATGTCTAGCCACCGGGGGGCTAGACGAACGCGGTCGTCCCCCACGAATCCATGACCTCCGGCACAGCTGCGCGGTAGCCATTTTAGAGCGGTGGTACAAAACGGGCACAAATCTCCACACCAAGCTGCCCCATTTGGCGACTTATCTTGGCCATGTTAATCCGGTTTCCACGCACCACTATCTCCACCTCACGCCGGAGCTGCAACAAGCCGCCAACCGGCGCTTCCATCAGTACGCGTTCCCCATCTTTGCCGACGGAGGTGCCGATTGAAAAATCGGCCCCATCACCGTCTTAGCGTCTGCCTTACGGGGCTTCTTTACCGACTACTTGCCCCGGCAGAAAGCCATGAGCCCACATACGGTTGCCAGCTACCGAGACAGCCTAAAGCTGCTGCTGCAATTTGTCGCCGGGAAGAAGGCCGATCCCAGTCAGTTGGCCGTCGAGCAGTTGACGGTTGAGCAGGTCACTGCGTTTTTGCAGCATCTGGAGACCGAGCGCCACAATGCGGCCCGCACACGCAATGTACACTTGAGTGCCATTCACAGCTTCTTCCGCTATTTGGGGGCCCATTATCCCCAGCACCTGGCGCAAACTCAACGCCTCCTGAGTATCCCATTTAAATGCACCGCTTCCCGCGAGATCCAGCACCTGGAGTGTGCGGAAATCCAAGCGGTGCTCCGGGGCATCGACCAGCGGGTCGGCGAAGGTCAGCGCGACTTTGTGCTGTTAAGTCTGTTGTTCAACACCGGTGCCCGCGTCAGTGAAGTGGTGGGGTTACAAGCCTGTGATCTTCGTTTAATCCCACCGACCAGTGTTCTCTTGCGAGGAAAAGGCCGAAAGGAGCGAGTCTGTCCCCTTTGGCCGGAAACCGTCCGGGCGTTGCGGCAGTATCTGGAGGGCCGTGCCATCGGCCTCGAGGAAAAGCGCAGTGTGTTCTGCAATCATCGGGGATTTCCGCTCAGCCGATTTGGGATCCGCTGGATACTGCAAAAGCATGTCCATCAAGCCGCCCGCCATACCCCGACACTGAAAAAGAAGCGGCTTCACCCGCACAGTTGGCGTCACAGCACTGCGGTTCACCTCCTCCGATCGGGAGTCGATTTAAGCACTATTGCGCATTTGCTTGGACACGCGAGCGTGAACACCACTAATAAGTACATCACGCTTGATCTGGAGGCCAAACGGGAAGCTTTGGCCAAGGCAAAACCAATGTTGGCGCGCAACGGTCAGTCGGGGCGATGGCGATCAGATCAAAATCTGATCAAATGGCTGGAGTCGCTATAATCGTCAAAACCCCTTGTCAATAATGTGAAGTAAAACACGAGCCGAACCCGCGCCAGCCGCAGTGATCGCCCCCACTACTCCACATTACTGACCACTTCACATGAATCCAATATCACCGCGGCAAATCGGTCCAGCCGTTTGAGTTCGCGTTCCAAACGCAACTCTTTCTTGGCGGCCAACAACTGCTGCACCAGTTTGAACGTCGGCGTAAAGAGCACCGGGTAACGGTGGCGCAAGATCAACGCGCGCCCCACGACGGCCAGAAAATGCGTCTTGCCCCGGCCCGGAAGACCGAACGCTAAAACGTTCTCCGCTCGCTCAACAAAGTCGCCTTCCAGCAGCGTGGGCATCAGCCGGCGAAGTTTGGCCGGCAAAAGCTTTTCATCGAGGTTGCCCAGCGTCTTGCCCTCGGGCAGCCCGGATTCCTTGAGCAGTCGCTGCACCTTGCGTTCGCGCCGATCCTGTTCCGCGCTCTCACACAAATGCTGGAGCAAGCGTTTGTAGCCCCAGTTCTCGCGCTCCGCTCGCGCGACCCGCTCCTCCCAAATCGCCGCCAGGGTGGGTAAGCGGAATGAGCGCAACAGCACCGAGAGTCCCTCAGCCGGCATACGTCACCTCCGGTTCCGGGCTCAACCGCGCGTCATACGAATTCCACTCTGGCTGCAACTCGGCCAGCGCGATGTGCGGCCGTGGGTCGGGCTGCAAAATACGGCGCAATTCCTCCACACTCCAGGAGGGAAAGGGCGGGCTCAGGAAATCGGCCAGCATCACTTCGACGTTGCGCTCGCCCACCTCACTGGCCAGTTTAAGCAGCCGCAGATACTCCACCGCCCCGCGACGCTGCCCCTGCTTGGCGACCAGGTGATCGTAAGCCTCACGAAAGAGCCGCCCTGGAAACAACTGCTCCCGATACCGATACCGCTCAAACGCCCCAGGCTTGCGCAACAGGTGATCAATCACGTGACGATAATCCAGCACGACGCCCCGATCCCCGCAGTGCCGCGGCAAGCTCAGTAACAGCTCCCGCCCGCTGTAAAGCTTGAGCTCGCGCTCGTAGACTTCCACTTTGAGTTCCTGGCCAATCAGTCGCGCCGGCACCGAGTAGCCCACTTTCTTGACCCGGATTGTACTGGCCGAACCGACCGTGCAACTCACCTCGTCATATTCGCTCAGACGCGTTGGCGGCAACGGCTTCATCACGGCCAACTCCGCGGCCAGCTTTTCCCGCCGGCCTTGATTGCCACGCTCCAGGACCTCTTCCAAAAACCGTTCATAGCCGGCTGCGGATTCGAAGTCCCGACTGCCCCGCAACAGCAAATGCTGGCGCAGTCGCCGCTTCAAATGTCCGTTGCTGGATTCCACGTCCCCGTTTTCATTCGGACACGCGATGCCAATCGTCCGTGGCAGCAACCCGTAATGCTCGCACAGGGAGACGAACTGCGCGTTGAACTCGCGACCCGTTCCCTCACCGCCCACCCAGTGTGTGGCCGCGCTGCTGTGGTCCACTCGCAACTCCCCGGGCACCTTGCCCAACCGATGCAGCGCAGCCTGCAAACCCTGCCGGCACGACAACAACGACTCGGACAGGCACCGCGTGGCCCACTCCCAGTTGGAATGCGGCAACACGCAGTGACAGAGCAAATGCTCGTAAGGCTGTCCGCCGATCGTGACGGCCAACTCCTGGGCGTGCGTCCAGTCCAATTGCAGCGCCCGCCCCGCTTCCCACCGCCGCGAAGGGTTTGCGCCTCCGCAACGCGTCCTGCTGGCTTTATGTCAACAAGCGGGAGCATACGAAGTGGTTGGAAATATAATTCGTGCAAACCCACCTTTGGATTTTTCGGCGATTCTTGCAGAGACGGAAAAGACATTCGTTGCTGTTTTTAGGGGTGTTGGTCCACTCGTGGAGTCGCACAAACTCGAAAAGGAGTGCTTGAGGAGGGGGATGAACCGCGCGACATACATGCAGTATCTCACCTATTCGCCAATTATCGCGAGATTTGCCAAGTGCGTTTACGGACTTCGAGGGACGGAAGTTCCTCCGGGATCGGCTGATTCCATTTTTATGGAGCGTCCGAGAGCAAGGCGAGTCCTTGCGGACTATGGCTGGTTGGAAGATGGGAAGCTTTTCCTGACCTATAAGCTATCGGCGGGAACACTGGCGAACGGAATCGTCAGCGTGCCATCAGGAATGAAGCAATACCTTGCAGGCGCGCACGAACTTCGCGTGGCTGATGGCGTGTCCATAGGCAGGTTGGTCGTAAAAGAATCCCAAGCATGGGGGCTTGGCCCACTTTTCAGCCGGCGTGGTGGTGAGCCCGGCGATTCGCTGCGAATACTTTTTGATCTCAAGACAAAGACAGCAGTTGCTGAACTTGGACAAGCTTCAGTCGAAGAAGCAGACGAGGTTCCTGAACAAATAAGTTGATTACGGTCGCCTAAGAAGTTGTCCACGGCGTTGACATCGAACGGCGGGTTGGCGAGGACGAAGTCCAAGCGGCTCGTGGCGTCGTGCGGGGCTGGGGAATGCCGAATGAAGAAGTTCGACTGTCGAACGTGGCGAAGTCCGAAGGGCGAATGGCGAACAAGTCAATCATGGTTGCCTCGTGCGGTTTTCTTTGACGCGAAGTGCGAATGTCAAATGACGAGTGTCGAACTGATGGAAGTTCGGACTTCGCAACTCGAACTTCGAACTTCGCTACGTCGCGCATGGCGACATTGACCTTCGCGCCGATGTTCTCGGCTTCGGGACGGTTGAGCAGGTAATCGAACCGCGCCTCGGCGGCCAGGTAGAGAATGCCCTCGGCGTGATAGGCGGCGGGTTCATCCACGCGGCTGCCGCGGCGTGACACGTGTGCCGCGCCCTCACCCCAAGTCCCTCTCCCATCCGATGGGCGACGGTGGCCTGAATCACCCCTCACCCCGGCCCTCTCCCCTCCGAGGGGCGAGGGAGATTCTAATTGTGCGTGCCTCGCGGCGAAGCGGACTTCGGCAAAGCGCAGCAAGATGAGGCCGAGGAGTCCTTCCGGACGGGCATGATTGCGATCCGCTTCGGCAAAGTGGGGTGCAGGCACTGTCTGCTCGGCGGCGGCCCAGAGGCGTTTTTCCAGGGCGGCGTTAGCGGTGTCCTTTTCGGATGGGGCGATCCAGGTCATGGGGGACTAAGCGGGAAAGTTCGGAGAAAATTCTTGGTAGTGTTGAATCCTCCAGGCGTGCTTTGACTGAATGTCGCGTTGCTGGTGCGGCCAGGGGCAACCGGCGCCGGTGGAGTAAGAGAATGAGCAAGAATCGCGCGATTCTGACTGTTCTGAAGAATTCGCGTCGTCATCGTCCATTTGCCCAAAGTGTCACCCAAGCGCCTTGGCGCACGGTGGGCATTTTGCCGACAGTAATGGCAACTCCGGTCGTTTGCGACCAGACCTGTAGCTTCCCCGTCCGCAGGCACATCGAAATGCCCCCGGAGGGAAACCGGAAGACGAAGCGGTAAAGGTTTCTTTGCCTCTGACATATCGAACCTCGCAGGCAATTTGCCCCTCCCTGCCAGCCTTTGCATCAAAAAAGTGATGACGTACCCTCGACTGGTCGGTGGCTCGACGGTGCGCGAATGGAGAGGCATTATCCCTGCCGGCACAACAAATTCAACGCGCTTCGGCGCACTGTCTCGCCTTCATCGAACCGAACAAACACCGCCACTTCACAGTCAATCCTCCGCCCGTCTGGTTTCCGGTTGTGCTCCCGGGAAATCGAGCCCCGTGTCTTATTGCACAAACAAATTGGCAAAACGCGTGGGCCCACCGGCGCCCTTCAGTCCCAATCTCAACTTGCCGTTGAACACTCGCATGGGATCGGCTGACTGGCCGTTGATGCTTATCTTCAAGGCGGTGCCACGGCGCGTCAATCGAAGGCGGTTCCATCCTTTGACCAAGGCCAGGTCAGAGGCGGGCAATTCCGTATCACGCGGCGAGTCTTCGACCGTCCGCAACACGAACGGCGGGATTTTCGACTGCACTTCGCCGGCCCAATTCCAGTCGGCTTGCAGTTCAAAATCCCCCCACGTTTCCCCGGCCCAAAGCACGGAGTGGGTTTCCCGCGGCGCCTCCCAGCGCAGCGTCCAATCGGCGACTTTCCATCCGTCCGCCTCGGCCGCCGACGCCTGCCAACCGCGCAGGCTGCGCCCGTCATACAGCGAACGCCAGGCTTCCGCAGCCGGGGCCGACTGCTCCGAAGACGCACCGGAAGGCGGCAGTTCCTGAAGGCGGATATTGCGCCAGTCCACGATGCCTCCTTCGCTTTCGAGTCCGAGGTAGCCCCGGCGCCAAACGCAGTCGCTGCCACCGGACACTTCCTTGCCGTTCACCGACAACCGGATGACCCCATTGGTGCAAACGACGCGATAATGATTCCATTCCGGCGAGCCTTTGCTCCGATGCTCGGTGGGGAAACTTCGCATGCCGCGGCTGGGAGGAAATGGTTTCATCGTCGAACCGTGGATGGCAAAAACATCGCCGTGGGTGGTGAACCAGTCCGAGGTGCCGTAAGCGTGATCGAGCACCTGCACTTCGATGGCCCGAAGAAACGGCTGGCCTTGGGCGGGCAGCGGGCTGGCCCAGATAAAGACCCCGGCATTACCGCCGGGCTTCAGGTGGCGCCATTCCAGTTCCAGGATGAAATTCTCGTAAGGCTGCTCAGTGCGCAACGCGCCCGTGGGCACCCCATCGCAGTGCAGCAGGCCGTCACGTACCGTCCAGGTTTCCGGGGCGCAATTCACGTTCACCCAGCCGGCCAGTGATTTGCCGTCGAATAGCGGACGCAAGCCCTCTTCGACGCCAGCGCCGAAGGCCAGCCAGCCAAATTGAAGCAGCAGGATTACCGGCCCACACCGGCCCAAGGCGGAAGAAACTGATTTCATAAGCCGGAATGGTGCCTGAGGCGCTCCCGAGCGTCCAGCCGGCAATCCGGACAGCATGGAGAATGCGGAAATCTCCCCTTTGACATTTTGGCAACGGTTGCTAATAGTCCCGCCCAACAAAAAAGAAGTTCAAAACAACCAATAGAAATTATGGACACCACCCAACACACTTGGAGGTTCTTTCGCTCCGGCGGCGTGGAACAAGTCGCCTTCACCAATGGCCGGGATATCCTGCATTTGGATCAACTGGATCAAAAACTGTGGGTGGCTTTGGCCATGCCCACGCGCGGCATCGAGTTCGATCCCAAAACCCTCGACCACCTGGACACCGACAAGGATGGACGAATTCGCGCCCCGGAAATTCTCGGAGCGGTCCGCTGGATCAGCGACGTTTACAAAAATCCGGATGATGTCCTGAAGCGCGGAGATTCCGTGCCGCTGGCGGGAATCAATGAGCAGACGCCGGCCGGAGTCGCGTTGCTGGCGGGAGCCCGGCGCATTCTCCATGGCCTCGGGAAAAGTGAAGCGCCGGCCATCAGCTTGGCCGATGTCGCGGACACCAAAACCATCTTTGCGAACACGACGTTGAATGGTGACGGCATCATACCCGCTGATGCCGCCAGTGAAGCCGCCGACCAACAGGCCATCGTTGACATCATTACGGCCCTGGGCAGCGTGGCTGACCGCAGTGGCAAACCCGGCATCAACCTGGCCGGTCTCGATCAATTCTTTGCCGAAGCCAAAGCCTATGCCGACTGGCAGGCCCACGCAGAAACCGACTCGACCATCTTCCCGCTGGGACCTGAAGCCACCGCGGCCGCGGCCGCCGCCGTCAAAACGGTGAAGGCCAAGGTGGACGATTATTTTGCCCGCAGTCGCCTGGCGGCCTTTGATGAGCGCGCCCTGGCGGCGGTGAACCGTCAAGAGGCCGAATACCTGGCCGTGGCAGCGCAAGACATGACGATTTCGGCGCAGGAACTGGCCGGTTTTCCGCTGGCCCGCGTCGAACCAAAGCGCCCGTTGCCCCTGGACGAGGGCCTTAATCCCGCTTGGGCGAACGCGGTTTCCGCGCTGGTGAGCAAAGCGTTAAAGCCCCTGCTCGGCGATGGCCAAACCAGCCTGACGGAAAATGATTGGGCGGCGGTGCAATCCAAATTGGCGCCCTATGAAGCCTGGATGGCCGGCAAACCTGCCGGCAGCGTGGAAAAACTGGGACTGACCCGCGTGCGGGAATTGCTGGCCAGTCAAGCCAAACAAAACCTGGCGGCACTCCTTCAGCAGGATGCCGCGCTCGAACCGGAGTATGCCCAGATCCTGGCGGTCGAAAAGCTCGTCCTCTTGCAGCGCGACTTTCTCAAACTCCTGGACAACTTCGTTAACTTCGCTGACTTCTACGGGCGCAAGGGCGCAATCTTTCAAGCGGGCACCCTTTACCTGGACGGGCGGAGTTGCAAGCTGTGCGTGCATGTGACCGATCCGGCTAAACACGCCTTGTTAGCCGGCTTGTCGCAAGCCTACTTGGCGTATTGTGACTGCACCCGGCCCGGCGGAGAAAAGATGACCATTGTCGCGGCGTTCACCAACGGCGACAGCGATTACTTAATGGTGGGACGCAACGGCATCTTTTACGACCGTAAAGGGCGCGACTGGGATGCTACCATTACCAAAGCGGTCGCCAATCCAATCAGCCTGCGGGAAGCGTTCTGGCTGCCCTATAAAAAATTTGTGCGGGCCATTGAAGCGATGGTCGCCAAGCGGGCCGCCGCCGCGGACGCGGCTTCGACGGCGAAATTGACCTCGACCGCGGAGTCGGTGGCTCAGGCGGACAAAACCAAGGCCGCCCCACCACCCGCCGCGCCCAAGAAAGTGGACGTGGGCACCGTGGCCGCCATCGGCGTGGCCTTGGGCAGCATCGGCACCTTCGTGGCCTTGCTGTTGGCCAAATTCGTCGATTTGGGATTGTGGATGCCGCTGGCGATCGTGGGTTTGATTCTCTTGATCTCGGTGCCCTCGATGGTGTTAGCCTATCTGAAGTTACGCCTGCGCAATGTGGGTCCCATTCTCGATGCCAACGGTTGGGCCATCAATGGCCGCGCCAAAATCAACGTGCCCTTTGGCAAGGTCCTGACTGACATTCCCAAGCTGCCGCCGGGATCGCAGCGCTCCTTTGATGATCCGTATCCGGAGAAGAAGCGCCGCTGGCCGTGGATTTTGGCCTTGCTCATTCTGGTGGCACTGGGGGCGCTTTGGTACGAGGGCAAGCTGGATCGACTCCTGCCAACCAAAGCTCGAAGCCTGCACGTGCTGGGCACCAATGCTCCGGCCTACAAACCGCCGACGCTGGTCCTCACCAACACCGCGCCTCTGATCGAAATAAAGAAATAAGTTTGGCCGGGATTATCCGCCAGTTACCTGGACTTCGCCTCAGGCTCGGCGTAAAGGGCAACTTCCGAAATTGCCGGGCAGACCGGCGCCTGGGTGATGCGCAGTCGGACTTTGTCCGTGGTGACTGCCTTGCCACGGAGCAACCGGCGATTGCCAATGCTGGTAGCTTTGGCGAATTCCTGCCAGCGGCCCTCCTTCCAGGCATCCAACGCAACGGCCTCGACGCGCTGGCCCAGCGGCAACGCTTCGCGCAGACTGACCACATTAAACGTTTTGGCCTGGCCCAGGTCCAAGACTAATTCCGGCGTGGTCACGTTGTCGTCGGTGGCCCAATACGTGTAGCGATTGCCATCGAGCACGTTTTCCGGCGCGAATTGTCTGGCCCCGTTGCCGCGCGTATTGCTGGCGGTGAGCTTGGCTCCCTTGGCCAGGTCCGCTGCAAACGTGGCGTCCAGCAGCCGGCGGAACTCGCGCAATGACTTGATGTCATTGTCGTGGATCTGGCCCCGCCGATCCGGGGGCAGGTTCAGATTCAAACAGGCGCCGCGACCGACACTTTTGTAGTAGATGTCGAGCAACTGGGCGGGAGTTTTCACAGCGTTATCCTGGCTGGCGTGGTAAAACCAGCCGGGCCGAATGGAGACATCGCACTCCGGCGGAATCCAATTCGTCCCTGGCCGCTCGCCCTGGTTCAAGTTGGCGCGCGTGTTACCTGGCACCCCGTCACCGGGGCTGATCGTCGCCCAGCAGGTTTCGCCGGCAATTCCCCGTTCGTTGCCCACCCAACGAAAGTCCGGGCCCACATCGCTAAACATGACCGCCATTGGCATCAGGTCGCGCACAATCTGCCAGGTGTTTTTCCAGTCGTAATAGACCTTGTTGTCAATCCGCCGCATTTCGCGAGCGCCTCCATAATAGCCGTCGCCACCGTTGGCGCCGTCCAGCCAGACAGTGAAGATGTCGCCGTAATGGGTGAGCAGTTCGCGGAGTTGATTGCGGTATACGTGATGTAGGCAGGCCGGCCGTAGTCTTTGTGATTGCGGTCCCAGGGCGATAGATAGACGCCGAACTTCAGCCCGGCCCGGCGGCAAGCCTCGGAAATCTCCTTCACCACGTCGCCTTTGCCGTCTTTCCACGGCGAGTTCTTCACACAATGTTCGGTGTATTGGCTGGGCCAGAGGCAGAAGCCGTCGTGGTGTTTGCACGTTAGAATGAGCCCTTTCATGCCCGCTTCCTTGGCCGTGCGCACGATTTGGTCGGCATCGAAATCCGTCGGATTGAACACCTTTTCGTCTTCGTCACCGTAACCCCATTCCTTGTCTGTGAACGTGTTCACTGTGAAGTGCAGGAAGCCGTAAAACTCCATCTCGTGCCAGCGCAGTTGGCGCGCGGTGGGCACCGGGCCGTACGGGGTGGGCGGTTGGGTATCAGCGGCGCCGGCCCCGGAAACAAGGCCAGTAAACGCCGCCACTGCGAGAAGGCTGAAGAGCGATGTCTGTTTCATGCTTATGGAACATTGTTTTACGCCAGCAATTGGCGCGGGTCAATGGAATGGTCTGGAAACCCAGCCGCGAAAGCGGAAGCAACGCCTTGACGTTCGCTGGTCTTTTTCTTCCGGCTGCCTGGCGATAACGGCTTCAATTGCTTCACCGCCGCCTCAAAATCCTTCTCCGCCTTGCGCCAGAAGACCTTCTCCGAAGATCGGATGTCGCGGATGCGCGCCAGCAGTTCTTCGAAATAATTTCCGCCGCCGGTTGCGGGAGAGGCGTGAGAACCACAATTACCGGCCTTCTTGAAACCAGTTGATCCAGAGTTAACAAATCTCGCGGTCATGTTAATCTGAAGCATTGAAACACATATTCACATCCTCCGTCGCCCTGCTGCTGGGCTGTTGCGTCTGCGGTCAAGATGCGCTTGCTCAGGGAAGCCGCGGCAGCGAGAATCCAACCCACGGTGCCGCATCTTCCATCGATCGACGGGCGTTGGTGACGCGCCATAACGTCACGCTCACCCACCCCGATCCGCTCACCCCGTTGACGGTCGGCAACGGTGAGTTTGCGTTTACGGCCGACATCACGGGGCTTCAGACTTTTCCCGAGTTTCATCAAGCGGACATCTTGCTCGCCACGATGTCGCAATGGGGATGGCACCGCCTGCCCAATCCACAGGGATTCAAGTTGGAGAACGTGCTGAATTCCTACGCGGTCAACGGCCGCCCGGTTCCTACCCGGATCAAGCCGCCCCAAGCCCATTGGCCAAGGCCGCCAATCAATGGCTGCGCGCCAATCCGCATCGCCTAAACCTGGGTCGCCTCGGACTCATCCTCCGCCACCCGGACGGCTCTCCGGCAAGCCTGCCAGATTTGACGGCCACGCGGCAGACGCTTGATTTGTGGCAGGGATTACTCGACAGCCGATTTACCATGGACGGCCACGCGGTGCGGGTGTTAACAGTTTGCCATCCCGAACGCGATCTGCTGGCCGTGTGCATCGAGTCTCCCCGGTTGCAGAATCAGCGATTGGGGGTGCAACTCGCCTTTCCTTACGGCTCGGACAATTGGCGGAATCCTTCCGATCGGACGAAACCCAACCGCCACACCACCACGCTGCGCATCCAGGGAAATCAGGGCCGGTTCGAGTGAGTGTCTGATGCGGACCGCTATTACGTCCAAGCGGCATGGTCGGCCGGCGGCGCCATCAAGTAAACCGCTCCGCATCATTTTGAAATATGGGCGAAGGACCATGAAACGCTGGAGGTGGTGTTAGCATTTTCACCGCGCCCGGCCGCGGAGGGGTTGCCGGACTCTACCGCTGTGCGCGATGCCGCGGCTCGCCATTGGCAGAAGTTCTGGTCCACGGGTGGGGCCATCGATTTGTCCGGCAGCACTGATCCACGTTGGCACGAATTGGAGCGCCGGATTGTGCTTTCCCAATACTTGACGGCCATTAATTGCGCCGGTTCGATGCCGCCGCAGGAAACGGGTCTGGTTCAGAATAGCTGGTACGGGAAGTTCCATCTCGAAATGCACTGGTGGCACGCGGCGCACTTCGCCTTGTGGAATCGCCTCGAACTGCTCGAACGCAG
>CAWBHS010000050.1:0-80953 GCA_963788655.1 uncultured Verrucomicrobiae bacterium | reverse complement strand
TGAAGCTGCCGATATTTATAAAGAGAAATATGTTCAATACTCCGGAAAATTTTCTGAAGGTGATATACTCAGACTTTTAAATTTCTTGACTGAGACTCAGCAAGAACTGCGTTTTGCACAAAACCAAAAATTGAAGTTAGAAATAGCGCTTAGTGGTTACTTAATCGGTTTAGAGAGATCAGCTACAATATCAAGTCTTTATCCAAAATTGAAAATTCTGATTTTTCGAATAACGAGCCTGGCAATAAGCCTAACACAAAGAGTTATAACAAAAATCCGGTTGAACAGAGAAAGATAAACGAAAGTCCAAAGACTAATTATACTTCTCCTTCTAAGCGAAGTTTGAATAATAATATTGAAAGTACTGCAAGAAATACAAAAGTTACAAATCCCCAAACTGCAGCGCAAGATATTTCATTTAGCTTTAATTCAATAATTCAAAAATGGGAAGGTTTTGTTGATGTCGCTTCGGCCAACGAGCCCACGCTTTCTGTTGCGCATGCGGCGGCGACTGACGCGGGCAGCTATCGCTTGCTGGTCACCAATCTCGTCGGCAGCGTGACCAGCCGGGTGGCCCAGGTGCAAGTGCTCCCGGATGCCACGGGACCGGTGATTCTGTCGGCGGTTGCCCTAGCGGATTACCCTCCCTATCTCATTATCGTTACCTTTAACGAGGCAGTGAACTTTGTGGGCGCCCGAGACACCAATCATTACTCGATCACTGAAGCGGGAACCGGCAATTCACTGGTCGTCTCCAATGTGGCGTGGGGTATCAGCACGGTCCGCTTGACGGTTTCTCCGTGGAATCCAGGCTCGCAATATGTGCTGACCATCAACGATGTGCGCGACAATTCACCGGTGCGCAACATCATTGCTCCGAACAGCCAGGTGGGGATTGGTTTTGAGGTCGTGCAGCCGTTGCTGGCCATGGACGATTGGTGGCGCTGGACCGATGTAGGAATCGACTTGGGGACGGCGTGGCGCACCAATCATTTGGAAGGAACTCTCTATGGGGAAGGTCCTGGTTTTTTTGGATTCGAATTTGGCTCGTTATCCCCGTGCCGAGGCGCTTTGAACACGTGGATCTCGATCGGTGCTAACACCCATTACTTCGTTACGGAATTTGTCACTTCCCCCGTGCTGGCTACCGCCGCGCTCGAATTGACCTCGCTGGTGGACGATGGGTGCGTCTTTTACCTCAATGGGCTGGAGGTTGGCCGCTACAACATGCCCGAGGGAGCCATCGACTATTACACTCCTGCCACCATCAACATCGGCAGCGCCGAGTGTGTGACCAACGTTTTCGCCGTCACCAACCTGAATTCCGGAACGAATTTTTTGGCGGTCGAGGTCCACCAAAACTCCCCCACGAGCACGGACGTGGTTTTCGGATGTGAAATGCTCGGTCGTTTGACTCGGACGTACTCGCCGCCTGCCGACCCAGTTCCTCATTTACGAATACAACGTCAGGACGAAGCCCTCCGCCTGGAGTGGAATGGCGGCGGTTACGCCCTGCAAACAGCCGCGCAGCTTGCCGGTCCCTGGACCGAGGTCCAACCGGACATGAGCAATCCCTATTTGACCGCCGCCACGAACGGCGCTACCTGCTTCTGGCGGTTGATCAAGAAGTAAAGGGAGGTTGAGTGGATATGACCAATCGCATTGTGTTTCCAAGTGTCGGCCCCCGTGAGCGTGCCGTTGCCCAACTCACCCCACGGCGGGACGACGGAGCGGCCCGAACGGAGCAGTCTCTTCAACGCCTTCGACGATTATTTCAAAAGGATTCCGGACGTGGGGGCCAAGGTGCCTACCAGCGCAATTAAACTCCCGGCCCAAACCATCATAATTGGTGAAAAGAAATCCGGCACCGGCACATTTTGGATGGACGCTTATAAATTTGACGACATTGTCAGCTATGAACCAACACGCCACATAACCGTTGCCGGGAGTCCGGAGGAAGGTGGTTCCAATTACATGTTTGCCGATGGCAGCGTCAGATTTCTGAACCATCAAAACTCGTTTAACCTGTGGTTGATTGACGACCTATGGAGATATCCGTTCCCTCCTAATCTTCAACAATAACCCCGCCATGAAATTTCGACCTCACTCAGTAAACCCGATATTCCGCACCGAATGGCGGAGCTCAGTGACCTCGTCGGATTTCCTGCGGCGTCCGTGGGGCCGACGATTGCTTTCCGCCGCAATTATGGTGACGGTATTGCGACATGGCTTGGCCGCCGATCCGGTGGACGCCCCACCCCGGTTGCTGTCCCCCACCGCCACCACCCACCAGTCCACCGGCGCCGCCGGCTCGTTTACGCCTGTCCTCAGCCGTGACGGTCGCCGGGTCGCCTTCACGAGCGAAGCCAGCAACCTGGTGACGAACGACGACCGGCAACCCCATCTCGACGTATTTCTCCGCGATTTGACCAGCGGGGAAACTGCTTTGGTGAGCGTCAACCTTGCCGGCGTCGGAGGCGGCAGCGGCAACTCAACGGCGCCGGCAATTTCCAGTGCGGGCCGCCACGTCGCCTTTGAAAGCACGGGACCAATCTGGTGGCAGTCCCGTACACCAACGGGCAAAGCGATGTGTTCGTGCGGAACCTGACAACCGGCACGATCCGATGGGTGAGCGTGGCTGGCGACGGTCTGAGCACCGGCGATGGAGAGTCTCGCAATCCGTTGCTCTCCGCCGCTGGCCGTTGGCTTCTCTTTGAAAGCACCGCCGGAAATTTTGTCACCTTTCTCGGCCGGAGACAATTGAACGGCCTTTCGCCGACAACCAACGACGTGAACCAGGAGTTTCAGCTTTACTGGCACAAAAGCGAAGCCACGAATCTGGTTGCGGAACTGGCCGATACGAACGACGAACCGGATATCATCGTGCGCGATGTGTGGCTCGAAACCAACGCATTGGTGAGCGTTAATCGCGCCGGCACGGGCAGCGGCAACCGCGGTGCCGTGATGCCGATCATCAGCCCGAACGGTCGTTGGGTGTTGTTCCAGAGCCATGCACAGAACCTGGTGACCAATGCGTTTCCGGGCGATTTCAATCAACTGTTCGTCCGGGATTTGATCGAGCAACAAACTCGTCTGGTCAGCCTGGATACGAACGGTGTCGGACTCGACGCCGGAGTGGTCCTGGCCACGTTCAGCGCGGACGAACAGCAGGTGCTCTTTGCCACGACCAACAACTCGACGGCCAACGCGTACGTTTATTCTTTGGCGACAGGAACCATCGACCTGGTCGCCACCAATGCCTTCAATCCTGCCATCAGTGGAGATGGCCGGTGGGTTGTCTATGAACGGTTGGCATCCGGAGAAACCAACTCGCAAATCTGGCTCACGGACCGCGTCAGTGGCACGACCAACCTGGTGAGCGCCAACTTTGCGCGATCGGATTCTGGCAACGGTTCCTCGACGCATCCGCTCATTACGCACGATGGCCGTTATGTCATCATTGCCAGCCAAGCCAATGACCTGGTGCTCGGCGATACCAATGATTAGACTGACATTTTTATCCGCGATCTGGCGACCGACACCACCATGCTCGCAAGCCGAAACCTGAACGGCTCGGGCTCCGGAGGCGGCCTTTCCTGCCGGCCGTTCCTGGGGGCCGACGGCCAGACCGTTGTCTTCCAAAGTTGGGCGGATGACCTCGCAATCGGCGACGCGAATCAACACAGCGACATTTTAATGTTCCGTCTCGGTGGCCGGGATTCCGACGGCGACGGCCTGGACGACGATTGGGAACTGGCGTTTTTCAACACGCTGGACCGCAACGGCACGGGCGATTTCGATGGGGACGGTGCTACAGACTCCGCAGAATTCCGCGCCGGCACCGATCCCACCAACCAAGGCTCTGTACTGCGCGTGTTGACTGTGACCCAACCCGGCGGCGGCATGTACCGCGCTCTGGCGAGACGCCGCTACGTCAAATCTACTGGTGAACTGGACGGGGTGTCGGCAGGCGACTGCTGCTATCGAGCAAAGGGATGCGGAGCGAGACTCCTAATAGCATCAGCGGAATGCGTCGTTGCTAGTGCAGAGGATTGCCACACTCGGGACCGCCGGGACGGCCGTCCTACTGGAGTCAATACAGCGTGAAGTTCATGCCGGTTCCCAGCGGTGTCGTTTCCGCCGGCTTCTGCCCATGCTCATTCTTGTAAATATAGACCGCGCTCAGGTCGCGGGCGCTGAGCATCACGTCAGGCACGCCGTCGCCGGTCATGTCGCCGACCAAGCCGAGCATCTCGGCGAGCATCTCGGCGGTTTCGCCGCCGGCTTCGGGATCGTCCATGGCGAACGTGGCGACGCGGCGCCCCTGCCCGTCAAAGAGCCCGCGCGCATCGGCAACGAGAATTTCGTCCAGTCCGTCGCCGGTCCAATCGACCAGGGCGTGATGGCGCGCGTAATCGGTCATGATTTGTCCCAGCGGTTGGCCCTGTTCGTCGATGACCCACAACGGACCTTCGCCTTTCGGCCGATGATCGATGTCCACGGCCAGTTGCAACCCGGGCCGGTCGCTGCGGATTCTCCCGATGTCCACTGACTCGAAATGATGCCCGGCAAGTTCCCAAACGGGTTTGCCGTTGCCATCCAATACGGCGATATCGTTGGCACCGCACAAGGTCATGACAAAACGGGATTCCGCCGGAGTCTTGCCGCGCCGCAGCAAGCGGAAGCAGTCGCAGTGGCCGCGATTCATATCGACTTGTCGCGAATGGAAGACCCAGCGCGTCGAGCCATCGGCATTGAGCATGGCGAAGCCGGCCATGATTTCGTCCCGACCGTCGCCGTCGAGATCAATCGGCATGGGTTGATGCGCGGTGCGATAGCCGCCGGGCAGGCGCTCGGTCCAAAGCTGCTTTCCGTCGTGATTCATCGCCCAGATCTGGGTGTAGCGGGTTTTGACCAGGACCTCCGTGGCGCGCGGTCCGCCGGACAGATTGGCAAACACCAGACAGTCGGTGGCTTCCGACGGCAGGGGCAGCCGGCGCTTTTCAGTGCCGGTGGCACCGTCGAGTTCGACCAGGAATCCTTGCGTGGCCAGGACCACTTCGATGCGACCATCGCCGTCCCAGTCGTAAATCTGGCAGGCGACATCGTGCGAAAGCTTGCGGCGGCCCTGGTTCGGTTGGCCCCAGTGCCAAAGCACGGTGCCATCGAGACGTTGCGCGACGACACTACACGTGTAATGGACGTTGTTTTGGTTCGCGTTGCGCGCGCTGACGATCTCCACGGCGCCGTCACCGTCCAGATCGCCCGCCACAATCCACGCCCCACCGTAGTCGGCATTCAAAGCAATGCGTCGCCACGGCTGCACCACCGGAACGCCCACCTTGGGCTGACCGGTTTGGTTTTCGTTGAACAAGAAGCGGGGCGCAGCCGCGGCGGAAGCGGCGATGGCGCACTCGATATTGCCGAAAGGGACCAGGGCGGCCAATGCGACGGCCAGAATTTTAGGCGTGTTTCGCAGCGTGTGCATGGTCATCGCATACAGGTTTCGGCCGCGCAAAGCAAACGTATGCGAACGCGAGTCAGGGCATGCAAGGGCCATAGATCAAAGCCGAAAGGCGATTCTCGAACGCCAAAGAACCGAGCACCGAAACTACTGGGCGTCAGTCAGATTTCAGAGTGGCCTATCTGCGGAAGCGAACCGGATCGAAGGGACAAAGCTATCCTCATTTCAGCAACGCGGTGAAGCCAGCCTGCTCAAAATGTTTATCGCCTGTTAGCGCCTCGCTAATTGCTTCGTCCCTCATGACGATAAATGAGAGACAATCGGTTAAGGACCATTCTTTGTCTGGGCGTGCTTCAAACAACTTGACGCCCCGCTGAAACAAGTGAGTTTCAGCGGGAACAATCTTGATGCGGGGGTGGTCAAGCAGGGAGTGGTATAGGGCCACGAAGTCGGCTCGATCTTGCGGGTGACAATAAGCATCGCCAAATTCGGTCAGCACCCACTCGGTGGTCACCAGTCGAAGTTGCAGATCACGCGAAGCCGCGGCAGCTTCCGGGTGGCGCTCTTCGCGAGAATCCAACAACGCGAGGAAGTAAAAAGTGTCGGCGAAAGCGGTGGTCATTTCTTCGGTTCACCCCGCAAGTAATGACCATGGTTGAGCGCGTAGTCCTTCGGTAGATGTGAACGGGGCTTGGCCAGTTTCTCCACAGCCGCCACGAACGGATCGGCGGCGGACGTGAGCTTCAGTGGTTCAATTCTCACTTTGGCCCCCTCTGGAAGATTCGTCCCGGGAGGCAGAACCACCACACCGTTCTTGACTGTACCCGTCATGCTCATAGCAATTTCCTACTTCGAATCGGCTTCAAACGCAAGCTGACGTTACTCTGAAATGGGCTGCAAGGTTTTGGCACTGCAATCAATCAGTCCCACTTGGTTCAGGTGTTCGGGGAGAAATTTGTGCAATGACTCGTGATTGACTTCTTCGGTTTTCACCGGCTGATGGCGACTCGGAGAACAGAACAACTCCGGTTCGTGATTGTCCCGCTCGTTCATCAACGTGTCCCACGCTTCATTTTGGATTTCGAGCTTGAGTTTGCGTTTACTCTTGGCCTTCAGCCTTCCCTACACTCCGCCGTGTTGAGCTTCAACCCAACGGGCGGCATGGCTCACCAGCGCGGTCACGTCGGGGATGCCGAGTTTCTCTTTGATACGGCCGCGGTGGACGTCCACCGTTTTGGAACTGAGGTGCAATTGCTCGGCAATTTGTTTGGCGGTCTTGCCCGCGCCAATCAGGCGGAAGACTTCAAATTCGCGGTCGGTCAATTTCTCGATGGGCGAGGAGGATCCACGGGGGCGGTGGCCCGAAAAAATATCGACAATCCGCGCGGCCATTTGCGGGCTCACGTAGGTTTGGCCGTTCAACACTTTGTGGATGGCTTCGAGCAGGTACGCCGCGCCGGCGTCTTTCATGAGGTAGCCACGGGCGCCGGCCCGTAACGCGCGTTCCGCATACAGCGATTCGTCGTGCAGCGTCACCACCAGCACCGCCAGTCCGGGGCAGATCGCCAGCATGTCCTTGATCATCTCGATGCCGCTGCGACCGGGCAGGGTAATGTCGGCAATCACGAGATCGGGGCGGTTCTTGCAAAGATTGTCCAGGGCTTCGGCGGCGCTGCTGGCCTCGCAACAGACCTCGATATCGGCCTGCTTGTTGATGACTTGCGCCATACCGCTGCGCATCATCGGATGATCGTCCACCAGCATGATGCGGCGACGGCCGGACCGAACCGGTTCCAGCTCCGGGGCCGGGGCCGTCGGGCTTTTCACCGGGCGTGGAGCTTTGACAGTGGCGGGCTTCGGGGCCCGGAGTTTGGCAGTCTTTTTGGTTTTCATGGTCAATCAAGTGGCAGGTTACAGGTCACGGTGACCCCCTTGCCGGAAGCACTCTGGATGTCCAGGGAGGCGCCCAATACGTTGGCGCGGTGTTTCATCACGCTCAAACCCATGCCGGAGGATACAGTGGCCGTCGGCGGCAATCCCTGGCCGTTATCCCGGATGGAAAGTGTCAGGCCGCCACGTTTGCGGTTCAATTTGATTACGATTTCGTGGGCCTGGGCATACTTCAAAGCGTTGCTCACACTTTCCTGAGCGATGCGGAAAAGATGGCTGGCCACCTCGGCATCGGCAAGCAGGACGGGAGCGGGACACTCAAAACGGCAGCGGGTTCGGCCGAGGGTGTCGGTGCGCCGGGCCAGTTCCTCGAGGGCTTCCATCAAACCTTGGGACTCGAATTTAACCGGGGCCAATCCGCGGGCGAGGGAGCGGGTGAACGTGATGGTTTCGCGGAGCGTGCGCCCCACTTCCTTGGCTTGTTTGATCAAACTGACGCGCTCGCCGGCAAGGTCGGGGGCATTGAGGTCTTCGAACAGGGAGTGCAACTGAAATTCGATGGCGGTCAATTGCTGACCCAGGCTGTCGTGCAGATCCTGGCCAATGCGGCGCTGCTCATGGTCCACAATGGCGAGGATTTTGCGCTGGCTTTGCTGTAATTCCGCCTGTGCCACCGCCAGGGCGCGGTCCCGATGGACTTGGTCCAAGGCATGGCGGACCCGCGCCGGCAGCACCTCCAGCAGGGTGGTATCTTTCACCACGTAATCGAGCGCGCCTTCTTTCATCAATTCCACCGCCACCCGTTCATCGCCCTGGCCGGTGATCACTATGAACGGCACCGGGGTGTCCTGTTTCTTGAGCCGGCGCAACACGGCCTGGCCGCTAAGGTCTTTCATCTTGAGATCCAGGAGCATCAAATCCGGCGGGTGCTGCTCAACGCCGGCCAGGGCTTCGGTCCCGGAGGCCGCGGTGGCGATTTTGTGGCCGTGGTCCCGCAGACATTCGGCGATCAACGTGACCAGCCCCACGTCATCATCCACGATCAGAATGCGGGCGGGTTGAACGAGGTTATCCATGGAATCGATTGAGCCCGCCATCATCGGCCATTGAGATTCGGCACCAACACCAACTTGATGAACAAGCCCAGGCGCTGGACGGCTTCGGCAAATTTATCGTAGTCCACCGGCTTTTGAATGTACACGCTGCAACCGAGCGTGTGGCAACGTTCGACTTCCCGCGGGTCGTCGGTGGTGGTGAGCATGATGACCGGCAGTTTACGCAATTCGGGATGGTCTTTAATCTGGCGAAGCACTTCGATCCCGTCCACCTTGGGCATGCGAATGTCCAGCAGCAACAGGTACGGCTCGCCTTCGACCCGATGCGGACCGGTGCCGCGCTGGAAAAGAAAGTCCAGGATCACCTGGCCGTCTTTGAAGTGCTGCAGCGAGTTGCTCATGCCGGCTTCCCGCAGGTTCTCCTGCACCAGCAACGCGTGACCTTCGTCATCATCCACAATTAAAATGGTCGGCAGTTTCATTGCGTTAATGGATATTACGAGCCTTGGATGTCATTCGGCAAGGCCACAAAAAAGGTGGCCCCGATTCCCGCTTGGCTTTCAATCCAAATCTTGCCTTTCTGCCGCTCGAGGATGCGCAGGGCAATGGTCAATCCCAAGCCTTCGCCCGGCTGGGCGTCCGGATTCAGCCGGTGAAAAATATCAAACACCTTGGCCTGGTGCTCGCGGGCGATACCAATGCCGGTATCGGCCACCGCATAAACACTTCGCCCGTCTTCGCGGCGGCCGGTAATGGTGATCCGCAACGGACGGGCCGGGTCGCGGTACTTCAGGGCGTTGTCGATCAGGTTAGCAAACACCTGGCTGGTTTGCAGGAGATCGCCCTGGCACGGCGGCAACGGTTCGACGAGCACTTCCGCCTGGGCTTGTTCGAGTTCGTAACTCGTCGATTGCACCACGCCGGCGACGAGGGCGTTCATGTCCAGCGGACCGATTTTCAGCGCCACTCGACCCAGGCGGGAATACCGCAGGAATCCGGACAGCAGTTGGTCCATCCGTTTCACGCCCGACTCGATGAACTTGAGCGCCTGGGGAATGGTTTCTTTCACGGCCGTCTGGAGGTCGGCAGCCGGCACGGCCTCGGGGTGGGCGGTGACCAGTTGCTGCAACTTTTCGCACCCCCGACCCAACCGGCGGCTGAAACCCTGAACATTGACCAGGGGCGAGCGCAGATCGTGGGACACGATGTACACGACGGTTTCCAGTTCCTTGTTTTTCTCGTGCAGTTCGGCCGTGCGGTCGGCAACGCGCTGTTCGAGTCCGGCGCCAATGCGCCGCAACTCCAATTCCCGCTGGCGGCGCAAAGCGTTTTCCCGCACCAGCACGTAGAAGACGACGACAAACAACATGATGCTCAGCACTCGGCCGCTGTTGTTGAACCAAAAGGCCAGGTGCTCCGCGGCGAGGGACCGGATTGCCGTTCCGCCAGCAAGTCCAGTTCTTCCCCCACCAGCGTGTTGATTGCCGACCGGATGGCGTCCATCGCATGCTTCACCTTTTGTGTTTCCACCAATTCCTTCGCCTCCTCGAAGCCGAGCTTCTGACGAGCTTCCACATGGGCGATCAACTGGGTCACGACGTCTTGCACGTTGGTCAGAAGCGATTCCCAGTGATCACTCTGGCCGGGCGACTTTTGCAGGGAGGCCGGGAGCTTATCCAAAGCCCGGGCCAGTTTGTTCGTCGCGACCTGAAACGGATCGAGGAACTCGTTGGTGCCCGTGATGATGAATCCTCGTTCGGCGTCCTGGGCTTCCGTGAGCCGCAACCGCAATTCCGCCAACTGCGCCAACAGCAAATGCGTCTCCACCACGCGCCGTCCTGTGTTTACCAGTTGCTCGTGATTCCACGCCGATAATCCGGCCGTCACGATCAGAATGAGAATCGAAACGGCAAAGCCCGCCAGCAGCAGCCGGTTCGAGCCCGGCGGGCTGAGGGATTTAGAAAGTGTGTCAGTTGTCTCAGATTGCACCACTATTTGTCCTCCAAAGGTAGCCGCACTCGATCCGTTGCACAATCACAACTACCGGAAAGCACACCCGCCGCAATACATTGCACCAGGTAAATGATGCTTCGGATCGATGCGCAAATTACACCAAACACGGCGGTAGCCCACGACGAAGAACGCGCCCGGGTAGCCACGCTTGGCAAGCTACGCTCCCCTTTGATTGTCCGCCGTTACGGCTGGCAGCGCACCCGCAAATAATTTTGAATGTTGGTTCCGCAGGGAATGGACACTTTGCGCGCGGCGCCTGAACCCGCAAATACCGGATGGCACTGCCACCTGTTCGCCGACAGATCCGAACTCGTTTCCAGGTAATAGCGTCGGCCCCGGCGTGTCGGCACTTCGGCGCGCAGGGTTCCTTGTTCAAGCCGGACTTGCGTCAACCTCGGAGCTGGAATGGGGGTATTCGTTTGCACCAACGCCAAGCCGTACCCGAGGCCAGCGGCAATCGCCACCACGTTGCCGAACTCGGTGACCCAGTTCGTGACGCCGCTCCTCGTCCCATCCCGGCCCCAGACCAACACATGACCGTCGTTTCGCAGAACCAAATTGTGGTAGTAACCGGCAGCGATGGCGACGATGTTGGTTGCTTCGACCGGCACATCCGGCACGCCAAAGTCCGAGCGGCCCCAGGCCACCACGGTGCCATCTCGCCGAAGAGCCAGCGTGTGGTAGGCGCCGCAAGAGATGGCGATGACATTGGAAAGGCCCTCGGGTACCGCGGTCGCTCCGAATCTGGTGTCGCCCCAACAGACGACGGTGCCATCACCGCGTAATCCCGCGAAGTGTCGATGCCCGGCGGAAACATTCACCACATTGGTCAACTCCGGAGGATAATTCGTGTCTGGCCAATGAAATCCCCAAAGGGCCACCCGCCCATCGTCCAATAAACCGAGATTGTCGCCCCATCCACAGTCAATCGAGAGGAAGTTGGTCAGGCCCGGTGGGGTAGCGTTCTCAAACTGCCCACCGCTCCAGGAAGCCACGGTGCCATCCTCGCAAAGCGCGAAGCCTTGGGCTTCGCCGGCGCTGATCATGACGACGTTGCTCAAATCGGTCGGCAGCGCGCTGACAATCGGCGAGCCAGATATCATGGGCAGCGGTAAAACGCGTCCGTCTTCGGTCAACGCGAGCCCGTCACTGGTGCCCGCCGCAATGGCCACCGCGTTGGTCACATCCGGAAACGTGTAGAGATCGGAAGGACTGATAAAATACAAGACGGAAGTGCTGACACTGCCGCCACTGCACGAAATCACGATGGCAAGCCAAAGGGCCAAAGCCGTCATCCGGCCGGTGAATGGAATTGGTAGGTGTTTCATAGTTATCTCCTCAGAAATCTCCTTTTCATTCAACTTGCCGCACCCGGAAGAATCGCGCCGGGTACGCCGCCGGCAGGTCAATCAAGGCGTTCACGTTGGTCAGGAAAACAGTTTGCAGCGCTTGCCACGAACGGGTGCTCAGCGTCTCGGTCGATTCAATCGCATAGTGGTCGCCCCGCCGGCCAAAAATCTGCAATCGGAAGCCATTATCTTCGACCAGATACAGTTCTAGGGGATGGTCAAACACGGAGCTGAAAGGTGTGTAAATGATCCACAGCCCGGCATCCGCATCGGCCATGAATACCCGATAGTCATCCACCCATAGACAATCCGCTCCCGCGTCTTCCAGGTGTTCTGCCACGGGGACCGGGTTGGTTGGATCCCGGACGTTCACAATCCATAGCTTGCTTCCCGCCAAATACGCGAGGTCATTGATTACCCGCACGGACGAAATCGTGTTGCGTGTAACGTTGGCAGGACTGAACTGTCCCAAGAGTTCAAGCTGGTCTGGACGGCTGGCATCGATGATCTGCAAACCTGCACCATCAACCACAAAGAGCAGGTTTCCCTGCGCGTCCACATCACGAACCCAAACGTTAAGTCGTCCCAGTTCAACCGGCGTTGACGGATCCGAAATATCCACCACGCACAAAGCCGAGGGCGAGCCGACATAGGCGCGGTCACCGGAGATGCAAATCCGCGATAGGTAGAAATTGGTAGTCCACCGGCCCAAGACCACCGGGGCCGCAGGATCGCTGATGTCCATTACCAGCAGTCCCCCGTAGCCATTAGCGACGAAGAGTTGATTGGACCGCAGCACCAGGTCTTGGGCCTCACCGTCGGTCTCCAGGGTGCTCACTAAAACTGGGGACCGAGTATTGGTAACGCTGAAAACCTGGAGGCCCGCGCTGCCGCAGGCCACGAACGCCCAACCGTTGGTCACCCAGACTGCCTCCGCGGTTCCGGCGGTTTGGAAACCACCCATCATCACCGGTCCCCAGGGACCGTTCACACTCAGTATGCCGACTCCGCTTGCTGGTTGCGCCACGTATGCCAGTCCATTCGCGTAAAAAATGTCGGCTGCGCCCTGCCACCAGAATCCGACCAGCGCCAGCGGTGGCAGTACCGTCACCAGCGCCTCGCGGCTGACCACTTGGCCCGCGAGGTTGGTGGCCGTGACATGGTACAAGCCGGCATCATTGGTCGTGACATTTGGCAACGACAGCTTGGATGGACCGGGAGCGCCCACCGGCAAGGGACGCGGAATAATTGAAAATGTTGGCGGAGGCTCTGGCTCCACGGTCCCGGGTTTCGACCAGACATAGACCGGATCGGGAGTGCCGGTCGCCTCAGCCAGCAGCCACGTGCTGACGCCTTCGGCCAATTCGAGACTGCGTGGATGTCGGGTGATAACCGGAGCAGCGGAAGCGATCACCACCAAGACGGCATTGCTGCTCTCGATGCTTCCCCATTCATTCGTGACCACCACCGTGTAACTCCCGGCGTCGCTCATTGAAAGGTTGGTCAATGCCAGAATATAATTCGTCGCCCCCGGCAGATCATTGCCATCTTTCCGCCATTGATACGCGAAGGGCGGTGAACCGTGGACGCTGGTCCACCAACTCATCGTCTGCCCCGAATAGGCGGCGGCGCTGGACGGTTCGACCACGAACAAGGGCGCGGATGGCGGTTGAACAGTCACGACGCTGTTACGGCTCGTCACAGATTCCTCGTCGTCGCTAACGACCACCGAATAGACCCCGGAATCGTTGGTGGTCGTGGAGTAGATTGAGAAGTAGTTGTTGGTCGCATTTGGCAAGGGATTGTTGTCCTTGACCCATTGGTAGCGGAACGGCGGCGTGCCAATCACTGAGGCGGAAAGGTAGAGCTGTTCACCTGAAAAGAGCGTTCGGTCACTTGGGCCGCCGATGGCCAGAGCCCGAGGTGGCGTCAACGTGAACTCGTCCAGCACCACCGCGGCCCCGCTCGAATCGGGGTAGTATCCCGTGACCGACCAGCGAAGTACATTGGTACCTTCGCCAAGGTCGATGACGGTATTGAACCAACCGTTTGGAACACCAACATCATGGCCTCTACATGGGCCTATCCCATTTACGGTAAAGCAAAGCGATACATAGGGCTGTTGCTTCACCCAGAAACTCGCCGTCTGCGGTCCAACGACGGTAGTCTCCAGCCAACACGTTTGGTTGGAAACGACGAGCCCGCTACTGACCGCGTCGAAGCCGTCATGGGTGTTGATTGTCTGCACGAACCAATCCACGTCACCGCCAGTCGTCCAGACCAAGTTGGTGGCATCGAGCGCCTCCGGCAGGGTGAGAATCTCGGCACGCATGGTGGGAGCGGACACCAGGCAAGTGACCGTCAGAGCAATGGCAATGAAGTTGAGCCGGTCTTGGGTTCTTGACCGGCAGTTTACTACATTGGCAACACGTTCCGCCCTCGTCTTTGGGCAGCGCCTGACAAATCCTTGAAGCCTCAACTGCATGGCGGTAACTGAACCTGAATGCGCTGGAAATTACAAGGACAAATTGTGCGAGATGGTCGGCATCAAAGTCCGAAAACTGAATGCCTAAATCTGATATGTTCCAGTTTGGTGCCCAGCTAAGCCGTATCAATTCAGTGGCTGGTGCTGCGATGAGGCAGTTCGGCGTGGTAGGACAGGCGTCTCGCCTGTCTCGAATAGTCCAAGGCATCCTCACCGTTTGGTGACATAGAAAGACTCGCGGCGCCGTGATACAAGTTGTTGGTTTGCACTCGTTCGGGACAGGCGGGACGCCTGTCCTACTGAATAGTCACGGCTAAGTCCAAGCGACAACGGCTGTTGGGACTTCGGAATTCTTTCGGATTTCCTCTATGGTCCTGCGTTTGGCGGACGCTTTCCTTTTCCAGGCGACAGAAACAGCCGGTCGATCTTGGTGCCGTCTTCGCGCGCGTCAAGTTGCAGCGTGACTCCTCCAGCGGGCAATTGCAGACTTGCTTCGGGGCGGGAAGCGTCCGGTGAAAATCTCGTCCAAGTCCATTGCCGATGTGTTCCCAAGTGCCAGGCTGCCTGCGATACCAACCGTTGCCGGCCCGCGGCCACGGTGACAAAAAACGAATCATCCTCCGGCGTGGGACTCAGCACCCGCCCCCACAGGAAGTATTCGCCCGCTTCAGCCAATCGAAGTTGCCAATAGACACTGCCGCCGCCGCTTCCCTCGCCGCCGGATTCACCGGGCATCCAGACGTACGTTCCGCCCGATGCCATTGCATCTTTGCCGCGGGCCATTCCCGGCTGGACCGCACCCGCTTCGGCTTCCCAGGTGACCGTTTGTCCGGCAGGAACCGGCACGAACTGGAGTTGGGCGCGTTCGGCAAGAACGGTCTTGACGGGCTCAACCGCTTGCAGAATGCGTTTGCCCAAATCGTCCCCGTCGAGTTCGAGCACGACTTTGGTAGGCGGCGGCTCCATCAGCGTGCAGGTTTTGTACGGGGCCTCCGTGCCCGCCGCGACCTCGCCGTCGATGCCTTGCACGCGCACTGCCACTTGCTCCGCGGTCCAGCGGCTACGTTCGCTGGGGCGCGGGCAAATTCCTTTCGCCAATCGGCAAAGGCTGCCTCGGTCTGCAATCCGCTCCCGACGCGCACCCAGAAGGCAGCCCCCGGACGGTGAAGATTGACGTTGGCGGGAGATGTTTCATCCGCGTTGAACTGATGGTTCACCGTCAGCCGCATGGCACCGTACGCGTTGGTATCCCAAACCAGCGCCACCGTAGCATACTGGCTGTTGACGCCGCGCGACCAGGGCACGCGCACCCCGATTGCCGCCGTCCCTTGGCGCAACACTAACGCCGTTCCTGATTGAAGGGGCAAGGTGAACGGGGTGTTGGTCCGCAGTTGCTGGCGTTGATCGCCCAGCCAGATTTCATCCACGGCCAGTGGCATAACGAAATGGGATTCCAGTGAAGGCGCATTCGTGGGCACGTCCGCCGGGCGATACACGCACAAGCCCAACGCATCGGCGCGTCGCTGGGCGCCGGCGAAAAACGGGCCCAGGTGCAGCGTTTTCCGATGCGGGCCCGCGGCAATTCGGGCTTTGCCGTACGGATCATGCCGTCCGTCGGGAATAAAGTAACAACGGACAGAATCGCGTTTGCCGGCCAAGTCGGCCGTCAGGGGCATATCCATCCAGCCGCCGTAGTATTCGCCGGAGGTGCTCAAGGTCACGTCAGATGCCAGCCAATGCGTGCGGACAGCAAATTCGCCGGGGCTCCAACTTTGGCGAACGAGACGCGGCAATCGCTGCTGGTTCAATTCACGCAAATGCATCGGCGGCTGCCAACGTCCCAACGCCGGCCAGATTATGCCGAAGCTGCCTCGCCGTGAGCCTTCCAGCCAGCCCGCGATCCACAGATGATTGTCGAGAATGCCCAGGCCGTGCAAATAGTCATAATCACGACTGTGAGTGCCAGCGAGACGTTGCGCGCCGGGAAACCAGTTCAACGCAATGTCCGTCCAGAACAACTCCAACAACGCACGGGCTTGTTCGCGGCCACGCTCGCGGGCGCAGAACGCTTCGATCAACACCAGATCATCGAGATCGACGCCGTAGTAAGTGGGACTGTCGTATTCGTGAATGCCGTGGTTCCAGGTGTAGAGCACCACCCGATCCAGTCGGGCATAGCCCTCGTTGGCCAGCGGTGCGTCGCCGAGGGCTTCCCCTAATAAAATCAGGTCGCCCGCGTTCATGAGCGCAATGTTGGTGTACGATTCGCGCACTCGATGACGTTTGAGCCCTTCGGCAGCGTAACGAAGAATTTCCCGCAGCGTCGCCTTGGCCTTGGCAGGCAACGTGTCCCGATGCCTTAACCAGAGCAACGCGCCGCCTTGCATGCAAAAGTCCACCGCGTTGAAGTCCTCGACCTTTTCATGGTTCCAACTCCAACGGAAATTACCGTAACCCCGACTGGCGGGATCGCGATCCTGCATGCGTGCGGCCAGGTCGAACAGTGGCTCAAGTCGCTCGGGGTGCAACCCGGCTTCGCACAACGCCAACGCGTAGATGAACAAATCCCGCGAGGAAGGATTGCGTTCCTCCGGATTCTGCGTCGCTCGCCAGACACGCTCGCCACTATCAGCCGCGTAACGGAAAAGCGCGGCGCGGTCCAGGATGGGCCGTTCGGAAGCACCGATTGTGGGTGTAGCCGCCGTCAGCGAAGAAGTTGCCAGGAGCATCAACACGAGCCAAAGAGAACGTAAGTGCATCGCTGTTTTGTTAGCCGCCCAGTGTCGGCGAAGTCAACGATACAAATGACGGGGGAGTGATCGTCCGCCAGGTTTTGGACGGCGGCAGTCCTTTGCCGCTGTCGAACGTGCTCTTGCCTTCCGAAAGCGGCAGAGGACTGCCGCACTTCATGACGCTGCTCCCGTTCAGCGCCAGGCGATGGCGGCGCTCTACCGAAACTCCGCTACACCTTTCAAAATCTTCACCCCCCTTCACCGTGGTTCTTTGCCCTTGACGCTGCCGGGCCTTGCTGCATTACGCTCGCATGATCGCCAATTCATCCAGAGTGCGAACGTCGAAACCGCCGCCGGTTTCGCGCCGGCAATTTCTCCAAACCTCCACGCTGGCCACCGCGGCGGTGCCGGCGTTCGGCGGTCTGATTTTAACGTCTCAAGGCACTGCCCGCGCCGCCGTCCGGCCCAATACCAAAGTCCGTCTGGGTCTCATTGGCTGTGGTGGCATGGGACGCGGCGACCTGGCCACGTTCTTCTTGAATGATGAAGTGGATTGCCCGGTGATTTGCGACGTGGACGACGCGCATCTGGCGCAGGTCGCGGAGTTGGTCGAGAAACAACGCGGCCACCAGCCGGACACGGTCAAAGATTTTCGACGCGTCATCGAACGCAAAGACGTGGACGTGGTGCTCGTCGCCACGCCCGACCACTGGCATGCCATGCCGACCGTCTTCGCCTGCCAGGCGCACAAGGACGTGTATGTCGAGAAACCGCTGGCGACCAGCATTGCCGAGGGCCGCGCCATGCTCGAAGCCGCCAAGCAACATAATCGCATCGTCCAAATGGGCACCCAATGGCGCAGTGGCCAGCATTGGAAGGGCGCCGTCGAGTTCGTGCAATCCGGCAAGCTGGGCCAAGTGAGCTTGGTGCGCGGTTGGGCCTTTCACGATTGGATCACGCCAATGCCCAAAGCCGAAGACACCGACCCGCCCGCGGGCGTAGATTACGATATGTGGCTCGGCCCGGCCCCAAAACGGCCGTTCAATCCGAACCGCTTCCATTTCAACTTTCGCTGGTTCTGGGATTATGCCGGCGGCCTGATGACCGATTGGGGCGTCCATTTGATCAACATCATGCTGTGGGCGATGGGGCCCACCCCGCCGCGGACGGTGTTTTCGAGTGGCGGCAATTACGATCCCGAGAACGCCTGGCAAACTCCCGATTCGCAAACCACCGTTTATGAATTCCCGACTTACGAACTGATTTGGGAACACAAGAACGGCATCGGCATCGGGCTGAACGGCCGGCCTTGGGGCATTTCCTTTACCGGCACGTTGGGAACGCTGTTCCTTACCGACAGCGGCTGGGAAATTGTCGGCGAACGCCGCAAGGCCGCGTTGGAACCAAAAAAGTTTCCCGGCAGCGGCGATCCGCGTCCGGCGCACGTGCGCAACTTTCTGGATTGCGTGAAGTCTCGCCAGCAACCGGCGGAGAACCTCGAGTTCGCCCATTTCGTTTCCACCGTGGCCCACCTCGGCAACATTGCCTATCGCACCGGCAGCAAGATCACCTGGGACGCCCAGAACGAGCACATCATTGGCGACGAAAAATCAGACCGGTTGGTGACGGTGGAATATCGCCAGCCGTGGTCATTGCCGGGATTGCGCACCGCCTGACGAACCATGATACACATTCCTGTCTTACGCTGGGGCCAACCGTACGAAAGCCTGGACGTTGCCGAGGTGACGCACTTCCTGTCTGGCGAATCGCTGGCCAAGGTCAGCCAGGCTAACGCCGGATTGGTGGCCAAAGATCTGCGCCATGCCCAGCGCGCCCGCGACGTGTTGCGGGAAATTCCCGCGCGCGAACTGGTGACGATGGCTCAAAAGGCCGCTGACCTTTATCAGAAATCCACGCTGCCGATGGGCGATGGCGAACAGTCGCCCGAAGATTTCGTGCGGCAGCAATCCGGCTCCACGGGACTGCCGGAGCATCTGTGCCGGGCCAACATGGCCAAGAACCATTTCGTGCTGTCGCAGATGGACCGCATCATCGATTGTCTAACGCGCGGATTGGACCTCGATATTCTCACGCGGGGATACGGGATCGAGTCGCGCGGCGTCATCGTGAGTTACCAGGCGCAATCGCCGGTCCTGGGATTGGTGCTGCCGTCCAATTCGCCAGGCGTCCACACGCTTTGGCTTCCCGCCATTCCGATGCAGATCGGCCTCGTGATGAAACCCGGTTCCCAGGAGTTTTGGACTCCCTACCGCCTCGCCACGGCGTTCCTGCAAGCGGGTGTTCCGCGGGAAGCCATTGGCCTTTACCCCGGCGCCCACGACGTTGGGGCGGAAGTGGTCAATCGCTGCGGGCGGTCCATGGTTTTTGGTGGCGCCGATACCGTTCAACGATACGCGGACGATACGCGCGTGCAGGTCCACGGGCCGGGCTTCAGCAAAATCCTCCTGGGCGACGACGTGGTGGACCAATGGGAAGAATACCTCGATCTGATGGTGGACAGCGTGTTCTTGAACGGGGGCCGCAGTTGCATCAACTGCTCGAGCATCTGGGCGCCGCGGCACACGCAGGAAATCGCCCAGGCGTTGGCCGAACGTCTCGGTCCGGTGGACGTCAAACCGCCCGAGGATCCGAAGGCTGGGCTCGCGGCGTTTACGGTGCCCGGCCAGGCGCAAGCGATTCATGCGTCCATCCAGGAAAAACTAAAGGAAGGCGGCGTGGCAGACATGACGGCGAAATTTGGTCCCCGCCTGGTCGAGCGGGAACGCTGCGCCTGGCTCCGGCCCTGGGTGATCCATTGCGATTCGCCGAATTCAGCCCTTGCCAACGTGGAATACATGTTTCCCTTCGTCACCGTGGTGCAGTGTCCGCAAAAGGAAATGCTCAGCCAAATCGGGCCGACCCTGATCGCCAGCGCCATCACGCATGACCTGGCCTGGCAACGGCAATTGGTGGATGCCACCAACATTGACCGGCTGAATTTGGGCGCCATTCCCACCACCAAACTGGATTGGCTCCAACCGCACGAAGGCAACATCGTTGATTTCCTCTTCCGCGCCCGCGCCCTCCAACTGCGAACGTGACCGGGCGATTGTAGCGGCCGATGTGAGTCGGCTCTGATTTCCACTCCTGATCCGCCGCTTTGGCGATTCCGTTGGCGGGGACGTTAAACGTGACGCCGCCGCCGGTCTCGGAGGTGGAGATGACGGTAACGCCTTCGCTGAACTCGGCTTGGAAGCGGGCAGCGCAAAGGTCTTCGATGATCTTCTGGATGGAACGCCCGCTGGTTTGAGCCTATTGGAGGGCACCCAGGACCAACGTCTTCATGAGCAGGTGTGTGGCAGCCATCATGGAAAGGGGAACGTCAAGGGCATCACCGGGACGAAAGGGGCGAATGGGACGCCAGCGGTTGGAGCCGATGATCGGGGCGATGACGGCGGCAGACCAGTCGCCGACTACCAAGGCCAATGCGGGGGACTGCGCCGTGCGCGCGGTTGCTATCGCCACGCAGCAACCTTACCCATACAGGTCCGGTACCGCTTACCAGCAAGGCCCGCGTTTCTTCCCTCGTGGGTGCCTCCCGGACGCGCGCGGGCATGCTTGCAGTTTCCTGCGTCGAGCGGACTGGTCCTGATGCCTACGTGACAATTCCGCAGGGATTTCGAGGTCTGATACAAATCATCGAGGATCCGAAAAATGGGACCAAGATTGATTTGGAAGCGCCTGTTTATGATGTGCCGAGTAAGGGCACTTTACAAGTCACGACATTGAAGCCACTTCACCGGGGGTGGACGATTTTGATTCTTTTCGTCGTAGGCTGCGGCCAATAGGCTCATAAAACACCGGCCGCGCAGCGACGCTGCTGGCGATCCAGTGGTTGAACCAAGCAAAGTTATGAATCGACGATCCTTCCTGAAAACGACGGCCGGCACTACCGCGTTGCTGGCCTGCCCGCCGGCTTGGCGAGCGAATGCCCAAGCAGCCCAAGCAACTGACGACGAAATATTGGAGCGCTGTCCCGAGCGCATTGCGAAACACCGCCAGGGCGACGGCGTTGTCCGCGTGCTGGAGACAGATGGCAAACCAGTTCCCGGCGCTACCGTCAAGGTGGAGCAGTTGCACCATGACTTTCTGTTTGGTTGCAACTTTTTTCGCTTTGGACGACTCCGAAATCCACAGCTTGAAACGGACTATCGCGACCGGTTCGCGGCGCTGCTCAATTATGCGACGCTCGGTTTTTACTGGCCCTATTACGAACCGCAGCGCGGCAAGCCCATTTACGAGTACACGGACGCGGTGGCCGCCTGGTCCCGGCAGCACGGCATCACTTGCAAAGGTCACCCGCTGGTTTGGGATTACGCCGATCCCAAGTGGTTGCCGCAGGACTTTGCTGAAATCAGCGAGCTGTCCCATGCTCGCGTGCGCGACATTGTCTCGCGGTACCAAAGCCGGATCGATATGTGGGACGTGGTGAACGAGCCCACGCACCTGGGCCGTTTCAAGACGCGCCTGGGCGAATGGGCGATGTCCCTGGGAGCGGTGCCGTACGTAACGGAGCATTTGAAGATCGCCCGGGCGGCCAATCCGCAAGCCACGTTGCTCGTCAACGACTACCGCACCGATCCACCGTATTACAAGATCCTCGACGGCCTGCGCGAAGGCGGGAAGTTGTTGTTCGACACCATCGGCATCCAAAGCCACATGCATGGTGGCGGCTGGCCGTTGCGGCGCGTATGGGAGGTCTGCGACACTTATCGCAAACTGGGCGTGCCGATTCATTTCACTGAAACCACCATCGTCAGCGGTCCGCGCACCGGTCCCGGCGAGAATTGGGGACCCACGACCCCGGAGTTGGAAGCCAAACAGGCGGATTACGTTCCCCGATTTTACACCACGCTCTTTGCGCATCCCAGCGTCGAGGCGATTACCTGGTGGGACTTTTCCGATAATGGCGCGTGGCAAGGAGCCGCCGCCGGCTGGGTGCGCAAAGACATGTCACCCAAGCCGGTTTACGACCGGTTGATGGAACTGATCAAAGGCAAGTGGTGGACCCAGCACGAAAGCCGCACCAACGAAAAGGGCGAGGTTGCCGTGCGCGCGTTCTACGGAACACACCGTATCACAGCCCGACTGCCCGATGGCCGCCGCGTTTCCCAAGACGTCCATTGGCAACGCGGCCAGGCGAACCAGTTCGAACTGATGGTTCGTTAGGCAAGCCAAACCAAACTAGTGTTAACACCGTTGAAAACCACGAACGGACATGAATTCACTCGAACGACCGATGCGGTAGGACGAGACTCAGTCGAGCCCAAGTTTTTCCGCGTCGTTTCCACCTGCCCGACAATGTCAACGCGGGAAGCCTTCGGTGTTCGAATATCAATGATCTTCCTCTGCGCGGTAATTGATTGGGCGGACACGCTCTGGGAAATCACGGCTCGACGGAGTCTCGCCCTACCAGGTTCTGGAAGGGGCTTCATCGCGCCGGAACCAATCGTGGTTGGATAGAATAATCAGGCCCGATCACACTTTTTAATCATGCACATTTTGAACCATCGATTCTGGCGGAGCGCGGTCGGCCGCTGGCCTTGGGTAAGTTACTATTCATCCCGGACTTTCAAAATTTTGTTTTGCCCGCTGCTGGTCATGTCCCTGCTCCCGGCCAGCGCGGCTGAAGCAGCCAGTTCGCCCGATCCGCGCGTGCCGGTTATCTATTCCACCGACCTGTTTCATCCGCACGTTGATCCGGACGACCATTTCGATCTGGCCACGCTCTTTGCCCTCCCGGAATTGGACGTGAAAGCCATCCTGCTGGACCAGGGTGAGAAGCAATTGCAAATGCCGGGGCGTGTGCCCGTCCAGCAAATGGAACAACTGACCGGGCGGTCGGTGCCGTACGCCATCGGCTTGGACCAGAAACTCGCTTCCCCGCAAGACGACGGACGCCGCCGGCCGGCGCAATTCCAGGCGGCGGTCGAATTGTTGCTGACCGTCCTGCGCACTTCGCGCGAACCGGTCACGATCATTGCCACCGGGAGCGCCCGCGACCTTTGCGCGGCCTACAATCGCGAGCCCGAGTTGCTCCGCCGCGGGGTAGGTCGGATGTATCTCAACATGGGCAACGCCGATGCCGGCGGCACGGAATGGAACGTGCAGCTTGATCCGCACGCGTATGTGGGGCTGATGCGCTCCGGGCTGCCGATCTATTGGTGCCCATGCTTTCCCATCCAACGGGGGGCATCCAATACCGTGTACAGCAGCTATTGGAAATTCCATCAGGCCGACGTGCTCGAAACCGCCCCGCCGGCCTTGCAGAACTTCTTCATCTATGCGCTGCAAACCGTGCGTCCCGACGAACTGAATCCGCTGCAAGCCATGCGACAGAACCTGCGTCCCTGGCGGCAGCTCGTCTGGAAAATGGACCGCAATATGTGGTGTACCGCCAGCCTGCTGCACGCCGCCGGCCGGAGCATTTACCGGCGGCAAGATGGCTGGCATTCAGCAGCCAAGCTACCGGCAGACTGTCAACCAACGCCGGTGTTCACGTTTGTGCCAGCCGGCGTCGCAGTCGATGATATGGGCAAGACGCGCATCAACCATTCTCCCGCCAAACCCAACCTGGAACTGCTGCGAATTACCGCCGCCAAGGATTACGAGGCTGCGATGCGCGATTGCCTCATGGAATTGTTGCAGCAACTGAAGATCGTTCCGTGAGGATCTTCGCCAAAAGCAGTCTGATGGTTTTGGTATTGGCTGCTGGCTGTTTGCGCCACCGTGCTGTCTATCAGCCTCCCCCACCACGTTCGTCTCCTGTGTTGGCGGACTGGAAGCAGCGTCTGAGTGAAACCGAGGTGCGCCAGATTGCGAGGGATTGGCTTACCAGCAAAGGATACAAACTAAAGCGTTTCTCGGAGTGTGAGGCAGTTTACGAATTTCGAGGATTACCCACTCGAGAGTGGATGGTTGTTTTCGAAGTGATCCCACCCACGCCTGATGGCACTCTTTTTATCCATGTGGATGACGTGACTGGAAACGTAAAGAGACACCACTGGTAGGGTAAGCCTGCGGAAACTTTCGCCTGGATGCCTGGATCGCGGTGGGAAACAGGGATTGACTTTCTAAGAGCGTGATCTTGAATTCATACGTGATGGAATTGGAAATTCTGCCCAACGAAATAAGGCCAGCGCTTTTTCTGCCTAATTCTGTTGTTCAACCCCTTGGTACGTCGAAACAGCATTCGGCGCATTGACCGCTTGCACACATGACATCCATTTTCGCTGATGTCGTCTGGCCCGCGCTGTTTCTGGAACAGCGGTTATTCTCTTGGTGGGCCATCGGGTTGGGCCTTGTCGTGGAGTTTTTCTTTGTGCGCTGGTTGACCACATTGAGTTTGCGCATGTGTGTCGTTGCCGACTTGAGCATGAATGCCGCATCGGCATTGCTGGCGCCATCCTCATTCCAGTTGTCGGCATCGCGTGGGAGTATTTCCCTGGCCTCATCCTCTATAAGATTTTTGACATCGGGACTTTCAATCCCGGCACTTGGACAGCGACTTGCCTGTTTGCAGTTTTTATTAACGGCATTCTGGAGTGGCTTGTGCTGCGATACGCATTTCGACAGAAGATCGGTAGGCGAGTGTTCTGGTGGCTTTGTGCCGCCAACAGCTTGTCGGTCGCTTTGGCCTTCGGCAGCTTATTTGTGCGTCCACCACAGACATGAAAACGCTGAACCAGATCTCTGCCCTGAACTGCGGCCACGCGCTGCAGTTTCGCGGCGCAGAATTCTTCGGATGTTGGACTCGCTGCCAGCGCCTGTTCCCGGCGGCATTCGGTGAGTTCTATCGTTTGGCGTGATGCGTCACTTATGACAACACCCCACACCAGTGCGTTGCTTGGTTCGGCTGTCTGGTCCGGCTTGACCATCGCGATCATTGCTATGCTGGTTGGTTTTCCGATCTGTCTCGTTGGCGATACGGTCCAGAGATTTGCGGAGATATTTGGATTGAATACGCGCGAGAATGCCATTGAGAGCCTCGGCCTGTTTTTCCTGGCGTTGGCGACGGTTGGTTTTGCCCTCGGAGCTAGTTACCGCTTCTGGAAATTGAGGATCATCACCGAACCAGCCAGTTCACCGAATGGCGGCCCCGTAAGGCCGCCGGGCAACTCGGGAGTCACGGAGGGGCCGCCGTCGGTGACCTGACCGTTAGTTGTGACATGAAGTTGTATTCGGTACTGCTTGGCGGGAGTTATGAATCCTGACCAAGCCCTGCGTGTGTCCGCAGGTACTCCACGGAAGCATGCGTCTGGCGGGCTGTCCGATCGTCGAGATCTACTGTCAGGGGTATGAAGCCTTCCCGGTAATGTAGCGAACCTGGCAGCCTCAAGCCGGGGGAGCGCTAGAGTCCGAGAGTATGGTTAAACCAATAAACGCTTTTAAGCATCGTCAAGAGAAACGAGCCATAAGAGGCTGTTCAAGGCTCGAGCCAAAATGGCAAGCAGTCGAGTCCGGGTTGTCTAACGTGGCCCGGCGCACACTCACAAGCACTGCCGGTGTAGCAGAGCGGACCTAACCTCTCCCGTATCGAATGCAGAACATGGAAACGCTGTCGCTCCGGGCCACGCCGGTCGTGGCCGCCCCAACCGCAAGGCAGGGAAGCGGAGGCAGCATTGAGAAGACCGAACAAGCCAAGGCCGGTGTGTAATGCGACCGGATATGCCCACGTCGGTCAGGTCTCTCTTTGCAAGAGAAACCGTCGAACCATCCTTGAGGAGGAAAAGCAAATGACGAAGGAGCGATCCTTTGGTGCGTCCTCCAACAAAGCGTCGAACTGGAAAGCCATTGATTGGCCCAAAGTCCGGCGTGATGTCAGGAGGCTACAGTTGCGTATTGCAAAGGCAATCCGAGCAGGACAACACGGCAAGGCCAAAGCCCTGTCGTGGCTGCTCACCCACTCGCGCTCGGCCAAGCTTTTGGCCGTCAAGCGGGTGACGGGAAACAAGGGGGCCAAAACCCCCGGTGTGGACAACGTGATATGGAGGACTGACAGACAGAAATTCACCGCAGTACAGAACCTGAAACGTCGTGGTTACCGGCCGCTACCCTTGCGCCGGCACTACATCCCAAGAAAAACGGCAAGCTGCGCCCGTTGAGCATCCCCACCCTGCGGGACCGCGCCATGCAAGCGCTCCACGCGCTGGCCCTCAAACCCATCGCCGAAACCCTCGGCGACCGCAACTCCTACGGGTTCCGGGAAGGCCGCTCCTGCGCCGACGCCATCGGCCAGTGCTTCTGCGCACTGGCCAAAAGCTACGCGCCGGTCTGGGTGCTCGAAGGCGACATCAAAGCCTGTTTCGACCGGATCAGCCACGCGTGGCTTCTCAAGTCCATTCCGATGGACAAGAGGATGCTACGCCAATGGCTGGAGGCTGGCTACTGGGAAAAAGGCCGTCTGTTCCCGACGCTGGAAGGCACCCCACAGGGCGGGATTATTTCGCCCCTCCTTGCCAACCTGACGTTGGACGGAATGGAAGCGGCGATCCGCAGCCGGATCAAAATACGACGCGACCAGGTCAACTTCATCCGTTACGCGGATGACTTCGTGGTGACCGCCCGCAAACGCGAAACCCTCGAACAGATCGTCAAACCCGCCGTGGTGGCCTTCCTGGCCGAACGCGGTCTGGAACTCTCCGAGCAAAAGACCGTGATCACCCACATACGAAACGGGGTTCAACTTTCTGGGACAGAACGTGCGCAAATACGGGAACAAACTGCTCATCAAACCCGCCAAGGACGGGGTGAAGGCGTTGGTGCAGAAAATCCGCGAGTGCATCAAACGCGCGGTCGGACAAACGCGCGGAAACGCTGATCCGAAAGCTCAACCCGATGCTTCGGGGCTGGGCCAACTATCATCGCCACGTGCTGTTCGGCCGAAGCGTTTTGGCGCATGGAACGAATCGTCCGCTACCAGCTCCTGCGCTGGGCGCGGCGGACGACATCCCAAGAAATCCTACGCGTTGGCTGAAGCGCAAATACTTCAGCCATCGGAGACCACTTGGGGATTCTTCGCCCGCGATGCGGACCGCGCACCGGGGAAGCAAAGGTGCTGCGACTGTATTCCATTGCCCGCACCGGTGTTGGAACGTCATATCAAGGTCCGGGGGGAGGCCAACTCCCTACGACCCGGAACTACACCCAGTATTTTGAGCGCCGCCGCTGTTTTGCGTGGCGGACCTTGCCGTGCGAAAGGACTGGTCGAATGGTCCTGGCGAGCGTATAAGGGGCCTCAGGATGCTGACGTTAATCCAACAGATTGCCGGGACACCCCGCACGGGCGTGTCCTTAGAAAGGCTTGAGCCGTGTGAAGGGAAACTTTCACGCACGGTTCTTAGGGGGGTGTGGGCGGGCTAACCGCCTGCACCTACCCGGTGCATACTTGTGAAAGCCTGTTTTTGCATTGTCTCGGCCAGCCTTGTCTGCCTCTGCACGGGATGTGGGACCATCGCTACCAGAACGTCGTGGCGTCACGAGCTTAGCGAACCATTCCCCCCTGTATATGCTGCAACCTGCGTCGATGGCGGTCTGATCACGGCACCTTGCCGTAGCTCTTTCCAGGGGTCAGCCGGGAAGAAGGCAGGCGCTTGTATTGTGGGGATCGTTGATTTGCCGATTTCCTTGGCGATCGACACGCTCCTGCTTCCCTATGATGCGATAAGCTCGGCGGCCAAAGATGAAGAGATTGTTCAACCAAACGGTTCAGCGAACGGGAGCCAGCCGTTCAGCGCAGACACAAATCGAACATCAGGGGCGGCTGGCTCCCGTCGCTGGTCTTGTCGTTAGACGTATGCGACCGTCCTTATCGAATCGCTTGAAAGTTTCGGGCCTGTTGGGCGTCTTGCTCGGATTAGTGTTCTCTTCTCCTTGTTGGATTGAGTCAGTCCAAACTTGGATTACGGAGCACCCGGCGGGTTACCGCTTCTATGAGGCAATCCATGTCCCGGCTGTTGGTTTGGTTTACGCATGGGCGTTCATATCGAGGCCGAGCGAAGGTATCGCCGCCTGGACCGCATTGCCATTCGCGGTAGTTCTTCAATGGCTTGTGCTAGGCATAATCACTGGCCTCGCAACGCATGTGATCTTTCGGAAAGCTGCAAATGAAAAGAAACGTGTCTAACGAACCGCATGCAGCGAACCCCGCGAGGGCGCTGCGGTTTCAATCTGAGCATCAGTGGCGCGGGGTCACTGATGCGGGACGTTGGGCGGTGGAAGGGCTGCCTCCGTCCGAAAGTGAACACGGACATTTTGTGCGAAAACACTATTTCCATAAATTAACGCTGGCCTGCCTCTGCACGCTCAACTTGGGTCGTGTCGAAGCCGGGGACGCGCCTTCGGGGAGCGACCTGCCTGGCACCGTCATCCATTCCTGGCTCGCGAACTCGTTCGCCACTCAGAAGGGGCACCAATCGGTGCCGGTCACCGCCATCGCCATTGCCGTGACGCCGGACGGGACGGTTTTCTCCGCGGGTGTGGCTGAAGGCTACGGCGGAGTCGCCTCGTATAAGGCCGGCAAGTTCGTCACCAAGTACGACTATGACAGCGGGTTTGGCAGCAGCGCGTCCGCGGTCGCGGTGGACGACGCCTACGTTTACATCGGCACCGGGGTCGGCCTCTTCCGCACGCGCCTCGGGGACGAGGCCTACAACCGCACGCCGAGCACCGGCGGCAGCATTCACGGCCTGGCCTTGCGCAGCGGCGAGCTTTACCTCAGCGATTCCAAGGCAGGCAGAATTCGGGTCCTGGAGACGGCGACGATGAAGGAGGTTCGCTCCTTCGCCGCCCCGAGCCCGGGACCGATCGCTGTCGGTGCTGACGGTCGGATCTGGGTCGTTCAAGGCAAGCCCGGCAAGGAGCCGTTCGATCTACCGGCGGCCTGAAGATCATCTCCTTCTCCAAGGACGGTCAGCCCGGGCCGGAGATCACCGACTTCGAGAACCCCTGTGCGCTGACGTTTGATCCGAAGGGTCGTCTGCTCGTGGGCGGGTTGAACCGGCACAGCCAGGTCTGGATCTACGATGTCTCGGGGACCCCCAAGAAGGTGGGCACCTTTGGCACGGAAGGCGGAATCTTTTCGGGCGAGCCGGGAAAATACCAGCCCCAGAAGTTCCATTGGATTCGCGGCCTCGGCTTCGACGCGGCCGGCAATCTCTACGTCGCCAGTGTCTTTGGCTCCTGGTATAACGCCTTGATCGAAGCCTATTCCCCTTCGGGTCAACGCCTCTGGGACGTTTACGGCCTGGGCAACTGGCTGGATACGGCCTGCACCGACCCGGCCAATGAGAACCTCGTTTACACCAAGGAGAACGTCTTCAGCATGGACTGGAGCCAAGCCGCCTGGTCACGAGCAGTCACTGGCTGGACTGACGGTTGATCGGTTCAAGTATCCCAGCGACAGCCGCGTGACGGACCTCCACGGCCCGAGCCATCGCCTGATCAATGGCGTGCGGCGGATCGGCGGCAAGCTCTTCCTCTACTGCGGCGCCCAGGGCACCGGCAACCTGGAGATCTACAAGTTCGGCGAGCAAGGCTGTGTGGCGGCCCCGTGCGGGTATGTGGCGGGTGCCAGCACCTGGCGCCCCGGGAACGGCAAACGCTGGCCGGAGGACGCCGAAACCTTCATCTGGACCGACACGAACGGCGACGGTGTCGCCAGACGCTGCGGAGTTCGCCTCGGTGGACCGGAAGCCCCGCTGGGGCTTCATGCACCTGGATGCCGCTGCCGGCATCTGGCAATGCTCGGGAGACGGGACCATCTTCCATCTTCCTTGCGAAGGGATAGACCCGCGCGGCAATCCCATCTATCGCCGGGCCTCCGAGGTTTCTTACCAGTACCCGCCGGAGTTCACCGGCGACCGACTTCGACGGCTATTCTACGTCCCTGGTGACGACATCATGATCGCCGGCGGTTCACCCGGCACCGACGAGAACGCGTGCAACGTGCTGGTCTGCTACGATCATTGGTCCGATCCGACCAAGAGGATCAAGCGCTGGAAAATCAATCTGCCGCTCAACGACAAGTCTTACACTCCCGACACCGGCTATGGCGGCGGCGCGCCGGTGGCAATGCAGGCCCGCGGCAAATACCTCTTCGTCGCTTATGGCTATGGACTATTCGCGTCCATCGGCTGGAGGACGGCGGATACGTCGGCACGATCCGGCCGGACATCAACGGCTTCAAAGGCAGCGGCGGATGCGTTGACTCGGACAACGCCCTGAACGTCACCCTCCGCAAGAACGGTGAGTATGTCCTGTTCCTCGAAAACGCCGGTTTGAACCACGTGATGATGTTTCGCTGGACACCTCCCCACAGTTGAGGCAACACCGCCCAACCAGTCGATGGACGATATTGGTGATGATCCTGACTCATTTGGATGGAAAACACGAAGTCATGTCGGCTTTGCCGGGTATCGTCATCGGAACCGTCGGGATGCTGACCATTGGCGGTTGCATTAGCCGGTTGAGGAAGCGAATCTCTCGGAGAACATAGCTTGCGCTGGCAATTGCCTGTGCATGATTTGATCCCGGTATGCCGTCATCTGCTTGGTGGAGACGCAGCGCCGTCTTGGGCTTCCGCTCGATGTCCGACGGCGACTCGAGAGTGCCTCGTGCGCTCCACCGGTTCTGTCGGCGGCGGTCACTCATCCCAATTGTTGGGTTAACAAATGAAGCGAATTGAGAAATGCACAATGAATCGAAAAGAATTCCTCGAGCTTTCGGCGGGCATCATCGGTGGACTTGGCATTCCCGGAGTAATCGCGGACTCCGCCCGAGCCGCGGAAACCGAATCGAGCAACGGTGCCGCCTTGGACGATTCCTATCTGGTGAGAGGTCTAACGGGAATGGTCCGGGCCGAGGGCTGGTTCGATGCCCATTGGGGGGCGGGCGTTCTCGCTGGCTACTATTTGTGCCGGGACAACCACCTCGGCGAAGCAACGACGCTTGGCATCAAGAGTCAGTTGGATACTGTGATCAGACTGCGGGCGGCGCAATTCGCCCCCCTCGCGAAGGAACCGGCGGATCGGGCGCTGATCGAGGAGGTCCCCAAGGCACTGCTGCCGGCCATGCAGGGCGGCTTGCGTGCCCATGGTCACGCTGTGATTTTCACGTCTCTGTCCGTCAAGGCATTGCGCGACGTGCCCCACATGGCCCAACCCGCACTCGTCAAAAGATTATGCGGACTCAGTCATCAGATCGCCAAAATCCGGCCGCAGCCGCCGGTCAATTCCAATGCCTATATCCGATACGCAGGCCATGATTGAGGCGACCTTCGACAGCTTGGCGCGATTCAAGGGGTTGCTGGGCCGACCTTCAATCCGACGACCGAATTTCACGCACATGACAACCCACACCGAGGCTTTGATGAATCTCGATATGATGGGGTATCCGGAGCTGGCCAAAGCCGGCCATGCCGGGCACCGAACTCATATTGGGGCTCCGGTTCCTGAATTCGATCCGGCGACCGACGCGTCCCCGAATCGCGCGACGCTGAAGGCCGTCATGAGCAAAGACTTTTGGAACGATCCAAAGAACCAGGACCGCTGGCGTCGGAAGCAGAACCTGAACGACAACCCCAATGGGGATTGGATTGCCGAAGGACACCTGTTCAAAGTGCTCTACAGCTATCATCGCTTGATCGGACGGATTAAAGACAGGGAGAAGGTAAAGCTCTGCAGCAGGATACTGCTGGAGCGCTACATGAATCCCGACGTGCAAGGAGGCTGAAACAACTCCCTGTTCCGTCTGGCTTCGCCCCGACATTAACCAATGCACTCCTCACTTTAAAACCATGAACCGCGTCACCACCATCCTCCTGCCACTGCTTCTCTTGTCCTCGCTGGGGCAGGCCGAATCCAACAATCCAAACACGGACTGGTTTAAAGACGCCCACTACGGTGTCTTCATGCATTTGCTTCCGGGAAATGACCGGCAACTCGCGCAGGTCAAGGACTTCGACGTCGAAGTGCTGGCGCAACAACTGGTCGAAGCCGGCGCGCGGTATTTTGTCATCACGCTGGGTCAGAACTCCGGCTACCTCAACTCTCCCAACGCCACTTACAACCGTTACACCGGTTATCAGCCTGGCGAGAGATGCTCCACTCGCGACCTGCCTCTGGACTTGTTCCACGCGCTTCACGCCAAGGGAATCAAGCTGATGCTTTACCTGCCGTGCCAGGTTCCCAACCGGGATGCCCGGGCCCAGCGCGCTTTCGGGTTGCGCGAAGGCCCGCAAGACCAACCGCTCAGCCTCGAGTTCGCGAAGAAATGGGCTGAGGTCATCCAGGAATGGTCCGGGACCGTTACGGCGACAAAGTGGCCGGGTGGTGGTTTGACGGCGGTTACCAACACATTCACTTCAACAACGCCATCGCTCAGGTGTATGCCCAGGCCGTCAAGCACGGCAACCCAAAGGCCATCGTAACGTTCAATCCAGGCGTCCGAGTCATTCACTACACCGACGCCGAAGACTACACGGCGGGCGAATTGAACGAGCCTTTGACCGTCCGCCCGTCCTCGCGTTGGTTGAGTGGCTCGCAATGGCATGCCTTGACGTACGTCGGTTCCAGTTGGGGGCGCCGTGACACGCGGTTTTCCACTCAACAATGGGCGGACTGGGTCAAGGCGGTGGTGGCCAAGGAGGGCGTTGTCACCCTGGACATGGGGCCCAATTGGAATCCGGAGCAGGGACCGATTGGTTCCCTGGCGCCCGAACAGTTGGCGCAATTGAAAGGAATCCGAGCGGCGATCCGCCTCGCGCCTTCAGCGGCAAGCCCCAAACGCCATTGACGTGCCAGCAATTATTTCTACATCGTTGTCGTTGAATGAACTTGCGCATCTTTTTTACAGCACTGATTTGGGTGGTCCTGATTTTCTGTCCCACCGTCGCACCGGCTGCGGTGGCCGACACGACCACTCCCTGGGACATGCCCCAACTGGCCGACGTGCCGCAATGGGAGTATTTGCAGTGGCCGAAAGCCGACAAGGTGCGGGCGATCAGCTTCACCGGGCTGCCGTTTCAAGGCCGCCCGACCCGGGTATTTGCCTGGCTGGGAATTCCCGAATCGAATTCGAAAGAAAAGTTGCCAGCCATGGTGTTGGTTCACGGCGGTGGTGGCACCGCGTTCGAGGAGTGGGTGCGTTTGTGGGTGGGGCGTGGTTACGCCGCGATCGCCATGGATACCTGCGGCCAGGTGCCCGTTGGCAACTATGGCCGGTTCGTCCACGACCCGCAAGGCGGCCCGCCCGGCTGGGGTGGATTCAACCAGATGGATTGGCCGCAGAAGGATCAATGGACCTATCAAGCGGTGGCGGACGTTGTCCTCGCGCACTCGTTGATTCGTTCGCTGCCGACGGTGGACCCGGCGCGCACCGGCATCACCGGTATTTCCTGGGGCGGTTACCTGACGTGCATCGTCGCGGGTGTGGATCCGCGGTTCAAACTGGCGGTGCCGGTGTACGGGTGCGGTTTCTATCGGGACACGGTGTTCGAAAAGGAACTGGCAGCTCTTGGTGAAGAACGCGCCAACCAGTGGATGGCTTGGTGGGATCCGTCCGTTTACTTGAAACACGCCGAAATGCCATTGCTGTGGGTTACCGGCAGCAATGACTTCGCTTATACGATGAATGCGTTGCAGCGTTCGTATCGCCTGCCCACCGGTCCACCCACCTTGTGTATCCGGCTGCGCATGCCCCATGGCCATGGCGGCGCCGGCGAGAATCCCGAGGAGATTCGCGTCTTTGCCGACAACATTCTCAAGGGTGGAACTCCGCTGGCGACCATCACTGGCTCGGGAAGCGATGGAACCAAAGTCTGGACGACCTATTCAGCAAAGCTTCCGATGGCGAAAGCTGTATTGAACTTCACCAAAGATACCGGGCGTTGGCAGGACCGGAAATGGGAATCCATCCCGGCGGACCTGACTGAAGATCGCGTTACGGCCACCCTGCCGGAGGGCACGCAGGTCTATTACTTCAACCTGTTTGACCAGCGGAACTGCATCGTGAGCACCGAACATGTCACCAATCACGTTCCTTAAGGCGGAACGATACAAACCATCGCAACAGGATCTCATCTGCGGGCGGCTTGGATGACTTTGATCCAAGCTACTTCCAAGTCAAAAGCGCCCGCTTGCTTGTCGGAAATCAGGAAGCCTACCGACGTGACCTTCGCCAGGTCGAGCGGGCGCCGCGCGGCAAAAGCAGGCGCGAGCGGTGGCCTTGAGCCTGGTCTATCCGGAAGACGATGCGGAACTGGCGGACGAACTGACCCGGCTGCGTGACTTGTTGCCGGCGGAGATCGCTTTGGTTGTTGGCGGGCGCGCCATGCCGGCCTACCGTGAGGTGTTGATCCCGCTCGGTGCCGTTTTAGTTGATGACCTTGCGCAATTGGGGACGGCTTTGGATCGGCTGCGTCAGCCGGCGAGACTGGCCAAGTGACAAAACGGATTATGAAAGAGTTCATGCTGCAAGCGGAGCTTTGGCTGCCGCGCCCAAGGGACGAGGTGTTTAGCTTCTTCGCCGAAGCAACAAACCTGGAAGTCCTCACGCCACCCTGGCTGCGCTTCGAAGTGTTGACGCCCGCGCCGATCCCCATGCGGGCCGGGACGCTCATCGACTACCGCATCCGGGTGCATGGAATTCCCCTGCGTTGGCGCACCGAAATCACGGTGTGGACACCACCTTACCAATTCGTGGATGTCCAAGTGCGTGGGCCTTACGCCTTGTGGCAGCACACGCACAGTTTTATCGAAAGCGATGGCGGTACGCTTTGCTCCGATCACGTTCGTTATCACCCGCGTGGAGGAACTCTGATCCATCGGCTGTTTGTACGACGCGACGTCGAACGCATATTCCAATATCGACGACAGCGGTTGGGTGAACTCTTTCATTCGCCGGCTCCCCCAACCTGTTGCGTCAAATGGTTGCCAGTTTACCCAGACCTCATGACTGACTCGCCATCCGTTCTTGTCACTGGCGCGACCGGTTATATCGGTGGCCGGTTGGTGCCGCGTTTGCTTGAGGCCGGTTGCCGCGTGCGCTGTCTGGCGCGCGATCCGGCGCGGTTGCAAGGAAGGTCCTGGTGCGGGCAAGTGCAGGTGGTGACCGGTGATTGCCTGCGTGCCGAAACGCTGCCTCCGGCGATGGCCGGTGTGGACGTGGCGTTCTACCTGGTCCACAGCATGGCTGGCGGTCATGACTTTGAGCAACGTGACGTGCTGGCCGCGCGAACTTTTGCCATGGCGGCCAAGGCGGCCGGCGTGCAGCGCATTGTTTACCTGGGCGGCCTGGGCGATTCCGACACTGCGTTGTCCGAACATCTGCGTTCGCGGCAAGAGACGGGGGTTGCATTGCGCGAAAGTGGCGTGCCGGTAACCGAGTTTCGCGCGCCAGTAATTGTCGGCTCCGGGAGTCTCTCATTCGAAATCATTCGCTACCTGACGGAGCGTTTGCCCATCATGATCTGTCCGCGCTGGCTCTACACGCGTGTGCAACCCATCGCCATCCGCAATGTGCTCGACTATCTGGTGGCCACCTTGCGCACGCCGGCCAGCACGGGGCGGATCATTGAAATCGGCGGCGCTGATATCCTGACCTACGGTGATTTGCTGCGCGGCTATGCGAAGGCGCGCGGTTTGAAGCGTTGGCTCATCCCCGTGCCGGTGCTCACCCCGCGCCTCTCCTCCTACTGGGTCCATCTGGTTACACCCGTGCCGGCGGTAATCGTACGACCGCTGATTCAAGGCTTGCGCAATGATGTGATCGTGCGGGACGAACTGGCCAAAGAGCTTTTCCCTCAAATCAAACTGTTCGACTACGCCACGGCGGTGCGCCGGGCGCTTGCCAATCTCGACACCGGCCATGTGGAAACGGCCTGGAGCGATGCCTTGTCGAGCAGCCAGGGGGACGTTGCCCCAGTGGTGCTCGCAACCCAGGAAGGCATCATCTTCGAACGGCGCCAGCGTGTCGTGGCCGCTCCGGCTTCCTCAGTCTATCGGATTTTCTCGGGCTTGGGGGGCGACACTGGCTGGTTGTATATGAACTGGGCCTGGAGCGTGCGCGGCTTCATGGATCGCTTACTGGGAGGCGTGGGTTTGCGGCGCGGACGCCGCGATCCGCAGACACTCCGCGCGGGAGACGCTGTGGATTTCTGGCGCGTGGAAACCGTTGAACTGGATCGCCGGTTGCGTCTGCGCGCCGAAATGAAGGTGCCCGGACGCGCCTGGCTGGAATTCGAAGTCGAGCCAGTGGACGCGGGCACTTCGCGTCTCTCGCAAACCGCGTTCTTTGCCCCACGCGGCTTGGCGGGACTGCTTTACTGGTATCTGCTCTATCCCATCCATGCGTTGATCTTCAGCGGAATGGCGAAAGAACTGGCCCACCGCGCGGAAGCGTTGAGCAAGTGATATGGCGGCCAGCCGGCAGTTTGATGGCGCTCTTCTCTTCATGGTAGTTCCAATGATGCCAATTGCGCCGTTCATCGCGATCATCGGCGGTTGAGGTCAGCCGAATGGGATCACCCGCCGGCTGACCATCGCATTCCAACTGAATTGAACCGGCATAACGAGCGGTAAACATCACGCCCACCGTGTACGTGCCGGAGCGTTCGATGTTGACCGTGTAGCGGACCCATTCGCCCGGCGCGGTCCAACCCAGGTAAAGCCGTCCAAGTTCCTGGGGCACCCGATTAAACCTGCTGTTGTCCCAATCATCGTTGGTGTAAGAGATGTCCACATTCTCATCCTTCCGGAACTTATCGAGGTCGCCCCCGGCTCGGTTCAACTCGCCGCTGCCATGGTTACGACCGTCCACTTCGTGATATGCCACCCCTTCACCCGCCGCGAGCCATTTTTCCCTGGGTTGACTCTTCGGCTCAATGGCTTAAGGTCGGCCGTCTGAAAACACCTGCTACTTGAGTATATGAATAACTGGTTTCGTGGTCTTCGGTTCTCATTGATTTTGACGGTCGCGGCGCTGCTGCTGGCTTCCGCCGACAGCGTGCCGGCTCAAGGCACCGCCTCATTGAGTGCCATGCTTCGCGCGGTGAACGGCACTCGCGGCATCTGTGTCCACCTGGGTTGCGGCGAGGGGGAACTCTCGGCGCGATTGGCCGCAGGCGGCAAATTGCTCGTCCACGCTTTGGAGAGCAATCCGCACAACGTCAGCGTCGCCCGCGAAGCCTTGCAGCAACGTGGGATTTATGGCGTGGTTTCCGTCGAGCAATGGACCGCCGCGCAATTGCCCTACCCGGACAACGTGATTAACGTGCTGGTAGCGGAGAATCCCGGCAAGATTTCGGAAGCTGAACTCAAACGTGTGCTGGTTCCCAACGGCACCGCCTGGATTCGCCACGGTAACGACTGGACCGAACTCCACAAACTCTGGCCGGCGGCGTTTGACGAATGGACCCATTGGCGGCACGGCGCGGACGGCAACATGGTTTCGCGCGACCTGGCCGTCGGGGTGCCCAAGGGATTACGCTGGGTGGCCGGACCGGCGCAGGATCCTTATGGCAAGAAATGGTATTACGATCATGTGCTCGTTTCCGCGAACGGACGGAACTTCTATACCTACGAAAACGAAATGACCGCTCGCGACGCGTTCAACGGATCGCTGCTTTGGAAACGAAAGATCAAGGCCTACTCCTTTCGGGAAACCGGTGTACCGGTGCCGAGCTTTCTGCAAGCCAAAGCCAAGCTCGGTTCGCGCACCTCGAAAGTCCGGCCCGTGGCGGTGGGCGACCGCGTCTATGTGGCCGCCGAAGGCAAGTTGATGGCGCTCGACGCGGCTACCGGCCAAACTGCCTCCGAATTGGGCGCCGTCACCAAGCCCCGGGAATTGTTGGTCGAAGGCAACACCCTGGTGGTTTCGGACCAGGATGTCGTGCGCGCTTATTACCTGCCGTCGCAAAGTCTCAAATGGGAAGTGCCGATCACCGCCGAACGTATCGTCGCCGGCGATGGCAGTCTCTTTTGTTTGGCGAGCAATGTGGTGGCCAGCTTTGACGTGGAAACCGGCCAGGAACGCTGGCGCACTCTCGACGAGCAGGCCATTCCGGCGTCCACGGTCACCTACGGCCAGGGCTGTCTGGTCCTGGAAAAATCCACGTGGCGCAATGATCCTGAAGGTTGCGGGGTGCTGGTCTATTCCGGGAAGGATGGCCAGTTGCTGTGGCACCGCGATTATCGCACGGACCAGACCCATTACCAGGAAGCGCGCGGCTTTTTCGCGCAGGATCTGCTCTGGCTGCAAATGGGAAAAAACACCATCGCCGGACTGGATCCTCGCACCGGCCAACAGCAGCAGGAATGGGGCAGCCGCGGCAAACACTGCGCCACGCCCGTGGCCACCGAGCGGTTCTTCATCGCGCCCGAGTGCGAATTCACCGACCTGAGCTCCGGCATCCAGGAGCAAGCGCGCATGTTCAAGAGCGCCTGCCGACTGCCGTTCATCCCCGCGAACGGCTTGCTCAACACCTTCCCCGTCCAGTGTGAATGTTTTCCCATGCTCCGCGGTTACATGGGATTGAGTCCGACGTTGACCCCGACCGTGACCGAAGGTCCGCGGTTGAAAAAGGGACCGGCATTCGGCCAGTCCGCCGCCCGGCAATCCGGTCCCGGCCCGGCCGATGAATGGCCGATGTACCGGCATGACCCCTTCCGGAGCGGCAGCACGTCGATGAAACTGGCGAGCGCTTCCTGGCAACCGAAATGGACAGCCCAAGTGACGTTGACCAAGTCCAACGCCCTCGAGGGAGAGTGGCGCGACAATCCTTTCGTCCGCAGCCCAGTGACACCGCCGGTGGTGGCCGGCAACCGCGTGATCGTGGCCGCGCCGGACGAGCATCGCGTGGTGGCCCTGGACGCCCAATCCGGTAAACCGCTATGGAGCTTCACGGCGGGTGGACGCATTGACACTCCGCCAACCCTTGCCGATGGCTTATGCCTGTTTGGCGCGCACGATGGCAACGTGTATTGCCTGAACGCCGCCAACGGGGAATTGGCGTGGCAATTTCGAGCGGCGCCCGGCGAGGCACGAATTCCCGCGTATGGCCAGATGGAATCGCCGTGGCCGGTCCCCGGCAGCGTGCTGGTCGCGGACGGGATTGCCTACTTTGCCGCGGGCCGGCACCCGCGGTCTGAAACCGGTATCTACGTGGGTGCGCTCAAGACCGGCAGCGGTGAGCTGATTTGGCAGACGAACATCAACCAACTCGATCTTAAAGGATGGTATGGCATGCTGCTGCCCACGACCAACAGCGCTCTGCGACAAAAGGTGGGCCTCGACTTTGAGTGTATCGATATGCTGGTCAAAGACGGTCCCTTGGTCGCCATGTCGCGTTGGCAATTCAATCCACTGAATGGCGATTGCCACCTCGCCTTGGGCAGTCTGGATTACGCCGCACCCGGTCTCGCCGTGCCCCGAGGTTTGTGGGGCTACGGCATTCGCCAGACCAAGGCGGTGGATTACCAAGCCGCCGGCAGTTTTTGATGCCGGCAGAATTTACAAGGGCACCACCAAGGATGCCGCAGTGTTGGAAGCCAATGGAACGCTGCTGACCGCCACCTTGAAGGGCGAGTTGAAAACTGGAGACAACAGTTTCAAACTGGCTGCGCCTACCGTGTATGACGGTTTGGCCGCGGCCTACGGACGCATTTACGCCGCGCTGGAAAATGGCAGCGTGGTTTGTCTTCAGTGACGTGGTAGTCCAGTAGTTGTGGGCCTGCTTGTTTCACCGCTTACGGGGTGACACCAAACGTGCTGCGCCTGAGTTAAAGTGGCGTGAATGTTTCGTGAGAGTGTTAGCGTGCGTTCTGGATTGCTTCGTTACTTGGACTGCCAGCGCCTTCCCCCAAAAGCAAAAAGCGGGTAGAAGGGGGTCCAGCATTTGCGCCGGGAGGCTCAGAGTGAGGTGCGTGGTCCAATGAGCCGAAAATTCTACCCGCTTAAAGCACTAGTCATTTACCGCACGATCAACCTTTTAGCAGCGACGATGCCACCCTTGTGAGAACGTGATTTTTCTGCGGCGAACTGTGCTGAATACGGGGCATTCCCGCGAAAATATTCTACAGGGCGGGCCAAACATTTTACTGGGTCAAGGCCACGACGGAGGAGTGTCAACAAATCAAGGCCGGGCCGTGTCTTGTTCTTGGACAAAGCGCAATGGTCTGGGACAGACACCAGACCATCGCACCGAGTCGATTCGGTCGCGATTCCACGCGACGATTGCCGGACGCGATTTGTTTGAGTCGGACCAAGGCATTCTCTATCGTGCCTGGATGATCATGAAGCACTCGATTCTCGTAGTATTTGCGGGCTTGGTGGCAACCGCAGTTTGGTTGACCAGCGTGACGAACGGAGCCGCGGCGAATCCACCGATTAAAGTCATGAGTTTCAACATCCGTTATGGCCAGGCCAAGGACGGCACCAACAACTGGCCGCTGCGCCGGGAACTGGTCGTGCAAACCATCAAGACGTTTGATCCGGATTTGCTGGGCACGCAGGAGGTGTTGGATTTTCAGGCGGCCTTTTTGCGCGACCAGTTGCCCGGCTATGCATTTCACGGCGTCGGCCGCGAGGACGGCTCCAACCAGGGCGAATTCGTGCCGGTCATGTTCAAGACCAATCGTTTCGAACTCGTGGATTCGGGCTTCTTTTGGTTGAGCGAAACGCCCGAGGTGCCGGGAAGCAAAAGCTGGGACACCGCGCTGACGCGCATGTTGTCCTGGGTGGTCTTGCGCGACCGGCGTGGCGATGGGCAACCCTTTGTGTTTGCCAATGTGCATTTCGATCATCGCGGTGTGCAGGCGCGGATCGAGTCCGCCAAATTGATACGTCGGAAGGCGGCGGAACTGGCCGGACAATATCCCGGCATTCTGTGCGGTGATTTCAATACGACGGAAGACGGCCAACCCTACCAGGTGCTGGTCAAGGGAAAGGGCTTCGGCGGCCCTGAATTTGTGGACAGCTTTCGGGTCATCCATCCGGAGCGTTCGCCCAACGAAGCGTCCTTTCACGGGTGGACCGGTGGGCGCGCGGGCAGCCGGATCGATTGGATCATTCACACGCCTGAGTTTGCCACATTGAACGCCATGATCGATTACACGAATGACGGCGGACGTTATCCCTCTGACCACTACCCGGTGGAAGCGGTGATCCGTTTGAAGCCGTGAATGACTGGCAGGAACTTCAATGACCAAGTTCCAATGACCAAGCACCAGGGAATTCCCAAATCCTAAGCACCATCCCGCGTCGGAGGCTCGTCCGCGGATTCCATTGGGACTTGAGGCTTGGTCATTCTCTGGGATTTGGTCATTGGTCAATGGTCATTGCCAATTTGGTTTTCGTTCGAACGCTTTGTTCCGAACTGCCGGCAAGATGCCGGCAGCACGATTTTGACAGCTTGCACTTCCGGACGGCGCTGCTTAGCCTTGCGTCCATGAACTCGACCTCTTTCTGCCGAAGTCTCGGAATTATCATCGCTTCCGGTGCGCTCCTGGCGACGTGTCCGCTGCCATCGCTGCAAGCCGCCAATGCTAATTACGACGAAGCCAAAGTGCCTGCCTACACGCTGCCGGATCCGCTGGTGCGATTGAATGGCCAACCGGTCAAGGATCAGAAAACGTGGCTCAAAAAGCGGCGGCCGGAACTCCTGGAATTGTTCGAGACTTACGTCTATGGCCGCAGTCCCCAACGACCGAAGCAATTGGACTTCGTGGTGACCTCAGTAGATGCCGACGCGTTGGGGGGCAAGGCAGTGCGCAAGGAAATCACCGTGGCGCTGACGGACAAGCTAGGCGGCCCCACGATGGACGTGCTCATTTATTTTCCCAAGAGCGCCGCGCGGCCAGTGCCGGCTTTTATCGGCATGAACTTTGGCGGCAACCACACGATCTGCGCCGATCCCGGCATCAAGTTGTCCGAGGGCTGGATGCGGCCCAAACCCAACGCGGGCGTGGAAAAGAACCGGGCGACGGAAGCTTCCCGCGGCAGCGCGGCCAGCCGTTGGCAGTTGGAGACGGTGCTCGCCCGCGGTTACGGCTTGGTGACCATGTATTACGGCGACCTGGAACCCGACTACGCCACCGGTTGGAAGAATGGCCTGCGCGGGACTTTGGGCAAGGGAGGAGACACCAAGTTTAAGAACGACGACTGGGGCGCGATTGGCGCCTGGGCCTACGGATTGAGTCGCGCCATGGATTACCTGCAACGCGACGGTGACATTGACAGCAAACGGATGGCGCTCATCGGCCATTCGCGCCTGGGTAAAACTGCCCTGTGGGCGGGAGCGCAGGACGAACGGTTTGCCATGGTGATCTCGAATGAATCCGGTTGCGGGGGCGCCGCCTTGAGCCGCCGGGCTTTCGGCGAAACGGTGGAACGGATCAATACGTCGTTCCCGCACTGGTTCTGTGGCAATTTCAAAAACTACAACAGCCGGGAAGCCAATCTGCCGGTGGACCAGCACGAACTCATTGCGCTGATTGCTCCGCGGCCGGTTTATATCGCCAGCGCGGAGGGCGACCAATGGTCCGATCCCCACGGCGAGTTCCTGGCCGCGCAGGGTGCCGAGCCGGTCTATCGTTTGTTCGGCGAAGCGGGCTTGGGCGTCAAGAACATGCCCGGGCTGAACCAACCGGTGGGCACGTTCATCCGCTATCACATCCGCAGCGGCAAGCATGACGTTACGGCTTTCGACTGGGAGCAATACCTGAACTTCGCCGACCGGCATTTCAAGCTGCGCAAAGCCAGCCAGTAAGCCGCTGGCTCCATGAATGAACTTTACAAAACCCGTGCGCAGCGTTAAAAGCGGACCATGAACTCCAAGTTGAACCGTCGTCGTTTTATCAAGAACTCCATGTTGGCTTCTGCCGGAGCCGGCGTCGCTGCGCAGGCGGCTGAAACCGCTGCCCCGTCCGCCAATCCCAAGGTAGCTTTTGCCTCCAAGGCCTCGCTGCCGATGGGCCGGATTGGCAAGCTGAAGGTCAGTCGGATGATTTCCGGCGGCAACTTGATCAGCGGATGGTCGCACTCCCGTGACCTGCATTATGTCGCGTCACTCATGCGCGCTTACAATTCGGACGACAAGGTGATCGATACGCTCCAGTTGCTCGAGGAGCACGGCGTCAATACCATCCTCGCCGATCCGCGCAAGAAGCCGATGACCATCTTTGAGCGTTACTGGAAGGAGCGCGGCGGCAAAATCCAGTGGATCGCTGAAGGGCATCCAGGCTTGGACGATTGGAAGACGAACATCAAACAGTCCATCGATTTCGGCGCCTCCGCGGTTTACGTCCAGGGGGTCATCTCGGATCGCTGGCTACAGCAAGGCAAACTGGACCTGCTGGGCAACTGCGTCGAGTTCATCAAATCGCAGGGCGTGCCGGCCGGGATTGGGGCGCACCAACTGGAAGTCATCCAGCAGTCCGAAAAGAACAAGTATGGCGCCGAGTTCTATGTGAAGACGCTCCACCACTCCAAGTATTGGTCTGCGCGCCGCTCGGATCAGCACGCCAACGTGGTGGATAACGCGGCGGACAACTATTGGTCCATGCAACCCGAGGATACCATCCGGTTCATGCAGACGGTGGAGAAGCCCTGGATCGCTTTCAAAGTGCTGGCCGCCGGAGCCATCCAACCCGAGTCCGGTTTTCGTTACGCGTTCGAGAACGGCGCGGACTTCATCTGCGTGGGGATGTTCGATTTTCAAGTCGAACAAAACGTGAAGCTCGCACTGACCTGCGTGCGCGAAACGCAAAATCGCCAGCGTGAGTGGATGGCGTAGGAAGCTGGAGGAAGGATGCTCGGATGCCGGATGCCGGTATGCCGGATCGTCAGCCTGACTGTCCTGATGCTGTCGGATACATGGTACTGGCATCGCGGGGAGACTCCGTCGAGCCCTGAACTTCGAACGCTACAGGCTTTCCCATTCGTCAGTCACTTGATCACCGCTGGTGCTTCGGAGAATTCAGGGCTCGACGGAGTCTCGCCCTACCGGGGTTGGGTTGGCCTGGCCACAAGGCGCTCTATGAATCAGTATCCTTCTTAACTCGTTTCAGGATCTCTTCGAAATGTGGCCCGAGCACCTTCGACGCCCGGCGCGGGCGATCCAGGTGTGCCACTCCTGTTCGATGCGTTTCAGCCCACCGGGATATCGTTTATCCAGCAGCGCCGCGCAGTGCATTTGCGGTCCCCGTTCGGCCTGCAATTCCTGAAAAAAGTCCCGTAGCATCCATTTGTTGCGCGCGGTGCTCATCAAATATTGAAAGAACGACCAGCTCACCGCGTAGGCCAGATCGGTATCCAGCTTGTGCCAGGCGGTGTCGTCGAGGTCCACGAACGTTTTGAGCGCCGGCAGCTTTCCGTGGCGCAACCAGAGATTGAGCCTGGCCCAGCGGTATTTGAGCGACCCCACGTCGTGCGAATCCTGCATGTTCCGCGGGTAGGAGAAATAGGTCGCGCAGCCCTCTGCCAACCACGTGGGAACGCGCTCGTAATGCGCAAACATGATCGCGTGGCTGACTTCGTGGAGGATATTGTTGCCCAGGTAATCCGCCTGGTCTTGCCGCCAGGTGATCACCTCCCGGGTTGGGTGAAAGTAGTAACCGTGCAGGTTCGTGACGCTCTCCCGCGTCAATCGCCAGACTGAGTTCGCGGCCCCAGCGCCAGGGTAAACCGTTCGTAATCCTCGTAGCGTCCAAAGATGCGGATGCGGGGATGGAAATCTCGAAGGACGCGAAACCCGAACGCCGCCCGATGTTGCTCCAGGGCCCGCTTGACGACGGCATTGATGGCCGCTTCCGTTCTGGAACTCAGGACATAGTGGTCCTAAGACGAACCGGCACAATCCGGTGCCCTGCAACACCGGTTCATCGTCCGGTGCGGGAGCCGCCGCGACCGCCACCACCGCGGCCATCGCGCCGAACATGCCCAGGAATATGTTCCGCAAATTTGACATTTCGTGATTGAAACTCGGCTTGATGGGAAGCCGTTTGATTGGACCTCTCTACTTTAACGCGCCTCGGGGCATCTTCAAAGCCGTTTCCCACCATGACCACCCGGGCGTGGACCGTTTAGGCTGTCCGCGCCAGACTGCGTCCCTCAGGGTGGCGCGAGAGATTGAACAGGAACGCGCACAGCGCCAGGAACAGGAACACAATGGAATAGATCTGGAACGGAAAATCCCATCGCGCATGAACCAGACACCCGCCCAGCGCGAGCCAAAGAAGAATCACAAACCGCCGTCCACCGTGGATGCCTCCCGGCGTAAACCAGCGCACGAGCACCGTTCCCAACGCCAGCGCAATCAGTGCGCAGCCGACCGCGCCGAACGTAATGAGCGTTTCCAGGTAATCATTGTGCAACTGGGCAGGCCAATAGGTGTCGAGCGTTGGCCGATAGAATTGGAACAGCGGCTCGAACGTTCCCGGTCCGGTGCCGTACACCGGATAATCCTGGGCCATGGGCCAAGCCAGCTCATACATTTTCTCACGCCCCTGAAAGTCCACGTCAATCTGTTCCATCCGCGGCTTAAGGCGTTGCCACCCGAGGTAAATGCCCAAGCCGGCGGCCGAGGCAAAAAAGAACAGTAACACCACCGAGGTCAACATCGGAGTCCGGCGGCCTTCGGGATGACGCGCGGCCCGCCAGAGTTGCGAGGCAAACAGCAAAGGCCCCGCCAGCAGCATGATGCTCGCCGCCACCAGTGCGCCGCCGCGGCTCGTCGAGATGAACGGGCAAGCGGCCATCAGCGCCCCGCACACCAGCAAAACGTGATGCCCTTTGCGTTTGAAGCCCCCGGATCGGTGCAACATCCACCAGAATCCCAGGCAGACGGGCCAAAGCAGATTAAAATATTGCGAAGCGTTGCCCCGATAGGCGAAGGGACCAAATTGGGCTTCCGCGCCGGGATTGACCTTCGGTTGGATCAGCCACAGCAGCCGGCCCGAATTATCCAGTCGTTGCACGATGCTTTCCACCGCCAACAAACCACCGTTCACGCACAGCACCCAGAGCAACGTCCGCATGCGCGCCGGCAGCAATGGTGCTGACTTCTTGTCGGGAGGAAGGGTCTTCAAGTGCTCGGCGCGTTCTTCGCGATGCGACTTGCCCAGCAACCAATCGCACAAGGCCCAGAACCCGCACGCCAGGCTGAGATAGTTCCAAAAATAGAACCAGCTCCGGGCACTATCGAAACTGTGCGGCAGCCACGAGATGAACTGGTGGTATTCAAAACTGAACTGGTCGCGCACATAGGTCGAGCGCGCATTCAGGGCGCTGACCAGACAATATCCCAGCACCGCAACCGTGAGCACCGCCAGCAACCCGGTGAGCTGGGCGGGACGCAACAGCTTGATCTGAAAAAAGAAGGCCCGACGATCGGGAATCTCCGTGTCCCACCGCGCGGGTTGATAGCCTTTGAGACGGCGGATCACCAATTTAATCGCCAAGAGGAATCCGGTGGCGTAACCGACGACATTCATCACCCACATCGACCAGACTTGCGTGGTGCCAAATGCCCACGGACTGAAGATCACCATGAAATAAATCAACACGCTGGTGAGATCTTCACACAGCCGGTAGAGTTGAATGTCCCGCGCCCGCAACCGCCGCCGGCGTCGGGAGCCTTCCTTCGGGGGCTGGGCCGTCGTCGCCAAGGCCGCAAGGCTTTCGCGTGTTTCCATGGCCGGGCATTGAACGGCACGGCCGGTGGTTTTTCAAGCGCCAAGCCGAGGTCTTCGTTTCCAAAGAACCGAAGACCGAAGGCCGAAAACCGAAAGAAAGCCAATTGCTGAATTCAGCTTTCCGCGTGGACGCAGCCGGGGCGGCAGATGCAACACGGAGAAGTCGGGTCTCAGCGGAGTCTCGCTCCACCTATCCGCGGCCACAGATTAGAGCGCAGGAGTAATTCCCAGTGTCCAGTCGAACAGAGGGCCAATCTATTTCTCAGGCTGGGCCTCAGGAATGCGGCCTTGGTCGTCGGTATCGCGAATCCACTGCTCCAACACCGCCCGCAATTTCTTGAGTTCGGCCTGGTGCTCCGGTTGGTCGGAAGTGGCCAGGTTGTGAATTTCGTCGGGATCGGTTTGGAGATCATACAGTTCCTCGTCGGGCATGCGGGGCTGGCAAAGGAACTCTTGGGCGGGTGTGAGTTTGCCCTGGGCGTGTAGTTCCTTGAGCAAATTCCAGACGGGATAGGAGCGTTCCTTGTAGGCATTGGTGGCAAGGAATGGCGTTTCCGGCGTGAAGTTCCGAATGTAACGGTAGCGCGGGTCGCGGACGGTGCGGATGCGCATCACCGTTTCGTCGCAGCGATCGCGGGCGCCAAAGGCGTATTGGCGCGGCGCCTCGGCATGATCGCCCAGAAAGATTCGTCCTTGCATCCCCGCGGGCTTCGGTAATCCGGCGAGAGCGAGCATGGTCGGAGCAAAATCAATCGCCTCGATGAATTGGTCGTCCACCCGGCCAGGCTTGATTTGTTGCGGCGCCGGCAGGCCCTTCGGCCAACGGATGATCATCGGCACGTGCAATCCTTCTTCGTAACAGAACTGCTTGCCCCGCGCGTGCGCCTGGCCGTTGTCGCCGAAAAAGACTACCACCGTGTTGTCCGCCAAATCGTCGGTTTCGAGTTGCTTGAGAATCCGGCCGATCTTGCGGTCCAGTTCCGTGGCGGTGTCGAGGTATTGTGCCCAGTCCTTCCGCACCACCGGCGTATCGGGATAATACGGCGGGATGACGACCTTGGCCGGATCGGCCTTGGCCGGCGCGTTAAACTTGCGGTGCGTTTCGTGGAAATTGATTTGCGCATAAAACGGTTGGTGTGTTTTAAGGTCCGCCCACTTGGCCGAGTCAAACGGCTTGCCCTGGTAGGTGAAGTTCCAATCCGTTTTGCCGGTGCCTTTGAAGCCGCAACTGGCCGGCAACTGCCGGATGTTCGCCGTGAAATATCCCGCGTCCCGCAAGCGATCCGTGAGCAGGCGCACGCCTTCCGGCAGCTTGTAGCCATCCTTGCGGTGCGACCGGTGATTATGCGCGCCGATAGTGGTCTGGTACATACCGGTCATGAACGCGCTGCGTGACGGCGAACAAACCGGAGCCGTCGTGTAGGCGCGACTGAAGCGTACGCCGTCCTGCGCAAGTTGGTCGAGAATGGGCGTCCAGACCTGCGGCGTGCCGGAGCAGCTCAACGCTTCCGGCCCCATGTCCTCGGAGATGAGCCAGAGAAGATTCGGGTGTTTGACGGCGTCGGCCGCAGAGGCGGAAACGGCCAGCGGCAGGATGACCAGGAGTTGGCGAAGTAAGTGTTTCATCGTATCAAGTGTTGCTCGCAGTTTAGGCGCGGCATGAATTAAGGCAATGATACTCTGAAGCCGGAAAACCTGCGGGTCACCTGCCGCAAGCACAACATACCGTTGTTGTAATTCCGAAGCGCGCCGACGCGTAGGATAGCCATCCCGGCTGTCCCGTTAAAACTCCGCATTCCCCGGCGTGCGGGCAAACGGAATGACATCGCGGATGTTCGCCACGCCGGTCAGGAACATCAGCAACCGTTCGAAGCCCACGCCAAAACCGGCGTGCGGCACCGTGCCGTAGCGGCGCAAGTCGGCATACCAACCGTAGTCCTCTTCGCGCAGATTGTGTTGGCGAAAGTTCGCCTGGAGGAGGTCCAGCCGCTCTTCGCGCTGCGCGCCACCGATGACTTCGCCGATTCCCGGCACCAGCACGTCCATGGCGGTCACGGTTTTTTCATCGTCATTCAACCGCATGTAAAACGGTTTGATCTCGCGCGGATAGTTGAAGACCGAGACCGGACATTTGAAGTGTTCCTCGGTGAGAAACCGCTCGTGTTCGGATTGGAGGTTCAACCCGTATTCGACCGGGAACTCGAACTTCCGGCCGGACCGGATCAGGATGTCAATCGCCTCGGTGTACGAAACCCGTTGAAAGGGACGCTCGACCACAAACTGCAAGCGGTCGTGCAGGCCCTTGTCCACGAATTTACCAAACAGTCCCAAATCTTCCGCGCAGCGGTCCAGGGTAAAGCGCGCCATGGCTTTGATGAACTCTTCGCCCAAATCCATGTCGCCCTGCAAATCGCAGAATGCCATCTCCGGCTCGATCATCCAGAATTCGGCGGCGTGCCGGGCGGTGTTCGAGTTCTCGGCGCGGAAGGTGGGGCCAAACGTGTAGATGTTCGACAACGCGCACGCAAACGCCTCGCCTTCCAATTGGCCGCTGACGGTCAAATAGGTGGGCTTGCCAAAGAAATCCGCCTCCGGCTTCTCCTCAATGTTGCCTTTCAGCGTCGTCACCCGAAACATCTCCCCCGCGCCTTCGCAATCGCTGGCGGTGATGATCGGTGTGTGGACATAGACGAAATCGCGTTCCTGGAAAAACTGGTGGACGGCGTAAGCCAGCCGGCTGCGGGTGCGGAAGATCGCGCCGAACAGATTCGAGCGCGGACGCAAGTGCGCAATCGTGCGCAGGAACTCCAGCGAATGCCCTTTCTTCTGGAGCGGATACGACGGATCGGCCGGTCCCACCAATTCCACGCGCGCGGCCTGCACTTCCCATTTTTGGCCACTGCCTTGCGAGGGGACCAACCGGCCTTCGACGATGACCGAAGCGCCCGTGGTCATATCCGGCATCTGCTCGTAACCGGGAATGTTCGCGTCGGCAATCACCTGGAGACATGCCAGGCAAGAACCATCATTCAGTTCGAGAAACGAAAACCCTTTCGCATCCCGGCGCGTCCGAACCCAACCTTGGATGGTGATCGCCTCGTTGGGTTGGATGGCCGTGAGGGCGTGTTTGATCAAGGTACGCATATCAAGATTCGTGAATCGTCCGGCAATCTGCCGGCCGTGGCGGCTGGACAACGATGTTCACCGGGCGGCCTACCGTCGATCAAGGAACAACCGCAACACGTACCAGAACATCAGCGCCACGGAAGCGAACAATTGCAGGGCCGCCGCCACGTAGCGGTCTTCCGGATAGTGGTGCAGCACGTTGGAGGTGTCGTAGAGAATCGCTCCGCCGGCCAGCGCGATCATTCCCACTGAAAACCACGTGCCCAGGTTGAATCCAAACAGCACGGCCGCCACAATGGCCACCAATGCCAGGATGCCCGCCCAAGCCAAAATGACCCGCAGGAACGAGAAATCCTTGCGCGTCACGAACACAATTGCCGTCAACGCCGCAAAGCCGGCAATGGTAATAACCGCCGCACTTTGAATCACTCCGGGCGCCACGTTTTGAGCGATGTAGAGCAGTGGCACAAAAATGATCGCTTCGGCCACCACGAACCCGGCCAAAGCCGCGTATTGGGTGGGTTTGGATTCGGACAGATGAGCGGCGCGACTGGCCAGCCAGGAAACCAACACAAATCCGCCGAGGACAATCAACCAGGAAACGCCCAGCAAGGCCCGCGCAATCTTTTCCGCCATTCCGGTCTGGAACAAGAACACTTCGATGAGCGTGAACCCAAAAATCGCGCCGCACAAATGGGCGTAAGTTCGCGAAATGAAGGCGGCTCGGGTATTGACATCAAGTTCGGCCACCGACGCTTGCCGCAGGCTGGATTGGTATTCGTTCATAACATTTCAATTTTGTGATGGGCGACCGGATCGTGGCGGTTCCGCTTCCCCGGCGGAAACTCGAACGTAACCACGCCTCAAATCCTGACCGCCTCAACACTGGGCACGCTAGCCGACCAGCGGCCGAAGTCAAGCCGTGTCGCGCCTCTTTCCGACGGAACCTTGTAGCAGCGGACGTAATCCGCTCACTTATTCCCTCTTCCGCGAAATCAGAGCGGACTCATCATCCGACCTGCTACGTATTGACGAATTGAAACCGCACATCGGGTTGGCTAAGTCGAATGCCGCGTATTGAGTTAAATCCGTTTCAGCCGTTCCAGTAACTTTCCGTGGATGCCGCCGAAGCCACCGTTGCTGAAGACGCAAACCACTTCGCCCACCTGCGCGTGGTTGCCCACGTGCTCAACGATGGTGTTGGGATCGGGTAAGTAATCAGCCTGTTTGCCGGCTTGCCGCAGGTCGGCGATGAGTTGTTCGGGATCGAGGCGCTCCTCCGGCGGCAGCATTTCCAGGCGCGCCACCTGCGCCACTACGACGGCATCCGCGTCGGCAAAGGCACTGGCCAGTTCCTTTTGAAAGATGTTCCGGCGAGTGGTGTTGGTGCGCGGCTCGAACAGCGCCCAGATTTTTTGTCCACCAAACCGCTGCCGCAACGCCCGCAGCGTTTCGCGAATGGCCGTGGGATGATGACCAAAGTCATCCACCACGGTCACCCCGCTGCTGATACCCCGGATTTCCATGCGCCGCTTGACGCCTTTGAAGGTATCAAACGCGGATTGAATCTGGCTGTTTTTCAAGCCGCAGTGTTTGGCGCAGGCGATGACCGCCAAGGCGTTGCGCACGTTGCACTCGCCCACGGTGTTCAAGTGGAACTTGAAGCTGGGAATCTCGAATTCGGTGGCCGTCGGTCCGGCTTTGAGATTGAAGGCTTGGATCGCGTTGGCTTCGCCGAGACCGAAACGTTTGACGGGGCAATGCGTGATGTCCAACAACGGCGCCAGGTTGGCATCATCGCCATTGGCGAACAATTGCCCGTTGCGCGGCACCAGGTTGATGAACCGCTTGAACGACGTCTGGATGTCGCCCAGGCTGCCAAAGATGTCGGCGTGATCGAACTCGAGGTTATTGATGATCGCCACTTCGGGCAGGTAGTGGACGAACTTGCTGCGCTTGTCGAAGAAAGCGGTGTCGTATTCGTCGCCTTCGATGATGAACCATTCGCTGTTGGTAAAGCGGGCGCCCTGGCCAAAATTGAGCGGCATGCCGCCGATGAGGAAACTGGGCTTGAGCCGGTTGTGCTCGAACACCCAGGCCAGCAACGCGGTGGTGCTGGTTTTGCCGTGGGTGCCGGTGACCACCAGCGACCGCTTTCCGCGCAGGAAGAATTCTTTGAGCAACTCCGGCAACGAGCAGTAGTGCAGTTTGTGGTCCAGCACCGCTTCGACTTCCGGGTTGCCGCGCGAGATGGCGTTGCCTACGACGATCAGGTCGGGCTTGTGCGCCAGGTTTTGCTCGGCGTAACCCACCGTGAACGCAATTTTTCGTTCCTCCAGAAAGTTCGACATGGGGGGATAAACATTCTGGTCTGAGCCCGTGACGGCCACCCCCTTCTCCTGCAACGCGGCCGCCACGGACGCCATTGCCGTGCCGCCGATTCCGATGAAATGAATGGAACGAATGTTCGAATACATATTTGCGTTGGCCCACGATAGAGCAACGGGCGCCGGAGGAAAGGAGGAAATGAGAAGGGGCGGATGCCGGATGGTGGGGAATGATCAATGAACAATGCCCAAGGACCAGTGAAGGCCCAAGGACCAAGGGCCAGGTTTGATAGCGTATCTTCAGTGTTGTCGCATTCCGCCAGGCGTAGCGCAGATTTCCAATCTGCGGTATCGCGGACTTGCAGTCTCTTTGACCACATTCATTAATCTGACTTCGTAATTTTAACCCCCGTTCTTTCTCCGCTCTTTTGCGCGCTCGGTGTGCGAGCGGATGGCTTGCGCTCGGGGGCGGCTCAGGAACTGGGTTTGATCACGGTGACAATGCCGCTCCGGTATCGGTGAGCCTGCCGGCCAATGCCACCTTCACCCTCTATCCCCATCCCGGCACGCGCCGGGCCGGACAAAACGCAGCACCCGCCGCGTCTGCCAAAAAGTCTGCGTATGGCTGAACCACGTGCGAGTGGAGTTGAGCGGCAGGATATCGTTCAGCGCGTAGTATTCCCAGGTCGCCACGCCGCCCAGCGTCAGATCGTCGTAGAGCCGATTCAGATTCAATCCCATGTATTCGGTCTGGGCAGTGGGCAGGCCGCGCGCCCAGGCGAAGTCCCCAACGTTGGGTCGCGAGTTATTGCCTCCGTAAAGGTGATATTGGATTTGGTTCAGAAATTCTCCGTGAACGGAATGATTAACGGGTGTAAGAGAGGAAACTATGAAAGCTATCCAAATCCTTCAGGTCGCGACTTTGGGAATCGGGCTCCTGGAACTGGCCGACCTGGATGCCCGAGCGGAAGGCGCAGTCGAGACAAACGCCAAAGCGATCGCCACCTCATATCCTGGTGACGTTGGCATCGAGAGCGATCCGCGGGTGATCTTCGTTGAAGACTTCGAAGAAAAGTCGCTGGATGCGCTGTGGCAGCGGTGGGAAAGCGTCGGTGACCGTAGCGGGCAATCTTTCACCCGGATGTGCCGCCCGGCAGCACCGGCAAACAGTCGCTCCGGATGGACCGCCAGCGGGGTTCCGGTCCCCAACTCTACCGTCGTCTCAAGAACCGGACTGGTGGTTGGGGCTATGATCGTGTCTTTGCCCGGTATTATGTGAAGTTCGATCCTGACTGTGGCGAGATTCATCACTTCGGGACCTGCCTCGGCGGCAACAATCCGCCGACGCCGTGGCCGATGGTCAAGGCCGGCCAGCGCACCGACGGAGCGAAGTCGTTTTGGTCGGGCATCGAGCCCTCCGGTTCTCGATGGGTTTGGGATTATTACACGTATTGGTGCGAGATGCGCGGTAGTCCGCCTCGCGGACAGACCTGGGGCAACAGCTTTATTCGCGATCCGAATCTCAAGGTGGCCAAAGGCCGCTGGATTTGCATTGAACAATTGATCAAACTCAACGATCCCGAAGAACACGGATGGCGAACAGGCACTCTGGATTGACGGACAATTGGTCAGTCACCTGGGCAAAGGTTTTCCAAAGGGCCTGTGGACCTACGACAAATTCACGCCCGGTCGCGGCGGCGAAGGCGTTCGATGGGATGGGGCGAATGGCGGACCGGAACGGTTTAAAGTTCCCGAGGGCGGCGCACCCTTCGAAGGGTTTCGCTGGCGGACCGTTCCGGAACTGAACGTGAACTATGTCTGGCTTTACCTCTACACCGAGAAACCCGCCGGTCACCGGATTAAAGTCTGGTTCGACAACGTGGTGGTGGCGACGGAGTACATCGGGCCGATACGGCCATGAGGTGAACGAATAACTAAGAGCCTGTTTTAAAATTGGGCGAGGTCCTGCGGCGAGGGATTTTGGACGCGGGCGAGGCGGCGAGGTCCGCGCATCCCCGCAGTGGGCTGTAAGGATCGAGCCAACGAAGCCCACGTTCAAAAGACCCGCCGCCCTGCGGGTTTTCGCGGCAAAGCAGTAAGCTTGAAGGTTCGGACCAACCGGGCCGTCTGATGTCTCAGACTCAATGACAACGCACATATCGACCAGTGGATGGAGTGGGGCGACGCTTTTGACGACCAGCATTCTCCTTCTTGCTTCAATGGCTCCGGCCCAAGAACCTTCGACTCCAACGCGGCCCGCCGGGTTGGATAAGGACACCGAATCCGTGACGGAGAATCGAACCTTGTTCGGACCGGATTCGGCCAGCCACTGGGCGGCGGCTGAATCCACCCTCGAGGCCTCAGCGCACCGCACACGGACCGGTCAGCCCGCGTTGCACTGGCACATCACCGTGGACTATTCCAGCGGCGAAGCAAAGTATCCCATTGGCTGGCCGCGCATCAGCATTCCGCTGCGCGAAGTTTCATCGCGGGACTGGTCAGGTTGGGACTACCTGCAGTTTTGGGTTTACACCGAAACCTCCCGCCACGCCTTGCCCCGTGAACCAGTGGGCTTGGCGCTCTACACGCCGAACAAAGCGAGCGCCTTCAACCGGGCATTGGATGAGCTGAAGAAAGACGCATGGACACGAGTCCGCATTCCGCTCTCGCAGGTGCCGCGGCATCACGACGTGCGTTTGATGCAGTTTCACATCGCAGAATCCAAATACCGGGACCGGGACGAGTTGGATTTCTATTTCGATGACATCAATTTGCTCCGCTATGCGCAGCCCACGTTGCTGAACTTCGCCGCGGAGAACGTGGTGATGTTCACCGATGCAAAACGGGTTCCGGTGCATTTCAACCTGACTGGTGTCAAACCCGGTGAGAGCGTGGAACTGACCTGTGCGTTGAAGCTGGGCGCGCGAGTTATTACCGAGAAGAAGGCGATAGCGACGCGAGGGCCGCAGCGCGTGGCGCTCGAATTAGGCGAGGCCGCAATGGACCCCGGCACGTATCAAGTCGAAGCGCGCGCCGCTGGTGGAACGGAAACCGCCGGCGCGACCGTGCGGTTCGTCGAGTCCCCATGGAAGTGAAAGGAGCCCTGAGCATGAAGAGATTCGTTTTCGTCTGGTTGTTGGCCCTGGCCCAAATCGCCGCGGGGGCGCCAGGACTGTTTGACATGGGCACCGCCCGCTCTGCGGTAGGGAATGGCTTTACGCGCGTGACGCCGCAAGCGTTATTCTCGAACCAATCCGGCTTTGGCTGGCAATCGACCGACGGCTTGAAGGCCCAGGCTTGCGCCTACACGACCCCGATCGAAAACCGCAGCCGGGGCCGCGAGGAGCCGCCGCCGATTTGGACCAATCCCATCACCGAAGATTGCACGCTGAGCGACCACGAGAATGCGTTCATGATGCAATTGCCGCCCGGGGACTACGACGTTTATGTGATATGCGGCACCAGCGAGGCCATGCGGAGTCAGTTCTTCGATTTTACCGTGCAGGTGGGCACCGAGCAGCGCCGCGTGCAAGTCGAAGGCGGATACCAATTCCATTCGCTTCGGTTTCACACTCGCGTTGCTGATGAACCGTTGGCGGTGCGATTAAGTCCGCGCAGCAAATGGGTTGTGAATGCCATCCTTGCCTGGACTGCGCCGGAAGCCGGCCCTGTGGAAAAGGACATCATTGCTCCGCTCGAAGAGTGGACCTATCGCCTGCCGCCCGAAGAATGGACCCAATGGAAGGAGGAACCGGAGCCGGCGTCCGGCTCGATGCCGCCGGTAAGCCAGGCCGATCAGCAACGCGGCTTCGTCGTTTACTCGCGACATTATCTGGAATGCATTTATCCACATACGAGGCCGCGCCAGGAAGACCTCAATCCAGCTTTGCGACTCTTCGCCACACCGGGCGAATTTGAGCCAATGAACTTTGTTATTTATCCCCTGCGCGACCTGACCGGGGCGAAGGTTACCGTCAGTGCTATCGGGCCGGTGCCGGCGGACCAAGTTGACATCCGGCACGTCCGCTTCATCAAAGCGCGGCCCAATTACACCACGCGTTACCGCTATCGAATCGTGCCGGACATTCTGGAGCATTTCGATACGCTGAACCTTAAGGCCGGCGAGAACACACGGTTCTGGCTCACCGTCCACGTGCCCGACGAGGCTCCGCCTGGCATCTACACGGGCAAGGTTACCTTCGAATGTTCGGGTGGCCAGGCGGAGTTGCCGGTCACATTGCGCATCCTGCCGTTCAAGCTGCGGGATGATCCGGACAAGATTTTCGGCATTTACTATCGGCATCCGTACGACCAACTTGCCCGCGCGGATGACGATGTTTCCCGCGCCTACTTTCGCCGCAAGGCCGAACTGGAAGCCGCTGACATGGTGGCCCACGGCACCCGCAATGTAGTGTTGTCCTGCGGCAGCGGTGCCGCTGATGCTCAAGGCCACTTCAACTTCAACTGGGATTTGCTCGCCGAGAAGATCGCTCTCTGGAAGAAGTTCAATTTTCGAGGCCCGATCGTGATGAGCATCAGCACCGCGTCGGTCTATTCGAAATACATGAAGGAGCGTTACGGCAGTCATCTGCGGGGCGTGAAAGATCCGCCTGCGGAATTCAGCCGCGAGATCACCGCGCTCGTGAAGGCCATCGAGGCGGAGCGTCGAAAGCGTGGCTGGCCGGAGTTTCTGATCTATCCGGTGGATGAGCCGAGCACGGACGCGGCCTCGGTGAATTTCATGGTGAAGGTGCTGAAGGCGTGCAAGGCCGCCGGGGTGCGCACCTACGTGACTGCCGATCCCACGCACGACCAGTTCGCTCCCATGCGTCCTTACGTGGACGTGTGGTGTACACAACCCTTCCTGCCCGATCGCGAGACAGTTCTGGCCGACACCAAAGCACGGCACGTCGAATACTGGTGCTACCCGAATCACGTGAACGGGGAGAACGACCACACTCCCGTCACCGGCGCGCGGATGACTTACGGATTTGGCTTCTGGCGTTCGGGTTTTCGCACGCTGATTCCGTGGATTTACTCGGCGAGCATTGGCGATCCCTTCAATTACCTCGATGGGTCCGCGATGGACTTTTTCAACCGCCACGAACCGGACGGCATGCCCCTGCCGGTCGCGCTGTGGGAAGCCTATCGTGAAGGTTACGATGACTACCGCTACGTGTTCACGCTCGAACAACTCATTTCCGAGGCCCGCCGAAGTCCCAAAACGGCGGCGCGACAGGCCGCGAGCGACGCTGAGCGGGAACTGCAATCGATCTGGAATGCTATCCATGTCCAAGCCAAATACAAATATGATGGTCTTTGGTCGCCTCCGGAATTTGACGTGTATCGCTGGCTGATTGCCCGGCAAATCCTGAACCTGCAAAAGGTCATGACCCGCTGAAGAAGCATTTCGTGATTGAAATGACCTTAAGCTGGGCATGAACGTTGCCTGCAACGCGAGTTGAGACTCTATGAATGCCCTAATCTATTTCGTTGGCGCCTCCTGCTTGTTTGCCTCGATCTATGCACGTGGTGTGGAGACTTATTTCCCGCCACCAGAGCGCCAGGGCGGCTGGCGCACGCTGGTGCCGGTTAACGCAATGCCATCCGCAGAACAAAAGCAGGCCGTGCGTGAGCGCACCGGTTTGGATTGGGACAAACTCGCCGAAGCCTGGCGCTACACGGCGAGTTTCAAGACGCCAAATTCCCTGCTGATCATCCGACACGGCTGGATTGCGGGCGAGTGGAGAAACTTTACCGACGCGCGCGGCATCGCGTCCTGCACCAAGTCGCTCACGGCGCTGGCCATGGCGAAGCTGTTTGACCTGAGCGACACCGGCCAACTGCCCAAACGCATCGGCCTCGACGATGAGGCGTGGCGGTTTCTTCCGGCGCAATGGGCCGAAGCCGAACCGGCGCGGAAACAAATTCGCCTTCGGCACCTGCTCACGATGACTTCGGGACTGACGCCGTATGACGGTCCCTACAAGGCCGACTACCTTGACCAGGTGTTCGCGCAAAAAGTCGAGGCGCCGCCAGGAGCCGTTTGGGCTTATGCCTCAGTTCCCGTGGACATGTTCAGCCTGATTCTGGAGAACGTCAGCGGTCGCAAACTGGACCAGTTCTTCGACCAGGAAATCAATGCCGCCATCGGCGCGGCGCCGGTAAAGTGGGGCCAGTTCAGCGGGCACGCCGGCGGTTCCGGCGGGCCGCAAGGTGGCGCGCGATTTCCGGCGCGGGAACTGGCCCGGGTGGGTTACCTGGCGCTGCACCATGGCGCTTGGGAAAAGGACGGCCAACGCCGCCAGGTTATCGAGGCCGAACGCATTGACGCGTTCACCCATCGCGATTCGACCTTGGAAAAGAGCACCTGGCGCCAGCCGAACTTTGCCTTCGAACCGCAGGCCAACCAGTATTACGGTCGTCTCTGGTGGAACAACCACACGGGACAAGGATTGGGTAACGCCGCTCCGCGCGACGCCTTTTACATGTCTGGTTGGGGCAAGCAGGCGTGCTTCGTCGTGCCCAGCCAGGACATGGTGGTGGTGCGATTGGGACCGGACCAGAATGCTTAACGAGCATCCGGAATACTATCACGAGTTGTGGAAGCGGATGATGGCTGCGGTAGTCGAGACCCCAGCGCCGCGCGAGCCGGGCCGGTCTCGCGCGGCGCCGCCGGCGCGGGCGTTCCCCTTCGACGGGCAGACCTTCCAAGGCCGCATCGCCTACAGTTGTGACGGCAACCACAATGACCGAGACGACTGGATTGCCTCGCCAATGACGCTGGCGATTCTCGCCGCAGCCGGCGTCAAGGATCACTTGGTCCACTTCGGCTATAATTCCATTCTGCCGCAGACAGATCCGACCTGGGAAAAGACACACACCGAGAGCGTGCTCGGGGCGGCGGAACGCTTCGGTTTTGACCAGTCACGATTCTTCGATTGCCGCAAAAACCTCGACGCTGCCGTGGCCAACATCGCCAAGGCTATCAATAAATCCTCGGCGCTCGAATCCACTCTATTTCATCATCGCCGGTCCAATGGAAGTTCCGTATCTGGGCATCCAAAAGTCCGATCCGGCCAATCGTCAGTTTGTCTATTGCATCTCGCACAGTCGGTGGAACGACGGGTTCGCGTCCCAATACAAATTCTCCTACACGAAGCGGAGCGTGATCGAGCAGGATGTCCACTGGGTGCAGATTCAGGACCAGAACCGACGGTTGAGTTTCGGCCGCTACGGTCAGCCGTCCACGCCGAAAGAATTCGCGCCGTATTTCTGGATGCGCAATTCGCACGACGCAAAGGTTCATTGGCTCTGGGAGCGCATGCTCGTTTCGACCCGTCCCGACCCATCCGACGCCGGAATGACCTGGTTCCTTGTCACGGGCGATGAAGAGTGCGACCCGACAAAACTCAAACGGCTTATCGCGAAGCATGCACTTCTCCGGCGTCGGTCGCAGCACGAAAACAGGTGCGGCTTGAAGCCGAGAACTTCCGCCACTTCGATGGCTTTGCATTGGAGGACCGCAACGACCGGAACGCTTCGCAACGTCTCAACGTCAAGCTGGTCGAGCGCCGCGACTGGTAGCATTCGAACGCCATTCGACGAACCGTTCACAAGCGACATTGGCCATTACGACGTGGATATTCGCTACCTCGATGTAAATGGCTCGCGCGCCCGGTTCGCGTTATTCGTCAACCGCGTCGCCCAAGGCGGAGCCCTGGGAATCGCCGGGCGAAGGCCGTGGTTGGAAGAGCCACACAGTCCGAGACGTCATCATCCGCCGCGGGGACGAAATTCGAGTGGATGTCCAGAGCGATGGCGCGGAAGCCGGCCGGCTTGATTACGTGCAGTTCAACGAGCGATGAACACCTACGACTATTCGGGACCTATGGGTGTGAAGGATCTGGCCGCCGGCACCTGCGCTCGGACGTGGTTCGACACGGTCAGTCGCACGCAGACCGAGACCGGCGTCATTGTCACCGCCGGTGAAAGCACGTGGTCCAAGCCGACGGACTCAAGAGGCACTGCTGGCTATCCAACGCGGCGAAATCTACTTTGTTAACCTGAATCCAGTTCAAGGAAGGGAGCAGGCCGGCCACCGACCCGTATTGGTGTTGTCCGCTGACGCCATCAACCGCCTGCCGCTGGTCGTCACGATGGTTGGAAACCGATTATCGTCCCAGGAATGCTGCGTGGATACGATTACCAGCGCGCCTGGATCCGAAGGTTGTTCACCGTGCCGGCTACGATGCGCAGGCACCGGGTGACTCCGGATTATTGCCATTTGGCACGGCCCCAGGACTCAATCGCGGTGACGAGGTTTTGGAGGTAATAGCAGTCAACTATCAAGGCATCGGGCACGTCAACGAGCCGAGCCAACTCTGAGGCGCACTTTGCCGGACCCACCAGAGCGGCCAGGCCCGTCACGAAATCAACCAACGCTTCGAAAAAATGCGGGTCTGCTTAACGTAGGTTTGTCCTACCTCATTCTTCACCAAGTCCGACTGGCGGCTGACTGGTTAAAGGCACATCAAAATAGAACACGTGCTGGGAATCCGCATCCGTCCCAACTTGGTCCCGTGTGATCAGGAGATCATCCCCCAGAATGGTGCGATCCAAAATGGCTCCGTCCGTTCCGGTGACGAGAAACTCCGCCGGATGCACAAAGACAATATACTTACCGGTTTCCTTCGAGCGCGCTTGGACAATGGGATCATTCTTCTTTGGTCCGAACATACCCCCGGAGGGACAGATCAGGAAATTCGCACCCCGGGTGCAGAAGCCCTGCACCACTTCAGGGTAACGGCGATCGGCGCAGATCATAATGCCGATCTCGCCGAAAGGTGTTTTGAACACCGACGATTGATTGCCCGCAGTATTGCGAAAGGACTCATGTCCCAGCCGCTGTTTGTGATACTTGCCGATCAGTTCGCCATCCGGGTTGATCAGCACCGCGGTGTTAAAGCGACGCTCCCCGTCAGCCTCCATCATCCCCGCGATGAGAAAGATTTTCAATTCCTTGGCCAAGCTGGCCAGTTTGCGGAAGTATCTTCCCTGCGGGATAGTCTCGCCCAACGCCCGATACTGGTCCAACGGAATGGACTTGTCAGCAATGGCGTACCCGTCCAGAAAGCATTCGGTCGTGCAAACAATTGCGCCCCGTGTGCGGCGGCCTTGCGGATCATCGGCTCGGCGCGGCGGTAATTGGCAGCCTTGTCGCCTCGCAACCATTTGAGCACGATGCCCGCAACGCGGACGGTCGGCGGCTTGGCGGAGGAGCGGGCGCGTTTGGGCATCACCAATTTCATGGCCCAATCCGTATCCGATTTGTCGGGTGTTCCGGGAAACGGCGGCAGCTCCAAGTGGCCCTCAGTGTCAGCCGTTATCGAGTCGGGCGCGGTGTCGCGCCACTGCCCGGTGCGGGGATTGAACCATCGTGCCTGATACACAGCATTCGGCCGGGTGCCCTCCAGCGTTGCCGCTGGACAATCCCGCTCGAAGTAGAGCAGGAATAAATCCCGCTCGGGCGTGCGTGCGGCGTAGGCCCAGCCGGTTAGACCGTTTGGTTTGCCGGAACGACTCGGCGAAATGGCATCGAGTGCGGGTTCGAACTCCTGGTAGCGTTTACCTTCAGACAGGACAAAGGTTTTGAGATGCTGCATCTGGTCTGCCGACCGCCATTGGATGACTTCCCAGATGGGATATTTCGAAGCCGCTTCCACCTCGCCGCTCCACAAGCCGCCTTGCCAACCGCCCGCCCCGTAGATGTGACCGCCCAAACCACCCGAAAGCACGCTGCCATACATGGCCGAACGACAGTAGAGCGCGGCGCGTTCACTTCCCGGCTCGGCGTCTTCCATGCCATCGTAATACGGTTCGCCATTGAGACCGGGCAACGGTGGATTGGTTGAAAAAATCTCGGTGAGATAGGAATAACAATCATGCGTGCGTCGATTGCCAATTTGATGAAAGCCGAGCCACGGGGCCTGGTCCACATGTCCCCAGTTGCGCAAGGAAGAGGGATTGGCGTTGTTGCCAACCAGCGTGCCAAAGGGTGGTGGGCCGTATTGGTCGAGCACGCGTTTGGCCGCGCGATTCCATTCCGCTGCCGGGATGCTTTGCGCCGGCGTGTCAAAGTGAATGGGGCTGAACAGCGCAATGTGCGCCTGGTAACGACTCCACACGTATTGGATGTAGCGCACATAGGATTGCGGCCACGGATAAAACTTCTTCCAAGCCTGGCCGATGTCGCGTCGGGCCACTTCGATGAACGGGATGAATCCTTGCGCATTCAAGTAATCCATCTTCAGGTCAAGCGTTTGGAAGTAGGCCGGATCGATTTGTTCCACGTCGGGGAACACGCTTTCGAAGCCGGGCACCCTTCCGGGAAAAAGGAAGGCGCGCTGGCCGAATTCGTTGGTCATGTTCTTCGCGCGATCAGTGCCCGCCTCACGCCAGGCGGAGCGCAAGACGGTGCCGTCGGCCATCTTGAGCGTGGCCGGATGGCCATCATCGGCCCAATTCGGAAGTGCGGCAATGAGGGCGATGCAGTTGAATCCCTGCGCGCGGCGGAAACGCACGAAGTCCTTGAAACCCGCCTCTGGCCCGATCGCCCGCGGCGCATCGTCCGGATACCACCGGAAGCGAAACGTCGGCGTAGCCCACCACGTGTCGCCCAAGAGAAAATACGGCGCGCCGTCCGCGTGTTCGAAGGCGTGGCCATTTGCCGTGGCGCGAATGTTGCCGCGCCGGCAGATGTTGGCCACTTTCTCGACCTCCGACCACGGCACCGCCTCGAACGTCCCACTGCGCCCGGCCAAGCCCGCATCGGCAGGCTCTGATCCACTGTGCCAGGTCCACGTGCCGGGCCGGGGAGCCAACACCCGCACGCGAAAAATGTTTCCACCATCCCAGAAGCCATAACACCGACATGTCCAGCCCGGCCCCGCCAGGTCCACCCACACTTGCGCATCGGTGTAGGGATTCGCGTAGGTGTTCGAAGCTTGGAGGGTGATTTCAACTTTTTCCCAGACATGCACGGGCGCAGCGGAGGCCGTGACCAGCAACAGAGGTAGGGCGAGCATCGGAATTAACCAACTGGGCCATCCGGTTTGAGGTGACGCTGGTTTTAGGATTTTCATATCATGGTGTGCCTTCACAATTTTCATTTTGCAACGACTTCGAGAAGTAGCACCCAATCATTTGCCTGCGTGCCATTATCACCCGGCGCGCGCAGGCGATGCCGGCCGCGGTTTGGTAGTTGCGGACCATCGATTCCGGTGAACTGTCCGGTGGTCGGGTTAAACCAACGGCCAGCGACAGGGCCGGAGAATTGCGTCGTATCAACCGTCAACTCGCGCGTCTCGGTGCCGGTCGAGGGAATGTAAGTCACCGACAACTTACCGTCGCGCGTCCGTGCCGTCAGCGCGGTGGCAATTTCCTTCCCATACCCTTCGGTCACCACGACATGGTTTTGCTCGGGACGCAGTTGGTACCACGGCAAGGCGCGAAAGAATGCACCGAGCCGCGTCATGTCGCGCGAACCGGTAGCGTCCATGGCCTGCACCCAACTTAGCTTGGAGGCGTAGAGTCCCGGTCCGTCAAAGTGCCACAGCGGATTGTTGCCCAGGAACTGGCCACACGCTCCGCCGAGCATCGCCCAATAGGCCTGCCGGCGAATCTGCGCCGGAGTCGAGTTATGCTCCCCTTCGTATGTCGATTCAATCAGCACGAATGGCCGCGCGGGTTTAATGGAGTATTCCGCCAGGAGGGGACGAAACAGCGTTCGTTCGTAACTATAGACGGTATCAATCGTCAGCCACGCCTCCTTGCCGAACACCACCGCGGCCGACTGTTCCGGGGCGGTGTGAACGGTCATCAGGTGGGTGGAGTCGCCTTGTTGAATTCCCGCGGCCAGTTCTGTGACCGTCCAGCGATCAGCCTTTGGTGGCGTATAATCACCGCCCAAGAGCCACACAATATTGGGCAGTTCGCTGAATCGTTGACCAATGAACTTCCCGTAGGCGCGCAGCTTTTCCTTGCCGCCCGCCTTCATCTCACGGAAGAAACCTTCATCGCCACCACTGGAACCGAGATAGGCCGGCGCCAGCCAGACGACGATGCCGTGCGCGTTGGCTTTCTGCACGACTTGGTGCGCGAAATCAAAGTAGGCGCGGTTGGGGGTCGAGAAATCACCGGGCCGATCGAAGGGGGACAATCCGGCGTGGGTCTTGGGCGGCGTCGTGCAGAACTTGTGCTCGATCAAATTGACGATAATCGAGTTGAAGCCCCGCCGCTGGCGGTCGTCCAGGTAGCGATCGATATCCTGGACTCGCGGTTGCACGATTAGCGACCACGGGGTGTCGCCCACCACCAAGAACGGACGATTCTGTTGATCGACCAGGTACCGGCCGGTCGCACTGACTTTGAGCGGCAGAATGAGGTCCGGTTGGTCCGCTACGGCTTCGATCGGTGCGCCGCCGCCCAGGATGGCAACGAAGCCAAGGCTGGTTACATTGGCCAAGTACGCCCGACAGCTTTTGTTTAATCTCAGTTGCATGGCGCAATTGTTTCGCAGCCACCACGGTTTTGCATCAGAAAAAGCATGACGCTGGCGCTCAACGCAACCGAACTGACGGACTCTGACAGCAAAGGAATGGGAAGGACGAGCTTGATCCACGAAGTCGTCGAGCAGAAACTCTGTCTGCTCCGGCAACGACTCCTTATCCGTATCAATTCAGTGGCTGGTGCGGCGAGGAGGCAGTTCGGCGTGGTAGGACAGGCGTCTCGCCTGTCTCGAATAGCCCAAGGCATCCTCACCGTTTGGTGACATAAAAAGACTCGCGGCGCCGTGCTACAAGTTGTTGGTTTGCACTCGTTCGGGACAGGCGAGACGCCTGTCCTACTGCATAGTCACGGCTTATCAGTCCGCCGGGCAAAACTACTGCTCAGAGAGACCGATGAGAAAAAACGCAAATGCGCGTGCTGTCGGCGTCGAAGTGATGTCGGGAACCGAGAAAACCACGATGGCACGATTCGTCCTGGCCGCTCCGGCACAACTGCTCCTTGACAGGGCCATCCAGCCCTTGCAGCTTGACGCTCTCATGAGCGCGGCTCCAAAAACCAGTTTTCGTCCACCGCGGCGGGTTAAAGCCATGCGGTCAGCGAAGACGCAATTTGCCAACTCCTTGTTGCAGTTCGCGGTCTTGATCGGCGTGGTCGTGGCGGCCGGTGGTCTTCAGGCCAGGGAAATCCACGTTCGGCCGAGTGGGAGTGATTCGGCCCCGGGCAGCGAGGACCAGCCTTATCTCACCATCAGTAAAGCGGCTGCGGTGGCGCGGCCCGGCGATGTCGTAATCGTCCACGGCGGGACGTATCGCGAATGGATCCAACCCGTTCGTGGCGGCACGAGCGAGAGCAACCGCATCCAGTACCCGAGCCGCCCCCGGGGAAACGGTCCAGGTCAAGGGCTCGGAACGCGTCACGACGTGGACACCGGAAGGGGAAGGTGTTTGGAAGGTCGAGCTGCCGAACTCATTCTTTGGCGACTACAATCCTTATGAACTGACGCTCTCCGGCGGCTGGCTCGACTACGGCCAATGGCATCATCGCGGCGACGTCTATCTGAACGGCGAGGCGCTGTACGAGAAAAAGACTCCGCCGGAAGTGCCCAGTGCCAAGCAGTCGTGGTGTTGCCAGGTGGATGCGCAGACCACAACGATCCAGGCGAACTTCGGCCAGGCCAATCCCAATACGGAACTCACCGAGATCAACGTACGCGAGAGCATTTTCATGCCCAAGATCACCGGCTTGAAATACATCACTGTCGATGGCTTTCATTTCCTGCACGCGGCGGCGAACTGGGCACCGCCCAGTTTGACGCTGCAAATGGGCGCCGTGGGCCCGCGGATGGGCAAATACTGGATCATCCAGAATTGCACCATCGAGAACGCCCGTTGCGTCGGCATCATTCTCGGCCAGGCGCCGGGCGTTGACTACACGGACATTGGCGCCTTCGGCGAACACATCATTCGCCACAACGTCATCCGGCGGTGCGGCCAGGCGGGCATTGCCGGCCAGAAAGGCTCCACCCGCTCGCTCATCAGCGGCAACCTCATCGAGGATACCAACTACCGCCGTGAATTTGGTGGCTGGGAGACCGCCGCCATCAAGTTCCACAACAGCGTGGACACGGTCATCAGCAACAACCTGATCCGGGGCGTCTATCGTCAAAAGGAGGGAGCATTCGGTATTTGGATGGACTTCGGGAACCAGGGCACCCGGATCACGCGCAATATCATTTATAACACCGAAGCCGCCACGGTGTTCCTCGAAATGGACCATGGTCCCACGCTCGTGGATAACAACGTCCTGATCGGACGGCCCATCCGGAGCAATTCGGAGGGGAATGTCTTCGCGCATAATCTGTTCGTCGATTGCGGGTATGACTACAGTCCCGATACCGGACGCCGGTCCCAGTATTTCCAGCCCCACACCACGAAGATCGTCGGCCGCAAGACCGGCACCGCCCAGGACGACCGGTGGTTCAACAACCTCTTTGTTCGCCAGGGACTCGACCCCGTCAAGAACGCTCCGGGTTACCGCTCGGACTACAACGTCTTCCTCGAGGGAGCCAAACCGAGCGTCTTCGGCGACGAGCATAGCGTGGTCACTCCGGAGGTGACGGGATTGACGATCAAGGGCGATCCGCATGGGGTCACGATCACGTTTTCCGTTCCCAAGGCGGCGCTACAGTCGAAGGGTCCGCAGGTCAACGCCGGCTTGGTCGGCGTCTTTCCCACGGTCGGTCAGACCATTGAGGACCGTTTCGGGCGCCCCATCGCGGTGGACCGCGATATCAACGGCAAGGAATTTGCGCCGGCCGTCGCCGGTCCCCTCGCCGATCTTAAGCCAGGGCTGAATTCGATTCGCTGGCCATAACCAAGCCTGAGCCGCTTGGGGGGAGTCAGAAAGTCGCGCCACGGATAGCACATCGCATGAATTGAAATCTTAGATCCCGGTCCTCTATTCTTTCGCACCCTCGGCCGGGCTTTCCTTCATGCTGCCGTCAGGAAGAGCGCACTGGGGCGACTGGCAGGAGGGCTTGGACTAACGCTCTCAGGGACCGATTGGGCCCGCCCCCCCAGGAGTAAGGTCAGGTTGAGTTGCTGCGAGATCAGGGGCGTGATCCGATCACGACCGCACCGGGCAGAGGAATTACAGTTACACGAGCAAGATCCACATTGCCAGGCACATGGGGGAACCAGATTTGCCACCGCAAGTGGAGCAAGCCCCACTGGGGATGGCGCTCGTAGAAGTAGAGGTGCAGGCACTTGGTTCAGTCGAAACAGAGCCATTGAACCAGGTATTACCCGGATTGCTCGGATAAAGAAATCGTCGCTGGTTGGTAGGGACGGATTCCCCTCCATTCCTGACTTTTCCTGAGATCGCCCGCTAAAGGGTCTGCTTTACCGCCAAGACACGAAGTGACGCAAAGGTGGTGGACCCCGAACCCTCTTTGCGCTCCTTCGTGTCTTGGCGGTGAAAGAAGGCTCGTGATCGGCAGCCGGTCTTCGATGGGGATTTGTTCGGCGGAGAAAGGTGGGACACGGTGGAACGCGCCCTACCAGGGATTGGTAGCTTCGGCCCTTCAACGGGTCACCGCTTCGCCCTGTGCATACTCCTCCGTCATCTGCTCGTCACCGTGCGCGGGATTGGCGATGAGTATCTGGCGCTTGCTGTCCACCACCAAATCCAGCACCTCGAGGGGCACTTGCCCCAGCAAGTTAGGGACAGATTCTGGCACTTCGATCACGTCAAAATTTTCATTGCGGCCCATCAATTCAAGCTGCACCGGCTCGTATTTGTAGCGGATCGTTTCTCCGTTGGTGGTGTATGAACGGACCGCATCCACCCGCTGCAATCCCAGTTTCTTGATGACCGAGGGCTTCAGATAAAGTCGCGTCGCTCCCGTGTCCACCAGCTCACTCCGCCGGCAAGGAGGAAAGGGTATCAAACTTTAAACGGGTCACTTTATGTCACTTTATTTATCACCAGGCGGCTCCAACTCACACCTTGAAATTCCGCTATTCGACTTTGGATTTTCAAGGTAGCCTTTAAGGCATGATCAAACGTGCCGGATGGCGAAGTCAGGTGCAGGCGGCCTTGCGCCGCAGCCGCGTGGCGGCATTAATCGGCCCACGGCAATGTGGCAAGACCACGCTGGCCCGACAATTCCTCACGACCGATTCGCCCAATTACTTTGACCTGGAAGACCCGGTCAGTCTTGCGCGGCTGGATGAACCGCTGACCGCGTTGCGGGATTTGACGGGATTGGTGGTGATTGACGAAATCCAGCGGCGGCCGGAATTGTTCCCGGTGTTGCGGGTCCTGGTGGACCGTAACCCGCTGCGCACGCATTTTCTGATCTTGGGGAGCGCATCGCCGGATCTGATGCGCCAATCGTCAGAGTCGCTGGCGGGACGGATGGAGACGATTCCAATGGGCGGGTTCAACCTGGACGAGTTGGGCGTGGAGAAACATTCCCGCCATTGGCTGCGTGGCGGATTGCCGTTGTCGTTTCTGGCGCGGACGGAGGCTGACAGTCTGGCCTGGCGCAGGCATTTCATCCAAACGTTTTTGGAGCGAGACTTGCCGCAATGGGGCATCGGCGCGCCGGCGGTGGCCCTGCTGCGGTTTTGGACGATGCTGGCCCATTATCACGGGCAGACGTGGAACGCCGCCGAACCGGCGCGCTCCCTGGGCGTCAGCGAAACGACCGTGCGCCGCTACCTCGACATTCTCACGGGCGTGTTCATGGTGCGCCAGTTGCCGCCTTGGCATGCCAACCTGGGCAAACGACAGATCAAAGCGCCCAAGATTTATTTCCGCGACAGCGGCTTGCTGCACCAACTGCTGGGCATCCGTTCCACCAAGGATTTGTTGGCCCACCCGAAATCCGGTGCCTCGTGGGAAGGCTATGCGCTGGAGGAAACGCTCCACGCGACCGAGCCGGATGAAGCTTATTTTTGGGGCACTCACGCCGGAGCAGAGATTGATTTGGTGATGGTGAAAGCGGGACGAAAGCTCGGGGTCGAGTTTAAGCGGGCAGATGCCCCGCGCTTGACGCCGTCGATGCGGATCGCGCTGGAGGATTTGAAGCTGGACCAGATTGCGGTCATTTATCCCGGCAACCGCCGCTATCCCTTGCACGAACGAATCAGTGTCGTTCCGATCAAAGCGCTGCCCTCGGGGATGAAAGGGCTCTTTCCCTGACTGCCCGTCTTCAGTCCAATGAGAGGTTCGTCCCCTTGGTAGTCGTCTCCACGGAGGGAGAACATCCCCTTGCGGTAGGGCGAGACTCCGTCGAGCCCTGGTTTCTCCACCGCCCGTTCCCTGCACATATCGCGTAAACCTGAAAGATCCTTGAGGTTCGAACCACCTGATCATCAATCCGCACCGGCGGGATACAGGTTGGGGAAGTAATGGCTGGCCGCAGCCCCCGGAACCCCCAGGTGCAGCGGACCTTTGGGGGAGTTGGAGGCGACCAGTCGTTGTTGGAGCAACTCGCCAGTGACTTTTTGAGCGGTTCGGGGCGAGGCGCCGATGACCCGAGCCACCTCGCCGCGGGTGATTTTACCACGAAGAAAGATATCCCGAAGCACCAAGGCCGATCCTTTGGGCAATTCTTGAGCGGATTCCCTTCGTTCGGCGTAACCGATGATACGGTTGAGCATGCCGTCCAGAGCCAGGAGCTCCTGCATGAACTGAATTTGATCAACGGCTGTGGCCAGGAAAAACCGACAGAATTGTCCCAGGTAGCGTTGCGAGAGATAGCCACGGCCATCAAACTCATTGGTGCGTTTTGCGTCGGCATTGGCCAAGGTCACTTGATATTCGGATCGCTGCCGCGCCAGACCGCGGGAGATGGTCCACAGACCATCGCTGTCTGCGGCGGCTTTGACCAACCACGCCTGGGTGAACAGCCGCGTTACTCGGCCGTTGCCATCCAGAAAGGGATGAATCCAAGCGAGGCGATGATGCGCCGCGGCGGCCGCGACCAGGCTATCCGGTTCGGTCGTTACCAAAGGACCGTAGAAATCCGCGAAACGCTGGAGAAACACGTTAAGCTTCCGACAGGCGGGCGCCAGGTGCCGGCCCACACTCACCTCGTCGTGCCGCAGTTTGCCAGGTTCAACTTCATGACGCTTACCCTGCTCATCTGCGACCTGGCGGAACTCTTCCGGCAGCCGACGATAGAATTCCGAGTGTAGCCAACACAGGAACTCCGCCGAACAGACCTCCTCGCCCCCCAGATTGGGCAAACGCGCTTCCATTTCCGCCTGAACCTCCATGTGAGCCACATGCTGGATTTGCAGCGACCGCTGCGCGGGATTCGCAGAAAAATCCTTCCGGATGGCCGCGTCAATGTCCCTTGGTCTGGTGCGGTGGCCTTCGATGAGATTCGAATAATAACTATTCATCGAGCGCACCACGTCCGCCACCAGCTTGCCAGTGAAGGGATGGAGTGATGAGCGGAGACGTTCGGCGCCTCGGATAATTGCCAACGCTGAAGCGGATAATAGCCCGTCGGTTCCGGGCAATAGCGGCTCCATGTCCGAGGGGTTGTCGAAAAGCACCTTGTTGGCAATTCGCTTGGTCATTTTTGCCGATATTATTGCCGATGTAACAAGGTATGGCAAGTGTTTGCAGTCAATTAGTTATGCGACTCATTGCGGCAATATCTGACCCCATATTACCGATGTCAGTGCCGATGGTTGTGCCGTGACTGCCCGTTGAAAAGGGGAGCGCGCCCGCCCTCGGGCGCAGTGGTTGACATTCAGTGAGAACAGAGCTGGTCAACCGTCATTATTCTACAATAGCCGGGATCCCAATACGTTTTAAGGAACGGTAGGGACTCATTTCACTGCGTCCCTGACTTTTTGAATCTGTGGACGCGCCGGCCGGCATCCCTACCTGGTTTTGGTAATTCCATTTTGCATTCAAGTTGGGGCTAATGCGGAATTGAATTGAAGCGCGGACATTCCTGTCCGCTCGGCGGGGATGGGGCTGCGGCATGAGCGGATAGGAATGTCCCCGCTTCGGTTTAAGTCCCATCTTGAACGGGAAGAGGAATAAGAACGGATTTCACTCCGTCCTTGATCTCTCCGCCGGGCGACTGCCAACGCAGGAACCGCCACCAGGGAGATCCCGACGCGCTAAAAATGTCCCTTTGGCCGGACTGCGGTGGACGTTTGTTCCGCGGAGAAAAGGGGGACACGGTGGAACGCGTCCCTACCAGTTCTCGGATTTTTGAAATGCAAAAGGGGGAGCGCGCCCGCCTCGGGCGCACGGGTTGGCGCCTCGCCAACCAGTGTGATTGCATGGAGGTAACCAATCACCTAATTGGAGCAGTTGGAACCACGCATTGCAGGATGGCACGGATGGAGAAGAAATTAGCTGGAACAAATTGGTCGTTGGTATGGTGAGCCACCTGAGTGATGCTTCGGGCGGCCAGAGATCTGCATCCGCGAAATCTGCTTCCGTGGTCAATGCTACTGCCGGTTTCAGGTTCGTGCCCCCAGAGGTTCATGCCCTCAGGCCTTCAATGGGTGGCAAATGATCCCGCATTTGGTGAGCCGTTGACATTCCTTCAAAAGCCTGACAAATTGTCAGACAATGAAACAGCACATTTCCGCCCGAGAATTTGACCGGCGTCGGAAGGAGATTACCGAAGCGTTGAAGCCGGGCCAAGCCATCACGGTAACCGTACATGGCAAGCCAGTGGCTCGCTTTGAAAAACTGGCCCAACCCACCGTAAAACGACCCAATTTTCTGACGCGGGTGACCCGACACACGTACCCGACGACCGTAGGCGACCGACTGATCGAGCAACTCTATGAGTCCGTATCTTGAGCCGGGTTTTCTGGCCACGTTGGTGTTGAAGACCAGTGGCTCATCCCGCGCTTGGCATCTGATTCGGAAGTTTCCGGCGCCCTATCTCTTGCACGCCCTGCACATCCTCCAAATCGAGCATTTGCTGTTCAAAGCCCAGCTCAGTGAGCCTTCGGCGCCTGCCGGCCAACAAGGCAAGCGGGATTGGGACCATCACTTTGCCGAGGGAGTCTTCCAGTTGGTGACGGTGGATTGGGACAGCGGCTTGCGGCTGGCCATCGGCATGAATCGGCAGGCCCCGAATCCGAAATTCACTCCCATGATGTTTCTGCATGCTGGGTTGGCCGTTGCCGGTGGCGCGACCCATTATTGCTCGTTTCATCCCCAGTTCCGGGCGGTGGCCGCCGCCGCCAATTTGCGCGTGCTTCCGGAAAGACTCTGAACGACACGTTGCTCCGAGCGGCGTCTCGCCGGTCCGGACAACCAAAGAATTCCCGCTCAATGGCGAGCGCTGGATAGCGGCGTTGAACAGGAGGAAACGGAGAACACTGAGCGCGATGGAACACGGGAGAACAGACCCTTGCGGTAGGGCGAGACTCGGTCGAGCCCTGATCTCTCCTCCGCGCGGTCCCGACACGTATGGCGTAAACCTTGGCTGGTCCTTGACGTTCGAACCGCCTGACCTTTCCCGCCTGTCACCGCCTCGAATGCTTGGGAATGATGAGGGGAAGTTTGGGCTCGACGGAGCCGTAACAATTCAGTTGGGAACAGGAGACAACAGAGATAACAGAGAAAACGCAGAGTGATTTTGAATCTTGAAAGGACGACGCCGGCTGAAGCGTTCGGTCATTCCGCTCCGACGCCTCAAAACGCCCTTTCAGGCCGTTCTCCCGCCTCGGTTGTCTCCGTTTCCTCCGGTTCAACTGCATAGACACGGCTAAGTGATTGGACATCAGGCAGTAAGTGATGACATCGACGTAGCGGAACGTGGCGGGCGAAGAGAGCTTTTAAGAGTTGCTCCTTGGCGAAGTTATCCGGCAAGGCTTGTCCTGCCAACCTTTGCAACCAGCAGTGATTCGCCGCCCTTCGCCCGTAAACATTTGATTCGTGCCAATCACATCGGTGAGATCACTCCGCCAGCAACGTGGAAAGAGCGTCAAAGCTTTGAACCTGTCACTTTAATTTCAACGGGTCACCGCTTCGCCCAGTGCATACTCCTCCGTCATCTGCTCGCCACCGTGCGCGGGATTGGCGATGAGTATCTGGCGCTTGCTGTCCACGACTAAATCCAGCACTTCGAGGGGCACTTGCCCCAGCAAGTTAGGGACCGACTCGGGCACTTCGATCACGTCAAAATTCTCTTTGCGGCCCATCAACTCAAGCTGCACCGGCTCGTATTTGTAGCGGATCGTTTCCCCGTTGGTGGTGTATGAACGGACCGCATCCACCCGCTGCAACCCCAGTTTCTTGATGACCGAGGGCTTCAGATAAAGCCGCGTCGCTCCCGTGTCCACCAACGCTTGCACTTCCACCTGACGCGGCTTTTTCTTGGTGACGCCCCGGTTTTGCAACGCCAAGTCAAACAGATTAGTCAATTTCAATTTTACGATGACCTTGCCCATGGGGCTAACATCTTCCGGCGACAATCTTCTTGTCAACCCGCTTCTTGAAGCCGGGTAGGACAGCGCGTCTCGCCGGTCCCGGACAACCAAAGAACCTCCGCTCGAGGGCGAGCGCCGGATAGCTCCTGTTCAACTGCATAGAAACAGCTAAAACCTCGAAAAGAGAGAGAAAAACCTCCGCGGAGGCAAGCTTGGCTGACCGTCATGCAGCATCACGTTCCGGTTGTCTGAGTTTGGAGGTGTGGGAGGAACCCGTGATTTGCGCAGCGTTGGAGACTTTCCCCTTTTCAAGACGGCACAATCCGCTAGAATGTTCGGCATGGAACGGGTGATTCATCGGTCAAAGAGTTTCCAGGAAGCGGCCGCCTGGGATCGGCAACAGCAGATTCGGATGACGCCGCAAGAGCGATGGGCCATCGCCCGACGGCTCAAGGAGCGCGTTTACGGGCCCCATCCGAAAGATGTGCGCGCATGCCATCGGACTCGTTAGACGCGGCCTACTTTTCACCGGACATCCTCGACTTCATCACCGCGCTGCATCGACATCGGGTGCGGTACGTGGTCGTGGGCGGCGAAGCGGTTATTTAGGGCTGACGATGCTCATCCGAAACAAGAAAGCCGTGGCCCGTCCGAAAGACTTGGAGGACGTAAGTTTTCTACGCGCCCCGCCGCCTCAAGAATAACGGCGTTCGGATCGGAGATGAATTTGCCATTGCAACGCAATCCAGGTCCACGCGGCTCACCCGTCCCTTCGGAACGGATTCGGTTTAGCGAAAAGACTTTGAATCGGCCACTTTATCGCTAGAAGTTCCCTCCACCGGACCGGTTTTGGGCGGGTGTTTGTTGTCTCTCCACGTCGGAGAACATCCCCCTGCGGTAGGGCGAGACTCCGTCGAGCCCTGATTTCTCCTCCGCGTATTCCCGACACCTGTGGCGTAAACTTGGCAGGTCCTTGACGTTCGAACCGCCTGACCGTTCCCGCCATCAGCGCTGCGGACGGTTGGGAATGGGGGAATTTGGGCTCGACGGAGCTGTAACTATGCAAAAAGAAAACTACGAATGAACACGAATCGACACGAATGGCAGGGCCAAATGAGCCTTTTGGCCGTTGATTCATGAATCACCGTTCGGTGAGCCTCTGTTTTCGTTCAATACACGATCAGAGTCGCAGGCTGGATTCGTGTTCATTCGTGATAAAATTGAATAGGCACAGCTAAGTGATTGGACATCAGGCAGTAAGTGATGACTTCGACGCGGCAGAACGGGGCGGAAGAAGAGAGCTTTTTAGAGTTGCTCTTTGCCGAGGTTGTCCAATCAAGCTGGTCCAGCCACCATTTGCGACTGGCAGTGATTCACCGCACTTCGTCCGTAAACATTGATTCGTGCCAATCAGAACGATGAGATCACTCCACCGGCAACGAGGAAAGGGTGTCAACAACTTTGAACCTGTCACTTTATCGATCAGAGTCGCAGGGTGGATTCGTGTTTATTCGCCATTCGTGGTTGAATGGAATAGGCACGGCTAAGTGGTTGGACATCAGGCAGTAAGTGATGACTTCGACGGCAGCAAAACGGGGCAAGTGAAGAGTGCTTTTAAGAGTTGCTCCTTGGTGAAGACATCCCAACCAGGCTGGTCCAGCTAACACTCGCGACCGGGCGTGATTCGCCGCACTTCGCCCGTAAACATTGCTTTGTGCCAATCAAATCGGTGAGATCACTCCGCCGGCAAGGAGGAAATGGCGTCAAAACTTTGAACCTGTCACTTTTATTCAGCAAATCAGTGCCGGTGCCGTCCGGCAGGTTCACGTCGAGCAGTAACGAAATAAATCCCATGTTGGCGCAGAACGTCCGCGCCGCCTGCAACGTTTCCGCGGTGGTGACGTTGGCGCCGAGGCGTTCGAGTTGAGCAGACAGCCGTTTGCGCAGCATAAGCTCATCCTCGACGATCAAGATGTCCAAACCCGAAAGGCGGCCATTCGACATGGCCGGAGCATGCCGCAGCCAGCCACCGACTTCAAAAGCAAAGTGCAGAGCCCGGCCATTTCGCCCATAGCCAAGCTGGCCGTCCTGCGTTGCAGCGCGCGGGCCGCGTTGGTAGGACAGCGTACTCGCCGTTTCCGAACCTCAAAACAGGCGCCTACCTCTACCGCGGAATCTAAATCAACCGAGGAGAGACTCCTGGACATTCGGGATGGCCGAGACGTTTGTTCTACGCGGTCAAGCGACGGTTCAGGTAATGCGCATTTTGGTTGGACACTGCGCTTGCCCCTGGTGCTGGAACTATTTTTGCGAATCGGATTTCGGATTGCTTTTGGATTTCAGTATTCGAGCTTCGGATTTTCGAGCCGCTGAGCATGCTGAAGTCATGGACTGTCTTACGTTACCGTGCTCACCCGGAGATCGCGCAAGGCACTCAGTCCCGCCAATGGGACACCCCGGATTGGACGCGCTCCGGTTCGCCGCTTGAGACCGAATTTCTCACGATGCAAGGCAAACATCTCGTTCACAAAGGACTTCGATCCCAGCACGACGCCATCGGTCATGTGTCGCAGACGCAATCGCAGGATTTGGGCCGGACTCAATTCCCCGCCCTGGGCCAGCACGCGTTTGATTTTCGCTCGGTCCAATAGCGCTTTGTCACTTCGGCCCGCAACGCCGGCGCCCACAAATAACCGTTTGCGATATTCCGCGGCGGCTTTCTTCCATTCTTTAGGCTTTTGGAAACTCATCATTCCGGCCTGAGCGACCTTGTTGCCCGCCAACGCTTCGGCGTAACCGCAAAAGCGATAATCCTTGGGATCCTCACACCAATCCCGCGCGCACTGGATTCAGGTCAATATAGGCCGCCAGGGTTTCGACGTTCGCCGGGTGATCCTCCACCAATACGCTTTTGAACCGCTCGGCCCACAGGGTGCCGAACCGTCCGGTCTGCCGGTTATACCAGCGGCTAAACCGCTGTTTGAGTTCCTTCATGAACGCCGATACGTCTACCCATTCGCTCCAACATTCCTTCCGGATGTCTTGGTCCACGCCGCCATGATTTGCCAGTCCATTGCCGGGCTAATTGCACCCAAGCGCCTTTCTTGGGCCGTACAGGGCTTCCAGTCGCTCGACCAGTTCCTGGTCCGGATGGGTTCTGCTGCTCCGGCACCCGCACAAGGATATGGAAGTGGTTGGACATCATGCAGTAAGTGATTACCTCGATTCCGCAGAACGTGGCCAGCGAGAAGAGGATTTTAACGAGCTGCTCCTTGCCGAGGTCATCCAGCAAGGCTTGTCCAGCCACCACTCGCGACATGCAGTGATACACCGCACTTCGCCCGTAAACTTTGATTCGTGCCATTCTCATAGGGGAATCAGTGTGCCGGAAACCGAGGAAAGCATGTCAATAACTATGAACCTGTCACTTTATCAAAGCTTTGAACCTGTCACTTTATCGATTGTGAGAACTGACCCCTTTACTGCGGCGATTGCCGCGCCCGAGGACGGGGGCGCACTCCGGGGCAGTTCATCTCACGGACTTGGATGTTCCGTCTGTTGTCGATTGTGAGAACTGACCCCTTTACGTCCCGAACCACCAAAGAACGGCCGATCCGCTGCGTACGCACGATGGAATCAATAAACGTCTTCGGGCATTCGTGTAGCGCTTCGGCCTTTGGGCTCCTTAATTTCTCCCGCGCCCCTAAACACTCCGGAGCTCCAAAAACAGCGGCTTTGGAATCTGATTCTGGCATTCGTATAAAGCGAAAGGCCGCTCAATCGAGCGGCCTTTCGGTTAAAAGCTATCATTGAAAGGTAACAGCCTACTGCCTCTTGCAACGCCAGTTAACAAAACCCAGAAGCCCAACCGCACTGCCAAACAGCAATAATGTGCTGCCACCATCTGGAACGGTGTTTTGCAGTTTGGCGTCACCTCCGCTGTCTCCAGCAGCCGTATGATCAATTATCAATTCCTGCATCAGCGAGAAAGGATTATTCAAAGTCACCCGAGATTTACAATTTGCGTGTCATTATACACTCCACCAGTTGGTATTTCGCTGTGCGTTAGCAACGTGCCAGGCGGCACCGAATTGTCGCTCGCGTAATAAGTGTTTAATCAAGCTTATCCTGCAGCGTAAACGTCCGACCTCAGACACAAAACTGCCGGTGAAGTCACCGAATCCTATCGTACCACCTTATCGTTAGCGTTCCCGCGGCGGTGCTCATCAAACAGAACGTCCGATCCTGGGATCTGTGGCACTTCCAACTGTGTCCTTTGATTCAGCAGTGTTGAAGAGAAACTCCAAACACCGATACTGCCACTGAAAGTCAGAAACCCATCACCGTCGGTGTCCGGAAAAACCTGTGTGGTTAAACCATCATAAACGGTAACTGTGGCGACCGCCTGAGCATTCGTCAAAATCCCCATCGTTCCCGCCACACTCGCTATTGCTAAAAATTTCCGCATCATAACTTCTCTTCTTTCAATTTGAGCTTTTTACTGTTTGGTCTTCCCTCTGAGTAGGGCACGTTTGCTCCGCCGCCGAAGGCAAAGCCTAAACCGTAGGTATTTGCGCAATATCGGTGCCAATGGGCAGGAGGCGCTGGCGCTTGCATTCCAAGTCGTTTGTCACCAAAGCAATAGATGTTATCATTTACCGCCAGGCAGGAGCAACTTTCAATCGAGCGTAATGAAAACCTTCCAGTTCGGTGTTCACTAATCCATATTTAGTTGCTCAATTTGTTGATGGACAGCTTGCTTGTGTAGCGATGCAAATGTGTAGTTTCTACCTTACACATCCATAACCGGGAGGGCCTGACTATTCGTGAGCGACAAATCGCAGCAAGTTCGAGATCCGATGCTACTCCGATAAACGTCTGTGCCCTTGGGCTTGGCCGCCCAACGAACGCGGCGAAAGGTGCTTCCGCTCCACGCACCGGATTACGACGGTGGGCAGGATGGAGCGGCACCAGTCGCCGCGGCCGGCACGATTCCAAAGCGCTTTAGCTGTAAGATTTCAGTTGCTGGTAGGGCGGCGCTGCCGCGGCGCCTTATATTCAGGAAGGAAAACAAAGCCAACCGGCCGCGCTCCGGCTCACTAAACAGTCACTCGCTGGTGGTGCCGTCAGGAAATTGGATGCTTTCAATAATCCGGGCAGAGCGGCAGCTCTGCCCTACCGTTGGTGCATAGTCACGGTTTAGTGGCAACATGCTGCGGTTGGTCGTTGACACAGTGGCACTTCGGTTCAAAGGGCCATAACGCGCGACTTTCGCTTCAGAGAAGTCTCCCCCTTAAAAGAGGGCTTGGTGCGGGGAAAGGCGACGGGCGACAACTCAGGCGTACTGGCTTGCCCATCAGGTTGAAGAAACCGTTGTTTTCGAGCCAGCGGAGTCTTTTATGGGCTTGGCGGCACGGTCCAGATGGTCGTCATCGCTCATCGTGATCAGCTTAGTGGAAATACATTGGACCTGTCACTTTATCTTTATCGTTTCCAAACTTTCCGGCTTCGGCAGCTTTGTTGCGCTCAATTTCATTGCTCTTGGTGAATTTAGATAGTCCAGCGACGGAGATTCGCTCTTCAAGAATCCCGGATTCTGCGTCAGAACAAGCTAATTCACAATTGCTTCCGATAAGTTACAAGAGCGTAGGATTACCCTTGTGCGAAGTTTCTCCCTGCTTCGAATTGGCCAAAATCTCTAATCCGAATTGGATTTCGCTTGCTTTAATTGCAGGTGATGATATAAAAAAACACACTCAGTTGACAAAAAGATGTTCCAGAAGAAATGGAGATAGAAGTTTATGAATCTCTATGAAACTTGGTTGCAGTCGGAATCGCAGTAGCCTTGCTTAATGGCGTCGCATGGCAAAGTAAGGGGGCAGTGGTGGCGTCGTGGAGTTTTGACAGTGCGACGGGAACAGGGCCGTATGATGCGGATGGGGGCACTCAAAGTGGAGCCGCTTCAATTTCTTCGCCTTATTCCTTGAGCCTAGTTGGAGGAAATCCAGGAAATGCCATTGACGTTCCCTGGTACGGTTTTTACGTAATCCATATCAGCGGCACCGAGCTTTCAAGTTTCACACTCAATTACTTCGGAAAAAGCACGTCTCAACCTACTTCAGTTCTTTGGACTTCGTCCATTGACGGAATAAACTATTTTACACCAGGAATTAGCAAGACTTTAACCAGTTCGACTTGGACAAGTTACAGTGTAGATTTTACTTCGAGAACCGAGCTAAATGGAAGTTCAGATGTCTATTTCAAAGCGGCTCTCGGCAGCAGCACTTTTGGCGATGGCGTTTTTGATCAAATCGCGGTTAGTGCCGTTCCAGAACCAACGAAACTTGCTCTCAGTCTATTTGGCATACTCTTGGTTGGAAAAACACTCTTACGTAGACGGCGGCTGGCTGTCGGGCGAATGGCTTAACATTTCATCTCAATGCCCATTAGGAATTAGACAATGGAACGATTCCCCAGGGGTAATGCAAGGAAAACAAAAAAATTAGTACCCAATAGGCGCGGTTTCAGGCAGCCTTGAGTTGTTTGCGTTTGATGCCGTGCGGTTTAGCGGTTCCTCGCTTGAACAGGTTCATGGCAGGCCGACAGAGCGTGGTCGAGTTCTCCGCCGCATAAATGGCGTGGGCAATCTTGATCCTCCCGAATGCAGATATATATCATCATCCAATGCAGTTTGTTTTTCACTCCCCGGTGGCGGCGTACCGCTTGCGCAAACAGTCTGACGTCCCGGGGTAAGCTTGTTGAAAGATAATAGCGCCTTCGGTGGTACATTTTGGCCGTCCACCTCGCGAATCGATGCCACGAACCCTGCCCGCTTTCCAAATCGGCAGACCAAGATAATTTGGTGCTCTAATAATGACGGCGGATTTCAAGGTGGCAATGATCGTTCTCCGTTTCCCAACAGGCAGTTTGGCCCCTGCCGGAGAAAGCTCAAGGCTTGAGCCGTGCGGAGGCAAGTGCTCGGCCAGGGTTTGATCTAATTTGACTTCGTAAAGATAAAACTTGCTTCCCGTCAGGCTATTGCATAGATTGATCGCCGTGATGACCAACGAACGGAACCCCGAGTAAACCCAGGAGACAAAATGAAACCCACGAGTCGGCGCTGCGTGGCGTTGGTCAGCGCTTTATCCGCTTGGTGAAAAGCTTTTCCGATCTGTTCCAATCCTATCGCCACGATGTTTCGGCGGGAGCGTGTCAATACCTCTCCGGACTCATGCAAGGCGGCAAGCGGAAGAACATGCTGCGTATGG
>CAWBHS010000049.1:0-300916 GCA_963788655.1 uncultured Verrucomicrobiae bacterium | reverse complement strand
ATATAGCCTATCCGCACAGTTATTCACCGGAGGCCAGGCGTACTCCGCGTTGCTCCGCCGCAGCCGCCGGTGAATAACTGCGCTGTCCGACATGATCACGATGATTCATACTTATTCGCATCCGTTGAATTGGTACCGTAGGGTATCCGGCTTTCCCGCCTCCGCGGGCCAGGTCTGCTAACGATCTGTCGCCTCAACGACTTTGAGCTTTATCGACCGGCCCGCCGGGCGGGCTCGCACCTCTAACGACTACTCAAGAGGGCGTTCTCTATTGCATGACAACTCTTCTATATTGCCGTCGCCGGGTCAAGCCTGCGGGAGACCACACCACCAAAACCATGAAAGATGACGATGAACCGATTTCCCTACGACCTGGTCATCGGCCTGGACCGCTCCGACGCAAAGGCCGATCTGCACACCCTTGACGGGCATCCAACGGCCGCACCAACCAAACCATCGCCACCGCCCCGAAGCGCTCCAGGACTGGCTGGCCCAATTGCGCCAGCAACATCCCCAGGCCCGGGTCGCGATCTGCCTGGAACAACCCGCCGCCAATCTGGTCGCGTTCCTGGAAAGCTATACCTGGATCACCCTCTACGCCATCAACCCGGTCACGCTGAAGAACTTCCGGGAAGCCTTTGTCACCAGTCGCGCCAAGGACGACACCAAGGATGCCGATTATTTAGCTGAACTACTCCTGACTCATCACGACAAGCTCACCGTGTGGGCGCCCGAGGACAGCGCCACGCGCCCCCTGCAACAAGCGGTCACTCATCGCCGCGCGGTGGTGGACGAACGCACCGGGTTGACCAACCGGCTGAACGCCCTGTTAAAGGCTTATTTTCCGCAGGCGTTCGTGCTTTCGGGCGAGGAACTGTGGCGGCCCATGGCCACGGAATTGCTGCTAAAATGGCCGACCTTGCGGCGAGCAAAAAAGTCGAACCGGCGACCCTCATACAATTCTACCGCCAGCACATTCCCACAGCGCTACGCTGCAGGAGCAACGGCTCCAATGCTTAGCCAGGCGATGGCGGTGACGGAGGAAACCGCCCTGGTTGAAACCTTCGCGCTGCGGGTGCAACTGATCGCCCGGCAACTGCAACTGCTCCACCGGCCATTCACGGAGACCGGCAGATCGCCGCGGCATACCGGCGCATCCGGACTGGGCATCTTCGCGAGCTTTCCCGGGGCGGGACCGGTGCTGGGCCGCGGTTGCTGACGATGGGCAGCTCGGGAGCGCTTTGCCATCGGCCGCGCAACTTCAGCGCTACACGGGCGTGGCGCCGGTGACCAAGCGGAGCGGCGGCAGTTGTTACATTCATCGGCGCTACTGCTGTCCGAAGTTTCACCGGCAGAGCTTTCACGAGTTTGCGGGAGAGCGTGCTGTGGAGCCGGTGGGCGGCGGCGTATTATCTGCAGCAACGGGAAGCGGGCGCGAACCATCACACGGCGGTGCGGGCTTTGGCGTTTAAGTGGCAGCGGTGATCTGGCGCTGCTGGCAGCGCCAGGAGGTCTATGAGGAGGCGCGTTATGCCGAAGCCCTGCGGCGCCACGGCAGCCCGATCGTGGGATTGTTCGATCAGATTGAGTTAGGCAAAAATCCCTATACCAGCCGCAAGAAAAAGGCCGCCCAGCGGGCGAAGAAAAAATGAAAAACCCGTTGACCGTTCACCTCAGAGATGAACTGAGCGACAGCCGCCCCGCCGTGATAACGTCCGTGACGCTCGACAACCAGAGCGCGTCGCCGAAGCCCGTGACTCTCGAACTGCGAGGCGGGGCGGCTGTTCGCTCCAGTGACCTTGTTAGCCTCCCCTTTCATTTCTCTTCCTGAACCACACCATCAACACTCCTCCTCCAACCAGCAACGCCCAAGTCGAAGGCTCAGGCACAGGTGATTTGGCCGCGAATTTCGCCGCCGGGGTAAGTGCTTGATGTCGCACTTACATACCACAAGCCCGCCAGCAGGTCACTTACTTCAGGCCCGCTCAGGTTGAGCGAACCGGAGACCTGCGAGAAAAGCCCGGTGGAGGGTTTATGTAGGGCCCTGGTGCTCCCAAGTCAAAGAGAACAGGGGCAGTGAACCAGCAAGCGCTGGTCCGTTAATGGTGACATCGGTCATTTCGGCGGCGGGGACGGAGAAGGCCACGCCATAATAGAACATGTCGCCGGGATTCAATGAGAACGACCCGGTGCCAAGGACACTGCTGTCGTTTGGCGGCACTTGGCTGGCCCCATTCAGCGTGACTGTGAATTGAAGTGTCCCTTGGGCGTGAGCCGTGGCTAGACCGCTCGTGACCAGCACGAGCAGCAGCGCGGTATTTATTGCTGTTTTCATACGTTCTTTCTGGTTGAGGTTTGGGTTACGGTTTGTACAGAGCGCGATAGAATCGGCTTGGGTAGTTGGAAGCGGAAGAATCGGTGAACGTAAAGGGCGCAACGTTTGTGACCAATGCAATCCAGTTCGTGGTACTCAAGTTCGTGTTTTCTTGGATGAGTCAAGTGAAATTCGAGACCTGGCCAACTGTCAGGCGGAACTGGCTGTTGCTGTAGGTTGCGGAACTGAGCGTGGCTTGGCTGGTCAGCACCGTCAAGACCGCGACCGCGCTGCTGACTGAGCCGGACGAATTCGTGGCGACGACGGCGTAGTTTCCGGCGTTGTTGGTCTGAACGCCCGTGATGGTGTAACTGGAACTTGTGGCCCCGCTGATGTTCGCAGCGTTAAACTCCCACTGGTAACGTCGGCGTTGGCGTGCCGATGGCGCTGGCCGCGAACGTGACGTTCTGGCCTTGGTAAACCGTCTGGCTCTGCGGCTGGGTCGTAAAGACCGGCGCCGCGGGCTGAAGCCAATTCAGAACCACGTTGCCCATAGCGCCGTTGTTGCCGTCCACCGCGATGCGGTAGGTCGTCCCGCCTGTGGCCGTGAAAATTACTCGGCTGGCCCCGTTGCCCAGGGAACCGTTGTCGCTGCCAACGGTCGTCAGGCTTCCAACGCTGGAGCCCGCATAGACGGCCAGCAGCGTATTGAAGCTGCTTCCCAATGTGTCAATCGTCACACTCCCGCTGGCAGGGGCCGTCCAATTGTACGAGACGGATGCGCCACCGGCATTTCCGGCGTGATTCGCTTCGCCGGACTCCTTTGAGGCGCGCAGGTCGGTGCCGTTGGTCGTGCCTTGTGAACCGCTGACGACGATGGCATTGGCAAAAAGGTCGTTCGTGGGAATCGGCACCCGTACGTTGGCCCACCAGACGCCCCACCGTCCTGAACCATTCGTCAGGGTTCCCGAATACTGCGCCGCATATTCCTGAATGGTCCAAAAATCCGCGTCGTTCACCGGGTCCACCCACGTCATGCTGTAATCGCCCCACCGGTTTCTGCCGAGGGAATCTAAGAGAGATTTCCAATACGACGACTGTCCCGCCCTGTAGAGATAATCCGGTTCGAGCGTTCCCATCGGCTCGTTGAGCGCATGTAAGGAATAGTTGGCACTGGCATATTGATTCGTCCCAAAACGGGAGTAACCGATGAGCGCGTCCCCGAATCGGTTCACCGCAATGCTTGGGAATGCATACATCGTCGCGCCGCTCGAATCGTCCAGCCGCCCATTCTGAAGAACATTGCCATTCGTGCCGATTTGCCACCACTGCACAGCGCAGCGCGTTGGGTTGTTTGCGGGGAGAAAAATAGTGTGCGCACACCAGAGCGAGCCGTTTCGATAGACGACCTGGCTCAAGCGCGAGTCCACCGTGTTGATGGCCGGTACATCCGGCTGGCCGAGTTGGGGCGCGATGTTGCCGTTGTTCGGTCCGGCGCTGGCCCAAGCGGGTGCGCTGGGGAAATTGGTGGAGCGTGCAAGCGTGGCCGAGCCGGCGCTGCCGGTGATGGTGTAGAGGGCCAGTAAGCTTGAGTTGGTGGGATTGTCCTGGAAATCCTGGAGCAGATACAACGTGGCGTCGTTCGTGTCGTACGTGACCGCCGGTCTGAGGTTATAGCCGTTGGTCGTGGTTCCCGACCGATACGGTTGGTAGAACGACTGCGGGGTCACTGAGCCACCGGCATAGACGTTCGTCTTGTTCAAGACGAACAGCCCGACCCCGTCGGCTCCTCCGACGTAAATCGGGAAATAGTTCCAGGAAATGGCAATTTTGTCCCGGTTGAAGCCGGGCGTCGGGAAGTCAGCCCAAGAGTAACCGCTCGTGTCCACGTACCACCCGTAGGCGTACCAGCCTCCGGAGGGGTTGCTGTTTGTGGAAACGGCAATGAGAATCGCAGAACCAGTGTACGGGTTTGCGGTCGCCGTTGCGACCCATCGTTGGCTGTAAGGGTCGTACAGAATGCGCGGGTCAAAGACAACGCTGAGGCCGGAAATCCGGCTTTGCCACCAGCTTAACAAGGAAGTGGTGCTGATAGTGTTCCCGCTGCGGTCTTGAATGCGCACCTGGGTATTGAGCATGGTGACCACGTTGCTGGGGCCAACGCACCCGTCGGTGTCAGGAGGCCAAGTGAAGTTGTTGTCATCCAGCCCTGGGAAGTTGGTCGTCGGCGCAGGGGAGTTCGGCAGCACCGGTGGAAACGGGGATGGCGCTGGTGTCGGGGCCGGCATCTCCACGGCGTTGGTCGGTAACGTGCCGGTGTTCGTGACAATGATCAAAGGAGGGATGTCTTGACCGAGCGTGGAGTGAGGCAAGAGCAGACCCAGGGACAAAAGTCCGCTGAGGACGGTTGCGATTCGAGTCGCTGTTTGGGTTTTCGTTTTCATGTGTTGACCTTTCGTTGTGGTTGCGCGTTCGACTCGCCCGCGACGTTCGCACGCACGGGACCGGGTAGGCGTAGGCGGTCACCCGCCCACGCCCCCCTAAGAACCGGACTTGAAAGTTTCCCTTCATCACGGCTCAAGCCTCTCCAAGGCCACCCCGGATGCGGGGGACCCGCGTAACCAGGAGGCCGGTGACACCCAAAGGCGTCATGGACCTTCCCAATCCCACTTGGCAATACCGGTCGGCGGCCATATCGCGCTCGGCTCCTTTGGGCCGCAGCACCGAGAGGCACCAAGCGACGGGCGTCGCTCGTCCTATGCTTCTCTCGCTTGAAGGGGTTCCGCTGATTTTCTTGCCAGGAGACACCAGATCGACGTGGGCATATCCGGTCCATTACCGACCGGCCTTGGCTTGTTCGATCCTCTTCATGCTGCCTCCCCTGGGCCTGCCTTGCGGTCGGCTTGCCTGGATACTCTCCAGGCGGGAACTGGCAGCTTTTCCATGTTCCGCATTCTCCACAGGATGGGTTAGGTCCACTCTCTACACCGGCGGTGCGCCATTCGCGTCGGGCTACGTTAGACAGCCCGAACTTGACCGCTGGCCTTCTTTTGGCCGGAGCCTTAAAACAGCCTCGTATGGCTCGTTCCTCTGACGATGCTTGCGAGTGTTCACGTGGGTTGACCCTACCATCCAATTCTAGCGCCGCACCCGGATTGAGGCTCCCAGGCTGGCTACATTGTCGGGAAGGCTTCACACCCTGGACAGTAGCCTTGCGGCCGCCCGTCCAACGCATGCTTCCCTGGAATACCTGCCGCGAAAGGCAGGACTGAGTCAGGTTGCCCATGCTCAGCAGTGATGAATGCGACTTCATGTCACAACTAACGCCGAGGTGAGCGAGGGCTGCCGGCAGCGCCCGCTTGACGGTGAAGTGAACATCCAAAGAACCAAGTGCTCTCGCTGCCAGGCGGGGCAGCCCTTCGCTCTACCGACTGGTTATGCTTTTTCATGTCTGACCGATCTCCGTGCCAACCCAGCCCCGATGAAACCACGCGGAGCCGCAAAACACAAACTCAAAACGGCCCGCCGAAAAGCTTCGTCAAGCCAGAACAGTCAAAGTCACCGTGGCCGTCCGAATATCCGAAGCAGTACGTGCTCCAGGCCATCGCTCAGCCCGCATTCGATCTCGCTCGGCATCGATGAACGCATGGGCATAACGATTCGGATCACCGACCCGGCGGCAGTGGTGATCGACATGAAACCGAGGCGCAATCGCCGGGTTCGGTGTATCCGATTTGTTAGCCTTGAATCTCATCCAGTCGCCTTTCTTTCTGCTTTCGTGGTGAGTATCGCCTGCCACAAGAGCCAACCAACGCCATAGAGCCCGAGCCCCCATGAGCCGCTGATCACCCACATAGAGTCTGCGGGTGGGAAATACAAAACTTGGACAGCGGTGTCGAAGACAGGGTCCAACCAAGAAGTATCTCCGTGAAATCGAGGCATCCTTCTTCCAGAGGCAAAGGCCAGTGAAAATGCGGCAAGAAGAAAATGAACGAATGCCAATCCGGCAATCCATGCTAGCGCTATGAACAATCGGCGAAGCATACGTGGCTAACGCTCCGGCTCAGGCACGCCGGGCCAATGATGTTCGAGTTTCAACTGACGACGCGATCCCGGCGTTGCCTGCAGCCGTTTTGTTAGGTGAGACTTTTCCTTTTTACGGGCCGCATGGATGCAAAGGAGGCCGAGCATGATCATCAGGGCCGGGGTGCCGAGCTTCAGCCAGAAACCGGTCATGAATGCTTCGATGAGGATTACCAATCCTGAACACCCGAAGAGCAAGTAGCCTCCAAAGTAAAGGCCACCTCCCGGAGCGCGAACACCCCGATTGAGTGGGTGTTTTGCTGTTTCTTCAGGAACGTTTGCTTTGTCCATCGCGCTCTTCATACTTTTTCACCTAACGCCAAGGATCACCGACCGCCGCCGGAGACGGGCGTTGGCAGCGAATCCAGCGTCCGAAGAATCCGGAGCGTTCGAGCTGAAGCGCGGGGCGGCGGTTCGTGTGCATCCGCTTGTTGGGCTTTCGTCTTTTCTCCATCTTAAGGGCGCTCCGGTGACTTTGTAGGGCGGCATTAATGATTTCAATTTCGTGGAAAAAGCAGGTTTCTATGTGCTCAAAGCTGACTTGGTGCCAAAACCACACGGAAACCAATGTCATATTGCCCAAAGCCGCCAGGGAAGACGATACGACGCGCTGATCGGCAATCTTCCGCGTAGCTTTCCTCACCGCCTCCACGAATCGCCTTCTCTTGGCACCATTCCCAGACATTCCCATACATATCTCGAAGGCCCCACTGATTGGCTATTTTCAGTCCGGTAGGATGCGTCTGGTCATCACTATTATTGCCGAACCAACAATACTCTCAGAGTCTGCTGTACTCCAAGTCATCTCCATAGCTGAAGCGTCGGTCTGATGTCCATGCTCGGCACGCATACTCCCATTCCGTTTCTGTCGGAAGGCGGTAGATGCAGTTGATCGGAATTCGGCCTGCACTGCGCTCGTGCTGCGTGAGATAAAAGCAATAATTTGTGGCATCGCTCCAACCGACCTGTTCCACTGGACGAGTCAGATTGGTTCCATAGTCTCTGCCATTGGCAGCCTGAAGCCCGTTGAAGAAGCTCGGGTTGGAGCCAATGAGCTGTTCGTATTCTGCTTGCGTGACTTCACACTTGCCCATCCAAAAGCCATTCTTGATCGTCACGGCAACTTGAGTTCCTTCATTGGGCTGTCTGCCCTCTTCGCTCGGCGGGCTTCCCATCCGGAAAGTGCCGGGTGGAATGAACACAAGACTTGTCGGCGCATCGAACTCAACTGCTCGATAGAATCGGTGGCTGATTGTGGCTGGAGCGGACGTGTCGAGCCACAACTGGTTTGTGCTTGTGACTGCGACAAACTCCAGGCATTGCCAATTGTTCGTGGCGGCAAGATCTGTCGCATACTCAAGCGCATAGACCTTGCCGACCGCACCGGTAATGCTCAAACCTGCATAGGTCTGGATGCCCAGGCCCGACGAGGTTTGCGAGAGAGTGCTCGGCGCGAACGCCCACACGCTCAGAGCAGCAATGGAAATGAGGAATCGAGCTTTCATAGTCATCAGATGGATAATGGATGCAGCATGAACGGACGGCATGCGGCTGTCGCCCAACGCCCAGATCACCGACAGCCCAGAAAACGCCAACCTCGACCGGAAATGTTGGCGTCAAAGTCCATGATCACTGTTCGCCTGCAGGGCGGGTGGGCTGTTCGGTCCATCGCTTTTGTTGGCTGTAGCTATGATTACTTGGGATAATTCCCCCCGGCACAACTCCGTAGCTACCTCTCGCTTGAGCCTCGGATCGAGTCCATAAATAGGTTATCGCGCTGGCGGCCTGTATGGGGGGAACCAAGATTCATCCAGTTCGTCGCCTTCACGTTCGTCCTCGTATTGGACTTGGTAGAAAAGATCCTGCATTCGATTCCCAAAACAGCTCGACGGCGTGCATGATACCCACCTCGATCTCGACAGGAGGTTGCGCACTTGCCGGGAGAGAGAGCTTTCGAACGCAAGACCAGTGGATCCGCTTGGATCAGTCACAGAGAAGCGAATGGAATAGATATTTGTCTCTGGATGGTCGGAGGATCCAAACTGTGGCAATCCCTTCGCCTGTCCCCTGATCGCCATCGTTGAGCGCGAGTCGGTTCGATCTCGTTGCCTTGCTCATCGTGTGCCGTAACAATCCACCTTTCATCGTTGTCGATGTCAAGGAGAACGCCACTCGCGGTGTTTACTGGATTTGTGTAGGTAACAATAGATGGAGGCGGTGAAGAATCAATTCACTCCGTCATCGGTGAGGAAAAACTGTCCCACCTGTTGTCCACTGGCCGGCGTATCGGCTCCATGTCCCACCCCTTCGAAGGCGGTAAGCGGCTCTCCAACCATCGCTAGATGGGGAAATGTATCGTCCTCAAAATGAAAACTGACACCGTGCGTGGTGACAAATTGATTGCTTATGACCAATCCCTCCGAAGGAACTCCATTGGGAATGGTTTCAAAGGTAATTAGCGTGGATTGCGCAGCGCAGTGTTCCGCGCAGCCCACAAACAGGCCAATCGTCATGATGCCGATGAAGTTTGTACCTAGTACGCGCTATTCTTTTTGTGTAATCCAGCCAACGCCAAAGTCACCGACAGCCGCCCGGGAGTGCCAGCCGGCAGCCAATCCGACGGCCAAATCTCCCGGCCCGCTCAAACTCACAGCGCGGGGCGGCTGTTCGGTGCACTGCTTGGTTCGACAATTTCTGGCTATTTCTGGGCATACTTCTGGATCCACGCCGTCGGGCTCTCTCCCAAATTCTCGCCGGTCTTGGTCTGGAGATACGCAACAATGTCCCGAACCGCCAGCGTGCGCTCGCGCTCCACAATGCTATTAAGTCGTGAACCTGTCTCCTGCTTGCTTCCGGACGGGTGATCGCCAACAATGTACTTAAGGCAACCGGCGGCACCTGCTGGATCACTCTGAAGTGCTCGCGCGCGCATCTCGTCAAAAATCTCCGTCTGCTCGCTGGCAAACGCGACTCGAATCTTAAGCCAGCCGTAACTCCAGAACAGGCAGCCACACAGCAGAAGCAATCCCGCACAGATCACACTGACGGCAATCGTCATTCTGCTTGTACCCTGGAATGCTCATGGTGTGGGGACTATGCTGCCGAACGATAAGGTGAGCGAGGACTGCCGACAGCGCCCGCTCGACGCCAAACCAAACCCATGAAAAAGCAAACGCAATTGAAACGGAGACGCGGGGCAGTCCTTCGCTCTACCGCCTGGTTAGACATTTTCTTTGAGATCATGAGAATGCCAATGCTCATATTGACGCCTAGCAAGATTCTTCCAAGCTTGCTCATGTGTGCGCTTCTTCTGCGAAATCAATGTCTCATTTTCTATCATAAGACGCTCTATTGTTTTTATTTGTGTCGTGAGCGTTTCAGCCTGTTTGTTCGACGATGCCTGATACGCCTCAATCTGTTCTTGTGTGAGCGTCAATTGGTGACGAAGTACGGAAGTGACTGGCGGCTTTGTGTGTTCGATGATCAGGTCGTCGAGTTTCTGAAAGTGCTCAATGATGCTCATAAAATTTTGGCTAACGCCAAGGATCACCGACCGCCGCCGGTGACGGGCGCTGGCTGCGAATCCAGCGTCCGAATAATCCGGCCAGTCCGAACTGAAGCGCGGGGCGGCGGTTCGTGTGTATCCACTTGTTAGGCGGCCCAATCATTGGTCACTCTCTTTTCTTTCTGGCCGGCTTCGATGGCATCGCCTCAGTTTCGCGGATGATGCGTGCGGTGGCCTCCGAACAACAAGTCACGCACTCCCCATACCGTGCCGTTGGTGCCGACACCTTCGTAACGAACAAACAACCAACCTGGATGAACGGTGATGGGCTTGCCCTCGTTCGCGGCAGGATCCCAGCGATACGTGTTCCAGCCGACGCGGGTGTAACTGCCGTCAGGGCTAGGACTGTCAAGGCCATGGTAAAAGAGTGAGCCCGGCCGTCGGCGTATCGGACGAAGGCGTGCTAGGTCGCACAGGTGGTAGGTGAGGTAGCCGGTCCAGTTACCTCGGAGCGGAATCGGAAGGACGAGCCGACACAGCACAAGAAACCCGATGGCAGTAAAGGCCAATTTTAATCTCCGTTTTGCGACCGGTTTCATTTTTCCGCCGAACGCTGAGACCACCGACAGCCGCCCGGAAGCGCGCGTCGGCAGCCAATCCAACGGGCAAATCTCCCGGACCAGCCTCGAACTCACGGCGCGGGGCGGCTGTTCGGTGCGTCGCTTTGTTGGCCATTCCTCTCATGATCCGAGCCTGTACGTGATAAACAAAGCCGGCATTGTGAGGCCCAGCGCGAACAAGGCCATGAACAAGGACTCACACGTAGCCACGACAAAGAGCCACACTGGACGTGATGATCCTCGGCGCCAGTCGATATAGGCAACTACCAAGGAAGCGACGGCCGCCACTGCCGGAATCATAAATCCGAAGCTCAGGGCGGCTGTGGTAAGCCCCGGCAATACCTTTTCTGGTCCAAGCATCTCGTCCCAATTACGGCGTGCTGCCCACGTCGCGTAAAGCATGGCCCATGCAATCGCAACCTGTATAACGAACAGGAACATCGCTGGGGCAAGTACTGAGAGCTTCGCCTTCATTTTGGCCGACAGTATTAATAAACTGCAAATTGTCGGTTTATCCGAAACCTTCCGTTAACGTTCCCGGTTGTCACTTTCGACAAGATTAATAAATGGTTTGGCTTGACAGAGTCAAGCATTAATTGTTTGATTCGTCGTGGTTTCTGAGGTTGCCGCGGCGGGGGCCGCGGCAGACTCGTTTTCGGATAAACCGACAAATTGTCGGTTTATCCGGGCGCGATTGAACCGGTAAAAACGACACCAATGAAGGAGCCTGAATATTGCAATTGGCCGGAGTGGTTGGCTGTCGCCGACCTCCCCGAACGTCATAAAAGCAGTTTCGCCATCACCCTCCACTGGTACCTCAACTTCTGCCGCCGGGGCCGGGGCGAGGTCAACCATGACTCGGCCCGCGACTTCATCGCCTGGGCGCAGGCCCAGAAACAGCCCGAACCCTGGCAATTGGAAAGCTGGCGCGAGGCCATTCGCTGGTTCTTTCGCGCCGCCAAAGCGGCAAAGGGTCAAACCAGTTCGGCGGCGTCTGCCCCCTCACCCCAACCCTCTCCCCCGGTGGGGGCGAGGGAGCCGGAGGCTTCCGAAGCCACCGCAACTTCGGCGGTGCCGGCCTGGAAAACGGCGTTCCTCACGGTCCTCCGGCGCCGGCACTATTCGTATCGCACTGAACAGAGTTACCTGGTTTGGCTGGACCGCTTTGCGCGGTTTTGCCAGACCCAGAACCTCGAACACCGGGGAACCGAGGACATTAAGGCGTTTCTGGATGCCCTGGCGCTGGACAAACGCTTGAGTGCCAGCAGTCAACGCCAGGCCTTAAACGCCGTGGTGTTTTTGTTGCGCGAGGTCTTCGGCCAGGATCTGGGGGATTTCTCCGATTACCGGCGTTCCCACCTGCGGCCGCGCGCCCGGACCTGGCTCACCCGCACGGAAATGGAACAGTTGCTCGAGCAATTGGAAGGCGAAGGGGATTGGGCCTTGATGACCCGCATCGCCTTTGGCGGGGGCTTGCGGCTGATGGAGTTGCTGCGTTTGCGCGTCAGGTAGGACGTGGACTTGGAGCAGGAAATCATTACGGTGCGCGCGGGCAAAGGCGACCGGGATCGACTGGTGCCCTTGGCGCATATAACGGTCGAGGCGTTGCGGACGCACCTGGCAGTTATCCGCCAGCTTTACGAGGCGGACCGCCGCAAACAGGTGGCCGGGGTGTGGTTGCCCGAAAGTCTGGCCCGCAAGTATCCGAAGGCCGGCCAGGAATGGCCATGGTTCTGGCTCTGGCCCGATGACCAACTGAGCCAGGATCCGCGTGGCGGCGTGAAGCGACGGCACCACATGGCCGATTGGGCGTTTCAAAGGGCGATCAAACAAGCGGCCCAACGGGCGGGCTTGAACAAGCGGGTGACACCGCACGTGCTGCGGCATTCCTTTGCGTCCCAGTTGCTGGACCGGGGCACCGACATTCGAACGCTGCAAGAGTTGCTCGGGCACAAGAGCGTGGAAACCACGATGATTTACACGCACCCGATGCGCAAGCCGGGCCTGGGCGTGCGCAGCCCGTTGGATGAGTGAGGCCCGGAGGGTAGGACGGCGCAGCGGGTTTAAGCCAGGGTCATCGTCTCGCTTTATCCGACGACGATTGGACCATCAATTGCGAAAACCAATGGCAACAATCCACTTCCCCAATTGGCCCGAGTGGCTGGCCAACGCCGACCTCCCCGAACGCCACCAACACAGTTTCGCCATCACCATCCGCTGGTACCTCAACTTCTGCCGCCGTGGCCGGGGCGAGGTCACGCATGATTCGGCCCGCGACTTCATTGCCTGGGCGCAGGCCCAGAAACAGCCCCAACCACCTGGTAGGGTGTGACTCCGTCGAGCCCTGAATTTTCCGCGTCATTTCCGCAATGCCGGCAACGGTGACGCGGGAAGCCTGAGCCGTTCGAAGACCAAACGTTTCCCTTGGCCCGGCAGGAGGTTGATGGGCGCGCTCCGGGGAAGCCAGGGCTCGACGGAGTCTCGCCCTACCAGGTGGTTGGGGGGCGGCGGCATTGCTTTGCGTCGCCATTGCTGGATCGGAGCATGGACATTGATTCGCTCGTGCCCACTCGCTTACCCCTGGCGGGGCTTGCGGCGGCACCGCAATTCCTTTCGCGCCTTCCCAAGGCGCTCAAGTTGCACCGTTTCGGAGTTGCTGGGGCATGAAGACGTGTCCACGACGATGATTTAAACCCACGTGTTGAATCGGCCGGGGATTGGCGCGCGCAGCCCGCAGGATCAATGAAACCTCGAGCGCGGGATGGGTTCGCTCGAAAACCGGCGTGAGGATGAACCACGGATTTCCCGGATAGCACGGAGGCAAACCCGCGAAGGCGAGACGCCGTCGCGCCTTACCTGGCCCTGTCCCAGATGACGGCATCCCCATTGCGGACGCACCTGACCGGCATTCGCCAGCTTTCCAAGGGAGCGCTTTCACTGATTGGCTCGGAACCAGCCAGGGCTCCAAAATGAGGGCGCTCGCCTCGCATTCAAGGAGTCGTTGGCGGGGCGCCAATCAGAACGCCGGAGGCGGGAGCGATCCTCGGGCATAACCAAACGGCAAAATTCTAGGAAAGACCCCAAGCGCAGTTCGCATCCGTTTCTGCCGGCGGGACGCCGGCAGCACGTTGTTAAGCACGTTAGTTCTTCAGGCGGCGGGCGAGTTCGGTGGTGCCGACCACGTTGAATTGATTCGCCTGGAGCGCCTTGACGGCACCCTCGGGATTGTCAAATCGGAAGACCAGCAGGCCCTTGCCTTCCTGCTTGTCGGTGAAGGCATACGTGTATTCCACGTTTACCCGGGCTTGTTCGAGGATTTCCAGCAGCCGGACCAAGCCGCCCGGTTCGTCGGGCACTTCGAGGGCGACCACTTCGGTGACCTTCACGACGCAGCCGTTCTTTTCGAGAACGGCCTTGGCCTTTTCCCACTCGTGGACGACCAAGCGCAGGATGCCGAATTCCTTGGTGTCGGCGAGGGCGAAGGTCTGGATGTTGATGCCTTCCTGGGCCAGCAGCCGGCAGGTGGTGCTCAGGGTGCCCGGTTTGTTTTCCAGAAAAATGGAGAGTTGTTTGACTGTCATAGTTGGCCTTTCTCCGAACGTTGCGGTCGTTATATCTTGCGTTTATCGAGCACGCGTTTGGCTTTGCCTTCGCTGCGCTGCATGGTGCGCGGATCCACCAGGCGCACGGCGGCGCGGACGCCGACGATGCTCTCAATCGAGTGCGACAGTTTGCGCTGAAGCTGTTCCATGGCGCCCACCGTGTCGCTGAACACTTCGGCGGTCACTTCGACCTGCACCTCGATCTGTGTCCAGTCCCTTGTCGCCGGTCAGGATGATCTGGTAGTGCGGCAGGGTGCCCTCGACCTCGAGCAGCGCCGTCTCGATCTGGCGACGGGAACACGTTGACGCCGCGGATGATGAACATGTCGTCGCTGCGGCGGCCGATCCGGCAGATCCGCCGCAGGGTCCGGCCGCAGGGGCAGGTGTCTGTCACGAGCGATGTGATGTCCCGCGTGCGGTAGCGGATCATCGGCATGGCCCGCTTGCAGAGCGTGGTCAACACCAGTTCGCCTTCGGCGCCGTCGGGCAATGGTTCGCCCGTTTCCGGATCGATGATTTCCGGATAGAACATGATCCTCGAAAATGTGCAGGCCCGGTCTGATGCTGACATTCCATGGCCACGCCGGGACCGATGATCTCGGACAGACCGTAAATGTCGTAAGCCTTGATGCCGCTTTCGGCTTCGATGCGTTGCCGCATGCCTTCCGTCCACGGTTCGGCGCCGAATACGCCGGCGCGCAACGGCAATTCCTTGAGGTCGATGCCCATTTCGCCCGCCCGCTCGATGAGGTGCAGGAAGTAGCTGGGCGTGCAGCAGATCGCCGTCACGCCGAAATCCTTCATCACCATGATCTGGCGGTCGGTGTTGCCGCCGGAAATGGGAATGACCGCTGGCGCCCAGGGCTTCCGCGCCGTAGTGCGCGCCCAGGCCGCCGGTGAACAGACCGTAGCCGTAGGCGTTCTGGATGATGTCGCCGGCATGCACGCCGCACGCGGCAAAGCTCCGCAACATCGCCCGCGCCCAGACGTCCACGTCCTCTTGCGTGTAGGCGACCACGATCGGCTTGCCGGTGGTGCCGCTCGAGGCGTGGAACCGCACGATCTCCTGCATCGGACTGGCGAACAGCCCGAACGGGTAGGCGTCGCGCAAATCGGTTTTGACGGTGAACGGCAGCTTATTGATGTCCGCCAGCGACAATAGATCGTCCGGCTTCAATTTGCGTTCCTCCAGGCGCCGGCGATACAGCGGGACATGGTCGTAGGCGCGCCGCACCATAAATTGCAGGCGGGTCAATTGCACGTCGCGCAACTGATCCGGCGGCAAGAAATCCATGGCGCTGGCGGGATGCATGGGAGGCAGTGGCTGATTCTTGGTCATAGGGTTCACTCGGCTGGCGATGGGGATTGCGAATTCCGGCCCAGGTAAAAGGCCTGACGGTTGGCTTCAAAAAAGGCTTCGGGAAAATGCGTGCGGAGCGACTCCGAGCCACACGTCCTCGGGCACTTGCAGATGCGCACTGAAGGCGCCCAGCATGGCCACGTTCAGGCTTTTCTTATTGGGCAGCTTGCTGGCGTCCACTTGCTCGGGCGTGACCAGCACGCCGTCGGGACGCAGCATGTAGCGGTGCGGTTTGACCTGGGTCGGTTCCAGCACCAACAGGAAATCGGCTTCGCCGACGGGCACCATCGGGCTGAACACTTCATCGCCAAAACGGACGTCGCCGGTAACCGACCCGCCGCGCTGGCTCATGCCTTTGATCTCGCTCTTCTTGACTTCGAACCCGGCCCGCAGAACCACGTCGGCCAGGATGTCAGTGGCTTTCAGCACGCCCTGACCACCCAGGCCGGCGACAATGACATTGGTGACTTTACTCGGCATGGGCGCCTTTCGCTTCGCACTCGCAGCTTTCGTATTGCTTAAGTTGTTTCACAATCAATAAACACGGCCGGCGGGCAATGATGACGGACAGTTCGTTGCTGCCCAGGCAATCGTCCAGCACCTTTTCGAATTCGTTGGAGCCGACCCGCGGTTCGACGACGTGGACCCGCTGGACCCCCAGCGAGCGGGCCAGGTCTTCCAACACGACTTTGCCGGTCGGTTCGTGGGTCAGCTTGCGGCCCGTGCCGGGATGTTCCTGGTGGCCGGTCATGGCGGTGGTGGCGTTGTCGAGGATGATCAACACGTGGCCATTGGCCGGGGGATTGTAAACCATCTCCACCAAGCCGCTGATGCCGCTGTGAACGAACGTGCTGTCGCCGATCACGCTGACCACGCGGCGCGATTGTTCGGGTGGGAGCACGTGACGCAAACCCAGGCCGACGCCCAGACTGGCGCCCATGCATACACAACTGTCGATGGCCTCGAACGGCTCCAGCACCCCGAGCGTGTAACAACCAATATCACCGGCCACAATGCAATCGCGCCGTCGCAGCGTGTCGAAGACCTGGCGGTATTGGCAGCCTTCGCAGAGTTGGGGCGGTTTGCCGGGCGGCTTGGCGGGTTCGGGCGTGGTGTCGTGATTCAAAATGCGATGCACCCGCTCGACGTTCAGTTCGCCGAACCGATACATTTCGTCCTTGCCCTCGACAGAAATTCCGGCCGCCCGAATGGCATCCACCAGGTAGGGATCGCCTTCCTCGATCACCACGCAACGCCCCACCGATTGGACAAACTCGGCGATCTTCTTCATCGGCAGCGGATAGGTTAAGCCCAGCTTGAGCACGCTGGCTTCCGGCGCCGCCTCGCGGATGTGCATGTAGGAAATGCCCGACGTGATGATGCCCGGCGCGCGGCTTCCGGCGACGGTCTGGTTGAGCGCGCACGTCTCGTTCCAGTCCTGAATTTCGGCCAACTTCTGACGCAACCGCCGGTGGGCCGGGCGGGCGTAGGCGGGAATCATCACCCGGCCGCGAATGTTTTTCTCGTAATTGGCGGGCTTGGGCGTTTCCGGATTGTCGCGCGGCTTGACGACCGTGTAACTGTGGCAAACGCGGGTGGTCAGCCGCAGCAACACCGGGATCTGCCAGCGCTCGGAAATTTCCACCGCTGCCAGGGTGAAGTCGTAAGCCTCCTGCGAATCGGACGGTTCGAGCATCGGCACGCCCGCCGCCACGGCATAGCGGCGGTTGTCCTGTTCGTTCTGGCTGGAGGCCATGCCCGGATCGTCGGCGGAGACCACGACCAGCGCGCCGGTGACGCCGGTGTAGGCGGCGGTAAACAGCGGATCGGCAGCCACATTCAAGCCGACGTGCTTCATGGTCGCCATCGCGCGCGCCCCGCCAAAGGCCGCCCCAATGGCCACTTCGAGCGCCACTTTCTCGTTGGGCGACCACTGGCCGCGCCCGCCCAATTTGGAGAAGGATTCCAGGATTTCGGTTGACGGGGTACCGGGATATCCGGCCCCCAGGGCTACGCCGGCGTGCCAGGCCCCCAGGGCCACTGCTTCATCGCCGCTTAACAACATTCGATTTTCGTCACTCATGCAAAGGGAGTTGCTGCTGGATTTTTTACTCGTTCGAGCGGGCTGTCGAAAAGGAAATTTTGTCAGCACCGCACCGCTGGATTAGGTCCGCCCAACGCTTCCATAAACCAACCTGGCGGACGGATCGGCTTGCCGCTTTGATCGGTGAAGGTGTGGACCGTGTAACCGGTGGCCACGGGTTTGCCATTGGCAACCTGGATAATGGATTCGTCCAGACGCACTCGCGCCCGGCCGACCCAACTCATGGTCGTCGTCATTTTCAACAAATCATCATAGCGGGCGCGTCCGCGAAATTCCACATGCGCTTCCACCAGCGGCAGAAAAGTCCCGCGCGCTTCCATCGCGGTGTAGGGCAGGCCCTGGTGTCGGAGAAATTCGGTGCGGCCGCACTCGAACCATTCGAGCGCCCGGGAATTATAAAACGTGCCCATCTGATCGGTTTCGCTGTAGCGCACGCGAAAGGTGATCGTGTGCGTCAGCGAAGCAGCGCCCGGCCCCGGCGCGCCATCAGTGGTCAAACCCGAGGATGCCATGCCCGCAGTTCAGCAGATGAAAGGAATCCAGGCAAGCGCAGTTCCGGCTGAATTAACCCTACAGCGACACTTTCCACCAATCGCGGATGGAGCGCGGCGTTTACGCCGCTTCACCGTCCTATTCAATAAGCCGCTGGCAGATCCTTGGTGCTTGAAGCGGCCTAAAGGCCGCGCTCCGTGCTTCGGAAGTGTCGCTGTAGTGTTAAGCGCAAACCGCTTGTGGGCAGACGCCTGGTTGCGTTAAAGTTCCGACATGAATGCGACGAACCAGTGCTTACCTGCCAATTAGGTGATTTCCCCCTCCATGGCTTCCCCGAAGAAACAAAGCCAGCGCTGCTGGGGATTGCTCCGGAGCCGGCAGTGCTGGCTGCCTACGTGGCGCGGGTGGGCGGTCTTGCTGCTCACTGTGGCCGCACTGGCGTTGTTGGCAGGCACACAGGTGTATCCATTCCTGGCACCGACCCACCCGATTTATAGCGGTGCCCTGGTCGTCGAAGGCTGGGCGCCTGATTATGCATTGAAGGAGGCGCTGAACGAATTCAACCAACACCCGTACACGAAACTTTATGTTACCGGGGGACCGCTCGAGAAAGGTGCCTACTTGGCGGACTACAAAACGCACGCTGAACTGGGCACTGCCATCTTGTTGCGGTTGGGGCTCAATTCCAATGCGGTGCAAACGGTGCCGGCCCCGGAGACCTTTCGCAACCGAACATTCGCTTCGGCCGTCGCCCTCCGGCAATGGCTGGACCAACATCAAATTCCCACGCGGAACTTTCATGTGATGACCGTAGGGCCGCATGCGCGCCGAACCTGGCTGCTCTTTCAAATGGCACTGGGCAAGGATGCCAACGTCGGCATCACTGCCATCAAGGAACGGGGATACGATCCCGCCCATTGGTGGCAAACCAGTGAAGGCGTGCGCACCGTGATCGACGAAACCATTGCCTACGGTTATGCGAGGCTGCTGTTTCATCCTTAGCCGTATGTATGCAGGCGCTGTGGCTGCGTTCGTGAGAACGCCGCTGACTTTAAAGGAACCACTGTGCTAACGGACGCGTCTCTTTCGGGTTTCGGCCTTCAGCTTACTTTCGGATTTCGTTCCTCCCCGACGTTGCCAGCCATCGCAACTGCGCTAAACTCGGCTCGTGATTCGCAACATCATTTTCGACTGGTCGGGCACGTTGGTGGACGATTTGCCGGCGGTCTTGCTGGCTACGAACCATGTGTTCGTGCGGGCCGGCTTGTCGGAAATGACGCTCGACCAGTTTCGCGCGGAATTCAGTTTGCCGTTTCGCGGATTCTACGACCGGTTCACCCCCCACGTTCCCCTCGATCAGTTGGAAGCTTGGTTTCATGAGCATTTCTGCCAGGCCCAGGATTCCGTCATCGAGCTGCCGCACGCCCGGGCGTTCCTCGAATTTTGCCGCGCGCGCCGACTCCGCACGTTGGTGCTCAGCACGGTGCGGCACGATCATTTCCAGGTGCAGGCGGCTCAAACCGGCTTTGCGGCGTTGCTCGACAAGGCTTACCTCGGCGTCCACGACAAACGCCACAAGATCGGCGAGATACTGGCGGAGAACCAACTCGAGCCGCAGGAGACCCTGTTCGTCGGCGACATGCAGCACGACATCGAAACGGCGCGGCACGGCGGCGTCTATTCCTGCGCGGTGCTCACCGGATACAACAGCGTGCAGCAACTGCGCGTCGCCAAACCGGATCTGATGGTCGAGCATTTGGCGGAATTGCAAGCGATCCTTGAACGGAACCAACTCGAGTTCAATCCCGCGCCCCTGGACAATCGCCCGGTGGCCACGGTGGGTGCGCTGATCTTCAATCCGGCCAACCAGGTGTTGATGGTGCGGACCCGCAAATGGTCCCGCTTGTGGGGCATTCCCGGCGGCAAAATCAAGTTCGGCGAAACGTCGCACGACGCGTTGCGCCGCGAACTGAAGGAGGAAACCAATCTCGACATCACCAACCTTGAGTTTGTGCTGGTGCAGGACTGCATTGCGTCGGAGGAATTCTACCGACCCGCGCATTTCATCCTGTTGAATTACACCTGCCGTTGCGGCCTCGATCCCCAAGTCAAATTAAATGACGAAGCGGAAGCCTTTCGTTGGCTATCCCCCGAGGCCGCGTTGAAATTGGACTTGAACCAGCCGACCCGCATCCTGTTGGAATCGGTGTTGGCCAAATACTCAACGGCGACTGAAACCACTCCTTGAACCATGGACAAAATCATCATCTCCGATCTCGAAGTGTTCTATCAGGTGGGCGTGACGGATGAAGAGCGCGGCAAGCCGCAGCGCCTGTTACTCACCGTGGAAATGACGCATGACTTCAAAGCGGCCAGCACCAACGATGACTTGGCGGACACCATCGATTATTACGCGGTTACCCAGAAACTGTTGGGCTTCGGCGAAGGGGTTCACTGGGCGTTGATCGAAACGCTGGCGGCTGACATCGCGTCCATGATCCTTGAGGAGTTTCGTCCCCAATCCATCACGGTCGAGGTCAAGAAGTTCATCATTCCGCAAGCTCGTCATGTCGCAGTGCGACTGACCCGGCCGGTTGAATGATCCCGCCGGGGCCGCCCGAAATGCCTTCGCCGTGCATGCCGACTATCGTCCAACCGCGGCGGTGCAGCTCAATCGTCAGCGCGCCGGTTTCCCTGGTGTAAAGCACCGACAGGCGCTGGAGCCGCAGCCGCGCTTGCACCTTGCGACTGGCGTGTTGTGTCGCCGGATATCGCGAATCGGCGATAATCAACATCTGCGGTTGCAGCGCCTGGATGAACGCATTGTCGAGCGGCTCAGTCTTCTCGGGCAAACCGGAAACGACGATGTCCGCCCGCAAGCCGGGATAGCGAGTCAATAGCGCCGCCTGGCCGGCCTTACCCAAATCCCCCAACATTAAAATGCGCGTTCCCCGGAAGTCGCCCCACAACACCAACGATCCGTCGTCCGCCTGAGCAAAATGATCTTCGGCATCCGGATGAAGCACTTTCCAACATCCCACCATGTCATCCGGCTGAACCAGGCGCGCCCGCCCGGCGGCGGGATCAAACTCCTGCTCCCACTTGCGGTAAAGCGGTGACCGAAATCGCAAGTGGCTCCTGATGATGCGCGGCACCGGAAACGTTTCGTTCAACTGTCCAACGCCCCCCACATGGCGCACATCACCATGGGTCAGGGCCAGGGTGGGAAGCCGGTTCATGCCTTGGGCTTTGAAAAACGGGATCACGACCGATTGAACGGATGATTCATTGCCGCAATCGATCAGGAGATCGGACCGCCAACCCGGCGCGTCGAAATAAATGGCATGACCGCCATTGAGCGGGAGCACGGTCATCCGCGTTTGGGTGGCTGACATGATTTGCTCGCCCGCCCACCACAAGGCTGTCATTCCCAAAATTGTTGCCATATACGGCCGCCACTTGGCCCGCCTCCACCAACCCGCCGCAAGACTGAGGAGAATCCCGTAATACAAGGCCAGCCCGGCGGCTGAAGGACTGCGAACATAGAACCAGGCGCCCGGCCATTCCGCGATGTGTCGGCTGGTCCAGGACATCACCGCCATGATGAACCAGGCACTGTGATTGAACAGCACGGACACCCCCGGCCACCAGGCGCCGCACAGCACGCTGGCCAGACTGCTGGTCAAGGCCACGGCTGCCAGGTTCACAATGAAAACATTGGCCAGCAGACTGACCGGCGTAAACAGATGGAAGTAATGGGCGATGAGCGGCAGCGATCCCAGCCAGGCCGCCAGTGAGGTTACGAGGCTCGCTCGCAGCCAGCGCCAACCAACATCCAGCCGCCGCTGCCAGGGGGAACGCAGTTCTTCGGGCAAGAATGGATCGGGTTGCCACCAGCGTTGGCTCCACCGATACAAAGGCGGACCCACCAGGGCCAGACTGAGCACCACGGAAAAGGAGAGTTGGAAACTCGCCTGGAACACCTGCAACGGATCCCACACCAAGATGATGAGTCCCGCGGCGGCCAGCGAATTCAACAGGTCACTTGGCCGGTGCAGCGACCAACCGGCAATGATCACCGACATCATGACAGTCGCCCGCACTGCCGACGCGGGCCAACCCGTCACTGCCGCATAGAACCACAACAACGGAATCACGACGATTCCGCACGCCCCGCGTGGCACTTTGAAAACGCGCAATACGAGAACAATAATCCCGCACACCAACGCCACGTGCAGACCGCTGATGGCAAACACATGGAGCGTTCCCGAACGCATAAACGGATCCGACACTTCGCCGGTAAGCCGGGTGCGCCAGCCCAGCGTCATAGCCCAAAGCAAGTGCAATGGTTCATCCTCGACGGGCAAGCCACGCGCCAGGACCCCGCGTGCCCATTCGCCAAAGCGCGTTGCCAAACCGGGCACAACGCGGGGCGGGAGCACCTTCCAATCAAACGGCGACTGCACCTGCAATTGATAATAGATGCCGAGGTTCCGCAGGTAAGCGCGGTAGTCGAACAAGCCTTCCGCCAATGGTCCGTCGGGCGGGGCCAACACCCCATCGATTTCGACGCGCTGACCTTTCCACAGTGGTTCGGGAAATTCGCCGCCCGTGGTGACCGCCAACCGGCCCGACGCCGGTTGCCAGGAAGCGCGATTGGGTTTCAATCCAGTGACCCGCACCCGGGCCATCGTGCGGGAAACATCCTCGCCCGCTTGCTGATAGATTCGCTCGGTGGGATCCTCTTCCAACACCCCGCGTACCCGGACAATCTCCGGCTTCGCGCCCATCAACAAACGCAAATCATCCGGCGCCAATGGCACGCGGTGCAACGTGAGGTTCAATGTCCCCACCAGCACAATTAGTGGCGCCAGCAAATACTTGCGCACCCGCGCGAGAGCCAGTGCCGCCAGCGCGAGCAACCAGGCGCCAGGCAAAAGAAGTCCGAGGGGGATTGCGATGTGCTCCCCCAGCAACACGCCACTAATGTAAAGCAGCGCCACGTTGAGCAGCGGGCGCTTCATGATTTAAAACCTATCCTCGGTCGCGCCGCCGGCCGTATGCCCAGAGCAGGCCCAAACCCGCGGCCGCCCCGCACGTATCCAGCAGCACATCGCCCACGCGGCCATCCCGACTCGGCACCAGCGATTGATGCCATTCGTCGCTCCCCGCATAAAGCGCCGCCACCACCAGCGCCACCCCGGCGGCGGACCACCGCCAAAACGGCGACTCGTTCGTCTTTGGTTGGCGGAGCGCGCGCCACAGGAGCATCGCCAGCACGGCATATTCGGTCACGTGCCCGGTTTTGCGGACACCATATTGGACCCGGTAAATTGTGGCGTTGGAAAGGTCCGGTTTGAACCAGCGCAAGATGGGCCCAATGATGCGGGAGGTGCGTGGCGCCGACAGCACATCGGTCGAGGCCGAAAAGATGAACGCCATCCAGATCCAGACCGGCAACCAGTATTTTAGAAATGTCCTCAGGAATGCCACCGCCCGACTTAAGCCAGAGCCCGGCCGATTTGGCAATCGAAAACCGCCGCATCCAAGCGGACGGGATGCAGCTCACGTTACGCCGGCATGGGGATCTCGTGCGCCCAGGGCACTTTTTTGGAGGGTGTGGGGGTTGTTTGCCCGCCTGGCTGCAGTCGAAAGCGCCGGCAAGCCGGACGCACTCCAAACGCTGGCGCGACGTTTGTTTCGCACCGTTCGTCGCGGAGCGTTTGGAATGCGCGGAGCTTGCTCCCGCTTTCGGTTGATGCCGGGCGAGCCATAAACGAAAACGGGGCAGTTCTCACGATTGACAGTAATGACGGTTCCGTTGGGCTTTCCCCATAGCGCGCAAGCTCCGCATCCAATACGCAGGTGCCCTCTACCACTTGATGAGCCGGGGCTACCGGCGCGAGTCGGCGGTTACGGAGACTGGGATAGGTTCGCGCTAATGGAGTGATGGGCATTAGTCATTGGTCATTCTCTGGTCATTGGGGATTGGGCATTGGTCATTGAATCGCAACCACCGTTCCAAACAGCCGGCAAGATGCCGGCAGCATGCTGGACTGACACCAGCCGCAGCGTGCTGCCGGCGTCCCGCCGGCAGAAACCGGATGCAAGCACGACGATCAAATGCGAACGCTGGAAGCAAGCACAATGACCAAGGACCAAAGAAGCCCCAAATTCCAAATACCCAAATAATTTCCCCATCGGCGCGCCAACCCGGATGTTTCACACTGAGGTTAAAACACCGACAGGCTGTAACCGCCGACGTGAGGAGGCGGACAACGAAAGGGGCAGCAGGTCCGCCTCCTTACGTCGGCGGTTACGGCGACTGGGATAGGTTCGCGCGAATGGAGTAATGGGCATTAGTTATTGGTCATTCTCTGGTCATTGGGGATTGGGGATTGGTCATTGAATCGCAACCACCGTTCCAAACAGCCGGCAAGATGCCGGCAGCACGCTGGACTGACACCAGCAGCAGCGTGCTGCCGGCGTCCCGCCGGCAGAACCGGATGCAAGCACGACGATCAAATGCGAACGCTGGAAGCAAGCAAAATGACCAAGGACCAAAGAAGCCCCAAATTCCAAGCATCCAAGCCAATACCGCATCGGCGCGCCAACTCGGATGTTCACACGGAGGTTAAAACACCGACAGGCTGTAGCCGCCGACGTGAGGAGGCGGACAACGAAAGGGGCAGCAGGTCCGCCTCCTTACGTCGGCGGCTGCGGCGACTGGGATAGGTTCGCGCGAATGGGGTAATGGGCATTAGTCATTGGTCATTCTCTGGTCATTGGGGATTGGGCATTGGTCATTGAATCGCAACCACCGTTCCAAACAGCCGGCAAGATGCCGGCAGCACGTTGGACTGACACCAGCAGCAGCGTGCTGCCGGCGTCCCGCCGGCAGAAACGGACGCGAGGGATGCGCTCGAACTTCTGACTCTGTTCGTTACGCCCGTCTCCGTTCGATCTGCCGGCAAGATGCCGGCAGCACGTTAGGGCGCAACACCGGTCAGCCTCAAACATCCGGCTTGCTTCCAGCCAGGGGCCGGGACCAAGCTGCCTTCAATGCGGACCGACGTTGAATGACCATCGCCATTCCTTCGTCACTTTAGAGCATCATGAAACCATTGAAACCGGAGCAATACATGTCTGAGCATTTGAATCCTTCTTTGACCACCAGTTCGGAAATCACCCGCCGCAAATTCCTCGCCGGCGCCGGCGCGACCGCGCTGGGGGCAACCATTCTGCGTCCCGGCCTCGTGCATGGCGCCGAGGCCAATTCCAAAGATCAACCTCGGTCTCATCGGCTGCGGCGGCCGCGGCACCTGGATTGTGGATTTTTTCAAAAAACAGGGCGGCTTCAACGTGGTGGCCTGCGCCGATTATTTCCAAGACAAGGCGGACAACGCCGGCAATAAACACGGCATCCCCGAGAACATGCGGTTCACCGGCCTGGATGGTTACCGCAAACTCCTGGAGAAAGTCGATGCGGTCGCCATCATTTCCCCGCCCTATTTCCATCCGTCGCACGCGGCCGAAGCCGTGGCGGCGGGCAAGCATGTGTATCTGGCCAAACCCATCGCCGTGGACGTGCCGGGCTGCCAGTCGATTGCGGCGAGCGGCAAATCGGCTTCGGAAAAGAAGCAGGTCTTTCTCGTGGACTTCCAGACGCGCGCCCAACCGGCTTACATCGAAGCGGTGAAACGCGTGCATGGGGGCGCTATCGGCAAATTGATCAGCGGCGAATCCACCTACCAGTGCAGCCTGTATTTCCAGGGCATGGACGATGAATATAAGAAGCACGTGGGGCAGCCTGAAGCCCGGTTGCGCGCCTGGGCGGTGGACCGAATCCTGAGCGGCGACATCATCACCGAGCAAAACATCCACACGCTCGACGTATGCACCTGGATTCTGGACGCGGCACCGATCAAGGCCTTCGCGACCGGCGGACGGGCGCGTCCTTATGCCGGCACGTGTTGGGACCATTTCGCCGGCATCTTCTGGTTCCCGAACGATGTGCTGATCAGTTTTTCCTCGAAACAGGTCGGCCGTTACTGGGACGACATCCAATGCCGCATCTACGGCACGCAGGGCACCATCGACACCCACTACGGCGGTTCCGTCACGGTGAACTGCGACGACAAATATAACGGCGGCCAGACCAACCGGATTTACGCCGAAGGCGTCGAGAACAACGTGAAGACGTTTTACGCGAGTATCACGAAGGGTAACTTCAGCAATCCCACCGTGGCCCCAAGTGTGCGCAGCACGCTGACCACCATCCTGGGCCGCACGGCCGCATACGAACAACGCGAAGTCACCTGGGACGAAGTGATGCGCAAAGCTGAGAAATGGGACTTCCCCCTCAAAGCGCTGAAGGCCTGAACCCAATTTGAACAAAACCAACGCAGCCGCGTACAGATTCAAAGACAGGGTTCACCTGGGTGGAGTGTGGATAGGTAGCGGCGGCCTTACTCCACTCCCACCCGATAGAAGTACATTCGAGCGCCGGCAGCGTTGGTGTCCGTGAACATTGTCGTGCCGGCCAGTCCGGCAAGATTGGTGGCTATTGTTAGAAATCGCGCCGCTGAGCTGAGGTCCGTTCCTCGTTCCACGAAATAACAACGGTTCGACACACTTTCCCAACGCAAAGCCACATCGGCGCCGACGGGTTCCGGGAGGAACAGCCGTAAGCCCGAATCGGCGCTGGTCGGGTCCGTGCCGCAACGCCACTCCTGCCAGTTGTTCAAACGATCACCGTCGAAATCGGCGAAGTCCGCGGACCCGTCCGTCGGCAAATGATATTGTTCGAGCCAGCCCAGGAACTCGCCCGGGACAGCTTCTTGCAACTCATAAGCGCCCAAGTCCACCGTGCCGCCGACAAGGCGCGGACGGCCATCCAAATCCGGCTGATCCGGAGCGGCGGGGTTGTAACCGACGTTGAGGCAAGGCGAGTTCGATTGCAGTCGCCAATTTCCATTTGCCGGGTCCACGAACCGCGGATCGAATGCCAGATTGCTCACTCCGTCAGAAGGCTGCGGCGTCGTGCAACAGTAACTCCGAGCGCTGGCAAAACAATTCGCCGCTTCGGGGGCGACGTTGAAATACACAATGCAGTTGGTCAGGGCGCCCCAATACGCCCCGCCACCGCTCGACCGGGCTTGGTTGTCCACCAACGTGCAATTGTTCAGAACGCTGGCAAACACCGCGCCACCCCAATCGGCGGAATTGCTGGTCAAGAGACAATTAATGAGACCGGATTGATAGGCGCCGCCACCCGACGATGCGGCATTGCTGACCAGCATGCATTGATTCAACGTACTCCCCGCGGCACCGCCCCCGTTGGCGGAAGAATTGCCGCGCAGCGTGCAATGGTTCAACGCACTCTCGAAGGCACCGCCGCCATGATAGGCCGACGAGTTGGCCTCCAGCGTACAGTGACTCAAGGTGCCGCCATGGACCCCGCCGCCAACGAATGCCGCCGCGTTGCCCGCGATGACGCAATTCGAAACCACCGCCGCGGTTGATTCGCACCACAAGCCACCACCACTTTGCTCCAGGTAGTTATTGCCCTGGTTCAACGTGTTTCCGCCGGTCAGAGTAAAACCGGACAGCATCGCGCCGTTGGTCAAATAGACGCAGCGAAGGGCACCGCAGTTCTTGCTCGGTGGGCCGGCTATCGTCGTGAACGCAGGGCCGTTTACGCTTCGCACGGTGATTTGTTTATCCACCACCACCCGGTTGGTCATGCTCCCAGAGACAGCCCGGCCGCCAGTGGCATACACTCCGTCGTTCACCAGGACCAACGCCCCCGGCACTGCGACAGCGTCCACCGCGGATTGAATGTTCGTGGCGGCGGTGGCCCAGGTAGCGTACGGCAACATTGAATTGGTGCTCTGGATGGCCACGTAATGCACGGCCGCGACGTGGACAGAAACCGTAGCGCTCAAGCCACCGGGCCAACTCTCGTTAAACGCCCGCAGAACCACCGAATAATTTCCTGGAACCGTCCAAGTATGGCTGGCGTAAGGTTGGTTACTCACGGCGACGCCATCGTCAAAATCCCAAACGCTCGCCGTCGTCTGCCCGTCGATCAAGGCGGTGAAATCCACCGGCCAGCCAGCGGCCTGATTGGTCACGGTCAACGCAAGGTTCACAGTCAACGCACCCGTCACCGCTCCGACGTGAAATTCGTCGCAGCCGATGGCGGGCGGCGTAGTCCACAATTCGCCGTCTATATCCGTACCCAGCGAGAACAAGACGCTGCCGGCCTCGCGACAAGGAGACTCGGCGCTCAAATGCCAGGCGCTGGCCAATTGCGGATTCGCAACGATGTTACCAACGCCTGGGGATGGCGGGACCGTGCAACAGTAGTCCAAGGTGCTACCAAGGTAATTCGTTCCGGTAACGGCATGATTGAAATAAACGATACAGTTATACAGTGTGCCTTGAAACGCCCCGCCGCCTTGAATGGCCGCGTTACCCGTGAGCGTGCAGTTGGCCAGCGTGCCGCCATAGATTCCGCCGCCTTCAGCAGCCGAGTTGCGGGACACCGCACAGTTACTCAGATCGGCGCCATACGTCCCGCCTCCCTGGCCAGCGACATTATCCGTCACGGTGCAGTTATTTAGCGTATTCCCAAACGCTCCGCCGCCGGTTTGCGCCGCGTTGTCCGTGAGGGTGCAATGGTTCAACTCGCAATTGTACGCTCCACCGCCCGACTCGGCCGAATTGTGGGTCAAGGTGCAAAGCGTTAGCATGGCAGCGTGCGCGCCGCCGCCGTTCAAGTCAGCCGAATTGTTCACCAACGTACAGTGGGTCAGCGTGCCGGCGTACACCGCGCCTCCCTGGGCGGCGGAGTTGTTGGTCAACGAGCAGTGGTTCAAGATGCTGTCAAACACGCCACCGCCACTGCTGGCCGAATTGCCCATGAGTGTGCAATCAATCATCGTGGCTTCAGAAGCACCCCCGCCATAACGAGAGGCGGTGTTGCCGGTCAACGTGCAATCAGATAGCGTGCCGCGGTAAACACCACCGCCGTCCTGCAAAGCCGAGTTACCGGTAATCACGCAATTGGACATCCATGCGTCCCGGGATTCGCACCAGACGCCTCCAGCGTTACCCTCCATTGCGGTTGCGCCATTGACCGTTCCACCATTGGTCAAAGTGAACCCGTGGAGCGCCGCGCCGTTGGTCAAATAGACGCAGCGGACTGCTCCGTCGGCGGGGGTTGGCTTGCTGCCTTCGATGACCGTCACTTCCGGGCCGTTGACGCTACGCACGGCCACCGGTTTGTCCACCCTCACGCGATTGGTCATCGTTCCGTAAACCGCGCGTCCGCCGGTGGCATAGACTCCGTTGCTGACCCAGATCGTCGCTCCCGGCACGGAAACCGCATCGACCGCCGCTTGAATGTCTGCCGCAGCGGTCGCCCATGAAGTATAGGGAGGAGTCGCCTTGGTGTTACCTGCCGCGACGTAATACGTCACGACGTGGACCGTCACCGTCGCGCTGATCCCATCCAGGTGGCTTTCGTTATAGGCGCGCAGAACGACCGGATAATCGCCCGGCGACGTCCATGCATGGCGGGTGCAAGGCTGGTTGCTCACCGTGGTGCCATCGCCAAAATCCCAGGCGCTTGCGGTGGTCCGGCCTTCGATCTGGGCCAGGAAGTCAACCGACCAACCCGTCGCCGCATTGGTGCGGGCGGTCTGAAGTCCCACCAGCAACGCGCCGGTCACCTCGCCTTCCCGGTATTCATCACCGCCGATGGCCGGCGGCTCAGTCCAAGGCTCACCGTCAATGTCGGTGCCGGCGCCGCTGGCGGCGTCACCCGCGCGCCGACAAGGCGAATCGGCACTCAAATGGGTGGCACTCGCCAATTGCGGATCATCAGTCAGGTTACCCATTCCGGCAGATGGCTTGGGGATCGTGCAGCAGTAATCCAGGGAGCCGCCCAGGTAATTCGGTCCGTCAGCCGCCGTATTGAAATACACGATGGAATTTCTCAACGTGCCGCCATACGTGCCGCCGCCGGTGGTGGCGGTATTACCGGTGAGCGTACAATGGTTGAGCGTGGCAATCGCCGCGCCGCCACCGCTGCCACTGCCCGCGGAGTTGCCGGTTAGGACGCAACTGTTCAACACACTTTCGCAGGCACCACCGCCGAGATAAGCCGTGTTACGGGTGAAGGTGCAGTGGTCCAGCGTGCCGGAATGGGCCCCACCACCAAGGAGTCCGGAGTTGCCAATGATTAGACAATTGGAAGCCCACGAATTGGTGGAGGCGCAAGCCAGTCCACCGCCGCTTAAGTCGCCGAAATCCTCACCCGCATTTCGGGTGGCTCCTCCGGTCAAGGTGAAGCCGCACAGCGTCGCGCGGTTGGTCAAATAGACGCAGCGAATCGCGCGGTCGCCATTGGTTGTGTCCGGCACTTGCCAGCCTCGGATGATGGTATATGCCGGGCCGTTGATACTGCGCACCGTCACCGGTTTGTCCACGGACACGCGGTTGGTTAACGTGCCGTTGGCGATCCGCCCGCCCGTCGCATACACGCCGTCAGCCACCAGGACCTCGTCGCCGTCCACGGCAGCGTCGATCGCGTCCTGGATGGTCAAGGCGGCCGTGGCCCAGTTGGTGTAGGGCGGCATTGGATGGGGGTTGTTCAAATCGACAAATCGCACCGTGGCTCGAACGCCAGTCGCACCAACCAGCAGCGCACACAGCGAGGCGACGGCCAACCGGAGCAAGGAAAAACGGGAAGTTCTCATAACTATTCTTGAGCAAGGTTAGACACCATTTCCGGGCAAACTTCAATGGTGGAGATTGTAATGGCCCCGGCTTTCAAACAAACAAAGCCGTATTTGGATTTCCTCGATCAGCACCACCACAACTTTATCCGGATGTGGACGTGGGACCTCACCAAATACAGCTTCAAAGGGAAACTGACTTACGCCCAACCGTTCCCCTGGCCACGGACCGGGCCGGGCAATGCGCTCGATGGCAAACCGAAATTCAATGTGCAGAAACTGGACCCGGCTTACTTCACGCGACTGCGCGCCCACATGAAAGCCGCCGGGCAACGCGGCATTTACGTCTCAGTAATGTTGTTTGAAGGTCGCGGTCTGCAGGCCTCGGATACGCCGTGGTGTTGGAAGGGTCATCCCTTCAATGCCGCCAATAATATCAATGGCATCAACGGCGATCCGAATGGTGATGGGCGCGGCCTCGAGACGCAGATGCTACAAATCTCCGCCGTCACGGCCGTGCAGGAAGCTTATGTGCGGAAGGTGATCGACACGTTGAACGACCTCGACAATGTCCTTTATGAAATCGTGAATGAATCCGGCGCCTACTCGACCGACTGGCAGTATCACCTGATCCGGTTCATCCATGATTACGAACGCGGCAAGCCGAAGCAACATCCGGTGGGCATGACGTTCCAATTTGCGCGCGATCAAAAACAACGCGGCAGCAATGCGACCTTGTTCAAAAGTCCGGCGGATTGGATTTCGCCCAATCCCGACGGGGGTTACCGCGACAATCCGCCCGCCGCGGATGGCCGCAAGGTGCTGCTCAGTGACACGGATCATTTGTGGGGTATTGGCGGTAATCCGCAGTGGGTCTGGAAAAGTTTTTGCCGCGGATTGAATCCACTGTTTATGGATCCCTACACTCGCGATCAGACCAGCGATGCCAAGGACAAGAAGCGCGAAACCTGGACCGATCACCTGGCCGGTCCGCCCCAAATCGAGCCGCGCTGGGAAAGCTTGCGACGTGCTCTCGGACAATCTCGACGCCTGGCCGAACACATTGAACTGGCCGCACTGATTCCTCACAACGAACTGGCTTCGACGAAGTATTGCCTGGCCAAGCCGGGGACTGCGTACGTGGCATTCGTGCCCGGTGGCGGCGAGGTGAGCATGGACCTTGGCGCGGCGGCGGGAACCTACACCGTCGAATGGTGGCCTCCGATAGAAGGCGACGCTACGGCGACCGGAACAATTCAAGGCGGCGCGCGGCGGCGCTTCAAAGCGCCCTTCGATGGCGACGCGGTGCTGTGCCTCAAGAAGCAGTGACGCGCGGCGGTCTCTGGGCCGCGGTTTGATTTCGCAACGTCGAGCAACCCCGACTGTCCGTCACCGATACAACGCGAACCCGGCGCGGAGGATGCTCGAACGCTGATTGTACGCGAGCAGGCTTTCGCCGTAGCCGGTGAAGTATTGCACCATCAGGTAAACGCTCAAGCTGCCGTGGGGTGGATGCATCAGTGGATAGCTCAGCGCAAAATCACCCGTCGGATGCCGCCCGGTTTTTCCAATCCGGCCCAGCATTGAAGCCTGCAGGCCGTGGGCCCAGCCCAGCGCGGCACGTAAGTCCACGTATCCCCGATAGTCGGCAAGGTCCGGATTGTCGCTCAGCCCGCCCACATACGTCCAGACTCTCGGGCTGAGTTGCAACTGAAACTCATTCTCCCGACCGAAAACCAACGTCGGACGCAGATAAACAATGTTCAGACTCCGCGACGCCGCTCCCGCCCGCCCATTGGACTCATGTTGCGCGCCGCCTTGCAGATCGAGCCGGAACCAGTCGTTCGATCCGCCCCCCACCAAGCTTGGCCACGCATAGAAAAACTCCGGACGATAACTGCTGTCGAAAAACGGCGCCGAAGGTGCATTCCAATCCCAGAGCGAGGTTTGCGAGTAGGCCAGAAAAAATCCGTCCACCCACGGCGCTCGTTGAGCCAATCCCCCGTAGGTGTTGACGAGGCGATATTTGAAACTGATTTGGAACTTCGCATTCGGTGATTTGGTCCCGGCAATGAAATATAACGGTTCGTAGCCGAAGATATGGTCTTTGAAGAATTGCTCCGGACTGTAAGACGCCGGGGCGCCCGGTTGGCGCCCTTGCAAGAATGGCACCACTCCCTTCTGGGCTGGCGGTGCTTCCGCCAGGGCGGGCTGAACGTGGAACACCAATCGTCCCTGGCCAAGCTCGACCGTCTCGACCATTACCTCGCCCACAAGCGCCGTCGGTAACTGCAGCACGTATTCGCGCCGCGCAAAGGCGCCCGGCGCAATTTCCATTTTCACTGGTAGTGACGAGTCGCGCAAAACCGCCGTCAATTGCTGCGTGCCTGACGCTGACTCCACCCGGCATTCAAGCGTGGCTGGGAACCGGCCGACAGTTGGCTCGGCCGCTGGATTCAACGCATTTAGCCAGAACTGGGCCGCCGCTCCCGCAGCCACCGTGGTATTGGAGTCCGCCACCGATAACACCATGGTGGGCGGATTGGCCCCCAGACTGATGTGGCCGCAAGCAGCCGCAAGCATGGCGACCAGAAACCAACCGTTACCCTGCCGGATCGAGACACGCATGGCTGCACCCTATCAATCCCGGCCCGCGCCGCAAGTCTTTGCGGTTCCGGTCAATTTCGCGCGGCAAACTCGAGGGTTCGGCTGAATTGACGCTTGGACTCGAGTTCGCGCACGGTCGCGGTGACCGAATGCTTTCCCGGAGCCGGCTCAGGTATCGCAAACCGGTGATAATGATCGGCCAACCGCATACCCCGAGGCGCTTTGCGAGTACAGAGTTCTGGCGAAACCGATTGACCATCGACCGCCAAGCTGACCAACTCAGTGAGGGGTTGTTTGAGCAAGCCTTGCGGAGTGCATTCCCAGGCGCACCGCACCCGCAGCGTTACGCCTTTCACGGGCCGCTCGGCTTCGAACTGGTCGGCCGGCGTGAGGGCGACGAGCGACACCAACGGACGTTGAACGTCCGGATTATCCCACCAGCGCCAGTTGCGTTCACGAGCGCGCACAAAATTGAGCATTTCCCGGGAACCGCTGTGCATCCATGTCTGGAAACCGCTCACGGCGTCATGACGAATGGCGCCCACCCAGTTTTGCTTGAGCGCCTTGAGCCAGCCTTCCCACGTCGGTTCCGTGGCCAGGAAAACGGTGCGAAAGCCGGTCGTTAAATCGGCCAGCCACCACGGTTCGCTGCCGTGCGCATCCTGCAGGGCCACGAAGGGAATCTGCCCGCGCCACCGGTAAAGAAATGGCTCGGTGTTCGTGAAATCCGGATTGCCGAAATGGAAGGTGCTGATGGCCGCGAAACCACCGCGCGCCACCGAGTCGTCCAGAAACAGGCGCACCAGTTCCTCGTTTTCACCAAACTGCCAGATCAGCCGCCCATCGCCAGCCTCGAGGGGGTTCAGTCGTCTTTGGCGAAATTCAGACCATGAAACGTCGCCCTGGCCGGACAGCGAGGCACCGATATCGCGACCGGCGGGCGCCGCCAGATCACTGGTGTGACTATATGTGCCGAGGCCGGGCACGTTGACCCAGGTGCCATATTCTTCGTTCGCCACAAAAAATTTCACCGGCACCTGCTGTTCGTCAGCCACCGCTTGGGCGCGGGAAATCCAACCGGGTTGAGCATTCTTGGCGCCCCAAAGTTGAATGCGTAATGATCGGGCCAACTCGACCGCTTCGGTCGGGCTCCCCTGCCCCAATGCCTCGAGTTGAAGGCTGAACACTTTGAGATCGGCGGGCACCGCTGGCGGGCGCCGTGGCGGGCGACGTTGAATGTCGGCCAACGAGGCCAACGCGCCCAACGCCGCCAGAGCGTCCAGGGCGTAGTACGTCGCCAACGGATTGCTGAGCCAACCAGGGCGGTCGCTGAACCCGCCGTCCGCATTTGCGAGCGAATGCAGATAGTCAACGCAGGCCTCGCGATGGTCCGGTACAGCGCCAAGCAACTTCAAAGCGCGAACGGCGGCCCATGTGTAGGCCACATCATCCACGCCAGCAAATTTAGGCTGGGGCTGATACGTGAATCCGCCGTTCGGCAATTGGCAGGCGCGTAACCATGCCACCAGTTCGTCCTTCTTTTCCTGGGCGCGTCCGAGGCTGTTCAGCGCCTGCAATCCCCACCAGGTATTCAGCACATGGCCATCCCCACCGTCGGCAGCGGGCGTGTTGTTGAAGCTGCCGTTGGCGCGCCGGCGGTCGTTCAAGTAGTTGACGAATTCCGCGGGCGACTCGTCCCGGCTCATTCCGAGCAGTTCCCGACAGCGCAGGACCGCCATTTCGGATTGGAAGACCGGATAGCCGCGCCGCTCGTATGCTTTCATGTAGGACAATGGCTTGGTATAGCCGTTTATCCGGCGGCGGATCTCCGCAGCGTCAGCGCCAAGCCAGACCAACGCCTGGACTTGTTGAAAGTCGAAAATGCGATGCTCCTGCTCCAGTTTCTTGAGTTGGGCCGGATGATGCGTGCGCACGAACTCCGCCAATGGCGCGGGTGTGGGCGGCGATTGCCCCAAACGGCGGTAACACCCGATGACCGCAAACGTCGGCGTCAGGTGGGACTGTTGCTGGTCCTCCCAGGCATAACCACCGTCGGGACGAGCATGCGTTTCGAGATAGCGCAACACGCCGGCGGATGCGAGTTGGCGGCGAGAACTCGATTGCCCGGCCAGATGATTGGGCAAGGCGTATGCCGCGCCAGATAGAGCAAGCGTCTTTAGCCACGTGCGTCGGTTCATGAAGTGGTTTTCTAAGCGGGCGTGCTAATTGTGGAGATTGGCGATCATTTGCCGCAAGGCCTGGTGCATTTGGGCTTCGTGATCGGTTTCGGCGAGGCCTTCGATTTCAAACGCCTCGTTCAATTGTCCGGGCACAACCAGCAACTCACCCACGATCGGCACGGTCTGACCCGTAGGCAAACGCCACTGTTGATGGTAGGTGGTGCTAATGCCGCGGCGGTCGCCCAGACGGATAAAATGCTTGTCGCCCGCATTGGCCGGATTATTACGGCGCTGGGCACTGGTGGAGATGTGGCCCAGGAGATCTTCCATTTGTTTATTCGAGAGTTGGTTAAAAGCCATCGGGGTATTCCACGTACTGACAGTGAATTGCACCGCCACCGTGTCACTGGTAATCAAGTGTCGTTCCGCAAACATTTGACCGGGAAGTTTTTTGAATTGATTCAGGCCGCCCCGTTTCAAGAAGGCCACGTAGCCCATTTTCACGCCCGCCACGAAGGGAGAAGCCTTGGGATCGGGCGGCACGGTCAGCGGATTAAAAACAGTGAAGCCCTCCGGGACCGTTAACTCGTAGCCCGCGTAACCAACGGTGGAATTGCGGATTTGCGTGGGCGTGGCTGTCGCCGGCTGGTAGGTATGCGTGGCACATCCCGTCAGGACAACCAGCGGCCCGAGGGCAAGGCAGGCGAATCGGAAAAAGGGGAATCGTTTCTCTCGAGCAGCAGTTGCGTTAGTAGGACAGCGCCCAGCGAGGGTGGAAAGGTGGGCAATTACTGAAACTGTGGCGGGAAACAATTCATTTCCCGAATTGGATACCGTGGCTGACATGGCTGGGAGAGTAAGCCCGCCAGCGTGGAGGTAAAGCAGAAAATCCTGCTGGCAGGTGGCAACCGGCGGTGGTCCGTGGTTCGTAGAACCACCGAACAGGGCGGAGTGGAGCATCAAGTGTCAGGGCATCTGCTCAGGAACCATCCAGTAACCGCTTAGAGCCTGTTTTAAAACTCCATCCGATCTGTAGCAGCCGACGTGAGGAGGCTCATTCTTGTCGAACGCAGCACGGTTTTCCGAAATAAAATGAGCCTCCTCACGTCGGCTGCTACCATTTTTGAAACAAGCTCTAAGAATGTCATCGCTCCATCAGGTGATTATCATCCTCAGCGGCAGGCTTGCCAAGTCACATTGCCCGGCTTGGGTCCGCCCGCCTTGCGAATGGTCGAAGGACGCGTGGCCGCCAAGTGCTCGCAGATCTTGAAGACGGTTTCCACGTCCGGCGAGCCAATCGCGCGCGCTATTTGGACCGCGGTTTGTTTGGTCGGCTGTTTGCCCTTCGTCCGGTCCGTCAGGGAGTCCAAAACCTGGGTCTGCAATTTGAGCACTTCGTCCGCGGCTACCTTGCCGGCCTGAACACCCGGTTGATGGTAGGCATTGATGCCGATGAGACTGGCGTAGAAGCCCACCGTGCGTTCGAACAACGCAATCAGCACTCCCACGCGGAACGGGGAAACATCGTCAATGGTCAGCGTGATGGACTGGCGGCCATTTTCGTAGAGGGCGTTGCGGGTGCCCAGGTAAAAGCCAAACAGGTAATCGCCGGAGGTGCGTTGTGGAGCGACTTGGATCGATTGGCCGGCGCGGTCTTTTAGCACTTCGATGAAAACGACAAAGAAATTCTTCAACCCATCCCGGAGCTGCTGGATGTAGGCGTGCTGGTCGGTGGAACCTTTATTGCCATAGACGGCGATGCCCTGGTTCACCACGCGGCCGCGCAGGTTCTTCTCTTTGCCCAGTGATTCCATCACGAGCTGCTGCAAATAACGCGAGAACAATTCAAGGCGATCCTTGTACGGCAGCACGACCATGTCCTTTTCTCCTTTGCCCTTGCCGACGCAATGCCACATCAAGGCGAGTTGGGCAGCCGGATTGCGACTGGCGTCGGGCACGCGGGTGATTTCGTCGCAGGCTCGCGCCCCAGCCAGCATACCGTCAATGTCGAGCCCCTGGAGTGCGGCCGGCAGCAGTCCGACCGCGGAGGTTTCGCTGGTGCGGCCCCCCACCCAGTCCCACATTGGGAACCGCGTGAGCCAGTGGTCCTGCGTGGCTTTTTGGTCGAGCTTGCTGCCCTCCATGGTGATGGCCACCGCGTGGTCCTCGAACCGCAGCCGGTTCCGCGCGTAAGCGGCGCGGGCTTCCAGCATTCCGTTGCGCGTTTCCGGCGTGCCACCTGATTTGGAAATGACCACACAAAGTGTCTTGCCCAATTGACCGCGCAGTTCGGCCAGCACCTTGTCAATGCCATCGGGATCGGTGTTGTCGAAGAAATGGACCTTGAGTTTGTCCGTGCGGGGATGTCCGAGCGCGCGGGCGACAAATTGCGGTCCCAGCGCCGAGCCGCCAATCCCGATGACCAGCAGATGTTCGAACTTGCCCTGGGCCCCGCGGATCTTCCCACGATGCACGTCGCGGGCAAACGTCTTGATCCGCTCCAACGTGCGCGGAATCTCCCGGCGGATGTCCGCATCGGGCGCCAGCTTGGCGTTGCGCAGCCAGTAGTGGCCGACCCGGCGGCCTTCGTCCGGATTGGCGATGGCGCCTTGTTCAAGCTGCTCCATCGCCGCGAACGCCCGGTCCATGGAGCCCTTCATTTTCTGGAAGAAATTGTCCGGGAAATTCACCCGGCTCAGGTCGATGGCCAGACCGAGTTTTTCAAACTTCCGATAGTCTTTTTGAAACCGTTGCCAGTTTTGCTTGGTGTCGTTGCTCATAAAACCGCCGGAGCTTTAGCAGAAAGCTGGCGGGATTGAACAGGAAAAGAAAGTGGTTGGCCGGAATTTCCAAGCCGCAGTAGCCGCCGAGGTAAGGAGGCGGATACAGTGTTCCAACACCGCCTGGCTATTTCACCACCAGGAAACCAACCAACTGTACAGGCAATGGCGATGATTGCCGCCACGAGGGATTCGCCGGCCACCAATCCGGAGGCCACGGGGATGTTAAATTTTTCTGCCGTCGGCCGGTGCGCCCGCGTCCACAGCCATGTTGCCACCGCGCCGATAGCAAACGAGAGGGAGTTTTGAAACGGAATCACCCAGGCCAAACCCAATCCCATGGCCGACGGAAGGAACGGCCGGGCTTTCGGTAGCCAGCGTTCGAGCAACGGCAATAGCACGCCGAGCAGCGCCCCGATCACAATGGCCCAAATGGCTGTGTGCGGCAGCATGTGAATGCCCTGGGTGAGCAGGTCGGCCACGGCTTTCCACATGTACGTGGCAGGGGGATTGAAAGCATCAAGCGCCGCCTTGTCCGGCACCATCAAGTACCACGCCGGTACGACCGCCAGGGTGCCGAAGAAGATCCCGAAGAATTGCGCGAGGAATTGTTTGCGCGGATTGGCGCCCAGGAGGTAACCGCTCTTCAAATCGGTCAGCAAATCGGCCGCACTGCCGCCCGCCGCGGCGGTGACCCCGGCGGCCATCAGGTTGATCGATGCAACGCCTTTGGCTCCCGGCAACACGGCATACAACAATTGCGTGACTTTGCCCATGGCCCCGATGGGCGTCGTGTCCGTTTCGCCCGTGGCCCGGCAGCAAACCAACGACACGATAAACGACATGGCCACTGCCACGAGGCCGAGGAAAATGGAAATCTGAAACGCCAGAAACTGCACGATCACCAGGCCGATGGTGATGGGAATCAATCCCGCGATCAGCCAGCCGGTCGGCACCTCGATGGCCGCCAAGGCATCGGACTGCGCGGTCTTCTTCTCCTTTTTGAAAATCGTGAAGGCCCGGGCCAGCGTGCGCCATTGCAGCGCCACGGAAGTCAGGCTCGAAAACACCATGATGGCCGTGCCGCCCCAGAGTGACCAACGCGTGGGATTCAAGAAGCCGCCGGCGCTGACCGTGAAGGAGGGGACGTAGTTGGCAAGGCCGGCTTGAGCCAGGTCCATCGCATACAACGGCGGAACCACCAGGTAATAGAGCACCACCGACCCCAGCAGCATGGACAGCGACACGCGCAATCCCACAATCATGCCGGCGCCAATCAACAGTACGCTCGGCTCGAACGACAGCCCGTACAATTTGACTTTGCTCAGCGGACTCAGCCACGCGGCGAAGGCGATTTGTTCGGGGATCTGGACCACTCGCCGCAGGTTGTGCAGCCAGCTATGCGTCCGGCCTGATTTCGTCAGTTCATCCACCAGCGTGCCGTAGGAACGGAGGAACCCGACCAGCCCGCCGGTTCCCAAGGCCAGGAGCAACGAATAAGCCTTGTGCAACGCCTCCCGCCCCTGGGAATACAGACTGCGCAACGTCTCCGCCGCCGCAATGCCGCTGGGGAATTTCAACTGCTCGTAGTTGATCATTTGCCGCTTCATCGGGATGGCCAGGAACACACCCAGCGCGGCCGTAAACAGCGTGAAAGGCACGACCACGTGCCAGGGCTGATGCGTGCCGTTGATTAACAACAGGGCGCCAAACGCCGTGCCCAACGTGCCGCCCGTCGAGTATCCGGCCGCCGAGGCGGTGGATTGCATGCAGTTGTTTTCCAGGATGCTCATCATGCTCAAGCGCCGGCCCGACAGCGCCCGAAAGGAGTTCCAAATCACGTACGACAACACGCAGGCGGTAATGGCCACACCAAAGGACCAGCCCAGCTTGAGGGTGGTGTAAAGGTTGGAGATGGACATGAACATGCCAAGCACCCCGCCCATCAGGACGGCGCGAAGGGTCAGTTGCCGTTGCTTGTCGCCCTGGTAATGATGCGTGAACCAGTGCTGGTCCTTTTCGTCCGGTGACGCATTCTCCGGCAGCGGCGGAATGGCAGAGGTCACGGTTTCAGGGACGGATGCGGCATTGTTTGTTGTCCGGTCAGATTCGCCCATGCAGCGCAGTGTCTGGTGCCGGACGCAGGGTGACAAGGCGGAAGTGAAGCCAAGAACGATCTGGAACGCGAGTGGCACAAACGGGAATCCCGTTGATCCGGGGGGCATCTGGATCGGGCCGAGGTTGAAGTTCTCGCGGTGGGGTGCCAATTGCATAAAACCGCGCACGGCAAACTTGATGCCGCCAAAATCATTGATGCCTTCGGGAAATTCCCGGAAATGGTTTTCGCGGTTCCAGGCATGGTTGCCGGCGCAATTGGTCAGGGAAGCGTTATAGAACGGGGTCAAGTCGAGCGGGCGCTGCGGACGTTCCCGCACTTGGTCGAAGACGAAATAGACCACCAGCCCAAGAAACAGACCGAGCAACGAAAGGATCGTCCACATCTTAATCGCGGCGCGGCGCTTCCGAACAGCCAACGCGGACCTCACACTTTTCATCTTGGTGCGGAAAATCCTACCGGGCTGGTCGGGGCTGTCAACACTGCATTGGCCTCGGCACAGCGTTGGTCAATTGTCATAAGAGTTTTCCAAAACTAACCTTCACGCAATGATAAGTCTTCCACTCAGGCGACGAAATAAGGAGTCTCGGACTTCCACGTCAGTCTAAAAACTGCGTCTCCTCACGGCGACTCCAACAATGTTCGAGAGCACACAATTGGGTTGTCTGCAGGACATGCATGGCTTGGCAGGATAAGCGTTCAACCGCTGGACGGAGCCGCCATCGTAAACGAGCGAATAACGCCGACCGTTGAAGATCATCTGGTTACGGACGTTACCGTGCCATCTGGTTTTCCCTGGAATTTCCCGAAATTTTGAATTGTAACCTTCACCGCATTTCTTACACTGCCCCCCAATGGACATTCAGCAAGGTCAGACGGAATTGAGATTTGAAGCGGGCACTTCCCCAAACGGGTATCAAACCTGGCAGGAGCAGCGGCGCGCGTCCTTGCGGCAATTGGCCTCCCAACTGGGCCTTCCCATCGGCCACGACGTCGAAGTCTGGCTGCGCGACGGGATTGTGCTCAAAGGCAAGTTGCGATTGCGCGAGGAGTTGATCTGGATCGACGAGGAACGCAACAACCACATCGAACTGGTGATCGGCCGTATCTTCCTTTGTTCCCTTGGATATTGAAGCTTGCGTCCGGACCGATTGAGGTTGTGCTGCAACGCCTGGGTCCGCTCCCGGATTCGGGACTTACGGTCAGCGCTTGAAGAAAGTCATCATCCATACCGACGGCGCGTGCGAGGGCAATCCCGGACCGGGCGCGTGGGCGGCCATTCTGCAATACGGCTCACATCAACGGGAACTCACCGGCAGCGAATCCGCCACCACCAATAACCGCATGGAGCTTCAATCCGCCATCAGCGCGTTGCAGGCGCTGCGGGAACGGTGTGTTGTGGAGGTGTTCACCGACTCGGAATATCTGCGCGAGGGCATCATCAATTGGGTCGCCCGCTGGAAACTCAACGGCTGGCGCACCGTGGACCGCAAGCCCGTGAAAAACGTGGACTTGTGGCGACAACTCGATGAGCTGACCGCCCAGCACCAAGTCCAGTGGCACTGGCTCAAGGGACACGCCGGCCATGCGCTGAACGAACAGTGCGACCAGTTGGCCCGCGCCGAAATCGTCCGCCTGCGCAAGCTGTTTACTCCGGAGCAACTGAAGACCAAACTCGCCGACTTCCGCGCGCAACGCACCGCCGACTTGGACCAAGCTCCCTTGTTTGATTAGCGAATTGTTTCGAAGGCTTCAGTTTGGATATTTCACCCTCGCCGTAGCCGCTGACGTGAGGAGGCGGAACAGGTTCAAGGCGCACCGCGGCCGTCTCCTCATGTCAGCAGCTACAGCCTGTCGGCCTTTTAATCAGGGGGGTGAAACTGCAATCTCGTCACGTCATTTATTTCCGGTCCGGAGGCGTTTGGAAACGCGTGATCCTCCAGAAGCCGTGCGCTCCTCGGAATTGAACCGGAAATTTCATAAGGTTGGTTTCGACTGCCGCGAGGCGTTTGACTTCCTGCCAGGCACACAGGTCAAGGGTCTGGTGAATCAGATAGGTCCAGTTGCTTTCGGTCGCGAAGATGATGTCTCCGCCGTCGGCCAGTTGGGCTACCTGTAGCGCGGCATCGACGGCCATGATCGGTTGGGCGGCCACCGCTTCCCGCCACAAGGTGTAACTCTGGATGTCCACCGCACCGCCGGCGCCGTAGGCCGCTTCCAGGGTTTCCATCATCGCGTCAAAGTCAGGCAGCACCTCCCACGTAAGGCCAGCGCCAATATCGGCTTCCAATCCCACCCGCACGCTGGCACCGCTGACATTGGCGCGTTCCCAGGAAACACCATTGTCGATGGAACTGAAGGTCGTGCGATCAAAAGCCATCAAGCTGATGCCGGTGAGGCTGGTAGCGATATCCGCATACCACTGGTCGCGCTCGACGGCGTTGGTCCATCCGATGGAGCCACCGTCCACCGGAAGGTTGTCGAACCACACAGGCAAATCGGCATAGACGGGAAATGTCGGCACACCCGCGTCGGTGAGATGTTGGCGGACGGCAGCGTACGTGTCGCGCAAGAGGAGGAGTAAGTCGCGCTTCTCCGCGGACGTCAGACTCGACCAACCGGCCAATCCCTGCGGTTCGATGTCGAGATGAAGACCATCGAACTTCTCCGCCGTGGCGCGGCCCGGGGCATTGTTGAAATCGAGCACCCGTTCGCTGATCTTCGTCAACAGGCTGGCGTGGTTGGTGGGAAAGATCCAGGTATTCTCCGACATCAAGAATTGGGATTGGATTCCGGCGACCTGAAGTTTGTCATTCCACGTCGCGATGACTCCGGGATCGGTGACCGGTTGACTGCCGTAGCTGCCATAAACCCGTTTAACCCACCGATGCTGCAGGAAAGCGATGGTCTGGTTTTCCAGAACCGCATTCCCCACGATGTTGGAGGCCCCGTAAGGGCTGCCAGGACTTTGCCAAAACCAGACGCAGCGGTGTTTGCTGGCCGGAGCGGACAGCGACGCAACCAGCAGCACCATCGTCGTCAGCAGGAGTTTCATGGTCCAAACCATACCAGATCTTTGGGAATAATCATCCCTTAATTGATCAGTGAGAACTTCTCACGGAGCAAAGAACTGAAATTCCCAGACGGTCGGACCGTCGGTCGCCTCAGTGAGGTTCAACCGCACGCGTTGGGCGGTCACCGGCTTGAACCGAGCCACCAATTTCGCGCCCGGATTTTCACCGCGATAACAAGCCTGCCATTGGTCGGCGGCGTCGAAGTTCGTCGGGTTGAATTCCCGGTAAAGGTGGTCGTAAACCTCGGCGGGAATGGGGCCGCGGTTCGGACACTTGGGATTGGTATTGGCGCGCGACCAACTGATCTCCGTGCCTTGCAGGCTCACCGGTCCCCAATGGATGAACATGCCAATGCGTGCGTTGGCCCACCATTGGAGCCGCTCGGGATAGGATCGTGGTGTCGCCGCGGCAGCCGCGGGGGCAGCCTCCTGAGCGATCAACAACGGGCAACTCAGCATCGCGGCGGTAAGCAACAGCAAATGTGCGTGGATGATTTTCATGGGTGTCGTTTCAATTTGCTCGCCAAGGATATGGATTGCCCGGGCGCAGGACAACACGAATGAACGGTGCGATTTCATCGAAGGGTTCACCGCAACGCCACGGAGAAGCGCTGCCATTTTACGCAAAGGGAATAAGCGGCGCTCCGCTGAGGTGCCGCTTCGCCGCGGATTGGGTTGTGTCATGAGAATCGCTTCCTTCGTGCTCCTAATCGGCCGGAATCCTTCGGGCTTGCATTTCTCTTCGATGACGAATATTGAACCGGCCATGCATCAGTCCCGCCTGAATTCCAATCATCGCCATAGCCACGTCTGGCGTGCGATTGGCGCGTTCAATGAACCGATCGAAGCGCTGCCAGGTTTTGGACGGCGCAAGTCCTCTGGCGGTTTCGATGGTTGCCCGACCTTCGCAAAGCGGCAGAAGACTGCCGCACTCCCAGACGCGGTCGCGTCCCACGCCAGCTTGGTTTGGCTTAGGGTGCCAAGCCGCGCTTCCAGGTTGATTCCCTCACCAGCCGACGGCCAATGAACAGTACCATCGGCAGTTTGGACTGGGCCATCATCGCCCTCTACTTGCTGGCGGTGGTCGGCCTCGGTGTGGCAGCCGGTTTCCTGCGGCGCAAGGGCGAGCGCGGTGGTGAAGGCGGGCACTACTTCCTGGCCGGCAACACGCTCACCTGGCCGGTCATCGGCCTGGCAATGTTTGCGGCGAACATCTCCACCGTGCATCTCGTCAGCCTCGCGGAAGCCGCGTACAAGTTTGGCCTGGTCTTCGGCAACTTCGAATGGATGGCGGGCTTTACGCTCATCCTGCTTTCGCTGTTCTTTGCGCCGCTTTATCTTCGCTCACGCGTCGCCACGTTGCCCGATTTCCTCGAACGCCGCTTCAACCGCGGTTGCCGCGATGTGCTGTCCGCCGTTTCGTTGTTCTCCGCCATCGTCATCCACATGGGCGTGGCGCTCTACACGGCGGCGTGGGTGTTGCGCGGCATTCTTGGGCTACCGCTGGATGCGACAATCCTGGGCGTGGACGCGCTGATGTTCTTCATCGTCGTACTGGGTTTATTGACCGGCATCTACACCATGCTTGGCGGATTGTTGGCCGTGGTGTGGACGGAAAGCGTGCAAACCGTGCTGCTGCTCGTGGGCGCGGTGGTGATCACGGTGGTGGGCTACCTGAAGGTCGGCGGTTGGTCCGCGCTGGCCCAGACGTTGGCATCGCATGCGCATCCGCTGGCAGCCGTGCCGGACAGCCAGGTGACCTGGGGCACCGGCAACTTCCTCCACATGGCCCGCGGTGCCGGCGATCCCTCCGGTCTGACGTGGTATTCCATCCTGCTGGGCTATCCGGTGCTGGGCATCTGGTATTGGTGCTGCGACCAGACCATCGTCCAGCGCGTGCTTGCGGCCAAGGACGAGAAGCAAGCCCGCCTCGGTCCGCTGTTCTGCGCGTTTCTCAAAATCCTGCCCGTGTTCTTCTTCGTGTTGCCGGGCGTGATTTGCGTCGGCGCTGGTCCAGCAGAACGCGTTCGGTGGCGCCGCGCCGCAAACCGCCGCCGACACCTACACCTTCCTGATCACCCACCTGCTGCCGGTGGGGCTAAAGGGACTCGTTGCCGCCGCCATGCTCGCCGCCGCGATGCAAACCTGTTCCGCCGCCCTCAACTCCACGGCCACGCTCGTTGCCTACGATTTGTTCAAACGCCATAAGCCCAACCTCGGCGACCACCAGCTCGTCACCATCGGCAAAGCCACGACCGTAATTGGCACCCTGCTGGCCATCGTCTGTTCGCCGCTGTTCGGTCACTACACCACCATCTTCGAGGGCATTAACAAGCTCATCTCCTACGTGGCGCCGCCGATCACGACCGTGTTTCTGTTCGGCGTGTTTTGGAAGCGCGCATCCGGCAAATCCGCTTTCTTCACGCTGATCGCCGGAATGGCGCTCGGGGCTGCGGCCTTCGTGCTCGATTGGAACAACATTTACCGCGGCGATTTCATGCTCATCGCGTTCCTGCTGCTGGTAGCGTGTCTCGCCATCATGGTCGTCACGACGTATTGGTTTCCCGAGCCGCTCAAGGAGGAGGCCCGACCGTTGATCTGGGAAGACTGGCGCGAACCGTTGCGCGGTGAGGCGCACGGGCATGGCTTGGGGAACTATCGTTTCGCCTCCGCGGCGGTGCTGATCACGTTTGTGGTTCTCTATCTCGTATTCCGTTGAACGCATGATGAAACTTCTGCTGATCTTCCTCGCCGCCGCGTGGCTCACGGGCTGCGCCACCAATACCCAGCCGCAACGCTTCGCCTGGATCACCGGTCTGAAACCGGACAAGGCCGCGCACTACAAACAACTTCACGCCCATCCCTGGCCGACCGTGAACCAAACGCTCAAAGACTGCCACATCCAGAATTTCTCGATCTACGAGCGGGAGATTGACGGCAAGCTCTACCTCTTTGCCTACCTCGAATACACCGGCACGGACTTCGACGCCGATATGAAGAAAATGGCCGCCGATCCGGAAACGCAACGTTGGTGGAAAGAAACCGACCCATGCCAGAGCCCATTGCCCGACGCGGCCGCCAAAGGGAAAATCTGGGCCGACCTGAAGGAAGTCTATCATTTGCGGTAACGCTGACTTCAGCGTAGCGGCGTCTCGGCAGAGCGGCGCCATTTCACACACGAAAAGTATGTGGCGCTCTTCCGAGGTGCCGCTACGCCGGATTTTCAAGCTTGAGTCCCGCTGCTGCTGAACGAATAATCGAACCGATGAACTCAACGCCTTTTGCCAGCCAACATCTCTTGTCCACAAACCAAGTTCCGCTTTCGCGAAATGGAATGACTGCCCTGCTATTCGCACTCACGGTTTTCGCCGGTATGTCCAGCCATGCCGCAATTCCTGCGCCTCAAACCGGCAAGAATCCGGTGAACGAACTTCCGCCGTACATCACCCGGTTGACCATGTTCGGTGAACGGGCGGATTGGTCGCACGACGGACGGAAAATCCTGTTTGTCGAAAAAACCTACGGCGACGTTTACGAAGTGGAGGTAGCGACCAAGGTGGTTCGCCTGCTCACGCATCACTATTACCACCTGGGTTACACCCGCGCACTGTATCTCGCCAATGGAGATATTTTGTTGTCTGGCCCCGAGGCGTTCGATCCGAAGAATCCACACGTCAGCCGGGTGCAATGTTATCTCTACGTGCTGGACAAAAGCCTGACCAAACCGCCCGTGCCGCTTGGCACCAAGTGCAGCGAAGGCCCGGCGGTGTCGCGTCGGCGGCAGCACATTGCCTGGACGCAGGTCAGCGCCCAATACCCGGACGAGATGCCCAAAGGCACGTCGCGAATGCTCGAGGCGGACATCGTGTATGAGAACGGCATTCCGAAACTGGCCCACCAAAAAACGATCATCGACAGTCGGGATTTGCCGTTTCCTTGCACGATGGAGTCACAAAATTTCCGGCCGCCCACCGAACAGGAACTCATTTTCAGCGCCTACGGCTATCAAGGCACGGACGTTTGCGGTATCGACCTGGCAACGAAGAAAGTCGTGAACTACTCGAACGCTCCCAGCCAATACGACGAGCCGGAAGGCATTTTCCCGGACGGCCAATCCACGTTGGTCGAATGCGACCAGCAAAACCACCAAGGCTCCGGCCATATCGACTTGTGGAAACTCAAGCTCGACGGCAGCGGGCAATTGGAACGGCTGACGTTCTTTAGCGACTACCCCGGCTACAAAGGCTCCAACGGCGTGATCAGCGACGACGGACGTTACCTGGCGTTTCAATTGGCGCGTTCGAGCGATCCGGCCGGCGTGGGCTACGGCATTTTCGTTTGCGATCTGCAAAAGGCCAAGGAAGCGAGACGCTGAGCCGAGACTATTCACTTCAATCATGAATCAACCCAGCGCGGCGGAGCCGCAACCAAAGCTGAAGCGTTGAAGGATTGAAGCGCGAAAAGACTGCGCGGCCGGCGCAGACTTTGAGGGACAGTAGAATAAATGCAAATGCAGGCCGAACCAAGCGATGGAATCGAAGTTCGGACTCGCTACCATCGCTGCAACCGATAAAACGATTGCGGTTGATTGGTCTGCGTAACGCTGATTTTGAGCATGGGCCAATTTTCCAGTGCGATACAGCAGCGCACGTTCAAATGAATTTCCAATCCCGATGGGAGATGATCGCGGATTGAATCCAAACGCAGGACTTCAACCGCGAACTCCGCACGCAAGTCGCAACGCGAGGACCGCGAATACCGACTTCGACCGCCATCGTTACGAGCGCATGGCATGTCTAACCGCAAAGGCACGAAGAGCGCAAAGCTTCGCGGTGCCAAGCTTGGCTCTGCGAGCCTTTGCGGTTGAAATAAGCCGCACTGAGATACCGTCTCGACAGATCGCCTACAAACAGCTACAATAACACCGCAAATAAGAAGTAATTAATTGCAAGTTAACTCTATGTCGGCCCAATTCAGCATCTCAGAAGTGAAAGATGAATCCGTTGCCATATTTCACGCGCCGCCGTCCGAAGAACCTCAAACATGGGATCGTGCCTGGTTCTCGAACCCCAGCCACCTTGATCCCCGCGGCGCAATCGTTCCAGTGCTGTGTCTGCTGAATCTGGCGTGGGCCCTGACCGGATTGGCACAACCAGTGGAACTGGAGTTGGAGTCGCAACAAGCGAGGCTGGTGGCTCCAGTGCGGGCGGCCGCGGATTACTTTGGAAATACGGTGTCGATCAGCGGGGATACCTGTGTGGTGGGCGCTTTTGGAGTGGATCCCGGTGGCGCGGCGTACGTGTACGTGCGCGAGGAAACCAATTGGATTTTCCAGGCTGAATTGACTGCCACCGACGATGACACAGGTGATTCGTTTGGTGCCTCTGTTTCCATTGAGGGTGAGGTGATTGCCATTGGAGCACCGGGGGATGACGAAAAAGCCAACGGCGCGGGCGCGGTCTATATCTTCACTCGCTCGGGAACGAATTGGACCCAGCGCGCCAAACTCATGGGCACCGATGGAGCCGCTGGCGACGGCTTGGGCACCGTGCTGAAATTGAGCGGCGGCACCGTCGCGGCGGGGGCACCGTACAAAAACAGTTACCGGGGCGCCGTGTATGTGTTTGTCGGTGGCGGTGACGTTTGGACCCAACAACGCAAGATCACCGAAGCCACCGTTGCCCAGGGCGAATATTTTGGCGAGAAATTGACGATGGACGGCGACACGATTGCCGTGGGCGTGTATCGGCATGATTTGTCCGCTACGAAAACTTACGCGGGATCGGTTTACGTGTACGTGCGCAGCGGCACTTCATGGAGCTTTCAGCAAAGGCTGGCTCCTGATGACGTGGCGGACCAGGATTTCTTCGGACGCTGGCTCGACATCGACGGCGATACCATCATCGCATCCTCTCCGGGCAATGACGACAACGGCAGCTATTCGGGATCCAGTTACGTATTTGTCCGCAATGGCACGACTTGGAGCCAGCAAATCAAATTGACCGCGCCCGACGCGGCCACGGGCGATGAGTTTGGACGCGGATTGGCGATTGACGGAAATTTTATGGTCTTGGGTGCCTACAGTGACGATGACCAAGGGAAGGATGCGGGGAGTGCGTACCTGTATGAAGGCAGCGGGGCAACTTGGCGGTTCGCTAAGAAGATCTATGCGGGCGACCCTGCGGCGGGCGACCTGTTTGCCCAGGAGATCGACCTCAGTGGCCAGACGATTGTGTTGGGGGCGGATCGCAAGGACGGTGCGCGCGGTGCGGCTTATGTTTTTGTGCCCGGTTACGGCGATCAACCGGCTACGGTGGCGCTCTTCAACAAATACCTTTATTACCCCGATGCCGATGCGTCAGGGCCTTACAACCGCGACCTGGCGGCCTTCCGTTACCAAGCGCTGCTGTATGGAATGGAATCGAACAATTTGCGGGCCCGGTTTGAATCGATGACGAATCTTTACACGCAAGCCGAACGCGACCGGGCGCAATTGGCCGAGGACCGCGTGTGGACGGCCTTGGGGGAATTTCCCGACAGCACGGCTTACCAAAATCTGCTGCTCGACATCTATTATGACCGCGCGGTAGCCGAAACGATCCTGGCCAAGGATGTATTGGCGCAAGCCGACCGGGCCCGTTTGAATCCTCCCGGGGCTAGCGGCTTCGTTATCGACAGCGAAATTGGAGTGTATGAACAAGCCCTGCCGTTGCTCCGTAACGCCATGCAGCCGTATTTCGATCTGCTCCAGCGCGATCTCTTCCGGACGAGGATCGAACCACAGACCCGATGGGCAACCGAAGTGCTGGATTTTAGCAGCGAATTCAGTCCCACCAGTTGGAGCGCCGCGCAAACGTTGGGCGAACCTGACACCTACCCCCTTTACGGTGACTATGGCACTGCCTGGGCGAGCGCCACGTCCGATGGCCAGCGTGAGTTTCTGGAACTGGGATACGACAATGCCGCTCCCATCAATGCGGTTTCCATTTACGAAACCCTTGCGCCCGGGGCGGTCGATCTCGTCCAGGTGCGCAATCCCGACACCGCCGCCTGGCAAACCGTCTGGTCGGGAACGGCCGGTCCGGCGGGCGACGCGGCGCGCATTTTTGAGGTCACTTTTCCCGAAACCACCTTCCCGGTGAATGCGCTTCGCGTTGAATTGAATTCACCGGTGGTTCCGGATTGGAACGAAATTGACGCCGTCGGCATAACGGGGAACGAAACGGTAAGTTCGCTCGTGCAAAGCAATTTTGGCTATCATGTCTTCCAAACGCAGGTGCCCGCGCGCGCCTTGATGTCGGCCACCTATACCAATGCCAATGGCGACTCCGTTCCGGTCAGCACGAATGCCACCTTGTTCACCGGTGACAAGGATTTGGTGTTGCTCTTCAATGTCCTGCGCGATTACGGACGGACAGTCACAGAGTTGGCAACCCTCAAATGGAAACGCGGCGATCCAGGTGACCTGGAAGCGGCCCAGAGTTTGATCACTGACGCGCAGCGTTCACTCCTGGTTCAGGGGCAACTATTGAAAGGCATTTTCCCCACGTTGCCGCCGAACGACGATCCGTCCGGACTGGCACAAGCCATTCAAGCGTGGGGACAGACGCTGAGTGATCTGGAGACACTGGCGCAGCAAATCTCCGGCGGCAGTGATCCGCTGGGATTCTCGGACGATTTCCTGATGTTGGTGCAGAAATTCCAGGGCGATAATCCCGAACTGTTCGATTCGTACAACTCGATCAAGGAATGGTTGGACCCGAGTGACGCCTTCCGTCATTTGGGTTATGCGGTGGAGCGATTGGCGGCGGCCCGTACGTCGTACGACACGTATCGCGGATTCGAAGACCAGATTCAGGACCAGTTCGAGCAGTCCACCATTTCCTACGAGTTCCGCTTGTTCGAAATTGTCGGCGCCCGTCCGGGGGAACCCGGTTACGACACGCCGGGTTCCATCGATGGCAGTGAAATCTGGCAGCAGACCAACAGCATCGGCCTGGCGCGCTTGCGCATTCTGCGGAATCAAACGGAGATCGACAATCTGGTCAAACAAATCCAAATCGAAATGAACAAGGCCGCCTCCATTTCCGACGTGATGATTTCCTACGGCAACCGGCAAGCCCAATTGACCGAAGAGATCAGCCAAATCCAAGCCGCTCAGGCATACGCCCAGGCCGCCGCGGATACGTTTAGCCTCGAGAAATTGAATCCGGTAAACATCTTCTTCAACTCGGTCAATGCCGGCGTGCAATTGGGCGGCGAACTGGCGAAAGGCCAGGCGGAAGCCCAAAAGGAACGCCTGGCTGCCGCCGAGCAGGCCCAGATCACCGGGATCGAATCCGCCGCCGCCGTTCAAACCCTGTGGCTCAGCATGAAGACGCTGGCGCTTGATTCGCAGGAAGCGGTGATCCTCATGAAACAGGAAGTCGGCCGGCTGGCTGCCTTGCTGCGGGAGAAGGCGGAGTTGGAGCGTCGGATCGCCGAACGCGACGGCAGCCTCGCGTCACGCTATTTCGCCGATCCCATTCACCGGTTGCGCGCGCAGTATGACACGCAGGTGGCGCACCTGGCCTTTGACGAAGCGCAAAAATGGCTTTTTTTTATGGTACGCGCTTTGGACTACAAATGGAATCAGCCCTTCACCCATTCCTTCGAAGGCCGACTTTGGAACGAGCGCAGCCTTTACAAACTCCGCAATGCCGACGAGTTGCTATCCTTCTATCGGGCGATGGATGATTACGACAGCCAGTTGGAAGGCACCCGCCTCAAAGATGATTTCTACGATTGGTTTTCCGTGCGCGAAGACTTCATGGGTTACCGGTTGCGCGACGATCAGGGCAATCTCCTGCTCTACGCCGATCCGATAACCGGGGAACCAGTCGATGCGACTCATGCGTTTCGCAGCCGGTTGCAGCAGGCGCTCGATTCGCAACAGCAGATTCGTTTGAGCTTCAGCACGGTGCGCCAGATTCCCGGCGGCACCTTCTTCCGTGGCGCCCGCTACTTGCCCGATGGCGAGGTGGACCCGGCACAGCGCGGATTGTATTTGGACAAGATTCGCTGGATGAAAATCCGCCTGCCCGGCCAGCATAATCCCAATCGCAATCGCACGTTCATCACCGGATCATTGACGTACGCGGGCACAAGCTATTTGCGCAACGAGGTACCCGGCTATTTCGATCCAGAGCATCCGGATCGGCTCGTCAACGACATGACGTCTTACAGCACGCGCTTCTGGTTCCAGAGCAGCGCCCGTACCAACAGCCTGCCGGGGGTGACCAACCTGCCCCCGCGCTGGCAATTCCGGGAGGCGCTCTCCCATCCGGCGGCGCAGATGTGGCTGACCGACGAGCCGCGTCAGAACGGCATTCCCGGCGACCCCGATCCATTGCCGACGGTGCAGCAGATCGACGCGTTCAAAGAGCGCAGCGTGGCAGCAACGGATTGGCGGTTGATCATCCCGACCATCGATTTGGGCAAGACCATTCTGAGCATCGATGAACTGGATGACATCGAAATTTATTTCTACCACTACGCCGTAATTCGTCCCTGATCACGAAACCGGACACGCTGCTATTGAAATTAATTTTGCCATGATGACGAGAAACTTGATGACCAACCTGATTTTCAAAGTGACGACTACGCTGGCCTGGGGTGGTATCCTGCTGGCGGCCACGGAGATCCCGGCGCAAACCAGCTCTTTGCTCGCGCTGCAAACCATTCAAGCCGGTTCCGGGGACTTGGTGCAAATCCAGTTCTCCGACCAGGGCACCGGCGCGACGAATTACCTCCTGCAATTCACTCCGGCCCTTGGCACCGCTTGGACCAACGTATCCGACGCGGTCATTGTGGACGAAGGCGGCGGAGCGTTCCAGGCGGTCGCCAATCATCCAGCCAGTTCCCATGGCTTTTATCGAGTACTGGGGTTGGGCGGCGTGGCTCCGGCCGTCACCGCCGGTTTCAGTCTCACCACACTTGACGCCGAAGAAGGCACTACCGCCGTGGCGACGATTGTTTTCAGCCAACCCTTTTTCGGAACCGTTCATTACACCGTCAATGGTACCGCCCACTCCGGCGATTACCTCAGCCTGAGCGGCGAAGTGACGGTCAACGGCACCACGGCCACCATTCCCATTTCCTTGACCGACAACGAGGCGATTGGCCAATTGAAGTATCTCACGCTCACACTGAACGCCGGCCCCGGTTACGAACTGGGCGCCGCCAGCCGCAGCACCATCAACATCCTGGAAAACGACGCCGACTGGCAGGGCAGTCTCCTTGCCGACGAAGCTGCCTTGGGATTCGTCCTCCGTATCCAACAATCCAACGGCGTCCACAACGCCAGCCTCCGAAGCGACCGCCTGGGCTTCTTCCCAACCAACGAAACGCCGGCGTCAATCACGCTCAATGACAACTTCTTTGCGGCTACGGCCCAGAACGTACCGCTACCAGCGGAAGCGACCCTGTTCAATGCGCCGATGAACCTGACCCTCTCGCTACTGGCACAAAACGGCGTAACCAACCAATCGGTGACGCCGACCCAAATTGAAGGCGAGGCAACCCTGATCACTCAGGTACCGGACGCCTCTTATTTGAACACGACCAACACGGGAACATTCCGGCTCATCAAGCCCCCCGTGAGCTCTTCCACCAATGAAGTCCAATTGAGCAGCCAGTAAAAACCTGTGACTACCATCAATGAAATCGCCCCTGACCTGTTCCGGCTATCGATTTACGTTCCGGACTTTAACATGCAGTTCAATCATTTCCTCGTGCGCGACGAGGAACCGCTGCTCTTTCACGCGGGATTCAAAAAGATGTTCCCGGATTTGCGGGAAGCCGTGGCCAAACTGATCGATCCCACCAGACTTCGCCATATCGGCTGGAGTCATTTTGAATCCGATGAGATCGGGGCGCTCAACGATTGGCTGCAACTCGCGCCCCAGGCCCAACCGGTCTGCACCCTCGTGGGCAAGCTGGTGAGCGTGGATGATTTCTCGATCCGTCCCGCGCGCGGCATGACGGCGGACGATGTCCTCAGCACGGGCAAGTATCGCTACCGGTTTCATCGATCGCCGCACCTTCCCCACGGATGGGATGCGGGCGTGATGTTCGAGGAAACGCGCAAGACCTTGTTCTGCTCGGATCTTTTCCATCATTTCGGTGACGTTGCGCCGGTGACTTCGGCGGACTTGATTGAGCCGGCGCAGCAGGCATTCCAACAAATGCAGCAGGGTCCCCTCGCCGACTACATGCCTTACACGCCGCAGACTGAAGGCGTCCTGCGCTCGCTCGCCGATCTCAAACCGGAAACGTTGGCCGTAATGCACGGCTCCTCCTACATCGGCAAGAGCGACAAGCTGCTCACCGACCTGGCAGGAGTGATCAAGGAATCGTTCGAACAAGGTTAACCAATCGAGCGCCGCAATGTGCGGCAGGCACATTGGTTTAACTTGGATCGGTTTGGGTATGCGGGTCATCGGGCGTCCTAACCGTGGTAGTCCTCGCCCAGCATGAAAGTCATTGCCTTGTTTCTGCCCTACGTGCTTGGCCCTTGCTGCTTTTGCGGCTTGGAAACCAACGCCACCCTACCCGCACTACCCCCCATCGGATCTGTCTCCGGTAATTGCCGCCAGTAATCGTTTATTGACATTAGGGTCATCTCAGTGATTTATGTCCAGATTTGTCCTGTTTAACTCTCAAATAGGTTTACATAGAGATAATGCAGCTAAGCGTAAGAGATGTTTCCGATCTGCTGGAAGTTTCGGAAAAGACCGTTTACCGGTGGATCAACGAGCGCAGCCTGCCCGGCTATCGCCTGAGCGGGCAGTATCGCTTCAACCGGGCGGAATTGCTCGAATGGGCCACCTCCAACAAGGTCAACGTTTCACCCAAAATCTTTCAAGAAACGGAACAACAAGCCGGTCCCCTGCCCGACTTGGGTGACGCGCTCCAAGCGGGGGGTATATTCTATCGCTTGAGCGGGGCGGACAAGAATTCCGCCTTGCGCAGCGTGGTGGAGATTCTCCGGCTGCCCGAGGAAGTGGATCGTGAGTTTCTCTTCCAAGTATTGCTGGCCCGGGAAGCGTTGGAATCCACGGCCATTGGCGAAGGTATTGCCGTGCCGCATGTTCGCAATCCCATCGTACTACACGTCGCCAAACCGATGATTACGTTGTGCTTTCTGGAAACCCCGGTGGACTTTGCCGCGCTGGACGGCCAACCGGTTCACGCCTTGTTCACCCTCATCAGTCCGACCGTCCGGGCGCATTTGCACTTGCTCTCGCGGCTGGCGTTCAGCTTGCGGGATAAGGGATTGAAGACGGCGATTGCCACCCAGGCCAATCGCGAGGACATCCTCAGTGCCGTGCGGCGCATCAGTCACCGGTTAAAACCTGCCAACCCCGTGTCCTCGTAGAAACCTCCCCAACATGAATTGGCTTTTACTCGCACTGGGAGTGTGGATTGTCACCGGCGTCGCCGCCTGGATGGGGCAACGGCACCCGCGCTGGGCTTCGGGAGTGGCCGCCGCCGGCGTGGTCCTGGGTGCGTTGCTAAGTTTCATCCCCGCGTTGCAGGTGCTCTTGGGCGCAGCCCCGGAAAGCTTGCGTTGGCCCTGGGCGATTCCGTACGGCGAATTCCATCTGGAACTGGACGCGCTCTCCGCGTGGTTCGTGCTGGCCATTGCGGTCTTGTCGGCGCTCGCGGCGATTTACGGGGTGGAATATCTCGCGCCGTGGCGAAAGCAAAAACCGCTGGGGCCGGCGTGGTTCTTCTTCAACGGGCTCGTGGCCAGCATGGTGCTGGTGGTGCTGGCGCAAAACGCGGTGCTCTTCCTGATGGCTTGGGAAGTGATGGCCCTGACCTCCTTCTTTCTGGTGACCTTCGAGGACGAACGCGGCCCGGTGCGGGAAGCCGGTTGGGTCTATTTGGTGGCCACGCATTTGGGAACCGCTTTTCTGTTGGTCATCTTCCTGTTGCTCGGGCGCGAAACCGGTTCCATGGATTTCAATATTTGGACGGAGCACGCGCGTTTTGCCCCCTCCCTGGCCGGATTGCTGTTTGTGCTGGCGGTCATCGGGTTTGGCGCCAAGGCGGGCTTCATGCCCTTTCACGTGTGGCTGCCGGAGGCGCATCCAGCCGCACCCTGTCACGTCTCGGCACTGATGTCCGGCGTAATGATCAAGACAGGTATTTACGGGTTGCTGCGAACGTTGACCTTTCTGGGACCGCTGCCCGCCTGGTGCGGATGGGTGTTGATCGGCATCGGACTCACCTCGGGCGTCCTGGGCGTGCTGTTTGCCCTGGCCCAACACGATCTGAAACGGTTGCTAGCCTATCACAGCGTGGAAAACATCGGCATCATCGCGCTGGGAATGGGCGTGGGACTGGTGGGATTGACCGCCAATGCGCCGGTTATGGTGCTGCTGGGTTTTGGCGGAGCGTTGTTGCACGTGTTGAACCACGCCGTGTTTAAAGGACTGTTGTTCCTGGGGGCCGGCAGCATCCTGCACGGCACCGGCACGCGGAACCTGGAACATCTGGGCGGTCTGCAGAAGCGAATGCCGTGGACCGGCATCACGTTTCTGATCGGTGCCATGGCGATCTCCGGCTTACCACCGTTGAACGGTTTTGTGAGCGAGTTGCTGATCTTCCTGGGCGCCTATCAGGGAGTCATTAGCCAGGGGGCGGCGCTGGCAGCGCCGGCGTTGGCGGTCATCGCCGGACTGGCGCTCATTGGGGGTCTGGCAGCGGCTTGTTTTGCCAAGGCCTACGGAATTGCTTTCCTGGGCGAACCACGCAGCGAGCACGCTGCGCACGCCCATGAATGCGGCGGAACCATGCGTTGGCCAATGGTCTTCTTGGCGGCGGCGTGCGTGGGATTGGGTCTGCTGGGTTTTCTGGTGATTCAAGTTCTGCCTCCGGTGGTGGCGGTGATTACCCGCCTGCCCGTGCAATCCTTCGGGAACGCTTTAATTGGTGCGTCTCACATCCTCGAATTGGTCACCATTGCCAGTCTGGTACTGCTGGCCTTGATCGCCGGCCTAATCCTGCTGCGACGAGGCCTTTTGAAAAATCGCAATGTCACCACCGTCGTCACCTGGGACTGCGGCTATGCTCAGCCCGCTGTCCGCATGCAATACACGGCCTCCTCGTTTGCGCAACCGTTGACCAGCCTTTTTCGTCCGCTGTTGCAGACCCACAATCGCCTCACCAAACCGGACGGCTTCTTTCCTCGAACGGCGTCGCTGGCCACCGAAACGCCCGACCTGTGTCACGGCAACCTGTATCGGCCCGCCTTCCTCAAGTTGAACTGGGCGCTGTCCAAATTGCGCTGGCTGCAACGTGGGCACGTGCAGGTGTACATCGTTTATATCGCGCTCACCTTGCTGGTGCTGCTGATTTGGAAATTGCACTGAGCCATGAATTACTCCTGGATTCCGCCACTGTTGGCCCTCGTCCTGTCGCCGCTGTTGCCGGGGGTGATTAACCGCACCAAAGCCGTGGTTGCCGGTCGCCGCGGACAACCGATTCTGCAACTCTATTTCGATCTCTGGAAACTGCTCCGCAAGGGCGCGGTTTACAGCCGTACGACCACGTGGGTGTTCCGCGCCGGCCCCATCATCAGCCTCGCGGCGGTGCTGGTCGCGATTACGCTGCTGCCCATGGGCAAGGTGCCGGCGTTGCTGCCCTTTGGCGGTGACCTTATCCTGTTCGCCTACCTGCTGGGGCTGATGCGGTTCGTCACCGTGCTCGCGGCGTTGGACACGGGTTCCAGTTTCGAAGGCATGGGCGCCAGCCGCGAAGTGCAATTTGCCGCGCTGGCCGAACCGGCACTGCTGTTGGCGCTGGCGGTTTTGGCCAAGCTCACCAGCACTCTGTCGCTCTCGCAAATCTTCGGGGTGCTCGCAACCACGCATTGGATGCTAACCGGCCCGGTGCTGGCGCTCACCGCCGTCACGTTGCTCGTCGTGCTGCTGGCGGAGAACGCCCGCCTTCCCGTGGACGATCCGAACACGCATCTCGAACTGACCATGATTCACGAAGTCATGGTGCTCGATCACAGCGGGCCGGACTTCGCCTTCATTCTCTACGGCGCGGCGCTGAAACTGTGGCTGCTGAGCGTGTTGCTGGTGGACACCGTGTTGCCCATCGGTGGTGCCGGCGTGGGGGCCAACCTCGTCGTCACCCTCGGTGGACTGTTGGCGGTGGGCGTGGTGATAGGCCTTATTGAATCCACCATGGCGCGGTTGCGGTTGCTGCTCGTGCCGCAACTCCTGGTAGGGGCGGGCGCGATGGCGGCCGTCGCGTTGATTTTGGTGCTGCGCTAAAGCCATGAACGTTGATTTGATTCTCATCCTGGTGGTGCTCACGAACCTGAAATTGCTGGCGTCCAGCCGGCTGGGGTCGTCCATTCGCGTCGTGGCGGCGCAAGGTATTTTGCTGGGGCTGTTGCCGGTATTGGCGCACTCCGCTTCCGGACCGCTGCGCATTGCGGCGCTGGCGGTGGGCAGCATCACGCTGAAAGGCATCGTGTTTCCCTGGCTGCTGTTTCGCGCGCTCCGCCAAGCGGAGGTCAGCCGCGAAGTCGAGCCCTACGTGGGCTACGTGACCTCGCTCATTGCTGGCGTGCTGGCGCTGGCGGCTTCCTTTGGACTAAGCACCAAACTGCCGCCGTTACCGTCGGCCGCGTCACCGCTACTGGTGCCGATTGCGTTGTTTTCCATCCTGGCGGGATTTTTTCTTATTGTGAGCCGCAAACGCGCCGTCAACCAGGTGCTCGGTTTTCTGGTGTTGGAAAACGGGGTCTTCACGTTCGGCGCCGGTGTGATGGGCGAAACCTCGCTTATCGTGGAAGTGGGCGTGCTCCTCGACGTGTTCGTGGCAGTGTTTGTCATGGGCATCATCATTTTTCACATCAGCCGCGAGTTTGATCATATCGAAACCGACCGGCTCTCCACCTTGAAGGATTGATCCATGACGCTTGCCTTGATTCTCATTCCCGCGCTGGCCGGCATCGCCGCGTTCTTTCTGCGCGCCACGGCCGCCCGTCGCGGCCTCCTGGTGCTCACCGCGCTGGCGCACACGGCGTTGACCGTGGCCGCGTGGCGATTTGATCCCGCACCGGCCCTGGGCGGCTGGCTGTTCCTGGATGCCGCCGGAAGACTGTTCCTGACCATTACCAGCATTCTGTTTCTGGCGGCGTCGGTTTATGCGCTGGGTTATCTGGCCCAGGAATCAAGCCGGCGGATTACCGATCTCGAGGAAGGCTTTCTTTTTGAGAACGCGCCCGAGGCGGTTTTCGTCGGCTGCCTGCTGCTCTTTCTGGCGGCCATGACATTGGTCACGCTCAGCCAGCATTTCGGCCTGCTCTGGATCGGCATCGAGGCAACCACTTTGGCGAGCGCCCCGTTGATTTACTTTCACCGGCACCATCGTTCGCTGGAAGCCACATGGAAATACCTCCTGATTTGTTCGGTCGGCATTGCGCTGGCCTTGTTGGGGAATTTCTTCCTGGGCGTGGCCGCGGCACAACCTGGTCAGCCGGCGTTGCCCCTGGAAATGCCTTTGCTGGTGGCGCACGCCCACAACCTCCAACCGCACTTGGCTGAAGGCCGCGTTCATTCTGCTGCTGGTGGGCTACGGCACCAAGATGGGCCTGGCGCCGTTGCACACCTGGCTGCCGGACGCGCACAGTGAATCGCCGTCCGTCATCTCCGCGCTGCTCTCCGGGGCACTGCTGAACTGCGCGTTTCTGGGCATCCTGCGGTTGCAACAGGTGGGCGTGGCCGCCGGAGAAATCGTTTTCGGCCAGCAACTACTGGTGGGCTTCGGCCTGATTTCCATGGGCGTCGCCGCGGTATTCATTCTGGGCCAAACCGACTACAAACGGCTGCTGGCCTATTCGAGTGTCGAACACATGGGCATTCTGGCGCTGGGGGTGGGACTGGGCGGCGCGGGTTCGTTCGGCGCCATGTTTCACGCCATTAATCATTCGTTCACGAAGGCGATGCTGTTCTTCGTGGCCGGCAACATCCTCGCGATGTATCAAACCAAGACCATCGGCCAGGTGCGCGGTGTGTTGCGGCGGTCGCCAGTGACCGGGGCGCTGTGGATCGCCGGTTTTTTGGCCATCACGGGCACGCCGCCGTTTGGACCGTTTCTCAGCGAGTTCACCATATTGAAAGCAGCGTTCGACAACGGGAGTCCAGTCGTGGGAATCATTTACCTGCTGCTGCTGGCAATTATTTTCATCGGGATGGCCACTGCGTTCCTGGGAATGGCGCAAGGACAATCCGAAACGGCGCCGATTGCGAAATCAACTGGCCGGTCATTGCTTGCCCTGTCGCCGCCCGCGGTGCTGGGCGCGTTGGTGTTGGGGCTGGGATTCTATCTGCCGCCAACCGTGAGCGATCTGTTGCACCAGATCGCCCAAAGCTTGGGAGGTCTGTGATGACCGCCACCCAGCCTGGTTTGCTGCGCAATGCCGTCGCGGTACCGCAAGGGCAAATCCTGCAATTGCCCATCGACGACTTTGTGGCCCGTGTGATTAACGACACCCGGCACGGCGCCCGGATCGCCACCCTGTTTGGGTGCGCCGCCGCCGGCAACGCCGTGCGACTTGTGGCCGTGCTGGCCCATGAAAACGAAGGCCACCTTTCAATCTGCTCCGCCGAGGTGCAGAACACTTACCCGTCCCTGACGCCGGAATGCGCGCAGGCGCATTGGTTCGAACGGGAGATTGCCGAACAATGGGGCGTCAAACCGACCGGCCATCCGGGGCTCAAGCCGATTCGTTTTCATCGTTCCTGGCGGGCGGGATTGGATGCCTGGGATCGCGCGCCCGAAACCCCACTTCAACCTGGCGTCACGGACTTCTTCCAACTGCACGGCGAGGAAGTCCACGAGGTGGCTGTGGGGCCCGTGCATGCAGGCGTTATCGAGCCGGGTCATTTCCGGTTCCAATGCCACGGCGAGCACGTGTATCACCTGGAAATTTCGCTCGGCTACCAACATCGCGGCGTGGAACGCGCCCTAATCGGCGGCCCGAACAAACGTAGCATCCCCTACGCAGAAACGTTGGCCGGTGACACCACCATCGGCCACGCCACGGCGTACTGTCAGGCGCTGGAAGGGCTGGCCAACTGTCGCGTGCCAGCCCGCGCCCAGGCCCTGCGCGCACTGGCGCTGGAATTGGAACGGTTGGCCAACCATACCGGCGACCTCGGCGCATTGGCCGGTGACATCGGCTATCTGCCCACGATGTCTTATTGCGGCCGGATTCGCGGCGACTTCCTGAACATGACCGCCCTGCTTGGCGGGAACCGTTTCGGCCGGGGCTTCATTCGGCCGGGCGGAACCGGCTTCGATGCCGACGACACCCGCCTGGCCCAACTCCGCGAACGGCTCGAACAAGCGCGGCAGGATGTCACCCGCGCGGTGGAGTTGTTGTGGAACACGTCGTCGGTCCGCTCGCGATTCGAAAATGCCGGTTCCCTCAGCCGCGCAACGGTTATGGAACTTGGCCTGGTCGGGCCGGTGGCGCGCGCCTGCGGCGTGGAACGCGACGTGCGCGCCCAGTTTCCTTCCGGCCAGTACCGCTTTACGCAAATCCCGGTGTCCACCTATCCGGATGGCAATGTGTTTGCGCGGGCTTACGTGCGGTGGCTGGAAATTCAGCGGTCGATGGAATTCATTTTCGACCAACTCAAATCGCTGCCCAAAGGTAGCACCCGCACGGCACTCGGTTCGCTGGCACCCCAGGCCGCGGTGGTGTCGTTGACCGAAGGCTGGCGCGGCGAGATTTGCCACGTGGCGCTTACCGATGAACGCAGACAGTTTGCCCGATATAAGATCGTCGATCCGTCGTTCCACAACTGGATGGGGCTGGCGATGGCGTTGCGCGATCAGCAAATCTCCGACTTTCCTCTGTGCAACAAAAGTTTCAACCTGTCGTATTGCGGCCATGATTTGTGAGGCCATGCCATGCTGAAAGCCCTGCTCACCCGCATCCAACAAGGCCATCGTACCGTTGGGTTTCCAAGAACGACCCCCGTGGTACCCGACCGTCTGCGCGGCCGTCCGGTAATCGATGCGACCCGCTGCCCGACCGAGTGTCGTTCGTGCGCCGACGTTTGCCCGACCGACGCGATCACGATTGACGCGAACGGCCTTCGGCTCGACCTGGGCCGGTGTCTGTTCTGCCCCGAGTGCGCGCAGGCCTGCCCGGAAGACGCAATCCGTTTCAGCACGGATTACCGTCTTGCTGCCAGCCGACGCGACGCCTTGCTCATCGGCAACCAGGATCTGGAATTGGCGGGGGCGCTGGAAGAAAAGACGCGCCGGTTGTTCGGCCGATCGCTCAAGTTGCGCCAAGTCAGCGCCGGTGGCTGCAATGGTTGCGAAGCGGACGTGAACGTTTTGAACACCGTCGTGTTTGACCTGGGCCGGTTTGGCGTCCAATTCGTCGCTTCGCCGCGTCACGCCGACGGCTTGCTGATCACCGGGCCGGTCCCGCAAAACATGGCGCTCGCTCTGCAAAAGACCTACGACGCCGTGCCGCCGCCCAAGTTGGTGATCGCGGTGGGCGCCTGCGCGATTTCCGGCGGCCCGTATGTCGATCATCCCGAAGTCCGCAACGGCGCGGCGAACCTGCTGCCGGTGGACCTTTACATCCCCGGTTGCCCCCCTCACCCGGTCACCATCCTCGACGGATTGCTCCGGTTGCTGGGACGGTTGAACGCCTAACCAGGAAATTTCCAGGATCGGACGAACCGGAACCAAAGGAGCGTAGCAGGCTTCAAAAAACCAGCACACAATCAGATACGGCGGGTCCACTTCCTTACGTCGGCGGCTACGGTGAGGGAATTAATTGTCCAAGCTGGCATTGTCGCAGCACTGCTTCGACAGCTCGACTCGGCGCCCACTGGTGGTTTGGCATTGCCTCGCTGATGCAAACTGAAGAGCATTCGACGGCGACGCTACCCATCCGCCGCTCTGGCATGGAACGTTGACCTCACCTCTCTTACCACCCCCGTAAAATGCCGCAGCGATCAGGAAGCCAAACGTGACTTGAGCCGGGGGGAAAGGCTCAATCCGAACTCAACGTGAAAAAACTGCTAACGCGCCGTTCGCGCCAGGGCTTCATAGACAGCGAGAGCTTGGCGGTATTCGTCAATGGCTTCCGGAGGCAAAGTGCCGGCGCTGCGTTCGATTTCTTGCTGCACCCGCTGGATCAGGAAAGCGACTTCCTCTGAGCGCGGAGGCAGTGGCTGGCCGGGCACGTCGAAGAAACTGGGCGCCGTGTGGGCGAAGCGAATCCGGTTGTTGGGGCGCGGCTCCCAGCAGCGCACGGCCACCCAACCGGAACCAGTGAGGTCCCCAATCTGACGAAAACTGCTTTCATAGGCGCCGTCGGCATTCCGGTGACCTTCCGGCGTAAGCCGGTGCGCGACTTGCCCGTTCAAAATGACTTCAATGATCTCCACGGGTTGTTCACTGAGCACCGTACCTTCGACACGAATCCGCCGGGTCTTGTTGGGCCGCGCCGTGAATTTGAAGCCGGGTAATTGATTGTCGATTTTGACCAGCAACATCGGGCCGGTGGTCACGAAGCTGCGCCCTTCATTGAAGCGTTTCACCCAGGCGTCGTAGCTGAAGCCGCCGGGCAACTGCACATAGACGCGACTGAAACCCAGCGGTACGGGATGCACCCCGTTGGCGGTGCCCGCGGTCGGGCGCAGGCGGAAGCCGCAATTCAGCAGTGCGTAATAATTCTGAAAGGTGTAGAGCGTCCAATCGCGCTCGGTGCCGTGGCGGCCCGCGTTCGGCAGGTGCATCCAATCGGGAGCCGGGGTGCTCCAGTTGGTCATGCTGAATTCAGTGCGCCAATGATGGTTGTTCGCCAGCTCGTAAAGGTCCACGCCCATCAATGGAACCAGCGCCATCGACCAGGGCCAGTCGTGCTTGTCGAGGTCCAGCAATGCCCCCTCCAGTTTGGCTTGGCCGGCCACCGGAATGACCGGTGGGGCACCCATGCGGAACGGGATCTTGTGGTTGAGCGCAAACACCGCCCCGAGCGTATGCCGCTTACCCTTCACCGTGAAGATTTCGTATTCCGTGTTGCGCGGCCAGACGACGTGGGTGGCATCCACGGTCATCAACTGGGGCGAGGCGCCGGCGTCGGTATTTTTGTCGCCTTGGGTCGGCGGGGCGAAGGCTTTGGTCACCCAAAAGGTCAACGGGAAAGCCACGTTGAGGTCTTCCGCCAGCATGACGTTTGGCAACTCAGCAAGTGTCCGATGAACGTGCGTGTCGCCCGAATACCAGCCGCGCGCCGCCATGTTCACCCAGCGGTGCAATGGCAACCGCACGGTGAGCGGTTCGGCGCCAATTTCGACGCGCTGCGTGAACGGGCGGTATTCCTTCCCCCGCTCAGCGGTGAAGGTGTAGTTGCCGGGTTCCAATTCGATGCGGAAGGGATGGGCCGAAAGGGTGGTGTGATACTCGACGGCGTTCGTGTTCGCCCAATTTCGGTGTTCGTAGCGAAGGGCGGAACCTTCCGGAGCAGTCGATTCCGGGAAGAACCAGCGCCCATCCTCGCGTTGGATGTAGAGCCGTGACGGAATGATTTGTTTCGTCGCTTCATCCACGACTTCACCGGTGAGGACTGTCTTCCGCGCGCCTTCAGCGTTCTTGGAAGTAGTATGAACACTCAGGTTTGTAGTTCCACCCGAAGGCGGGACTCCGAGCCCAGCGCCTCCTTGCTCGTTTGGCTTTTCGACCTGGCTCTTGGCCATCCAAAACTTCTCCGCCGCCTGCATCGGGGCCAACACTTCAGCACGCTGTTGCGGATCGTCGAGCTGCAACTGCCGCATTCGTTCGCGGGTCCAATCGAGAAAGAACTGTGCGGACTCGCGCTGCACCGGATGGGACTGTGCGCCAATCTCGACATAGAAAGGCCCGGTGGAGGCGAAACGAAAGGTGGGTTTCACATCGGCAATAGCGCGCACCAGAAACCAGCCACTTTGCTCAACGGTGAACCGGTATGGCAGGTTAATTGGTTCCACGCGACCATTGTGAACGAGTTCAACTGATGCCACGGGGTCGCGCGAATCGAGATGTCCTTCGATCCGCACCATGAGCGGCTCGTTGCTCTTGAACACGTGGCCGGGCAACTGCCCGTTGGCACGGCAGCGCAACAACGGACCATTCGAAACAAAGACCCGTCCGGCGCGCAGTCCCTCCCACCATTTGGGATGAGTCAGTTCGCCGTCCAGATGCACATAGACGCGGTTGTAGCCCAACGGATTTGGCAACACTCCGGAAGCGCTACCCGCCGAGGGTGGCAGGCGCAAACCACAATTCAAAATGTGGTAGTAAATATCCTGCGTCCACAGTCCATTGCCGTGCGGGCCGGGATAGCGTTCGCGGTTGCGCGGTTTACCCCAGGCTTCGTTGTCGAGCACACCGCTGCGCTGGAGATGGTTTTGCGCGATGCCCACGGAGTCCACTTGTCCGCTGGCCAGCCAGATCGGCGTGTCCCACCAGAATGGCTTTTCGATTTCCACCCACACGCCTTTGTGCCGACGGGCTTCGGCGAGGAATTTGGTCGAGGACGGATACTCGCGTTGGGCGCCGGTGATGTTCAACGGCTCGCGCAAGTTGAAATACAGCAACGCCCCGCCGCCGCGTTCGTCCTCGCCCGCCATCAGATGATAGAAACGGTCGCCATCGAAGCGAACCAGGGGATCACTCGGGCGTGGCTGCCGGGACCACCGATTGGAGTCGTTCCACCAGGTGATGACCGGGGCAACGTGCAAGTCCTCGGCCCGCATAAGCAACTCGATGTCGGATGGCGGACGATGAACATGCGTTTCGCCCGACCACCAGCCTTCGGACGCCAGGTTGGCGAGGCGGCGCAGCGTGTTGGTGAGGAATCGAGTTTCGCCGGACACCAGTCGAACCGCACCAGTAGCCGCGTAGTATTCCGATCCACGTTCGATTTGATAAGTGTAGTTGTCCGGCGCGAGATCGATAGCAATTGAGCCCGCACACACGAAATGGTCTTTCCAGAAGGGCAGTTCCGGGGGTTGCACCGGTTTGCCTTGCGCGTCCCGCAAGTGAATGCGGCAGGGGACAGTTTGATTGTCTGAGTCAAGAATGACCCACTGGAGACGCGCGCTGGAAGAATCAGGCTGCGCGGCTGCGAGGGGAGTGAGGGCAAGACTCAGCAAAGCGACAGCGCATGCGGCTAACAGCATCCAACCACTCAGGAGGCGCCAAGTGATGGTTGCCCGTTTGCCGATGCGGGAAACAGGCGGCAAGATTGGATAGACGGTTCTGTTCATACCCAGCTCAAAGTGTGTTGGAAGTTTGTAGATTTCATTGGGGCAGCCGCCGACATATTGAAGCTCAACCTTCTTTTGAGAGCCAGACGCAACGCGGAGGTTGGAGCCTCCTTACTGTGCAGTTGACTGGATGGAAGACACTTTGGATTAACCGATGGTTTTGTTTCCCCTCACCCCGGCCCTCTCCCCCAGGGAGAGGGAGAATCGATGACCGGTCTTCTGAAAACACGATGTCCCTTGGTTTCCGTAGCGGCACCTCCATCTGTTCCCTCTCCTTGGGGAGAGGGTTAGGGTGAGGGAGAAGGAGCCGATTGAATGTCACCATGCGTAGTCCATCCCAAGCTCTCATCAGTATGTCGGCTGCTACGAGGTTTCGCACGGGCGTTCAGGCGTCGGCTTTCCAATAGCGTTTCAAGACTCCATCATGAATTTCGAAGTAAACCGTTTCCTTCTCCTTGGTTTCACTGTTGGCATGAAGGACCACAATGAGACCGCCGCTTTGTTTCGTCGTTCGGGAGGAGGTGTATTTCAGGATCTCGGTATGTTCGTCCACTTGGGTCGCGCTGGTGGGCGCTCCGAGCGTGGCGATCAGCCAGTCCTTGGTGGTCTTGCCCAGTTCCAATTGCACCAGGGTTTCATCCGAGACTTTCGTGCCGGATTGGGTGGTGGTCGAATTGCTGGAAATCACGGTGCAGCCGGGGCTGGCGACCAGGAGGATTGCCAGAGAAACAATGAGTGGAGTTTTCATTTTAAGTCTTGAGCAGTTTCAGTTGGTTGGATGTTTGCCCGGAACAGATCCTTAGCTCAAACTAATTTTTCGGATCAGAGCTTGACGGTTCATCCCCCAAGTTTTCAGTCGCTATCAATTCCAAAAGTGGAAATCATCGTGGTCTTTGCGACGGCCATGCTGCTGGGTAGCCACGCTCCTCTGGCGGCATGCGGTTGCCTTGCTATGGCTATGCCTTGTTTGCGGGCGATGCGGACGCGACTTCATGCCGGGGGCGATTGACAAAAAACAGCGCAGCCAACGGCGACAGCGTAAGACGAAGTGAATAGGGCCGATGGTGAATGGGGACGGGCTCCGCCGGCTTGCCGCCGAGATTGCCCTGGCCGCTGCCGCCGCAGTCGCAGGCATCGCTGTTGAGGATTTCCTGCCAAAAGCCTTCCCGCGGAACGCCGACGCGGTAGTTGTGACGGATCACCGGCGTAAAGTTAAAGACCGCCAGCACGATGTCCCCGGTCGTCCGGCTCAGCCGGAGGAAACTCAGTGTGCTGTGGCGGGCGTCGCTGAAATCCACCCATTCAAAGCCGTCGGGATAGAAATCCCGTTCCCGCAAAGCCGGCTCCGTTTGGTACATGTGGTTCAGTTGCCGCACCCATTGCTGCACCCCGGCATGAAACGGATCGGAGAGGGCGTGCCATTCAATGCTGGCTTCATGGTTCCATTCCGGCCATTGAGCCAGCTCCCCGCCCATGAACAACAGTTTCTTGCCCGGTTGGGCATACATGTAACCAAAGAGCAGCCGCAGGTTGGCATACTTCTGCCATTCATCCCCGGTCATGCGGCCGAACAGCGAGCCTTTGCCATGCACCACTTCATCATGAGACAAAGGCAGAATGTAGTTCTCCGTGAACGCGTAGATCAGGCGGAACGTGAGCTCGCCCTGGTGGTGCTGGCGATGAATCGGATCATGCTGAAAGTAGCGCAAGGTGTCGTGCATCCAGCCCATGTCCCATTTCATGCCGAAGCCCAGGCCCCCGCCGTGTACCGGCCGCGACACCCGGGGCCAGGCGGTGGATTCTTCCGCGACGGTGACGACATCGGGGTAGCTTCGGTAAATCTCGACGTTGAGCCGGTGCAAAAACTCGATGGCCTCGAGATTCTCCCGGCCACCCTCTTGGTTGGGAATCCAGCCACCGGAGGGACGCGAATAATCCAGATACAACAGTGATGCCACTGCATCCAGCCGGAGCCCGTCGAGGTGGTATTTCTCCAACCAAAACAGCGCGCTGCTGATCAGAAAACTGCACACCTCTTTGCGTCCGTAATTGAAAATGGCGCTGGTCCAGTCCGGATGAAATCCTTGGCGCGGATCGGCGTGTTCGAACAAATGGGTGCCGTCAAAATAGACCAGCCCATGGCCGTCCGTCGGAAAGTGCGACGGCACCCAGTCAAGGATGACGCCGATCCCCTGGCGGTGCAGGTAATCGACGAAATACATGAAATCCTGCGGCGTCCCGTACCGACTGGTGGGGGCAAAATACCCCGTGGTCTGGTATCCCCAGGAACCGTAGAACGGATGCTCCGTGATGGGCATCAATTCGACATGGGTGAAGCCCATCTCACGCACGTATTCGGCCAGCAGGGGGGCCAGTTCGCGGTAGGACATCCAGCGATTGCCCTCTTCGGGAACCCGCCGCCAAGAGCCCAGGTGAACTTCATAAATGGCGACCGCAGCATCCGCCGCGTTGTGCCGGTGGCGTTCCTTCATCCAATCCGTATCGCGCCAATCGTAGTCGAGATGCCAGACGATCGAGGCGGTGCGCGGCGGCGTCTCGTTCCAGAACGCGAACGGATCGGCTTTGTCGATCGTGTAACCGTTATAGCGGGACGCCAGGTGATACTTGTAGGGGGCGCCCGGCTCCAAGTGGGGCACAAAACCGGTCCACACACCGGACTGCCCCAACGGCTTCAGCGCGTGAGCGGTCTTGTCCCACCCATTGAAATCGCCCATCACGTGGAGGCTCTCGGCGTTGGGCGCCCAGACGGTGAAGCGGACGCCCCTCACCCCGTTCACCGTCGTCAGGTGGGCCCCAAATTTCTCGTACGCGCGAAAATGGGTGCCCTGGTTAAACGATTCCAGCTCTGCCAACGTGAGGAAGGGCGCCGGAGAATTTGTCGCGGACTTTGGCGTTTCGCAAAGCGAGGAAGAATCAACGGGCCGATCCCTTGGGGACGCGGCGACAGGTTTGAGTGATGGCTTTCGCGGCAACACTCAGGAGTGATACCATTGCTCGGCGGCTTCTGCAATAACGGCCGGGGGGAATGAGGGTTTCCCCGATCCAACGCAACGCGGAAGCCGGGACCCAGATGCGGCAACAAAGAAATGCCGCCTCTTCGTCGCCCGGAACGTGGATATTTTTGTCCGCCTTGGAGGAGGGCGGGCGCATCATCTTTCTATTGGTGACCAAAGCCTACCTGCCGGTGAGGAATGATAATGGGGCCCGTTCTTCAGGTCACTCGGCACTACGAACCGCATCAGCAGAATCGCTTCCGGTCCCTCGCGTCGCGGGCGCTTCGCCCGGTCGTACCGCCGCACCGTGTCGGCCAACCCTCCCCTTCCAACCATTGCTGGTATCCGGGCAGTTTGAGGAACGGCTAATAGCCAGCCAACCCTTGTGACCCTTTTTCGGATACGTCCTTTCCGAACGGGCCCCATTAAACTAGTTTGCACCGCGTCTTCGTCCCCGAAAGGAACCACAAGGAGCCCCGGATTTCGCGGCAACGCTTGCACTTCCCAATCCTGCATTCCGCGTGGTTGACGACCGGGCTCCCGAGCACCATGCACAGGTTAATTTCTAATTCGGTCCGCGCGACCACGCTATCGGGGTGCGTCCTCTTTGTGATTGAGCATAATTCTTAGGTGCCATCAGCAAATGAATTCGCGGTGGCGCGTTGAATCATGCCGGGGATCTTCCTTTACTCCCGCGCAACCGCCGAAGGCCGGCCATACCAAAGTGGCGTGCCCAACGCGGCCGCTTTTCGACTTTTCAACTTCCGTCATGATCTCGTGGCCCCTCATCCGAGGCGACCGAAACACTCGCTGACCGTCATTCATTGATTCCCCATCCCGCGTTGGAGATGCGAGGGGGCAGACCCTCTTCCAAAGCGAATGACGATTCGAAGGCGAGCGGTTTGATTCGCGCGCGGGCTGTTTCGGATGCCGTAACGGGCGTACCGCAGAACTGGTGAAACAAGCCGAGTTTGGCCTCCGTAGCGGTGCGCTCCAAGTAAGTGAGCACCGGATTATCAACCTGTTTCTCACATGCATCGAGCAACACGACAAACGCACAGTAATCGCTTTGCTGCTGCTCCCGCCATTCCTCGATCCACTGTTTGACTTCCGCCGGCAAATCCTCGCGTCCATGGGCGGAGAATAGAATCAAGCTGGCTTGGCGTGCTTCCCGGACGACCCGCCGCCGCACCCCTGGTGAACGCAGAAGCTCGAACCTCCAAAGGTTGATGGTGAATTCCGCGTCCATTTCGAGCTGTCGCGCAATGCGGTCAATCGTCTCTTTGGCGCGCAGACCGGTGACTAAATCCTCGTAGAGAATTATCACGTCAAGCCGGCGCGTATCATCCATGAATCCCGACGTGGCATCGGGGCCAATCATTTGAGTGCTCATAACGATAACAGCTTAGGCTTGCGGGTGGCGTTTGCCATCGGGCGCCAAGCGGAAACTTGGTAGGCAGATTGCTTAGGACTCGAACGATCCAACAAGCAGGGCCGGTTTCCCGCCGGGCCCGGATTTCCATCGAGCGTATAGCTTCACGTAGAACGCTGCGGACGAAATTGTTGGGTGCTTGGGAATTCGAGACCGCCGGGACAGTTGGCCTACGTCCGGTTACCGCTAAAGCTTTTCTTCTGGATTGAAACTGGTTACAACGATGTTCCTATGAAAAGCCTGGCCGCGTTTACATCTGAAATGGATGGTCGCTTTCGGCTTCAACGTCGCGGGTGGCCTGGCCTACGGTCCATCTACGCTGCCATCCTTCGGACAACGGTTTTGGGATTGCTGGCGAGCATGGGGTTTGGTGCTGCTAACGCTGCATCAATGCGCGAGGCCATCGAGACCGACTGGCTCCGGCAAGCTGAAGCCTGGTGGCAGCCCATTCTGGACCGTCGCTGCGTTCGGTGCCACAGCGGTTTGAAACCAGCGGGCGGATTGGACTTTTTTTGGGGGGCTGACCGCCGGCTGGAACGGCCAGGATTTTGGCATTGCCGATTACGGCTACAACCGGGCGTTCGAAACCATCATCAACCATCGCCTGGTCTCGTGGTCGGACGTACAAGGTGACGCGCACATCACCCAACCATTCGAACAAGGCTCCCATCGCAGCAAACTTGTCGGGGTGTTGCGTCGCGGTGACACCGTTCAGCTTAATCGAGTGACGGAAGATGAATGGCGGACGTTGGTGACGTGGATTGATCTCAATGCTCCGTATCATGATCGGTTCGCCAACAAACGGCCGGCCCAGCCGGTTTATTCGTTGCCCCAGGACCGGCAACTTGAAGCTCGCCTCATCGAAATCCATCAGCGCCGGTGCGCGTCGTGCCACGAACTCAAAACCATCACCCGGCTGGATTGGATTGATCTTCATGAACCGGCGCAAAGCCTCTTCCTGGCGGCGCCATTGGTGCGGGATGCTGGCGGTCAGGGCAAATGCGGGCAGACGATTTATCGGGATCAACAAGATGCAGACTACCGGGCCGTTCGTGAATTGGTGGCCGCCGCCGTGCGCCGGGCCTGGGAAAAGCCACGGCGCGATTTGATTGCCCTGAAGGAAACTGGTCAGCGCGAACAGCCTCAACAGACCCGCGTCAAAGAGGCGCTGGAAGGATTGAAGCGTTGACGCGAACGACCGGGATTCTCGAGACGAACGAACTCTGGCCTGGGCACAACGAGAAGTGTAGTTGCCTGGACGAAAGCGCCGGCAAGCCGGACGCACTCCAAACGCTGGCGCGACGTGGCGGCAGGCACTGCCGTACTTCGCGTAGCGTTTGGAGTGTGCGGAGCTTGCTCCCGCTTTCGCTGGCAGGGAGGCGCAATAAGATTCCGCCGTAACGGGATCTGTCCACGATAACTCTTCCAGATCCCAAACATCAAAAAAACCGGCTGCCTGGCATTTTACGAGCGTTGCTGGAATCTTCATTTCCCTTCATTTCCTTATTGGCAATTGGCGGCGCAGCCCCAATATATTGTGGTTCTGAAGTATGGCAGAGAAGACCAAACACCATTACGACGAGAGCAAGATCAAGACGCTTTCCTCGCTGGAGCACATCCGGCTGCGCACCGGCATGTACATCGGCCGCATCGGCAACGGCATCGCATTACGACGACGGCTGTTACATCCTGCTGAAGGAGGTCATCGATAACGCCATCGACGAATTCATCATGGGCCACGGCAGGGAGGTGCAGATCAAAATCGACGGCACGCGCGGTGTCGGTGCGCGATTTCGGGCGCGGCATTCCGCTGGGCAAAGTCGTGGATTGCGTCTCCAAGATCAACACCGGCGCCAAATACAACGACGACGTGTTCCAGTTCAGCGTCGGCCTCAACGGCGTCGGCACCAAGGCGGTCAACGCGCTGTCCAAGACGTTCCTCGTGCGCAGTCATCGCGACGGGCGAATTCGTCGAAGCGAACTTCAAACAGGGCAAACTGAAGAAGGAGAAGAAAGGCAAGGCCGCCAAGGAACCGGACGGCACGTTGATCGAGTTCGAACCTGACCCGGAGATTTTCAAGGACATTTGAGTTCCGGCCGGAACACATCGAACGGCGGCTGCGGCATTACAGCTATCTGAACACCGGCCTGAGGCTGGTGTACAACGGCAAAAAGTTTCAGTCGCGGCTCGGGCTGATGGACCTGGTCATGGAGGATTTGCAGACGGACGGCAGCGAACCGATTTACCCGCCGCTGCATTACACGAGCAAGACGCTGGAGTTCTGTTTCACGCACAGCAACAGCCGGTATGGCGAGACGTTTTATTCGTTCGTCAACGGCCAGTACACCGTCCGATGGCGGCACGCATCTGAGCGCCTTCCGCGAGGGTCTGCTCAAGGCGGTGAACGAATACTGCCAACGGCGAAGTTCGACGGCGACGACGTGCGCGAGAGCATGGTGGGCGCGGTGGCGATCCGGCTGAAGGATCCGATGTTCGAATCGCAGACCAAAAACAAGCTGGGCAACACGGAAATTCGCTCCGACCTGGTGAACAAGGTTCGCGAGGAACTGCTGCAGTTCTTCAATCGCAACAAGCAAATTGCCGAGAAGATCGCTGGCAAAGGTCAAGGACACCCAGCAGCTGCGGAAGGAATTGCAGGAGGTCAAGAAGCTGGCGCGCGAACGGGCCAAGGCCATCACGATCCGCATCCCGCAGCTCAAGGACTGCAAGCATCACCTCGACAAAAAGAAGGGCAAAGGCAAAGGCACGATGGTGTTCATCACCGAGGGCCAGTCGGCCGCCGGCTCGATCGTGAGTTGCCGCGACGTGAACAAGCAGGCCATCTTCGTGCTCAAAGGCAAGCCGCTCAACGTCTGGGATCTCAAGCGCGACGTCGTCTATAAGAACGACGAGATGTACAACCTGATGCAAAGCCTCAACATCGAGGACAACCTCGAAGGGCTGCGCTACGACAAGGTGATCCTCGCCACCGACGCCGACGTGGACGGCCTGCACATCCGCAACCTGCTGATCACGTATTTCTTCCGGTTCTTCGATCAACTGGTACACGACGGGCATCTGTTCGTGCTGGAGACGCCGCTGTTTCGCGTGCGCAACAAGCAAAAGACCATCTACTGCTACTCGCGAAGCAGAGCGCGACGAGGCCATCAAGAAACTGGGCGGCAAACCCGAGATCACCCGGTTCAAAGGACTGGGGGAAATCTCCCCCAACGAGTTCAAACAATTCATCGGCAAGGAAATGCGTTTGAGCCACGTGGAACATGCCCCGAAGCCGGATGCGGCCAACATCCTGTCGTTTTACATGGGCCGGAACACGCCGGATCGCAAGGATTACATCATGGAGCATCTCATTGTGCCCGTCGAAGAATGACCAAACACCACCTAGCTCCCGGTTTAAGTTCACCCGTCCATTAACGAATTTCCATGCCAAAGAAGCGCCAGAACACCTCCGACCAATTGAATCTGAAGATCACCGGTTCGAGCAGCGGCGACCGGCAGAATGAAGTCAACGCCGCCGATCTCGGCGAAGGCAACGACCAGCCCCCGGGCAACGGGAATGGCAATGGCAATGGTCACACCGAAATCATCGCCGAAACCGTGCCCGGCGCGGTGGCCCATCGGCCGTTCACCCCGGGCCACATTGAACTGCCGCTCCACGGCCGGGTGAATCGCAGTTTTCTGGAATACGCTTCCTACGTCATTCGCGACCGCGCGATCCCGAACCTGGCCGACGGCCTCAAGCCGGTGCAGCGCCGCATCCTCTGGTCGTTGCACCAAAAGGACGACGGGCGCTTCATCAAAGTGGCCAACGTGGTGGGGCACTGCATGCAGTTCCATCCGCACGGCGATGCCTCGATTGGCGATGCGCTGGTGGTGCTGGCCAACAAACGCTATCTCATCGAGGGCCAGGGAAATTTCGGCAACATCTTCACGGGCGACCCCGCGGCCGCGCCGCGTTACATCGAGTGCCGTCTGACCGACCTGGCGCGCAACGAGCTGTTCAACGACGAGATCACGGAGTTCGTTCCCAGTTACGACGGCCGCAACAAGGAACCGGTCACGCTGCCGTGCAAGCTGCCGCTCAACCTCATGTTGGGCAACGAAGGCATTGCGGTCGGATTGTCCTCGCGCATTCTGCCGCACAATTTCCCGGAGCTGCTCGAAGCGCAGATCGCCATCCTCAAAAAGCAGCCGTTCAAAGTGCTGCCGGATTTTCAGACCGGCGGCTTGATGGACGCGCGCGGCTATGCCGACGGCAAGGGCAGCGTCAAGGTGCGCGCCAAGCTGAAGGTCAAAGACGACTCGACGGTCCTGATCAAAGAAATCCCGCCAACCACCACGACCGAATCGCTGATTGCCTCCATCGAGGACGCCGCCCGCAAAGGCAAGCTCAAGGTCAAAACCATCAACGATTTCACTTCCGAAGAAGTCGAGATCGAGGTCAAGGCGCCCGCCGGCGTCAGTGCGAACCAACTCGTTGATGCTCTTTACGCGTTCACCGATTGCGAGGTTTCCATCACCAGCCGGATCATCGTCATCAAGAACAACCGGCCCGTCGAATTGACGGTGTCGGAAGTCCTGCGGGAGAACACCGATCAACTGGTCGAACTGCTCCGGCGCGAACTGGAGCTGAAACAGAACCAACTCGAGGACGAACTGCACTTCCGCACGCTTGAACGCATCTTCATCGAGGAGCGCATCTACAAGCAGATCGAGCAGTGCAAAACCAACGAGGCCGTCTTCCAGGCCGTGTACGACGGCTTCAAACCATTCGCCAAACAACTGGTTCGCGAGCTGGCCGATCCGGACGTGGAGCGGCTGCTGGGCGTGCGCATCCGGCGCATTTCGCTCTTCGACATCAACAAGCACCGCGAAGAAATGGAGCGGGTGAAAGCCGAACTCGAAGAAACCAAGAAACACCTCAAGAACCTGACCCGATACGCCATCGCCCACCTAGAAGCGCTGCTGGAGAAATACGGCCCCCTGTATCCGCGCCTGACCAAATCCAGCCGCTACGATGAAGTGGATGCCCGCGAAGTCGCGTTCAAGTCCTTCAAAGTGTCCTACGACCGCGCGTCCGGTTACGTTGGCTACAAGGTTTCCGGGGACGAATTCAAAATGGATTGCACGAAGTTCGACAAGCTCCTGCTCGTGTTCAAGGACGGACATTACAAGGTCATTGAACTGCCGGAGAAACTGTTCGTGGGCCCGGGCCTGTCACTATTGCGGTCTGCCGGATCGCGAGCAGGTGTTCACTCTGGTGTACACGAACCGGGAAGCGTCATACCTGAAGCGGTTCACCTTTGGCGGCACGATCATGAACAAGATCTACCATTGCATTCCCGCCCAAATCCAAGATCCTGTTTTTCGCGGCCGACACCCCGAAGGAACTCTTCATCAAATACAAGCCCGCGCCGTACCAGAAGATCAACCAGCAAACCTGCAATCCGTCCGAAGTCGAAGTCAAAGGCCCGAAGACGCGCGGCCGACAAATTTCGATCAAGGATGTGTCGTCGGTCAACAGCAAGCCCCCCCGCGGCTGGAACCCCGACGAAACCATCACGCAACTGCACTTTGCGTGAGCGATCCGACCGCACATCCTGCCGGCCCCGAACCAACCAATTCCCAACGTTCCACTTGCAATCGAGTGTTGCGCGAACCATTGAACGCACTGTGGCCCTTCGGAACCGATGAGATGCCTGGATTCGGGTGATGCGAAATGGAACTGGATCGATGTTCCCATCGGATTGCTTATCCCAAAGGACTCAGCAGCAAGCCTGGGCGGCGCCGTAATCCCATCCTGACGCACTTGAACTGATATTAGCTCAGCGGGCGGGCCGGGACAGCCGATACAATTCCATTGGTTCGGTGGCCGGCACGATTAGAAACTTCCGGTCGCCATCGTCCTCAGGCGTGCCTGGCATCGGCATCCAGTTCCAGGGATTGTCCGTGCCGACAACGTGCTCCAATTCGTAGCCGCTGGAGGGATACGGCCAGGAAAGCTTCACCGTCTGCCCGAGGGGTTCGATGCGCAACTCCGGCGGGGCCACGAAGTTTTCAATGGTTACCGTGAAAGTCCGCGAAAACGCGTGGCTAACCAACTCACCGTCATCGACGGTCACGGTGATGTTCGCGGTACCGGCCGTATCGGCTGGCACCACCAGGGTCAGACTGCCGGTGCTGTTCGGGCTGACGTAATTCACCACTGGGTTCGAAATGAACACCGGATTGTCCGACGTGGCGGTGACCCGCAACGTTTGGATGGGGTCGCCGGGGCCTGGTCCGACGCCGGTGAGGTTCACCACGATGTCGGCCGCATTCAAGTAATCAGTAATATCCACCAACGGATCGAGCGTGGGCAGGTCGTCCACCGGCGCGACCAACAACCAGAAACTGTTCGTGGCCCGGACGTTGCCCGCCGCAGTAACCACGAGGCTGATGCGGGTGTTGCCATACTGGTTGGCCAGCGGAGTCAAGGTGATCGTGCGATTGGCGCCGGAGCCGCCGAGAACGATGTTCCCACTGGGCACCAGAGCGGGATTGGAGGAGGAAGCCGCCACGGTCAGATTGGCCGCGGGCGTCACCGGATCGCTGACCACGAATGGAATCGCTGAAGCCACTGTATCTTCCTCGGTTACTTGCACCGGATTGACCGTAATGGTCGGCGCGGCAATCACCGTCACCGTGAAGACGCGCGTGGTGATATTGTTCTGCGGTTGGCCATCATTGACCGTGACCGTGATCTGCGCGGTGCCAGTCGCATACGGTGCCGGCGTGAGCCGGAGGGTGGCGGTGGCGTTCGGGCTCGTGTATTCCACGACTGGATTGGGCACGAGGGCGAAATTGCTCGAACTGGCCACGATGAACACCGTTTGATTCTGGTCGCCCGCGCCGGGACCGACGCCACTCAGGGTAATTGTTTGGCTCCCGGCATTTTCACGCAGTGCGAGCTCGGCTACGGGGTTCAAGGTCGGCGGCACATTCACCCGTTGGACCGTCAGCAAGAAGCTGTCACTGGCGGTGCCGCCATTGCCGTCATGCACCGTTACCGTGATCGTGGCGGCGCCGGTCTGACCCGCGGCCGGAGTAATGGTGAGCGTGCGGGAAGTCCCGCTACCGCCGAAGACAAAGCCGCCGGGTGGCACCAGATTGGAATCGGAGGAGGTGGCGGACACCGTCAAATCGGCGGCCGGCGTTTCCGCATCGCTGACACTGAACCCAATCGGAGGCGTGGCTGTGGCTTCGTAAGTGGTTTGGTCGCCAAGGTCGGAGATGGTGGGCAGCGCGCTGGACGGCTGCACGGTGAGCTTGAAATTCCGGGTGGCGTTCAACTCGGTATCGCCCACCGTGACGGTGATGGTCGTCGTCCCGATCTGGCCGGACGCGGGGGTGATCTTCAACGCCCGGTTGGTGCCGCTGCCGCCCCAGGTAATGTTGGCGTTGGGCACCAGCGTGGGGTTGGAGGAGGTGGCTTGTACGGACAGATCCGTTGCCGGCGTTTCCAGATCCCCGATGGCAATGGTGATCGGGCCGGTGGGGGTGTCGCGCGTCGTGAATTGATCGGCGATGGCGGCAATGAACGGCGGGTCATTCACCGCATTCACCTGCACGACCGGGCTGTAGTACCGGTAGCCGTTATCCGGATCGCGCAGTTTGATCTTGATCGTGACGGTGCCCGATTCGTTGGGGGCCGGGGTAATGGTGACGGTGCGGTTGGCCCCGCTGCCGCCGAAGAAGATGTTGGCGTCCGGCACGAGCGTCGGATCCAGCGACTCGGCGGAAAGGATTAATTGATCGGCCGGCGTCTGCGCGTCGCTGATGGTGAAGGGAATTGGGCCGGTGGAGGTATCCTCGTTGATGGTTTGGCTGGACAGCCCGCTGAGGGACGGAAGCGAATTCGCGGCGGGCATGACGTAAATGGTAAAGGTGCGCACGGTCGTGTTGTTGGCGGTAGCGCCATCGTCCACGGTGATGGAAATATCCGCGGTGCCCGTTGACTTCGTCCCGCCGGTCAACCGGACACTACCGCTGCTGCCGCCGGGGGTATAGTTGACCGTGTTTACCTGCACCAGACTCGGATCGCTGGAGACAACCGTCACGGAAGTGGTCTGCGATTCATTGGCGGCACCGGAACCGACCCCGATGAAACCGACGCTAAACAGCCCGAAACCGGAAGTGCGCACGACGTCATTCATCGGGTTGATCGTGGGCGGATCGTTCACCGGCCGCACGGTGAGATTGAACGTCTGAATGGCGGATTCCGAACCGTCGCTGACGATCACCGTAATGATGCTGCTGCCGGACAAATTGGCCGCCGGTTCCAGCACGAGAACTCGATTGGTGCTCGCGCCGTGAACGCTGATGTGGTCGTTGGGAATCAGGGTGGTGTTTCCAGAAAACGCGACCACTTCGAGGTTCATGGGATCGGTTTCGGAATCATTGACCAGCAAGGGAACGGCAAGCGGAGTGTCTTCGTCAGTCGTTTGATCGGGAATGTCCGCAATCGTCGGTGGGCCACTGAGCGCTGACACCGTGACGGTAAAGGTGCGCGACGCAGTGCTGCCGGCGCCGGTTCCATCGCTCACGGTCACAGTGACGGTTGCCGAACCGGCCGCATTGTGGACGGGGGTGAATTGCAGATTGCCGCCGGTGTTCGGCGAGGTGTAATTCACCGTCGGTTGCGGGATAACGCCGGGATTGCTGGACGTCGCGGTGACGGACAGGGTTTGGGATTCATTCGGCGCGCCGGAGCTGATGCCCGAAAGCAGCACCGTTTGCGGACCCACATTGGCATTCAGCGCCATGTCCACGAGCGGATTAAGCGTGGGCAGGTCATTGACCGGGGCCACGGTCAGCACGAATTGGCTGGTGGCGGTGCCGTTTTGACCATCGGCGACGGTCAGCGTGATGGTCGCATTGCCGAATTGGTTGGCGGCGGGAGTGACCACCACGGTGCGGTTCGGGCCCGTGCCGCCGATCACGATGTTGCCGTTCGGCACCAACGACGGATTGGAGGAGGCGCCGGTAACCACTAGCGCATTGGCGCTGGTTTCCAGATCGCCCACCACCACACTCAATGGCCCGGTGGCGGTATCTTCGAGAATCGTCTGGGCCGGCAGACTGGAGATCACCGGCGCATCATTGACGTCGGTCACATTGACACCAAAGCTGCGGCTGCTCCAGGCGCCTTGCGGATCGACAGCGGTAATGGTGACCGTTACGGCACCGGTGCGATTGGAGAGCGGAGTGAGGATGATGGTGCGGTTGGCACCGCTGCCGCCCAGGGTCAGGCCCGACGGTGGGAGGATCGACGGATCAGCGGAACTGGCAAACACCACCAAGTCCGTCGCCGGCGATTCCGGATCGGATAGGGTGAAGGCGATGGCCGGCGACGAGGTATCCTCCGGGATGGTCTGGTCGGCGATGTTCGAGATAGTCGGCGCATCGTTGGCGGGCAAAACAGTCAGTTCAAAACTGGTGCTGGCGGAGGCGTTGTCGCCGTCGGTGACCATGATCGTCAGAGTAGTTTGGCCGCTTTGGTTGGCCAGCGGGGTGATGGTGACGGTCGGATTCGCGCCGCTGAGGTCAAACGAGAAACTGCCGCTGTTGACCAGGCTGGGATTCGACGAACTGCCGGTCACGACCAGGCTGGCGAGCGGCGTTTCCAGATCGGCGACGGTGAGCGGAATCGGCCCGGCCGGCACGTCTTCGGTGGTCTGGACATCCGCGATGTCCGCGATGGAAGGCAGGTCATTGATTGAGTTGATGTGGACGGTAAACGTGCGGCTGAAGGTGTTGTTCGTCGCGCCACCATCATTGACCGTAACCGTGATGGAAGCCGGACCATTGGCATTCGCTACGGGCACAAAACTCAACATGCCGGTGGCCGCCGGACTGGCATAGGTGACCGTCAGATCGCTTACCAACGCCGGGGTGGACGTGGTGGCGGTGACCACCAGGGATTGGACTTCATCCGGCGCGCCCGAACCGACGCCGGAAAAGCTGACGGTCTGCGTGGCGGAATCTTCGTCAATGGTCACGTCGGCAATGGCATTCAAAGTGGGCGGATCATTAACCGGCCGGACGGTCAAAACGAAGGTGGTGTCCGCCGTGGCTTGATCCCCGTCTGTCACGGCCAGTGGATCGTCGTGGTGCCGTGACGATTGGCGGTTGGGGTGATGGTCAAGATGCGGTTGGCACCGGTACCGTTGAACGTCAGGTTCGCGTTGGGCACCAAAGTCTGGTCGGACAACGTCGCTTGAAGCACCAGCGAGTTCAGGGGCGTTTCCGCATCGGTCACCGCAAAGGGCACAGCTTTCGGGCTGTCTTCGTCGGTCGCCTGGTCGGGCAGTTGGGTGATCGTTGGGGCGTCGTTGACGGCATTGACGGTCAGTTCGAAGTCTGTGGTAACGCTGCCGCTGTCGCCGTCTTCCACACGCAGAGTGATTGTGGTGGTGCCGAATTGGTTGGTCGCCGGGCGAATGACAACAGTCCGGCTGGCACTGGTGCCGCCGAGCACGATGCCGGCGGGCGGCACCAAGTCGGGATTGGAGGAACTGCCGGTAACCGTCAGGGCGCCGGCCGCGGTTTCCACGTCACCGATCGTGAAGGCCAACGCCGGGGTTGACACATCTTCGTCAGTGGTCTGGTCGGCGATGGCCGTGATTGTCGGCAGATCGTTGACCGGCGTTACGGTTACCGTGAAGCTGCGGGTTACCATGTTGTTGCTGGCACCGCTGTCATTGACGAGGACGGTGATGGTGGCGGTGCCGTTCGCATTGGTCACCGTTTGGAAATGCAAGGTGCCGCTGGTGGCGGGATTGGAGTAATCCACCGTCAGGCCGGTCAGTACTGCACTGTTACTGTTGGTTGCCGTCACGATTAGCGGGCCGGCTTCATTGGAAGGCCCAACGGTCAGACCAGTCAACGCGACTGATTGCGGACCGGCGTCTTCCAGGATGGTCAGGTCGCTGGGAGCTGTCAGCGTCGGCGGGTCGTTTACCGGCACAACGGTCAATTGGACCGTCGTACTGCTCTTGCCGTTTTGCGCATCGGTCACCTCGAGAGTGATCTGGGCGGTGCCGAATTGATTGGCGGCCGGGATCAACTTCACGGTGCGCGCGCTACCGGAGCCGCTCAGGACAATGCCACTTTGGGGAATCAAGCTGGTGTTCGACGAAGTGGCCGTCACCGTCAAGTTGGCCGCCGCCGTTTCCACATCGCCAATCGTGAAGGGAAGATCGGCGGTGGGGGTGTCTTCCAGCGTCTGCTGATTGCCGATGCCAGTGATGGTGGGCAGATCGTTAATCGCGTTGACAGTCACGTCGAAGGTTCGCGTCACAATATTGTTGCTCGTGCCGCCGTCATTGACGGTGACGGTAATCGTGGCGGTTCCGTTGGCATTGGCTTGCGGGGTAAAGCGCAGGGAACCAGTGCTATTGGGACTGGTGTAAACCACCGCGGGCGTGGGGATCAAAGCGGGATTGCTGGAATTGGCGGACACGACCAGGGTTTGAGTTTCGTTGGCGGCGCCGCTGGTGATGACCGCCAAGTTGACGGTCTGTTGAGGAGCGTCTTCGTCGATGATTAGATTCCCCAGAGCGTTCAGCGTCGGCACATCATTGACCGGGAAAACCGTGAGAGCAAACGCGGCGTCAGTCTTGGCGCCATCGCCGTCGGTGACGGTCAAGGTGATATTGGCGGTACCGAATTGGTTGGCCGCCGGCGTGACCCGGACGGTGCGGTTGCCGCCAGAGCCGGACAACGCGATGCCGCCAGCGGACACCAGGGTGGGATTGGAAGAGACTGCACTGACGTTCAGGTTGGCGGCGGACGTTTCCACGTCGCCAACGGTAACGGGCAGCAGGGAGGTCGCGCCGTCTTCGGCGATGATCAAATCGGCCGGGGCAGTGATTACGGGTGCGTCGTTCACCGAATTAACAGTCAATTCGAAGTCCATGGTGGCGATGTCGCCTTCATCGTCTTCCACGCGCAGAGTAATAGTTGCCGTGCCGAATTGGTTGGTGGCTGGCCGGATGGTGACGGTCCGGTTGGCACCGGTGCCACCGAGCACAATAGCGCTGTTGGGAACCAAGACGGGGTTGGAAGAACTGCCGGTCACGGTCAGCGCGCTCGCAGCCGTTTCGATGTCGCCGATGGTAAAGGCCATCGCCGGTGTCGGCACGTCTTCATCCGTGCTCTGGTCGGCCAGGCTGGAGATCGTGGGCAGGTCATTGACCGGCGTTACGGTTACCGTGAACGTGCGCGTCACAAGGTTGTTGCTGGCGCCACTGTCGTTGACCGTAACGGTAATTGTGGCGGTGCCGTTCGCGTTGGTCACCGTTTGGAAATGCAAGGTGCCGCTGGTGGCGGGATTGGCGTAATCCACCGTCAGGCCGGTCAGTAACGCGCTGTTGCTGTTCGTTGCCGTTACGATTAGCGGGCCGGTTTCATTGGCCGGCCCGGGGGTCAATCCGGTCAGGGTGACACTTTGTTCTCCGGCGTCCTCCTGAATCGTGAAGTTGCTCGGTGCCGTCAGCGTCGGCGGGTCATTTACGGGCACGACGGTCAATTGGATCGTCGTACTGCTCTTGCCGTTTTGCGCATCGGTCACCTCGATAGTGATCTGGGCGGTGCCGAATTGATTGGCGGCCGGGATCAACTTCACGGTGTGCGCGCTGCCGGAGCCGCCCAAGACAATGCCGCTTGGCGGGATCAAGCTGGTGTTCGACGAAGTGGCCGTCACCGTCAAGTTGGCCGCCGCCGTTTCCACATCGCCAATCGTGAAGGGAAGATCAGCGGTGGGGGTGTCTTCCAACGTTTGCTGATTGGCGATGCTGGTGACGGTGGGCAGGTCGTTGACGGAATTGACGGTCACGTCGAACGTTCGCGTCACAAGGTTGTTACTCGTGCCGCCGTCGTTGACGGTGACGGTAATCGTGGCGGTTCCGTTGGCATTGGCTGCCGGGGTAAAGCGCAGGGAACCAGTGCTATTGGGACTGGTGTAAACCACCGCGGGCGTGGGGATCAAAGCGGGATTGCTAGAATTGGCGATGACGACCAGGGTTTGGGCCTCGTTGGCGGCGCCACTGGTGATGCCCGCCAAGTTGACGGTCTGTTGGGGTGCGTCTTCGTCGATGGTCAGATTCACCAGAGCGTTCAGCGTTGGCGCATCGTTGACCGGGAAAACGGTAACCGCGAACGGCGCGTCGGTCTTGGCCCCTTCGCCGTCGGTGACGCTTAGGGTGATGTTGACCGTGCCAAATTGATTGGCGGCGGGAGTGACGCGCACGGTGCGGTTGCTGCCGGAACCGGACACCGCAATGCCGCCGGCCGGAACCAGAGTGGGATTGGAAGAAACGGCGGCAACAGTCAGATTGGCGGCCGGGGTTTCCACGTCACCAATCGTGAAGGGCAACAGCGAGGTGGCGCCATCTTCAGCGATGGCCAAAGCGGCTGGGACGGTGATGACCGGCAGGTCGTTGATCGGATTAACCGTCACCTGGAACTTGGTCGTGTTGTGAGCGCCGACGGTGCGAGCCGTTTCGAGCACCCAGCCACTTGCCGGATACGGCCACGAAATTCTGAGGTCGGATCCATTTGGTTGGATGCTCAGCCGCGGGGGCGAGGCAGCGCCGACCGTGGAGGCCAGCCGAAATACTTGCATACGCTTGGAGGCCGTCACGGTAACGTACTGCTGATTCCCGTTGATGTTGGGAATGTTGGTGACGGAAGTCCAGACCGGTTCGTTGTCTTCGACGCTCAGGATAATCGTGGCGGAACCGAATTGGTTGGTGGCGGGTTTGATCGTAATGGTGCGGTTGCTGCCCGAGCCGCCAAACACGATGCCGCTCGAGGGGATAAGCGTGGGATTCGAAGAGTTGGCCTTGAGGGTCAAGTCGGTCGCCGGCGTTTCTCGATCACCGATGGTGAAGCCTAACGGGTTGGTCGGCACATCTTCGTCCGTCGTTTGATTGGCGAGGCTGGTGATCGTGGGGGGCACATTAACGCCTTTGACGGTCAGCGTAAACATCGTGCCGACCGTGTCGAAGCCGTCGTTGACCCGGAGGGTGACCGTGGTGACCCCGAACTGGTTGGCCGCGGGCCGGATGGTCACCAACCGGTTGGCGCCGCTGCCGGTGAAGGTGATGTTGGCGGAAGGCACTAATGTCGGATTGGCCGCAGTGCCGCTGAGCGTCAAGTTACCCACCGGGGTTTCCACGTCACTCACAGTCAGGGCCAGGGGGCCGGCGGACTCACCTTCGGCAACAGTTTGGTCGGCCAATGAACTGATGGTGGGCAGGTCGTTGACCGGCAGAACGGTCACGTTGAAGGCGGTGAAATTGTAGGCGCCGCCAGCATCAAAGACCAACAGGGAAACAGTGGCGAACCCGAACTGGTTGGTCAGGGGGCGGACGGTGACGGTCCGGTTGCTGCCGGAACCCTGGAGCAGAATGTCCTGGCTGCTGATCAATTCTTCGTTGGAGGAACTGGCAATAAATGTCAGCGCGCTGGCTGGGGTTTCCTGGTCGCCGATCGTCACCGGCAAAGCCGCTGTGGAAGTGTCCTCGTCGATCGTTTGATCGGGAACGCTGGTAATGGTGGGCGGATCGTTGACGTTGCTGACCGTCACCGTGAACGAGCGACTAAAAAGATTATGGGCCGTGCCGCCATCATTGACGGTTACCGTGATGGTCACCATCCCGCTGGTATTGGGGCGGGGAGCGAACGAGAGGGTGCCATTGGCATTCGGGCTGGTGTAGGACACTGCGGGATCGGGGATGATGGCGGGATTGCTCGAGGTGGCCGTAACGTTCAAGGTCTGGCTTTCGTTAGGGGCACCGCTGGAGACACCATTGAATTGCACCAGGCGCGTGCCCGAGTCTTCGGCGATAATGACGTCGGCAATCGGATTGAGCGTCGGCGGATCGTTGACCGGATTCACCGTGACGGTGAAGTTGCGAGTGACCAGGTTGTTGGAGGCGCCGTTGTCGTTGACCGTAACGGTGATGGTCGCGGTGCCGGATTGGTTGAGTGCCGGGGTGAACTTCAGGCTGCCGGCGGCCCCGGGGCTGACATAAACCACGGTCGGCGACGGAATCAGACCGAAGTTACCCGACGTGGCGGTGACGGTCAGGGTTTGATTCTCGTTCAAGGCACCACTGGTGATCCCGGACAGATTGACCGTGTCTTCGCCGCTATCTTCGTCCACTGTGACATTGCCCAGGGCGGTCAACGTGGGGAAATCGTTGACCGGCGCCACGGTGACGTGAAATGTCTGGGTGGCCACATTGTTGGAAGCTCCCTGATCATTCACCGTCACCGTAATGGTTACGGTGCCAAAAGCATTGGCCACCGGGGTGAAACTCGATACGCCGGAGCTGTTGGGTGATTGGAAGACGACATTGGGATGCGGGATGATGGTGGGATCGCTGGAAGTCGCGGTCACATTCAACGTTTGCGATTCGTTGGACGCGCCGGAACTGACGCCGTTGAAAGGAACCGCTTGAGCGCCCGCGTCCTCCAGGAGGTTCACATCGGCAATCGTGTTCAATGTTGGCGGATCGTTGACCGGCACCACGGTCACCGTGAAGGTCTTGACCGTTGAACCGTTCAGCGCCCCGCCGTCCTGGACGGTAACAGTGATGATGGCGCTGCCGTAGAGATTCGCAGTCGGGGTGAAAGTCAACGTGCCGGTCGCGTTGGGGCTGGCATAACTGACGGCGGGATTGGGAATCAGGCCAGGATTGCTCGAGCTCGCGGTGACGGTGAGGGTTTGGTGTTCATTGGCCGCACCGCTGGAAATACCGGACAAGTTGATGGTTTGCTGGCCGCCGTCTTCGTTGATGATGCGATTGACGAGGTTGTCGATCGTCGGCGGATCGTTCACAGCGGTGACGTTGAGCGTGAACGTGGCATTGGTCGATAAGCCCTCCGGGTCGCGGACACTCAACGTGATCACGGTGGTGCCCGATTCATTGCTGGCGGGGATAACATTGACGGTGCGGTTGCCGCCGCTCCCACCGAAGACAATCTGGTTATCCGGCACCAAGGTCTTGTTGCTCGAAGTGCCGGTCAAAATCAGGTTGCCCGCAGCGGTCTCGGGATCGGAAATGGTAAACGAGATATTACCCGTGGGCGTGTCTTCATTGACGGTGCGATTGGAGAGAGATGAGATGGTGGGGGGATCATTTACCGGCCGGACGGTGAGGACAAAGGTATCATTGTTGGCCGCAGTGCCGTCGAACACAGTCACCGTGATCACGGTGGTGCCGTTGCGATTCGACGCGGGCAAAATGCTGATCGTGCGGTTGGCGCCGTTGACGGTCAGGGTGATGTTCGCGTTGGGGACCAGCGTAGTATCCGACGACGTGGCCGAGACAAACAAGCTGCCCGGAGCGGTTTCGACGTCGCCCACCACAAACGCCACCGGAGCCAAGGTGGTGTCTTCATCAATGGTTTGGTTGACGATGTCGGTAATGGTTGGCAGGTCGTTCACCGACATGACGGTCAATAGAAAACTGTTGGTGGCGGTAGCTCCGCCGGTATCGGTGACCACGACCGAAATCGTGGTGGTGCCGAATTGGTTTGGCAATGGCGTCGCCGTCAAGGTGCGATTGGCACTACTACCACCCACCCCCAAATTGCCGTTGGGAACCAAAAGTGGATTCGAGGAGAACGCGGTAACGACGAGCGCGCTGGCGGGGGTTTCCGAGTCGCCCACGGTAAACGGCACGGCACTGAGGGCCGTGTCCTCGTTGATGGTCCGCGGTCCGATGGACGAAATGGTGGGCGGGGAATTGACCTGCGTGGTGCTGGTGGCGGTGTTGTTGCTCGCAACCAGATCCATCGAGGTGGCGGTGACTTGCGCCTGATTGTTAAGCGTTCCCAAGGCGGTGGGACGCACCACGATGGTCACCGTGGCCAGTGCGCCATTGTTGATATTGCCGAGATTGCAAGTCACGAGATTGCCGTTTCGGCTGCACGCCCCTTGACTCGCGACGCTGGACACATAGGTGGCGTTGGCGGGGAGCGTGTCCGTGAGCGTCACTCCGGTGGCGATGGCAGGGCCGCGATTGGTAACCGTCACCGTGTAAGTGAGGTCCTGGCCGACGGCCACCGGGTCCGGCGAATCAACCACGGACACAGCGAGGTCGGCGGATGGTTGCACGGTGGTTATGGCCGAGGCGGAGTTGTCGTCGGAATTCAGGTCCGCTCCGTTTGCTGACACGGTGACGGTACTGGTAATTTGACCCTGCGTTGCGGGACGGATCACCACGGTGATTTCGCGCTCGTCGAGATCGCCCAGCAGGCCCACGTTGCAGGTGACCACGCCATTGGCAACGGTGTAACTGCCGCCTGGCACCGCAGCCGAAACGAATGTGGAATTGGGGGACAGGTGTGCGTGACCACCACGCCGGGGGATTGTCGTGGGAGGGTATTGGTTACGATGATGGTATAGGTCAGTTCGGCGCCGGCATACACAGGATCGGGCGAATCCTGAATGGTGACGGCCAGATCCACGTCCGGGGAGATGCGCGCCCACCACGTTTTCCAATGATCACCGTCGGCATCGGGAAGGGCAGCGAATTCCTGCACCGTCCAGAATTCGGTGTCGTTCAGGGGATCGAGAACGGTCGCACTGTAGGTGCCCCACAGGTTCACGCCGGAAGAATTGGTAACCGCGTACGGGGCCTCGCCATAGCGGATGGTGTGGTCACCCCGGGTTGAACCGGGCGGATCCCCTCCTCCGCTGAACACGTAGCCCGCGCTGGGATAATGGGATCGGTCGAACCGCGAATAACCGATCATCAAATCGAAATCTCGATTTACGGCTATGCTCGGAAAGGTAAAGAAGCGATCGTTTGGACCGGCGTCCACGCGGCCTTGTTCCAAGACATCCCCGAGGGTCGGGGTCAGCGTCCACCACTGGACGATCGCCCGATCGGGGGCGCCACCGGCCGGCACATAAACGGTGTGAACCGCCCAGAGTGTATTGGCCCGGTAAGATGACCTTTTGAATGCGATCATCGTCGCCAGTGGAGAGTTTTGTGGAAGATCCAGCTGGGGAGCGAAATTATCCACTCCCGTTGGCGGCGTTTCGCTCCAAGTATCTGAACTGTACGCCACGGGGCCCAGATCGCCCCGGCTGTCAGTGGTGTTAAAAACGGGAGCGTTGGGAGGGGAGCCTTCGAGGCTGAAAATGCGCAGCGCACCAAAACCCGTGCCATCATCCCCAAACGCGGACTGCACAAAATAGAGTTTGTCCGAGTCTTCGTCATAGGTGTAAGCCGGCATTTGGGAACCGCCTGGATAGTCGTCCGGAGTCTCCAGCAGGGCGAAACGTAGCGGTTGACCGTCGTGGCCCGCGTATAGGTTGGTCTTGTTCAACGCATAAACGTAAGAGGAATAGAACTCGTCAGTCGCCCGGTAAAACATGTTGGCCTGCACGGCAATCCAGTCCTTGTTAAATCCCAGGGTGGGCCAGTCGGCATAGACATCCACCGGGGTGGTCGTGGAAATGAAGTGTTGATACCAGTTGCCGGTGGGATCGGTGGTCTGACTGACCGCCACCACCAGACCGGCGTTGGTTTCGCCGGGATTGGCATTGGCAATGAAGACCCAACGTTGCCCATAAGGATCGTATAGCAGCCGCGGCTGGGAGCAGGAAGGATTGCCCAAGCCGGCCCAGAAATCGTCGAGCGAAACCGGACCGAGCGGCTGGCCTTGCCGGTTCTGGATCCGTACTTGGGAGTTTAACGCAACCATTAAATGCGCGGGGCCCACCGCGGCCGCGATGTCCGGCACGTAGGCCGTGCCGTCATCCGGCAACGCCTCAAAGGAAGCGGACGGAAACGGAGTCAGCGGCAATTCCAATGAGCTCATTGCCGTGGGCAAATCCGGGCCCCCGCTGCTGGGGGCAAAACCACTGACCGATCCAGCCGGGTGAGTCGCGTTCAAGAGCTGACGGGGGGCTTTGGGCGGCGTGCCGGCGCGAGACATTTTAGTTTCGCGGGTGACGGTTCTGAGAGAGTTGCTGGCCGCCGATTTCTCCAGGGTGCTCAACCGGACCGTCCGGCTTCGGGTGACCGCGACCGGGGTCGGTTTGATGGTGCCGGCGTTGGCCTGGTCGGGATGGGCCGCCCACGCCAGGAGGAGAACCAAGGACAACACCTTAAAGCCTGCTGAATCACGCCGCCTCGCGAGAGGATTCATCGTACGTTTTTTCATGGTTGGAACAACTGATTAACATGCGCTCTAAATTCGATTGCTCGCCGCGTGGCTTACCGCTCAAACCTGATCGTAAGGCCGCGGTTCGCCAGGCGAAGCAACAGCCCACCGCCTCCGAAAGGGGCGCAAAAAACCCTCTTCCCGGGCGGTGATGGCCAATGATTGTTATATAATATCGTAAACTGCTTAAATGTCCAACAGTCGTGGGAACAACCAATGGACGGCCGTCAGGGCGGAAAGTTCAAATTCGCCGGGCCGGCCTGGGTGACAATTTCTAGTCAGCCCGAACCCGATAGAACCGCGTCGTCTCCACGGCTTCCGGATCGGTAACACTCATGAGCTGGCTGCTGGCGACGCCGCTGCTCAGCGGAGTCCACACCGGATTCGTCAAGGAAGTGGTGTATTCGACGGTATAAGCGTGTCCCGTCTCGGTTGTGAAGGAAACCTGGGTCGTATTGGCCGCGTGCGTGATCTGCACCAATTCGGGTCGTACCAGAATCAGCAATTGCGCCGAGTCGCTGGTCACCGAACCTTCCACGCTGGTGACGATTACCGAATACTCGCCCGCATCACCCGCTTGAACGTTGTTCAACACCAATGTAGCGGCCGTTTGGCCCGGCAATTCCACGCCCTGGTGGCGCCATTGGTATTGCAGGTTCGCGGCACCAGTGGCGGTCACCGTAAACGTGGCCGTGCCGCCCAGGGTCGTGGTCTGAGCTTGTGGCTGGGTCACGATCAGGGGCAGATCGGAACGGTTGTTGACCGTAAGCGCGAAGGAAGCCTGAGCTGTCGTGCCCGCGGCATCCTTGACGGTGAGCGTAATCGTGGCCGAGCCGAATTGGTCGGGCAAGGGCGAGATGCTGACCGTGCGAAGGGCGCCGGTGCCGCCGAGAACCAACTGCGGTTCAGGAACGAGGGATGGATTCGAGGAGGTAACCGTGACCAGCAACACCTCCGCCGGAGTTTCGGAATCGTTCACGGTAAATTCGACGACGGCAGTCGTATCTTCGTCCATGGTTTGATCGGTCGGACCCTCGATCGTCGGCGGATCATTTACCGGCGAAACAGTGAGCAGAAAACTTGAACTAGCCGCGCTGCCCGATTCGTCGGTCACGGTCACAGTGATCAAGGTCGAGCCCGACTCGTCGGCAGCGGGGGTGACGGTCACGGTCCGACTGCCGCCAACGCCGCCGAAGACGATATTTTCATCGGGCACCAGGCGAGGATTCAACGAATGGCCAGTGAGGACCAGGTTTTCAGTCGCGGTCTCCACGTCACTGACGGTGAAATCCAGCGGTCCGGCGACCGCGTCTTCCGCAATGGTTTGGTCAGGAATGGCAGAAATGACGGGTAGGTCACCATTGGCTTCCACAGTTAAGTTGAACTGAGCACTCGCTGTGGCTCCGGCCGGGTCAGTAACAGTGACGGCAATGGCCGCCGTGCCGGTCTGATTTGGGGCTGGTGTAATTTGCAGGAAGCGGTTGGCGTCGGTGCCGGTGATGGTCAGGTTGGCGTTCGGCACCAGTTCGGTGTTGACCGAGACCGCGGCTACCGTCAAGTCAGTGGCGGCATTATCCGAATCGTGGACATTGAAAGCGACGACCTTGACGGTGTCTTCGGACGTCACCTGGTCCACAATTTCCGAAATGACGGGCGGATCGTTTTCGCCGGTGACGGTGACTTCGAACTGCACCGCCGTCAGATTGTTCTGCGATTGAAGATCGTTGACCGTCACTGTGATGGTGGCTGTGCCGGTGACGTCTGCTGCCGGGACAAACGTCAGGAAGCCGAACGCATTCGGACTCGTGTAGTTCACCGTGGGATGCGGCACCAACGCGGGATTGCTGGAAACGGCGCGGACGACCAGCGGCTGGTTTTCATTGGATGCACCGGAGCCAATGCCGGTCAACTGGACGATCTGCTGCCCGGCGTCTTCGGCGAGCCCCAAATCCGGTATGGGATCGAGCGTTGGCGCGTCGTTGAGCGGATTGACCAGGAGCAGGAAACTGCGGCTGGCGGAGTAACCGTTCAAATCGGTCGCGGTCAAAGTGAGGGTGGTGTAACCGTATTGGTTGTGAGCCGGAGCCAGGGTGAGGGTGCGATCGGCGCCGGAACCTCCCAGGACAATCTGCGTTGCCGCCAGCAGGTTCGGATTTGAAGCTACCGCCGTGACCGTCAGGTCGTCTGGATTGCCCATCCCGTTGTTCACGGTAAACGGAATCGTGCCGATGGCGTCCTCGTCCATCACCTGATTGCCAACGTCCGAAATGGCGACCAATTGGCTGATCGTCACGCTGAAGATCTGGCTGATGGAGTGGTTGGCAGCCTGTCCGTCGTTGACCGTCACCGTCAGCACGGCTGTCCCTTCCGCGTCGGGCGCCGGGGTAAAGCGCAAGGTACCGGACGTGTCACCCGGAGCATATTCCACCGTGGGCGGCGAAGTGAGTGACGGATTACTGGAAACCACCGCAACCGTCAGGATTTGAGCTTCGCTGGCGCCGCCTGAACTGATGCCGGTCAAGGCAATGGTCTGTTCGCCGGCACCGACGTTTAGTTCCAGGTCTGCCAGCGGATCAAGGGTGGGTGGATCGTTTATCGGGTTGACCGTCAGCACGAAACTGCTGCTGGCGGACATGCCATCTTCGTCGGTCACAGTGATGGTGAGCTGCACGTTGCCGGACTGGTCGGGCGCCGGCGTTACGGTCACGGTCCGGCTCGAACCGCTGCCGCCGAAGACAATGTTGGCCGCCGGCACCAAGCCCGCGTCAGAGGAAAACGCACTCAAGGCCAGATTAGCCGCGGGCGTTTCAAAATCGCTGACCACAAACGCGATGGGAGCCGTGGGCGTGTCTTCGTCGGTCGTTTGGTCCGCGATGCTGGAAATGGCCGGCGCGTCTTCCACCGGGGTAACGGTCAGGACGAAGCTGTCCTGCGCGGTGGCCACGCCGTCACTGACGGTCACCGTGATCGTCGCGCTGCCGCTTTGTTGGGACACGGGTTGCACGCGCAGAGCCCTGCTGGCACCGGTACCGCCCAGTTGAATGTTCGCCGCCGGCACCAGGGTCGGATTGGACGAAGTCGCGCTCACCACAAGTCGGTCCGCCGAGGTTTCGGTATCGCCAACGGTGAAGGGCAACGTCGCCGTCGCTTCGTTTTCCATCACCGTCCGATCGACGAGATTCGAAATGAACGGCGCGCTGTTCACGGGCGTCACGGTGAGCAGGAAGGTGGTGGACGTCATGCCGAAGCCCGGATCGACGACCAGGACGGTGATGGTGGCCCGGCCGAACTGATGCGGCAAGGGAGTGACGGTCACCGTCCGGCTGGCGCCACTGCCGCCAAAGACGATGTTGCCATTGGGGACCAGCGCTGGATTGGAAGACTTGCCCGTGCAAATCAACGTGTTGGCCGCGGACTCCGTGTCGCCCACGGTGAAGGGGATTGGGCCGGTGGAGGTGTCCTCCGCAATGATCTGATTCGGCAGCAACGCGATGGTTGGCGCCGAGTTGTTGCGGTCTCGCACGTAGAGGTCAAACGATTGTAGCACGAGATTATTGCTGGCCGGTGAGTTTTCCCAGACAACCAGGGTAATGGGATAGATGCCCAGGGCTTTGTCGGCCGGATTGATTTTGAAGTCAGCGTAACTTTGCGGACTCGTGTAGTGGAAATTCTTGGTTTGGACCATCGCCGGGACGCTTGAAGTCGCCGTAAAATTGAGCGTTGAATATTCATTCGGCGCTCCCGCGGTGATGCCGGTTACGCTGACCAACCGATCGGCCTCCCGGGAATCCATGGCGATATCCGGCAGCGGATCCACAGTCGGGAAGTCATTGACCGGGTTGACCGTCAGCAAGAAGTTGCCGCGGCCCTGGTTCACACCGTCGCTGACGGTCAGGAAAATTCGCGCGGTGCCAAATTCATTGGTGGCCGGCACAATCGTCAGCGTGCGGCTGGCGCCCGAGCCACTGAAGGAAATGTTACCGGCGGGCACCAGCGCGGGATTGTCCGAATGCCCGGCGACCGTGAGTAGCGCCGGATCGGTGTCCGCGTCGCTGACTGTGACCGCGATCGTGATTGGGGTGTCTTCGAGGACGGCTTGATTGGCAATTGGCGCGATCACCGGAATTGCCGTAACCGGCACTTCATCCAGCGGCAGGAAGGCCACTTCAAAGGACTCCTGACTGTTCAGGCTGCCATCGTTCACCGTCAACGTGATGAGCGCGGAGCCTGCCTCTCGCAACGCCGGTACCACCCGCAAGGCCCGGTCGGGGCCGCTGCCGCCCAATTGCACGTTGGCGTTGGGCACCAGCGTCGGATTCGAGGAACTGGCGGTCACGACCAGGCGGGTCTCGTCGGTTTCGAGGTCGCCAACCGTGAAGGGAATGACGCGCGTGGGGAAGCCGATGGGGGCGGTTTGCGCCGGGAATGGGCGAGATTGTCGGCGCGTCGTTCACGGGATTCACCGTAAGTTGGAAGGTGCGTAAAGCCATGCCGAATCCTTCATCCACCACCAACACACTGATGATGGCCGTGCCGGATTGGTTCGCCAGCGGCGTGACCGTCACGGTGCGATTGGCGCCAGTGCCGCCAAACACGATGTGGTCATCGGCCACCAAGCCGTGATTTGACGACTTGCCCACCAGCATCAATTGGCTGGCCGCCGTCTGTTGGTCGCCGACGGTGAACACTACCGGAACGGTCGAGGTGTCTTCGGCAATGGTTTGATTGGCCAGCGCCGAAATGGTCGGGACCGAGTTGGCTTGATCGCGGACATAGACATCGAATTGTCGGCTGACCACATTGTTGGTGGTGGGCTGATTTTCGGTAATGAGGACCGTTACCGTGTAAATTCCGAACGCTTGATCGTTGGGATCAATCTTGAAGAGGCCCGTAGGCTGAGGACTGCTGTAACTGAAGTTGGCGACCTTGAGCCGCGCTTGGTCGGTCGAGAAGGCCGTCAATTCCAATTGCTGGTTTTCGTTGGCGGCGCCGGTGCCAATGCCAGCAAGATCGACCTCCCGACCGCCTTCTTTGAAGTGCATTGCCTGGTCGGGCAACCAATCCAGCGTGGGGACATCGTTGACCGAATTCACCGTCACGGTGAAGCTGACGTTCGCCGTGTCCACGCCATCATGACGCTCAAGTCGATTTGCGCCGTTCCCCATTGGTCAGCGGCAGGCACGATCGTCAGCGTGCGGTTGGTGCCGTTGCCGTCAAACAACAGATTGCTGTTGGCCACCAGTGCGGCGTTGCCGGAGGTGGCGCTAAGCGTCAACAGGGCTGGATCGATTCTGGAACCGGCGAGGGTGAACCGGACCTGGAGCGGCGTGTCTTCCAGCATGGTTTGATTTGGAATGGCCGACAGCGACAGCGGCGTCGCCGGCCCGGTGCCCAAGCCCCGCAACCGCAGATCAAAGCTGAGGTCCGGATTGTTAGCACTGCCCTGGTGCAATTCGACCGCGAGCAAATTGAGGCCGGCAACCAACGAACCCGGATCGACCAAATTGGTTACCCAATCATTCTCATTCGCCGGGGCAATCAGGCTGGAGGCCAGGGTGTCGGCGTTGATGGTTCCGCCCGGCATGTTGCTGCGGAAGACTTCGGTGCCGTTGAGGTAAACCACCGCTCCGTCGTCGCGGAGCAGTGCAAACTCAAGACCAGTGAACTGGGCGGGATTATCGACCACGAATGTGCGGCGGAAATAGGTGGTGATGTATTTGTTGTTGGCGTCCGGGCCGTAGTCCACGACGGTCGCTTCATCGCCGTCGCCGTAACCCAATTGCGCGGGTCCGGCGGACCAAGTGGTGTCGTCGTAGCCGGTGCCGCGCCAGGCGGTCCCCAAGTCCACGCCGGTATCACGGTATTTCCACACGGCGCCAGCTTCGACCAGCGTGGCATCGCCTCCGGTGGTATCGCCCGTCACGGTGAGCAAGGCGGAGCTGCTTGCCACAGTGCCAAAGGCATTCTGGACTTGCACCGAGTAATTGCCGGCGTCCGCAAGTTGCACGTTGTAGAGCGTGAGGCTGGCGCTGGTTGCATTGGGGATGTCCACTGCGTTGAATTGCCATTGATAAGTTAACGGTGCGGTTCCAGAGGCGGTCACGGAGAAGCGCACAATATCGCCTGCTATAGCCGCCTGGCTGCGCGGTTGGACGGTAATGGTCGGCGGCACGCCCACTTCAAGTGACACCGTGTCGCTGACGACGAAGCCCTCGGCATTGGCGACCGTGACGACATAAGCACCGGCGTTGGCGGCTTGGACGTTCGCGATGTTCAACGTCGCGCTGGTGGCGCCGGGCAGGAGGTTGCCGTTGAACCACCACTGATAGTCGAGCGGTTCGTTACCGGCGGCAATGACTTCCAACGTGGCGGTTTGGCCTTGAGTGACAATCTGACTGTTCGGCTGTTGCCCAATGGTCGGGGGCACCGTGACGGTCAGTGTCGCTACCGCACTGGTAACCGAGCCGCATTCGTTGGCCACGGCGACGGTGTAATTGCCGACTTTCGCCGATGGCACGGATGTCAACGTCAACACTGGCCCGGTGGCGCCGGCGATTTCCGTCGTGTCGTTGAAATACCATTGATAACTCAACGGTGCGGTACCAGAGGCCGTCATGCTCAAGGCAACGTCAGCTCCCGCGGCCGCCGTAACGTCGGCGGGTTGCGCCGTGATGACTGGCGGGATCCGCAACGTGACGGTTTGGGCGCAGGTGGCCGTATTGCCACAATCGTCGGACGCGCTCCAGGTGCGGGTTATCGACCTTCCTTCGTTGGAGACCGCATTGGTCGCCGTGCCCATTTCGGCAATGGTCGCGGTGCCACAGGTGTCCATCGCGGTGGGCGCGTCAAAGTCCCAGGATTCGCCGCAAGCCACGGTTTTGTCCGGGACGCAAAGGATGGCCGGCGGCGTCTGATCCAGCACGGTCACGGTCTGCGCACACAGATTGTCGAGGCCGCTGGGATCGGTCATTTGCCAGGTACGGGTGGCCAGGAAGGTGGTGCCACAAGTGGCATTGGTGACGGTGTCAACGACCGTCACGGTGACGGGACTATGCGCCGCATCGATGCGGGCCGAGAAGTCCATCGCCGCAACCTCGTTCGTCTTCAACTGCCAGCCGCTTTCGTCGCGTTCCCAGTAATCGGTGAAGTCCAGCCCCACGACTGGCGGCGAATAAAGATCCAAACCCACCGCGTCATTGGCGGACATGCCGGTGAACTGCACTGACCAGGTAAAATTGTCGGGCACCGGATCGGTCAACGGCACCACGGCATCCAGTTGGAAATCCTGAATGATCAACGTCGAGCGGGTGGTGGCATGAACGGCAAAGGAGCCGCTGTCGTACAACACCGTTCCCGGACTGGGAAATCCCGAATCGGTCAGCGGCCCGTCATGGCCGTAGAACCGGACCCGTGCTTGGATGGTCCCTTCGAAATCGGCCTGCGAGCTGTTGGTGCCCCAGTATTCGAAGATGAAACTGGTCAAGTAACGCGCAGCGCCATCGAGGATGATTTCATCGCCCACCTCGTTGGTGCCGGGATTGAAACGCACCATCGAGTCATTGACGGAATTATCAAACACCAGCGAGTCAAAGACCACTTCATCACTGAAGAGCGGCACGTCGAAGTCCCACGGTTCACCACACTCAACGGTCTTGGCCGGTGGACAGGTAACACTGGGCGTGGTAATGACGGAGACAATGGCCACCACACTCGTGACCGCGCCCGCGCCATTGCTCACCACGACGATGTAAGAACCCGCATCCTCGGCGACGGCACCCGACACGGACAAACTGCCGGTAGTGGTTCCGGTGACGCGACCATCGTCGGCGAGATTTGCTCCCGCCAATTGCCACTGGTAAGTGAGCGGGGGCGTGCCTCGGGCAGTCACGTTCAAAATGAAGTCGGTCCCCTCCGCCACGGATTGGCTGGCCGGTTGGAGGCTGATGGACGGTGGCACCAGGACGGTCAAGGTCGCGACGGAACTGGTGACGGCAGCAATATGGTTGGCCACCACGACATGGTAATCGCCAGCCTGGACAGGTTGCGCGTTGGGAACGGTGTAATTGGGCACCGAGGTCTCGACGAGCAATGTCTGGTCGAAGAACCAACGATAGGTCAAAGGTTCATCGCCGGTCGCCGTCATGCTGAAGGTCGCATCGTGATCCTGGGTGACGATCAAACTCGCGGGCGCCGTGACGATGGACGGCGGTACGCCCAGGGTCAGGGTGGCCGTGTGGCTCGTGACGGTGCCATAGCGGTTGGTGATAACGACAAAGTAGGATCCTTCGTTGACGGCCTGCGCATTGGCTACCGTGAGACTGGCGCCGGTAGCACCCGAGAGCGCGGTGCCGTTGAACCACCATTGATAGGTCAACGGTTCATCGCCCCCGGCAATGACGTCAAATTCGGCGTTGCTGCCAATGGCGCGGTTCTGGCTCACCGGTTGCGAAACGATATAGGGTGGCACATGGACCGTCAGCGTAGCCGATTCGCTGGTGGCCGAACCAAACTCATCGCTGGCTACTGCGTCGTACTGTCCGGACTGTCCACCCTGGAGGTGGGTCAACACGAGCGTGGCGTTAGTCTGGCCGGGAAGGGCAATGCCGTTAAAACGCCATTGGTAACGCACCGGCGGAGTGCCGGTGGCCAGCACGTTGAACAAGACCTGCCCGCCAGCCCAGTTCGTCTGGCTTTGCGGATTCAACGTGATGCGTGGCGGTGTGCCACTGGCGATCACGGTCAGTTTGAATTTATCCGTCGCGCTGCCACCGTTGCCGTCGGTCACGGTCACGGTGATGTCGGCAGAGCCGGTTTGATTGGCGATGGGCGTCAGCGTGAGGTTGCGATTGGCGCCGCTGCCGCCGAAGACCAAGTTGGCATCCGCAATCAAGGCCGGTGCCGACGATTCACCCGACAGACTCAAGTCCGCCGCCGGAGTTTCCAGGTCCGCCACGGCAATAGGCAGAGAGAGCGACGTATTGGCGCGCATCGTGACATCGGGCAGATGCGTGAGGCTGGGCGGATCATTGGTGGGCGTCACGGTCAGCTCAAAGGAAGTGCTGGCCATCAAACCGCGGTCGTCCAAGACGGAGAGCGTGATCGTAGCGCTGCCGGATTGGTGGGCAGTGGAAACGAGGGTGATGGTGCGATCGCTGCCGCTGCCGCCGAAGCTCAGATTCGCGTTCGGGACCAGCGCCGGGTTGGAGGATTCACCGCTCAGGAGCAGGCTGTCCGCCGGCGTGTCGTCGTCGTTGATGGTGAAATTCAGCGTGGCCTGAAAGTTTTCCACGGTGCTCGTGTCGGCAATGGAGGAAATGGTCGGCGCGCCATTCACCCGTTCCACAACCAACAAAAATTCGCCGGTCGTGCTGCCGCCATCAGTGTCGGCCACGGTAACGCTGATCGTGGTCATGCCGACTTGTCCGGCGGCCGGAGTCAGGGTGACGGTGCGCTCGCTGCCGGTGCCGTCGAAGACAATGTTCTCGTTCGGAATCACGGCGACATCGGAGGAAGCGGCGCTGAGAATCAAATCGTCCGCCGCGGTTTCAAGATCGCCAATCACGAACGAAACCATTCGGGCCGTGTCCTGCAGAGTGATTTGGTCGTCGATGGTTGAAATCGTGGGCAGTTCGTTCACCGCATTGACCGTGACCGTAAATGTTTGCACGACCTGGTGGTCGGTGGCTTCCCCATCGTCCACGGTCACCGTAATAGTGGCAGTGCCGGTGGCATTGGGCGCCGGCGCCAGCGTCAACAGCGCAAAGCTGGCGGGGCTGGAATAATCGAGCGTGGGATTCGGAATCACCGCCGGATCGCTGGACAGGGCGGTTACGGTCAAGGTCTGGTGCTCATTGGCGGCACCCGCACTAATTCCCGTGAGCAACAGCGTTTGCGGCTTGCTGTTTTGATTGAGTGTCAAATCGCTGATCGGATCCAGCGTCGGCGGATCGTTGACCGGCGTCACCGTCAACTCAAACCGGTCGCTGGCCACGTTGCCGCTGGCGTCGGTGACCACAAGGGTAATAGTTGCCGCGCCCTGTTTGATTGGCGGCTGGAGAAATGGTCACGGTGCGGTTTTCGCCGCTGCCGCCAAAGCTCAGATTCGCTACCGGCACCAGGACGGGATTCGAAGAGAAGCCGCTGACAGTCAGTTCTTCGGCGGGCGTTTCTTCATCGCTGACCGTGAAGTTCACCAAGAGCGGCGTGTCTTCCGCCGTCGTTTGGTTGTCCACATCCGAGATCAATGGCAATGACTCGACGCTGGTCACGGTCAATTGGAAACTCAGGCTGCTGCTGCCGTGGTCGGCATCGGTGACAGTCAAGGTGATGGTCGTGGCGCCAGATTGGTTGGCGACCGGAGTGACGGTTACCGTGCGATTGCCGGCGGTGCCGCCGAGCATAACGTTGGCTTCCGGCACCAAATCGGGATTCGAAGAATGGCTGACGACCGTCAAATTCTCCGCGGTGGTTTCCACGTCGCCAATCACGAACGGCAGGACACCGGTGGTGGTGTCTTCCTCAATCAACTGGTCGCCGATTCCCGAGATCACCGGCAAATCGTTTACCGATTGGACCGTCACCGTGAAGCTTCGGCTGACTGTGTGGTTCGCGTTCTGGCCGTCATCAACGGTCACTGTGAGTTGGGCGGTACCGCTGGCATTCTCGGCGGTTTCAAAGACCAACGTGCCGGTCGAAGCCGGGCTGTTGTACGTCACCAACGGATCGGGAATCAGCGCTGGATTGCTGGAGGTGACCGTCACGGTGAGCGGGTCCGCTTCGTTGTCCGGGCCGGCGGTGACGCCCGTCAAGGTCACCATTTGCGGGCCGGCGTCTTCGGGAATGTTCACGTCCGCGAGCGGTTGCAACGTGGGCGAATCGTTGACCGGTTGCACGGTGACGACGAAGCTTGTGGAGATCGTGTTGGTGGCCTCGGCGACTGTCAGGGTGATCGTGCTGGCGCCGAACTGATTGGCGGTGGGTGCCAACATGACGGTGCGATCAGTGCCCGTCCCGCCCAGCACCAGGCTCGCGTCGGAAATCAGGCCGAGATTGGACGACTCGGCGGTCACCACCAGTTGGTCCAACGGCGTGTCAAAGTCATTGACTTGGAAGGCAACCGTACGACTGGAGTCTTCATCCATTGATTGGTCGTCCGGGCCGACAATGACGGGAGGATCGTCCACGTTGCCAATCACCACGCGGAAGACGCGGCTGAAGACATTATTCGTCGCCTCACGGTCAATAGCGGTCACCGTGATGCTAACCAGGCCGTTGGTGTTCGGCATGGGGGTGAACCGTAATTCAGCCGTGGTGGACAAGGCGGTGTAATTTAACACCGGATTGGGGACGATGTCCGGTTTGCCGGAGAGGACGTTGAATGTCAGGTGTTGATCCTCGTCGGCAGGTCCGGCGTTGATACCGCTAATGGTGACCACTTGCTCCGGCGCGTCTTCTTCGATCAGCACGTCGCTGATCGGGTCAAAGCTCGGCGGATCATTCACTGGAAGAACCGTCAGGGTGAACGTGGAGCGCACCACCACGTTGTCCGAATCGATTGCGCTTACGGTGATACGGCTGTCTCCATTTTGGTCGGCCGCCGGCTGCACATGCATCACCCAATTGCTGCGACTGGTAGCCTCGAAACTGAGATTCGCCACCGGCACCAGGGTTTGATTGGCCGGCGTGGCGATGATCACGATGCTTTCCGGCGGTGTCTCCGGATCATATAGCAGGAACGGTATGTCAATCGGTGCATCTTCCAGGGTGGTCTGGTCCGCAATCGAAGACATCGCCGGCAAGTCGTTGATCGGATTAATCGTAAGTTGAAAACTGGCGGTGCCTTCTCCGCCGCCGGTGTCGGTGGCGACCGCGGTAATGGTGACTAAACCGAAAGCGTCCGGCAACGGAGTGACCGTGACCGTGCGATTGCTGCCGCTGCCGCCAAAAACGATGGCATTGTCGGGGACGAGCACTGGATTGGAAGACCGGCCCGAGAGCACCAGGTCTTCCGCCGCCGTTTCCAAATCTCCCACGGTAAACGGCAGCGCGCTCGTGGCTGTGTCTTCGTCAATTGTGACGTTGGTCAACCCCGCGACGACCGGCAGATCGTTCACGTTGTTTACGGTGACGGTGAAGTTGCGCACCGCCACGTTATTCGAACTGCCGCCATCATCCACGGTAACCGTGATGACGGCTGCACCGTTTTGATTGAGTTGCGGCGCAAATTGGAGGCTGCCGGTGCTGTTGGCACTGGTATAGCTGACGGCCGGGTCTGGAATTAGTGCCGGGTTGCTCGAGGTGGCGGTGACGGTCAGCGTCTGCGCTTCGTTCCCCGCCCCCGAACCGATGCCGGTCAGGTTGACGGTTTGTTCGGGCGCATTTTCATCGAGCTCCACGTCGCTGATCGCCGCCAATGTCGGCGGGTCATTGACCGGCTTGACCGTTAGGAGGAAGGCGGAATTGGCCGTGGCGCCGTCGCCATCCGTCACGGCGATAGTGATTGTCGCCGCGCCAAACGCATCCGCCACGGGGACGATGGTCAACGTCCGGTCACTGCCGGAGCCGGTGATTGTCAATCCCGTGGGCGCAACCAACTCGGTATTCGCCGAACTCGCAGCGACGGTAAGGTTGTTCGCGTCGGTTTCGGCGTCCGCCACAGTAAAGGCAATTGCAGTCTGGCCGTCTTCCGCAACCGTCTGGTCGCTCAGACCGCTGATCGCCGGAAAATCGTTTACCGGTGCAACGGTCAGCACGAAACTGTCCACGGCTTCGAAATCATCCTGGTCGCGCACGGTCAGCGTGATGGTGGTCGAGCCGGATTGGTCGGGCACCGGCGTGACGGTCACGGTGCGATCGCTGCCGCTGCCGGAGAAGGCAAGGTTGGCGTTCGGCACCAGATCAGGATTGGACGAAGTGCCGGTGACCTGCAATTCGGTGGCCGGCGTTTCCAGGTCGCTCACGGTGAAATTGACGACCGCCGGCGTGTCTTCATCAACCGTCTGGTCGGGCACGTCGGAGATGGTCGGCGGTTGGCGCACAATCAACGTGGCCGGATCGCTGAACACGAAGCCGACGCGATTGCTAACCCGCACCCGATATTCACCGGCATCGGTAAAGGTCGTTTGCGGAATGACGAACTGGCTGTCGGTGGCGCCGGGCAAGTCAGTGCCATTGCGCTGCCATTGATAGTCCAGGGGCAGCGTGCCAAAGGCCGTGACACCGAAACTGGCAGGATTGCCATTGGTAACGGTCAAGCTCTGGGGCGTGGCGGTAATGACCGGCGCGCTTTCGACGCTGGTGGAGGCGGACGCAGCATTGTTGTCCGGATCGGGATCCATCTCTGCGAAGGAAATGCTGGCACTGTTGGACCAGAGGCCCAGTTGATCCAGGTTCACGGTGATCCCCACCGTGGCGGCGGTATTGGCGGCCAACGTTCCCAAATCGCACGTCACCACGCCGTTCTCCTGTGAGCAGGCGCCCTGACTGGCCACCGCGGACACAAACGTGAAGCCTGCCGGCAATTCATCCACCACTTGCAAGGACGTCGCGGCGTGTGGTCCGTGGTTGGTGACCCGCAACGTGAGCAACTGGCTGCTGCCAAAGCTCAACGATTCCGGCAATACCGAATGGATCAGTTCCAAATCGGCCTCCGGCATGACTTCGGTGGAGAGGCTGGCGGAGTTGTTTGCTGAAACGGGATCCAACACCTCGACGGTCAAACTGGCCGCATGCGTGACGAGTCCTCCGGTCGTGGGTGTCAGTTGGATCGTGATCGTGGCCGCTTCACCGCTGGCCAAATTACCCACCACACAATCGATGGCGCCATTGTTGTTCTGGCAACTGCCCTGACTGGCGACGATGGAATCGATGCTTACGGTGCCGGTCAAGGTGTCGGTCAACGTCACATCCGGCACGCCGGCGGGACCGGCTGTTGTGGACGGTGAGCGTGTAAGTCAAACTGGTGCCCGGCGGCACGGGGCCGGTGGGCCCTTCCAGCGTCAAGCCGAGGTCCGCGATGGGATCGAGGGTATCAAAGTTCAATCTCCAACCGTCAGTGATCTGGCCAAAATCCTCTTCGGCGTCATCGACCACGTACAGGGACCAGATGCCGTTCGGATCGGTCTTGTAATATACGGATAGATCGACTCCAAAAGGTCCCACCGGGGCCGGCGGCGGGAACACATCGTTAGTGCCGGCATTGTTCGCCGGACGATACGAGCCGGGCAGAATGATGCCGGAATCGCTGATCGGCTCAGGGGCATCGTCGTCAAATGTGAGCGTGACATCGGCGAGCGTGTTACCGCTGCCGGAATCCGACATGAGCACCACGTTTTGGCCGCCCGGACCGACCAACAGGATGTCCATGTCGTCAGGGTAGGTGTGCGTGACATTGCTCAGCGTGACGGTGACTTTATAGACCGACGAGGTCAGGCCCGACACCAGGATGGTGGACGGATAGGGCGAAGCTGGGCCGTTGTCTAAAACATCCAGCAAATTGGGGTTGGCAAATGAGCCGGCGGCCACGACTACGGCAGTAGAATCACTCAAGGTATTGTTGGCCGAATTGACATCGAATTGGTCCGCGCGCACGGAGACGACATCCGTAATCCCTCCGGGGTTGAGCGGAGTCACCACCAGCGTGGCCACGGTGCCCTCGCCGCCGGCCAACGTGCCAAGGTCGCAAATCACCACACCGTTGTCCTGGGCGCAACTGCCCTGCCCAATGTTGGCGGAGACAAACGTGACATCGACTGGCAACCGATTGCTCAGCATCACGCCCGTGGCCGTGGACGGACCGAGGTTAGTGATTGGTAACGTGTAGGTCAGATTCTGGCCCAACGGCACGGCGGTCACCTTGCCAGTTTGGGTAATGGCCAGGTCAATCGCCGGGCTGACCGTCACCGCATAGTCCTCGACTTCGCCGTCCTCCGCGAGCCCGTCGTAGCTCAGGTCGCCGCTCGTGCTGAAGCGGAACCGGGCAAAACCATCGCCGGTCAAGGCGTCGGCGGGCACAGTTACCGGCAATTGGTTTACGCCCGCGGCCAATGCCCGAGCATCAAAAATCTTCTCGCCGAAATCAGCCCAGGTGCCGTTGTGATTGAAGTCCATCCAGGCATCGAGGAAGCCGGCGGTGGAGGCCACCACTTCGATCGTGGCGGTTTGCCCCACGCGCCAGGGCGTGACAAAATTGACACCATCTTCGTCGTCCGAACCATTGGTGTCATCGCCCTGGGCGGCAGCCTCGGGCTGGCCGTCAGTTTCAAAATCCACTCCCGTGCCCAGATAGATTCCCGGGCGAATGATGTGCGCGGCACCGTTGTTGGCCACCAGCGTGGGGAAGCCTGGATCCGGGGCGTCACCCAGATCAACTTCCCAGACAGTCACTATGGCATCGGCGCTGGTATCGCTGCCGGTCGCGTTGGACACCTTGACGTGATAATTGCCGGACTGGCTGGACTGAATGTTCTCAAGGGCGAGGGTGGCACTGGTCGCACCCGCAATCGGGTTATTGCCATTGAAGTACCATTGATACTGCAACGGTTCGTCGCCGGTGGCGGTAACGCTCAGTTCAGCGGTGGTGCCGGCGAAATTGGTCCGGCTCAACGGTTGAGACGTCACCTGCGGCGGCACAATGATGGTCAACGTGGCCGGATCACTGACCACGGAACCGACCTCGTTGGTGATGCGTACCGTGTAATCTCCTTCGTTGATGTCACTCACGTCGTTGAGGATCAGGCTGGATTGGAATGCGCCAATGAACTCTGAGCCATTCAAGAACCATTGGTAACTCAACGGCGGCGTGCCTTGCGCGGTGACGCTAAAGGTCACCGTGGCGCCTTCGGCGACGATTTGAGTCTGCGGTTGCGTCAGGATAACGGGCAGTGCCAGCACGGTCAGAGTGGCCGGCGTGCTGAGGGCTTCGCCGACGCCGTTGTAAACGCGCACGGTGTAATCGCCGGCCTGGGCCAGTTGCGCGTTGGTGATGACCAGGGAGGCGTTGGTCCGCCCCGACAGCGACGTCCCGCCGAGCCGCCACTGGTACCGCAACGAGGTGCCGGTAGCCGCAACCGTGAACGTGGCCGTGGCGCCATTGCCAACGACCTGGCTCTGAGGTTGCGCGGTAATCATCGGCAGTTCCTGCACCTGGGCGACCAGGGGTGTGGTGTTGTTGGCCAGGTTGACGTCGGTCTGCGTGGCGGCCGCACTGGTGATGTTGGTGAGCGCGCCGGCGGTGGTCGGGATGACACGGACCGTGACCGCCGCGCTGCTGTTGGCGGCCAGACTGCCGAGGTTGCACGTGATAATGCCGGCATTGACGGTGCAGCTTCCCTGGCCCGTCACGACATCGCTAAACGTGGCTTGTGCCGGCAGAAAATCCGTGAGCACCACTCCAGTCGCGGTGGAGGGACCGTTGTTGTTCACGGTGATGGCATACGTCAGCAAGCCGGAAACGACGACGGGATTGGGAACCGCCACTTGCACCACGGCCAGATCGCTGGCGCCGCCGATCGAGATGGAATAGTCTTCGACTTCGCCGTCCGGGGCTTCGCCCACAAACGAGAGGGTTTCGGCAGTGCTGAAGCGGAACCGCGCAATCGTTGCTCCCGGAACTGCAGCGACCGGAACCGTGAAGCTCACTTCGTTGACGCCCGCGGCGAGGGCGTGGCCTTGAAACACTTGTTCACCCGCGTCGGCCCACGACCCGTTGCGGTTGAAGTCCACCCAGGCATTGAGAAAACCGCTCGTTGAGGCGACCACTTGCAACGTAGCCGTCTGACCCAAAAGCAGCGGACTGGTGAAGCTGACGCCATCATCGTCGTTGCTGGTCTGGGCATCGTCCCCTTGCGCATTGGCGTCCGGTTGCCCGTCGGATTCGAAGTCCACGGTGGTTCCGAGATAGATCCCGGGAACCAGCAGATGCCGGGCCCCATCGTTGGCCAGCAACGTCGGGAACGTCGGATCCGGCGCGTCACCAAAATCGGCTTCGTGGACGGTGAGTTGCGCCGCGTCACTGGTTACGGTGCCCGCGATATTGTTGACCTGCACGGTGTAATTGCCGCTGTCCGCCGCCTGCACATTAGCCAGCGCCAGGGTAGCGCTGTTTGCCCCCGGCAACGGGGTGCCGCCATTAACATACCATTGATATTCCAACGGCATGGTGCCGCTGGCTTGAACCGTCAAAGTGACGTCGCTGCCGGCATACGCGGTCGTGTTGGCCGGTGGCACGACAATGATCGGTATCGAAAGGACGGACAACGTAACCGGATCGCTTTCGAGGCTGCCCACGGCATTGCTGATGCGGACCGTATAGGTACCTTGATTGGCAAATTGCGCATTGGGGATCGTCAGGGTTGCTTGGGTTTCGCCGGGCAGTTCGGCGCCGTCAAATGTCCATTGGTAGGCCAAGGACGAACCGCTGGCCACCACCGTGAGCGTGGCCGTGTCGCCCTGGTTCACGTTACGGTTTTCCGGTGCCGTAACGATGGCGGGTGCTGCCAGGGCAGTGGCCGTCGCCCTGGCCTGATTGTTGAGCGGGAATTGATCCAGCGGCGAGCTAGTGACGTTCGCTTGAAACTCGAGGGGGCCGATGCTGGTTGGACTGACGGTAATGGTTACCGTTGGGGCTGCGCCGGCGGGGACGGTGCCCAACGCACAGGTCAAGGTGCCGCTGTCATTCTGGCAACTGCCTTGGTCGGCAACGGCCGAGACGAAGCTGGCGTTGGCCGGGAGAACTCCGGTAAGCGTGGTGACACCAGCGGGCGATGGCCCAGTATTGTTGATCGTCACGGTGTAGGTCAGATTGCCGCCTACGGCGACCGGATCCGGATTGGCACTCACGGCCACACTCACGTCGGCGATCAGCGCCAGTGGCACCGCGTAATCTTCCACTTCGCCATCGGCGGCCGGGCCATCGAAGGATAATCCGCCCGCCGTGCTGAAGCGGAAGCGCGCAAAACTATTGGGCGTCGCCGCGTTCAAAGGCACAAGAAAGCTCAAGGAGTTGACGCCTGGGGTCAGGCTTTGGCTGGCAAAGATTTGTTCGCCGGGATCGGCCCAACTCCCGTTGCCATTGAAATCAATCCAGGCGTCCAGGAAACCATTCACCGAGGCCACGACATCGACGGTGGCCATCTCACCAACCGTCAGTGGGGAGGTAAACGTGATGCCGTCTTCGTCATCGCCGTTCAGGTCGTCTCCCGTCGCCGTCGCGTCGGGTTGGCCGGTGGTTTCGTAATCGACCGTGGAGCCCAAATAAACGCCGGGGACGATCAAATGCCGCGCGCCATTGTCAACGGTCAGCGTCGGGAAGGGCGAGGGCGCATCGCCGTAGTCCATCAGTCGCACGGTCAACGTCGCTACCGCGCTGGTCACGGAGCCGGCGTCATTTGCGATCACCACGTCATAGCTTCCCGCATCGCCCGGTTGCGCACTGGCCAGCGAGAGCGTGGCCGCGTTCGCGCCGGGTAGATCAATTCCGTTCAATCGCCACTGGTAGGTGATGTTCCCTTCTCGCGGTGACCGCAACACTGAAGCTGGCAGGATCGCCGTTGGTCACCACCAGGCTTGGCGGCTGCGTCACGATTTGCGGGGCCTGCAGGAGCCGCAACGTCACTGGGGCGCTGGTGACACTGCCGCAGAAATTATCGACCACCACCGTAAATTCCGCGCCGTCATCAGCCGGCACGATCGGTGGCGTGGTGTAAGAATCGCTGGCGGCGCCACTGATGGCCGTGCCGTCTTTAAACCATTGGAAAGTGATCGGTGGCGAACCAGTCACGCCGACATTGAATGTGGCGACTTCACCTTCGGCGATCACTTGGCTGACCGGCGAGCTAACAATGGTTACCGGATCGTCGAAACCTGTTGGCGGAATGACTCCGGGTTTGTACGCCAGGAAATCCAGGTCAAACGCTCCTACTTGGGGGGTGCTGCTTTGACCCAGCGCCAGGTAATTGGTGGCCGTCGCATCCGAGGACGGCAGGTCCACGCCGGCGCCGGCGGTCACATTGAAGACCGTCGGTGTCAGACTGCCATCGACGTAGATTGACACGCGATGGGTGCCGTCCTCGGCGCCGTTGTCCTGAATTGTGATCCAAAACTGGTGAAAGACCGTTGGGTCCAGCGGCAGCAGGTTCAGCGTGCCCGGCAGGCCCGGATCGACAAAGGCGTTGAACGTGGACAGGTTATTCATGTGCAGCCCCGACTGGCCGAAGTTTTGGGTGGTCGTTGGACTGGTGTCTTCCAGAGCCTGGTTCAAGCTGAACGAAATAATGCCGCTACCGTTGCCGCCTTGCCGCACACCGATCATGCCTTTGCCCAAGTCCTTGTTGACCCCGCCATTTGGAGCCGGCGCTAATTCGGTGAGGGGATCCGTCGGCGCGGGCGGCGTCAACCGCATCCGAAAGCTCAAAGTGATCCCGTTGTCCAGGACGGTGCTGGCAGTGGCCGCAGACGTTTCGCGTTGGAGGTTGTGGGTGAAATAAATGCGGCGATTGTCGTTCAGACCGATCACGCTGCTCACGTCATCCTCGATGGTCAACACACCATTGGCGGTGCCGACACCACCCGGGGCGCCGACGCCGGGACCACGACCATCGCCACCCCACGAATCGAATTCGTGATTCCACGTACCATCCAGCGCCGCCGTGGGTGCGGTAGCAACACTGTCGCCGGAATACTCGTACGCCCAACCGCCTTGCGGATCGGGATAGGCCGGGTCGCCTGGAGCGCGCACGGCCAGACGAGCCACGATGCTGGTCACCGCGCCCAACGTGCTGGATACGACCACTTGGTAATCCCCGGCGTTGCCGGATTGGATGTTCAATAACTCCAACGTTGGATTGGTCTGGCCCGTGAGTTCGAGTCCATCTTTGCGCCATTGATACGTCGGCACCGGATCGCCGTCGGCGACCACGCTGAAGGTATAGTTGTCACCCTCCGTTGCAGTTTTGCACTCCGGCTGCTGGATGATGTAAGGCGGCACGACCACGGTCAGCGTGGCCGCGCTACTCAGGACTGCGCCCACGTCGTTGGTGACTGAAACCGTGTAATCCCCCGCATCGCCGGGCTGCACGGGATCCAGCGTCAGGGTGGCGCTCCTGGCCTCAGGCAAATCGGTCCCATTACGTTGCCATTGATAAGCCAGCGAAGTCCCGCCGGCTTGCACGCTGAAAATTACCGTGTCCCCATTGGTCGCATTGATGCTTTGAAGCGGTGTCAGAATGGTGGGAGGCTCCAACACGATGACGGTGGTTAACGCCGTGTTGTTATTGGAAACCGGATCCGTCGGCGCCGCCACAATCGTAGCCCGGTTGTCAAATGTCCCGGCGGTGGCGGGAAGCACTTCAATGGCAATGGTCGCGCTGGCGGATGGCGCCAGAGTTCCCAGATCGCAACGCACGATACCGTCGGCCTGTTGGCAACTGCCCTGGCTCGGGGTGGCGGCAACAAAACTGAACCCGGTCGGCAGGTAATTGGTGACCAGCACGGTGGTAGCCGCTGAAAGACCCTGGTTGTTGGCCAGCAGATTGAAGGTCAGGTTGTTTCCGGTAGGAATGGTTGCCGGCAGACCGCTGGCGGTGATCGCCACGTCCGCCGACGCGTTGATGGTCACCGCGTAGTCCTCGACTTCGCCGTCTTGAGCCAGACCGGCAAAGGACAGGTTGCCGGCCGTGTTGAAACGGAAACGCACGAGACAGGTTCCCATATTCGCGTCCGCCGGAACTGCCACCGTCAATTCATTCGCTCCGGCGGTCAGCATTTGGTCCGCAAAGATTTGTTCCCCCGCGTCCGCCCAACTTCCATTGCCATTGAAATCGGCCCAGGCGTTTAACGAGCCGCTCACGGAAGCAACGACGGTGATCGAAACGGTCTGACCCGCAAGCCAGGGACCGTTCAACGTCACGCCATCCTCATCGTCAGGTGAACCGGCACTGTCGTCACCCAAGGCATCCGCCGATGGTGCGCCATCAGTTTCATGATCCACCCGCAGCCCCAGGAAAACGCCCGGCACAAGAATGTGGCGGGCACCGTCGTTGGCCAGGAGCGTTGGGTACGGAGCCGGGGCATCGCCAAAGTCCACTTCCCACACGGTCAGGTTGGCGGTGCTGCTCGTCGAGCTGCCGCCGGGACCGGTCACGACAACATGATAGGCTCCAGCGCTGGCCAACTGCACATTGGGCAAGGTCAGGGTGGCCGTATCGGCGCCAGGCAGTAGTTGAGTTCCTTGGAAATACCAGGCGTAAGTCAGGGGACCGGGATTTGAGGAAACCACGGTGAAGGTCGCCGTAGTGCCCGCAATGTTGGTCCGGCTCTGCGGCGGCGACGTAATGGGCGGCGGCGCCTGGACCGTCAAGGTCGCCGGATCGCTCACCACGGTGCCGACCGGATTGCTGACGCGCACGGTGTAGTCGCCGGCGTCCGCCAGTTGCACGGGATCAAATGTCAGCGTCGCTGCGGTGGCGCCAGACACGTCAACGCCTCCTTTTTGCCATTGGTAGCTGAGTGAATCACCGGTGGCCGTGACAGTGAACGCTGCCGATTGCCCCGGCACACGGGTCAAGCTGGTGGGCGAGGTGACGATCATCGGCGGGTTCAGAACGGCGGTGGTTGCAGTGGCGCCGTTGTTGGCTAAGTTGGGATCGGTGTTGAGGGCGGTGACGCCGACGGTTGCGGTAAGGTTGCCCGTCGTCGTTGTAGTAACGATAATTTCCACGGTTGCGATGCCGTTGACTCCCAGGTTGCCAATCGTGCAAGTCACCACACCGCCCGCTTGCGAGCAACTCCCCTGGCTGGCCGTGGCCGAAACGAAATTCACATTGTCTGGCAGACGATTGGTGACCACGACATTGATGGCCGACGCCGGACCTTGGTTGCTGACGGCCAGGGAATAGGTGAGGTCGGCTCCCACGGCGATGGAATCCGGTTGGGCAACTAGAGCGACTCCCAAATCGTTCAGCGGCGAAACCGTTTGGATGTTAAGACTCCAGCCGTTCTCGAGACTGCCACCGTACTCCGAAAGATCATCCACCACGTAGAGCGACCATACGCCGTTGGGATTGGTGCCGTTGAACACCGTCATCGCCGAGCCCCACGGACGCCCGGGGGCCGGGGCGGGAAAATTATCCGCTGTGTCGCCTACGGTGGTGCCGTAGTCGGTGGGCCGGTACGTGCCCGAAAGAACTGCATCCAGTCTCGGGACCAAGTCGATGGCGGCGCTGTCGAAGGTGAGGGTGACGTTGGTGATGGCGTCTGGGCCGCCGGCGTCGGACATCAATAGCACGCTTTGTCCTTGCGGACCGACCAGCAACACATCGACATCTTGGGGGTAATCGTGGGCCAGATTCCGAAGGGTCGCGGTGACTTTGTACACGGTGGAAGTCAGACCGGAGACGGTGATCGTGGACGGATAGGGAGTCGCCGCGCCGGGAAGTATGTCCCCCAGCAAAATGGTTTCGCCGGTGGCAAACGAAACGGCAGGCAGAATCACCGTAGCGTTGCCACTCGCGAGGTTGTTGTTGGGAACTGGATCGGTTTCATTGGCAACCACAGAAACCTCGTTCGCGTACACCCCGCTGCGTTGGGCGGTTGCGACCACGGTGATGGTCGCGGTGGCACTGACGCCCAAGTCGCCCAGGTTGCAAACGACCGTGCCGTTTTGCTGGCTGCAGCTTCCCTGGCTGGCATTGGCCGAGACGAAGGCAAATGGAAGCGGGAGCACGTCGGTCACCTGCACGCTGGTTGCGGCTGAAGCTCCGAGATTGGTGACCCCAATCGTGTACGTAACGGCGCTGTTGATGTTTACGGGGGCGGCTTGGTCCGGGCAAGCGATGCTCAGATCGGCTTCCGCGGCTTCCAGCGACAGGCGCGCTGCTCCCAATCCCACCAGCATACACAGTATTAGCAGGAGTGACCGCCTCCCTTGGCGGGCGGTTGATTGAAGAGGTGGTCCGGAAGTCAGGAAGGAACAGTGAGGATTATACATAAGGCTTGAAGACACTTCTGGACTGCTGGTTACAACTACAATACGACTATGTGGTAACGGTTTTATTCGGGTACCGGAATCGTTGCTATGGTACTTATTGCGCTTCAAAAATCAATGGACTATCTCGCGTTTTCTCTTTGCTCTATCGTCATTGACTCTCAGGCAGTTGAGCGCGAGTTCTGCCGGTACGGCACGGCTGTTGCCGGAGTAGGCGGCGCAGAAAGGCGGGGAAAAGCGGGCAAAGTCGATGCTCGTTTCTCAGTCGCTGCCACCGGCAAGAGCTCCATTATGCCGGTTAAAGAGTACTTTTTGCCGAGCGACAGACCAAAATCCAATGTCTGATATCCGACAGAACGCCGAAGCCGGAGATCAGAATAGTGAGTCAGTTGCTCTGATCGAGCGTGGTTGGCGAGGCGCCAACCACAGCGCCCGGGCAGGCGCGCTCCCCTTCCCAACTGAATCGATGTGGAGTGTCAGACTAACCGAGTTCTGGCGGGGCGAACTATTCAAACAATTCGGCGAAGAAGATTTTCATGGCTTCCCAGGAGCGATGGTCGGCTCTTTGGTTGTAGGCCGCTCCTCGGGAATTGTCCGTGCCGGCGTTCCAGTCAGTGAAGCTGTGGACGGCGCCGCCGTATTTGACGAGTTGCCAATCGACGCCAGCATTCCGCATTTCATCTTCGAACCCCGCCACTTCGGCGGGCGGGACATGCGGATCATCAGCACCGTGCAACGCCAGGATTTTGCAGCGGATGTTCTGGGCGTCGGCCGGTATCGTAGTCGAAAGTCCGCCATGAAAGGTCACCACGCCCTTGAGTTCGGCACCGCTGCGGGCCAACTCCAGGACGGCGGTCCCGCCAAAGCAGTAGCCGATGGCGGCCACCCGCTTGACATCGACGCGCGCGTGTTGTTTGAGGTAATCGAGTCCGGCGTTGATGCGGCCCCGCAGCAGAGCGCGGTCATTTTTGTATTTGCCGGCGAGTCTTCCGGCTTCCTGGGGACTGGTGGCGCGGACACCTTGGCCATAGATGTCCGCGGCAAACGCCACGTAGCCCAGTTCGGCCAGCATTTCGGCGCGCTTCTTTTCGTAATCGGTCAGTCCTTTCCACTGGTGCGCAATCAGCACCGCCGGGCGTTTGCCGGACAGCGTGTCATCGTAAGCAAGATAACCCTCGAGGACGGTGTCGCCGTGCCGGTATTCGATGGTTTCGGTATGCATGGCAGCAGGCAGCATCAGCGGATTACACAGCAGGCAGGTGGCCGAGATTATCAAATTACGAATCATGATGGCCAAGATAACATTACTTGGAACTTCGTCACGCGGGATTTCCGGATTGGCTGGCTGATTGGATTTGCGTCTGAAGGTGTTGCCGGGCTTCAGGCGGAACCGGGTGGCTGGTCTGTTCCGACAGCCACTGCCAGGCGCCGGCGAGATCGGTGAAATAACCTTCGAGTTGGGCTTCGAAGGCATCGTGCAGAATGGCGCCGAAGACCTTGCCTGGAGTCATACCCAGTTCGATCAGGTGCCGGCCCAACAAAATGGGTCGCGGCGCGGCGGCCTGAACTTGGAGTTCGGCGGCTTTGGCTTGGAGGACGGTGACAACTTCGGGCACGTGCGCCGGCAAGGGCGGCCGGCCCGAGGAATCGGCGATGATCACCAGACACAAGCCGTCAATGGATGCCGGTTCGAGGCGTTTGGCCAACCGCCGGACGTAACGATCCGTAATTGGGTTCAGGTGCGCCATGTGATTGGCGACCAGTGGCGGGACGCGTTCCTGGATGGCGGTGGGGGCATTGATGCGTTGGAGAAAACTGGCGGCGAGCGCTACCCCGGCTTCATCGTGACCGGGTGAAACAATGCGCTGGCGCCCATTTTTCAAGGCTTCCTGGGTGCAGGACGGTTTGCCGAAGTCGTGCGCCAGCACCGCCAGCATATAGATGATGCGGGATTCTTCGTCGGCCTGCTGCCACTCGGGCAGTTTCGCCAAGGCGTCGCAACCATGGCAGGTGTGGACAAACACATCGCCTTCGGGGTGCCATTCGGGTTCTTGGGGAACGCCGATCAGAGCCTGGACTTCCGGGAAATGTTCGATCCATTCCGTGTCCGCCAGGAACCGCAGTCCGGCGGACGGCACGGTGCCTTGGGCGGCCCATTTGAACCACTCTTCCCGCACCCGTTCGACGGCCAGTTCGCGGTAGCCGGTTTTGATGCGGCGGCAGAGATCAATGGTTTCCGGAGCGGCGTGGAGTCCAAAACGGGCGGCGAATTGCATGCCGCGCAGTACGCGCAAGGGGTCTTCAGCGAACGCCGCCGAGGGGTGGCGAAGGATGTGGTTCTTCAAATCCGCCCGGCCGCCGAAGAAATCCAAGACCTGCCCGGAGCGGGGATCAAACATCAACGCGTTGATCGTGAAATCGCGCCGTGCGGCGGCCGTCTCCGGGGTGATGGCAGGATCGAACGCGACGGCAAATCCTTTGTGGCCGGGCGCGACTTTTGAATCGCGTCGGGGAATACTGAAATCAAATGTCTGGCCGGGCCGGAAGGTAACTTTCAGGACACCAAAAGAACGGCCAACCAGGTCGGTCCGCCCCCAACGAGACAACCCGGCGGCCAGTTCGTCGTAGGAAACCCCATAGACTTCGACGTCAAAATCCTTCGGCTGGTGTCCCAGGAGCCAATCTCGCACACAACCGCCCACGAGATATGCTTGCCGCAACTCGGCCGCTTCCTGGAGGACGTTTTTCAGTTCGTTGGGAATCAAATCCAGCATATTGGAGCGCATTGTGAACCCGGAAGGAGCGATAGGGAACACTGAATTCGCGAGGACGGGATCCAGGGCTCGGAAATCGACCTTCGGTCATCGGTCTTCAAATCCGCTGTTTCACTCGCACATTCCTCACTCGCACATTCCTCACTGGTCAAGCCCGGCGTCATTTTGTAACCTTCCTCGCGTATGGCGGCTTTTGCGATAATCGGTTGGGAGAACCTCCGGTATTGGTTGGCCTCTCCGTTGACGTTGGTGTTGGTGGTGTTTCAAGTGTGGATGTTGGTGGACGCGGCGCGCAACGGAGAGTGGTTGTGGTTTGTCGCGATGTTTGTGTTCCCCGGGTTCGCCACGTTCTTGTATTTCTTTTATTGCTATCGGGCGTCTTCCTCCAACCTGCGTGGATTCGAATTACCGGGAGCTTACGACCGCCGGCGCATCAAGGAACTCCAAGCTCAAATTTACCATCTCGACAAGGCCCATCATCACGCCCAACTCGGGGACATTTACCTGCACCAGGGCAAGCTGGACAAAGCCGAAGCCTGTTTTCTCGCCGCCCTCGAACGGGATCCGCAGGACATTGACACGCGCGCCCACTTCGGCCATTGCCTGCTGCGCCAAAAACGTCCGGCCGAAGCGCGCCCGCTGTTGGAAGGTGTCTGCGCCGAAGATCCCAAACACGACTACGGCCATTCCCTGATGGCGCTCGCGGAAACGCTGGCAGCGTTGGGCGAATCCGACGCCGCCATCGCCACCTGGGAACGGGTTACGGAAAATCACAGTTACGCCCGTGCCCGGGTGCAACTGGCCGAATTATATCTGGCGAAAAACCAAACCGACCGCGCCCGCCAAGTGTTGGAGGAAGTGATCAGTGATGCGCCCCATGCGCCCGCCTTCCAGCGCAAACGGGAGCGGGTGTGGGTATGGCGCGCCAAGGGGCTGTTGCGGAGAACACGGTCGTAACCGCCGGTGGCAGCCTTGGTTCATCCCCAGTTACTCAATTCGTTCACCATGAAAACAAATCTCCGGATCATTGTCCCGGTGCTCATTGTCTGCGCCCGGTTCCTGTCGCCGCTTGATGCGCCGGCGGCGCAAGCCCAGCCCCGTTTGGAGTCCCGCCTTCAGGCGGCGCAACGCCCCATGGTTTTAAAGACGCCACTCTTGGCCCAACGCATCTCCCTGCAACCGAATCTTCGGACTCCAAACGATTCGCGATAATCCGAAGCAACTGGCCGACGCTGGCGAACTGCAAACAACATCGTAGCTGCGCAAAACCAGTGGTACAGCTCAACGTTTCTTTTGCCCTCGGGGACCCGCTTTGCGGCGCGGCGCCTGCGGCCTGGGATTGTTCGCTCTGGGTTTACTGGCGCTGGTGGCATTGTTAGCCTTGGGCTTATTGGGGCTGGTGGCATTGTTGGTCTTGGGTTTATTGGCATTCATGGCCTTGAGCAAACCTTCGTCCAATGTTAGCGAGATAGTCAGCACGCTGCCCTGCGCACTGGAGGTCAGGGCGTTGTCGGGAATTTGTTCGGCCGACTTGCCCGTCTGTTGCGCCACCGCGGCTTTGAACTGCGGCTTGAGCATGCTCAGCAGACTGCTGACCCCACTGGCCGCGTCGGCATTGCCGAGGTCACCAGCCAATTTCAACTTCATATCTCTTCCCAGCGTCACGCCGAGCGAGATGCTCTGAATGTCTTTGAAACTCGACAGCATGGCGCCGGGGCCGGTCCCGGCATCTTTCGTGAAGTTGGCCAACAGATCTTTCAGCGCTTTGGGAATCACGAAACCAAGTTTCAACTGGGCGTCATTGGCGATGGAATTCATGACGCCGGCCAGTGCGCCTTCGAGTTCGGCCGGGTGGCCGTTCGCCCGCCCGATCGCTCCCTTGACACTGGCTTGGTTGAGCCCAAGGTAAAGCGTCTTCCCTCCCGGCGCGGCGACATATATTGGCGGATCGCTCTCCTTTTCGGAACTCAACACGAGTACGTCCGTTTTACCGATCTTATCCTCCGCAATCTTTATGGCATCGGCTCCGGACTGCGCCCCGGCGAGATCTTGAAGAGCCTTTTTGATTTGCGCCGCGGAAAGGGTTTTCGATAGCTGGACGGCCAACACGCCTTGGACGGTGTTCAGCGACTCCGGATCCGGCCCCATCGGCCCCATCTTAATACTGTCCAGATCCACTGAAAACACGATGCTCTCGAGGTCGTCTTCGGTGATGCCCAGCTTCTTGGTCAGTTCCTTGCCCATGTCGGCAAGTTCGGCTCCCGGGAGATTTCCTGTCGCCGGTTGATTTTCTTCCATGGCCTTGAAGGTCCTGAAGATCGGGGCTCGTCGGGCCGACTTGAAATCCACGCGCACCACAAAATCGGCACCCGGAACGAGCCCGGCTTCGAGGGCGTTGCCAGCCGTAAGCGCCGGGGCAGTGGTGGCATTGACCGCAGCGGCTCCGGCTGAGGAAGCGGTTTGCAAAACTTTAAGGACATCGCTGGGAACGGAAGTCGGCGGTTGAACCTTGGGTTTGGGGGGGCGCAGGACCGGGCGGAAACCTTCGGGTGGCTGCATCAACTCGGCGCGTTTTCGATGATATTCCGCCGAGCTGATCTGGTCACTGAGATACATCTGCAAGAGTTCGTTGAGGCGCTGCTCCTTGCCGGCCTCATCCGTCGGAACCGCCTCGGACGGCGTGAGGTTGATTGCGGCTGCTGCCGGTTGGGCTGAAGGTTGGTTGGTGGTCGTTGCGGCTTCAGCTTGGCGTAGCATATCCACAGCTTGCTTCATCTGCTCACCCGATACCTCAGGCTGGACCGGCGTTTTGAGTTGGAGGCTTTGGTTGGTGGCGACCGTTTCCGTCTCGGATTTGCGTAACAACTCCAAGGCCTTCTTCATTTCCTCATCGGAAGCCTTTTGCTCCTGGGCCAGGAGCCCGGTCATGCTGAGTCCTAAAAGCGCCGTCAAAATCAGGCTTTTCGGTATCTTCATAGCGGTTCCTTACCTCATTTGCCGTTCAAGATCAAATCATTAACTAAGTGGAACCGCCGCAGCCCAGTCGCTTTTGCATTGGCCCCTGCGGCCACGCGAACCAGACCGCGCGCGCTCCAAACTCACCCCATCTTGCCAGCTCGGAAAGCTTGAATTGCATCCTTTGTATTGGACCGGGCCTGGCGACGTTTTCCACCAGCTATTTGGCGTCACAATCTTTTGCCGGTTCAGTCGTGTTGATTCGTATCCGCTCGGTATTGAACTGAATCGTCACGGTTCACGCAAAAGACAAACGGCGTGCCCCGTTCCCCGAGGCACGCCGTTGGCGGATTGGCAGTGATTGATTACACGTTTTCCGGCACCACGAAGGGCGGACGATACGGTCGCGAAAGGAAGAAGTCGGCGGCCTGATTGTTGACAAACTTTTCGTTCGCCGGATCAAATTCCAGTTTCGGGCCGACCCACAGAATGGTCTTCTCCGGCTCGACGCCGATGGCCTTGGTATTGTCCAGGAGAGTCATGACGCTGTCGCCAACCACCTGGTTGTCGCTGAAGTCCTTCGGGGATTCGAACTTCGCCGGACCGCCCATGCGGTAGGAGATGTTGCCCAAGTGACACAGGGCGGCGGACAGGTGGCCTTGTTCGATTTCTGCGTTCAGTTCCTCTCTTCTCCGGCTGCGCACGCAGTTGATGAAGTTGCCGAAGTTGTTCCCCGGATTAATGGAATACTCCACGTCCACCAGCGGCTGGCTTTTGTTCTGGCCTTTCGGATAAAACTTCCCGCCTTTGACGACGCCTTCCTCGAAATAAAGTTCGTTGTCCACCTTGTTCGGATACTCTTTGAGTTTGCCCACCAAGCCGCGGGTTTCGAACAGAACCAATGACTCGCCGTAATCGAACACGGAAACAATCTGGTTGGGGGTTTGGCCCTGGTCGCGGAAATCCGGTTCATTGACCCAACGGCCGCCGAGGCTGATTACGTTGCGCGGCAGGGTGCCGCCCAGATACCACCGGGCTTTGTCCATTTCGTGTACGCCTTGGTTGCCCATGTCGCCATTGCCGAAGTCCCAAAACCAGTGCCAGTTGTAGTGGACGAGATTTTCGTGGTAGGACTGCAGCGCCGCCGGCCCGAGCCAGATGTTGAAGTCCAGCGTGGTGGGCGGCGTCTTAAACGGTTTGTAGCCGATGGACCAGCGGGGCTTGCAGCAATAGCCTTTCGAGACGAGCAGCTTGCCGTATTTGCCGCTTTTGACAATCGCCGCCAGTTTAGCGTGCCTGCCATCGGAACGGCTTTGGGTGCCGTGCTGCACCATGCGCTGGTATTTGCGCGCGGCCTCGACGCATTTGCGGCCTTCAAAAACATTGTGACTGCACGGTTTCTCCACATACACGTCCTTGCCTGCCTGGCAGGCCCAGACGGTGATCAGCGAATGCCAGTGGTTCGGGGTGGCAACGGAGATGACGTCAATGTCCTTGTCGTCAAGCAATTGCCGGACGTCCTGATAGGACTTGACGCCGTCCATTTTCTTGGCTTTGCCGTTGAGCACGTTGAGGTCCACGTCGCACAGGGCGGCCACGCGCACCTTGTCCAGCTTGCCGAATTCGCTGATGTGCGAACCGCCGCGTCCGTGAATGCCGACCACGCCGACATTGACGGTGTCGTTGGCGCTGAGGATTCGACCGTAGGATTTGGTGGAGGTGAAGTTGACGCTGGCAGCGGCCGCACCGGCAGCAGCGTAACCGAGGAAGGATCGTCGATTTAATTTCTGCATAGCATTTCTCCGGAATAGTTTGTTGATCGCCCGAGTCTCTGCCAATTGGGAAGACGATTCAATAGGGAATTTGGGAGGGCGGGATGCCGGATGCCGGATGCCACAAGCGATTAGTGCGCACGAACGAGTGGTGGGGTGGAGCGCATCGTTGCGTTCGGACTGCCGGCAAGATGCCGGCAGCACGCTGGCAGAACCGAATGGAACAGCGGCCAGGAATGACCAATGGCCAAGAATCAAGTTCCAAGGAAGGCCCAAATCCCAAGCACCAAGGCGCATTGGGAGCGGCCTCCGCTCGTCGGTCGGGAATTGGGCATCTGGCCTTGGTAATTCTCTGGTCATTGGACAGTGGTCATTGGTCATTTTTCGAATGCTCCCTTTCAAACTGCTGGCGTCCCGCCGGCAGGAACGAGAGCGTTTGGCTTGCTCGAACTTTTTCCTACCTTCGAACTTCGTGCTTCCGCTCGGACCGCCAGCGAGATGCCGGCAGCACGCAGCGGTTACGCTTCGGGGTGGTTCCAGGGTTGGGCTTCAAACCGCAGTTTGGCGCGAATGCCGGGCGGATTGGCTTGTTCGATGGGAATTTGAAACACGAGCCCGTGGTCGGACGATTGCGCCGGCGTGGAAAACGGGGCCGTGTTGGGGGTCTGGCTCTGGAAACCATGGTTGATCGTCCACTCGCCTTCGTCCAGACTGGGCGGAGTGGCTTCGATGTAGATGCGGTCGCGAAACAGGTTGCCGCCTTCGAAATGATCGTCCAGGAACAGGAAACCGTCCACTTCGTAATCCGGCACCAGCACGCTCAGATCGATGGCAAAACCGAGCGATTGGCGCGCGGCGTTCACCCGCTTGCGGTTATCCAGAAAAACGGAGAACAGGCGCGGGCTTTGAGAATAGTCCGGCTGGAATGGCTGCTTCCGTTTGCCGTTCGTCTTGTTGAACAGTTCGTCGAACTTCTTGAAGATTGCGGAATGCTCGGCCGTGGTCCGGCGGTGCATCTGCCATTGGCAGCCACGAATGCTGGCAATCACTTCGAACAAGTAGGACGCGCGCACTTTCTTCCCTTTTTCATATTGCTCCTTCACTTTGGGGGGCAGGGTGAGTTCGTCGATGTCGAGGTAGCCGTCAATCCGCACGTTGCCGAAGAAGAAGCGCGTCAGGTTTTGGTAGCCTTCCTCCGAGTTGACGATGCCGAAATAACCCGAGTGACTGCGGCACACGAACGCATTGGGCGAGGGTACATCGTTGCCGCCTTTTCGGCCATGCGTGGTGGCATTTTCAATCCGCACCAAGCCGTCGCTGGATTCGCCGGCGGCAAAGCTCGACAGCCCCTTCATCACCAGGTAATCCATGGGATTGGTACCGACGAGGTTGAAGAAGCGTTCCGGATCAAAGTTTTTCACCAGCGATACGTCGCCGGTCTTGCCGCGGTCGGTCTTGGTCAAGCCCAGGTATTCGGCCATCCGGTTGCGGTTGAAATTGTTGGCGTCGCCTTTGGTGAACCAGGATGGGATGTTGCCGATCAGACGCACATCAATTCCATTGTGTGGCGTGGCGTAGGTAAACACTTTGTCCACGGCCCGGCGGGCTTCGGCTTGGCCGAGTTTGGGGTTCTGCAGGAACGCGCGGCAAACCAATCCGCCCATGGAATGCGCGACGAGATAGACCCGGAAATCCTTTTTGGTAATTTCATTGGCTGGATTGGCGCACACCTTGTCGCGTAATTTCAAAATCAGTTCACTCAGCCCGCGAGCAAAGTCCTCCATGCTCGGCAATTCACCCATGCCCAAATCTTTGGAGGCTTGCTCGTAATAGCGGTGGATCACGATCGACCGATAGCCTACTGGATGGGTGGCTTGCGGATCCATCACCTGGTCCACTCCGTCCACGTACACGTCGTTGTAATCGTGATCGTGAAACAGACGGATCATCGGGGATTCAAAAAAGAATTTCTTGATGTCCCCGGTCCAAATCTGGCGGGCTTTCGTGGAGCCGATGTTGAAGCCCATGTAAGGATCGGAAACCGTGTCTTCAATTTCGCCCGGAGTACCGGCAAAACCCCGCACATAGATGATGGGATGAAAGGGATGATGGTTCATGGTGTGCCTGTCCGTGTTGTGATCGTTGTTCGTCCGTTCAATATTGAAGAACCGCTAACAGTGGCGATGAGATATGTCAATGCGCAAAACGTGGTTGGCACCGTGCTGCCGGTTCCCTCCCCGACGCCCTCTGGAACCCGTAGGACAGGCGTCCGACCCGTCCCGAATGGTCAATGGGGGTTGTAGTTTTATGGCCCGGTTATTGCCAGAAGAGGCGACTTGGGCCGTTCGAAACCGCCGGGACGGCAGTCCTACTTTTGTCGCCGCTTTGACGCGCTCAAAGAACGTCTTACTTAGAACAGCATCAGTTGCCGGCTTTGCGGTTCGCTCAGGTTGCTGACCCCCAGGCCCAACAGGCGCAAGGGCCGCGTCACCAGTTTGTCCCGGGCCAGCAGGAAGCACGCAAGCCGATAGATTACCGCCGCCTCGGCGAGCGGTTCTTCGACGGTGATCTGCCGCGTAAGCGTGGTGAAGTCACTGTAACGGACTTTGACCTGGACCGTGTGCGCGGCGAGACGTTTGCGCTGAAGCTTGGCGGCAAGCTCCGTGGCTTGCAGACGCAGGCAGGCGCGCAGGTCCTTCCGATCTTCGGTGTCGCGCAAAAAGGTTTCCTCGTTGCTGATGCTTTTGACTTCGTCTCCCAGTTCCAGCGGTCGGTCGTCTTCGCCAACGGCGAACTGCTTGAGCGTGGAGCCAAACGAGCCGATTAGAGCCCGGAGGTCGCCGGCATAATCTTGCACCTCACCCACCGTGCGGATACCAGCCTGGTGAAGCACTTGCTCGGTGACTTTGCCCACGCCGTAAAGCGCCCGCACCGGCAGCGGACGAAGAAAGCGCACCTTGTCTTGTTCCGGAATGAGCGTCAGTCCGTCAGGCTTGCGAAAGTCACTGGCAATTTTGGCCAGCAACTTGTTGGCGGCAATCCCGATCGTCGCCGTGAGTTGACGTTCGACGGAGATGCGCTGTTTCATTTGCCGCGCCAATGGCAGCGCCCGATACAGTGCTTCGTCCGTGGCCACCGGTAGAACAGGCTTCCCGTCGCTTCCGAACGCAGCCACGTCCGCGCCAGCTCCCGCCCCTATCGGATCGCTCACGGCTTCCGCCACCGTCGCCGACACATCCAAATAGGCCTCGTCAATGGACATCTGTTCAATGACCGCGCCACTCTCCGCCAGGAGACGCATGAGGTGACGCGACTCCGCTTGGTAATGCTCCATCCGTGGTCGGACAAAAACACCCTTCGGGCAAAGTCGTCCGGCCGTAGCGCTGGGCATGGCGGAGTGGACGCCAAATTTCCGGGCTTCGTAACTGGCGGCGCACACGACGCCCCGTTGATTGGCCGGCGCGCCGACAATGACCGGCTGTCCGCGCAACGCCGGATGATCGCGCTGTTCGATCGAGGCGTAAAACGCATCCATGTCCAGATGAAAAATGACACGTCGGATCGGCATATTACCGCCGCAACGTGGCACAATTACCGCGATTGGTATGCGAAAAGATGCTGACGGCGAAAAATTTCTTCAACGGCCCGGCCAACCTGGAAACCGGCGGCCGATTCCATTTGAAGTCCCGCCGTCAGCCCGGTTGGGTATACCTCGTTTCGCAAGCAGCTCACCGTCCATGAGAACGGCCGGAGGCTACTTACGACATCCGGTGCGATATGCGCTGGGACATCCGCTCCATGTTTTGGTGCATCTCAGGCATCACGTAGATATCCTTGGCCAGCAGTTGGCCGTTCTCTTTTTCATAGGTCAACCGCACTTGTTCACCCGCTTTCAACTGACTCGCTTGGATCCGTTTTCCCTGCTCGAAAAACTTGGTCTGGTTATTCCAGACCACTCCCAACGTGGCTTGGTGCGGATCCAGAACCTTGAAGGTATTGTCGTTGGCGTTCACCTGCTCGATAGTCCCGCATTCGCGCAGCCATTGTCGGTGACGCATGGCCTGCTGCTGCTGATGGTGGGGAAGCGCCCGGATTTCCTGGGCCAGAAGCTGGTTTCCTTGTTTCTCATATCGTACCCGGACAAACTCGCCGGACTTTAGACGGTTCGCCGCGAGCGGTTTGCCTTGTTTCAATATTTTGGTGTTTTGATTCCAATTGACCCGGAGAACTGCCTGATCCCGGTCGCGGAGGGTCAGCCATTGGCCGTGGTCATTGATCTTGTTGATGATGCCTTGGTCACGCAGGGCGCTCTGCTTGTGCATCATGTCTTTGTGCTGCATACACATCCCACAGTTGTCAGCCAACGCGGTGCCGCTCATCAAACCAGTGGCGCAAATAGCCACCACTCCCAATCTCAAAAATGGAGGTATCATTTTCATAATTCGTAATTTCAAGTATTCGTTGTTCCCCCCACGCACCTGCGGCCGGGGCAAAGGACATTCCCGGAGCATTTATGCTCCCGAGCCGACGCGGCTCGCGCGGGATTCCAGTGCAGCCGTTCCGCCATGCCATGGTTGGTTTGGTTTCTTTCGGTGTGCATTAACTTCCTGCACATCTTCACTTGGCTTTCAGCCTCAATCGTGCCGACCAAACTCAATCTGGACTCGGGCTTGACGGTCAAAGAGTTGCAAGAATCCACCGGCGGATTGACCTGCGAAAGTTGGAAACCGCTTGATCAGCCTTTGGTAAATCAGTTGCCATTTCGTCTTGGAATGGCCGGGCGGCATCACAGGTCGAACATCATCCCTTACAAACATGCCGCGGGGGGTACGGGCACCTCGTCGATTGTTCAGTGCGCCTCGCGCCGACCGCGATTGGAATAGCACTCTCGCCTGCTGACTGATGTTTGGTGGTGGGTCAACGGCAAGGTCCGTAAACAGTGCCCGAGGCGGGCACACGCCCATCACCACCCGAAAGAACCCGGCTCAGTCGGCGAACATGTCGATGGACTCCACCGAGGCATTGGCAATGCGTTCCTTGGAAATCCAACCTTGCACGTCCCCAACCGCCAGCGGAAAACCGGCCGGCGACACCAGGAAGCCTTCCAATCGGTCATGCCGCATCTTGGTGATAATCTCGAACAATGTGGTGTTTTCGTTCACCACGGCGTACGCCTGCGTCGCAATGTCCAACAGCGGTGCGGAGCCCCTCCCCAATTCGCAGGCGTGCAACGCCTCGTCGGGCTTGACCAGGCCGGCTAACTGGCCATCCCGTTCGGCCAGGTAACAGGGAAACGGCTTTTTCTCAGGCAGCAGGCCCACAAACTCCTTCAACGTCATGGCGGCGGGCACAATAACCATCTTCTTTTCCTTCAAATCGCGAGCCAGCCGCAAGTAATAGAAATTGGTCTGCAACGCCTCCGGCATGAAATGACCGCGGCGCACCAGTTTCAGCGTGTAAATGCTTTCGTTCAACAAGGCCTTGCGGACGCCGTAACTCACGGCCACGGTGACTGCCATCGGGATGATGACCCCGTAGTCCAGGGTCATTTCGAAGATCATGACGATGGCCGTCATGGCGGCACCGGTAGCGCCGCCCACCATCCCCGCCATGCCCGCTACGGCAAAGGCAGACGGACTGATGGGCAGATCAATGAACACTTTGTCCAGGAGCAGCCCGTATGCACAGCCCAACGTGGCGCCCAGAAAGAGCGACGGCGAGAAGATGCCGCCCGATCCCCCGGAGCCCAACGTCAAGCTGGTTGCCAGCAGCTTGAGCGCGAACAACAGCAGCAGAAAATAAAACCCGGGCAGCGTGTTGGTCAGGATGTCCTGGATGGTGGCGTAGCCGATGCCCGCGACGTGATATTTTCCGGTCGTCGCCATCATGACATACATCAGGAGTCCCACCGGCAACATGCCCGCGGCGTGACGCAAGTAGGCGTTCTTTCGGATGTGCCCGTCAAAGAAGTCTTCGAACGCGTAAATTGATTTGGTGAACAGCGCGGAAGCAAATCCCAGCAACACGCCCATCAACACGTAGGAGGGCAACACCGCCGGATGCGTGATGTGGAAATCAGGATTTTGAAATTCAGGAATGACAAACGACGGCGTCGCGCCGAAGAACAGCCGGCCAACATAAGTGGCCGTGGCGGTCGCCAGCGAGACGGGCACGAGCGTACGCACGCTTACTTCGTGCAACATGATTTCGGCGGCAAACAAAATCCCGCCGATCGGCGTATTGAATGTCGCCGCGATCCCGCCGCCCGCGCCCGCGGCGATCATCGTCACTCGTTGCCAGGCCGGGAGGTGCAGCAGTTGGCCCACCGTCGAACCGAACGCCGAACCGATCTGGATGATCGGACCTTCACGGCCCACCGATCCGCCCGAACCGATGGAAACGGCGGATGCCAGCGCCTTGATGAGCACCACGATCGGGCGGATGATGCCTTTGGCGTAGTAAATGGCGTCCATCACCTCCGGCACGCCGTGTCCCTTGGCTTCCGGCGCGAAGTTGCGGACCAGAAACACCACGATCAAACCGCCCACCACCGGAACCAGAATGATCCCAACCCCCCAGGGGCTGGGACCCGTGTGGGCGTTGGCGTCGTATCCGATCGACCAACTACCCAACAAAAAGAGATTGTGAAACAGTCCAATCAGCCAGCGAAACAGCGCGGCCCCCACTCCGGCCACGATGCCGATCAATACCGACAGCAGGGAAATCCCCACCGCGTTGATCGGGCGTCCCGGCTTGGACGATTTTTGTATTTCCATTCAAGTAACTTCCGAATGCGCTCCCATCCGAATCAGGAGCGCGTTGCGGGGCGCATTATGAACGGCCAGCCCGAAAAGACCAATCCTGAAGTGACGCGAAAATTTTTGCCGCGTTTGCCCGTCAGCGAATTACCGAAACAATCCCGGAGGCCAACCTTACATTTTTGTAATCCAAGGGACAGTTCGACGTAACGCGACTGGGGCACATTGAAGTTGTGAATGGGAAAACGCTAACGCAGGCGTTTGGAACCAGAGAACGCCGAACTGAGAAGGCCGTTTCCCAGCGGAAGCGCCGCGTGCATGAAGTGGGTAATGAGGTCTTGGGAAACACGAGCGGACGCCGCGCGGTCGTCCCAGTTGCTCAACGCGTTCAAATCAGTAATCGCTTCAAAGAAGAAAGGAATTTTATGGCCATTGAATTGAAAGAACTGGACGACGGAAAATTCATCGAAGTGCAGGCCAGCGGCAAACTGACGACCGAAGATTATCGGCAGTTTGTACCGGAAGTGGAACATGCCATCCAACGCAAAGGCCGCCTCCGAATCTTGTTCGACATGCGTGACTTTCATGGGTGGAACACCGGCGGATTGTGGCAGGACATCAAGTTTGACCTGCGGCACTTTGCGGACATCGAGCGACTGGCCTTGGTCGGTGAAAAGCGGTGGCAGAAATGGATGGCGGGCGCATGCCGGCCGTTCACTCGCGCGAAAATCCGCTACTTCGACCATGAAGCCGCCAATGAAGCCCGTTACTGGCTGGCCTCGAATTGAAGGGCCCGCCTCCTCGTTGACCGGCAGGAAATGGCCAGCCGGCACTGGAGGATGTCGAGCCACGGATTGACGGCCAAGCCGGCGAAGGTACTGGCACTGCGCCTCAAGGCACCAGCAGCTTTCGCCCTGCCGTGAACCAAAAACATTTATGTGAAGGAGCTACGTTATGAAAACATTGACACTGCTCATGGGGTCGATCCTTGCACTCGCGACGGCGACGGCCTCCGGAGCATCGATTAGACAATTCACCCAACAATTTGATACGACCTGGCATTATCCAGTCCAGAACCTGGCGAGAATCGACCGGGTCAACACGATCGACAGTCTGGTGGTCATCAACCGCTGGCACGACGCGGCGAAAAGTTTGCCGGCACAGGTAATCAGCCAATTTTTGAACACGTTTCCGAACAATGCGACGCCGGTGGCTTATTTTGAACCGCGACCGCCAACGCCATCGTATCTGCGATACATTCCCCAAGTGGCGGTCATCGCCCGAACGTTTGATCGGGAGATCCCAATCATCAGTCCCGATTTGCGCGATCCGCATCACCGAGACTTCGGCTAAGTCGTATCCGGCCTGTGGCGGAACGGCAGGGCGCGTCACTCCGTGCGCGCCAGTCGGTTACCACGACGCGGGGTTGCACCTTCGCCGCGCTCAGAGGACGGCGTGCCGTACCGCTCGTTGAATCGAGGCGGCAACTAGAAATAGCTTGCGCCGAATTTTGTCGTCGTTGGATACTTTCGCCATTGCAGACAATTATTTTCGATTCAACGAGCAACCATGAGCAAAGTGCGTTTGGGAATTATCGGGCTGGGCAACATCGGGCGATTTCACGCGGATTACCTGCTGAACGGTAAGATCGACCGGGCTGAGGTGAAGGCGGTCAGTGACGCCATTCCGGCCAACCTGGAACGATATAAACAACTCAAGACCTTCACCCAAAGCGAAGACTTGATCCGCTCCGGGTTGGTAGATGCCGTCATCATCGCCACGCCGCATTACTTTCACACCAGTCTCGGCATTGACGCGCTGGGCCAGGGGCTGCACGTGTTGGTGGAGAAGCCCATTTCCGTTCACCGCGCGGACTGCGAACGCTTGCTAGCCGCCCACAAAGATCCCAAGCAAATCTTTGCCGCGATGCTGCAGATGCGCACGGACCCGCGCTACAAAAAGCTCAAGAGCCTGATTCAAACCGGCGAACTGGGCACGCTGGTGCGCGCCAATTGGATCATCACCGATTGGTATCGCACGGAAATTTATTACGCGAGCGGCGGCTGGCGCGCCACGTGGAAGGGCGAAGGCGGCGGCGTGCTGCTCAACCAGTGCCCGCACAATCTCGACATGCTGATCTGGCTCTGCGGCGCCCCCAGCCGGGTGAATGGTTTCTGCCAACTGGGCCGGTACCACAACATCGAAGTGGAAGACAACGTGACCGCCTTCCTCGAATGGCCGAACCGGGCCACGGGCGTGTTCATCACTTCGACCGGCGAAGCTCCCGGCACCAACCGGCTCGAGATTTGCGGGGAACGCGGCAAAGTCGTTTTGGAGAACAACCAGATCACCTTCACCCGCAACGAAGTCTCAATGTTCCAGTTCGGTCAGACGGCGAAAAGCGGCTTTGCCAAGCCGGACGTGTGGAACGTGGCGGTGCCTTTCGAGAATACCGGCGGCCAGCACATCGAACTCACCCAAAACTTCGTGGACGCAATCCTGGACGGCACACCGCTCATTGCGCCGGCAACGGAAGGACTTCAGTCCGTTGAACTGGCCAACGCGATATTGTTTTCCTCGCTGGAAGGCCGGCCCATCGATCTGCCGTTGGACGGCGCGGCTTACGAGAAGAAACTCAACCAGTTGATTGCCGAATCGAAGTTCGAAAAGAAAGTCGTCGAGGCGGCGACCGAAGACATGACGAAGTCGTTTAATCGGTAAGCCGTTGGATTTGCGGCCAGCCGGTGTCTTGAAAAAAATTACCCAATTGCTAAGATTTGTCTATGACGACCGCGGAAATCAAAGCCAGCATCGACCGCATGACGGACGACGAACGGTTTGTTGCCACTGCCTACTTGAAACACTTGGCTCAGCAAGATGATCCCGCTTACCAAGCATTATTGGCTGCCCGCATGCAGCGGATGGATGCGGGCAAGAAAGTCACGGTCGAGCAAGCACACCGCATCCATCAAACACTGGAAGCGGAAGGACTGTGATGGGACCGTGGAAGCTGGTGTTCGATGAAGATGCCTTTCAAGTTCTTTTGAACGGGAAAGCGGCTGAGCGACGCCACTTACTTACTATCTGTGAAGCCCTCCGAAAGGATCCAAATCAGCAGGTGGATTATCACACTAAGGACGCAACTGGAAGAAATCTTAATGTCATCGCGCGGCGACCGTATTTGATCACCTTCTGGCTGGATGCTTTTGTCTCGGAGGTTCGAATTGTCAACCTCCAAAGGGTGCAATACTAAGCTGCATGCAAACCGTTGCAAAACCTCGCCTGACCAGCCAAGAGCACCTCTCCTTGGAACATAAGGCGGAGTTCAAGAGTGAGTTCTTGAACGGCGAACTGTTTGCCATGGCGGGCGGCACGCGGCGGCATAGCGGATTGCCGGCAAATCCATCAATTGCCGGGTGCCGCTCAAGGACATTTACACCAATATCCGACTGGCGACCGGAACCAAATCATTCACCTTGAACCATTTATCACTTCAACCTACCTATGTATCTCACAGGAATTGCCGACGAAGCCGGCGCGCGCATTGACACGCAAATCAAAGCCACCCAGGAATTGGGCTGGAAGTCCATCGAAGGCCGCATGGTCGAAGTGGCCGGGCACGGGAAAGCCAATTTCCACGACCTCCCGGACGCAGGTTTTGACGTGGTCGTGGACCAACTCCAACAAGCCGGCGTGGGTATCTGTTGCTTTGGCTCGGCCATCATGAACTGGGCCAAGACGGTCGAGACGCCGTTTGCCGTAACGTTGGACGAAGTCAAGCGCGCCATTCCGCGCATGCAACGGCTCGATACCCGGTTCGTGCGCATCATGAGCTTCAAGCCCGCCGATGATGCCGACACCATTCCGCCGGTGGTGTTCGAGCGCGTCCGGGAGGTCACGAAGATGTTCCTGGATGCGGGCATTCAGCCGGTGCATGAAAATTGCATGAACCACGGTGGCATGAGCTGGCAGCACGCGCTGCAATTGCTGGAACAAGTGCCGGGCTTGAAATGGGTGTTTGATACCGCCAATCCCATCTTCAACGCCGACCGGTCGAAGCCCAAGCCCTGGCCGAAGCAGGATCCGTGGGAGTTTTGGACGAAGGTGCGGGATGCGACCGCGCACATTCACATTAAGGACGCCACGTGGAATCCCGCCAAGAACGATGCCGATTACAACTGGCCCGGTGAAGGCGCCGGCCGCGTGCGCGACATTCTCAAGGACGCCTTTGCGCGCGGTTACGATGCCGGCATTTCCATTGAACCCCACCTGGCGGTCGTGTTCCACGATGCCGCGGTGACTTCCTCCGAAGCAGCCCAATACAACAGCTACGTGGAGTATGGGCGACGGCTGGAGAAGCTGGTCAACGAAATCCAAGCCGAGATCAAGGCCTGACGGATTGAGCGAAGTCTTCCGGCAACCACGAATCGCCCAGCCGCCAGTGCCGCAACCAAACTCATGGTAGGGCTCGACGGAGTCTCGCCCTACCGGCAGGATTTGGGTGGCTTAGTGTTTACTTCGTTCTTGGCTGGCCAGGAAAAGGCGGACGGTTTGTTTGACCTCGCGCATTAGTTCTTCGCGGCCAAAGGAGCCTTTTTGGAGAATGGTCCGGACGTGGCCCTGTAAGCGGCGACGGTCGTCCGCGGACAGTTCCTTCGCGCTGACCACCACAATCGGGATGTGACGCCAGTCTTCGTGCTTTTGCAGTTCGGCCACCATTTGGAAACCGTCCATCACGGGCATCATCAAATCGAGCACGATCATCGCCGGTGGGGTGCGTTTGATTTGCTCGAGCGCGACCAGACCGTTTTCCGCTTCGGCCACCTGCCAGTCATCCCGTTCCAGCATGCGCCGGAGCATTTCGCGCATGTGCGGGTCGTCCTCGACAATCAAAACCGGGGCCGGGTGGGCGGGTCGGCGATGTTGTTCGAGTGTCGCCAGGAGGCGGTCGCGATCGATGGGCTTGTGCAGGTAATCGGCCACGCCCATGGCAAAGGCAAAATCCTGCTGTTCCTTGACGGTCAGCATGATCACGGGGATGTGCGCCAGCTCGCGGTCCTCTTTGAGCAGGGCCAGCACGACCCAACCGTCCATTTCGGGCATGATCACGTCCAGCGTGATAATGGCCGGCTGCAATTCCTTCGCCAGCCGCAGACCTTCCGGGCCGCTCCGGGCAAAGGCCAGATGGTAACCCTCATTTTGCAGGGCTTCGCGGAGGAACTCGTGGACCGCTGGATCATCGTCAATCGAAAGCAAACAGTCGCCGGGCGGCCGAGTGGGCGGCGCCAACGGCGTAGCGGGCGCCGCCGATCCGGATCCTGCGCCGCTTTGATCCGGCGTGCTGGCCGGCAGTTCAATGGTAAATGTGGAACCCTGGCCTGGCTGGCTTTGGGCGCTCACATCGCCGTGCATCATTTTGCAGAATTGCTTGGTGAGCGCCAGGCCCAGTCCGGTGCCGCCGTATCGGCGCGAGGTGCGGTCGCCGGCCTGGGTGAACATGCGGAACAATTTTTGCAGGTGCTCCGGCTTCATGCCGATGCCGGTGTCCTGGACGCGGAAGATCAACCAGTCCGTCGCGTCCCGGGTGATCCGTTCCGTGGTGAGCGTGAGCGTGCCCTGTTCGGTGAATTTATTGGCGTTGCTCAGCAGGTTCAGCAGGCATTGGCGCACCTTGATCATATCGGCGTGCATGGCGCCAATGGTGGGCGGACAGTTCACAACCAACCGATTGCGTTTGCCTTCGATCAGGGGGCGCAACACGTCGGTCAGTTCGCGAATGAGACGGCACACATCGAAGGTTTCGACGTGGACTTCCATTTTGCCGGCTTCGATTTTGGAGAGATCCAGAATATCGTTAATCAGTTCGAGCAGGTATTTGCCCGACTCGTGGATGCGGCGCACGTCTTCCCGCCATTCCGCGCGGCCTTCGGCTTCCAGATCCATGATGAGCATTTCGCTGAAGCCGTTAATGGCGGTGAGCGGGGTGCGGAGTTCGTGGCTCATGAAGGAGAGAAAGGCGCTTTTGGCCTGGTTGGCCCGCTCGGCGGCGTTGCGCGCTTCCCGGAGTTCGTGGTCGCGTTTTTGGATCTGGACCAGCATGTCATTGAAGGAGTTGACCAATACACTCACTTCATCGCGGCTGGGCACCGCGGCGGCGCGGGCGGAGTAATCCTTGTGTTCCGAAACCCGGCGTGCGGTGTTCGCCAGGGCCAGGATCGGATGAGAAATCAATCCTCGCAAACGCGCGCCGATCAAGTAAGCAACGATAGCCGCAAAGAGAGCAACGGCGACGGCGATGCCGACGTAACGCCACAGCCGGGCATACATCTTGTCCAGGGTGGCCCGGACGTAAATGAATTGGGGCTTGCCGTCAATGCCGATGAGGGGCTTCCCGTCCGGCCAAAGAAGCTGGCGCGTTACCGAAAACGTGTTGGGGCCAAAGCTGCCTTGGTTCGTCGTTGGGGGCCGCGCCGGGAACAGGGAATCGCTGGCGGTGCCCGGGTACTTCGCATAGACCTGGCCCTGCCGGTAAATGCAAGCGGCCACAATTTGCGGGTCAATGCTCAGATTGGCCAGGATGGGGGTTACTTCTTCTTCCCGATCGAAATTGACCGGCGCGGTGCATTCCCGCGCTCCGATTTCGGCGAGGGTGCCAATTTCCACCTGTACCTGGTTCCGGGAAGCAAACCATTCATAGACGACGAACGCCGTACAGGCGCCGACCAGCGCGATGGAGCTGGTCAGCATCAAAACCGCGGTCAGCTTCGCTTGGAGCGTAAGATTTTGCAGGGCTTTCATGGCGGGTTATGGAGAGGGCGGCTCGGGCTTGGCCAGTTTGAGCACGTACGAACTGATGCGCAGTCGGGCTTGTTCCGCCGCCGTATTGTTGATTTGGAAGTAAAGATACCCTTGGTCGCTGGTTTCCGGTCGCACCCAAAGCTTCACGATGCCGTCGTGTTTCAAGAAGCCTTTCATTTCCCCAAACGTCAAAATCGGCCGGTGCGCCAACGGGGGCAGGAGTTTCCCCAATTGGTCGGTTTCGGAGTCGGCTATGTAGAGCGCGTGACAGCCCTCGATGACCTCGCCCCGTTTGAAATAACGGACCTTGAGCCGATGACCCTTGACCGGTTTGTCGATGATGAGATTCAGGTCTTTGTGGAACGGGTCTTCCCCCAGAATTCCCAGCACAAAGGGAGCAGGACTATTCGTAAACGCGGAGTCGGGCCACTGGGTGTATTGGGAGATCAGATAGATGTACCAGGCGCGGTGCTGGTAGGGTGTGTAGGTTGGCGTTTCTGCGCCGCCGGCTCCTGGACTGAGGGCGAACAAGGGCAGCAGGGCCAGTACACGAACCAGCCAACTCGCTGTGGAAATGCCCCTGAGTCGCATGGCCGGTTAGAGCGTCTTCAGAACGTCCACGCGCGATAAAAACGGTGCGGTTCTTGATCCGTCACCGGATCCACAAAATCCACTCCCCCGGTGGTCACCTGATTCGTGGCCACCGGGGTCCAATGCTTGAGGTCCGGCGACCCTTCCAGCACCACCTTCACTAAGGGGGCGCCAGTGACGTGCAAATGCCAAGCGCCCTCGGCGAATACCGGGACAGTAAGGACGGATGGTTCCAACACCACAAGTTCCGCGGGAGAACTCATCACTGTGCCCATGAAATTGCTGACCATGACCTCGTAGCGGCCAGCCCGTTCGGGCAGGGCCGCATCAATCGTGTAATTGGTCTCGGTGGCCCCCGGAATGATTTCGCCATTGAAATGCCATTGGTATTGGGGTTCCGGCACGCCGCTGGCCTGGACGTTGAACTGCGCCGGGCTGCCAGCAAGGAGGGTCAAATTGGTCGGTTGATCAAGGATCGTGGGATCCCAACCAAAACGCCAGTTCACGTTCAGGCTGCCCTGGAGACCATTCTGCCCATCGACTTCGAGAACAATGCTCGTAGGATTCCCGGTGGCCACGGTGTCCCAATAACTCTGCCCACCGCCGGCGCCCCCCACGTCGCAATCCACATATTGGACCTGGTTTTGGTCGGCACCGGTATAAACCGTTAGGATCGTGTCGATGCTGCTGCCCAAAGTGTCCACGATCAAGTGTCCCTCGGTTTCGGGCAGCAGCCCCAGCCAGCGGGCGGAAGTACCCGTCCAACCGCAAGGAGTGTTGTGGCCTTGCTCGAGCGGGCCATAATTATCCAGGAGTTGCGTTCCCTGCGTACCCAGGGCGATCGGCATCAAATCAATGGGCTGCACAGTCAATTTGGCCACGACGCTCACCGCGGAGCCTGCCGCGTTGCTCACGACCACGTCGTAGAAACCGTCGTTGGTTTGGAGCACATTGGCGAGCGTCAGAGTGGCGTTGGTTCCGTTGGGAATGGCCTGGCGATTGAAGCGCCACTGATAGGTCAATGGCGCGGGACTGGTGGCGGCAACCTGGAAAGTCGCCGCGTGGCCCAAATGGACGGATTGCGGCCGCGGTGGATCGATAATTTTGGGCAACGGTAAGGGCACGATTTGACCGCGGATTTCGCCGGCGGGGAAGTTGGCGGTACGCACGTCGAGATATTGCAGACCCTGTCGCAATTGCCACAATTGCGAGCCAAGGTAAGCGGCGAGGCTGCCCGCACAGGTGCCGGACTGAACGGTGTGCGGATAATAGTCCACGCGAAATAGATTGGGAGCATTGGTTCCGCTGCCCGCCGGCCCATGAATGTCGGCTTCCATGAATTCACTGCTCAGGTCGTTGATCTCGATGCTATAGCTCACTGAGCCATCCACCCCGAGGCGCACCAATCCGAAGCCGCTGGCCGATGAGGACGAAGCCGGAGTCACATTGGTACCGCACAGGTTGACCATGAAAACGTTGGTTTCCGGGAGCGCCAGCGTCAACTCCAAGCCCCAGCCACCACTAATGCGCCCACCGTGTTCCGGGGTATCATCGGTGACCCGCAAGTTCCACCGGCCATTCGCATCCAGGTTGGTGAACACGCCCAGGTTGGCCGACATTTGCCAGCCAGTGCCGTTGGTTGGCCCCTCATCGTTCGGTAAATAATTGGCAGGTTGATACGAGCCTGTACCAAACGGCCCGGCGTCCGGCACTGGAGCCGGAGCGGCATCGCGGAACGTCAGCAGAGCGTTGCTAACGCCATCGTCACCCCCGGCGTCCGCCATCAAATACACCGCGGTGTCGCGCGGGCCCACCAGCAGGATGTCCGCATCGTCGGGCGACGCATGCGAGAAGCCAAACACCTTCACTGTAACCTCATCCACGAAACCGGGCAGGTTGGTCACGACCAGCGGTGAAGCGGGCGGCTCCGCCGGGCCGAATTCGGGAATTTCAATGGGCTGCAGACTGAGCAATTGCCGGGTGGTGTGGATCCGCAAGATCGCGTTGTCACTCACCGTTGGACCGGCGAAATTCCGAACCTCCACCGAATAGGCCCCGGCCAGGCTGGCATCCACATTCGCCAGGGTCAGTGAGGATTGGGTCGCGTAGGGAATGTCTTTGCCCAGGAACCGCCATTGATACGTCATGGCAAAGGTGCTGTTGGCAACCAATGAGAACGTCACCTGACTGCCGGGTGTCGCATTGACACTTTGCGGCTGTGTGCGGATGTCGGGGGTGCCCGGGGAGGGATTCTCGTCGCCCCAGGCCCCGGCCGCGCAACCCAGCCAAAGAAGGACCAGCCCGAGCAACAGCCAACCCGGTCGGTTCCCGGAGCGCCCGTGGCGAACACGGCGGAGCGAGAGTGGAAATGGAGGTGGTTTCATCGGTTGAAGGTAACCGTTTTTACGCAACTTGGCATCTGATTGTTGCATGAGAAAATGCGGCAATGGTTAAAAGCGATAAAGCAGTTTCACCTGAAAAGTCCGGCCATTCTGATAAATGAGATCCTGCTCATGGTGCGCGGTTGCCGGATCGGCATACCGTTTGTCCAGCAGGTTGTAAACGCTGGCGGAAACCTCCAGCCCTTTCAGCAGGTTCTGACTGAACAACGTAACGTTGAACACCCCGTAGTCCGGAGCGTCTTCGCCCGGCACCGTGTATGGTCCGCCATTCAAAAGCTTCAAGGTTGAGCGGGTGCTGGTGTATTGATACTCAAGTCCGGCAAACACCTTGTCCTGGTAAAGCGGCACAATCAGGTTCGCCTTGGCCAGGTGCTGTGGGGAGTCCGGCAGGATGCGGTGGGTATCCCGGTCCCGCGCCTGCGCATAGGTATAGCTGATCCGCCCGCGCAAGCCGTTGGCCCAAACCCCCTCAAGCGCCGTCTCGACGCCCAGCGCCTCGACATCCTGGTTTTCGTTGCGCGCGGTTTCGGAAAAGACGATGAGCCCATCAATCCGGTTGTAAAAGCCCGTGACCGAGGCGCGCACATGGCGTCCGAGGCCCTGCTCATAAATCAGTTCGTAGGTCTTGATGGTTTCCGGCATCAGTTCCGATCCGGAATACGCAATGATCGGCTCCACAAAACTCGGCGCGCGAAAGGCGGTGCCGTAGATCGCTTTGATGGTCGCGCGCCGGTAGGGATTCCAGATCAGGGCCAGACGCGGGTTCCAGGTGGGTTCCAAATCTCCATACTGATCATAGCGAATCCCGGCGCTGAGATGGAGATTGGTGAGGACGCCAAAATCTCCTTGCAGATAAACGCCGTGATTGCTGGTTTTGCCAAACCAGTTGGTGACGTTTGGGATTTCCCAGTTTTGTCGAAAATCATCGCGATATTCGGCGCCCAAGGTGAAGGTGTGCCGTTCAAACAACCGCTTGGTCAATTGCAATTCGGCGCCCCACCATTCGCCTTCGCGCAACCATTGGGAGGTGAATCCCGGGCCATTGGGCACGTCGAGCGTAAAATCATTGCGGTCGTAATAGATCTGGGCGGTAACTTCCATCACGTCGGTAAAATCGTGGTTGTATTTCAGGTTCACAAAACCACGGTCGTCCACCGTGCGCAGTCGCGGATCACCGGGCGGCGCCAGAAAAAGCGAGGTGGGATTGCCCTTGTCGCGCCGGATGAAGGCCCCTTCGAGGGTCAAGTCGCGGTAGCGCACTTTGCCAAAGAAGCTGCCATAACTGTCGTCGTCCAGGCGCGGCACTCCCAGATTGGGCCCCTCGCTGTCGTACAGTGTTCCGGAAAGCAGGAGTTCCCAACCATTGGTCCACCAGTGGCCCACGGTCACGCGGCCTTTGTAGGTGTCGTAGCTCGCCGCTTCGCCGGAAGCTTCGCCGTACTGGTACTGCCGCCCATTCTTGGTGACCACATTGATCACGCCAAAAAACGCGTTGTTGCCGTAAAGCACCGAGCCCGGCCCCTCGATGATCTCGACCCGCTCGATAAGGTCCACGTTCAAAATGAACGCCGTGCCCAGGTAAGCGCCGTCGGTCAGATCATTGTTGATGCGGTGACCATCAACCAGCAGCAGCACGCGGTTGTTCGGATTGTTGATGTCGCCCCGGTTGAAACCCCGAAAGCCGAGGTAGGAATAATTATGGTCATAACTCACATACAAACCGGGCACTGCCCGCAATAAATCCGCGAGTGTGCGGTAGCCGTATTTCCTGATGTCGTCCGCCGTAACGACGGTGACGGAGGAGGGAGCTTCGGTGGTCTTTTGCTCGAATTTCGAGGGGGTGGTGACAATCGGTGTCTTGATCAAATCCTCCAGTCGCGGGGTGCCTGGTGGCAAAGCAACTTTAGCCGAATCATCAATCTGGGCGGAACTGTCCAGGGCGAGCAACCCCAAGCACAACGCCACGCCCGCAAGCAGCCGCTGACCCTTCAATACCGAAATTCCAGCAGCAAATCGCGGGCACGCAAATACAGTGCGATGGTGGCGGTGCATGGTAAGAGACGGGCGTTATATTGACACGAACCGTGTTGAGTTCAAGTTAAATCCTTAAGTGCTGCCCGCGCAAGTGGCGAGACTGATTCATTTGGATGGGGGAGGTTGTAACCCAATGCCAAAGCCCCGAACGCAGCCTTCGTTTCGCCTCGTACTTCGGCAAAACGTTCTCGATCCGGAACCTTTCGGATTTCGGCCTTCGGATTTCCATCTTCTGCCAATCCGGCGTTGACACTGGCGCGGTCGCTTCCTAAGGTCTGCCCGCAAATACCGAGTGTCGCCCCCGAGTTTGCAATTCGGGGATTTTTATTGCCGGCACGCAAGAAAACAACCTATGGCCAATACAATCTTAGTGGGCGCCCAATGGGGCGACGAAGGCAAAGGCAAAATCATTGACGTGCTCACCGAGCAGGCGGACATCGTCGTCCGCACGCAAGGCGGCAATAACGCCGGGCATACGGTGTTTGTGGGCAAGCAGAAGTTCGTGCTCCACCTGGTGCCATCGGGCATCCTGCGCAGCGGCAAAACCTGCGTGATCGGCAATGGCGTGGTTGTGGACCCGCTCGGGTTGGTCGAGGAACTCAAACAGTTGCGTCAGCACAAAGTGAAGGTGGACGGCAACTTGTTCATCAGCGAAACGGCACACCTGGTCCTGCCGTATCACCGCGAACTCGACGCGCAGCGCGAAACGCTCAAGGGCAAAAACAAGATCGGCACCACCAAACGCGGCATCGGCCCGGCTTATGGCGACAAGGCCGCGCGCACCGGCTTGCGCATGATCGACTTGATCAATCCGGAACGGTTCGAGAAAAAGCTTCGCGCCAAAATCAAGGAGAACAATGAAATCCTGAAGGCCTTCGGCGCGCATCCGCTTTCTTTCCAGAAAGTCCACGAGGCTTATCGCCAGGCGGGCGACTCCTTGAAGCCTCTCGTGACCAACACGGTGGTGCTGCTGCACGAAGCCATGCAACGGGGCGCCAATCTTTTGTTCGAAGGCGCCCAAGGCACGTTTCTCGATATTGATCATGGCACCTATCCGTACGTGACCTCGTCCAACACGACCGCCGGTGGCGCCTGCACCGGCTCGGGCGTGCCGCCGCACCGGATGGACCGCGTGGTGGGCGTGCCAAGGCTTACACCACCCGCGTGGGCGAAGGTCCGTTGCCGACCGAGAATCCGGAGATCGCCGATTTGCTGCACGCGATGGGCCGGGAGTTCGGTGCCACCACTGGCCGGCCCCGGCGCTGCGGATGGTTCGACGCGGTTGCCACGCGCCACGCCACCATGGTGAACGGGATCGACGAACTGGCCGTCACCAATGTGGATGGGCTGGACACCCTGGAAGTCATTCGCGTTTGCGTGGGTTACCGGGTCGGCAAACAGAAGTACGATTACGTGCCCAACGACATCGATTTGCTCGCCCGTTGCGAGCCGGTTTACACCGAGTTCCCGGGCTGGCAGACTCCGTTGGACAAGGTGCGGCGATGGAAGGATTTGCCGGTTCGTACGCGGACCTATTTGCGAGAACTCGCCGAAATGACCGGCACCAAACTGTCCATGGTTTCCGTGGGTCCCGCCCGCGATCAGACCATCATGCTCTGACCGGCATTGACGTAATCGCCAGTCGCGAATCATTGTGAGCGCGAACACTCCCCATCTCAGTCCGCAAGCCAAAGCGCTCCTGCCGACGCACGTGGCCATCATCATGGATGGCAACGGGCGCTGGGCCAAGCAGCGGAACTTGCCCCGGGTCGAAGGGCACCGGCACGGCGCGGAATCCGTGCGAGCGATCATGCGCGCTGCCGGCGAAGTGGGCATCAAGTATCTCACGCTTTACGCTTTCTCCGTCGAGAACTGGAACCGGCCCAAGGAGGAAGTCGATACGCTTGATGAAGTATCTCGCGCATTATCTCAAAAACGAGGTGGCCGATCTGAACAAGATACAACGTGCGCCTCGAAGTCATCGGCCAGATCTACCGGCTGCCGGAATTTGTTCAGGACCAGCTCAAGAAGACCATCGCGGCGCTCGAGAAGAACAACGGACTGACGCTCATCCTGGCGTTGAGCTACGGGGCGCGCACGGAGATTGTGGAAGCGGTGCGCGGCATCGCGGCCAAGGTCAAAGAGGGCAAACTGGATCCGGCCGAGATCAACGAACAAGTGATCGCGCAGCACCTCTACACCAAGGGCATCCCCGACCCGGACCTGCTGATCCGCACCAGCGGCGAAATGCGGGTCAGCAATTTTCTGCTCTGGCAAATCTCCTACACCGAACTGGTGGTCACGCCGACGCTCTGGCCGGATTTCCGCAAACCGCAGTTCTTCGCGGCGCTCGAGGAATACACGCGCCGGCACCGGCGGTTTGGCGGCTTGTAACGGAATCCCCTTGATCGTTGTCATGCCTGCTTCCGCCCCGCCATCGCCGCCACTGTCCAAGGGCAAAGTGTTTCTCCGACGGCTGTTCAGTTTCGTGGTGCTCTGGTCGGTCGTGCTCGGCGCGTTGTTTTTCACGACGCCGCTCATCGCCAATTACGTCTTCCTGGTCATCATGGTGGCGCTGGCGGCGTTCGGCTTGGCAGAATTCTACGATCTGGTGCAACGGCGCGACTTGGTCTGCTTCAAGACTTGGGGAATCTTCAGCGGGATCATGCTGATGACGGGCACGTTCTTGCACAGCACCGGCCGGCTGGGATTGTTCAACACCCCTTCGCGGGTGAATGATTTCGAGACTATCATCCTCATCCTGTTCGTGCTGGGATTGTGCGTGCGCCAGTTCCTGTCACGCTCGAACACCGCGGGCATCCTGGCCATCTCGACGACGTTGTTCGGGTTGATGTATGTGCCGTGGCTGCTGAACTTCATCCAGAAGATCAATTTCTTCCCCACGCTGCAGGGCGACGGCAAGTTCTACGTGCTGTACTTCATCGTGGTCACCAAGTTCAGCGACTGCGGGGCCTACGCCGTCGGCTCGCTGATTGGGCGGCACAAAATGATTCCGCGCATCAGCCCGGGCAAGACCTGGGAAGGCTTCGGCGGGGCCATCGCCGCCTCGGTGCTGGCGAGCTTGGTATTTGCCAAACTGGCGGGCGGGCATTTGCATGGCATGAACACCACCCACGCCGTCGTGCTGGGAGTGGTGCTGAGCATGGCGGCGGTGGTGGGCGACTTGATCGAGTCCATTTTCAAACGCGAAGCCGGCGTGAAGGACTCGGGACATTACTTTCCCGGCATCGGCGGAATTCTCGACTTGCTGGACAGTCTGTTGTTCAATGCGCCGTTGATGTATCTCTACCTGCGGCATGTGCTCACGCGATGAACAGGACGGGATGAAGACGCGCTGATCAAAATGAAAAACGTCGTTCTACTTGGCTGCACCGGATCGATCGGCACCAGCACCATCAAGGTGGCGCAGGACTTGCCGGATCATATCCGTCTGCTTGGTCTGGCGGCCGGCAACAATGTGGAGTTGTTACTGGAACAAACCCGCCGGCACCTACCCGAGGCCATTTCCATCCAGGATCCGGCGAAGGCCCGGGCGTTGCAGGAAGCCCTTGGCACCACCGTTGAAGTCCATTCCGGCGCGGAAGGATTGCTCAAGCTTGCCACGCTGCCGGCCGCGGACATCGTGCTGATTGCCATCGTGGGGACCGCTGGATTGCAACCGGCGCTGGCGGCCATTCGCGCCGGCAAAGACATTGCCGTAGCGTCCAAGGAAATCCTGGTCATGGCCGGCGAAATTGTGATGAGCGAAGCCGCCAAGAACGGCGTGCGCGTGTTGGCGGTGGACAGCGAGCATTCGGCCATCTTCCAATGTCTGGACGGCAAGCCCACGGAGTCCGTGCGGCGCCTGTGGCTGACCGCTTCGGGCGGCCCGTTCCGCACTACGCCCAAAACCGAGTTTCCCGGCATCACGGTGGAACGTGCGCTCAAACATCCCTCCTGGGTAATGGGCCGCAAAATCACCATCGATTCCGCCACGCTGTTCAACAAGGGACTGGAAATGATCGAGGCGCGCTGGTTGTTCGGCATCGAGATCGAGCGATTGTCGGTGGTGGTCCATCCGCAAAGCGTGGTCCATTCGATGGTGGAATTCATCGATGGCTCGCTGTTGGCGCAGCTCTCGACGCCGGACATGTGCCTGCCCATCCAATACGCGCTGACCTACCCCGAACGGTTGCGCAGTGAACGCGTCCAAACCAACCTGGCACAAATCGGTAATCTGACCTTCGAAGAACCTGATCCGGAACGTTTCCCCGCCCTCCAATTGGCCCGCCAGGCCGCCGAACAGGCGGGTACGCTACCGGCCGTCTTCAACGCAGCCAACGAAGTTGCCGTGGACGCTTTCTGCAATCAACGCATCCGCTTTGACCAGATTCCAGACGTGGTGTCCCAAACGATGAGCCGACACCAGGTCGTTCCGCATCCCACCCTCGACCAAATCCTCGAAGCCGACGCGTGGGCGCGGCGGGAAGCGGTCCGAGGATAATGGGCAGGGGAAAATCAGAAGGTCCGAAATCCGAAATCCGATGGAGCGAAATCTTGACTCAGGACTCCTTCTGAGCCGTGACTATTCAGTAGCTGGAGCAACGATGAGGCGATTCGGCGTGGTAGGACAGGCGTCTCGCCTGTCTCGAATAGCCAAAGGCATCCTCACCTTTTGGTGACCTGGAGAGACTCCCGGCGCCGCGGTACAAGTCGATAGTTTGCAGTCGTTCGAGACCGGCGGGACGCCTGTCCTACGGAATAGTCACAACGAAGAGCCTGTTTGGAAATTCAAGTTTGGAGTCCGCATTTTGGCAGCGTGGGGCCTGATCCGACTGACGGCGGGACTCCGAACCTTTCGCCTCTCCATTCAGACGAGTTTTCAAACAGTCTCCAAGACTCGACGCACAATGGTCGGAGCTGGGATTGCGGACCTTCGGCTTGCAGCCTCCCCACTCCACGATTGCCAGTCTCAGTTCCTTGGCTATATTCAGGCATGCCTTAAGCTTGGCGCTAAGGCTAACGTATGCAGATTCTGAAAATCATCTTTATTTGTCTGGAAGTGCTCGTGCTCTTCAACCTGTTGATTTTTGTCCATGAGCTGGGCCACTTTCTGGCGGCCCGCTGGCGCGGGTTGAAGATTGAGCGGTTCGCGATCTGGTTTGGCAAGCCCCTCTGGAAGACCAAATTCAAGGGGGTCGAATACGTGCTGGGCACCATCCCGGCCGGAGGTTATGTCTCGCTGCCGCAAATGGCCACCATGGAGACGATCGAGGGCAAAACCGAAGCCGACGCGGAAGAGCTTCCCCCCATTTCCCCCTTCGACAAAATCATTGTGGCCTTTGCCGGGCCGTTGTTCAGTTTTGGGTTGGCCATTCTCTTTGCGTTCGTGGTGTGGATGATTGGCCGTCCGGTGAGCGAAGCCGAAACGACCACCCTCGTCGGCTATGTAATTCCGGATGGCCCGGCCGCCAAGGCGGGATTGGAAGCCGGCGATAAAATCCTCAGCGTGGACAACCAACCGGTGTGCAAGTTCGGCGGTATGGGGCAGAGCATTCAATGGCGCGTCATCCGCAGCGAAGGCGAGACGATTCCCATCTCGTTCGAGCGGGACGGACAAGTTCACCACATCGAGGTCAAACCCACCCGAGAAAAGGCCAAGGCCTGGCAGCGCAAACCGCTGCGCGAAATTCAAATCGAACCGGCTCAGCCTGCGGTGATCGGAAAGGTCTATACCAACAGCCCCGCCGCCCTGGCAGGTTTGGAACCGGGAGACGAAGTGGTGGCGGTAGGCGGCCACACAATTGTTCATCCGGCGATGGTGTCCGACTTCATTGGCGAGAAGGGCACCAACCAGGTGACCTTGACCATTGCCCGCGGCACGAACGAATTCAAGGTCGCCCTGGCTCCCGAAGTGCCCCTCCAGCCCCCGGACGACAAACCGCGGCTGGGCATCCTTTGGGGACAAAGCGGGCGCCTGGCGCTCAAGTATCCCAGTCCGGTCGAACAAATCTGGGACAGCTTGTCGGCCATGTTCAGCACCTTCGACGCGTTGTTCTCTCCGAAGTCGGAAGTCAGTCCGCAGCACTTGGGCGGCTTCATCAAAATCATCAGCGTCTATTACATCCTATTCCAAACCGAAGACGGCTGGCGGATGGTGCTCTGGTTCAGCGTGCTGTTGAACGTCAATTTGGCGCTGCTCAATCTGCTGCCCATCCCCGTGCTCGACGGCGGGCACATTGTGCTGGCGTTGTTCGAAGGAGTGTTCCGCCGGCCGCTCAGCGGTAAAATCGTGCAGATCGTGCAGACCGGTTGCGCCTTGCTGCTGATCGGCTTCATGCTTTACATCGCCTTTTACGACGTACAGGAGTTGCCCTGGAAACGCCGGGCATCAGAACTCCCGCAACTGAAGTTCGCTCCCAAAGACACTGCGCAATGACCCCCCAGTCCTACTGCGACTCACCGTATTTCTATCACCGCCGTCACACCCGGGAAGTGCCCGTGGGTGATGCCGCTCGCCAGGCCGTAATCATCGGCGGCGAGCATCCCATCGTGATGCAGTCCATGCTGACGTGCGACACGATGGACACCGCGGCGTGCGTGCAGCAAACGCTCGACCTGGTGGCCGTCGGCTGCCAGATCGTGCGCATCACCGCGCCGACGGTCAAAGACGCGGCCAATCTGGAAACACATCGTCGGGAACTGCGCGCGCGCGGCTGCCAAGTGCCGATCTGTGGCGGACATCCATTTCAAGCCCGAGGCGGCGATGGAAGCCGCCAAATGGGTGGAGAAGGTCCGCGTCAATCCTGGCAACTACGCCGACACGAAGAAGTTTGCCGTCAAGGAATACACCGACGAGCAATATCAAGCTGAGCTTCAGCGCATCGAGGAACAGTTCACGCCGCTGGTGGAATGCTTGCAAAGCCAACGGTCGCGCGATGCGCATCGGCACCAATCACGGCTCGCTCAGCGACCGCATCATGAACCGCTACGGCGACACGCCGCTGGGCATGGTCGAGAGCGCGCTGGAATTTGCCCGCATCGCCCGCAAGCACGACTTCCACAACTTCATGTTCTCGATGAAGTCCAGCAATCCGAAGGTCATGATCGAGTGCTACCGGCTGCTGGTCGGCGCGCCTGGACAGGAATTGGGACCGGACTGGAATTACCCGATCCATCTCGGCGTCACCGAAGCCGGCGAAGGCGAGGATGGCCGCATCAAGAGCGCCATCGGCATTGGCTCGCTGCTTGTGCGACGGCCTGGGCGACACGATCCGCGTTTCGCTCACCGAAGATTCGCCGCACGAAATTCCAGTCTGCCGCGATCTGCTGGCGCAGATTCCGGTCGCTGACCAATTACGACTATTCGACGTTCCGGCACTGCCGCTGGCCTTCGATCCCTTCACCTTCCAGCGCCGCGCCGACACCGGAAATCGAACTGGACGCCAACGGCCTTAAATGCGGCGGCGAACAGACTGATGCGCGTCGTCGTCACCCGCGCCACGTGGGACAAAGTCGCCCCAAAAATCCGCCCGCAGGAGGATGTGAAACCCGAAGCGGTCTATGAAGATCTGAACGTCCTCGAGCTCGATCCGACGACCGGACTTCGAGCGTCGAATTGCGACACGCAACTTGTCACGGTGAAAGACGGCGTTACGCTTCCCGGCCATCACCGCCTTCCGCCTGCTGGCGGCCAAGCTCAAACGGCTGGGCCGGAACAATCCCATTCTGCTGAAGGATTGCCTGGTGTTCGAAGCCGACACCGCTGGAGCCGAAGATCGCTCTGCTTGCGCGCCTCGGTGGTCATCGGCTCGCTGCTGGCCGACGGCATTGGCGACGCGATTCTCGTCCGCGGCGAAACCGGCGCCGGCCAGTCGCTGCGGCTGGCCTACAACATTCTGCAAGCGGCGGGCTGCCGTTCCTTCAAAACCGATTACGTGGCCTGCCCGAGTTGCGGTCGCACGCTGTTCAATCTCCAAACCGTCACCGCCCGCATCAAAGCGCGCACCGAGCATCTCAAAGGCGTGAAGATTGCCATCATGGGCTGCATCGTGAACGGCCCGGGCGAAATGGCGGACGCGGACTTCGGTTACGTCGGCGGCGCGCCGGGCAAGATCAACCTCTACGTCGGCAAGAAGGCGGTGAAATTCAACATCCCCGAAGCCGAAGCCGTGGATCGCCTGGTGGACCTCATCAAGGAACACGGCAAATGGGCGGAACCGGCGGTGGCGTAAAGCTTGTCGATAGGGCATTGGGACGGCAGGGCGAGACTCCGTCGGGCCCAAACTTCTCCGGAGTATTGTCGAGCTTCATGGGACGAAATTGCTGGGAAGCCCGGGGGTTCTTTGCCCCGTGTTTTTTTTGCATGGAAGCATCTCCCCGTACGGAATAAAGTCCGACATGCCTGCAAACTCAAATTGCGAAACGTCGGCATCCTCCGCGGTGGCAGATTCCCATCTCCCTCCGACCTGCCGCCTCGCCTTGTCAGACACGGTTGGGTTCAAATCACTCTGGTTGCCGCTACTGGCCTGTGGGCTGGCGATTGGCTCGCTGGGCGCGGCCGAACTTCGTTTCCGGCATTTCACCATTGCCGATCCTCTTCCCGGCACCGCCTGGGGTATTGCCGGAACGCCGCTGGCCGACTTCGATGGTGATGGCGACCTGGACACGGCGTTGTCGCGCCGGGATGCGCACGGTTTCTGGTGGTACGAACGCCGGTCGGATGCGAAGTGGGTTCAGCACTTGGTGTGCGACTCGGAGCAGGTGAAACAGTCGCTCGGCGCCACCGCCCTGGACGTCGATGGCGATGGATGGACCGACCTGGTGTTCAGCTTTGTCTGGTTCCAGAATCCCGGTACCTTGCGCGAACATCCCGACGCCGCCTGGCCGATGAATCCCTTCCCCGGCAATGGCCACGATCTGTTGGCGGCCGACATCAATGGCGATGGCCGGCGGGACATTGTCACGTTCGACGGCAAGCAGCTCGTTTGGTACGATCCCGCACACTCCCTGGCCGGCAATATGGTGGCGCAAGGCCTGGATCAGCACGGCGGCCTCACGCCGAAGGGCGCCGGCGACGTGGACGGCGACGGTGACGTGGACCTGGTGATTGCGGGTTGGTGGTTCGAGAATCCCGGCTCGGGCAAAGGGACTTGGGCCCGGCATGCCTGGCCGCACTTGGCGATTCCCAAGGCCAGTTACGGAACCAGCATTCGCAGTTGGGTGGCGGACCTCGACCGCGATGGCGCGCTGGACATTGTCTATAGCGACTGCGACACCGGCAGCGGTCACGTTTATTGGGTGAGGAACCAAGGCCGTGGTCGCGACTGGCAGCGCTTCCAGTTACCCGATCCGCCCACCTCTCCGGGCAGTGTGCCGGGCACCGGTTCCTGGCACTCGCTGGGCGTGGCCGATTTTGACGGAGACGGCGATCCGGACGTCTTCGCCGGCGAACAGGAAGACCCGGACACGTACATGGTTTCCGGCGGCAAACTGCCCATGAAGCCCAAGGGTCTCAAAGAGCGCGGGGTGATCTGGATCAATTCCGGAGCGAACCCGCCCACCTTTTCTCCGCAGGTGATTCAGGAGGACAATCCTGGTTGGCACGATGCGAGCCTGGGTGACGTGGACGGCGATGGCGACGTGGATATTGTCAGCAAAGTCTGGAACAAAGACGGGCCGAGTTACCATGCGGATTACTGGCGCAACGATACGGTTCACACGAACCGGTTCGCAGCGGTCGATTACTCCGTGCAACTGGATACCATTCGCACGGGATTTGACCAGCGGACCTGTTGGGTCCACGCCCGCGCCGGCGCCATTCCCGGCCATCCACCCACCGTCGTGCTCACAATGCAGAAGCTGCTGCTGTCGGGAAGCGATGTCTTTTACGCGCTCAATGATATGCGCACCGACGATCTCGGCAAAACGTGGACCGGCCCGGTCGAACACAGTGAAACCCTCGGGCGACGGGACGAACCGGGAGGCGTTACGGTGGCGGCCTGTGACTTCTGGCCTCAATGGCACGCGGCCACCGGCAAACTGCTCGGCATCGGGCACACCGTCCGCTACCGCAACAATCGCGTGATCCCTAACCGCCAGCGGGAAACGTGCTACTCGGTGTACGATCCGGCGCAACCCGAATGGACCCGCTGGGAAACCTTGGCCATGCCCGATCCCGAGAAGTTTTACAATGCCGGCGCCGGGTGCGTGCAACGGTTCGACTTGCCCAATGGCGAAATCCTGCTGCCGATTTGCTTCAAAGGCCACGACGAAAAGTTCACCCGCGTGACGGTGCTGCGTTGCGCCTTCGATGGCCGGCGACTGACGTTCCTGGAGCAAGGCAATGAGCTGGCGGTGAACTCCGCGCGCGGCCTGGGGGAACCGTCACTGACCCGGCACCGGGATCGTTACTATCTGACCTTGCGGCACGACCAGGCGGGTTACGTCTGCACGAGCGAAGACGGCCTGCACTTCGGAAAACCGCAACGCTGGCTATGGAACGATGGCACGCCTTTGGGCAACTACAACACGCAGCAACATTGGGTGACGCAGCCGGACGGGCTGTTCCTCGTTTATACGCGGCGTGGCGCCAACAACGATCACGTTTTTCGTCACCGGGCGCCGTTGTTTATGGCCCAGGTGGATCCGGAACACCTACGAGTCCTCCGCTCGACCGAGCGTGTGCTGGTACCGGAACGCGGCGCGCGGCTGGGCAATTTTGGGGTGACGGCAATCAGCCCACGGGAAACCTGGGTGACCGTGACCGAGTGGATGCAAACCACCGGGCCGAATCCTCATGATTACACCGTCCCCATGAAACGCGGCGCCGACAATGCCGTGTTTGTGGCGCGCATACTCTGGGGACAATCCCAGGCAAAAGCCGAGGCCCACTGAAAGCGCCGCCGTGACGAAAGTGCGGATGCGTATGCTGGCTCCCGGCAACGTAGGACAGGCGTCTCGCCTGTCCCGAACTGCCAAAGGACGCCCGTTTCTTACAGCACGTCCATCAACTTCCAAACACCCCTCACCGTTCGGGATCGCCGGGACGGCGGTCCTACAGGGCGCCAAATAAGATGGACGACCGAGCGGGGCTGACTTAACCTTTGGCCACGGCCTATGAAAGTAACGCTGTTCATACCATGCTTTATTGACCTGCTTTACCCGCAGGTAGGGATCAGCATGGTGCGAATTCTGGAGAAACTCGGCCACCAGGTGGTCTGCCCGGAAAGCCCTGCCTGCTGCGGCCAACCCGCCTTTAACACCGGCTATTGGCAGGAAAGCCGCGACGTGGCGGAAAAGGTCATCGATCAGCTCAAAGATGCTGAAGTTGTCGTCATTGCGTCCGGATCCTGTGGGGCGATGATCAAGGTGTTTTATCCGGAGCTGTTCGCCGGCACCCCGTATGAACAACGAGCGCGGGAGCTGGCGCCGAAATGTTACGAGTTCACCGCCTTTCTCGTGAACAAACTCGGCGTGACCGATCTGGGCGCCCGCTTCCCGCACAAAGTCACCTTCCACGACGGCTGCCATGGTCTGCGCGAGTTGAACAACAAACAACCGCCCCGCGCGTTGATGGCCAACGTGCGCGAACTGGAACTCGTAGAAATGGGCGCCGCCGAAACGTGCTGTGGCTTCGGAGGCACCTTCTCCGCCAAGTTCCCCATGATCTCGACCGCCATGGGTGAAGTCAAATGCGCGTCAGCCCTCGACACCAACGCCGAATACATTGCCTCCTGCGATTCGAGTTGTTTGATGCACTTGCAAGGCTTGATTGACCGCCAGGGCAAACCGATCAAGACGATTCATTTGGCGGAAATACTGGCGGGGGAAGGGTGAGGAGGGATGGATGCCAGATACCGGATACCAGACTCTGGATTTGTCCGAGCAAAAATGCCTGGCTCGACAGCGAATTGGTGCTGCCATCCGACTCCGACACCCATACGGCAACTTCGATCCGGCATCCGGCATCCGGTATCCAGCATCGCTCCCCCCTAGCTCCCAATGACCTCCCCCGCCACCCAATTTAACCTCGCTTCCCGCCGGCTCACGTCCGACCTGCGGCACCGCCAGATCATTCACGGCGCGCTGAGCAAATACGAAGTCAAGCGCGACGAAAAGAAAAGCCTGTTCCAGGATTGGCAGGGTGCCCGGAAACTGGCCGCGGCCATCAAATGGGAAGGCGTTAATCATCTCGATACGTATCTCGACCAGTTCGTGCGCGGCCTCGAAGCGCGCGGCACCAAGGTGCATTGGGCCACCACCGCCCAACAGGCGTGCGAAATCATTCTGGAAGTTGTCAAAAGCAAAGGCGCCCGCGCCATTGTCAAATCCAAGGCCATGACCGCCGAGGAAATTCACCTCAACGAAGCGCTGGAAAAGGCGGGGCATGAAGTGGTCGAATCCGACTTGGGCGAGTTCATCGTGCAACTCCGGGAGGAACCGCCGTATCACATCGTCTTCCCGGCAATGCACCTGACGCGCGGCGAAATCCGGGACGTTTTCCAACGCAAGCTCGGCGACGCGCCCTCCGACAATCCCGAGGAACTGACCATGGTCGCCCGTCGCGTGCTGCGCCAGAAATACATTCAGGCCGACGTCGGCATCACCGGCGCGAATTTTGCCATCGCCGAGACGGGGATGATTTCCATCACCGAAAATGAAGGCAACGCCCGGCTGACGGCGGCGTTGCCCAAGACCATGATCACGCTGCTGGGCATCGAAAAAATCCTGCCGCGATTGGACGACCTCGCCCTTTTCCTGCCCATGCTGGCCACCGTTGGCGCCGGCCAATTGATCAGCGGCTACAACACGATGTACGGCGGGCCGCGCCAGCAAGGCGAAGCGGACGGCCCCGAGGAATTTCACGTGGTACTGCTCGACAACGATCGCACGGCCATCCTCGCCGACGCCGAACAGCGCGACGCCCTGCACTGCATCCGCTGCGGCGCCTGCCTGAACGTGTGTCCGATATACCGCAACGTCGGCGGCCATACCTACGGCACCACCTACTGCGGCCCGATTGGCGCAGTGATCACACCCAATCTGCGCGATCTCCAGGAATGGAAACATCTTTCCTTCGCTTCGTCTCTGTGCGGCGCCTGCACCGAAGCTTGTCCGGTCAAAATTGATCTGCACCATCACCTGCTGCAAAACCGCCGCAACAGTGCCTCGCAGAAGCCGTCGTGGTGGCAGCGAATGGCCTTCCAACTGTTCGCACCGATGGCCAACTCGCGTAGCCTTTGGTCGTTGGTGACGCGGTTCGGCCGGTTGGGACAAATCTTTCATGGCTGGATCAAAGGGAGCCCGGTTGACCCTGCCCGCGCTTGGACCCGCACGCGCGATCTACCGCCCATTGCCCGGCAAACCTTCAAGGAATGGTGGAGGAACCGCTCATGAGTGAACGCGAAAATATTTTTGGCCGCATCCGCGAAGCCCTGGCCACCCCGGCGCACCAACCTGGCGTCCACCATGACCAGCAACCTTCGGCTGCCCCGGAACTGCCCTCGGTCGCCGACTTCCGCCAAGTGCTGCCTCCAACCGGGGACACATTCGAAGCCAACCTGCAATTGTTCCAGACGAACTCAGTGGATCTAAAAACCGATTTCTATCGGGTCAAGAATACGGACGAACTCCTCGCTCGCCTGGTACAGTTGCGCGACGCTGACGCCTGGAAAAAGGTGGCCACGCATCGCGCCGAATTAACCGACCTCGTCGCCGACAAACTCGGTCTTCCCGTCTATCGCACGGACATGGATCACGATGTCAACGCCCTCGAACAATGCGACGCCGGCATCACCGCATGCGACGCGCTGGTGGCCCAGACCGGCAGCGTCCTGATCACCAGTCGCAGCGCCGGGGGCCGCGCGCTGTCCGTACTGCCGCCGCATCACGTCGTGCTGGCCCGGCGTGACCAACTCGTCCCCGGCCTCCCCGACGCCTACCAGTTGCTCAAGACCAAATACGGCGGCCACTACCCGAGCATGATCTCCTTCATCACCGGTCCCAGCCGCACGGGCGACATCGAGCGGATTCTGGTCCTGGGCGCGCATGGACCAAAGAAGCTGACGGTTCTGTTGGTTTGAGGTTGCAATCTGGAATGTCTGGCTGGGTATTTCTACCCTTTTGACCTAACCTGACCCGGCACGGACATGCGATCCATCACCATGTTACCCATTGCGCGGCGCGAGCTGCGGGTGCAATCCCGGCAGTCAAAAACCTATTATGGACGTTTGCGGGCGGCCGTTCTCGGGCTGATTCTGATCGCCAATATTCTGTTCTTCCAGTCGCACGGGAACTTGAATCCCTCACAAGTCCGCAGTGCGTTCATTCTGTTGATGGTGGTGGGTTTCATTTATGCGATGGTCGGCGGTGCCCGGTTGACCACCGATTGCCTGAGCGAGGAAAAGCGCAACGGCACCCTGCCCTTCCTGTTTCTCACCCACTTGCAAGGCTATGACATTGTGCTGGGGAAACTGGCTGCCTACGCCCTCCCGGCCCTCTATGCCCTGCTGGCGGTCTTTCCCATCGTGGCCATTCTGCTCCTGTTCGGCGGTCTGGAGGCGATCCTATTGTTCGAAGTCCTGGTCGCCGTGCTCAACGCGTTGTTCCTCTCGCTTTCCATCGGACTAACAACCTCGGCCATCTTCCGCAACCGCCGAGCCAGTGAGTCGGTCGCCGCCATTGTCCTGGCCATTCTGTTCATGATACTGCCGATCGCCAGTGTGCTGGTCAGCAATCTCTGGCAAATGCGTCTCCTGCGGGACGTGCTGTTGTTTCTCAGCCCGATTCCCGGACCCGCCGTCTGGGAACACTTGATCCAAAACCGCATTGCCGTCGGCGCCACCAGTTGGCTGCTTACTTCATTTTGGGGATCGATCCTGTTCACCCATGCTTTAGGTTGGCTCGGAATTGGGTTTGCCGGCCACCGGTTGGCGCGTTCGTGGCGGGAAACCGAACCCGCCCACCGCCTGACTTGGCGCGACCGGTTGCGACAATGGCGCTTTGGTAATCCCGGTCAACGATTGGCCTGGCGCCGCCATTGTCTGGCCAATAATGCCTTCTACTGGCTCGCCGCCCGGGACCGGCGCAAAGCGAATCAGTTTTGGATGCTGCTGGGCGCGACGCTCGCTCTCCCCCTCTGGTTGGCGTTCGTCGTAGGTTGGGAAACCGCGCTGGCGACGATGCTGGTGGCTGGGTTTTGCGTTTGGTATTTCGCGCCTAAATTTCTTGTCGCCGCCGAGGCGGCCCGCACGCTGGCCGAGGAACGGCGCGACGGCACGTTGGAACTGGTGCTGAGTACGCCGTTGCCGCTGGTGGACATTTTTCGCGGACAATGGCTCGCGCTCCGCAAGCATTACGGTTTCATCGTGCTGTTTGGACTGGGATGGCAACTGGCGATGATTCTGTTATTTATTTCCGGTTGGGGGCCAGCCTGGGTGCGCCAGCAGCGTCACATTTTTTTGCCAATTCTCCTGGTCTGCCTGGTTTTCTATGCCCTGGATATTCTGACGATGGGTTGGCTGGGACTGTGGTATGGAGTGAGCATCGGTGATCCCAAGAAGGCCGGCCATAGTGTGGCCCAGAGTGTTCTGTATTTCCCCGGCTTCATTTTCCTGGTCGTGCAGGCTGCGGGGCAAATCGTCTGGGTGTTGCTCACCGGCCGGGGCTGGTTACTGTCGCTGGGCGGAGTGTTGAGCTTATGGGGCGTTATTGGCCTGGTGAACAGCCTGGGTTGGCTTTACTGGGCGCGGCTACATCTGCAACGCGAATTTCGCCATGTCGCCGCGCAACCACTGGGCAAACCCGGCGCCTTGGGTGCGTGGGGTCGCTGGTTGGGCCAATGGTTTGCCCGCCGCCGAGCGCGGTAGGGCAGAGCTGGCCTGGTCCGACCTGGGGGTATTGCGGCGTCGCCGTCCTGGGCCATCGGCACCTTCGCGTAAACCTCCTGATTCACTAATCAACAGCGTCTCAAAACCGGAAGAATGCCGCTTGCAACCCGGCGGCAGGGGTAGAACATTGTGGGAAATGAAACTGATGGAAAAGCAATTTCCAGTCGCCCATCGTGTTTGAGTAATGTTGGACTGAACAAACCAGGAACGCTATGAGAACTCCAATGTCGCACTTTCGTTGCCTCGCGGCGCTATTAGTCGTCGCGGCGCCGGGTATTCTCACTACGCCACTGCGGGCGCAGAATTCAACCGGCGACACCGTGCCGGTCGTCAGCATTCGCGCCTCGGTCGCCGAAACTCGCGAGCCTTTTTGTGATCCCGCCGTCTGCGACGCGGCCCTACCCGCGCCGGGCGTATTCGTCGTCACCCGTAGCGGTGGCGACCTGGCGCGCGAGTTGTTCGTGAGCATGAGTTACGCCGGCACTGCAACGAGCGGGACGGATTACCCCGCGCTGCCCAGTGGCGTCTCCTTTCCCGCAGGCGAGGCGTCGGTTGAACTTCTGGTTGAGGCAGCCTACGATCGGCTGTCCGAAGGAGACGAAACCGTCGTTGCGCAAGTCCTGCCGGATCCGACGATGGGGCCAATCGAACGTTATCAAGTCGATCCGGCGCAAGCGGCGGCGCAGGTCGTCATTCACGATAACGAAGCACCGCCCGAGCCGGTCGTGAGTATCGAGGCGACCAGCCCCATCGCGGAGGAATCGTCTTATCCCTATCGCCGCTTGGCGTTGCGAGGACGGTTTACCATCAGTCGGACCGGATCGACCGAACAGGGGCAGCCGGTGTTCGTTCACTATGGCGGCACGGCGACGCCGGGCGCGGATTACCCGTTCCTCCCCTGGCTGGTAACCATCCCCGCCGGGACGAACCGCGTTGAGATCGACGTGGTGCCTAACGTGGACGACCTGCCTGAACCCATTGAAACGGTGGCGGCCACGCTGTCGGAGTGTCCGCCGCTCACCGATCCGCCGCTGGGCATCCCGTGTTACTCCGTGAACATCGACCCGGCGCACGCGTCGGCGCGGGTATTTATCCGCGACGACGGCATCACCACCGCCAGTCTGGAAATCACCGCGCCGAACGACGGGGAAGTGTTCAGCGAAGGCAGCCCGATCCACATCGCCGCCACGGCCATCGACCTCGAGGGTGCGATCACGCACGTCGATTTCTTCGATGGCGACTGGAAAATCGGGGAATCAACGATTAACTTTTTCCGTGCCCCCGATCCGGGCACTCCGATTTATCATGAATTCGAGTGGCGCGACGCGCCCGTCGGAATTCATGACCTCACCACTCGCGCGCTCGATACCGCGGGCAACGCGGTCACGTCGGCTCCGGTTCGCCTCCAGGTAATCGCCGGGCTGCCGGTTGTTTCGATTGAAGCGACCGTGCCGGAAACCACCGAGCCTTCGCCCACGACCCGCGTCCAGCCCGGTGTGTTCACGCTGCGGCGCACCGGTGATGCCATTCAGGCGCTGCGGGTCTGGATGCATTACGGCGGCACCGCCACAAGCAGCGCCGACTACACCGCACCGCCGCCCGTGGTGGAATTTCCCGCCGGCGCGGCGACCGTGGAGGTTTTCATTGGCCCGCTCGAGGATGATTTCGCCGAAGGCGACGAAACCGTGATTGCCGAAATAACGCATTCGCCCTTGGCCATTCTGCCCACCTACAACATCGATCCCGAGAACAGCCGCGCGGTGGTGGTGATTCACGACAACGACGTTGCGACCGTTCCGGTCGTAAGCATCCGCGCCAGCCACCCGGAAACGCAGGAGCCGCTCTGCCCGCCCAACACTTGTCTCGCACCCGAGCCGGCGCCTGGCGTGTTCGTCGTCAGCCGGCGTGGCGGTGACCTGGCAAACGCGTTGACGGTCCTGCTCCAACATGGAGGTTCCGCCGTACCGCGACTGGACTACCCGCCACTGCCCGACTGGGTGGAGATTCCCGCAGGCCAGGAATCGGTGGAGTTGCTCGTCACCGCTCTGTTCGATGAAGCGATGGAAGGCGACGAAACCGTGGTCGCCGCGTTGCAGCCTGATCCCTCAGTGGGACCGATCGAACGGTATCGCGTCGATCCCGTGCTCGCCGTGGCCGAGGTGGTCATTCATGACCGCACGCCGCCAATGCTGCCGGTCGTAACCATTGTCGCCACCGATCCGTTCGCCCGCGAAGGTGCCAGCAGCAGCGCTGACCTGAACACTGCCACGTTCGTCGTGCGCCGCGCTGGGGCGACGAACGATCCCCTGGACATCCTCTTCACCCTCGGCGGCACGGCGTCGAACGGCGTGGACTATGCCGCCATCACGAGTCCGTTGACGATTCCGGCGGGCCAGCGCAGTGCGCGGATCATCATCAAGCCAATCGACGACAACCGGCCCGAACCGGTGGAGACGGTCGTTGTGACGCTGTTGGAAAACGACGCCGCAGTGCCCGGATATGTCCTCGGCCAACCGCACCGCGCGGCGGCGATTATTGTGGACAACGATCACCTGCGTCCACCGTGTACTCGCCTGCCAGACGGCCGGTTCAATGTCTGCGTGCCAATGGATCCGAATCATTGTTTCCGCGTCGAGTCCACGCAGGACTTCAAGGTCTGGACGCCGCTTTGCACCTTGCCGGTGGACGAAGGCATGGCGCAGTACGTTGATCCCGATCCGCCCGCATTACCGCAACGGTTCTACCGTCTGGTGCCCGTAGCCTGCGAACCGGAGGAATAGGCGATTTGAATTCGGGCCTGGCTCAATTCTGGCCTCGCAAAATCTGCCCGCAACAATCAACGCGGGCTGAAGCGATCAAGCTGATATTCACCTGAATTCGCGAGGATTCAGAACTTGGCAATCCATTGGGATATTTCCTGAGGAGAAAGCGCCCCGCGTTCGGCCCGGAAGTGCTCCGGGTGGCCGGCGGCGGCATAGACTCCGGCCAACTCGCGCTCGCCAAAATCTTGTCCGGTATTGTGCAAAAGCAGCGGATGTGGTGCCGCCAGACTGGGGCCGCCGGCGAAGGTTCCAATTCGACGCAAACCCGGCGCGAACAAATCCTGCCCCAGCAACGTGGCATCGTCATTTGCATCCACGCCGGCAGCATCCGCCACCACAGCATCGGCGGCTGGCGCGGCCAACAACGCCCAAAGTCCAGCCCGGCCGCTGCCGCACAAAACCACGCGCCCCGAACGCCGGGCGTACGTACAAACTGTGATCAAGTCCTGCACGCGCTCCTGCAAATCCGTGCGATTGTAGGTGCAGAAAAAGTTCTGTAATTCGTTACGCGACTGCGAGGCTTTTGCATCGGCCAGATCCCCCGTCAAAAACGTGTCCACCAGCAACACCGTTTTCCGTTGCTGAAGCAGTGCCGCGGCGAGGCCTTTTGCTCCGTGATCATCATCGTAAAAGGCGGTGTGCCCCTCCGGGTGGGCCAGGACGACCAACGTCCGTTCGCCTCCTTCCGGCGGCGTCAATTCAATCACGGGCAAACGATCACCCTTGCCGGGACGCCCGATGGAAATCCGGCGCACGGAACAATTCGGTGCCTTGGTTTCGCGTCCAGCTTCCGCGAGCAACTCGTTCACGGGAAACTCCAGTTGCAACGAATGCTGCCAGGCTGGGCGCAACATCGTTTTGAAGTGCGCCAGCGAAGCTTCATCCTTGGGTTGCAGCGCCCGCCATTGCTGCTGCGCTCGTTCGACGAGAGATTGCGTCAGTTGCCGCTCGTTGAGCGCATCCGCAGGCCGTTTGCCATCCGGCCAGACGCGCAGAGCGTCGTCCGGTTCCTTTTGGTAAGCCGGTTCCTTGAGCGAGGCTGCATCGGGATGGTGCAGCAACCATTTGGCGAACCACTGGTAAACCGCTTCCCGGCTGGTCTGGTTATAATTGTGATCAAACTCAAACCGCACAAACCGCAAATGATCCGGTGCGCCAAACAACCGGTAAACACTCTGCACAGCGGGCCCCTCGATGGTCATCATGGTTTTGGTCCAGTCCGTCGCGGCGGCCACCAGGATTTGCGGACGCGGCGCCGGCACGGCGGCAATCTCCATGTTCGAATAATCTACGCGCAAGCCGGGTGCGTTTTCGCAGAGACAGCCGCCTTGCATGGAATGCGAAACCATCACGTTCGGCGCCTGCGCCGCGAGACGATCTTCAATAGCCCCCAACATAAACGTCTGTGTGCCGCCGCCGGACGCGCCGGTGCAGGCCAACCGGGCCCGGTCCACGTCGGGCAACAATTCCAGAAAGTCCAACGCCCGGATGCTATTCCAGGTTTGCAGGCCCATGAGGCTGATGTTCCACAGCAGGTTCGTCGGGTCATTGGCAAATTTGTGGTTTACCTGAGCGGTGTCGTTGTAACCGACCATGTCGTAGGAAAACGCCACCATGCCCAGGCGGGCGAAGGTGATGCACCGCGCCGGAATGCTGCCGCGTTCGGTATCTTCGAGACGGCCTTTGCCCCAATGCCCGTGCGGATTGAGGATTCCGGGAAACGGTCCCTGGCCCTTCCCCAGTGGGCGATATAGATTCCCGGCCAGATAAAAACCGGGATAGGTTTGGAAATAGACTTTCTCGACGCTGTAACCGTCCCGGTCAATCTTGCCGAAAATGTGCGCTTGCAATGGAGTCTTCTCCGGCAGGGGCCAAAGTCCGCACGAGACAAGGATGTGGGTGCGAATGTCTTTGGCGCGCTTCTGCCATTCCTCCTGGGACTTGATGGCCGGAAACGCGCGCAACGTGTTGAGGGTCTTGACCGACTTGGCGCGCTGATCCGATTCCGGAAGCCCGGCGGCGCGACCGGCGGGAAGAAATGAAATCAGGAGGAGAGCCAATGGAAGTGACCACCGAACCATGCCATTCAATTTGGAGTTCATGGCGCGACGATAGAACAACTCTTCGAAGAATTAAGCAAAAAACGAACGACATCGACGGGCAAAGCATCCCCAAGTCGTCGGTTGGTTCGCCCAATTCGCAACCGAGGAGCGCCGGTCTTCTTGGCTTCTCGACATTCGGAAGGACTTCCGAGCAGTACTGGCTTTGCCATGGGACGGACGTTTTTTGATCGCCGTCGCGTCACTGGTTCTGGAAAATGGGGCGGATGTGTTGTTGCCTTCACTGGAGTAACTCCGGCCCTCGGACCGGTGATCGCCGGGAACGACTATGATTTTGTTGCCCATCGTCGAGCGAGAGTTGCGGGTGCGCGCCCGGCGCCGGAGCACGCATTGGTTCCGCGTGAGCGCCGCGGCGGGGGCGATTGGCATTGTCGGATTCTTGCTGGTCGTGGTGGGAGACACGGCAACTCCGGCGAGCCTGGGAGGCGGTGTCTTTCGCGTGCTCACGGGATTGGCCTTCGCGTTCTGTCTGCTGGAGGGCTTCCGGCAGACGGCGGACTGCCTTAGCGAAGAAAAGCGCGCCGGCACGTTGGGACTGCTCTTCCTGACCGACTTGAAAGGATACGACGTGGTGCTGGGCAAATTCAGCGCCGCGTCGTTGAACAGCTTTTACGCGCTGATGGCCATTTTTCCTCCGTTGGCGATTCCGCTGGTGCTCGGCGGGGTGGCAGCCGGCGAGTTTTGGCGGCAAGTGTTGGTGCTGCTAAACGCCCTCTTCTTTTCGCTGACCCTCGGCCTGATGATGTCCGCGATCAGCCGGCAAGAGCGCAAAGCTTGGGGGGGCGCCGCTACCTGCTTGGCCACTTTCAGCTTGGTGCTGCCGCTGATTCCGTGGTTGCTCGGGCACCTGCCAAACTTCCGTTGGTCCGCCGAGTTGAGCGCCTGGCAACCCAGCTTTCACCAGTTGGCCTTGTTGAGCCCGACGACCAGTTTCCTTGGGGGCTTTGACCCGGCTTACCGGCCCGACCCGGATCGGTTTTGGAATTCGCTTGCGCTGGTTTGCACCCTGAGCGGTTTGTTTCTCCTCGCGGCCATCACGCTGTTGCCACGCTGTTGGCAGGATGCGCCCTTGCTCCCCCAGCGATTCCGGTGGCCGGCGTGGTTGGCGGGACAGACGCGGACGAGATTTGACCAACGCCGTCGGGAACGGTGGCGCGCCTTGCTTGCGTCCAACCCTATCGTGTGGCTGGCGGAACGCTCCGAGGCCAAGCGTTACCAAGTGTGGACGGTAGTAGCGCTGGCCGGCCTGGCGGGCTTGGGCGGGTCGGTGGTGTTTTACGGTAAAGATTATTTTGCCTCGGTGCTGTTCGAATGCGGTTTGGGATTGCACTTGAGCTTGTCGGTTGCGGCAGCCGGACGGGCCTGTTATCTGTTTGCCGGCACCCGCGATTCCGGGATGTTGGAGTTGCTCTTGTCCACGCCGTTGACGGCACGGGAGATTGTGGACGGTCACTTGGAATCATTGCGCCGCCTGTTCTATTGGCCAGTGGCGACGTTGCTGTTCCTGGAATTGCTGATGCTGGCCATACAGATCAGCAGTTGGGAATATGCCGGCGAATCCGTGACTGCCGGAGGATTGGCGGCCCTCGGCGTGGCCGTGGTGCTGCTGGTGATGGTTCTGGATCTGTATGCCACCAGCGTGTTCGGAATGTGGCTGGGCTTGAGCATGCGAAAACCCAGCCGCGCGCTGGTGCGGACGTTGGGCATGGTGCTGGTTTTGCCGCATCTGACCGGCCTGTGTTTCGGTTTGCTCTGGCCCCTGATGGGCGTGGCGAAGAACTTGATCTTTATCCAATACGGCCGCGACCAGTTGCGTCGCCAATTTCGCCTGATTGTGGCCGAACGCTACGGTGGCGCAATGGCGAGGCCAAGGCTGGAGGGGACTGCTGCGGGCAACCGCGGCGCCCGGTGACTGCAAATTCGAAGGCCGAAACAAGACTGAATTTCAACTCGCCGATCGTTGGGCGGCAGCAGCACCATCCAACCTCGATCGACCCGTCATGGCTCAGTGGGCAATTCGAATGCCCCTATTGCTCGAGCAATTGAATTTCGGCGATGGTGGGGCCTTCGGTCGCGTCCAGGATGTGCAGCCGGAATTCACGCGCAGTGACCGGGGTAAACTTCTTTTGGAAATTTGCGCCCAACTGGCTGCCGGTGAACAGCGTCTTCCACGTGTCGTCGTCGCGGTACTGAAATTCGAACTGCTGCACCCGGTCGTCGTAAGGAACCGCCTCTTGGATGCGCACGACCTGCACGGTTCGCGGCTTGGTCAATTCGGCGGCAATCCAGGCCTCCTTGGTGCCGGTATCAGTGGCCCAGCGCGTGTGCGGATCATTGTCAAACGCCTGGTCCGGCCCGAAGTTATCCATTTGGTTCTGATACACGTTCGAAGCAGTTGCCTTCACATCGCCGGCACTGGGTATCTTGACTGCGGGAAGCTCCATTGCCGAGCCGTCGAGGTCGAGCTTCACGATGGTATCGATCGCCTGTCGGTTTGCGGCGGGCACATTGATAAGAAGTTTTCCGTCCTGCCGCTGCACCGTGGCCTGCCCGCCGCCCAGCACGGTGGCGCCGGTGATATTGCGCCCGAAGTCAGGCAATTCAACATTGTCGCCATTCCAGTGCAGCACGTGCAGGTAAATCGTGTTTCCCCGCCGAGTGCTGGCCACATTCCGCGTCGGCTTCCAAGGGCCGCCGCGGGTGCCGTAGATGCTCTCGCCGTGAGTCGCCAGCCACGCGCCCATTTCCCGGAGACGTTCAACTTGGCGTGGCTCGATGCGGCCATCGGGCATCGGGCCAACGTTGAAGAGCAAATTGCCGTCGCCGCCGGCGCACAGCACCAGCGTTTGCAGGCATTGCGCGAGCGACTTCATCGCATCGTCCGGTTTCCAAGCCCACTGGTGGCAGATGGTCATGCAGGTTTCCCAGGGACGCTGGTCCTGGTATTTGCCGACGCGTTGCTCCGGGGTGTCATAATCGCCGCGGGCACCGCTGCGGTTGTTGATGATGATGTCCGGTTGCAAAGATCGCGTCCACTGCTCCAGGGCCAAACCGCGCTTTTGATCAAATTCCTGCGGCACATCAAACCACATCACCTGGAGCGGGCCGTAGCCGGTGATCAGTTCTTTCACTTCGGCCCGCAGGTATTGCTCGTAGCGGTCGAGGTTGGATGTTTCGCGGCGCACCCGTCCGCCGGGACTGGTGCGAGGAAAGTCGGGATGATGCCAGTCGCACACCGAGTGGTAAGTGCTGAAGGCAATGCCCTGGCGCCGGCAGGCAGTGGCCAACTCTTTGAGCACGTCGCGGGCAAACGGCGAGTGCATGATGTTGAAGTCGGTTTGTTTCGTGTCCCACATACAGAAGCCGTCATGGTGTTTGCTGGTGAACACCAGATATTTCATGCCGGCCTCTTTGGCGGTCTTGACCCATGCGTCCGCGTCGAAATTGGTCGGGTTGAATTTCGTGTAGAGCTTGTCGTATTCGGCAATGGGGATTTGCGCCCCGCGCGACCAGCCAATCTCCGTGCCTTTGAGACTGACGGGACCCCAGTGGATGAACATGCCGAAGCGCATCGCGCGCCATTCTTCGAGCTGGGCGGCGTTAGCCGGTGCCGGGATTGGCGCGGCGAGTGGTTCGGCAGCTACCGCTGAAAGCGCGGCGACGGTAGCCAAAAGAGCGAAGAGGATTGGTTTCATGTTGTTCAGTTTATGCACGTTCGCAGGCCGGTTGCGGCGGTCTAGATGTGGCGCAAAGGCGTTTGGATTTCAAGCAGCGTAGGCCAATGGCCCCAGGTGGCAAGTGTGTTTTAGGACACGCGTTTTCAATGCGGCATCAAGAGATTGCATTCGGGCAATCAAGGAACGCTGCCGAAACTTGCGCCAAGCTGAGCACAGCTTTTCGATCTTCGGACGATTCATCGCTCAATCCGCGGTGCTTTCCGTTTGCCTTACCCCGGCGTTCTGCCTGATGATCGGAACGTTATGAATTCCAAAACAGTTACGGTGGTGGCTCGCCTTAAGGCCAAACCAGGACAGGAAGAGATATTGCGCCAGGAATTGCTGGCGCTGATCCCAATCACCCGCGCCGAACCGGGTTGCGTGAACTACGACCTGCACCAGGCGGCGGATGATCCTACCCTGTTCCTGTTCCACGAAAACTGGACCAGCAAGCAACATCTGGATGATCACCTGGCCCGCCCGCATCTGACCGCACTCCTGGCCAAGGCGGACGAACTGTTCGGGGAAGCGCCCCAGATCACCCTTTGGGAAAGAATCGGGTAAGCGTCCGCTGAACCACCTTTAATTCTCCGCCTATGCCCACTCGCGAAGTCATCCAACTGTTCAAACAACATTTCGGCCACGCCCCGCCGCATGTCACCCAGGCGCCGGGTCGATTGGAATTGATCGGCAATCACACCGACTACAACCAGGGCCTGGTCATGGCGCTGGCGGTGGACCGTTACATCTTCATGGCGGCCTCGCCGCGCACCGATGGCAAAATCGAGTTGGTGTCTTCCGCCTTCCCGGAAAAGGAAGCTTTCAGCACCACCGCCATCGAGAAAAATCCGGCCGCGCCGTGGGCCAACTACCTCAAGGGCGTCTTGCTGCAATTGCGGCAACGCGGCGTGCCCGATCCGCGGCTTCAACGCCGCCATTCACGGCACCATTCCGCTCGGCGCCGGCATGAGCAGTTCGGCCGCACTCGAAGTGGCCACGGCGCTAACCCTGCGCCGGTTGAGCCCCTATACGCTTACGCTCACGGGCATGACCGTTCCTCCGGCTCCTGACGCCGACAGTGAATTGCCACCGCTGGCGCCTCACGAAAAACTCGAAATCGCCAAGTTGTGTCAGGCCGCCGAAAACCATTATGTGGGCGTCAACTGTGGTCTGTTGGATCAAATCTCCTCGCTCTTTGGCGACGCCTTCCACGCCATCGAGATTGATTGCCAGTCGCTGGCCGTCGAACACGTGCCCATGATCGGCGAGATTGCCGTGGTCGTTTGCCAGACTGGGGTGAAACACGAATTGGTGGCCGGCGAATACAACGCCTTGCGCCAGTATTGCGAAGCCGCTGCGCTCAAACTCGGCGCCAAGTCGCTGCGATCGGTGGACACGCAGTATTTGCAGGCGAACAAGGACAAACTGACCGCGCGCGAATATCAGTGCGCCCACCATATTGTCGGCGAAATCCAACGGGTCGTTTTCGGAGCGCGCGCGTTGCGCGACGGTGACTTTGAGCAATTCGGCCAGTATATGTTCCAAAGCCACGAAAGCTCACGCGCTTCGTTCAAGAACAGTTGCGAAGAACTCGACGTCCTCGTGGAATTGGCCCAGGCTCATCCGGGCTGCCTGGGTGCGCGCCTGACGGGCGGCGGTTTCGGCGGCGCTACCATCAATTTGGTTCGGCGGGATCAGGCGGATGATTTCGTCAAGACGATGGCCACCCAATATGAGCAACGCACGGGCCGGGCGACGCAACCAATGATTTGCCAGGTGGTGGACGGAGCTCGGTGAGCCGGAGGGGGAAGAACCATTCTCTAATCGTCATGAAACTCGCCGACAAATTTGCGGTGGTGCTGGTAACCGCGCCGGACCTCAAAACCGGCCGGATGTTGGCCCAGGCCGCGTTAACCGCCCGACTGGCGGCATGCGTCAACATCATTCCCAAAATCGAGTCGCACTATTGGTGGCAAGGCAAACTCGAACACGGCGCGGAGGTGCTCCTGATCTTGAAAACCCCGAAAGCGAAGCTCGTCGCATTGCAAAAATGCATCCTGGAAAAACACCCGTATGACACGGCCGAGTTTCTCGCCCTGCCACTGCAAAGCGGCAGTCGGCGATACCTTGACTGGTTGAGCGATAGTGTGCGAGGCAGTTGATCCGAAAGCCGGTTAGCTCTGGCTCAAATTGAGTTTGATGGGTTGGAGACTGTCTTCTTCCTCGTCGCCGCCGGAAAAAGCCAGATAGAGGTACGCAAACAAACCGACCAGCGGGAGCATAAGGAGAATTCCGACCAAGGCTGATTTGCCGCAAGCCTGGGCGATTTTGAGGCACCAGACAATGCTGGCGACCAAGTTCAAGAAGGGCAGCAGAAGCAGGATAAACCACCAGCCAGACATTCCGGCAGCGCGCAAAAGTGGAAACATTTGTAGGCCAGGAATCCAGATCAGGATTCCGGCTTCATTGCCGGTGCGCCGGCAAATCAGCAAACTGCAATAGCAGAAGAACAGGTAAATCACGAAACCCGCCACCAGCATGCCGGCCACGGTGGTCTGATTCATTCTCAGCACTGAGCCTTCCAGTCGGGCGGCCAATTCTTTTTGCACGGCTTGAATGCGGGGATTCTTCTGGAGGCTGGAAAAGTCCAAGGCCGGAACCGTTGATCGGGCAGGCTGCACCTCATAGCCCAGCGCGGCCAGAATCTCGGGATCAAGTTCGTGGACCTTCAAATTCGAAAATCCGCCATCGTGGGCGATATAAATGTCCAGCGGCGTTCGGTTGACGACTCGGACATTGCTATAGGTCCGGGAGCCCACCTTCAAGGTCTCAAACGTTTCCTGCGCTCCCAAGGCCCACGAAAACCAAGTGAGCATTACGACCGCGACCACAATATTTAGAATCCAGCGCATCATCTCAACGGGCCCATTACCGGCCATCACGTTGCCTGCTTAGGGCATCGTCAGTTGGCAGGGTAAGTTGAGCCTTTTTCTGAGGATTCCCACTATTCGGCCCGCGCGCCGACATTCTTGTCAGCTCGGATGTTATCACGTCGTTCGGGTCGAAAAATTCGGGCCCGCGCGGTCCTGCTCCTGGCGCTCGCTGCGGCAATGCGTTCTTCCAAAATCCATGCCGAAGCTGTTAAAGTTCCCGCCAGACGACCGTGGCCGAGCGCGAGGCTCCGGGCTCGATGGCGAAGCAAGCCGATGCGAACAACCATGTCATGAGTAGTAAAAAACACGTTGACCCGAACAAGAGTCAGGCCTTTGGGCACAACCCTTTCGCCGTATTGGGCAGCGCGGGACTACCGCCGGGCCCTGAACGCGCAACGGGTGAGTCGGCGGATCCGCTGGCGGGCTCCGGACGCCCCGGAAACATCGTGGCCGGGTGGATATCCTGCGGCAGACAGCGCATCGCGGTGGCAAGACGGTGACCGTCGTCAAAAACTTCGTTGGCATTGGGCTGCCCGAAAAAGAGCAGCTCGCCAAAGCCATGCAGAAGGCCTGTGGCACTGGCGGCACGGTGAAGGACGGTCAAATTGAGATTCAGGGCGACAAGCGCGCGGAAGTCGCCCGGATCCTGACCCAAGCCGGTTTCCGACCGGTGTTCGCCGGAGGTTGACCCTGCGAGACATCAAGGCCAAGCTTCCGAACTTGCCCGGCGGTCGTACCTCTGCCGTCGTCCTGGTTCGCGGCCACAAGCTCAGCATGACTTGCAGCGGGCGCTTCGCCTGCCGGATGAACAAGATTGAGTTAGCTGTATTTTAAGAACATAGCAGATGACACCGAAACTATTTTCCGAACTGGGCCTTTCCGCCGAATTGCTGAAGGCCATCGACAAACTCGGCTTTGAACAGGCCTCGCCCATTCAGGCCGAGGCCATTCCCGTACTCCAGCAAGGCCGTGACGTCGTGGGCCAGTCGCAGACCGGCTCCGGCAAGACCGCGGCGTTTGCGGTGCCCGCGATTGAAAAGGTGGATCCGCAAAAACGCGAGACGCAGGTGCTCATCCTTTGCCCGACGCGCGAACTGGCGGTGCAGGTCTCGGAGGAAATCCACAAGCTGACGCTGTTCAAGCGCGGCATTCATGCGCTGCCGATCTATGGCGGCCAATCCTACGACCGCCAGCTCCTGGGCCTGCGGCAGGGCGCGCAAATCGTCATCGGCACGCCGGGCCGCATCATGGACCACATGCGAGCGCGGCACGCTCCGGCTGAACGCCGTGAAGATGGCCATTCTCGACGAGGCGGACGTGATGTTGAACATGGGTTTCCGCGACGACATCGAGTTCATTCTGAAAGCGGTCCCCGCCGAGCGGCAGACGGTTTTCTTCTCCGCCACCATGCCGCGGCCGATTCAGGAATTGATCGAGAAGTTCGCGCGGGATCCGCAGCATGTCCGCATCGAGCAAAAGGCGATGACCGTGCCGACGGTCGAGCAGGTCTATTACGAAGTGGACCGCCGCTACAAAGTCGAATTGCTGACGCGGCTCATTGACCTTCACGACCTCAAGCTCGGCATCATTTTCTGCAACACCAAACGCATGGTGGACGACCTGGTGGATCATCTCGAAGCGCAGGGTTATTCCGCCGACCGGCTGCACGGCGACATGAGCCAGACCATGCGCGACCGCGTGATGAACCAGTTCCGCAAGTCCGGCCTCGAATTCCTCGTGGCCACCGACGTGGCGGCGCGCGGCATTGACGTGGAGGACGTGGAAGTGGTCTTCAACTACGACCTGCCTTACGACGGGGAGGATTACGTGCATCGCATCGGCCGCACCGGCCGCGCGGGCCGCAGCGGCAGGGCCATCTCCTTCGTGTCGGGACGCGAAATGTTTCAGATCCGCAACATCGAGCGCTACGCCAAGGTGCGCATCCGACGCGGCCGGCCGCCGACGGTCCACGAAGTGGAAGAAGCGCGCGCCAGCGTGTTCCTCGACAAACTGCGCGCCCTCCTGCAAAGCGGCGAATTCAGGCCGCAAGACCACCTCATCGAGCACCTATTGGAAGAAGGCTTCAGTTCCACTGACATTGCCTCCGCGCTGATCCATCTCCTGCAAAGCGGCGAAGCGCCGCCCCCCGGCAAACCTGCCGTCGCCAAGCCGCCCCCCGTCGAACCGCCCCGGCACCGGGAGCGCGCACCTGTTCGCCCGCCCCAAGACGCTCGTCGCCCGCAGAGGAATGAACCGCCTCCGCGTCAACCATCGCAACCGCCGGTCAAGGCCGCCGTGCCCCGCTCCCCCTCGCCCCCACCGGGTTCCGCCCGCCCGGCTCCCCAGGCGATTCGTCCGCCGAAGTCCGCCCGCCGCACTCCGGACGAACAGACTTGCCTCCACATCAACATTGGCAAGCAAATGGACGTTACTCCGTTGGACATCGTCAACGTTGTCGCCGGGCTTACCGGCTTGCCGGGCAAGGTGATTGGCAAGGTGGACATCCGGGAGCGTCACTTGTTTGTGGACGTGGCAACGGAACATGTGCAGCGCATCATTGCCAAATTGAACCGTGCCGAGATCAAAGGCTGCCGGGTTAAAGTCAAAGTCGCCTGAACCTGAGTATTTGCCGAAACGCCTCGGCCTCCAGCGGGTGGCGAAAACTGCATTCAATTCAGGTGCGCCGCCAGACTCTGAAAAGCAAGGGCGGCGCTGCTGCGCCGCCCTCTTCTATCGGAATGGTTGCAGTTGGTGCGGATTACGATTTGGGATTGGCGATGCCAATGACGCCGCAGGCGATGCGCGCGCCCGCATTGCCGGTGGGTTGCCCACCGTCATCGGGTTTCGCGTGAACAATGATCCCGCGCCCAATGATCGGGTTCTTCATGCCCGCGACGGAGATGTTGTCCACCGTGAGCTCGAGATGTGCCTTGCCGTTGGCATCGGCTTGGAGATTACCCAGGTCGCCGGCGTGACGGCGTTCCTGATTGGGAAGCCCGTGCGGATAACCTTCCGGATTGTAGTGTCCGCCCGCGCTGGTGCCGTTGGCGGCCTGACAATCGCCGTATTGGTGAATGTGGATCGCATGTTTTTGCCCGGGGGTAAGCCCTTCAATGTCCGCCACCACCTTGACTTGATCGCCCACCTGGGTAAACCGGATTTCCCCGTGGCAGGTATTGCCCGCCGTGGGATGGAGCACTGCCACCGCCTGTTTGACGGCGGCCCACTCATGGCCATGTTCCGGCGGGGCCTCCGCCGACCTCAGCGCGCCCGCTCCCCATAACAAAGTGCCCACAATGAGAGAACCAACTGTGTTTCGAGTATTCATGAATAGCTATATCTTAGGTTAACCGTTAATTGTTTTAATGCCTTATCGGCCTGTAAGGTAGTTGACGCGACTGTTTTTGCAAGTAATCGAGCGAGAAATTCGAAGACCGACTTCCGCAATTCGAAAGCTTCCTGTCCAGTGATCGCTAACAACTGGCCGTTGCGGTAACCGACGATGTGAGGCGACGGAACACGGTCCGATGCCTCAAGTCCGCCTCTTTCGTCGGTAGCTACGAGAGGGTGAGAAATATCCGGATTATTCGTTCCGAATTGCGGGCTTCAAGGTCCAGGCTTGGAGGCGGGCGACTTCGAGAATCTTCGGCGCGCGAAAACCTTCCCGGTGAATGACCCAACCGCCAAACAGGCCAGGAGTGTCTTTGGCGACATGACGCGCGGGTAGCACTTCCAGCCCCTGGCGCAACGTCACACCGGTTTGCTCCGGAAGTTTTCCCTCCTGACAATAGTAGTGGTACACCGCGGCCAGACCGGTGAGAAAATCGGCCGGGGGAAACGCTTCGGCGCCGACAAACACCCGCGCCGGGATCCGGTGCTCAGCCCCAATGAAGTTGCGAACGTCGAGCGCGGCATCGCGAAAGGCCGGCCAGTCAAGTTGCTTGATTTTGGAAGTCGAGGGTGGCGGATGATCCGGGCCAAGAAGTCCTTTGGCCGGTCTGGGATACTCAAGTGTTTTCCCCTCTATTAATTTGCCCACGGCCACGCCGAGGAGTTCGAATTGGTCGGCCAGCGAATAGGCACGAATGCCAATCACCTGCATGCCGATGCCGTCCGTGCTCGCGGCAGCAAGGCGGGCTGCGATTTGTTTCAAGTCATCTTCCGTGGCGCCGACGGAGCGAACGGTGTCCGGGTAAATCAGCGGTAAGTCACTCGCCGTCACGAAGCGCAAGTTCGGCAGGGTGCGGATGTAGTCGATGTATTCGCCAAAGCGCTGGAAGGCGCCGTCCGTTTCGGCCGCCGTCCGCTGCGGAGGAATCTTCCACTGCTCGCGGGGCGGATTGGCGCCGCGGCTGAAATTGACGCCGTCCCAGAATTGCCGATGAACCCATTCGCACGGATGGTAGTAGATGCTGATCAGGCCGCCCCCTGCCTCGCGCAACCGCTCGGCAACGGCGGACACCCGCTGTTGGGCAGGTTTGACGGCGGCAGGATCGTGCAAGTCCATACGGGTGCAGTTCTCCCCCATGTGATAAACCGTTAGCGCCCCGCCATACCAAAACGGCTTTTCATTCAAGCCGACGTGATCGCCTTCATCCACGTAACACGGCACCCCATGTGGCGCGACGCCGATGGCTTTCAACGCCGTAATGGTTTGCGGCGCCCAGGATGAACCCGGCTGGCCGTAGCACGCCAGGGTGGGGACGTTAAAAACGCGTCGCACGTCATCGGCTCCGCCGCCCTCGCGCCGGATGAATTCCGCCATGCCATCCAACAGATCGCAATCGGCCAAGTACTCCGACGGCGTCGGATGCACGGAGTGAAAATTCGCGTGGTACGCGAGGCAATGTTGCTTGAGCGCGGCAATGACATCCTGCCGACCGCGACGTTCGAGGACACGCGCCCGTTCGCCGACCACTTTGAATGTGGCGTGGATGTTCCGCTCGGTGAGCATCATCGCCAGGCGCAAAACGGCATCATCGGATGCCGGCAATAAATAGTCCTCGGTGTCAAACCAAAGGATGACATCCACGCGGGCTGGTTCCGCGGCCGGCATGGACATTTCTCCCAACAGCAGGAGGCCGCCGAACAGCACGGGAAGGAGCGGAAGTTTTGTTTTCATGAGTCGAGTGATATTCCAAACGGGATGGCCTGACAAGCTTTCCGTGTTAAGCCGATGGCGGAGTCCGCGGCCATTGTGCAACTCCCGGAAATGACGTTGCCCAAACCTTACCTGGCGTCCATTCGCTTCGGACGGCGCGCGTCGGGCCTTCACCCAAGGAAGTGAATGATGGTTCCGACTTCGCGCTCAAGCCGGTCGATTCGCTCCGGCTGAAGCCCATGCGAGCTACGCCGTCTGCTTCGGCTATGGGACCGCCGAAATGGAGGCTGGCGGCCGCGTTTTTGATTGAATTCTTCCCGGCTTGTGGATAAGTTATCGCCATCTCCATGGAAGCAGAGCGCCTAGTTTCCGCGCCGGGCTCCCCGGCGCAGGCTGGCCGAGCCGCTGATCTCTTGCCCGCGGTTTATGAAGCGTTGCGTCATCTGGCCGGCGGGATGATGGCCCGCAAAGCGCCGGGGCAAACCCTCCAGGCGACGGCGTTGGTGCCTGAGGCGTTTCTGCGCTTGTCACGCACGGAGCTCCACCGTTCGATCATCGGCAGCCAAACGCGCAATTCTTCATCGTTGAACTGCCGATTCAACTGGTGATCCGCATAGCCCAGCACCTGGACCAGTGACCGAGTTTCCACCCATTGTTCCGGATGCGTAAAGAGTTGCCGGAGACACCGTCCGTCCGCCGCCGAGGGCGGCATCATCCAAACTTCCGGTTTCAACACCGGAGTTTGCGCGTGCAGCGGCGAGAGGCAAGTTCCACGGCCCTATCAGCGCCAACGCCGCATTCTCGAAATATTGGGGGAGTTGGTGATACTGCACGTCCACATCGACCGATCCTGTGTCTGCCAAATACGGTATCCCACTTTGGATTCGCCATGCAGAACAAAACGGAAATGTCCGTTGGTTATCGCTGGCTCACGTAAATAGACCAAGCCTTGGATCCGGGCCTGAGCTGGAGCACACACCAGTAACGCCAAAGCCATCCATACCCAGCGATGAACCGTGGGTAAATTTGGCGGTTTAATCTCGTATCGCGTTCGCATGTCGGCTTGAATGATTTTGCATGTGAATAATCCTGTTGTCGAGGGGAAGATCGGAGAGGAATTGTCGTGATCAAGAATACGAATTAAACGCCGCAGCCTGACGGGAAGGCCGGACTTGTCAGGACCTGTGGAAGAGGTATGTTCTCGGGCAATGATGATTGCAGAACAAACTGAAAAATTGCCACTGGCGACAGATGCCGATGGCGTGATTCGGGTGGGTGGCACGCGAGTAACTCTGGAATCAGTGGTTGGCGCGTTTCATGAAGGCGCCACCGCGGAGGAGATCGTCCAGCAGTACCCGACACTCGAACTGGCCGATGTATATGCCACCCTGGGATTTTGTCTGCGGCATCGTGAGGAGGTGGAGGGCTATCTGAAGAATGTCCGAGAGCAAGCGACCGTGACGCGACAGGAGAATGAGCGGCGACACCCATCACCCGGAATTCGGGAACGCCTCCTGGCCCGTCGCTCTACCCAGCCCTCCACCCGGTCATGACAAAGTTGGCGGCGGACGAGAACTTCAACAACGACATCCTGCGCGCACTCCGGTGGCGCCGAGCAGACTTGGACGTGGTGCGGGTGCAGGACGCCGGTTTGGCCGGCACAGACGATCCCACCGTGCTGGCTTGGGCAAGCAGATACTAGCCGAGTGCTGTTATCGCAAGATGTGCGGACCATCACCAAGTACGCCTACGAGCGTGTGAAGGCGGGATTGCCCATGCCCGGAGTATTCGAAGTAAGCCGGGAAGTACCCATCAGGAAAGCAGTGGAAGACATTCTCTTGATTGTGGAGTGCAGTTGGCCAGATGAGTGGGAAGGTCAGGTGCGCTATCTGCCCCTCTGAGCCCCTGGGGCTGATGGAGTGAGACGGCGCGAACAAAACTCCTGCGGCGCGCTTCTTTTCAATGTTTATGATAGCCAATGTGCGGCCAACAAATTTGGCTTGCCAGGGTACCAATTTAGCCCTTCCCAGAGAAGTCATTATTGTTCAGGGACGCGGACGCCGACTTTGTAGTATTTGGCTGGGGCATGGTTGGTGTCGGATAAGGCATCCAGGCCGCCCGTGCCGGGGATGGTGGTTTGGCCGGGGACTTCTGTCCAGTCGACCTCGGATACGCTGGTCTTGCTGAACAGGGAGTAAACGCGGTTGGAGGAAGTCTGAAAGTGGATCGTTACAGGTGAGTGAGAAGCACGCTTTTTGACTTCCCAAACAGCCATCCTGCCGTAAAGTAGTGTCATGCCGACGACAGTGGAAATGGCTGCCTTTGGCCGCGGGATTCGTCCCGTGGTGCAGATTGTCTTCCCCGAGAAGGCGCAAGCGGTCCTGAGTTTCAGGCCAGACCCGGAGCTTCAGCGGCGAATCGAAGAACTGGCCGACAAATCCAACGAAGGCCAGCTCACGGAGGATGAGCGCGCCGAGTACGACGGCTACGTGCGGGCCAACAAGTTCATCGCTGTTCTCCAGCGGTTGGCCCGGCAGATGGTTGGCGCACCCTCCTGAGCCGTGGACGCCAGGACCAGAGCCGGCGTTCGGGAATGAGCCGGAAATCGATGCGAGTATTGTCAGCTTCAGCAAGCGGATTCGCCGCTTGCCACTCTCCATGTCGAACATATCTTGCGCAAGGTTCACGGGGGTTCCGAGGACTTGGAAAACCTGGCCCTGGCCTGCATTGACTGCAATCTCCACAAAGGTCCGAATCTGACCGGCATTGATCCTGAAACAAATCAGGTCACCAACTTATTTCATCCGAGGCGTGAACACTGGGACGAGCATTTCGAATGGCGGGGCATCCATCTGCATGGCAAAACGGCCGTTGGCCGGACGACGATTCGAGTCTTGAACATGAACTCGGAAGACCAACTTGAGCTGCGCTCCATTTGATCTCGATTGCGTACGGGATGCCCGCCTGTGTTGCATCATTATCCGGGCAGGCGGCACTTCTAGCGGCAGATAGGGAAACTGGGGCGACCCCAACGCGGTAGAATTTCGTTGGGGCGTTGTTGGTGTCGGTTAATGCATCTATTCTGCAGGTGCCGGGCACAGCGGTTTGGCCGGGGATTTCCGTCCAAGGTGGCTTCGAATGGGTTGGTGGAGCTGAGCAGAGAGTAAAGGCGCTTGCTCCATCCGCTCCCACGTCATTGAGGATCCCTGCCAATGTGGCCACGGCCCGGTTCCCAAGGTCAGGGTGCGCCTGGCTGATGAATGTGTGCTTCCCAAAACCAATGCCAGACTGCTACGCTCTGCTGCGTGAAAACCGTCAATCAGGATTTGCTTGGAGAGTTTGGCCAAACGACCCGCAGCCCCCAATGCCCATAACCCAAACCGCCTCCTTCCGCGTTGATCCGCGCCTAACAGCCATCCTGGGCGAAAGCTACTCATCCAGTGAGCGCGCCCTGCGCGAACTCATTGACAATGCCTGGGACGCCGAAGCCACCGAAGTTCAAGTGACTTTGCCCGACATCCTCTCCGATGCGCCCATCATCGTGACCGACAATGGCAGCGGGATGAAGGAAAAGGAACTCCGCACCGAATACCTGAACATCGCCAGTCCCCGCTTCAGCCGAAAAGGCGAGCGCACGCACAACCTCCAGCGCGTCGTCAAAGGTAGGCGCGGAATAGGCAAGTTCGCTGGCCTGATCCTCGCGGAAACGATGGAAGTCGAGACCAAAGCGAAAGGCACCGGCACCCGACTCACCATCTCCAAGAGCGCCATCCTCAGCGCAGCCAAAGACCTTGAACAAGTCCCGCTCCCCGTGGACGTGCAACCCTGCCCGGCCAAGGAACACGGCACCATCGTCACCCTGCGCAACCTGAATCAAAGCCTGAACTTCCCCAAGGTGGACAAACTTCGTGAAATCCTGGCTTACGATTATGGGCGGGAAACAGACTTCGTGATCTTCGTCAACAGGGAACGCGTCTTCCGGCACGACATTCAAGGGGAAACCTTTACCAAGGAAATCCCGCTCCCGAACGGCCAGACCGCCGTGGCTACGTACACCATTGCCGAGAAGCCCGTGCCCGGCCGCAAGGCCGGCATCATCCTGCGTGTCGGCGGCAAATCCATCGGACGCCCTCACCTGTTTGGACTCGAACACGACGAAATGCTCTCCGACCGTTCCAAACGCCGGATCGTGGGCGAAATCAATCTTCCACCAGATAGCCTGGAATTGACCGCTGCCGGAGGCGATGTGATTGAAAGCGACAAATCCTTCGAGCATCTGGTCAACGCAATCCAGGCGGATGTCCGGCAAAGCCTTGAGCAAACGCACACCAACGAAGTGAACCTCGCCAAAGCCCGGTGGGTACAGATGATGAACCGGCGCCTGGAAAATGTCCCAGAGCACCGCCGCGGCATCATCGAGGAACGCCTGAACAAACTCATCTCGCGCTCCTATCAGGAGGGTGAGAAAGAGGAACGCATCACCGTCTTGGTTAGCCTCGTTCTTGATGCGATGGAACTCGACGAATACTGGACTGTATGCCGCGAAATCCAGGAAGCTGAGAAGGTGGACGTGTTCCATTTCGCCGACGCGCTGGAGAAGTTTGGACTGTGTGACCTGGCCTTCATTGCTCAACAGGCCAAACGGCGGATCGAATTCCTGGATTACCTCTACCGGCTTGCGGGCGATGACAAGACTTCCGAGCAACAGATGCACCGCGCCCTCCAGCACAACCTCTGGGTTTTCGGCCCCGAATACACTTTGATGGCCAGCAACGAGCAATTGCAGAGCATTATCCGCGACTACACCCAGCAACACTACAACGGCCCGGATGCCAAGGACCGCCCCGACCTGTTCCTCGCCGGCAACATACTCAAACAGCATCTGTTGATTGAATTCAAGCGACCTTCCGACAGCGTGGGGCGCGACGCTGAGTCACAAGCCAAAAAATACGCTGATACGCTAACTGGCAGACTTGGAATGAGCCTCCAAATCCTCATCGTAGGCGGCGAAGTGGACCCGAAACTGCAAGACGAATACACGGGTAAGAAAACCTCATTTGCCGCTTACCGCAACGTGATTGCCACGGCACACCAACAACTGGACTGGCTGATTGATCAGTTGAACCGACCGCCGGCATAAGTGTCCTGCTTTGTGCTGCACGCAGAGAGAAATCGCGTCTCAGGAACCGCGCCACATGCCGATTTTCCAATAGCCGTTTCTGACCCGTTTCCAGCCGGAGCTTCGCCCCACGGTGTGGTCTGCATCGCCACGAGTCAGGAATCGTGCGCCGTATCACAAAATTACGGACACAGCAAATACACCGGCGCGCCCCGCTTTAACTCAAGGCGCACTTTGCCGGCCGGGACTTGGAGTTCGGTCGACTCGCCCATGCCATTGACGCGGGTGACCCGCTGCGCCGCAGTAGGAATCTCCACCCGCGCGTCGGCCTGTGGACTCCACACGGCGATGGTTTCAACTGATCCTCCTGCGGTATCGCTAAACTTGAAGGCGAGCACGCCGGGATGCGCGGACAAGGGCTCGACGGCCCGCTTGCCTCGGAGCACGCGCGTTAGCGTCGCGTAGGCGAGGTAGGCTGGCTTCGGCCGGAAGTCGTTATAGACAATACCCATCTGGTGCTCGAAGTAGATCGGGTCGTTGCCGTCGTTTCGGAAGTTGTACCAGAAGGTCCGCGGCTCGACCCCGGAGACGATCGCGCACAAGTAGCTCCGGGCGATCAGTTCGGCCTGGGCGCGCAGGGTGGTGGGAGCGAAGTCCTGTCGCAAGGTGTTGTGCGGGGTGTAGGTCGGCCAGCCCATCTCCGTGAGCCAGACCGGCCGCCGCTTCCCGTCCGGCAGTTTCACCAGGTCGGACACCTTTTTCAGGTCGTTGATAAAGGCCAGATCGTTCAAGTGAGCGCGATAAGGATGGATGGTCAGGATGTCGAAGGGAGCCTTCTGTTCGAGCATCCGGCTGATGAACTTATGGTCGATGCCGGCCGTCGAAATCCCCAGCACCTGGGCTTCCGGATCGGTTTCTTTGATGGCCGCATAGCTCCGGGTCAACAGTTCGGCATACAGATCCTTCGGCCCATCCCAGAAGAAAATGTTCGGCTCATTCCAAATCTCCCACTGCTTGATCTCCCGTTGGTAGCGCTGAACCATTACCCGGAGAAACCGGACGTAATCTGCGATGCCCTCCCGGGTGTAGGGCTTGGTCCAACCGGTCCAATAACCGACGATGGCATAAACGGTGATGCCATTGCGCCGGGCGCAAGCCACCAGGTTGTCGTAGTAGGTCCAGTCAAACTGGCCACGCCGCCGCTCGATGCGACCCCAGGAGAAATCTTCGCGCGACCATTTGACGCCCGCGTCGCGCGCCATTTGCGCCGCTCGCTCCATCAGCGCCAATCCGGCGGCATCCCCGCCATACCGGTTGAGATACACGCCCATCCCAAAAGGAGATTCCGGCTCCAGCGTCGCATCCCGCATCTCGTTCGGCGCCGCCACCCACGCCGCCCGCACGGGAGTCACTTCCTGACCAGGGATATCCAGGTTAAACTCGGCTTCCAGGAAGTTTCGCTTCGCTCTGGCGGCCTCTTGGATAGGCAGTTTGAATTCCACCGGGGCAGTCTTGGCCGGCACAGTGATCCCCCGCTTTCCTCGTCCAACTTCGTTGCTGTCCCAGTCGCGCAAGACCCACTGAACTTCGCCCGCGAGGGGTTCATCGCTCAAGGCGCGCGCCTGCACGGCAAAACCGGAGTCATCCCCTGCCCCACGGCTTTCCGCTAGCAGCACAGCTCGCTTCGCCTCCGGACAGGATGCATCCACAATCAGCTCGCGCATTTCCAGCATGCACGGTGTGGTGCTGCTCCCGGCTGCCAGCCCAATTTGACTCAGTCGCAACGGACCGTGAATCTTGCCGTCGTTCTCGCCCCCGTGCCATTCCCAGCCCGGACCCGGCGGCCCATCGGTCACCAACTCCTGCTCGCCGTCGCCGGAAAATTCTCCGATGGTTTTTTGAAAGGTCATGAAATGGGTGCGCATCACCAGGCGGACCGGGTGTCCCTTGGCATTGCCTCGCACACGCAGCCGGATCTTATCCACATTGCCCAATAACACCTGGTCGGGCACTCCCAGGGAAAGCCATCGGGCGCCGCGCGAGAAATCGGCGGTCCACATCCGGCCCTCCAACCGCGTGGCGCCACCGTCGCCGTCCGCGCGCAGGTGCCAACCCTCCCCGGGTCCGAAGCGATACGCCGGATAGGACACGTGCGCGACGATTTCCGGCGCGTCCACCAGCCACAGGTCGTCAAAGAGCAACGCCCCGGTGGCCTGCAGGCCATGGTCAATGTTCAAGGACAGGATCCGCGGCTTTCCGCGCACCGTGCCGTCGTTCGCCCCACCCCAATGCACCGTCCATCCGCTGAACGGGATCGTGACGCGCACCCAGCGGTCGGCGGGGCACTCGACCGGCTTCTGGAACGTCTGCCCGGCCGCGTCGGTATAACGAAAGACGACCTCATTTCCCTCCGGCCGCTTCAGCCAAAGACGCAGCCCGTTCCATTCGCCCGATGCGCCTGGGCCGCGCTCCGGCATCCGTACGCTGGCACCGACGTAATTTCCTCCGTCGGTGAAATCGAAATTCAACTTCCCTCCGAACTGCCCCTCATGGGCCGCCTCGGTTACTCGCGCGAAACTCCCTTTGGCGCCCGGAAACTCGGCGCCGTTGGAAAACGTCCATTGCGCCGGCTGGTAGCCGCCTTCAAAATTTTCGAGTTGAGCCCCAGGTTCCGCCGCCATTGCCAAGCAGACCAGCCAGGGAATCAGTAGGACCGGGACCAGTTTTAAGGGCAGAGATCGTTGCTGGAACACGGAGGCTACTTGAGACACACGGTGATGGAGGTTCGGTAGCAGAACCATTTTACTTTCCGTAAACCTCCACGCGCTGAAGTAGCATCGGCGCGGGCTTGGTGGGTTTGGTTTCCAACTTGAGATAACGGGCGGCGCGTCCTGGCACTGCGGCACCGGCTGAAGTCGTCGTCACGGACACTTCCCAGATCTGCTGCCACTTCGGCGCGGCCCAGACTTTTGTCCATTGCTGTCCGTCCTCGGACACCGAAAGCGTGAGTCCATCGGTGCGCCGCTCGCCGGGGCGATTCTCGATGACGAGCCCAGTGACCTTGACGACTTGGCCGAGATCAATCTGCACCCAGGGATTCATTTCGTCGCCGGTGTGGAAGGCAAAACCACGATTCGACTTTTCACCGCGAAAGAGTTTTGCGTGATCGGCAGCCAGATCGTGGACGCTGGGCGAACTCATCGTGAACGTGGCGTTTTCGCTCACCATGCGCCCGTAAGTCACCTCGTCCTCAAAGCGCGAGCGCACCGAGCCGACTTGCTGGCCACGCGGCACAGGTTGGTCGAGCGTGAGTTCGATGACTGTGACCGGGTTGTCGCGCTGAGCCTCGGGTACGGTCACGTCCAGGCCACGCGCGGTTTGGGTGAAGGCCACTTCGTCGCCGCCGGGCAGCACGCGGGCTTTCGTAATCTTCTGCGGCAGGGAGACGAGCCGGAGTTTGTCAGCGGGCCAGTCGAAGACATGGAGATAAACCGTGTTCCCGCGATGCGTACTGCCGCCCCATTTGCCATTGGTGAACGGGCCGCCGCGCGTACCGTAGATGGCTGGGCCGTATTGCTTCAGCCAGGCGCCCATGCCTTTCGCGATGGCGATTTCTTCCGGACGGAATTCGCCGAACTGGTCCGGGCCGAAGTTCAGCAGCAAGTTCCCGCCACCGGATGCGATGCTCGCCAACATGCGGATGCACTCGTCCAGCGGGCGCGTCTTGCCGGTGCTGCGATAGGACCAACCGTCGCCCTGGGGCGTGGGCGAGAGGATCATGCACGATTCCCAATCGCGCTTCAGGTTCATCGCCCCGATCTGCTGCTCGGGCGTGTCGAAGTCGCCGTCGGTCATCCGGCGAATCTCCGGTGTGACCGGGCCGCAATCTTCCGGCGACGCCGGCCCGCAGAAACGCGCGGCGCGGTTGTTCACAAGGACGCCAGGCTGAAGCCGATACAGCATGGCAAACAGTTTGTCGAAGCGCCATTTGCCCCAGTCGCGCCCGCCGACGTGGTCGAACCACATTACGTCGATTTTACCGTAGTGGCTGAGCAACTCCTCGACCTGCCCGCGATAGAAGGCATCGTATTTCGCGTTGTCGCCGACGAGGTAATCGGGGTGGAACCAGTCGCGTGTCGAGTAGTAGAGGCCGATCTTCATGCCGTGCTGATGACCGGCATCCACGAACTGTTTCACAATGTCGCGTCCGTAGGGTGAGGCCATGATGTCGTGCTCGGTGAGCTTCGAGTCGAATTGCGCGAACCCGTCGTGGTGCTTCGCGATGAGCACCATGTACTTCATGCCGGCTTCCTGCGCGAGTCGCACCCAGGCGTCGGCGTCATAGTTCACCGGGTTGAAGCGTTTGAAGTAATTGTCGTAGTCCGGGTCGGTCGTGCGCGGGGTCTGAACGCCGTTGATGTCCCAGGGACGGTTCGCATGGCGTCCCCAGCCAATCTCGCGGTCCCCGACGGTGCATGGCCCCCAATGAATGAACATGCCGAACTTGGCGTCCCGAAACCACTGCATCCGGACATCGTGCTGTTCGGCGGTTTCATGGAGTTGCGGCACCCGGCTCAGATCGACGATCTGTTCCTTGCTGCTTTGGGCCAAAGCGATGGTTGCTGCGGTGGCCAGCCCGGCGACCACTGCTCTCCAGGAGGTGGCCAATACTTGATGTGGTTTGATCTTCATGACTGGTCTTTCCACGAAAACGCTTGCCTGTTTCTACCGCCGGGCGGAACGCAAGACGCGCTCCAGTTGGCGAAGGTCTTTGGGCCATTCGGCGGTCCAGGTCATTCGCGTGCCAGGCTGGTCGGGGTGTTCGAGGCTGAGCACCTCGGCGTGCAAGGCTTGACGCGCGAAATCAATCGGCATCCGGCTGTCCTGAGCGCGATAGGCCGGATGGTACGTCGAGTCGCCGATCAACGGAAGTCCCACGTGGGCGGCTTGGACCCGAATTTGGTGCTTGCGACCGGTTTCAAGCCGAAGCCGCAGTTGAGTAACGCAACCTTGGTCGTTGGCCAGCGGATACTCGGTGATTACCTCGTAGTGCGTAATCGCTTCTTCCGCCAGGCTTCCAGCCTGCTTTGCAGACACGACGTGTTGGCGCATTCGGTTGTGGCTCAATTGCAGCCAATGCTGCCAGGTGCCTTGTGGCGCCGGCGCGCGTCCATCCACAAAGGCCACATATTCTCGCCGCATGGTGTGTGTCTTCAATTGCTCGATGAGGTGCTGGCGCGCGACGGGGTTGGTGGCGATGCAAAAGAGGCCACTGGTGTTTTGATCAAGCCGATGAACCGGCCAGGGTTCCAGCCGGCGATAGGCGGGCGGTAAAGACCGGTCAGCCCCGCGGTGGTCGTGCGGCCTGAGTTTGCCCAGAAGAAAGTCGGCCAGGATGCTGAAGGCGGAAAACGGGCAATTCGGCGTCGATACCGACATGAGGCCGGCCGCCTTGTTGACGATCGCGAAGGCCGCATCCAGGTAAAGCAACATCACGTGGGTCTGGATCTGCCACCCGGATCCGCACGCCAGATTGGCGACATGGCGGTCGTGCAGTTTCAACGTGTCGCCCGGATCAGCAAGGCGTTCCTGGGGCTTGCGGAGGACGATGCCATTCACGCTCACCCGACCCGACAAAATCCATTTCTTGGCCTGGCTCTTCGAGGTTTCGGGATGCTGACGCAAAACCCAATCCAGGAGGGGGCTGGTGGCGAGGTCGCTCACGATGCGGTTGGTTCAGTAATCCACCGGAAGCCCATGGTGGGATGATTCCGCGACCTTCCGGAAGCAACGGTCATTTCAAGGGTGATTTCCGATTGCGCAGCCGGGACAAGGTGGACCGGGTGGCCGAGTCGCGGCGGCGTTGATCCGATAATTGCTGGGAGCGAGCCTGGCGGTTTTCCGGAGCTCCCGACTTGAGCCCAGGCTTATTTGATTTCTTTGAAAAATTCTGCATGGGCCCAAGCTGGCACCACCGGCGCTGACATGCGAGACGGAAATTCTTCTGGCTGGAGAAGGGTGGTGAGGTGACGCGTCTCAATCAGGGTTTGAGCAAGGCCTCGAGCGACAGAGCTTGCTGGTTGCGGATGAGCGCCAACTTGAGCGCCTGGCCTGCGGCGACGCCGCGCATTGCCTGGAGAAACTCCGGCACATCGCGCACTGCGCGTCCGTTCACTCGCTGGATGAAGTCGCCCTGGCGCAGACCTGCGGCAAACGCCGCCGAATTCGCCGGGACTTCCGCAACAAAGATTCCGCCCGCATCCGCTGCCACGCCGAGGGCGGAGAACTCGTAGGGCAACAAGGCGCGCAGCGTCGCGCCTTGCCACTTCGTCTCGACCGTGGCAGATGTGGTGGCTTCGCCAGCGACGATTTTCACGTTCGGTATTTCTGGGGTTCGGGCGATGAGCCGTAACCGCGGCGAGCGGACGCCGAATTGGTCCATTGGGAAATTTACGAAGCCAAGCTTCCGTGCCGGAGAGTTGTCTTTCACGCGGCAATCGCCGTTCGCTGCATCCACAAATAACGGATCGCCCACGAGCGAATTCGCGTCGCAACCTTTGCCGGCGAATTTCTGGCGGTCGGCTTCAGAGGTCGCGAACAAATTGTGGTCCACTTCCTTGCCCCATTTGGCGATGTCCATGCGAGCGGGGCGATACGGTCCCATCACAATGTTGCGCGCGAATACGTCGCCGCTGTTCTCGAACCACACGTGCGGGTGCAGGCTGTTATTGATGATGACGTTGTTGGTCGCGACGCGGCCGTAACCTTCGCGCATTTTCAGGCCGCCGTGCAGCAACAGGTTGTCGCATATAATGTAACGGCTCGAACCGTCATCGAGGTCAATGTCCCAACCGTGATCGCAGCGCCAGCGATTGTGGCGCAGGATCGTCGGCTTGACCATGTCGAGAAACGGCAGCGCCGGGTCCGCCGCGGCCTGCCGGTCCACCCGACGCACGTCGGGATGCCAATAGCGGTCGCGGCCCCACGAGTTGAAGCTGCCGTGGTCGCCGGTTTCCAAAACCGTGTCAAAGATGTCGCAATCCTCAATGATGTGCCCGCCCCAGCAGCCGTCGCCAATATTGATGCCGGCGCGCGGCACGTCGTAGATCGAGCAGTGCCGCACGGTGATGTTCTGCGACATCGAGATTTGAACCGGCGCAGTCTGTTTCTCGAACCGCCCGCTGCGCGTGATCAAGCAATCCTCCACCAAACAGTCGGCGGGAAAATTGTCGCCGTTCGGGCCGGGCGTGCGGTCGAGCTTCGCGTAGTCGAACGGCGCGCCGTAGTTGAACAGCGCACTCCGCACCGCCTTCGGATCGCCGACGAACGCAATACCGTTCGCGCCGCTCTCGCGAATCAGACACTCGCGCACGGTGCCACGCCGGTTGTAATTGTTGACAAAGATCGCGTTGCCGCCGAGTTGGTCGAAATCGCAGTCTTCGATTGCCACGTTTTCCGCGCCATTCAAGACCACCGCGCCACCGCGATAGACCGTCCAGTCGGAGCGCAAGAGCGGTTCGCGGTTGTCCATGAACGTCCGCGCCGCGTGGCGGAACGTCAGCCCGCGCAGCGTGATGCCCTTCACGGGATGCTCCTTCGTGCCCTGGAACTCGACCAAGCGCCGGAGCCGCACGACCTCGACGGTGGCCGCGGGTAAATCCACTCCGGTGGGCGGGAAGAAATAAAGGGTGGCATTCGGCGCATCGTGGAACCATTCGCCCGGCGCGTCGAGTTCCTCACGAATGTTCTCGACGAAGCGAAACCGCTTGTGCATTGGGCTGGGGCGGTTGTTCTGCCAGCCGCCCTCGTAATCGAGCGAGCCGTCGGATTTCTTGCCCAGAATGCGCCAGTGCATATCGCCCCAGAGCGCGGCGTGCATCGCGTGGATGTAACCGCCGGCGGGATTGCTCCAACGCGCCACCCGTTCCGGCGCGATGGCGTCCGCGGCCGAGCCGTTGAACTGGCGGGCGTTCGGATCGTAATTCGGATACCGCGCCATGGGCTGGCGCTGGCCATTGACGAACAATTGGTCCATCGCGAGCCCGGCTGGTGTTTTTGCCTGCAAGATGCCGTCACGATACGGCATCCACTTTAGATCGAGTTTCCGGCCGCCGCTGATCACGACCGTTTCACCTTTGGCGGCGCGGTATTCGGTGCCGTTGTCTGCCGGTGTGAACACGAGTGTCTCCGGCAGGTAGTAGGTGCCGGCGCGCACGATCACGACGCCGCCGTTTGCCTGACGCGTGGCTTGCTGCGCGCGTGCCAGGGTGGCGAAGGGCCGGTCAGGGCTGCCCGGGTTGGCGTCGTTGCCGAACGGGCTGACGTGGAGGGAGATTTGTTCCGCCGCGGAAGTCGTCTGGACAAGCAAAACGCCCAGCCAACCTAACGCGCCCAGAGCCAGTACCGTAGCGCGGACAAAAGAGAATCGGTTCATATCGGTCAGTGTAAGCAACCGCCGCCGCATGACAATGAAGGAACTGGTCCGATCCTGACCGCTTTGTGGCTTGCTCATTTGTTCAGCGGCCATATACGCTTGCGGGACTTTAGCGAAAAACTTTCGACCAATGAAAATTCAGACTCGCCGACAATTTCTGGGACAAACTCTCGTGGCTGGCAGCGCCGTGGCTTTGCCGTGGTTCATCCCGGCTCGCGCCTTGGGCAAAGACGGCGCCGTGGCACCGAGCGATAAGGTTGTGTTCGCCGGGATTGGCCTGGGGCCGCGTGGCCAATATGACCTGAGCGTGATGCTTCCGGAAAAGGACATTCAGTTTGTGGCCGTCTGCGATGTGACACGCCAGCGGCGCGAGCAGGTCAAGCAAAAGGTGGACGCGCATTACGGCAACCAGGACTGCCGGATTTACCGGGATCTGTCCGAGTTGCTCGCCCGGCCCGACATTGACGCGGTGCTGATTGCCACGGGAGATCGCTGGCACGCCCTGGCGTCGCTCCTGGCCGCAAAGGCCGGGAAAGACGTTTACAGCGAAAAACCCTGCGGGATGACCATCGGCGAAATCCAGTCGCTGGCGAATGGCATTCATCGTTATGGGCGGGTGTTCCAGGCCGGAACCCAGCGCCGGAGCGTCGGCAACTTTCAGTATGCGGTCCACCTGGCTCAGAGCGGCAAACTGGGACGACTCCATACCTTGCACGCGTCGGTCTATGTTCCTTCCAAAAACTATGCCTGGCTGCCCGCCGAACCCGAGCCGCCCAAGGAGGAGTGCGACTGGGACCTCTGGCTGGGGCCGGCGCCCTGGCGCCCTTACAACAGCCGGTATGTCAGCGGCGGTTGGCGGGGTCACCATGACTTCGAAGCCGGTGGCAACTTTCTCGATTGGGGCGCCCACACGCTGGACCTGTGTCAGTGGGCCAACCAGGCCGACCACACCGCGCCCCTGGAGTACGAAGCCACGCCGACCTCCATCATCGCCCGGTATGCCAACGGCGTTAAACTCGTCTGCGACTTCCTGCCCACCGCCTTCGGGAACCGCGACCCGCAATATCACACTTCGACGGGCACCTGCCCGGTGCGCTTCGAAGGCGACGAAGGTTGGGTGGAAACCGGTGACAACTCGCAACTGGTGTTCTCGGAGAACCTCGCGGAAACCCTGAATCGACACTATGGCGGGACAGGGCTCAGTTCGGCGGGGCACGGACGGAATTTCTTCGATTGTGTCAGGTCGCGGGCGTTGCCGGTGTGCAATCAGGACATCATGCGCCATTCGCACATCGCCTGTTTCGCGGCGCAACTCTCGTGGCAATTGGGCCGGAAACTCACGCTCGATCCCGTCAAGGAGGAGTTTGTCGGAGACGAGGAGGCCAACCGCATGCGCCGCCGGGCGACCCGCGAACCGTGGAGTTTCAACCTTTGAGCATCCTCAAAACCGAATCCCCAAAACTATGAGGCAATTTCAGAATCTCGTAGCGGCGTCTCGGCAGAGCGCCGCCATATTTCATTTCGAGCGCAACGAGTGCGGCGCTCTGCCGAGACGCCGCTACGGCCGCAAGGTTTTGAAGAAGGCTTCTATGCTTACCCGATTTGTTCTCCTGGCGGTGACGATCACTGGCCTGCTGCTGACCCACGCGACAGCGATCGCGGCCGAAAGCAACGTTGAAAAGTCTCGGAAACTGGTTGCCGTTCTCCAGTCGGACGCTTCGTTATTCGACAAGGCTCGCGCCTGCCAGCAACTCGGCGAGTTTGGTGATGCGCAAGCCGTTCCCGCCCTGGCGGCGTTGCTCGCGGATGAACATCTAAGCGCCTACGCGCGCAGCGGTCTGGAAGGTATCCCCGATCCGAGCGCGGCCGAGGCTCTCCGGGCCGCTGCGACCACCCTCAAAGGCAATCTTCTCGTCGGCGTGATCAATTCGCTGGGCGTGCTGCGGGACGTGAAGGCCCTCGGCCTGTTGAAGAAGCTGGCCAACGATCCGGCTTCCGGGGTGAAGCAGGAAGCTTTGCTGGCGTTGGGCCGCATTGCGAACGAAGAAGCCATCGAGATTCTTCGCCAGGCTCTGGACCAGGGTTCGGAAACGATCCGCCCGGAGGCCGCCGCTGCGTGTCTTCTGGCGGCTGAAAAACAGTTGGCTGACGGCCACGCGGAAGTCGCGGTGGCACTCAACGACGCGGTGCGCAACGCGAAGGTGCCGGCATCGTATCGGGCGGCAGCAACGCGCGGCGCCATTGTCGCCCGGAAAGCGAAGGGCGTGCCGTTGCTCATCGAGCAACTCCGGGCCAACGAGCGCATCATCCGCAACGCCGCGCTCCTCGCCATCCGCGAAATTCCCAGCGACGCTTTGGCCAACGCCCTGAACGCAGAAATTAATCAGGCTCCGACGGAGCTACAGATCCAATTGCTCACGGCACTGGTGGATTGCCACAATGCGCAATCGTTCCTGGTGCTCCAGGCCAAGGCCGCCAGTGCGGATGCCGAAGTCCGCCAGACCGCTCTCAAGGTGTTGGGCAGGATCGGCGGGGTGGCGGAGGCAGGAGTGTTGCTCAAGACCGTGGCGGACAATCGGAGCGCCAACGACCTGGCCATTGCCCTGAGCGGCCTGAAACGAATGGAAGGAGCCGCGATCGACGCGCAGATTGTCCGAGCGCTCGCATCGGCGGCAGACGCCGGGTCGCGCGTTCAGTTCATCCGGCTGCTGGAGAATCGCAGCGTGACGAACGCCACGGCAGAACTTTTCAAGCAAGCAGTTGATCCCGACGTGAAAGTTGGCGTGGCCGCGCTGCGCGCCTTGAAGTCCCTCGCTGGTCCCGATGATTTGTCCGCGTTGATCGCGCTGACCAAAGCCAGCAAGGACGAATCGGTGCGCGAGGCTGCGGAGAACGCGGTGGTCGGTACCTGCACCCGGACTGGCCACGCGGCATCGGTCAGCGAAGCCGTGCTGGCCGAGTTGAAGCAAGCCACGACTCCCCGCGGGGAGAATTCCTGGATCAGAATTCTCGCTTCGCTTGGCGACGCCCAGGCTTTGCCCGTCCTCCTGGCCGCCATGAAAGACGCCGATGATTCGGTGGTCGCCACGGCGCTCGTGCAACTGGCCCACTGGCCGGACCCGGCGCCAATTGACGACCTGCTGGCAGTGGCGCACACCGGTGCCAATCCCGCCCAGCGCAAACGCGCGCTGGCCTCGGCGATCCGGCTGGCCACCACCGCGGCGGACGAGCACCAGCGCCCCGCGGAAACAGTGGGCAAATGGTTTGAGCGGGCCAACCAGGCAGCGCAGACCACTCAAGATCGGCGGTTGATCATTTCGGGCCTGGGCCGCGTGAAACACATCCGGAGCCTCCGCCTGCTGATTCCGTATCTTGAGGACAAGGAATTGCAGAACGAAGCCGCCGTAGCCATCGTGCAAATCGCTCCCGCCTTGCAGTCCACCGATCCAGCCGCGACCAGGGAAGCCCTCGAGAGAATTCTAGCGACCGTGCCGAGCGCCGACATTCGGCGGCAGGCCGGGAAGATCGCCGGGACGATCCTCAACCCGGCCCGACGCCTTTCACTTTTCGATGGTCGGTCGCTGGCGGGTTGGGAGGGCGATACGAATGTGTGGCGGGTGCGGGACGGGGTCATCGTCGGCGGTTCACTGGATGGCAATCCGCGCAACGAGTTCCTGGCCGCGGCGGGGACGTACACCAATTTTGTCCTTCGCCTCGAATACAAGCTGGTCGGCACCGAGGGCTTTGTGAACAGCGGCGTGCAGTTCCGCAGCGTCCGCGTCAAACAGCCGCCGAATGAAATGTGCGGATTTCAGGCGGACATCGGCGCGGGATATTCCGGCTGCCTCTACGACGAATCGCGGCGCAACACAGATGCTCGTTCGCCCCTCGGACGAACAAATCAAGCGGCTGGAAAAGCCGGGCGATTGGAATCGCTATGAAGTGCGTTGTGCGGGGCCGCGCCTCCAGATCGCGTTGAACGGCGAGACGACCGTGGATTACACCGAGACCGACCCGGCCATACCGCTGGACGGTTTGATCGCGCTTCAGATTCACGGCAATTGCAAGGCGGAGATTTCCTTCCGCAACTTCACCATCGAAGACCTTTCCTACGGCGTCGCCACCCGGGAGTTTGGCCTGGCCAAAACTCGATGGAAAATTCTGTCCTTCAGCAGCGAGAATACCAAAGTGGAGGATGAGCGCGCCGTGCTGGCCATTGATGGCAAGCCGGAAACCTTCTGGCACACCCTGTGGAACGGCGGCAGTCCGGGGCATCCGCATCACCTGGCCGTGGACTTGATGGAGGACATTGAAATCACCGGCTTCGCCTACCTGCCGCGGCAGGACGGACGCCACGTCAAAGGGGTGATTGGTGACTACGAATTCTACGTCAGCCAGGATGGCCAGGACTGGGGCCAACCGGTCGCCACCGGCCGCTTCGAAAAGACCGACCTGGATGCGAGCGGCCGCGTGGTGCTCCTGCCCCGGCCGGTGTCCGGGCGGTGTTTCAAACTGGTGTCCCGCAATGCGCCCGACAACGAACCCTACGCTGGCGCCGCCGAGATTGATGTGCTGGGAAGGCCAAAGGGAAGATAGATGATCGAGAAGATTTTGCGGTACTACGGGCTCTGGGAGGAACGTCAGGAAACCGAGGAAGCCCAGGCGGAAAGGATTGTCATGGCCCCTATTGCGCGCGTGTCCATTACGGACGTTGCTATGCACGATGCGCCTCTATCATGCCCGCAACCCGAAAAAGTCGCCCCTCTGGCGCTGCGCTCACCGCCACTTCGCCACCTTCGTTGCCAACTACCCGCACGACTACCAACCCCGTCTGGGCCCCCTGCGCCCGGTCATCCCGCAAGTCGTCCACAAATTCCTGGGCTGCGGCAACCTCGAGCGCGGCTTCGCCCGCGTCCGCTGCGACCACTGCCGCCTCGAACACCTCCTGGCCTTCTCCTGCAAATCCCGCTGGTTCTGCCCCTCCTGCCACCAAAAGAACGTCCAGACCACCGCCGCCTTCCTCACCGCCCGCGTCCTGGCACCCGTGCCCCACCGCCACTATGTCCTCGCTCTGCCCAAGATGCTCCGCCCCTATTTCCAGCGCCACCGCCGCCTCCTCAAATGCCTCTGCGCCCTGGCCCATCAGAGCCTCACCGAATACCTTCGCGCCGCCGTTTCTCCCGCGCCCCCATCAGGGACCGGGGTGCGGGGGCGGCGGAACTCCTTCCATCCCGCCATTATCCTCACCCTCCACACCTTCGGCGAATACCTGGACTTCCATCCCCATGTTCACGCCCTTGTCGCCGACGGCCTCTTCACCCGCGACCTGTCTGCATGCGGCCAGGCACAGGCAGGCGGTATCTTCCACCCGCTGCCCGAACTCCCCCTCAAACCCCTCGAAGAACTCTTCCGCGCCCATGTCCTCAAATTCCTCGTCACCCTGAAACTCCTCCCGCCCGAACGCGTCCAGGTTCTCCACTCCTGGAAACACTCCGGCTTCAACGTCCACGCCGGCGAACCCGTCCCGCCCGAAAACAAGGCCGAACTCGAACAACTCGCCCAATACATCCTCCGCAATCCCTTCTCCGTGGAAAAAATGACGATGGAATCCCCCACCGACACCGTCATCTACCGCTCCAAGCTCAATCCCAAAATCAACCGCAACTTCGAAGTCTTCACCCCCACCGATTTCCTGGCCGCCATCACCCAGCACATCCCCGACAAAGGCGCGCAAATGGTCCGCTACTACGGCTGGTATTCCAACAAGATGCGCGGCCAGCGCCACCGCGCCCAGAACGGCGGGCGCGGCGTCCGCGCCCCTGCGCCCGCCCAGCACTCCGCCTCCGCCCGCGAAACTGCCGTCCAAGAAATGGCGCGACCTGATCCTGCAAGGTCTGGCACACCGACCCGCTGCTCTGCCCCCGCTGCCAGCACCCGATGCGGGTGATTGCCGTGATTGACCAGCGTGAAGTAGTGGAAAAAATCCTCCGGCACCTCGGCCTCTGGAGCGGCACGCCGCTGCTGGCCCCGGCCCGCGCCCCGCCGGACGCCGACGCCGGGCCGTGGACCCGCGAACCGTGCGACGACGTGGACCCCATGCCCGACTACGAAAACGTCCTGACCGACTGATCCAGCCCAGGCCGCCGAAGGCAAAGACGCCGCCTGCGCCCACCGGTGGGGTGTGCCTCGCTGCGGCCCACCAACGGCCCGTTTTGCCCTCGAATCCCTCCGGCGGGCGTCCGCCGGCCGCGGCCACGGGCGCACCATTGCCGAAGCAGCAAAAAAACACGGAAACCGCGGTTGACACCTGCTCCCGCAGGCAGAAAATCGCCCGAAATGAACATGACGCAAAAGCAATTCTCCCTGAACCACGCAGCGTCAAAAAAGCAAATTCCTATCAATTCAATACGTGACTCTGCGACCGATGCCCGATCTTCACTCTTCGCTGTTCAATGGCGGCATCCCTTTGCTCGCGGCGGCTGTCGGGCAGGGCGACCACAAGCTCGTGGTTTTCTTCGCGCAGATCGCGCTGCTGGTTCTCACCGGCAGGCTTTTGGGTGAAGCCATGCAACGGATCGGGCAGCCCGCCGTGATCGGTCAGTTGCTCGCGGGAATCGCGCTGGGTCCGAGCGTTTTCGGGGCAATCTGGCCGGTGGCTCAGCAGACGATATTTCCGGCGGAATCCGCCGATCGGCCGATGCTGAGCGCGGTGTCCGAGTTGGGCGTGCTCATGCTGCTGCTGCTCACCGGCATGGAGACGGATCTCGCGCTCGTGAAACGCGTGCGCCGCATGGCTGCCGTCGTCTCCGCCGCCGGAATTCTCATCCCGTTTTCGTGCGGCTACGCGCTCGGCGAGATGCTGCCCGAGAGCATCCTTCCCGATCCCGGTCGTCGGGTGATCACATCGCTTTTCCTCGCGACGGCGCTCTCGATTTCCTCGGTGAAGATCGTCGCCGCCGTGCTGCGCGAGGTGGATTTCCTCCGGCGCGATCTCGGCCAGATCATCCTCGCCGCAGCGATCCTGGACGACACCATCGGCTGGACGATTCTCGCGTTCATCGGCGGGCTCGCCGCGCACGGAAAGGTCGTCCTCGGGCCGGTGCTCATCAGCGTCTGCGGGACGGTCGTTTTCCTCGTTGTTTGTTTCACGCTCGGGCACCGCTGGGTCGCGCGCATCATCCGCTGGGTGAATGACCGCTTCATCATCGAGATGCCGGTCATCAGCGTCATCCTCGTGCTGATGATCGCGCTGGCGCTGCTCACCGATTTCATCGGCGTGCATACGGTGCTCGGCGCATTCGTGGCGGGAATCATAGATCGGCCAGTCGCCGATCCTGACGAAGCACATCGAAGAGCAACTGCGCGGGCTGATCGTCGCGCTCTTCATGCCGGTTTTCTTCGGCGTGGCCGGTCTTTCCATCGATCTGAAGGTGCTCGGCAATCCCGATCTCCTGTGGCTCGCCGCGCTGCTGATCGGCATCGCGAGCATCGGGAAACTCGGCGGCTGTTACATCGGCAGCCGGCTTGCGCGATTGAATCACCCGGAGTCGCTGGCAGTCGGGCTCGGGATGAATGCGCGCGGCTCGACCGAGGTCATCCTCGCCACGATCGGCCTGTCGATGGGCGTTTTGAATCCGCGCCTTTTCACGATCATCGTCCTCATGGCCGTGGTCACGACGCTCTGCATGCCGCCGCTGCTGCGATGGGCGCTCGCCCGCGTTCCGACGCGGCCCGATGAACAGAAGCGGATCGAGGCGGAGCAGGCGGAGGAACATGATCTGATGCCGAAGGTCGAGCGCGTGCTCGTCGGGCTCGATGGCAGCGAAGAGGCCCGACTGGCTGCGCGGCTCGCTGGCTGGCTGGTCGGCGCCCGGCGCCTCACGGCGACGGTGATCGACGCGAGCGGAGCGACAAAGGACACCGGCCCGGCTCACGACGTCGCCACGGAAGCCGCGAATGCCGGAAAGGCTCTTGCGGCGAGCGAGGCTGGGAAACGCGCCCGGAAAAACGCGGCGCGGGACGCCCCCGCCGAAAAGGCCGCGAAGCCCGCGCCAGTCCGGGATTTGATCTCGATCCATCCCGTGGAAAACCACGACCCGGAGACGGCCATCCTGACGGAAGCGGAGCACGGTTACGGGCTGCTCATTCTCGGACTCGGTGGAGCGAATGATCTTCAGGCGGCCGTCGAGAATATCTTCCGTGAATTTGCGGGGCCGATCGCCATTCTGCTCAACGCCGGAAGCGCGCAGGCGCCCTCGGATGCTTCCCTGGAAAGGATTCTAGTCCCGGCGACGGGCGCGGATTATTCGCGGTTCGGCGCCGAAGTGGCCGTCGCGATCGCCAGGGGCTGCGGCGGCGCGATCACGGCCCTGCACGTCTCAATCCCGCCCGCGGATAGCGAGCTGCTGCGGCGCCCCGAAAAACTCCTCCGGACGGGGCGCGCGCTGCTGGCGGATATCGTCGCGCTCGGCAAACGCGAGGAGGTGCATGTCGTCACGAAGGCCCTGGTGGGGCCCGCCAAGGAGAGCGCGATTTTGCGCCAGGCGCGGCTGGGCGGGCACCAGCTCATCGTGCTCGGAATCACGGCCACGTCCGACGGCCAGCTTCACTTCGGCCAAAGCGCCGAGGCCATCGTCGAAAGCGCGCCCTGCCCCGTGCTCATCGTGAAATCATAGAGCGGATTAAGAAAAGGCGTAGCCGGGGTGAAGATGGTTTTTGGGGAGCGCACGCGCCTCGCGTGCTGTTTGCGGCGCCTCGCCGCAAAGCGGAGGGGCTGAAGCGCGGAGCGTCAAAAAAGCAAATTCCTATCAATTGGGGTCGAGCAAATCTGCCAAATTTCCTTTGCCCTTTAGGCTTCTCTATTGCGCATTATCTGATAGACAATTGAATATTCCATGAGCGAGCCGACCATAAACGTAACGTAAACGGGTCTAAACGGGTCATCCATTAAAGGTTCGAGTCAAGAGACAAAATTATTCTATCGCCAAAAAACTGTTTTTTGACACGACGTACCGATGCTCGTCCGTGCCGCCAGGTCCGCCGTTGCACCGACAACTTCCATCGCCAGGTTCCAACTTTTGACGCCCCGCCTGCGGGTCGCCGTCCGTTTTGTCCAGTCATCCATCTGGTTCTAGTCCGGTCCGGCAGGCCTGGCGGCCTGCGTCTCGAACCGGCCCCACTCCGCTCGCGCCGAGCCAGAAAATCATTCGTACCAACCCAGGTTCATTTCATGCGCACAGTCCCATGACTCGCGGCCAGGGCGGTTTCCCGTCCGCCCGCGTTCAACCCATGCTGACTCCTGGGCCGGGCAAAACAGCGTTTACTGCCAGCTCGCCCGAGCTGTTAAATGGATCCGGTGGCGGCGGCGCTCCAATCAGTTCTGGTGGTTTCGCACCAACCCGTTTATCGGATTTGCCGCCCCCACCGAAAGCTTAGCCAAAGACTTGTTGCATCTTGAAATCTTCCTGATTCTTGAGGAGGTAATAAGCCGCTTTGGCCAGTTTGGCCGCGACCGCTTTGAGGGCGATCGCCGTCTGGCCGCCGCAGCGTTTGAGTTTGCGTTGATACCACGCTTTGATTTCCGGGCTGTAGCGGATCGCAAAATGCGCTGCTTCCATCCAGGCCCAGGCCAGATACTTGTTCCCGCACTTGCGGTTGTTCTCGCCTTTCTTACGGTCGTTGGAGAGTTTCTCCGCGCGCACTCCCCGACAGTAGGAAACGTAATTGCCCGCCCCGGCAAACCGCGTGATCGGTCCGGTCTCCAGCATGATCACCCGGTTGAGGATCGGGCCCAGGCCGGGAATCTGCTGGAGGCGTTCGTAGTCGGGCAGCAGCTTGAGCTGGGCTTGGGCCGCTTGTTCCAGGCGCTTAATTTGTTCGTCCAGACAGTCGATCGACGCGCACGTTGGTTTGCCCCATTAGCACCGCTTCGTTGCCATTCACCCACTGGCTCACTTCCTCGGTCGCCAGCGCCTTGACGGTGTTGGCCGGGATGTGATTACCGGTTTCGCGTTCGACCAGCGACTTAAAACTCAGCACGTGGGCCGTGCGCTGTTGCACCAGGAACATCCGCCGGCGTAACAGATCGCGGGCGCCGCGCTGGGCTTTCGGGTAAATGTAGCCCGTGGGCAGCACGCCTAAGCGCTGCAGGTGCGCCAACCAGAAGGCGTCGGTTTTGTCGTTGGTCTGCTTGAGGCCACTGTAGGTTTGCACTTTGGTGGGGTTCACCAGTTGCAGGGTGTAGCCGTGGGCCTCCAGCCCGTCCACCAGCCAATACCAGTTGAAGGTGGACTCGACGGCCAGGCCGTGAACTAAACGGTCGCGGAACGGTTTGAGGGCTTGGAGCACCGTCGGCAAATCGTTGGGCAGACGTTGTTGAAACACCCGTTCGTCGTGTTGGTTGATGAGGCAATACAGGCCGTTGTTCCCGTGCAGATCCACGGCGCCATAGAGGTCGGGTTTCGGTCGCGCTTTGCGGCGCGTCTTATTTGGTTCTTTCATGGTTCGTTATTCGTTTCATTGCGTTGTTTTCTGAGGGGCGAACCACTCAGCTCGCCGCGAGCTTAACAAACCTGGCCCGCTCGGCTCCACGTGCATTCCCGTCGTGCTCGCGCCGGAAGATTCGCCGGGGCGGGCGAGCGACGGCGACGAGCGTTCGAGCCTCCCGCTCGCGTCGCCGTCGGTCGCCACGCGTAACGGACTCGCCCCGCCTCGGCGAATCGGCGCGTCAAGGCCCGCCCGAACAGCGCCATCACCAAGCCCCGTTCGCCCTCTCAAGTCGCTCTCGATCATAAGTCGTTTTCCAATCATCTTTAGATGCTTATCAGTTCTTGATATTGACAGGTTGCGGAAGGTTTTGGCAGGGTAGGCGGTATGGCGCGCAAGCTCAGAGTGGAGTATCTCGGAGCGATGTATCATTTCATGAATCGAGGGGACCGGCGGGAGCCGATCTTTCGCGATGACGAGGATCGGCAGCGGTTTATTGCGACGTTGGGGGGAAGCGGAACATTTCGGTGAGCCGTTCTCAAATCGTCACCAGGTTCAACCCCATGGCCACGGCCAGTTTCTTTTGCCGGATGTCCGTGCTGATGAACTCACTCACCGCCAGCATTTTCGCCGCGGCGCAATGCAGGATGTCGAGCGACCGGCAACCCAGCATGTCAGTGTGCTGTTCCGCCAATGTCACGGCCTCTTGGAAGATGCCATTCCAATTTCCGCCAACCGGCACGAGCACGCCAGCCTTCAAGTCACCTTCCACCAGCGCCCGGGCCGCCGCTACTTGGGTCGCCGTTGCTCCCTGGAAGAACCGTTTCAGTTGCAACCCGTTCACAAATTCCAGTTAATGGAGTGGCGTGAAGCAGACCGGCTTTCCCTGGATGGCAGCAATCACCTGAGCACTGTCCGGTTCGGGGTAGTAGAGTTTGACAAAACAACCGGTGTCGAGATAGGTCACGCTTCGCCTCCGCGCGCTTCCGTCACCAACTCGCTTAACGGTTTGCCCGACGGTTCCTCACCCCAGATGGCCTTGGCGCGAGCCAGAAAATCCGGTTGAGTGGCGGGTGTGGACGAAGCGGGCACGAGCCTCGCCACCACCTGGTCCTGCTGCGTGACGGCGACTTCTTCACCGGCGGCCACCCATTCCAGGATTTCCGTCCATCGCTGCGGCACCTGCTGCACACTGGCTGTTTTCATGGACATAAGATGACGCGTCCGGCCCACGCTGGCAAGCGGGCAATGGCAAGCTGACCATCGGGCGGTGTGTTTGCGAACCGTCATGTGATCCTTGCTTTGCTCTCCCCCTTTTGGTTAAGCTGCCTTCATGGCAGATACGTTGCTGGATCAAGCTCGGGTGGATCGGACCGCGTTCTCCGTGACCACGCTGGCGGAGGCGGAGCAGGCGGACCGGGAATATCGGCGTTCTCGCACGCCCGACGAACGTTTGGCTGCTTTGGAATTGAGCCGACAAATTGCTTATGGCTACGACCCGACTGCCCGCCGACTTTCAAGATTTTTTGAAGTTGTTGAATTCACACCGCGTTGATTACCTGTTGATCGGCGGTTACGCGGTCTGTTACCACGGGTATTACCGGAACACCAATGACCTCGACATCTGGATCGCCGTTCATTCAGAGAATGCGAGAAAGATGGCCACTTTGATCAAGGAATTCGGTTTTAACGTGCCCGAATTATCCGAGGATCTCTTTTTGCAGAAGGGACAAATCATTCGCATGGGCTTGGAACCTACGCGGATCGAAATTCTGACCGAGATCTCCGCTTGCGAATTCGCCGAGTGTTATGCCCGCCGGACGCAGGCCACCATTGACGATATTCCAGTAAACCTCATCAGCCGGTCCGACCTCATTCGGAACAAAATCAAAAGCGGCCGGCTAAAAGACCTCGACGATGTGCAGCATTTGACGGGAAGGGATAACGTAAACGGGTCTTGATAATGATAGGTTGGGGAGGTTTTGGCAGGGGGTGGCGGCATGGTGCCCAAGCTCAGAGGGGAGTATCTGGCAGCGATTTCTTTATTCATGAACTCCGACTGAAGTCGCGAGCAGGTCGGGGCGATCGACGGGAACCAATCCTGAAATTGTTGACGATCGAGATCTTGTCTGACATAGTGACGGACATGAAAGTGACTTCACGCGATTTTCAACGCGACTTTGCCCGCATGAAAGCCAAGGCCGCCGCGGGGGAAACGGTGCATATCGTCTCCGAGGGCCAACACTTCACCTTCCAAGCCATCAAACCCAAAACCTGGCAGGGCGCCCTGAAAGGCAAGGCGAAGATTACGGGCGATCTTTTTTGCACCGGGCTGGACTGGGAGACGACGCGATGACCCATCTGCTGGACACGCACGTTTGGATTCAGCGGGCGCTGGACGAGCCATTGCCGCCGCTGGTGAAGCAAACGCTGACGCGCCACGCGGCGACGCTCGCTCTGGCCGACATCTCGCTTTGGGAAGCCGCCAAGTTGGTGGAACTGGGGCGACTTCAATTATCCGTCCCGCTGGCCGAGTTTTTCCGGCTGGCCATCACGCAAGAACTGACCGTGCTGCCGGTGACGCCTGCCATTGCCGAGCGGGTGACGGCCTTGGAGAGTTCAGGCTTTCACAAGGACCCGGCCGATCAGTTGATTGTCGCCACCGCATTGGTGCATGGCTTGCGGCTGATCTCCGATGACACGCGAATCCGTCAGTGGGGCGGGGTGCCGCTGCTGTGGCGAACGGCTCGTGCGTGAGCCATTTCGCAAGTTACGTAGATCGGCTCCTGCAGATCACCCTGATTCATGAAATGATAAATCGCTCCGGCGTATTCGCTCCGAGGTTTTCTGGCCCTGCCACGCAGCCGACTCACTCAAGGGAAAACTGTCACCTGTTTGACCCCATTATGGGGGAGGACGCCGAAATCACCGGCTTCGCCTACCTGCCCCGGCAGGACGGACGCCACGAGAAAGGCGTCATCGGTGACTACGAGTTTTACGTCAGCCCGGATGGCAAGGACTGGGGCCAAGGGTCGCCACGGGCCGTTTCGAAAAGAGCACCCCGTGAGATAATCGCCGCTCTGGTCCAGGAACGGAATCTCCGGTGCCGCCGGCGCGGCCAATGTTGCCCGTCAGGAAACTCTTCGGCATTGTACGCGAGCTGGCGATTGATGGTCAGTAGGTAGGCTCCGGAGTTGCTCTCGGAGCCTGGGCGGGAGCGAGCAGACCCCGGACGTAACGCAACGTTTCCTTGCCACCGAGGTAAAGGTCCTCTCCGGCGAACGCCATCCTACCCCCGGGCTCGATGAAGCCCAGGAATTCGAGCGAGGCGTCCGCGGGATCGATCCGCGTCAACCTGTATTCGATGAAAGTCCAGACCTTGCCGTCAGGTCCCAGTCGGAAATCCCAGGGATCTGTCTGGTACCCGCCCACATCCATGGGCATTGCGAAGGGAAGCTTCTTCGCGAAGAGGAGCTTGCGCGCCGTCGCGTCCACGCCGTAAAGGATGCTCGATCCCTTGGGATCGTCCGGGTTCTCGGTCCAGCCCATAACCCGGTTGCCGCCCACGGCCAGCACGGGGCCGGTACAGCGTGCCTTCGGGACCGGGATGAGCGTCTCGTCGAGCAGGGCATCGGTAGTGGTGTCGAAGAAGAACAATGGGGCCGATTCCGCCTTCTTCTCCCCGGTCCTCGCGTTGTCCACCGGGAGGGTAGAAAGGACCAGCACCCGACCTTTGTCCGCCGCGGCCATATAGCGGATCTGGTGGTTGCGAAATGGCTCCCAAAGTCCGCCCTCGGTGCCGGTCGCGACATCCCACCAGCCCAGTCCTCCCCAATTGCCCTCGCGCATCCAGATGCCGCCGAAGTAAACGCGCCCGGGGATCGCGGCTGCGGCCATCATCTTTTTCGCGCCGGAACTTTTCAGGTAGGTAAGGCGGCGCGGATTGCTTTCCGAATCGGTTTCGCGGATGATCCGGGTGGCATCGAGGCGCTTGTTGGCGGTCCAGGGGCGGGCGGGATCCAGCTCATACAGCACGCCACTGGGATAACCACTCATGTAAACCATGCCGTCGAGAATGGCGGTGGCGTAATGGCTCAGGCCGCATTTGCCCGGATGCTCGGCCTTGCCGGTCTTGGGATTATAGTAGAAATTACCCTGGTAATCCCCAGCCGTCCCCAAAAGGCGACCATCCGGGATCTCCACCAGACGATCAATGCGCAAGGGATACATCCCGACCTTGAAGCGGAAGGCCTTCCAGCCAGCGGCCATCATCTCCGCATCGGTCGGGAGAGCCGGCGGCTGCCCCTCTTCGGCAGACGGAAGCGGAGCGGATGGGGTTGAGGCAGGATTGGCTGCTGCGGCCGCTTCCGCCGTGGCCTTGTCCTCGGGAGTGCGGCACCAGATCACTGCTTGACCGTTGACGTCAGGGTCCGCGCCCACAAAGTACAACTCGGGAAGGGGCGGCTGCTCCGGTGGCGCTGAGACTTTGGGCCATGGCGGGACCGGCTTGTCGCCAGTCATGGAGATCGCCTTGCCGTGATACAACCAGTAACGCTCATCCGTGAATCCGCCCCCCGCCTGGGTGGTTCTGACAAAGCAACTGCCACCGCCGGTGTTCTGATTGACACCGAGATATCCCGCAGGATCCTCGTTCTGCAGAAGCACCTTCGCCTGCTTGGCGTTGCGGTCGTATGCCACCAGCCACCAGGGCGTCTTGCCACTCGCGATGTATAGGTGGGTGTCGCCCACGGCCATGCTGTAGGCCCAGCACGGGGAAGGCGCGTGGCTGGGCCCCAAGGGACCATAGAATTCCGCCACCGTATCCGTGGCCGGATCGATGCGAAGGGCGGTCACGCTGCGCGAACAGTGCGTGCCGCTGCAGTAGATCATGCCATCCGGGCCCAATACCATCGGGTGCGTCTCCCCCAGGATCTCCGCGGGCATCTTGACCCCGTCCACCTTGAATTCATCGGTCGCAGGATCATACACGCAGATCCGCTGCTGCACTTGGTCGCCGAGAATCGAGAGGTACAGTTTGCCATTGCGCGCGAGCACCTGGGGAGCCAGGTGGAAGTTGCAGTAGTCTCTTCCCGTATCCACGGCCTTCACTTTGCCGGTGCCCAATCCATGCTGACGATGGTGTTGGGCCCGCCATATCTCTTCCAATAGAACTTGAGCAGATCGTAAGTCTTGCCATCCGGATTGGGAACCAGGATATGGTCACCGCTCATCACCGAGTTGACCGGTTCACACAGGGCTTCGACCTTGAGCGCGGACGCATGGCCGTGCAGGGACCGAAGGTCTGCCTGTTCCTTTGCGGGCCACTCACCGGCAGTTCCTTCGCCGCCCGGAAGTTGACTCGCCATGGCGACCAGGCAAGCCAACGCAAGGATGGGAAGAATGCGCGACGAGCAATGCTGGACAAGGTGATAGCTGCAGACGATCATGGGCTACTCCTTTGCTTTCGATGCCCGCCAGGAACTGATAGAAATTGCTTTCTGGACGCTGCGCGGTTCAATGTCGGTCATGGTGAGCGTGTGGCGGTCGTGGTTCTCTCAACTCCCTTATTCATCGAGGGGGCCGGGGAGGCCGGGGCCTCCGGCGGCGGTGTGGCCGCGGCTGGTGCCGTCGCTTTTCTGCGAGACCCAGAAGGCGTAGAGGCTGCCGCGTTCGAGGTGGAAGCGGATGCGGAGGGGGCGTCCGGCGAAAGTGGCGAGGGTGGCGAGGTCAGAGCCGGGCCATTCGAGCGGAGCACGGGTGGTGTCGCCAGTGATGGGGCGGCTTTGTTCGGTGGCGAAGAGGTGGGTGCCGGATTCAGCAGATCACGTCGCCGGGACGGATAACGTCGAGGTCGGGGTTTGTCATGGCGTAGTCGCGGAGTTTTTTTGTCCATCGCAAAGCTGACATCGAGGTGGGAGCGAGCCGCGTCGAGGTTGCCGGGGGCTGCTTCGAACTGATAGATGGCAACTCATAGGAATTTGCTTTTTTGAATGATTGGACCCTGCCTCAGCCAGAAGGGTTGGGCAAGTCAAAAATCGGCGGAATTGGGGCAGAGATTTCCCAAAGAGGCGGGGGCCTTGGGCGCCCGCTCACTGGGCACCCAGGGCCGCCGCCGCCTCTCCCAGCCCAGCGAACGAGTTGACGGGCGCTGGAATGGACCGCGCCGCGAGCAGTGGGCCGTGCCGCCGGATCCTTCGGCGCCGCCCTTCTGAGTCGTGGGAAATCCCTTTCCCGGCTCGCTCAGGCTTGACCGTTCAGCAGACGCTGGCGGACGGCGGGCCGGGCTTTCCTCCCACAATCGGTAGTGCCGCGAAATCTTCTCAACCTGTCCCGCCGTAGCCTTGGCGTCGGCGGATCACCTCGGCCTGGTGGCGTTCGATGAAGGCGATGATCTTCCGTGACCTCGATCACTGCTTCACTGTAAACTGGTTTAAACGCGTCCGTTCTTGAAATTGATCGTTTGGTGAGGTTTTGGCAGGGTGGGCGGCATGGCGCGCAAGTTCAAAGGGGAGTATCCAAGAGCGATTTATCATCTCATGAACTCCGACTGAAGTCGCGAGCAGGTCGGGGCACTCGATGGGAACCGATCTTGCGCGATGCCGAGGACCGGCGGTAGTTCCTGGCGACGCTGGGGTGACGTGTTACTATTTCAGCGAGCCAAGAAGGGGGAGGCGATGGAAGTGGCGGTGGCCGGACGAATGCGGTCAGAGACGGCGATGACGGTAATTCCCACGACCGTGACCGTGACGGACACTGCGCCGATCAAGGCCGAGCCTTTGTTGTAATGATGGACTAACTGGACTAACATGGTCCGGCATGAAGACGGTAAATGTTCACGAAGCGAAAACCAATTTTTCCAGCCTGCTGGCCAAACTGGAAGCGGACAGCGAAACCATCGTCATCTGCCGCAACGGGGAGCCGGTCGCTGATCTTGTGCCGCACCACCGAGCGAGCCGGATCAAACCGCATCCCGTGCTCGGACAAATCAAAATCGGGTATGATCCGGTGGAGCCGCTGGCCAGGATGAATGGCCGGAGGCGGCGCGATGATTCTGGACACCTGCGCCCTGCTCTGGCTCGCCAGCGGCAATAAGAAACTGAGCCGCTCCGCGTTGAAAGAAATCAACGCCGCTCCGGCGGTTTATGTTTCCGCCATCAGCGGTTTTGAAATCGCTATCAAGGCCACCAGAGGAAAATTGAAGCTGCCGCAGCCCGCCGCAGGAGTGGTTTGAAGAAAGCGGTCGAGCATCATGGGCTGACCGTTCTGCCGCTTGAATTGGATGTGTGCATTGCGGCGGCCGGACTTTCGCCCATTCACGACGACCCTTGCGACCGTTTCATTGTCGCTGCGGCCACGCTGCAGGACTTGACGGTCGTGACGACCGACGAACAGTTCGAGAAATATGGCGTGGCCGTGCTTTCCTGAACTTCTTTTCTTCAGCGTCGCCCGTAAACGGTATTCTTGATAATGATAGGCAGGTTGGCCGGCATGACGCGCAGGCTCAGAGTGGAGTATCGGTGAGCGATGTATCATTTCCTGAGCCTGGACTGAAGTCCCGATCAGGTCGGGGCGATCGACGGGAACCAATCTTGCGCGAGGACTAGGATCGGCGACAGTTCCTGGCGACCTTGGGGCGATGCGGCACTATTTCGACGAGCCAAGGGGGAGGCGAAAACGAGAATTTGTCAGTCAGGACAATTTGCAGTTTTGCATTCTTCGTTTATGCGACCGCTGGCGGTGCCTCACCATGCTTATGCGACCCATCCACAGACGGTTCGCGACTCAATCCAAACTCATCGTGGTCTCGGGCCGCAAACGTCGGGCGATGCGCGCTCTTCCCGTATCCCCTTTGCGTCGGCAGCCAGGGGGAGGGGGGACGAGGTGTGTCCGGCGGCTTTGATTATCAGAATATTCCAGTATGCCCGCAATTCAGGCGATGGCCCGTTCCCGCACATGGGCTACGTCTCTTCGGGCGATGGAACGTAATTGCGATGGCAACAGCGTAACGACGGCCAGGGGTTCCCCGGCCAGGGTCATGAACTCGACTTCGTAGCCGGCGCCGTCCGCGTGGATATGCACGACGGCTCCAATGTCCCCGGCTTTTAATCCTTCCTCGGCCAGGTCCACTTTCAGGACGACGCAATCGTGTTCTTTAATCATAGTTTGCCTCCACAGGATAGGCGGTAATGAGTCGCGGCGCAACCTGCCCTTCGTCCAGTTGCCAGACCGTGCAAAGGCGAAGACGGCGGCCATTGGGGGCATTGATTTCGCCTTCCACTTGATAACGTGGCCCGAACGCGGTTTCAGGTTACCTTGCTCACCTCGTGGTCTTGACCATGCCGCCGCAGTGCCTCGGCCAGCACCGCCCACTCCTCTACCCGGAATCCGTAACCGGCAAAGAACCGCGCTTTGCTGGAACCGTACCGATGGGAAGCGTTCAGCAAATAATTCACAATTTTCTCCCGCTCGACCAGCGCGAGGTTCGCATTGGGCAATTTCATTAGGGCGGCGGTAAAAGTCGGCGAAAGTATGATGGTAGAGTTGCGAATTCGTCAACAGCGATGGCACCAAGGTTGTTCATTGCGTCTGCTGGTTGAAGGTTGCCATCCCCTAACATATCGCGAGCCATTTTCATCAGGAAACCCTCTGCGCCTGGATTACTTGTGGGCACATTGAGCCACCAGCAGGTTGCCTGCCCAAACTTCACCGCCCACACCAACCAATCATCCAAATTCATCCGCGTGAACATCGCCGGAAGCGTGCGCCAACAATCAGACGGCACCAACACAACCAACTACCTCGGTCAATCGGGACGCGTCGTCATTGTCGGCAATCAACCCATGGCAGAAGCCATCATCAGCACCAACGGATTGCCCCCCTCATCCTTTACGCCGAACCAGCATCGAAGTGCTGGGCTGGCCCAAAGCAAGAAAACTGACGGAGAAAATTCTGCGGCACTGCGGGCTCTGGGAGGAACGTCAGGAGACCGACGAAGCACAGGTGGAAAGGATTGTCATGGCCGAGCTGAAACGCTTCCCTGGAGCGAGGAGTAATTAATCCGGCGAGCCAAGGTGGACGCACAGATAGGTTAGTTCCCAGGAGTGGATGCTTCGACCAGGTCGGTGATGGCTTTCAGGACGGCCTCGCTGGAGCGGATGCTTTCCCAATTGAAAACGCAGACGTAACGGCAGCGCGGGTCGGACAACGTGTTGGCCAGGGCGTTCCGCCAGGCGGCAGTCTTCCGTTTGCCCTGAAAGAGCCATTCGGTCGCCGCCCAGTAAGGCGCATCAGATTTCGCCAGATTGCGCTGCACCCCGGCGTCCTTTCGCGGATCGGCAGCGTGTTTATAGAAACTCCATCCGGGACACGCGTAACGATTGACCGGCACATCGTAGATCAGCTCGCCTTCCTTCCAGCCGGCGCCGTGGGCGAAGAGACGTTCCCGCGGCACTCCGGTCTGGGCCGCAGTGCGACAGAGCATTTCGAGGTAGCGGTGGGCCACATCGCGCAGTTCACTCTCAGTTGGCACACCGTTGGTCCGGATGCCGGAGGAAGTCAGCGCGGCGTAGCCGATCTGAGCCATTCCCCGGGCCAGAACATCCTCGGTATTCAACGCCCGCACCGGGTCGGCCGAGGCTGGCCGGGGGAGCAGATTGTTACCTGATGGATAATGGTAGGAGTTGACGCCGATCGAGGTTTCATGGCCCAGCTTGATACCGATGAGCAGGTGTTTCTTGTTTGGTGGCAACCGCGCCTGCCAATCCATGACGTCGGACACCAATCGCCGGATTTCTTCCCGGCACGCGGCCATGTAGCGCGGGCTGGCCAGGTTGGGCGGGGGCAGCACCCGAATTTGCCGGCCCCAATTGCGCCACGCAAGCTTGAGGGCGTTGGTGGGCGACCACGCGGTCCATTCCACATTTTCCCGGTTGGCCGGGTTGTAACCTGGCTGCGCTGGGTCCCACCAATTCCAAAGGTCGGGCCGCGCTTCCCACCAATGTTCCGTATCGATTTGCACCAGGACCGGTGTGTCCGTCTGCTCGGCGGCCTCCAGAAAAATCCGCAGCGCCTCGAGGGTGGTTTCGGGAGGCGTGCGGAAGCAGGAGAAGACATAGCTCAGGCCCGTCTGAATCCGCGCCGTCGGACGGTTGGGGAAGTGGGCCAGCACGTCCGCAAACTGCTGACGCCCGAGCGTCGCCGGAATGCTTTGATTCATCCCCTGCCCCGGCGCGCGATTGAACAGGAGGTATTGAGTATTCGTGGTGGACTTCAACGTCAGCGTGAGCGGCTCGGAAACGCGATTGTCCGCGAACAGCCCATGTGCTTCGCCGTGGACGGGATGGAATTCGTAACGCGTGGACCGCGGATAGCCAAGCGGTCGGTTGGCCTCATCGAAGACACACGCCTTGAAATCCGTGGTCGTCGTCAAGTGAATCGGGCCGGTGTAGGCGGCCGAGCCGGGACCGGGCGCTTGGCCATCCAGCGTGTAGCGGAGGGTGCCGTGCGTCTCCGGAGCGAGGGCCAGTGTCAACGTGATCGGCTGGTCAACTCGATATTCACCTAAACGGATTAATCCATCCGCGTGAACGGTGAACCGATGCACGAGCCGGTCGAGCAGTTTGTCCGTAACCGCGAGGCGCCGCGCAAAGTTGGAATAGCTTTTGCCCGCCGCGGGATTCCAAATCCGCTCACTCATCGCGGCCAGGCGCAGGCGCTCGTTGGGTAGTTCCACCGCCTCGGGTTGCTCCCACGCGCACATCTGGGCGCCGAAGACCGGGGCGTCCGGTGGCACGATCACGCCGTGGTCGGTTGGTTTCGCACCGTAGGGTTTGAATTGGCGCAATTGCCAGGCGTAAATCTCCTCCGGCGGCCGCCCGCGATTGACGACATACAGCGGCGTCCAGGAAGCGTTGATCACCGGGTAACCGTCCTGCACCAGTTGGTCCGGCATGTAAAAACGAATTTCGTAGGCCATCACGATGATGTCCTTGGGAATTTGCACCGGTGACTTGGGCTCGCGGCCAAAGCCTTCCCAGACGATCATCTGCTTGCCGTTCTTCTTTACGATCTCGTTCATGTCGGCGACGAACTTTCGGTAAAGCTGGTGCTGATTGGGCAGGTTGAATTTCCTGAAGGCCGCCTGGAAATCCTCGTTCTGATTCGCAAAGGCCAGGTCCGCCTCATCGCCGCCGATGTGGAAATAGGGACTGGACTGGAACACCTCGCACATCTCGCCCACGATGGTGGCGACCGCCTGCATCACCTCGGGTTTGGCGAAGTTGATCGAGGCATGATGCACGTAAGGCTTGGTGCCCTTGATCAGGAAGAGATCGGGCATAGCGCGGTTGGCGGCGGCGGAGTGGCCGGGCACTTCGTATTCGGGAATAATCGTCACGTTGCGCGCGTCGGCGAAGGTGACCAAGTCATTCAATTCCTCAAGGTTATAGGTCTTCCCTCCATTTTCATTCTTGGTAGCCAGTTGCGGAAAGGCGCGGGACGGAAACATGAAGGACTGATCGTCGGTCAGGTGCAGTTGCAAATAGCGGATCTTGTACAGCCGGCACAACCGCACCATCTGCTTGAGGCTCTCGAGCGAATGATACCGGCGCGCCACATCCACCAGCAACCCGCGGAACTCGGTGGCCGGGGCGTCGATCACTGATAGACGCGGGAGCGAAACCTGGTCGCTCTCGGCGCTCAACAACTGGAGCAACGTAACCGTACCCCAGGCGACGGCACCAAAATTGCCGCCGCGGATCTCTACGGACGTTCCGGTTTTCAGCGTGTAGGCTTCACCGTTCAGTCGCGGATCGATTTGCAGAACGATGTCCCCCGCAGCAGGGCGGGCTACGGTGCTGGCCAGCTTCAGGCCCGTCGCCAGGAAGATTTCTTCGGCCAGGATTTCCGCGAGCGGATGCAATTGAACGTCGCCGGCCACAATCCGGCTTTGCGGGTCGAGGAGAACCGAGCCGGGTAACATTTCAACCGACTTCGGCCACGGAATCAGAGACAACGCGCCGGAAGGCGCGGGCACCGAAAACGGATCCTCGGCATCAGCGGGAATTACCGTGAAGGCGTTTAACAGCAGGACGGCAACCGTGGTGAACGTGGCAAGCTTCATCGGGCGCAGTGTGGATTGAAAATAGTCTTCCTGCCAAGACTGCACTTGGGGCTCACATGCGGAAATCATTGCGCCGATCTCCAAACCTGACGTGTCGCAAACTTCCCAATCGGCAGACTGCTCAAACCGCCCTCGGGCCTGCGGATAATGGCAACCGTCGAAGAGCCTGATGCTGGGCGTGGGTATTGCATGGCAAACGGATGACTCCGGTATTCCGTCATCGCCTATATGCATTTACTGCTTCGTTTTCTTTGCTGCTCGACAGCCCTCAACAAATTTGGTTGAATTCCTGGTGCCGATACCTATGCTGCCAATTGGGGCTCAATGTTGGGTCTGGTGATACACCGCTGCTTACGAGGCAGTGAACAATGAAAACAGGAAAAATCTCAAGCAACATGAAAACGATTGCTTTTCAGCGTCCATTAATTCTGGTTCTCACCTTGAGCCTGCTGTGGCTGGCGGGTGCCGGGTGCAAATCGCGCGAAGCCAAGATGGCTCGCTTCCGCGAGCGGGCGGACAAGTATTTCCAGGACGGCGAATACAACAAGGCGGAACTGGAATACATCAACCTGCTCCGGTTGGCGAACAAGGAAATCCCCGAGGTCATTCGCAACCTGGGCATCATGTACGAAGCCCAAGGCAAGATCACCAAGGCCTACGCCTTTCTCGCCAAGGCCAAGGAACTGACGCCGGATGACTTGGAAACGCGGGTGAAGCTGGCCCAAGTGTACTTGGCCAACCGCGAGTTCACCAATGCCTTCAACGAAGTGGATTATGTCCTGCAAAAACAGCCGACCCAGCCGGAGGCGCTTCGAATTGTTGCCCGACACGATCTACAGCACCAACACCTCGAATTGGTCAAGCAACGACTGGAAGCCCTTCGGCCGCAAGCCGAGAACACCGCCGCTTTTCAGAGTCGCGCTCGGCAAACTCTACTACAAAACGCGAGACTTCACCCAAGCCGGCGCTGCCTATCAACAAGCGTTGAAATTGGACCCCAAATCCGCCGCCGCCCATTGGGGCGCGGGCAGCGTGTATCTGTCGCAAACCAACCAAGTCAAGGCGGATGAAGAATTCAAAGCGGCCGAAGCATTGACGCCGTATCGCTCCCCGCAACGGTTGAACTACGCCCAATACAAAATCATTTCGGGCGACATGGAAGGCGGCAAGCAGGTGCTCCAAGAGATCGTGGACAAGGTGCCGGATTACCTGCCGGCCATCAACCAGTTGGCCAACGCCTATTTGTCTGAAACCAACTACACCGAGTGCGCGAAGTGGGTGGACAACGTGTTGCGGCAGGACTCGATCAATCTCGAGGCCATGATGCTCAATTCACGGCTCAAGCTGGCGGAAGGCAAAACCAAAGAAGCCATCGACCAACTGAGCAAATTGCTGGAAACATACCCGGGGGCGGTGATGGCCTTTTACCATCGGGCCGTCGCCTACCTGGTAGCCAATGAAGTGGACAAAAGCATCCGTGACCTGAAGCAGCTTGTCGCCATGTACCCGAATTATGCCGATGCGGTCTATTTGCTGGCCGAGTTGGAGAATCGCACCAAAGACCCCGCGTCCGCTGTCACGCTGATGGTGGAGTTCCTGAAGAATAATCCCAACGCGCCCCGCGCCCAGTTTCTGCTGGCCCAGGCGTACCAATCCATGGACCGGTTCGATGAAGCGCTGGCCCTTTGTCGCAATCTAATGGACCGGGGTCTTAAGGACGCCAGAGTGCCGCTGCTGGCCGGAGTGGTGCTGCGGCAGAAAGCCAAGGCGGTCGAAGGGTCGCCCCAGGCAGCCAACTTCAAATCGCAGGCCCGGCAAACGTTCGAACAGGCACTGAAACTCTCGCCCGACTTCCTGCCGGCGCTCAATCAATTGGCGGGTATGGACGTGGATGAAAAAAATTACGACGCGGCCATCCAACGCCTCCAAAGCCACCTGGCCAAACAGCCCAAGTCCGCTGACCTAATTTGGATGCTCGCCAATGTTTACGAGGCCGCCGGCAAGAACCAGGAAATGGAGGCTGCTCTCAAAAAGACCATCGAATTGAATCCCGAGCTTTCTGCAGCGCACACAAAGCTCGCCGGACTTTATATGAAAGCCGGCCAGGATCAAAAAGCCATGGCCGCCTTGGACGCCCGGTTGGCTCAGAACTCCAAAGATCTGGACGCAATGCTTTGGAAAGCGTTGATCCAGGAACGGCTCAAACAGTTCGCCGAGGCCAGAAAGACCTATGAGGCCATGCTGGCGATCAATCCCAACATGAGCTCCGTCCAAAACAACCTGGCCTATCTGCTCTCGGAACATTTGAACGAACCGAACAAGGCCTTTGAACTGGCCCAGGACGCCCGCAAGCAAAACCCCAACGACACTGCATTGGCCGACACGCTCGGGTGGTTGTATTACCAGCGTGGTGATTATCCGGCGGCGGTGACGTTACTGCGGGAGAGCGCACAAAAGCTGGCAAAGGAACCAGAGGTGCAATTCCACCTGGGCATGGCGCTGTATATGGCCGGCCAGGAAAAGGCTGCGCAAACCGCTCTGCAAAAAGCCGTCCAAGCGTCGCCGGAGATCAAAGGCAAGGCCGATGCTCAGAAGCGTTTGCAAGTGCTCGCCCTCGATGCCAATGCGCCCGATCCCCAATCCGCAGCCCTGCTGGAGCAGATGCTCAAGGAACAACCCGCCGACCCGGCTGCGGCCCTGCGCTTGGGGGCCATTTACGAGAAAGCCAGTGACTGGGACAAAGCCCGCACGGCTTACGAAACGACCCTGAAGGCCAATCCGAAAGCCGTGGCAGTAGTTATGCGACTCGCGAGGTTGTACGCCCAACCGCTCAAGGATCCGAAGAAAGCGTTGGAACTGGCGAAAACCGCCCGTGATCTGGCGCCGGACGATCCCAACGTGGCCTATGTCCTGGGCCGCCTGGCGTATTTGGCGCAGGATTACAAGTGGGCGCTCAGTCTGCTCCAAGAAAGCTCGCTAAAACTCACCGGCAACCCGGGCATGTTGTATGACCTGGCCATGGCCCACTACAGCGTCGGACAGGTGGCCGATGCCATCACCCGGATGCAAAGTGCCCTGGAAACCAAACCGGACTTTGGGCGTGCTGAAAGCGCCAAACGCTTTCTGTTGATGAACGAATTTGCAGCCGACGCTACTAAAGCTGTGGCGGGCCAGACTCAAGTGCAGGCCACGCTCAACGAGCAACCCGATTATGTCCCGGCGCTGATGGCGGCTGCGACGATTTACCGGCAGCAGGGCAACCTGGACGCCGCCAAACAAGCCTGTGCGCAGGCGCTGGCGCGTTTCCCATTGTTCACCCCGGCCAACAAGCAACTGGCCTTGCTTTACCTCCAACCGCCAGTGGACTACGACAAGGTTTTCGAGCATGCCTCCAAAGCCCGCGAAGCCTACCCCGGCGACGCGGAAGTGGCCAAAGCCCTGGGCCTCGCCGTCTATCAGCGCAAAGATTACCAACGCGCCGCCCAGTTGCTGAAGCAAGCCGCCGTGCAACGCGGCACCGACGGCGAACTGCAGTACTACCTGGGGATGGCCCATTACCAACTCAAACAGTCCTCCGACAGCAAAGCCGCCCTGCAAAAGGCAGTGGCCCTGAATGCCAACGCTCCCTACGTGGCCGACGCCAAGAAGATTCTGGCGGAGCTGAAGTAGGGACGAATATCGGATGCTGATGCCAGATGCCAGATACTGGATACCAGATGGGAATGGCGAGGCGATTGCACCACCATAAAGACTTCGGTAGGGCGAGACTCCGTCGAGCCCTGATTTCTCCTACGCTTTATCCCCAATACGTTTGGCGTGAACCTGGGAGATCCCTGACGTTTGAAACGCGAACACCTCCCGCCGCTCACGGTTTCGGATGGTATGGCAATGATGAGGAACAATTTCGGCTCGACGGAGTCTCGCCCTACCTGCCGGCATCTGCCATCCGGAATCCGGTGTGCAGCAGCCGATATCCAGCATCTCACGTAATCCTCGTCAGCCCGTTTCCTGTTCCGAAGCGTGCTGTACAAAGCCCTTCCCGTTGCAACCCGGCGTTTTGGAAAGCTATCTGGCCGTTGTGTCAAACGCCGCATTTCAAGGCTTGACCACCAACCCTTCCGCGGTGGCCAGCCGTCGTTGGTTGGCGTCGAAACTGAGCAATTCTCGCGCGCCCAGGTGCAACGCTGTCGCCACGTGCAGAATATCCAGGCTCCGGTGACCAGCGCCGACGTGTGCTGCGCGGAAAGCCTCTCCGCAAGCGCCAGCACATCTGTCCAGTCCACTGCGGCCACAACCACAGCACCACCAGCCAAGTCCGATTGCAGATCGGCCAGGGCCTTGGTCCCTTCTCCTTGTGCGAATCCGACCGTGGGTTTCTGTTGGTGGCGGAAAATCTGAAACCGAATCGATTGTCGAAATTCGAAAAGCAGCAGCGCCGAGACGTGGAGTCGTTCAGTCATGGCGGCGAAATGATTTGCCGCCAGGCGGGAATTGCTTTGTTGGCGATAGAGGGCACACAGAAAGGAAGTGTCCGGAAAGGCAATCATCCTTCCTCACCCTCCCCTTCCGCGGCTCGCATTTCGGCCACTTCGGCGGTGGAAAATACGCGATCTCCCCACGTCATCTTCAACCGCGCCATGATGTCCGGTTTGACCAACTTGGATTTTTTCCCTCGGGCCGACGGAACCAGCCGGGCCACCGGTTCGCCGCGCTTGGTGATCTCGATTTGCTCGCCGTTCTTCAGCCAGGCCTCCAACATCGGAAACCGGGTTCGCAAATCGCGAATGCTTGCTGTCTTCATCGTGAATCAAATCTTGATTCACCAACTTCAGGTTGTCAATGACGGTGCGAGTCGTTTCCTTCGCTCATCAGCCTCCATTCGCCGGTGGGGCGAGACTCCGTCGAGCCCTGATTTCTCCTGCGCTCATTCCCAATACGTTTGGCGTGAACCCCAGAGATCCCTGACGTTTGAAACGCGAACACCTCCCGCGCTCACGGTCTCGGAAGGTTGGCAACGATGAGGTGAAGTTTGGGCTCGACGGAGTCTCGCCCCACCCGCCGCCACCCGCCAACTGGCATCCGGCACCCGCTATCCGGCATCAACCCACCTCGCCCCCACGTCAGCTCGTTGCCTGCCGCGAGGCGTGCCGGATCAAGCCCTTCTCATCTTTGTCCAGTGCCGGCCAAACGTGCAGTCCGGCGGCGCCAGCTAGCGGACGTTGGCGCGAATTCCGGTCGAAGGACAGAAACCAAGTGGCCCCCATCACCACTGCGGCCGCCACCAGCACCAAGTCGTGCCCGCCCGGACGGAGCGTGCGCGTAAATCGCCTCGCCAGGCTCTCGGCTTGCTGAAAAACGTCCGGCCAAACCACCGGTTCTGAGCGCAGGCGAATCCCTTCGGCCAGGTCCTCTTCAAACTTGGCGGCCGCACCCAGTTCCGGGTCTCGCAGCAGCACGTTCAGCACTTCGATTCGCGCCAGGTCGGAAACACTGACCACGCTGGCGGCATCCGCCAGAAAACGTGCAATGGCGTCCGCTTTGGTGGCGTCGAGGTATAATCGGACCAGGACACTGGAGTCGGCCGCGAATTTCATTGGACGCCACCCACTCCCTCTTCACGAGCGCGGAGACGCTGGCGGTCGGCTTCAAACTCAGCCACCAAATGCTTGCCGCGCCCTTTCGGCTGCCGCTTCAGCCAATCAAGGTGGGCTTGCCAATCGGGTTTCCGTTCCGGAGGCGGCGCGGTGTGCGTCAGATAGCCAATGACTTTGCCGTTCCGGTGCAGTTCAAAAGTCTCGCCCCGCTCCAGTGCGTCCAGCACCCCCGCTGTCTTCCGGTTCAAATCTCGCATGGTAAGCGTTTTCATGTCAGACAAACTATGCCTGACATATCATTCTGCCAAGCATTATTGTTTTAAAATCCGCCGTCCGGTATCCGGCATCCGGCATCTCATTTTCCTCCGGGTGCCGGTAGGGCGAGACTCCGTCGAGCCCTGATTTCTCCCTGATTCTCCACGCTCATTTCCAATACGTATGGCTTGAACCTGAGAGATCCCTGACGTTTGAAATACCAACACTTCCCGCGCTCATGGTCTTGGATGATTGGCAATGATGAGGAGAAGTTTGGGCTCGACGGGAGTCTCGCCCTACCCGCCGGCATCCAGCATCTGGTATCTGGTATCTGTAGAGGATGTGCAGAGGATGTAGTAGGATGAGCGAAGGACGACGAACCAAGAAGGCCCAAGTATGAACCACGAAATCCGGCCAAATCCGAGAGTAGCGGCGCGCTCCGCCTTGCTCGCCTCGACCTATGTGATCGCGCCAACGCGCAGATCACGCAAAACGCTCAGGTGCGCCAATGGCACTCCCCGAATCGGTCGTGCCCCACTCCGCCGCTTTGCGCCAAATCTTTCCCGGTGTAATGCGAAAATCTCGTTCACAAACGACTTCGAGCCCAGTACCGCCCCATCCGTCAGATGACGAAGGCGTAACCGCAGGATCTGCGCTGAGCTCAATTCTCCGCCTTGGGCCAACACGCGCTTGATTTGTTCCCGGTCCAGCAACGCTTTATCACTTCGTCCTGCCGTACCGGCTCCCACAAACAATCGCTGCCGATACTCGGCGCTGGCCTGTTTCCATTCTTTGGACTTTTGAAAACTCAGCAAACCTGCCTGCGCCGCTTTATTTCCCGCCAAGGCTTCCGCATAGCCGCAGAAACGATAATCCTTGGGATCATTCACCAATCCGGCGCGCACTGGATTCAAGTCAATGTAGGCGGCCAGGGTTTCGACGACGCTGGGCTGATCCTCTACCAAAACGCTTTTGAACCGCTCGGCCCACAGGGTGCCGAAACGTCCGGTCTGTCGGTTATACCAGCGGCTGAACCGCTGTTTGAGTTCCTTCATGAACGCCGATACGTCCCCCATCCGCTCCAACATTCCTTCTCGGATGTCTTGGTCCACGCAGCCGTGATTTGCCAGCCCTTTCTTGGCGAGTTGCACCAAAGTGCCTTTCGGGCCGTACAATGCCTCCATTCGTTCGACCAATTCCTGGTCGGATGGATTCTGCTTCTCCGGTACCGGACGAGGATATGGAAGTGATTGGACATCATGCAGTAAGTAATGACCTCAATCCCGCAGAAAGTGGCGAGCGTAAAGAGGATTTGAACGAGCTGCTCCTTGCCGAGGTCATCCAGCAAGGCTTGTCCAGCCACCACTCGCGACATGCAGTGATACACCGCACTTCGCCCGTGAACTTTGATTCGTGCCAATCTCATAGGTGATCTCAAATGTGCCGGAAGCGAGCGTAAGTTGTCAATAACTTTGAACCTGTCACTTTATTTATTATGTACAGCATCGGGCAGGTGTCGGACGCCACCAATCGAATGCAAAGCGCGTTAGAAACCAATCCGAACTTTGCGCGCGCCGAAAGCGCCAAAAGCTTTCTCCAGATGAACGAACTCGCGGCCGACCCCGCCAAAGCGGTCGCCGGCCAGGCCCAGGTGCGGGCCACGCTCAAGGAGCAACCGGACTACGTCCCGGCACTGATGGCGGCTGCGACGATTTACCGGCAGCAGGGCAACCTGGACGCCGCCAAACAAGCCTGTGCGCAGGCGCTGGCGCGTTTCCCATTGTTCACCCCGGCCAACAAGCAACTGGCCTTGCTTTACCTCCAACCGCCAGTGGACTACGACAAGGTTTTCGAGCATGCCTCCAAAGCTCGCGAAGCCTACGCCGGCGACGCGGAGGTTGCCAAAGCTCTGGGCCTCGCCGTCTATCAGCGCAAAGATTACCAACGCGCCGCCCAATTGCTGAAGCAAGCCGCCGTGCAACGCGGCACCGACGGCGAACTGCAGTACTATCTGGGAATGGCCCATTACCAACTCAAACAGTCCTCCGACAGCAAAGCCGCCCTGCAAAAGGCCGTGACCTTGGATGCCAACGCTCCTTACGTGGCCGACGCCAAGAAGATTTTGGCGGAATTGAAGTAGGGACGAATATTGGATGCTGGATGCCAGATACTGGATACCGGATGGGAATGGCGAGGCGATCGCAGCCGAGGAACTGTTGAAAGCCGTTCATGGCCTGGATGTACACGACGGCCAACTGGCAATTCATGTGGTAGTAATTCTCGCCCGTTTCCTTCCGCAAACGGTTTAAAACGCCGATGTCGTGTTCGATGGCGGAACCATCCGGATATTCGCCAGGATTCGAAAGAACCATCGTGGGATAGCCGGTTCGGGCGGCAATCGTTTCGCCGTATTTATCCACGTGAACCGGGAAATAGGCGTAAGGTGGCGAACCAATGATCGCGACCTTGCCTTTCCGCTTTGGGGTGAGGTTTGGTGAATTGTCTGCCGGCAGGAAGATGACACAGCGATGCCCCCATTTCTTGCCCGCGAGTTTCTGGCTCCAGAAATGGGCGGTCACCTTCCGCAAGCGTTTGGAGGGATCAGTATCGCTAACCACGATTTCATCGGAAATGACGGTGAACTCCAGCGGCACCGTAAACTGTTTAACCATTGGCCAGATCTCGCGCGGCTTGGGGACGGCGCGCGAGGCCCGAGCGAAGTCGAATGCCGCGGCGTGACCAATTAGCTCGAGCCCCTGGCATGCGAGCAAGGAAACCACGGAAACCACTATATTCCGTTGCAACGATTTCATTATGAATTCCAAGTAACCAAGTCGCCGGGCACAGTTCATCACACCTGAGAATGTGATGGCCATTGTGCCTCAAGGTGACCGAGCGGCAATGTAATTCAAAACCAAAAGCCCACTCCAACTCCATCGGGAATGGTAAAAGAATCGCTTGGTATTTCCAGCGGTCGCGCGTTAAATGGTTGGCACTTGGCCCTGCGGTAGTTCCAGGCAGGCTAACGACGTGGGCTGCCGGAGACGTGTTGAGCAGATGGAGCGTTTGTGAAGAAACTGAAATGGTCTTGTCATCCGCGACGCGGCGCGGCGGTGTTGGCGCGGCGCTGGCCGACGCTCATGGTGGGAGGCATCCTCGCCGGACTCTTCGCCGGGCTCTGGGGTTATGCCACCGGAGATTATTCAGCCCGAGTTTTATTGGGATTCCGCAGCAATGGCAGGGATGGCAACGAACTGAATTTGGGCGACCGCGAAACTGCTTCCCCCCCGACCCTGGCGCGCAACACGCTGATCGAGCTCATTCGCTCGGGAGCGGTGCTTGGGCAAACGACGGCTGCTACCAATGTCGATCAACACCGCCATTCGCCCGCATCGGACTTCCAGATGTCACTGTTGCCAAGCACCGACTTGGCGGTGTTGCAATGCCGAAGCCAATCTCCAAACCGCACCGTGGAACAGGCGAATGCTTATGCCGAAGAAGCGGTCCGGGCATCGGCGAAGGTGCAGCGCGAACAACTCCAGGAAACGGGCGAGCGTTGGCAGCAACGTTTACGCGCCTTGGACCAGGAGTTGCAGCACGCCAGTGCCGAACTGGTGCAATTCCAGCAGAGCATTCCGGGGCTGCGCCTCGACAAAGACCCAGCCAAACTGCTGGAAGCGAGAACGGAGTTGGAGCGCCAGGCCGAGGATGACCGCAATCAGTTGGGTGAGTTGGAGCGGCGGATCGACCGGATGCTGGTGGAAATCCGCAAGCAAACGCCCGCGTTGGTGGCGGCTCGGGAAGCGTTGGGGGAGGCTTTGAACATCTATACGGAACAGCACCCCCACGTGAAGGAGTTGCGCGCCCGATTGGCGTCGCTCGAGGCGCAACTCGCCCAGAAAGACTCCGAGAAGGAGCCGGACATTTCCGGGTGGGGCAATCCGACCGCTGCCAATTTGTACGCGAACGTCCTCGAGTTGCGTGCGCGACGCATTTCTTTGATCCGGCAAATCGAGGAAGCAAATCTGCAAATGGCGAAGCTCAACGAAGCCGTCCCGGAATTGCCGGCCAAACACGTCGAGTACGTGCAGATCAAATCCCGTTATCAGGCGCTGAGGGACGAGCGGTTTCTGCTGGCAAGCCGCTTCGAACAATTGCCATTGGCCAAAGCCACCGCGCCGCTGCAAATCCTGCGTCCCGCGTCGGTCGGAGAATTGGACGCCACCCCGAAATTGGAGGCCGCGACCTGGTACGGCGCGGCGGGCGGCATTTTGGGCGGCTTGTTTACGACGCTGGTTTTTCTCCTGCTCGAAGGATTCGATGGCCGCATTCGCAGTGAAGCCGATCTCCGGCGCGCCAGCCAATTGCCGGTGATCGCGTCGCTGGACGATCTGGAACCGATGAATGCCTCGGCACGTTTGCTGTGGGCGTTGCATACGCTGATCATCATCCAAAGCCGCACGAATCTCCCCAAAGCGGGAACATTGATCTGCGGGGTGGCGTCGCTGCAGCATGGCGAAGGCCGGTCCACTTTCATCCAATTGCTGGCCGAGGCGGCGCGGCAACAAGGTTACCGGGTCTTCACGATTACGGCAGCTCGGCCAACCCTGGATTACCAGAGTGCCCCCAACGCGACTGAGCCGAACACGACGCGTCAACTCGGCGAAGACGCGTCCGAGGTGTCGGACGACGTTCTTATGGATGTGTCGGGTTCGCTGCAAGCCATGGGACCGTGGCCGGTCAGAAATTGGACTTGGAGCATCGATTGCCGCGAACAATGGGAGGAAACCCTGCAACAATGGGCGGCGTTGGATCGGTGTGCGATCCTGGTCGAACTGCCGCCGGTTTCGACGCCCGAAGCGTTTCTGCTTGCCGAGCATCTGCCCAATTTGATATGGCTGAGCCGAAAGAACATGGCGAGGGAAACTGACACGCGTTCTCATTTGGATGTTTTGAGTCGCTTGCGAACCAACTGGGTGGGCGCGGTATTCAATCGCGCCGCCGTGGGAAGCGGGCGGGCTTTCTCCAGGGTTCTGCTCGCAATTCTGCTGATGGCCGGAACCTTGGCTTCACCTCCAATCGAGGCCCAACCGGCGGCAACGGCCAACCCACCTGAAGCGCCTCAACCAACAGAACCCACGCCGCCAACCCAACCAGAATATGCGGCACCTCCCGAAGGATTGGCCACCAATCAAGTGCCGACCGGTTCGTTGACGGTGACCGGGCCGGAGCACTTGGCGGCGTGGCAGAAACATCTCACGTTGGGACCGGGGGATTCGTTCAGTATTAATTTGTACGAGCAACCCGACACGATGAAGGCGGGCCTGTTCATTGGCCCCGACGGCCGGCTCAACTATCTGGAGGCCCGCGACGTGATGGCCGCCGGCCTCACGGTGGACGAATTGCGCGCCAAACTCGAAGAGGTCCTCAGTAAGTTCCGGCTTTCTCCGCGGGTAATCATCAATCCCTCGGCCTACACCAGCAAGAAGTACTACCTGCTGGGGAACGTCAACCAGCGAGGCATTTTCCTGCTCGACCGTCCCATTACGATTATCGAGGCCATCGCTCGTTCGGGAGGCTTCGTCACCTCGCAGCAATATCGCAATCGCCTCACGCAGGCGGACCTGGGTCATAGTTTTCTGGTGCGACGCGGATCGGAAGGATCGTTCGGCCGGGTGTCGGTGGATTTTGAGGGATTGTTCGAACGTGGAGATTTGAGTCAGAACCTTCCGTTGGCGCCGGATGACTACCTGTTCTTTCCGCCGCTGGACTTGCAGGAAGTCTATGTGCTGGGGCAAGTGAATGGCCCCGGTGCCCTGCCGTTTGCCAAGGAGATGACCGTGTTGGGTGCAATTACTAGCCGCGGCGGATTTACCACCCGGGCATACAAAAGCCGGGTGCTGGTCGTGCGGGGATCGCTCAACCGGCCCCAAACGTTTGTGGTCAACACCGCCGACATTTTGGCAGCCCGGGGTCCGGATTTCCCGTTGCACAACCGCGACATCATTTATATCCACTCCCGTCCGTTTGCCCGGGCGGAGGAGTTGTTGGAAATGGCAACGCTCACGTTTGCTCGCTCGTTTGTCACGGCTTACACGGGAGCGCACGTTGGACCGTTTATTACTGAGCCCTGGATAAAGTGAGCAAAGCCATTTCATCAATCGGAACGTGGATCTTGGCCGGAATGTGTCTGGTCGGCTGCCGCGGCCATGGGCCGATGTTCGACGCCCGCAAGACCACTTCGGCCGAGGTCAAACAAGGAATCACCACGACTCGTTATCCCGATCCGGTGGATTTGGAAGCGAGCCTGTTTGCGTCCATCAACTCCACCAACAATATCCAATCGGATTGGCTGCGGCCGCCCAAGGATTTCTTTACCTTGGGTCCGGGGGACACTTTCGAGATCGAGATTCTCGGGGAAGGAGGTTCGGGATCGACGGTGGTGGTTGGCCCCGACGGCAAAGTCTATTACAGTCTGCTGCCCGGCACGTTCGTATGGGGATTAACCCTGGCCGAAGCCCGTGATTTATTGGAGAATGAACTCGCCAAATTTCTGCGGGTTAAACCGGTGGTTTCCCTGACTCTGCGGGGCGTGGCTAGCAAACGGATTTGGATTCTGGGCGCTATCGCAGCTCCCGGCGTATATTCCCTGGCAACCCCAATGACCATCCTGGAAGCCTTATCCGCGGCTGGCGGAACTGCGGCGGCACCCGGTTCCAAGTCGGGCATTCCCGACCTACAAAATAGTTTCTTGTTGCGTCACGGCCGGCCTTTGCGAGTGGATTTTCACCGATTACTCAGCGCCGGTGATTTGAGCCAGAACATCTATCTCCAACCCGACGACTTCATCTATTTGCGTTCGGCGACCGTCCGGAATGTCTATGTGCTGGGGGCGGTGGCCCAGCCGACCATCGTTCCATATTCGGACCAACTCACCGTGCTGTCGGCCATCGCCAATGCCGGCGGTCCCATCGATTATGCACGGGTGGCGCATGTGGCGATTGTGCGTGGCTCCATTTCGTATCCCAAGATTGCGTTTGTCGATTACAAAGCCATCACCCAGGGACGCTTGCCGGACGTGCGATTGGAGCAAGGAGACATCGTCTATGTTTCGTTTGTCTTTTACCGCAAACTGGCGGTTTTCGGGGAACAGATTCTCTATCAATTTGTGAACACCATTGCCGCGAATGAAGGGCGGCGAGCAGCCATTTCCGGTGCGACTCCGGTAGGCGGCACCCTGCCCGTCACCAGCCCCTGAAGTCCTTCGAACAAACTTGCGGATCGCGTGGCCTTACGCTCAAATGCCGGCAATGAAAATTCGCGCTTTGTTGTCCGGCCTGCTGGTGATCACTTCCGCGTCCGTAGTTCTCCCGGCGCAGCACGAGATTCCGTTGGCCTACGGACCCAATATCAACTTGCGTTCGCTGGATTTCGCCGGGCTGCGGTCCTTTGGCCCCCGGGACCACTTCGTCGGCACCTATTACTTTTATTGGTATAACGTCCATACCGGCGAACACCTGCGCAACGGCGACGGGACCGACGCGTTGACCACGCATCCCGCGAGCATGGAGGACTTCGCCTACCGCTCGGTGGCGTGGCACAAACAGCAGTTGAGCGATATGATCGATGCCCGGATCGATGTGCTGCTGCCCGTGTTTTGGGGCGCACCTTCCGAGCAAGCCACCAACAGCCGCATGCACTGGAGTTACGCCGGGTTGCCGCCGCTGGTCCGGGCGCGGGAGGAATTGCTGCGCGCCCATAAACGGCCACCGCTCATCGGGCTTTTCTACGACACCAGCACGCTGCAATACAATTCCTGGGATGAACACATCGACCTGACCACCGACTACGGCCGACGCTGGTTTTACGCCACGATCCGCGATTTCTTTTCCATGATTCCGCCCGAGCATTGGGCGATGCTCAACGGCAAACCGATTGTCCTGCTGTATTCCTCCGGCTTCGCCCGCAATTACAATCAGAAGGTCATCGATTATGCCAAGGAACAATTCGCCAAGGATTTTGGCGGGAAAGAACCGTGGATTGCCGCCGAAGTCTCCTGGCGCGTGAAGGCCGACGCCAAATACGCGTGGGGCGGGGCGCTGGGTTTCAAGAATCCCGGCGTGGCGTCGCTCGGGCCCGGCTACGATCATTCCGCGGTACCGGGCCGCCAACCTCTGGTCGTGGACCGCCGCGATGGCAAATTCTATGAGGAGCAGTGGCTGAAGTTTCTGCGCCGCCAGTCGCAGTTGGTGATGGTGGAAACCTGGAATGAATTTCACGAAGGCACCGATATCGCCGACAGCCGGGAGCATGGCCGCCAATACATCGACTTGACCCACAAATACGCCAGTCTCTTCAAACGCGGCTGGACCCCCAAGTGGCCCCGGGGACCTTTCTCGAAAGCCAAATCGGTGTCCATTGTGTTGGCCGCAACCAATGCCCCCAACGGCATCACCCAAATCGAAAACGAGGACGGCCTGACGTCGCCGGCCATGGCCGCAGGGCGAATGGCGCAGGCGATGAAACCCAACACCTTGGGTGGACACTATATGTACTTCGCCGTGGACGATTCCTTCAAATGGGCGCCGGTCATGGACGCGCTGCTGGAGGTTGATTATTTCGATGCCGCGCCGGGCACGTTTGGCGTCGAGTACCGATGGGAGCGACTTGGAAGCACCCTTTAGCGGCGCCTACACTTCGGCGATCAAACGGTGACGCTCACGGGCAGCAAATCGTGGAAAACGGCCACGTTCCACCTGGCGGCGGCACGCTTACTGAACACGCAAAACCGCGGCGCGGATTTTCGTCTGGTTTTGAATACGTCGGAATTCCTGGTCAGCCGACTCAGCTTGCGAGAGAAGCGGGCATCCGTTCGCACCATGCGTGGCAAGTCAACGCCGGGAGTCACGACTCCAGCAACTCCAGGAGCCGCGCCCGGAACAATCCCGTCGCCAGCGGTCAGACCGCCAACGCCCATTCGACCGGCCACCCCCGCCAAAAAATGATGGCCGTAGGCTTGCCGCGCCAATCCGTCGCTTCCGGCAGCGTGGACGCGCTTCCTGGCCATCCGGGGCGGCGACGGTTTTCGTTTTCATTGTTAAACGGATACCGACCTTTAAGTTTGAATTTGCTGGTTGCCAGTCTGGCTGGATTGACCCTGGGCTGCTTCGGGGTTTCCAAACCGTCACCGCCAAACGAGCACACACAGGTTATCGGTCAAACCTTTCCGACACCGCGCTTCACCAACCACCTCGGTTTGGTCTTCGTAGCGGTGCCCGGCACCAGCGTGCGCTTCTGTATCTGGGAAACTCGCGTTCGCGATTTCCGCGCCTTTGTCAGGGCCAGTGGTTACGCCGTGGGCAAGTCCATGTATGTCCAGGGATCCACCAACTGGGAATTGCGCACGGGATTTAACTGGCAGCATCCCGGTTTCCTCCAAACCGACGAGCATCCCGTTGTGGGCGTGAACTGGCAGGACGCGCGCGTCTTTTGTGATTGGCTTACCCGCCAGGAACGCGGTTCCGGCCAGCTTGCGGCAACCCAACTTTATCGCCTGCCAACGGACGCGGAATGGAGCCTGGCGGTGGGACTAACCAACGAAACAGGTTCCACCCCGCATGAAAAATTCCTGGGGATACGTCACGTCTTTCCGTGGGGCACCAATTGGCCGCCCACGACGTTGACCGGCAACTTTGCCGCCGATCTTGAACTGGACCCGTTTGCTCACACCGCGCCCGTGGGCAGCTTCCGTCCGAATTTCCTGGGTCTGTGCGACCTGGCAGGCAACGTCGCCGAGTGGTGTGAAGACTGGTGGGATGCGCCGCACGAGTTTCGAGTCCTGCGCGGCTCCACCTGGAACAACGACTGCATCACCTGCCTGATGTCCTCCTACCGGTTCCCCAACGTGCCGGACATGCGGAACGACTATTATGGTTTTAGGATTGTGCTGGCGGAAACCAATTAGGCTGGAGTTCACACCACACGGCAGTACCACAATCAACGCCCGCTAAAATGTAAACGAGTAAGGGAGGGAAGCAGAAGAAGAATAAGGTGATTCGCAAAAACTTTGCGCGATATCTGGACCAGAACCAGCAGCAAACCCGCCAGGCTGAGCTCTGGAATTGACGTCACGGCGAAGCGGATTGCGTTCGCACCAAGGCCCAGACCTCAATATCGACATTCGAGGTGATGATATTGCTTGGTGGCTGATTAATCTGCCGGCATTCGGTTCAGACTTCCGTCACGAAGTTGCTCAGCTCGCCAATGCCATTGATTTCGATGTGAATCTGGTCCCCGGATTGCAAACTGCATTCATCCGGTGGCACGATTCCGGTGCCGGTGAGTAGCACCGCGCCGTGAGGGAACTTCTGGCTGCGAAACAAATATGCCGCGAGTTCGTCGAAGGAGCGTTTGATCTGACCGACGGACGTTTCGCCGGCAAACACCACGGCGCCGGCGCGTTCGAGACGCAACCGGATGGTCCAAGTGCGCGCCACCGATTCGGTCACGCCCACCACGATGGCGGAGCCGAGGGCGCACGAGCGATCGTAGATCTTGGCTTGTGGCAGATAGAGCAAATTCTCACCTTCCAGGTCGCGGGAACTCATATCGTTGCCGATGGTGTAGCCAACAATTTGCCCGCGCGAATTCAGGACCAAGGCCAGTTCCGGTTCCGGCACGTTCCATCGGGCATCCTTCCGAATGCCAACGGCCGCACCCGGGCCGACGACTTTTTCCGAGAGGCATTTGAAAAAAAGTTCAGGACGTTTGGCGTCATAGACGCGGTCGTAGGCATTGGCACTGAAGTCGGATTCCTCCATGCGGGCGGCTTTGCTGCGTAAATAGGTCACCCCGGCGGCCCAGACTTCCTGCCGTTCGATTGGCGGCAACAATTGCACGTCGGCGAGTTGGTAATGCGGCAACGTGCTGTCGGCGAGCACCCGCAAGCGGGACACCAGATCCTCGGTTTCCAACAACGTGCTCAGTTGCCCGAGGCCCACCCCGCCGAGATCACTGACGGCGTCTTTGTGGATCAGACCGACGCCGATGCGGTCTCGCGAAGTTTTGAAGCGGCAGAGTTTCATGGTGGAACGTGATGATTGATTGAGATCGCAAAATATCCAGGAGAGCCGCCGCGGTTTTACGCCTGCGACGACGATCGGAGAACCGACGGCCTAGGTGGAGTAATCCAGGTACACCGTCTTCAGTTTGGTGTAAAACTCAATGGCGCCGGCACCTTGTTCTTTAAAAGAATCGGTGCTCGATTTTTTGACACCACCAAACGGTGCTTGCAAAGCCAGGCCGGTGGAGATCTGGTTGACTTTCACGACGCCGGCTTCAATGCGCTCGCTGTAAAGCATGGCCTTCTTAAAATCGCGCGTGACCAACGACGCCGATAAGCCGACATCGACTCCATTACCCAACCGTAGCGCGTCCTCAAAATTCTCCGCCGACATGACCGCAATGACAGGACCGAACACCTCCTCACGCGCGATTGCCATTTGGGGGGTAACGTCCGTCAGCACGGTGGGCTCCATGAAGAAGCCGTGGACCAGGTCACCGTTCGTCAGACGTTTGCCGCCAAAAGCCAGGTGAGCGCCTTCCTTAACTGCCTGTTCCACGTGGGCCAGGTTACCATCCAATTGCTTTTGACTGATGACGGGACCCATGCCGATGCCGGCATCGAATCCGTTGCCGACTTTCAAGGTGCGCGCCTTGGCAATAAGCTTGTCCGTGAACTCGTCTCGAACGCTTTTTTCTACGATGGCCCGGCTGGTGGCGGTGCATGCCTGGCCGGTCAGACCAAATCCCGCCCGGGCCACCAATGTCGCCGCCAGTTCCAAATCGGCGTCCGCCAGAACCAGGGTGGGATTCTTGCCGCCCATTTCCATCTGGGCCCGAGCCATCCGGGGCGCGAGTCGTTGGTAGATTTCCTGCCCCACGGGATACGAACCGGTAAACGACAAGCCCACCACGTCAGGATGTCCCGCGATCTCACTGCCCACCGAACGTCCATCGCCAGTGACAACGTTCAACACGCCTTTGGGCAATCCCGCTTCGTCGAAGGCCTTGGCCAGTTCGAACGTCATCGCCGGTGCCGGCGAAGCGGGTTTGATGACCACCGTATTGCCGGACACCAAGGCTGGCGCCAGTTTCCAGGCCGGAATGGCAATCGGAAAATTCCAAGGGGTGATCAAGCCCACGACACCCAACGGTTGGCGCACCGTGTAAAGCAGGTTGTGCGGCAGGTCGTGCGGAATGGTCTGACCACCCAGAACATAGCTCAATCCGCCGAAGAAACGGAAGATATCGATTGCGCGTTGCACTTCACCGTTACTTTCCGCCAGGGTTTTGCCCTCTTCACGGGTGAGCAGTTCGGCCAGTTCACTTTTGCGCGTTTCGAGAATGTGTGAGGCTTGGCTAAGAATTCGTCCTCGCGACACTGGAGTCATCGCCGCCCAACCGACAAAACTCTGACGCGCCGCCTCAATCGCCTTCCGGGCGTCCGCGTTACCGCTTTCCGAATACTCTGCAACCACTGCCCGTTGGTCCGCGGGCTCGCGGGTTTGGAATTTCTTTCCGTTTTGGGCAGGAACCCATTCCCCGTTGATAAAGTTTGGATAGCTTCGCATGGCAGGAATCTAAGTTAAGCCGTCGCCAGTGGGGAACCAAAAACTGCTGGGATTTATTACTGGAGCGCCGTTGCAGGATTCCCGGCAATGGTTTCGGGAACCGACCGATTTCTGCCAACATACTATGTGTGGACAACCTGTTAGCACAAGGTGAACAAGGCGATGGCGACCGGTTTTACGTTCACCTCGCCCTGAATAAGCTGTTCACCAATAGTCAATTAGGTCTTATTTTCTAAGCACCCAGAAAGGTTTCACAAGCCATCGGAAAAATCTGCAAAATTGGCTTGCATCTTCCCCGCAAAATGGTTCAGTTTCTTAGTTAGCGCGAACACCTAACAACCGAAGACAGAAACAAATGCAAATAGCAACCACGGAAACCGGTCGTGGTTATCCTTGGGAACCAAGGTGGCAGAGAGGCTTTACCCTGATTGAACTCCTCGTCGTGATCGCCGTGATTGGGATCATGGCGGCCCTGCTGCTATCCGCGTTGCAAAGTGCCAAGGAGAAAAGCCGGGCAGTCATGTGCCGCAGCAACATGAGGCAACTCAGTTTGGCGTTCAACATGTACGCCGACGAAAACGGCGATTACTACCCGTGGCCCGGTGGTGAACCGGATCGGGCCAATCACAACAAGTATTACGAACCGGACTGGTGCGCGGGAGGACAACCGGCAACCGACTTGTCCAGTCCTGAGCGATGGAATGACGCTTCGTTCGGTTTTCACGCGGAGGCAGGATCGCTGTTTCCCTACGTGATGAGCCGGAAGCGAATGGACTACGACGAAAAATTCAAGGAAGTGTATCCGGTTTACCGTTGTCCCAGCACGGGCCGACTCGGCGAAGCGTTGCGCGTGAACTACGCGGCGAACGCGTGGCTGGATCCTGGCAAACCTTTTGGAGATTCTTACGTCGGAAAACGAGGTGTGTTGAGCACGGCGGTCTTCAATCCCGTGCATAAGGTTTTGCTGGTCAACGAAGATCCGAAACGACTGTGCGGTGCCGGATTTGTACCGTCATCTGCCTCCGCCAAAGGTTCGCCAGTCCCCCATCTGGGGAAAGTCAACATCAGTTTCATGGACGGCCACATCGAGGCGTTGAGCAGCGACTTTGTGGACGACATGCAAACGAAGCAAGTTGACAGGTACTACAACCTGGGCAAATAGTTGGCCGCGGTTCTTCGTTTCGTTTTTCCCTCGATTCCTGCCGCTCGGACTTGGTTCACCAAATACGTTCTCCCCCCACACTTGCTTGGTCAGCGTCTGCTTAGCGCCCAACTACTTTGATCCCGTCTTTTATGCGATCGCCGGGAAACAGCACCACTTGATCCTGGGCTGACAAACCGGACCGCACTTCGGCTTGGAGGCCGTTCTGGTGGCCGATCTCGACCCGGCGCAGGCGTGCGCGTCCGGCAACGACCTGAAAGACGGCCCAGTGTTCATCATGCCGGAACAGGGCACTGGCAGGCACTGTGAGCAGGTCTTCTCCTTCCCAAATCACGATGCGGACTTCGACACGGTAGGCATCGCCAAGGGTGGCGCGCGATTCCACCGGCTCGGCGAAATCTCCGATCACATTGACACGCTGTTCCTCAACACCCAGCGCGGAGACTTTCAGGAACGCAGCCGGTTCGATCCGCCGCACCCGCGCCAGCAATGGCTGTCCACCGCCCCAGTGTTCGAGCCACATTTTCATTCCGGGACGGATTTTGACCGCATCGCTGGAAAGCACATCGACGACAATTTCCAAGTCGGCCGGATCGCCCACTTCGACCAAAGGCATGCCGGGCGTCACCGGCGTCGCGCTCTCCTGGAAGCGCCGCAGCACGAGACCACTTACCGGGGCGACAATTTCGAACCGCGGCGGATCGGCAGCCGCCGAAGACTGCGGCTGAACGCGCCGCAACACCGCCTGGGCTTGAGCCAGTTCGAACTCCGCGATGCGCACGGCATAATCGGCGGCTTTCGTGTTCTCGGTGGCGGAGACTTGTCGTTCCTCGGCGCTATCGAATGACTGTTGGGACATCGCTCCCTGGGCCAACAGTTTTTTGGCGCGGGCCAGGTCGGCCTTGGCGAGTTGTTCAGTGGCCCGGGCCCGGTCCAAATTGGCCCGCGCCTGTTTGCGAGCGGCTTCCGCCGCGTTCACCTGCGCCTCGGCTTGAGCGTGGGCCCGCGGGTCCAACAGCGCCGGGTCCGACGGATCGATCACCGCCAGCAAGGTCTTGCCTGCCTCGACGGGATCGCCTTCCTTCCATTCCACGCGCTGCAATCTTCCCGCCACCGGCGCGGATACCACGTAGCGTTCCTTGATGCGCGTTTTGCCATCGTCCTCGACCGTCACTTGGAGCGATCCCCGCACCACGGAGGCCAAATCGACCGGAACCGGTTTCGGCCAAAAAGCATAGGCAAGCGCACCCGCGACGATCAGCGCAACGAGCCCCGCCCACAAATGACCTTTGGTTACTTTCATTTTTCGGTTATTCGCGCGCCTTCAAGACCGCCACCAAATCCAGGTGATCCAACTTGCGCCGTACCACCAAAGCACTCAGGAGTGCGGCGCCCAGCACGACGGCAGCGGCCAGGCCATAAGTCGCGGGGTAGATGACCAGCGGAATGCGATACAATTCCGTGTCCATCGCCCGGGTGAGCAGCGCCGATAATCCCCGTCCCAACACCAATCCCAGCGGAATGGCGGCCAGCGTGAGAAACGCCATTTCGCCCAGGAGGATCATTGAAATCTCCGCCCGCGTGAACCCGATGACGCGCAACGTGGCCAACTCGCGGTTGCGCTCGGACAAGGCAATGCGCGCCGTGTTGTACACCACGCCGAACGAAATGATGCTGGCAAAAATCATGTTAAACAATCTCATCTGCATGAAATTTTCCCCGACCGTGTCGCGGAAACTGGAAAGCGCGGCTTCCTTTACTGTGACCACCGCCACGCGCGGTGTCATTTTCAACGTGTGATAAAGCGTGTCCTGCAAAGCCGCATTCACTTCGAGAAAAGCACCGGAAATCACGGGGCCTTCCCGAAGCAATCGGTTTAGTGCCGGGAGGCTCATAAATGCGTTCAGTCCCGAAAACTCTTCCACCACACCGGTCACCGGAATTTCCCGCACGGGCCGTTCGCCTTCCAATACTTCCACCAGGACTGTTTCGCCAACATTGACGTGCAACAACTCCGCCAGCTTCTGGGACAGCACCAAGCCGCCCGGCGGAAGCGTCACAGCCTGTTCCTGAGCATCCAGCAAACGGAACAACCGGCCTCCTTCTTCCAATCCCATAATGCCGACGCGCTTCGCGTAATGCTCAAATTTCAATTTCACGGGCACGCTCCGAAACGGCTCAGCATACTGAACGCCAGGCAGCCGGCGAATGGCGTGCAGCGCCGGGCGGGAGGAGGCTTCCACCAAGGTCACCTGCATGTCCTGGCGTTGTTCGATGGCAAAATGGAACTGCATGATATAGTCCAAGGCGTCTTTCATGAAGCTGCCAACCACGAGAATGGCCACTGCCAAAGCAATGCCGAACACCGACAACGCGCTCTTCACCGGCCAACGTTCAAGGTGGCGCAAGATCATGCGGGTCGGCTGCGCAAAGAACCGTTGGAGCCCCCAACGCTCCACGATTGTCGGCCGATAAACGACCGGCGGCTCCGGGCGCATTGCTTCGGCGGGCGGCAGGCGGACCGCCCGCCGCACCGCGCTGGCCACACCCGCCATCGCCGCCGCGCTGCTGATCAGCACGGCCAGGAAAAAAATCCGCAGGCTGAGGTGATAGTCAAACGAGGGAAACCGATAAAACCGGGCATACATTTCGGTCAAATTCTGTCCCAACCAGATTCCGGCTCCGGTTCCCAGCACCACCCCCACCGCCACCAACAGCAACGTGAATTCAAGATAGTGCAGTCCCACTTCGCCGTGGGTGTAGCCAAACGCCTTGAGCACCGCGATTTCTCCCCGTTGCGTGGTAATCAAACGATTCAACACCACGTTTAACAGGAACGCCGCCACGCCCAGAAAGATCAGCGGCGCAATAACGCCCATGCTGCGCAGTCCCTTCATTTCGTCGGAGAGATACCGGTTGGACACTTGATCTTCACGGCCGTAGGCGCCCAGTCCGCCGTAGGTTTCGGTCAGGCGATCCAACCGCCGCAACACTTCCGCTTCGGTGGCGCCGGGCGTCAGCGCCAGGGAGACATCATTGAACGCGCCTTCCATATTGAACGCCGAGGCCAGTTCCTCGTAGCCCATCCAAAACACGCCGAAACGGCGATCGTCCGGCACAAAATCGCCGGTGCGAATTTGCAGCACGTATTCGGGCGACAAAGCAATGCCCACGATCCGCAGCCGTTTTCGGCGACCATTGATGATGGCCAGCACGTGGTCCCCGGGATTCAAGCGGTGCGCCTGTGCAAACGCGTCGCTCACCAGGGCTTCGCCGGAACGGCCAGAGTCAAGGTAACGTCCGCGGCGCAAGTACAGGTCATTCAGCAATGGCCGGCGGCCTACGGGCACCGAGATCAACCGGCCCACCGCCGGTTCGGCCAGGCCGGCCACGTCGAGATTGACGTCCTTGACAATCCGGGTTTGCACGCGCGCCACGCCGGGAATCTCGGCGATGCGTTCGGTCAGCGAATTGGGGGCGCGTTTCAACTGCGCGAACACGTCGGCAAACCGGTGGCGGTCGTAATACTTGGCCCGCGATTCCTGCAAGGATTCGAGTGTGCTCAACGACATCACGAACATGGCCACCCCGCTGGCCATCACCAGACCAATCGCCAGCGCCTGGCCTTTCATCTGCCAGAGATCGCGAATAAGTTTGCGGTGCAGGGCGGTCACGCGTCGTCGAACCTTTTCACCATTGCAACGTAGCGGGCGCCTGCCGTTGCGGGTTGCGATGCACGCCCGAAATCTTACCGCCGGACAACGTGATCACCCGGTCGGCCATGGCGGCGATGGCGGCGTTGTGGGTGATCACCACCGTGGTGGTGGACAATTCGCGATTGGCGCGTTCAATGGCCTCAAGCACCAGCACGCCGGTCTTCACATCAAGCGCGCCGGTCGGTTCATCGCACAAGAGGATTTGCGGGCGCTTGGCAATCGAACGGGCGATGGCCACGCGCTGTTGTTCACCGCCGGACATTTGCGAGGGGAAATGATCCATTCGGTCTCCCAATCCGACCAATCGCAGCGCGTCCTCGGGAGTCATTGGATGGGACGCAATTTCCGTCACCAGCGCCACGTTCTCTCGCGCCGTCAGACTGGGGATCAGATTGTAAAACTGGAAAACAAACCCGACCGTGTCGCGGCGGTAGCGCGTCAGCGTGGCGTCATCGAAGGCGGTCAGTTCCTCCCGATGATAATAAACCTGCCCGCTCGTGGGCACATCCAATCCACCCAATATATTTAACAACGTCGATTTGCCGCTCCCGGAAGGCCCCAGCAACACGACAAATTCGTTCTCGTACAACTCCAGGTCCACGCCCGTCAACGCCGGCACTTCGACCTCACCCATGGCATACACCTTGGTAAGGCCGGACGCTTGAAAGACCGCCAATCGTGTCAGTGGATCAGCGCTGGTTCCGGTCGCCGGCATTGCCCTTCAGGCTAAGATTGCGACCGCGCGCGAACCAAGGGAAAACGTGAGAAATATCCAAGCACCAATCTCCGATGACCAGAAAATGGCCAAGGCTCAAGGTCCAATGAGCATCGGCAGCGCGTCGAACTCAGATTGGTCATTGAGAATTGTGCCTTCTCTGGACCTTGGTCATTGGACCTTGGTCATTCTGGTTAGCGCCACGGTTTACAATCGTCTCAGAATTCCTGCGACTTTCGCCGCATCAGCGGTTTTGTCGGTACACGAAGAACGGGCTCCCGGAAGGGGAGCCCGTAGTTGTTAGCGTGCTTTCATCAAGCCACACCTATCCTGCCGTCGCAGCAGAACTGAGTAAAGTCGGATGGTCGGCGATCTCTCGCGAAGGCCGAACAACGGCCAAGTCGCGGTGCGAGGACATTCGATCCCATGGATCGTGGCGAAGCGGGTTCAGGATCGGCGGCAAGAATCATGAGGGCAAAGAACACGGATCCTGCGTACCGGCTTCAATCAAAAGGCGGGCCAGTGCCTGAGAGCCTTGCGCCGGAAGGTGCGCCGCCTCCGGGCAACTAGACAGGGGACCGGATCGGACGAAACTTGAATGGTAAATCCGCGTCGGGTTCCGGGCTGCCTGCGCTGCACCCATGCGTTTTTTTTCCACTTATCTCGCACCGGCACTGGCCGCAACATTTCAAAGAGCTTTAGGGTTTTCCAACCGATTGCTCTTAACATCGCCGCAATCCGATATTTGAAAATTGGGAATTCCCCGCTTCGGACCTTCGGCGAATCCACCCTCCACGGCTCCGTAAATCCCCGGCTCCCATCCGAGTCTTTGCATTCCTCGCGCGATTGCTTAGGCTGCGCCCATGCGAGATGCAACGACCGCTTTGTGGAAGCAATTGACCAATCGACGCCGACTATTCCTCCTGGCCGGGCCGTGCGTCATTGAAAATGAATCCCTCTGTTTCAAAATCGCCACGCGCCTGCAAACCACCTGCGCCCGCCTCGGGATCACCTACGTTTTCAAGGCCAGCTTCGACAAAGCCAACCGAACGTCGGCCCGCTCAGCGCGGGGTCCCGGTCTTGACGCCGGTCTGCAAACGCTGGCCAAGCTGCGGTCCGAACTGGGATTGCCCGTGCTCACCGACGTTCACACCGAAGCACAAGCAAGCCTCGCCGGTGAAGTCGTGGACGTCCTGCAAATTCCTGCCTTTCTGTGCCGACAAACCGACTTGATCGAGGCGGCTGTGTTGACCGGCAAAATCGTGAATATCAAGAAGGGGCAGTTCCTTTCGCCGACCGAAATGGGCCAAGTCGTCGCCAAAGCCAAAAGTTTCGATGGCCGGCGTCTGCTGCTCACCGAACGCGGCACCACCTTCGGCTATAACAACCTCGTCGCGGACTTGCGCGCCATCCCGATCCTGCAAAGTTTCGGCTGTCCGGTCGTTTTCGATGCCACCCATTCGGTGCAGTTGCCCGGAGCCGGTGGTGACCGTTCGGCGGGACAACGCCAGTACGCACCAGTGCTCGCCCGGGCGGCCCTCGCGGCGGGGGCCAATGGTGTTTTCATCGAAACGCATCCGGACCCGGATCGCGCGCTCAGCGATGGCCCCAACATGATTCCCCTGGCAGACATGCCCAAGTTACTCGCTGGGCTGCTGCGAGTGTTCCAAGCCGTGCGCTGACCCGAACAAGCGCAGACCGCCATACATAAATATCCCAGGACTCTCCGCCAGGGTTGGACTCGCACCAACGCCGAACGGCTTAACAGGTCGCCATGTTCCTTTGACACTACCCGGTAAAAACGAAACCCGAGGAACCGCTGGCGATGAAACACGAAAACATGACCGGAATCCTTCTGAGGGATTTCTCAACCAGCGGCGTAGGTACCGTGCAACGACCGGAAGCAATGACAATAAGATTCCCGGTCGAATGAACGGTGGCTCCAGCGTTTATTACGGTCGAGCTACTCACGATTGAAACAACGCGAATGCAAGCAAGAACGACATTTCACTCGCTCGTGCCAGGGGCAAGCCTGCTGGGGATCGTGGTGCTGGCTGGTTGCACGGGCCTGCCCACCCGCAGCGAACGGCAAGCCCGCCAGCAAACCCAAACGCTGGCCAGCATCTATCGGCCTCAAGGGGAACGTCCCCCGTTGCCCACGCTCACCACCAATTCGTCCCTGGGCGACTTCCTCACGTATGCCATGTTCAATCAACCGCAGATTGAAGCGGCTTACTTTGATTGGGCGGGCTCGGTTGAAGACATCACTGTGGCGCGGTCGCGGCCTGATCCCGTGCTGACGTTCCAGATGGACATCAAGAACATCGTGACGGCCGTCATGCCCGGTTTGATGCAGGCTTTTCCAGGACCGGGCAAATTGCGGGCGCGGGCTGACGTGGCCTCGGCGGTCAGCCAAGTCCGCTACTTTGCCTTCGAGAACGCCGTGCTGCAAACCAGCTTCGCCGTCAAGCGCGCTTATTATCAACTCTGGTTCCTGGAGGACAAACTCCGCATTGACCGCCAGACCCAGCAGTTGTTGTCCGACTTGGAAATGATTGCCCGGACGCAGAACGAAGTCGGCAAGGTGACGCTTCAGGATGTGTATCGCGCGCAAATCGAGCGGGACCGATTGACGACCGAAATCGCCAATCTCGAGGACTCGCGGCATCCGCTGATTGCGCAGTTCAAGGGTGCGCTCGGAATGACCCACGAGCAGTCCGACCCGCCGCTGCCCGGTCGATTTGAATCAACGCCCCTGGATTTGAGCGGCGACACCTTGTTGGAAACGGCCTTCGCGCGCAATCCCCGGCTCGAGGCATTGGCCGCCGGCGTGCGTCTGGCCGAAGCGCAGATTGCCCTGGCCCGCAAAGCGCAGGTGCCGGACTTCAATCTGGGCCTGATGGCGGAGGTCTGGAATGCGCCCACCATGTTCCGTCCGCAGGCGGGCATGACCTTGCCGATCTGGCGGGACAAGATCGCCGCGGAAATCGCCGCCGCCCAGTTCGGGCAAGGGGCGGCGCAGGCGCGGTTGACCGCCGAACAAATCAATCTAACGGTGGACTTCGCGCTGCGGACTTACGATTACCGCGAAGTCACGCGGAACCTGGCCCTGTTGCGGAACCGGCTCATTCCCAAGACGCGTCAGTCACTCGAGATTGCCCGGGCCGGTTATCTGGCCGGGCAGATTAATTTCTTCAACCTGATTGACGCCGAGCGCACCTGGCTGAATTTCCAACTCCAGGAAATCCAGGAACGAACCCGCCGGGAAATCGTGCTGGCGGATTTGTCCCTGTCCATCGCCGGCATTGCGCCGCCCGGTGCTCCGCTGTTGCCGGCGCCTTCGGCGACTGCCAATCGCGCGTCAACCAGGGTTTCAGCCCGGCACTAGCTACCATGAATTTGATTACTGAAGACTTTCATGCACGCACGTTGGGAGTATCGGCCGACCTTGCCGCAACCGGCGTCCGCCCTCATTCGCCTCCCCTCACCCTGCCCCTCTCCCCCAGGAGAGGGAAAAGCCGATGACACGCACCTGTGATTCGAATCCATGTTTGGAGATGCCCCGTTTCGTGCGGTCTGGGCGTTTCGCCGCTAGTCGAGCGCGGCGAAGGGCCCTCCCTCTCCCTGGGGGAGAGGGCCGGGGTGAGGGGGAAGGAGACGGCCGTCAAAACAGGCGCAACCCATCGCAGACTGAGCAACAACCATGGCATGCCTTGGAGCCATTCGTCGCTTCAAGCCACCGGCTCCGCTAACGTGGACGGCATTTGCCCCTTGAACGCTGAAAAACTATATGACGACAAGCATGAAACGATTCCTGTTCATCGGACTTCCCGTGCTGGCCCTCGTTGGCGCCGGCACCTATTGGTTGGCGAGTAATCAGGCTGCCGGCGATGAGTCCGCCGGGGCCACCTCCACCAAGAAAGCCAAGACGCTCTATACGTGCGGCATGCATCCGCAGGTGATTCAGGATCACCCGGGCAACTGCCCGATCTGCGGCATGCGCCTGACGCCCATGCGACGGCAAACGGTCGCGGCCACGAGCGGGAAAGCTGCCCCTTCGGGCGAGCGCAAGATCAAGTATTGGCGTGCTCCCATGGACCCGACTTACATCTCCGACAAGCCGGGCAAATCCCCGATGGGCATGGATTTGTGCCGGTTTATGAAGATGAAGCGGCCGCCGCGGAGGCCTCCGACATCGTCATTGATCCGGTCACCATTCAGAACATGGGCATCCGCACGGGCTTCGTCACGCGACGGCCCCTTGCGCCGGGTCATCCGCACGGTGGGCACCATCCACTATAACGAGGCCGCGCTGGCCGACGTGACCACCAAGTTCAAGGGCTGGATCGAGAAGCTTTACGTGGACACGACCGGCCAACAGGTGCATCGCGGTGATCCGCTGTTCGAAATCTATTCGCCGGAACTTTACAGCGCCCAGGTCGAGTATCTGCTCGCCCGTCGCACCACGAATTCCGAAGCGAATTCCAGCCAAGACTCCGGCCAAGATGCGCTGCGAGCCAGCGCCCGGCTCAAGTTGAAATACTGGGATATTTCCGACCAGCAAATCGCCGAACTGGACCAGAGCGGGCAACCTAGGAAGACGCTCCAAGTCCTCGCGCCCATTGATGGATTTGTTACTGAGAAACGCATCGTCGAAGGACAGATGGTCAATGCCGGCATGAAGATTTACCGGTTGGCCGATCTTGGGATTGGTCTGGGTGCAGGCGGAGATTTACGAACAGGATCTGCCTTACCTTAAACTCGGCCAGGAAGCCGTCGTGACCTTGTCCTATCTGCCGGACCGCAAGTTTCGCGGGCGGGTCACCTACATTTATCCGTACCTGGATGAAAAGACCCGCACCGTGCGGGTGCGGATGGAGTTTCACAATCCCGGCTTCTTCCTCAAGCCGGGCATGTTCGCCAGCGTCGAGCTGCATGCCGAATTGGCGCCGTCGGCGCTTGCTCGTTCCGGATTCCGCGGTGCTGCGCAGCGGCCAGAAGAACACGGTCTTCGTGGCGCTGGATGGCGGACGGTTTGAGCCGCGCACGGTCGTGCTCGGTCCACGCGCGGAAAACGACATGTATCAGTGCTCGCCGGGCTTAAAGAAGGCGAACGCGTGGTGACGTCCGGCCAGTTCATGCTCGATTCCGAAAGCCAACTCCGCGAGGCGATCCAGAAAATGATCGAACCCAAGCAGGCCACCACCGCCGACTCCGTAACGTCCACCGACACAAATGCGGCACCCGTGAATACAGTCTCGGAATCGGCAGCAATGGTGTATGTGTGCCCAATGCCCGAGCACATTTCGATTGAATACGATCATCCCGGCAAATGCCCGATTTGCGGCATGACGCTGGTGCCTGTGTCGAAGAGCACGCTTGAAAAACTGCATCCCGGCGGAAAAGTCCTGTATTACACCTGCCCGATGCCGGAACACAGTGACGTACACGAAGCCAAACCTGGCAAGTGCCCCAAGTGCGGCATGACCCTTATTCCAGTGATGAGCACCCCGCCGTTGACGGCCCCGGCCGCTTCATCGGAACGAGACAAAGCGGAGTCGCCGCGCTTGAAAGATCCTATTGGAAACCGGGATTGAGCTCATCCCCAGTGGAAACTGAAATCTATTCCTGCCCCATGCATCCTTCGGTAAAGCAGCCCCAGCCGGGCAATTGTCCGATTTGCGGGATGAAACTGGTTCCCCTGAACCGCTCCGAGTCCGGCAACCCGCGCGGCGACTCAAAGAGCAATCCATCGGTCCCAACGCTCTACACCTGCCCGATGGCGAGCCATGCCGATGTGGTTTCCGACCAGCCAGGGAAGTGCCCCAAGTGCGACATGGACCTGGTGCCCACCAGCACGGTGAAACATGGAAAAATCGCGGAGGAGAATTGGCGCAAGGAGCATGAGCTTCAACACTAACATTGGCGTGGTTGGAGAAATGGTGCCCCGGCTCATGTTCGAAAGCGGCAGAGGACTGCCGCAGTCCAAAAGCTGGCGCCCGCTCGGACCGGCTCAAACGTCGCGAAGCGTTTTGGACTGCGGCAGTCCTCTGCCGCTTTCGCATCCGCGCGCCGCACGCTCACCACTCCGGCGCCGGATCGAAATCGTCCACCACGCGCACCTGATCGGTTCGAAAACGATAGATGGCTTTCACCATGGCCGCCGAAGCGGAACGTTCGAACCACCGTGCCGAACCCCACGGATACTGGCTGGCCACCCGGACCAGCCCGTGTTTCACCGGATTTTGGTGCACATAATTCAGCCGCGCCAGGTAGGATTTCTGGTAGGTCAACCGCGTCTCACGAAAATTGAACCATACCTGCCGACCGGGCGTATGATCGAGTTGGTTGACCCACGCGGCCGTCCTGACGTGCAGCACACTCAGCACGTCCGAGAGGTAGGTGGCATCGGGGGCGTTGGGCGGCGAATGGGCGACGAAGTGATAGTGATTCGAGAACACCGCCCAAGCCTCGACTTCCCAGGCAAAGTCCCGGGCCACGGTCAGCAAGCCGCGGTGCAACACCCGCAAGCGCTCCGTGCCCCGGAAGTGATGCGCTTTGCGATAGGTGCTGGCAGTGACAAAGTACGTGCCGCGCACCGAGAGTTGATGAGTGGGAGCATGTGGCCAAGGAGTCCGGGGCTGGGGCATGCGGTGAGGATGGCGAACGCCTGCAAACTTGGCGAGAAGATTTTCGCATCCTGTCGGCCCCAGCAAACGACGCCAGTTCTTGGACTGCGCCAGTCCGCTGGCGCTTTCGAACGGCGTCTCAACGTTCGAATAGCGGCAGAGGACCGCCGCACTCCAAAACGCTGGCGCGCCAATCGGGAAGCCACCGCTTCGGTGCGCACTCCTATGTGCGTGATCACATGGGGATCCCATCCTACCGTCAACTCCTGCAATTCCTTTCCCCACCCACGTCGAACGCCGCTATGCCGTTATGCTCAAAGCCATCATTGATTTTTCGCTCAAGAACAAGTTCATCGTCCTGCTGGCCACGCTGGCGCTGGTGCTGGGCGGCGTCTATGCCCTGAAGAACATCCCGCTCGACGCCATCCCCGACCTGTCGGACGTGCAGGTCATCATCTTACACCGAATATCCGGGCCAGGCGCCGCGGATCGTCGAGGACCAGGTGACGTATCCCATCACCACCAAGATGCTCTCCGTGCCCAAAGCCAAGGTGGTGCGCGGCTATTCGTTCTACGGCTTCTCGTTCGTCTATGTGATCTTCCAGGACGGCACCGATCCCTATTGGGCGCGCAGCCGCGTGCTGGAATATCTCAGCCAGATCGGCGGCCAGTTGCCCCGCGGCGTCACGCCCACGCTCGGTCCGGATGCCACCGGGCGTGGGCTGGGCGTTCATGTATTCCATCAACTCCACCAACCGCAGCCTGCAGGAACTGCGCTCGTATCAGGACTGGTATTTGAAATATCAATTGAGCGCCGTCCAGGGCGTCTCGGAAGTCGCCTCGGTCGGCGGGTTCGTGAAGCAATACCAGGTGACGGTGGACCCGGTGAAACTGCGCGCCTACAACCTTCCGTTGTCGCACGTCAAGCATGGCCATCCAGCGCAGCAACGGCGAGGTCGGCGGACGCACGATCGAAATGGCCGAAACGCGAGTTCATCCTGCGCGTCAAAGGCTACATCCAGAACCTCGATCGACTTGCGGAAAGTCGCCGTGGGCGTCGGCGCGAACGGCGTGCCCATCCTGTTGCGCGACGTGGCCAACGTGCAATTCGGACCCGAAATGCGCCGCGGCATCGCCGAACTGAACGGCGAGGGCGAAACCGTCGGCGGCATCGTCGTCGTGCGCTACGGCGCCAACGCGCGCGCAGGTCATCCAGGACGTGAAGAAGCGACTCGACCAGGCGATGAAGTCGCTGCCGCCGGACGTGCAATACACCATCGCCTATGACCGCACCGCGCTGATTGATCGCGCCGTCAAGACGCTGGAAGAAAAGCTGCTCGAGGAAAGCCTCGTGGTGGCGCTGGTGTGCATTGCTGTTCCTGCTGCACTTCCGCAGCGCGCTGGTGGCCATCGTGATCCTGCCCATCGCGGTGTTGATTTCGTTCCTGGTCATGTATCGGCCAGGGCATCAGTTCGAACATCATGTCGCTGGGCGGCATCGCCATCGCCATCGGCGCGATGGTGGACGCGGTCATCATCATGATCGAGAACGCCCACAAACATCTCGAGCACGACAAGGGCAAGAAAGCCGCACTGGCAGATCATCCGCGACGCCTCGCGTCGAAGTCGGGCCGACGCTGTTCTATTCGCTGCTGGTGATCACGGTTTCGTTCCTGCCGGTGTTCACGCTGCAGGCGCAGGAAGGGCGGCTGTTCAAGCCGCTGGCCTTCACCAAGACCTACTCGATGGCCGCGGCGGCGCTTGCTCTCCATCACGCTGGCGCCGGTGTTGATGGGCTATTTCATCCGCGGCAAAATCGCCGCCCGAGGAGAAGAATCCCATCAACCGGTTTCTGATCTGGATCTATCATCCGCTGATTGACTGGGTCGATCCGCTGGCGCTGGTGGATTGTCAGCGCTGTCGGCGATCACCGTGCTGTGGGTGTTCCTGCCGTGGAACCGGCTGGTCGCGCGACTCGTTGCCCGATGGTCCGGTCAAGGAATTGGCCTTCAAGGCCGGGAAGTTGTTTCCCTATCCAGAACCTCGGCTCGGAATTCATGCCGCCGCTCTACGAAGGCGACCTGCTCTACATGCCGACGACCTTCCCCGGCATCTCGGTCACCAAAGCGCGCGAACTGCTGCAGCAGACCGACAAGATCATCAAGACGCTTCCCGGAAGTGAAACACGTCTTCGGCAAGGTCGGCCGCGCGGACACCGCCACCGATCCCGCGCCGCTCAACATGATCGAAGCCACCATCATGCTCAAACCGGAAGAGGAATGGCCGGCAGTGGACATCAAGGACGACGACGGCAACGTCATCGCCCACCGCCGGCGCACGCCGGACGAATTGGTGGACGCGATGAACAGCGCGATCCAGTTCCCCGGCCTGGCCAACGCCTGGACCATGCCGATCAAGACGCGCATTGACATGCTTTCCACCGGCATCAAGACGCCGGTCGGCATCAAGGTGGCCGGCCCCGACCTGGCCACGCTGGAACGGATCGGCGCGCAAATCGAAGCCGTGGTCCGCGAGGTGCCGGGCACCACCAGCGCCTACGCCGAACGCGTCATGGGCGGGAAATACGTCGAGTTCGAAATCAATCGCGACGCCATCGCCCGCTACGGCCTGACCCTCGGCGACGTGCAGGACGTGCTGGCCGTGGCCTTGGGCGGCATGCCGCTCACCACGACGGTCGAAGGACTGGAGCGCTACACGATCAACCTGCGCTACGACCGGGATTACCGCCAGGACCTCGCAGGCCTTGCGCGACCAGGTCGTCATTCCCACGCCCACCGGCGCCCAGGTGCCGCTGGGCGAACTGGCCACGCTCAAAGTGGTGGACGGCCCGGCGGGCATCAAGAGCGAGGGCGCCGGTGCCCAACGCCTGGATTTACGTGGACATCAAAGACATTGATGTCGGCACCTACGTGCAGATGGCCCAGCACGCCGTGCAACGAAGCCATCGCCAAAGGCCAGATCAACCTGCCGCACGGCTACAACCTCTTCTGGAGCGGCCAGTACGAATACATGCATGCGCGCCAAGCAACGCTTGATGCTCGTCGTGCCGGTCACGCTGCTCATCATCACGCTGATCATTTTCCTGAACACGCGCTCGGCGATCAAAACCGCCATCGTCCTGCTGGCGGTGCCGTTCGCGCTGGTGGGCTCGATCTGGATGCTTTACTGGCTGCACTACAACCTGAGCGTCGCGGTCTGGATCGGCCTCATTGCGCTGGCCGGCATCAGCGCCGAAACCGGCGTGGTCATGCTGCTCTATCTGGACCTGGCCTTTGACGAGTGGACGCAGAAAGGGACTGATGCGCTCACCTGGCCGACCTGCGCGACGCCATCTACCACGGCGCGGTCAAGCGCGTCCGGCCCAAAGCCATGACGGCGGCGGTGATCATTGCCGGCCTGCTGCCGATCATGTGGAGCCACGGCGCGGGCGCCGACGTGATGAAGCGCATCGCCACGCCGATGATCGGCGGCGTGGTCACCTCGGTGATCATGGAACTGGTGGTCTTCCCGGCGATCTATTACCTGTGGCGTTCGCGGGCCATCCGGCGGCAGACCCAACTGCCACCGCCGGTTGTGACCGAAGTGCCGGCATGACGAACTTCAAAGGTCAATTGCCGACCACCATGCTTGAAGCATACCTCCCAGCGGACTCTGTTAGCCGTAGCGAACTGCGGCAATCACGCCAAACCAGTCCGGCTGTGGCAGACTATAGAAGAAAACACCCAAACCTTTCTTGAGTGATTTGGACCCGGCGAACGTATAAATATAACGGTGCGGCCCATGTGGCCGCGGGACAACGGGAAAGGGAACCATAACGGATCAGTTTGCTGAAATCATGAATCGAAACGATAATATGGACCGCGATGAGCGACTGAGCACGGTCCTACAAACGTGGAAAGTCAATGAACCACTTCCGCCACGGTTTGCCCAAGATGTCTGGCGCCGGATTGCCCATACCGCGCCGAGCAATGCCGGTATCATGAGTTGGTTGGCACCACTCATCCGGTGGTGGGATCTGGCCGTTCGGCGGCCAGTCTTTGCCGTGGCTTATCTGGGACTCTTTCTGGCTGCCGGGCTTTCGGTCGGCTTCTGGCAAGCCCAAGAATATGCCCACTCGACGGAGCGGACTTGGCAGACCACGTATGTTCAGTCGGTAACCCCGACCGCCGCCTTTCGGCCCTAAGCATGAAACGTTCGGGCGTCATTACGCTGTTGGGTTTGGTGCTCGCCCTGGGCGGCGGTGCGGGGATTTACCTCAGTCGCGTCGCCAGCTACCGCGCCCTCTGCGCGCACGCCGGCGTTGAACTGGCCTGGATCAAAAAGGAATTTCACCTCAATGACGCTGACTTCGCCCGCGTGCGCCAACTGCACGAAGCCTACAAGCCCGTGTGCGCCAAGATGTGCCAGCGCATCGATGAGAAGAATCGCGAACTGGCCGGGTTGTTGGCCGTTTCGACCAACGTGACCCCGCAAATCGAGCAGGTCCTGGGCGAAACCGCGCAACTGCGGCGCGAATGCCAGACCGCGATGCTGAAACATTTTTTTGCCGTCAGCCAGGCCATGCCCCCGGAACAAGGCCGCCGTTATCTCGCCTGGATGCAAGCGCAGACGCTCAGCCCCACCCATCCAACCATGCTTCCCCGCGTCGGTCAGGAGCCCCCCGCGCATGACCACGCCCATTGAGGACCTGGACCGGCAGGACATGGAACGGTTGGCGGCGGGACATGACGCCAGCCTGAATGATTTGATGGAACGGCATGGCCCGCGGTTGTTTCATTACCTCCTGCGCCTGATGCATGACGAGGCGGAAGCCAACGATTTGGCCCAGGAAAGTTTTGTCCGCGTCTATCAGCACCGGACCGAATATCAGCCCCGCCACAAATTCTCGACCTGGCTCTACACGATTGCCACCAACCTGGCGCGCGATCGCATGCGCTGGCGACGGCGACGTCCGGAGGTATCGCTCGAAGCCGAGCATCCGGGATCCGGTCAGACGCTGGCAGCAACGCTCACGGAAACGCAAGCCAATCCCCGGGAAACCCTGATGGCAGAAGAACGTGAAACCATGGTGCGGAACGCCGTGGCGGCGTTGCCCGAGGACTTGCGCACGCCGCTCATCCTCGCCGAATATGAAGGCCATTCGCAGGCGGAAATCGGCGAGATACTCCACTGCACGGCCAAAGCGGTGGAAATGCGCATTTACCGCGCCCGCATAGAATTGCGCAAGACGTTGGCCCCGTTGCTCACCTGAACTGACGCGGCAAGCATTGGGCGGTGGAACGGCGATAGTGAGGGCGGTGGTTTTTGCTTTTCAAGCGAGAGAAGGTAGTCTTTTTAATAAGAATGGTCGCGGACCAATTCGAAAACGTTACCGCGGGCCGTGAGGGACAAAGATTGTGCGAAGATGTGGCCGACGGCTGGTACCCGCACGTTTTTGAGCGCTATGAAACGATGATCTTCAGGTTGACTGCAACCCAACTTAACAATGAGCACATCAATGAAAAACGCCAAACCCGGAACAAACACTAAAAGAACCAGAAAAGATCCCGTTTGTGGTATGGAGATCCGGCCGGAAGATGCCGCCGGAACTCAGGAGCACCTGGACACCACCTACTACTCTGCAGCCAACACTGCCTGGAAAAATTCCGCACTGAACCGCAAAAGTATTTTCCCGGCGCAATGGATGCGGATCCGCCTCGGGCGAGTGGAGGTCGCTACACTTGCCCGATGCATCCGGAAGTGGTTTCGGATGAGCCCGGCGATTGCCCCAAATGCGGCATGGCGCTCGAGTCGATAACGCCCGCGCCCGCCTCGACGCCGGACCATCTACACTTGCCCCATGCACCCGGAAATCGAGCAGGACCATCCGGGAGATTGTCCGAAATGCGGGATGCGGCTCGAACCGAAGACGGTGGCTACGCCGACGGCGGACGATGCGGAAATCCGCTCGCTGGCACGCAAGTTTTGGATTGGGCTGGGGCTCACCATTCCAGTGTTACTGATCGCGATGGGCGGTTGGTTGGGCCTTGATGTGGAGGCCGTCATCCCCAGGGGTATTTCCAAATGGATCGAATTCGCCTTGACGACACCGGTGGTCTTCGTGGGCGGGCAGTCTGTTCTTTGTGCGCGGTTGGAAATCCATCGTCAATCGCAGCCTGAATATGTTCACGTTGATCATGGTGGGCGTGGGCGCAGCTTACTTTTACAGCGCCGTGGCGGTGGTATTCCCGCAAATCTTTCCGGCGTCATTTCGGCACGGCAGCGAGGTGGGGCTTTACTTTGAAGCCGCGGCGGTGATCACCGTGTTGGTGTTGATGGGCCAATGCTCGAGGCCAAGGCGCGCAGCCGCACCGGCCAGGCCATCAAAGCGTTGCTCGGCCTGGCCGCCAAAACGGCCCACCGGGTTCGGAACGGTCAGGAGGAAGAGGTTCCGGTTGACGAACTCCAGAAAGGCGACCAACTCCGCGTCCGGCCCGGCGAAAAGGTGCCGTTGGACGGCGTCATCATTGAAGGTATAAGCAACCTGGACGAGTCGATGATCACCGGCGAACCCATCCCGGTGAGCAAAGGCGCGGGCGACCAGGTCATTGGCGCGACCGTAAATCAGACCGGGGCGTTTCTCATGCGCGCGGAGAAGGTCGGGAGCGAAACGTTGCTGGCGCAAATCGTCCAGATGGTCTCGGAGGCGCAGCGCAGCCGGGCGCCAATTCAAAAGCTCGCGGACACAGTCGCTGGTTATTTCGTGCCGGCGGTCATTGGCGCGGCCATTCTGACGTTCATTGTCTGGGCCTTATGGGGACCGGTACCTGCGCTGGCTTACGCGCTGGTCAACGCCGTGTCCGTGCTGATCATCGCCTGCCCTTGCGCCTTGGGCCTGGCCACGCCGATGTCCATCATGGTTGGCGTCGGCCGGGCGGCGCAATCGGGGATTTTGATCAAGAACGCCGAAGCCATCGAACGCACTGAAAAGGTAACCCACCTCGTTACCGACAAAACCGGTACCCTGACCGCCGGCAAACCAAAGATCACCGACATGGTTCCTGCCGCAGAGTTGGACGACAAGAAACTCCTGCAGCTCGCGGCCTCCATCGAACAACAAAGCGAACATCCTTTGGCTCGGGCGATTGTGGACGCGGCCAAGGAAAAGGAGATTCAACTCGAGTCCGTGGACGCCTTCGAGTCCACGACCGGTGGCGGCGTGCAGGGCAAGATCCAGGGCGATCTGGTGCGTGTGGGCAAAGAAAAGTTCCTGCGTGAGGCCGGCGTGAGTATTACCGACCTACTCAGCCAACGCGCGCTCGCGCTCCAGGAAAAAGCCCAAACGGTCGTCTGGGTGGCCCAAGGCGATCACGCCCTGGGGCTGTTGGGCATTGCCGATCCGATCAAGGACTCGACCCGCGAAGCCATCCAGACGCTGCACCAACTCGGCATCAAAATAATCATGCTGTACCGGTGACAACCGGAAGACCGCCGAAGCCGTGGCAAGCGAATTGGGCATAGACGAGGTGAAATCCGAGGTCATGCCGCAGGAGAAACACGAGATCGTCAAACAACTCAAGCGTCAGGGCGCCGTGGTGGCAATGGCTGGCGATGGCATCAATGACGCGCCCGCCCTGGCGGCGGCTGACGTGGGGGTGGCGATGGGCACCGGCACGGACGTGGCCATCGAGAGCGCAGGCATCACGCTGGTCAAAGGCGACCTAATGGGCATTGCCAAGGCCTTTCACCTGAGCCGGGCGGTAATGCGGAACATTCGGCAGAACCTCTTTTTCGCCTTCTTCTACAATGCGATCGGCATCCCGATTGCCGCCGGCGTGCTGTATCCCTTCCTGGCGTTGTTGCTCAACCCCATGATTGCCGGCGCCGCCATGAGCTTCAGTTCGGTGTCGGTCGTCGGCAACGCCCTGCGGTTGCGGAAGACGGCACTCTGACAATTTCCGAAAATCTCCAATGGCCAATCCCAAAGCAACCGACAGCGACATCAACTGACGAAAGGACAAAGCACTATGCAAAACATGAGAGTTCAACTTTTGCGGTCACAAATGGAGGAATGAATATGCACGACTGGAGTGGAATGAGCATGGGTTGGATGTGGTTATTCTGGCTCCTCATCGTAATTGCGGTGGTGGCGATTGTCGTGTTCGTCATCAATCTGGCGCGGCATTCGTCATCGACCCGGAGGCCGTCCGCCGAGGAGATACTGAAGGAACGCTTCGCCCGCGGTGAAATCACCAAGGACCAATACGAAGAGCAACTGAAGACCTTGCGGGGTGGGTAAACCCGAAACCGGCTTGTTGAATTTCGGCAAGCGGGCAGGAGCCAAGGCGGGATGCCAATGCGCTCGATGCCATTCCGGAATAGCCGCACGGCAGAACGACGATGGCCGCGTTTTCGTGTGTCCGATCGAGCAGACGATCCAGATTCGCACGGAACGGGAGGGCGAGTCCGCCGTTTGATTCTTCGAGTTTTCGTGAGGGATGCTGGCACCCGTAACGTAGTATTAACTTGAGAGCGTCCAGCATGGACCGCTCTTGCGAGTAAGAGCATGTAAGTCTCGTGCATAGCAGTCACAACCTCAAAATACGAAGAAGAAAAGGATCATTATGAAAGTTTTTATCAGCTTGATTACGTTCGGTTTAATGTCGCTGGCGTTGCCCGTTCCGAGCCGCTACCGAAGCGAATGGGCCGATTCGGATCGGTCCGGCGCCGGGTAATCATGCTCAGGCTTCCCAAGATGGGCGACTACAAGTGTATTCCGCCCGCCAGAAACGGGTTCCCACAAACCTCAATGGCGAGGTGTTTGTTGAAGGCAATTTCATGGCCGAGGACGACGTTTACGACCTGGCCCATACCCCCTACACGATCTACAGCTCCAAGGGAAAACTGTTGCGTCACGTGCAAAACGCCAAAGGCATGAACGATGCCACGCCGACGGTGGTGGCATTACCCCCAGGTGCCTATCAGGTTCGAGCAAAGTCAAAAGACTACGGCCTGGTCACGGTGCCACTGGTGGTCGAGGCGGGGAAACTGACTACGGTCCACTTGCAAGGAAAATGGACGCCCGCCAAGGCGGCTCAGCACAAGTCCGAGTTCGTGTGGTTGGGCTATGAACCCATAGGTTGGAGTGCCTCGGCGCCCAACCTCATTAACGTGACCGCCCGTTGACTTCGCCGACGCCCCGCTCGGAAGTCGCAGAGTGCGCACGCGACGCTGTCCAGTGTCGCGTGCGTTCCCTCACGTTTATTAAGGAGAGCGCGGTTTTCAAATTCGATCCTTCGGACTTCCTTCGATATTCGAAGTCCGGATTTCGGTTTGCATTTTCCGCCTGCTTCCTGCCTTTCTACGAATGTTTCTTAGCCGATAATAGGACTTGTCCCCGGTAGCCAGGGAGTTGCATCGTTCCCATCTTATTCAGACAAGAAATGAGCAGGAAACGGAACCGTCGAACGAAACTGAACCGCTGCTGGCTGCTAAGTGTCGGTTTATTGCTGGCAGTGGGTTGCGCGACATCTCAGGAGGGGCATGCTTTCAAGGAACTGCAAACCAAAGCGCCGACCGCATCGCCGTCCTCCAGCCGGGCCTCGGCCACAGGCCGATTGTCAAGCTTGACCGCGAGCTCCGGCCTTCCGGATTACCTTGCTTACGCTGCGTTAAACAATCCGCAACTGGAGGCGGCCTTCAATCGTTGGAAAGCCGCGCTGGAGATGGTCACTCAGGCGCGCACGCTGCCTGACCCACGCTTCAACTATGGTTACTTTATTCAGGAAGTCGAAACGCGCGTCGGACCGCAGGAGCAACGCGTGGGTCTCAGCCAGATGTTCCCGTGGTTCGGCAAATTGAAACTGCGAGGCGAGGGCGCGCTCGAAGGCGCGAACGCCGCGCAGCAACAATACGAGGCCGCCAAACTGAAGTTGTTCGACGAGGTCAAACAGGCCTACTACGAACTTTACTACATGGGCCGCGCCATCTCCGTCACCGCAGCGAATGTGGAACTGCTCAAACAATTCGAGGAAATCGCTCGGTCAAAGTATGAATCCGGCACGGCCATGAACGGTGATGTGATCAAGGCGCAGGTGGAACTGGACAAGACCCGCGACCGTCTCCGCACGTTAACGACCTCAAGAACCCGACAGCGGCGCGGCTCAACGCCGCCCTCAATCGCCCTGCGGAGGCGCCGCTGTCGTTTCCAACCAACATTGTACCAGCGACACTTTCCACCGAATCCTCCAACCTCCTCGAACGGTTGAAAGCCGCCAACCCGGAACTCAAGAGCCTCGATTACCTGGCCGGGAAGGACAAAGCGAACATCGCGCTGGCAAAAAAAGGAATTCTATCCGGACGTGACGCTGGGAGTGGATTACATTGAAACCGGTCCGGCCCGGATGTCAGGAGTGGCGGACAGCGGCAAGGACGCGGTGGTGGCTGGTTTTTCAGTGAACATTCCGCTTTGGTGGGGCAAATATCGCGCCGGCGTGCGAGAGGCGGAGAGTCGTTACGCCGCCACGCTGCAGGAACGCCGGGACCGGGCGAACCACCTCAGCACCGACCTCCAACTCGCCTTGTTCCAGTACCAGGACGCAGAGCGCAAGGTTGTCCTTTACCGCGACGCATTGATTCCCAAGGCGGACGAGAACGTAAAAGTGATTCAGCGTTCGTTTGAGTCAGGCAAATCCGATTTTCTCTCGCTCATTGATGCCGAACGCGTCCTGCTGGAATTCCAACTAACCTACGAACGGGCGGTCGCGGATCGGGAGCAAGGTTTCTCCACGGTGGAAAAACTGGTTGGCGGAGAAACGTCGTTCCTCACGTCCGAGAAAGTCAGAAAACCATGAAGCTGCCTCGTATCAATCGAATCCCGAAAGCCGCGGTCGCAGTCGTGGTCCTGGCCACGCTGGCACTCGCGGCTGTGAGTTGCCGGAAGAAATCCGACGCCGCTGCTCAGGCCAATCACACGGACACGAACATGCAGTCTTCCACGATGCCGTCCGACCACGGCAGCACGACGGGAATGAACCAGTCCATGCCCGGCATGAAGATGCCGATACCCGCCGCCACCAACACGCCAGCCATAGGTGAGACGAACATGGGCAACATGCCGATGCCTGGCGGCGAGCACAGCAGCCAGACAGCATCCACCAACGAACTTGTTCCCGGTCGCAGCCCGGTGGATCTGGACCTGGCGCAGCGCCAGTTCATCAACATCCGCACCCGGGCGGTGACGAACGGTGACGCGGTGGTGACGATTCGCACCGTGGGCATTGTGACTTACGACGACACCCGGCTGGCCAACGTGAACGCGCGCATCATGGGTTGGGCCCAGAAGCTTTACGTGGACAAGCCGGGCCAGTTCGTGAAACAGGGCGATCCGCTGATGGACATTTACAGCCCGGAATTGTATTCGGCCCAATACGAATACCTGCTGGCCTACCGGCATGGTGAGCGGCTGAAACACCTTCCACCGAAAGATGCGGCCCAGACCAACAACGTCGTGTGGCAGGAGAGCATGACCGAAGCGGCGACGCTGGCGGCATCGGCCCGCAAACGGCTCAAACTCTGGGAAATCAGCGACGACGAAATCGCCGCGGTGGAGAAGTCCGGCAAACCGACCGACACCCTGCAGCTCCGCGCGCCGGTGACCGGCTATGTGATCGAGAAGAACATTGATCCCGCGCAAATGGTCAGCTTGGGGAAAACGCTCTACCGCGTGGCGGATTTGAGCACCGTGTGGATCAACGCCCAGCTCTACGAATACGAACTGCCTTACGCGAAAGTCGGACAAGGCGTGAAGGTCACGGCCATCGCGCATCCCGGCCAAGTTTATCACGCCAAGGTGGATTTCATCTACCCGTATTCAGAAAATCAGACCCGCACCACAACGGCGCGACTGGTGATGGACAATCCCGACGGGCTGTTCAAACCCAATGACTACGCCAACGCGGAAATCCAGGTTGATGCGGGCGAACGCCTGTTGATACCGCAGACGGCGGTGTATGACACCGGCGTCAGCCAGTATGTTTTTGTGGAGGTGACCAGCGGACACTTCGTTCCCCGGCGCATTGAGTTGGGATCTCATGTCGAGGGCGGACAAGTGGTCGTGAATCAAGGACTGACGGAAGGCGAAAAAGTCGTGGTGGACGGCAACTTCCTGCTGGACAGCGAAAGCCAGCTTCGCACCTCAGCGACCGGCGGTGGACATCAGCATTGAGTTACATGGACCCGGATAAACCAACGCAAGCGGACGAACCGGCCGGCAAACCGGGGCAAGAAAGTCCGTCTGCCGCGAAACCCGCTTGGCTGGTCAGTGACGAAACCGCCATCGAACGCATCATCGGCTGGTGCTCGCACAATCAGTTCCTTGTGCTGGTGGGTGTCTTGTTTCTCATCGTCGCCGGAGTGGTGGCCGTCAAGAACGTCAAGCTCGATGCGATTCCCGACCTGTCCGATGTTCAAGTCATTGTCTTCACGGAATGGCCGGGCCGGGATCCGCAGTTGGTCGAGGACCAGATCACTTATCCCATCGTCAGTGTTCTGTCGGCGGCACCTCACGTCAAATATGTGCGTGGCCAGACGTTCTTCGGCCTGTCATTCGTAAACGTTGTCTTTAAGGACGGCACCGACATGTATTGGGCGCGCTCCCGCGTGTTGGAATATCTCAACCAGGCCATGGGCGATCTGCCACCGGGCATTCGGCCCACGCTGGGGCCGGATGCCACGGGCGTGGGCTGGGTCTATGAATACGCGCTGGTGGATACGACCGGCCAGAACAGCCTGGCCGACTTGCGCACGCTTCAGGACTGGAATCTCCGTTACTACCTGCAAAACACGCCGGGCGTGGCCGAAGTGGCCAGCATCGGAGGATTCGTCCGTGAATATGAAGTGGACGTGGATCCGAACAAACTGCTGGCCTACCACATCCCGTTGACCAAGGTCATCATGGCCATCCGCGACTCCAACAACGACGTCGGCGGCCGGGTCATCGAATACGGCGAGACCGAATACATGGTCAAGGGCATGGGCTATATCAAGACCCTGAGCGACATCGCAGACGTTGTGGTCGGAGTGGATACCAATGGCACACCCATTACCGTCCAGCAGATCGGGAACGTCCATTTCGCGCCGGACCTGCGCCGCGGCGCGCTCGATTGGGATGGCAAAGGCGAGGCCGTGGGCGGCATCGTCGTAATGCGCTACGGTGAGAACGCGCTCACGACCATTCAGGCCGTCAAAGCCAAACTGGAAGCTTTCAAGCCGTCGCTACCGCCCGGCGTGAAGATTGTCACCGGCTACGACCGCTCCGATCTCATCCTGCGCGCCATCAGCAATCTCCGGAGCAAACTCATTGAGGAAAGCATCATCGTCAGTCTGGTCTGCATTCTCTTTCTGTTTCATTTCCGGAGCGCGTTCGTCGCGATTCTGGTTCTGCCCGTCGCCATCCTGCTTTCCTTCATCGCCATGGTGGCGCTCGGCGTCTCCTCCAATATCATGTCGCTGGGCGGCATCGCCATCGCCATCGGTGCGATGGTGGATGCCGCGGTGGTCATGATCGAGAACGCCCACAAATGGCTCGAACGGTGGAACCATGCCCGCGCCAAACGCGACCAGGAAGGCGACGCAGCCCTGACCGAGGTGGAACGGGAGATCGCCGGCATGACGCGCCTGGACGTGATGGTTTCCGCCGCCAAACAGGTGGGCAAGCCGCTGTTCTTTTCCCTGCTCATCATCACGGTGTCATTCCTGCCGGTGTTCGCGCTCACGGCGCAGTCGGGCCGGATGTTCAAGCCGCTCGCTTATACCAAGACCTTCTCGATGTTCTTCGCGGCCTTGTTGTCCGTGAGCATTGTGCCGATCCTGATGGTGTGGTTCATCCGCGGCAAAATCGCCGCCGAACACCGGCATCCGATCAGCCGCTTTTTCTCGTGGATCTACCGGCCGTTTCTCAACTTCGTGCTCCGGTTCAAATGGGTGACGCTGCTGCTGGCGCTGGCGGTGCTCGCGATCACTTGGTTTCCGTTGAGCCGGATTGGATCGGAGTTCATGCCGCCGTTGAATGAAGGCTCGCTGCTGTTCATGCCCACCAGCGTCCCGGGAATCTCGATCACCGAGGCGAAGAAGATTCTGCAAAAGCAGGACGCCGCGCTCATGACCTTCCCCGAAGTCGAGCATGTGTATGGGAAGGTCGGTCGTGCCCGCACCGCCACGGACCCCGCGCCCCTGTCCATGACGGAAACCGTAATCACCCTCAAACCCGAGGACCAATGGCGTCCTGGCATGACGTTCGACAAAATCAAGGAAGGCCTGGACAAATTGGTGCGAACTCCCGGTGCGCCGGCCATCTGGTGGATGCCCATCCAGACCCGCACGGAAATGCTCTCCACCGGCATCCGCAGCCAGATTGGCATCACGGTTTATGGCCCCGACGTCGGCGTCATTCAAAAGATCGGCGAACAAATTGAGGCGTTGCTCAAACAGGACCCGCACACGGCCACCGTTTTCTCGGAGCGGGTCACCGGCGGCTACTACGTCAACTTCGAGATCAATCGCAAGGCGATCGCCCGCTACGGCCTGACGGTGGGGAACGTGGAGGACGTCATTCAATCGGCCATCGGCGGCATGACCATTTCCACGGTAATCAAGGGCCGCGAGCGTTATCCGATCAACATCCGCTACGGACCGGCGTTGCGCCACGACGTGCCAGCGCTGCGCCGCGTGCTCGTGGCCACGCCCACCGGCGCCCAGGTGCCGATGGAACAGTTGGCCGACATCCATCTGACCACCGGGCCGGCCTTTGTCCGCGACGAAAACGGACTGCTCAACGGCTTCGTCTTCGTGGACACCAAGGGGATTGACCTGGGCAGCTACGTGACCAGCGCCAAGAAACTGGTTGCCGAACACATCAAGTTGCCACCGGGCTATTTCCTCGGCTGGGGCGGCCAATATCAATACATGCAGGAGGCGCGTGCCACCCTCGCGCTGGTGGTCCCGATGACCCTGGTCATCATTTTTGTGTTGTTGTATCTCAACTTCCGAAATCCGGTCGAAGTGTTCCTCGTGCTGCTGACGCTGCCGTTCGCCACCGTGGGCAGCATCTGGCTTATCTGGCTGCTCGGCTACAACTTCAGCGTGGCGGTGGCGGTCGGCTTCATCGCGCTGGCGGGCGTGGCCACCGAAATCGGCGTGGTGATGATCGTCTATCTCGACGAGGCCTGGAAGAACCTCAAGAAGAATAATCCGAAACCCACCTACGGCGCTCTGATGGAAGCCGTCCGCGACGGCGCGACTCAACGCGTGCGGCCCGTGATGATGACCTTCTTCGCGATCTTCGCCGGCCTGCTGCCGATCATGTGGAGCCACGGCACCGGCGCCCAGGCGATGAAACGCATTGCCGCGCCGATGGTCGGCGGCATGGTCAGCACCACGATCCTTACCCTGCTGATCGTCCCGCTGGTTTATTTCCTGTGGCGCAGTCGCGGAGTCGAAGCGCCGCCGGCTGAAGCGAAGCCGGTGCGCAAGCTATTGATCGCCTCGATCGTCATTGGAGCCCTGGTGCTGGGCGGCGGCGGCTGGTGGTTGTGGCACAGCCTGAGCGGTCCGTCCACACCCACTGCGGTGATAACCACCCAGACCGTCGGCCCCTATCAGTTCAAAGTCCTTGGCGAGGGCACGCAACTTCGCATGGGCGACAACGCGATTCGCATCGAAGTCACCGACGCCACCGGCAAGCCGGTGGATGTGGGATCGGTCTGGCTCGAATTGCGGATGGACATGCCCGGCATGGCGATGCAAGCCGCCGCGCAATTGGAGAAGGGCCAAAGCCCCGGAGTCTTCAACGGCACCATCCGACCCACCGGTCAGGGCGAATGGCACGCCGGCATCGGCTATGAAAACAAACGCGGGAAGAACTCCGCGAATTTCACGACGAGTGTCGGCCCTTGAGCTTGTGTGCTGGGATCCGGCGTGGCGGACATGCCGCCAAGCAGAAAAATGAAAATAGCGCAGCGCATCCTGCCTGCCGCGTTCGGCGACTCGCCGGGCGTAATTCCCGCCTTTGCAGTCGGCGTTGATTCCACTACGTTTGCCGCCTGAACATCACGGAAGACGTGCAGAAATACGCCGCCGAACAAAGCATCGGCGAGGAAATGGCGTTGAAGTAGGGGATGGATGAAAAGTCCCGCGAGTTCACCGAGAAGGGCAGTGAGCTTTACGCAAAGGCGTGAACGGTGATAACCTGCAGGCCATGAAAGCAACATTGTCCGAACCTGAAATCGTGACGCGCAAAGGCAAACCCGTCTCCGTCATCATCCCCATCAAGGACTACGAGGAACTTTTGGAGCGGGTGGAGGATTCTGACGATGTGGCCTGGCTCAAGCGCGCCCGCCGCAAGCCGCTCCATTATCGTCCGCTGGAGGACTACCTCGCCGAGCGCAACCGCAAGTGACCATGTATCGCGTCCTGCTTGAACGCGCCGCCGAGAAAGACCTCGCCCGCCTCTCGTCCGAGATTCACGACCGCGTCATCGCGGCGATTCAAGCACTCGCGACGAATCCGCGCCCGCCCGGTTGCCGTAAACTGGCGGGCAGCAAGCACGACTGGCGCATCCGCGTGGGCGACTACCGCGTGGTTTACGAAATTGCCGACGAGATTCGCGTCGTGCGCGTCAACCGCGTGCGCCACCGCCGCGAAGTTTACCGCTGACCTGCCATGAAGATAACGGAGGACGTGCGGAAATATGCGGCAGACCAAGGCATCGCCGAAGAAGAAGCCTTAAAAAAGAGCGGGATGGAAGAAAAGTCCCGCGAGTTCACCAAAAAGGACAGCGAGCTTTGCGCGAAGGCGTGAACAGCAACATGGCCGACGTGCTTTCTAAAAAGAAGCGGTCGCAAGTCATCGCGGCCATTCGTTCAAGAGGAAACAAGGCAACCGAACTCAAATTGATTTCCGTTTTTCGCCCCCGTTGAAACTTGATTGCGCGAGAGCCGGATCATAGGTCGTCCGTTGGGTGTGAGCTGGTCGAAAAGCGCTATGGTCATTGACTCAAATCTGCCGACCGGCGCGCAGTTGAATCACGTCCATCGCATGTTGGACGGCATGGTCGTCATGGGAAACCAGCAAGACGGCGCCGCCGTTCTTGGCGAACTCGGCGAGGTAGTGCAGGACCGCATCCGCATTGTCGCGGTCGAGATTGCCGGTGGGCTCGTCGGCCAGGAGGAGTTTGGGTCGATTCAACAATGCCCGCGCCAGGGCGGTCCGTTGCCGCTCACCGGTGCTCAGTTCACCTGGCACGTGATGCAGGCGTGGCTCCAAACCAAAATGCGCGATGAGTTCTTTGGCCCGGGGCAGGGCCTCAGCGTTGCCCGCGGCAATGGCCGGCGTCAGCACGTTGTCCAGCACACTGAGGTACGGCACCAGATGAAATTGTTGAAACACGAAACCAACGGCCGCAGCTCGATACCGCGCGCGTTGGTCCGCCGGCAAGGCATACGGATTCTGCTGATCGATGACGACGCGGCCGGAAGTCGGTTCGAGCAACCCCCCGGCCAGAAGCAGCAAGGTGGTTTTGCCGCAACCGCTCGGGCCTTTGACCGCCATAAATTGCCCCGCCTTGAGCGACAACGAAACACCCTCGAGCGCGCGTACCTCGCCATCGCCTTGCCGGCGGTAGGTTTTACTGACTTGTTCGAGTTGCAGCAGGGCCATGGTGCTTATTCCGTCTGCAGCACCACCGCCGGATCCTGGCGGGCCGCGAGGACGGCTGGAATCCAACTGCCAAAGCCCGACAATAAGATCGCCGTACCGGCGGCGACAAGCAGGGTGTTGCCATCGACTAATTGCCGCCAACCGACCGATCCCGCCGCCACCTCACCCAGATTGGCGCTGACGAGCAATCCACCGACGATGCCCACGACCGCGCCCACCAGGCCGATTACCAGCGCTTTGCCCAGGAAGGCCCGCAGGATTTGGGTCGAGCGGAAGCCAATCGCCCGCAGAATACCAATTTCCGCGCGGCGTTCGCGCACGTTGGCGAAGGCCAGAAAACCGATCCAAATCGCGCAGCCAATCAGCACGACGGGAACCAGCACGGCCGCGAGATTCTCATGTTGTTGGCGCATTTTCGCACGGTTGGCGGTTTCCAGTTCCAAAGACTGTTCGGCGGTTACCTTGGCTTGATTCCGGGCTTCGGCGCGGGCGAGCGCGGGCGGACCGCGTTCGATCACTTGCGTGCCGGGCAGAATCTTGGTGACATCTTCGCGAATGACGGCCACGCGATCGCCGGCACAATGGCATTCCAACGCCAGGATGGCATGGATGAGGTTCTGCATGCCCAACAGTTGCTGCGCTTCGCTCAAATGAATCCACACCGTGCTGTCATCCGCCGTCCCGCGTTCCGCGTAGGCTTTGAGATAGGTAAAGTCTTTGCCCAGCAACGTCACCTTGTCGCCGGGCTTCAATTTGAGTTGTTGCTGAATCCGGTAACCCAAAATGATCTTGCCCGGCGGGACCGCGTCGAGAATCGGCTTCTTGGGGTCCACGTGCAGCAGCGGCACCTCACCACGCGTACCCTGGAGAATGATCGGGATGTTCTTTTCAGGCCACGTTAGTTTTTTGACCACCGTAGGGAGCAGATGATTGACCGTGACAATCGTCGATTTGGCCAAACGGTCCACGTACGCTTCCGGCATGGTTTTGGAGAGCGTGCCCTCCAGGTGCAACTCGTTCAAGTCCTGGTCCTGCGGAAGAATGAGGATGTTGAAGCCCAGACCCTTCATGATTTTGCGCATGGAGTCCTCCAATTCGGCGCCGGCTTTCTTCACATCGTTCTGCTTTTGAGCGAGAATTTGGCCCGTACGGATTTCGTCGGTCTTTAGCAACGTAACCGCTCCCACCAGGCAACCGACGGCCACCGAAACGGACAGCAACCCCAACAGGAAGTTCACCTTCCGATGCACAATTTCACGCCAAACCAAACGCCAGAGAGTCATGATGAAGTGTTAAAGGGTTGGAGGGTTAAACTGTTCAACCAGTGAAGAGAGTGCGCGGTGTGACCAGGATTTCCGGTGGGAAACCATCCGCCGCGCGCGGCAGGCGCCGAGTGTTCTCCCGCGCCACGAACTGCCAAGCTAGGGCGTGAAGTCCTTTGCGCGCCGCGAACGAAGCAAAGGGCATGCTGTGAATTCACCAGCGCGCACGGAGTGACGCGCCCCACCTGGCGCCACTTGGAATGCCGCGACGAATAGTCGTCAAGCGTTCGCCCCACTCCGCCAGCGTCGAACGTTCTGCCTCTCCCCCGGGGAGAGGGCTGGGGTGAGGGGAAAGGAACCGTTCTGCCACCCGCGCCGCTAGAAATTCGTGGAGCGCCTTCGCTGTCCCATTCGAACCGGCTGCACGGGAGGCCCGCTCTGTTCCCCCTCACCCTAAGGGAGAGGGAACAATCGTCGTCGGCCGCGAGACGTTCGAAAGCGACAATTCCAATCTCCGCCTCTTCTCTGGTTGTGGTAAAGCCGTACGAATAACCGAGCACTTGCAGTATTTCAAACCAGCGGAGGGCGATTCTCCCTCTCCCCGGGGGAGAGGGCCGGGGTGAGGGGGAAGGAACCGTCCGGCCATCCATAACGTTTGAAAATCGCGGAGGGCAAACGCCATTCCATGTGGACCGGCTGCGCAGGTCGAATCCACTGTTCCCCCTCACCCTGACCCTCTCCCTCGGGGAGAGGGAACAGCCGGCGAACACCGACATAAACTCGGATGCGCTGTCAACCCTTGGCGCGGCTGGATTAATCGCATCACTCCACCACGAACGCCGCATGTGCTTGCACGGCTTCACGGCTTCCGACGCAGCAGCAACAAGGTTCCTCCCAAGGCCATCACAAAGACAACTCCGCCCACAACGGCAACACTAAACATCACCCGGTTGACGCTTTGAGGTTCGGCTTCCTTTTTGGCGGCCGTCTTCAACGGAAAGGCCACCACCCCGGAGGGCTTGGTCTTCGCGGTTGGCTCCCGCTTGGTACGGTTAGCCAACGCCGGTGGTTTCGCCGCATTCTCCGGCGGCAACGTCGGCTCAGCCGTGGCTTGGGGAGCAAGCTGATTTGTCTCGGCGGCAAAACCCGCCACTCCCGTCAACTCAGGCAGTGCCGGCGCAGTGCTGACCAAGCTGCCGTACACTTCGTCATCCCAGTTCACCGCCATCAGGAGATCGACGCCCGGATTGAGTTCTTTGACCTGGCACGAACAGGGACCCGACAAGAACTGACAAGCCTCATCGATGTTGTCGGGCACAATCCCCTTCCCCACCAACGCGAACAACGCTCGTCCGCGACCAAACACCGGAAAGGCAATCGGCTCCTTGAGTTCGTGCAAATCCTCCTCGATGCCCAACAGCATCTCGACCAAGGCCGATTCCGCCGGATCATTTCGCTTGAGCCGCACCATGGAAAAGTTGGGCTTCAGGGCCTCCGGTGACACCGACACCAGCCCGCCGGCAACATCGCCCGGATCGAGTTTGGGCGCTTCCATCGTTTTTCCGAGCTGTTGCAATCGCGTTTCCAGGACCTTGGCCGCCGCATCGTCGCGCGCTTGGTCACCAATCTCCAACAGCACCCACACCGCGGACATTCCCTTGACCAACTGGCGGGCGATGTTTCGGCGCAAAGGTGAATCCAGCAATTGTTTGATGGTGGTCTCGTTCAGCGGTCCCGACCAGGCGTTGATGGGAATGTCGAACATCCGCGGATAGCGCAACACCACGGCGGGCAGAGCAGCGGCCGGATGTTCCTGCCACAGTTTCAGCAGGGCCGCATCCGGGTCCGCAGCCAAATCGACCTCCTCCACTTCGAGGTTGGCGTAAAGATCGCCGGCCAAGCCATTCTGCTCCAAATCATGGACCAACGCCTTTTGAGCCGGCTTCAATGCGCCGCGATGGAACACGACGGCTTCATAGGCATCAGCGTGCCATCGTTCGAGGGCGTAGCGGAAAACCGGCACCGAACAAGCCGGCGCCCACGCGGGGGCACCCACCAGACACCCCCCGAGCACTGCCAATAAGAAACTCCGAAACCTAGTCGTCCGAAGCGCGGACATTCCTGTCCGCTTCCTGTGCTCAGCCCGACGGGGCGGACAGGAATGTCCGCGCTCCGGTTCAATCGCGGCCGCCGATCTTGCGCCACTTGGTTGCCGTCGTACCCGTCCGGACAATGCGCGCCTGGCTTGCAGTTTGAATAATAGTCCGATCATGTCGCCCTACTATTTAACCCCGATTGCGTTGGCCGACAAGCCGTCCTCTTCCGCCACCAGCTCGACGCCGGAAATGAGCGGTCCAAATTGGCTGGCCGGGGATCGAGTAAAGGCCACCGTCAATGGCCCAGGCACCGCCACCTTTTTGAACTCTTTCATCACTCCACGATTCTGGCTGCCGGTAACCGCCACGATGTCGAAATTGTTCAGCACCACCTGCCCTTGCAGGGAGACGCTAAACACACGCTGTCCAGGTTGCACCTCCTGCGGCTCACTGAAATACAAGCGCACCGTGTAAACAGTGGGCGGCAATCCCATTACCGGCTGGCTCGCGGCGGTTTTACCATTGCTCTTCGGTTCGACGGCCTTGGCCGTGCTGACATGATTGGTCGCATCGGACTTGGCGCTGCTGTTTTGGCCGTAGGTTTCTTCGTCGTCATCCTCATCGTCCTTGCTGCCTTTGGGCGGGGCCGGTGGCGTTTTGGCTTTGCCCAGATCCGGCGTAATGCACACAGACGTCAGGTCTTCCACCCCGGATGCCGCCACCCAGGACAAGCCGTCACCATGGATTTGCGCCGAGTGCCGTCGGAAATATTTCATTTTGCTCCCGGAGAGGGTAACCGGAACTTCCGCCGAAGTGCCGCCGACGCTCGGATAGTCCAGCCACAAGGTCCCCGCTTCCGATCGCCGGTCACCGGGCGCGCCAAAGTTGATTCCGACTTGCCGGATGCGTTGGTGGTCTTTGACTTCCGTGCCGAACAGATTGTAAGTCCAGATTTCCACCTCCGGGGTATGGACGAACGCCAGCGACGTTCTGGTTTTGATACGGACAGGTGCAGGTGCGGGTATAATCCGGAGCGTTCAAGACACCGTCGGCAGCAATCAGATTGGGCGAACAACCGGATTTGAATCCGCCAAAGTTCCCGGTGCCGCACTGGGATTCCAAGTCGTAGAAACCGGCGGCGCCCGAGCGAAAAGTCATCAGATGCTCGCTGGCAACCGGCGTGTTGCAACCGTAAGTGCGGTAAATGTGCCACGGCTCCTTTTGGCCGGTCAGCGGGTTGGGAATCAAATGCGGGCTGCCATCCGCAAGGTTAAACGCGCCACTGGACGTCTTGTAAGAATTGGGTGTGGTGATGATTACGTCGTCATGCAGAATGCACGGTCCGGTGTATTTGACTGCGTTGGTCCAGGCGAGCAAACCGTCCGCCCCACGGTACGCGGCCATGCCTTCGCCGACTTCATCCTTGAGCCGGTCCGTGGCATGGGCGCCAGCCTGGAGCAGCAGGTCGCGCGGTTGCGAATAACTCAGCCAAGTCCCGAAGACTTTTTGTTGCTGTTCCCAGAGCAGTTGGCCGGTTTGGCAATCAAACGCCACCACCCGGTAGGTCGTCGGCGGAGTTCCTCCGCGCCGTTTTAATTTGTCCTCGGCGCTCTTCGGCAGGCGGTCCAGGCAATAGACCCGTTGGTTGCCGGCCACAATACCGTTGTGCAAAAAACTATGCTGCGCCTTCACCGACCATCGAACCTCGCCGGTGTGCCGATCAAAGGCCACCAATCCGGCACTGGCCGACAAGTCATACAGACTCGGCAGCGAACTGCCGACCGCGCCGCCGAACCGCCGGCTGAATTGGGCAAAGCCGGCGCCGCCCAGCAACAGGTCGTTGTACACGCCGATGTATCCCCACTGCGGCCGGGCCGTCTGACCGGGAATCTTGGGCATCTCGATGACACGGAGCGTCTCCCCGGTAATGGGCGACAACACCCGGCAGGCCGTTCCCATCGCGATATACACGGCATCCGAAGTGGCCACATAATTGGCGCCACGGGCATTGGCGCCGGGGATGTGCCGCTGGTTATATTGCGTGCTCAACGGTGAATTGGAGTAAGTGTCGTCGTAATAGATGCCGAACGTATCGAGATCGGGCAGCCCCACTTTCCAAAGGATGCGGCCGGTGTAAACATCCCGCGCGCTCAGGCAGGTCATGCCTTGAATAAAGAGTCGTCCGGCCACGACTTGAGGCGAGGGGCCATGTCCGTGCCGGGGCAGCACATCCAGATTGGAATTGCCGCCAAACCACAATACGCCCAACGGCAGTTTCACAATCGCGTCATCCGACTTCACCGTGTTGGCGATGTTGCCATACTGATGGTTCCAGTCCGCCGCACCGGGGAGCGGTCCTTCACGAACTACGGCCAAACCGCCTTCGGCCAATGCAAATTGTGCTTGGGGCAACGCGGCCTGGCCCAGTTGCTTCAGCATCTCCCACGGCACGATCCGGGCCGCGGAAATCCAAAGCGTTCCCCCGTAAGGCCGCACGGACTGATAAATCGTTTCGAGCACCCGCCGATCCGCCAGACTGGGAGCAAAATCATCACCCACCAACACGAGGTTGGCGATGTAGGGCGGCGCTTTGAACGTCGCTGGCTCGCCTTGATGAAAGGCAATGCGAGAGCCATATCTCCCGGTCGCGTCAAATCGGCGGCGCAGATCGGCAATTCGCTTGGCATCCGGATCCACCGCCACCACGTGGAGTTTGGAATGCGCCAACAAGGCTTCCAGCAAGCGCCCGTCGTCCACGCCAAAACACAAGGCATACCCATCGTCCGCGCCCGCCTGGGCCACGAGGCCCTTGGCCAGCGCGGCATATTGGGGATCGGGCTCCAACTGACGCGGTTGTTCGCGAATAGTGACCGCCTTTCGTTTCTCGGCGCCGTACGCCAGGATGCGACCGTCCAGCGTAACTGCGAACAGTTTACCGTTGGCAGCCAGCAAGCGCTCAACCTGGCCTTCGACCGGATGCGACCAAACGATCTTGGCCGGTTGGCCGCGGGCCGGCATTGCCACGGCGATGATGGTCTTGGCGCCGGCGGCATACAAGCGGTTGCCGGCGCGAATGATGTCGCGGGTGCCGTCGGCCTTTATTTCCCACTGCACTTTCTTGTCGCGGCCAATCGCTTGAATGGACCGGCCGGCCCAGTTGGTGGCCAGCGACAGTTTGGCTTTGGTCATGGCTTGTTCGGCTTCGGCCATCTTTTTGCGGGCCGACTTGATAGCGTCGTTGGCCTTCTTGATAGCCGACCGGTCGGCCAGATCGGTGGCTTCCCGCAACTCGCTTTTCGCTTTCAACTCAGAGTAACGGGCGCTTTCGACTTTCGCCTCCGCCTCGACTTTGTCGTCTTCGAACGATGAATGGTTCTGGGCGGTGTAGTAATGCTGTCGGCCAAGCACCGGTTCGTTAATCGCCAGCTTGCCTTTCTTCCCGGTCTTCAACTCGTAATCCCGCACGCCACGTTGGCGGGTGTGGACGAATGACGTGGTGTCATCGGCCATCACCAATGATCCGCCGTTGCCTTTGCCGCCCTCGTCGATGCGGAAGTAAAGAAATTTCCCGGTGTGCCGGTCGAACGCTGCGGGCACGGAGCGCCCACCGGGAACTAACAGAAAATCTTTGGTCGCCACCAGCGCTCCCTGCGGCGCCACACCGGCAAAAGACGGCGCGCCGTGTGGCTGTTTCAGGTATTGGGCGCCCGTGCCATCATTCACCCACACCACCTTGCCGGTGGCGGCATCCAGCGAATAAACGAACGTGCCCATGAACGGCCAAATACTGGCGGCGAAATAAATCAACCCGTCGCGAACGACCGGACCTCCGCGGGCCGGCCAGGCGGAAATCACCCGGCCATTGCCCAACGCCTTGCGGGTTGAAGGACCACCCAAGAATTTCCATTGCAACGAACCGTCCGTGGCGTTGACGCAATACAGATACCCATCGTCGCTGGTGAAATAAACGTTGTCCTTCCAGGCGACCGGCGGCAACCGCACGGGACCATCGGTGTAAAATCGCCACAGTTCCCGGCCGGATTCGATGTCGAGGGCGACCACTTTGTCGCTGTCATTGAATCCGATGAACATGCGGGTACCCAGAACCACGGGTTCCAGGATTTTGTCGTAGGGCATCAAATCGTGATTCAACGGATCGTCCCAAACCTGAACCCGTTTCGGATACTGACGAATCCATTGCAGATGGAGGGACGCCGGCAGTGGTTCGGAAGACGAAGCGGTGCGCCCGGCGTCATGACGCCATAAAGGCCAATCCTCCGCCCGGACGCGGACGGATGTTTCGCTGGCCAGGAAACCAGCCAACAGCAGCAATAAAACTCTAAGTTTCACGTGGTGGGCAGATTGTTTCCTGCGGATTGACTGCTGACAACCATAATTGCGAGCAACATGCTGCCGGCATCCTGCCGGCAGAACCGAATAACCGGATGCGCTCGGTTGCTTAAATGATGCCTGATCCTTGATGCCGGATACCGGATGCAAGATACCAGATGTCGAAAATCGTTGGCTACCGAACCGACGCGGAGCGTCTGGAGTGCGGGGAGCTTGCTCCCGCTTTCGATGGCAACAGGACGCGCAGAGTTCAAGGCCGCACGTCCGACAATTTGGTCGCTGTTACTCAGCCGAAAGCGCCGGCAAGCCGGACGCACTCCAGACGCCGGCGCGAAATATAATACCCTATTCTGAAACATTAGTCCCCACAGATGCCGGCAGCACGCTGGGCAAAAAAATTTCTGTTCCTGATTTCTGGTATTCCTGTTTCAATCTGCCCTCTCATGAAACTCCTGGTCATCGGTTCAGGCGGACGCGAGCACGCGCTGGTATGGAAATTGGCCCAGTCACCGCACCTCACCCAAGTATGGTGCGCACCGGGCAATGCCGGCATGGCCGACGAACGCCTGGTGAAGAATCAAGCCGCGGTGGAATGCGTCCCGATTGGCGCCGAAGATTTGCCGAAGTTGCTGGCGTTCGCCCAGGAAAAGAAGCCGGACCTCACCGTCGTCGGACCGGACAATCCGCTGGCCATGGGGATTGTGGATTTGTTCCAGCAGCAAGGATTGCGCGCGTTTGGCCCCAATCAACGGGCGGCACAGTTCGAAGCCTCGAAGGCGTTTGCGCAAAACTTCATGCAGAAATACGGCATTCCCACTGCCCGGGCCGGAACGTTCACCGATTTTGCCGACGCCTCCCGATTTGCATCATCGCTGGGCGGACGTTGCGCCGTGAAAGCGGATGGCTTGGCGCTGGGCAAGGGGGTAATCATCTGCCAGGACATGGCCCAAGCCGACCAGGCCTTGGAGCAAATATTGGTCAAACGGGCGTTTGGGACGGCGGGTGCCACAGTGGTCATCCAGGAATTGCTGCAAGGATTGGAGGTTTCGCTCCATGCCCTGTGTGACGGAAAAACAGCGCGGCTGTTCCCCACGTCCCAGGATCACAAACCGGCCTTGGATGGCGACCGCGGTCCCAATACCGGCGGCATGGGCACCTATTCGCCCGCGCCCTTTTTGAACGAGGCGGAGCTGATGGCCGCGCGCCAGAAAATCATCGATCCCTGGCTGCGGGGTTGCGCCGAGGAAGGAATTGATTTTCGCGGGGTCATTTATCCCGGATTGATGTTGACCGGGGACGGTCCGAAGGTCCTCGAATTCAATGCCCGCTTTGGCGACCCGGAAACCCAGGTGTACCTGCCGCGGTTGGAAAATGATCTGGTCGAAGTGTTCGATGCGTGTGTCAACGGCACCCTGGACCAGATCGAACTCCAGTGGCGATCAACGCCCGCGGTATGTGTGGTGATGGCCTCGGGCGGCTATCCCGGAGCTTACGCCAAAGGCAAAGTCATTACCGGATTAACTGAGGTGGCCGCGCTGCCCGACACCAAGGTGTTTCACGCCGGCACGACGCGATCCGAAGACCAGGTGGTTACCAGCGGAGGGCGCGTATTGGGGGTCACCGCCTGGGCCGCCGATTTGGCGCAGGCCCGCGCCAAGGCTTACGCGGCGGTCGAGAAAATAAAGTTCGACGGCGCGCAGCATCGGCGAGATATTGCGGCCAAGGCACTGTGAGTAAGCGAGTGAAAAGCGGGTGCAATGAATGACACAGTGATGCGGTCGGGAAACGGTGCCTTCCCGGCTACGGGCTGTCACGTCTGGCAGCAAGTTCCCCGGAACGACGATAACAAAATGAGCTACAATTCGATCACGAATAACATCAAGCGTTTCGTATGGGCATTCACCCTCCTGACCGGCCTGCTCCCGGGCCTCGGGGCGACCCCCAGCGACGCGACCCCGGATTTCCAGGAAATCTATGGTCTGCTGCGCGATAACCTGACCGGAACCAACGCGGCGGATTTGAATCAGGCGGCGGTGAATGGCTTGCTGGACCAGCTCTATCCGAAGGTCACGCTCCTGCCGCCAGCCCAAACCGCGACAGAGGAAACCAATGCACCCTCCGTGATAAAGACGGAAGTAATGGACAACGCTTACGGTTATTTCCGTTTTGACGAAGTCGCTCCCGGCGCGGCGAAAGAATTGCGCCAGGCCTACGACAAGCTTAATGCCAAGAAATCGCTGGCGGGCTTGATCATTGATTTGCGGTTCGCCGACGGCACCAGCTATGAGAGCACCGCCGCGGTGGCGGACCTGTTCTTCGCCACGGAACGACCCCTGATCAACTGGGGAGAGGGCATGAAGAAATCCGCGGCCAACAAGGACGCCTGGCGGCTGCCCGTAACCGTGCTGGTGAATGCCAAAACCGCCGGGGCCGCCGAAGCGTTGGCGGGAATTCTGCGCGAAGGCGGGATTGCGCTGGTGCTGGGTTCGCCCACCGCCGGGCAGGCCAGCGAATTCAAAGAATTCAAACTCAAGGACGGCCAACGCCTGCGGATTGCCACCGCGCCCATCAAACTGGGCAACGGCAAGGACTTGCCCGCCACCGGCTTGAAACCGGACATCGAAGTGCCGGTTAGCCTCGAAGACGAAGAAACCTATTTGGAAAACGCCTATCAAGTCATCCCGCGCCCCGGTACGCTGGCCACCACGGAAAACGCGGTAGCCAATCCGGACGCGGAAACCGGCACCAACACCACAACTCGACGGCTCAATGAAGCCGAATTGGTGCGGCGCCATCGCGAAGGCTTGGATATTGACAGCGAAAGGCCGACGCTCAGTCCGGTCGAGCCCGCCGATGAAGAACCCGAACCCCCGGTGTTGCAGGATCCGGTTCTAGCCCGCGCGCTCGACCTGCTCAAGGGGTTGGCGGTCATCCACGTCAAACCAGCCAGGTGATTTCACGGTTGACGATTTTTACCTGGCGCCCAAAGTGAACCCGCTTGGTTTGGAATGAAGACGGTTTTATTTGTTTGCACCGGCAACATTTGTCGCAGCCCCATGGCCGAGGGCCTCTTCCGGCACGCCCTCCAGGGTCGGGGGGATTTCCGGGCCTTGTCGGCGGGCGTCGGGGCTTCCTCGGGATTGCCGCCGAGTGAATTTGCGATCCGCGCCTGCCAGCAGGTGGGCGTGGATATTTCCGCGATTCGCAGCCGCCAATTGTCCGCCGAGCTGGTGCGCCAGGTGGACTACATCTTTGGCATGACGCAGAGCCACTTGGAATCCATCGCCCTGCTCTATCCGCAGGCGGCGGAAAAGACATTTTTGCTGCGGGAATTCAATGAAGAATTACCGAGTTATGAAAAAGACATCGGCGATCCCATCGGCGGGTCGTATGACATCTATGTGCAATGCCGCAACCAGATCGAACAAGGCATCACGTCCGTTGTGAAATTTCTGGAACAAACCTCCAGCTCCCTCCCCATGGAATCTTCGCCAACCCATAAACTCATCCTTGCCTTTGGCTCCGATCACGGCGGCTACGAACTGAAAGAACACCTCAAGGCCTTCCTGAGCGAACATGACGTTGACGTCGTCGATTTCGGCGCGCACGACACCGAATCCACCGACTACCCGGATACGGCCCAAGCGCTGGCCCGCAGCGTGGCCGAACGCCAATTCGAACTGGGCGTGCTCGTATGTACGACCGGCATCGGCGTCAGCATCGCCGCCAACAAGGTTCCGGGCGCCCGCGCCGCGCTGGTGTGGGACGAGCAAATGGCCCAAACCGCGCGCCGACACAACAACGCCAACATCCTGTGTCTGGCCGGCAAAGGCACCGAACCGAAGCTGGCGCAACGCATTCTCGAAGCGTTCCTCAATTCCAAATTCGAAGGCGGCCGCCACGAACGCCGCGTCAACAAGCTTGAACCCAGCCAGCCGTTGATGGACCTCGATTTGAATGCCGTCGATCCGGAAATTGCCGCGGTGATCGAGCGGGAACGCGTGCGGCAGCAGGAAAACATCGAGCTGATCGCCAGCGAAAACTTCACCAGTCCCGCCGTCATGGAAGCGCAAGGCTCGGTGCTCACCAACAAATACGCCGAGGGCTATCCCGGGAAACGCTGGTATGGCGGCTGTGAAAACGTGGATGTGGCGGAGCAACTGGCCATCGACCGGGCCAAGCAACTGTTCGGCGCCGAACACGCCAACGTCCAGCCGCATTCCGGCAGCCAGGCGCAACATGGCGGTTTATTTCGCCTTTCTGAAACCGGGCGACAAGATGCTGACCATGGACCTGAGCCACGGCGGCCATTTGACCCACGGCAACAAGGTCAATTTCTCCGGGCAAGTTTTTTGAAATCGTCCATTACGGCGTGCGCAAGGACGACGAGCGGATTGACTACGATCAACTGGCCAACATGGCGCGCGAGCACCGGCCGAAAATGATCACCGTGGGCGCCAGCGCCTATCCGCGCATCATTGACTTTCAAGCGCATGGGCGAGATCGCGCGCGAAGTGGGCGCGTACCTGCTGGCGGACATTGCGCACATCGCCGGCCTGGTTGCGGCCGGATTGCATCCCAGCCCGGTGCCGCACGCGGATTTTGTCACGACCACGACGCACAAAACCTTGCGCGGCCCGCGCGGCGGATTGATCCTTTGCCCGGAAAAATACGCGAAGGAAATTGATTCGCAGACCTTCCCCGGCATTCAAGGCGGCCCATTGATGCATGTGATCGCGGCCAAGGCGGTTTGTCTTCAGGAAGCGCTGCAGCCGGAGTTTCAAGAACTACCAGCAGCAAATCGTGAAGAACGCCCTGGCCCTGGCCGAAGGCATGAAACGAAACGGTTTCCGGCTGGTCAGCGGCGGCACGGACAACCACCTGATGCTCGTGGACGTGGGCGCCCGCGGCGTGACCGGCAAGGACTGCCAACTGGCGCTCGACGAAGCCGGCATCACGGTGAACAAGAACACGATTCCGTTTGAAACGCGCTCGCCCTTCCAGGCCAGCGGCATCCGGCTGGGCACACCGGCCGTGACGACGCGCGGCATGAAAGAGCCGGAAATGGCGGCGATTGCGGACATGATCAGCGAGGTTTTGCTGGACATTAAAGAATCTTGACGCCGCCCGCGCAGGTGCGGCAACGTGTCCGGGAATTGACAGCAAGATATCCTTTGCCTTATTGATTCAAAGGGATCAGCGATTTACCAATCACAGTTCGTCGGGTGCTGTCGCATCTGACCTGACGACTGCCAACCAAGCGACGGATGCTCGTTATCCAGCCCGCCAGCTTGATCTAAAGATCAACGACAACACTTTTTATTTGGACATTTGATTATGCCAAGACCTAAGACAAAAAAGAGCGCCAAACCCAAAAGCGCCGCAAACAAAACCGAAGCGAATGTAGCCGAAATGCCGACGCCGGAACTTCCCTTGACGGATGCAGCCGAAGCCGCGCCCGCTGCGGAACCGACCGAGGTGATCGAAGCCGCGGGCGAGGGCGAACCCTCGACTCCAAGCAATGGGGAGGAATCGCCAACGGCTCGTCAACATGGGCACCGGAGAAAGAAGGGCCGACGCCGCAGTGGCAATGGCCGACCCCAGCGCTCCGAAACTGGTGCCGTGGACGCCACTGGTGAGCCGGCCAAAAACCAAGAGGCGGCGGTTTTGACGGTCAACATTGCCAAGCTCCAAGCGATGTCCATGACGGAACTGAACAAGATGGCCAAGGACATCGGCGTCGAAAACTTCGGCACGATGCGCAAGCACGAGGTTATCTTCCACATCCTCCAGAAGAACGCCGAACGCGCCGGCGTCCTGTTCTCCGAAGGCGTGCTGGAAGTGCTGCCCGAAGGCTTCGGCTTTCTGCGCTCGCAGAGCTTCAATTACCTCCCCTGCCCGGAGGACATTTACGTGTCGCCCGTCGCAAATCCGCCGGTTCGATTTGCAGACCGGCAACCTGATCGCCGGCCAGATTCGTCCGCCGAAGGAGAAGGAGAAGTTCTTTGCGCTGCTCAAGGTCGAAGGCGTGGATCGGCGAAGATCCGGACAAGGCGAAGGACAAGACCCATTTCGACAACCTGACGCCGCTCTTTCCCGAACAAGCGGTTCCTCCTGGAAACCGACGCGGATGAACTGTCCACGCGCGTGCTGGACTTGGTCTGCCCGATCGGCAAAGGCACGCGCGGGCTGATCGTCGCGCCGCCGCGCACGGGCAAAACGGTGCTGATGCAGAAGCTGGCCAACGCCATTCTCAAGAACAATCCCGAGTCCTATCTGTTCATCCTGCTGATTGACGAGCGCCCCGAGGAAGTCACCGACATGGAACGCACCTGCCGTGGCGCCGAAGTGATCAGCTCGACGTTCGACGAACCGCCGGAGCGCCACGTGCAGGTGGCGGAGATGGTGATCGAAAAGGCCAAGCGCATGGTCGAGCACAAGCGCGACGTGGTCATCCTGCTCGATTCCATCACCCGCCTGGCCCGCGCCTACAACACGGTCCAGCCGCACTCCGGCAAGATCCTGTCCGGCGGTGTGGATGCCAACGCGCTGCACAAGCCCAAGCGCTTTTTCGGCGCGGCGCGCAACATCGAAGAAGGCGGCTCGCTGACGATCATGGCCACGGCGCTGGTGGACACCGGCTGCCGCATGGACGAAGTCATCTTTGAAGAGTTCAAAGGCACCGGCAACATGGAGGTCCATCTGGACCGCGCGCTGGTGGACCGCCGCATTTTCCCGTCGATCAACATCGAGCGCTCCGGCACCCGCAAAGAAGAATTGCTCTACCATCCGGACGAATACAGCAAGGTGGTGATCCTGCGCCGCGCGCTCACCGGCGTGCCGCCGGTCGAGGCGATGGAACTGATGCTGGGCAAGCTCAAGCAAGACCAGGAGCAATATCGAATTCCTGCTTTCGATGGCCGTGGGTTAAGCGGCCGGAGGTTGCGTGCCGAGCGGCCAGCGGGTTGACCGGAAGAGGTCCGGTCGGTGTTTTCGTAGCTGTGCGCCTACCGGTGGAATGCGACCGAGCAATTGTAGGATGACGTGACCAACGACCAGGTGGTGGCGGAACTGAACTCCAACTTCGGCACCAAGGGCATGAGCGCTACCGAACTGGCCGCCGCGGTCAAAGCCTGGCAGAGCGGAGCGATAAGCCAGGACACAATGCTGGATCTATTCTGCCATGGAGCAAATCTCCCGGAGGGAAGGACGAATGATGAGGAGAAGGCGTTGGGCGGAAGGGCGAAAGATGTCAATATCAAGAACTGGATGATCCGTTTGTGACCCGTTTGCAAGGACCGGGAGTAGCCGATGTTTATCGCCTCGGAATGGAACTTACTTCGATTTGCAAATGGCAGCAGGCTTGTCGCCGCTGCTTCACCCGCACCAAACAAAACTTGCCGCTGAACGAGAGTCTTGACGTCGGTTGGCTTGAAGTCCAATAACGTCGTATGAACTGGCTTTGCCGATCCATTTTGCTTTTCACGGTTTCGATAGCCGTCTCTTCGCAAACACAAACGGAGCAACCCGGTGCCGCAAAAAACTCCGCCATTGCCGGAACCGAAACCACCGTGGAAGACATGATACGTCTGTGTCACTACCAGCACGGAGTGTTTTTCACGCTCCAATTCATCGGCCCCGGCAAGGATGAATTGAATCTGCGCCCATTGGCCATACTCCAGCATCCGGTAACCGTACCAGCCCTGAAGGGTAAGATTCTCTCTGCCGCGCAGGCGGTACACCTCATTACCAATGCAGTTCAATACCTTTTCGTTGCCCCTTCCGAGTCGTCAAACGTCGTCCACCTGGTGGACCGCGAATCGACTCGCCCGCCCCTGGGGGACATGCTCGCAAAAAGAATTAGCCTCCAATTCAAAGGGGGCCGCGACACGCGACTGAGCGACACCCTGAGAAGGTTCGTGCCAGCAATACACGCGTGATCGCTGGAAGCGACCGTGGTCACACGTCCTATGACGAAACGCTGGTTTCCAGCCGAGATTTCGCGGCCACAAACAGGCCCGTGCGTGATTGCTTGATGGGAGCCTATCCGCCAAACCTGCCCTACCGGCCGAGCGACCGGACAAATATTATCGAACATATCAGCCCGCTAATGTGGATTGCCGAGGTGGACGAGAATCCGAGCTCAAAGCCGGTGATCGCGATTATGTATCCGCGCGCCAGCTATCGCATTGGATTTGACCAGATTGGACCTCATGGACAGGGTAGCCGGTATTAAACTGTGGCACGCTCAACGGCACTTGCCTTTCCTTTGCGACGCCAAGTCAGCATGTAATCGTGGCCCTATAAGCATATTAAGGAACGTGTCTCTATTGACGTTCACCATACCAATAACGGACGGACACCCTGGTTTTCTGGTTTCCATCCGTATATTATAAGTCATCAAACTGCTTGTGCATCTGGAAAAGCCATTTTGGCGCAGAGAAATGGCCACTGGTTCGCTCTGGCGCCGATCAGACCAGACACGCAGCCCAATCCAGAACTCACCCAGGGTCAGTATTACAATTCTCCACCCGCGGCGAAACCCATCATCCGCGCGGCGGGGGTTGGTTGGTTCGAATTTATCTTCAGCAGCTTGAGTTCATTGAAGGTTTTCTCGCTCACAAGAGCTTTATGGTTCGCAGAGTGGCGGAGATTGTGACCAAGTTATCTCTACCGCACTGTCATCGTCAGTCAGATGAGGCACGAGAGTTCCTTTAGAGGGGGCGGTTCTCAAGATCAAGGTGTCTGCTAAATGGGCATTCTCCTGTCCTATGGCCGCCAAGTGCGAGATCGCATCTGGCACTACCGAGGCGCAGGCGGTGCGCGATCCATTGCCGTATCCATCGGCGTCTGCTGGCGCAACTGCCACGCCACCTCAATCTTCTCGGAGGTCCGCTTCAGGCAAGACCACCAAGAGCTCCTCGATCTTCCATTGAGAATTATTCGGTCAGGTTGGTCTGGCTGGGGCCATTGCGAAACTGGCTGTATGCATACACGAATTCCTTTTCCAAGAAACGCCCAGCGACCTTTTCGGCCAAGGGCTCACCGCCGCCGCCGTTCAGCCGCACGTCAACGATCAATCCGCGCGTGTTGCGCATCCGCTCCAGTCTTTGGTCGCATTGCGCCGGAACCTCTGGATCGCTCCAGCCATCGATCGCGAGGAAGCCAATCGCGTTGGTCGTGATGGCCCACTGAACGCTGCGACCGGTCTGGTGAAGGTCTGCCCAGAATGCTATCGAAAGCGGTGGGGTTGGCATTGGCTGATCGGGGACGATTGAACACTGGCACCGAAGCGCCTGCCACGCTCAGCCAGACGTGCAAGTCTCGGAGTTGCCGCAACATGTCAGCGCATACGGCCGCAAGCTCATCAGTGGATTTGCTGGCCAATGCCTTCGGACGATATGCCTCACGCACCTTGTCCCAGTCCACTTCTGGACGCAACACAAACATGGCGTAGTCGCGGTCGAAGGCTTCCCATAGTTGATCGAATGCCGCGCGCCACAGCCGCGGCGGTTAACGGCGACAGTTTCTTCACCGGGCGATTTTCGAAGACACCCACGTAATTCGCCGTTTGCGCCCCCACCTCCACGCTGAAAAAACGGCGCGGCCCGTCTTTCGTGTCCACGTCCACCGTTACGTCTTTTCGTCCCGGGATCGTCGCTCTGGACCCGGCGTGCCAACTCGACGTGAACTTGGCGCCGGCAATCCGGCGAATCTGCGACACCAGGTTGGTCTGTCCTTCGGGAAACACGGTTTGCGATGGAAAGAGGCGGTTGATCGCCTGCGGGTGAAATCGCAGCCAAACGTGGGCGATGGCCTCTTGCGGGGAGCCTCGACGAATCAACGTTCCCTGATCCCCCGGAATGAGCACGGCCCAAACGGCGCCATCCACGCAATGCCCGATGCCAAGATCCACCGGTCCGGTTTCGATCCGCAGTTCGCTGCCCACCTCAAAGTCGAATCGCGAGACGCGAAAAACGTCGCCCTCCGTGAATTGCCACGGACGCGCCCGATCCGCTGAGGCGTCACCTCCTGTCAATTCGGTGGGGTAGCGCTTGAGCAAGTCAACCTCCCCGCGGTTTAAGGTCAGATGGAAATCTATCAACTCAAGCTCCTGTTTGAAATAGCGGCGGCTGAGGACATGTTCGACCAGTCGCCGGAAGAACCCCGCGGTAGAACCAGCGTCCGGACTTTGCCAGGCAGCGTTCCCCCGGCGGAAGATCCAAACGCCGTTGGTGAGTTGAAACTCTTGCCGCTCCCGGAATGTGCCAGGGCTGGTCCATTCGAAAGCTCGCGGAGCCAAACCGCCCATAAACTTATAAAAATCATCGGTAAATCGGTAGGTGCTCTCCGCCGCGGAAGTCCGAATGCAGACCGGAACAGCTCGGTCGGGATCGATCCAAATCCTGGCGTCCTTGACCGGATAAGAAGAGTAAGAAAAGGTCGTACCGGATTGTCCGCCCATTCCGACCTTGCATCGGACCGGAAACTCAAAAGCGACGTTCACCGCGATGAGCCTCTTGCCCTGCCACTTCGTCTTGCCGAGCATGCGAACCGCGTAGCCCGAGTTGGTCAACATGGCATGCAAGGGGGTCTGTACCCATGAGCCTACTCGTTGTGGCGGAGAGCAGCCGGGCCCAATCGAGTACGGCCCCAGCTTCTCCTTTTTGGTCGTATGCCCCTCGCGCAGGGAGGATTCGTCGTAGTTTCGACGTAAGCGGTCGGTTGCGTCCACTGACACTGGCTGCAACCACGGCTGGTTCACCCGAAGCATTCTCGCCACCAACACCTGAGCGTCTTGGTCGGACCCGGCAGGGGTCAGGGGAAGATTCTCGAATGTGGTCATGCGCGGAGAGCTGAGCCATACGGCGCTCACCGCAATTAGCAAGAGTGCTGCGATCACGTACTTCCGTCTTATCGTTCTCTGGTTCATGGTTGCGACGCAAGATTACCAGCAACCTAATGCCGAACAACCAAGTCGCCGACCGCCGTCGAAACTTCGAAACGTCGGCAGCCAATCTGACGTTCGGAAATCCAGCAGGGCTCGAAACTCACATGTCTGGCTGTTCGGTGCAATGCGGTTCATATCTCGCGCTTTCTTCCTGCGCGTCGCTGGTGATGCAGATGGTCATGAACATCCAGGCACCGAAAGCGACCCTAGCTTTATGCAGTGTCCACATCGTATCATCTTTTGACCGGGCTGGCGTCGTGATGTTACGTCCTTTGTCTGACAAGATAACCGACAGCCCTGGAAGTGCCAACTGGAGGAAGCTCAGCAATTGAAAGCCGGCAAAACCGAGAAAGTGCTCAAAGGCCGGCTCAAAATGAACCGAACCGGTCGATTTGGTCCGGGGAGCGCGCCTGCGTTGGGCACCGTTCTCCGCGCCTCGCGGAAAACAGCCGAGGTGTGGCCGGAGTGGCGCGATGGCGGCGTTGCCCGCAGCTTTTCCTTCGCGCTGGCCGCGGGGCGCGCCCAGCAACGCCCGCAGGCGGGCGTGCTTCCCACTCCGCAAGTCCGAGCTCAGAAATCTGATGGAAGATGTCCCGCATTATGTGCCGGCCGTGAAAGCCGTCGCCTTTGGTAGTCTCGCAGGATTTCACCGTTTACGCACTCTCATCAGCCTGGTCGTACTGTGCTTTCGATTTCAGATCCTCGGATTTCACCCTGGGTTCTCGGCATTATCCGCGCCCCTGACTACGCCCGCCAACCCCGTTGACGCGTTCCGCGGCAACCGCTAGCTTTTCCATCATGACGACACTTATTGATGGGCAGTCCCCACGTGATACGGTCGGCGATTTCACCGTGCGTCAACCGCTGCCACCGGCGCAAGTTGATGCGTTGTCGCGAGACATCCTGGCGTTGAAAAAGAAACTCAACGCGGTCATTCTCGCGCACAATTACCAGGTGCCGGAAATCCAGGATTTGGCGGATTACGTCGGCGATTCGCTGGGGCTTTCCCAACAGGCGGCCAAGACACCGGCGGAAGTGATTGTGTTCTGCGGCGTCCATTTCATGGCGGAAACTGCCAAAATCCTCAATCCCGGCAAGGTGGTTATTCTGCCGGACAAGGACGCGGGCTGTTCGCTGGAGGAAAGCTGTCCCGCCGAAAACCTACGGGCCTTTCAAGCCAGCCACTCGAACCCTTACACCATCGCCTATATCAATTGCAGCGCCGAGGTCAAAGCCCTCAGCGATGTGATCTGCACCAGTGGCAATGCCGTCAAGATCGTCAAAGCCGCGCCGCCGGATCGGGAATTGTTGTTCGTGCCTGACGAAAACCTGGGGGCCTGGGTGATGGAACAGACCGGGCGTCCGATGACCTTGTGGCGGGGCAATTGTTACGCGCACGTGGAATTCACACATGCCGGCATCACCCGCATTCGCCAGGAATATCCCGAAGCACCGGTGGTGGCTCATCCCGAATGCACCAAGGCCGTTCGGATGCTCGCCGACGAAATCTGCTCCACCGAAAAGATGGTGGCCTTTTGCAAACAAACGACGGCCAAACAAATCATCATTGCCACCGAAGCGGGCATGCTGCACCGGCTGCAAAAGGAATGTCCGGACAAGACCTTTATTCCCGCCCCCACGGACAACTGCCGCTGCAACGAGTGCAAATTCATGAAGTTGAATACGCTCGAGAAACTGCACGATTGCATGGCCAACCTCGCCCCCCGGATTGAATTGAGCGAAGACATCATCAAGCGCGCCCGAGCCCCCATCGAAAGGATGCTTGAGATTTCCGCCGCCCCGGTCAAAGCGGCGGGCTGAGCGGAAGACCTTCAACACGGATCGGATTGCACTGGTGATGCGAAGAGTGTGTTTTGAAGGCCCGAAAAACCGTAGCCACCGACGTTAGGCGGTGGACCTTGGGGCTACTTGGCACTGGTGAATCCGCCTCCGCACGTCGGCGGCCCCCCTTTACAAACACGCGCATTAATACGTGATGGTGAACTGTTGATGCGGTTTAAGTGAATGCTTTCGCCATCACGCGGCGCGGCGGCGGCGCGGGACGGTGCAGACCATGGATTGGACCGCGCAGCGCTTAAAGTTAGGTTGCCGGCACCCCTTGGTGAACTGCCTGAAGAGGACCAAAACTTACCAATAGCAGGGACCGGCCCGTTACCGGATTGTGGATTGATGATCTGACATTGGTGTCGGTCGAATGAGCCCGCACCAAGGGACCATGCCCCTCCAGACCGACCGTCCGTGGTGGGAAGCTATCGCCCGACGGGCGTGCGGAACAAACGAAAGAACGCACTGCCTGACGGGTCGTTGAGTTCGACCACCCGATCGAAGCCTTCGGTGGAGCCCTGATCCGGGTGTTCGACCCAGCCGCCCGTGAGTGCCGCCGAGCTTTGGAGCACGTAACCCGAGGCCGTAGCAGCCACCGGCCAGCGAAGGCGAGCCGCGCCCGGTCCCATGAGTTCGAGGTGAAGCGCGAACGCAGACACGATGGCGGGAAAAGCCGTGCCAATTTCAAGGTCATCCACGTTCAACGTGCCGATGCCGGTTTGCTGGTGGAAGGAGAACGAACGGATAGGCTCGGCTGCCACGACATCCGTGGCCGTAACCCTGGAGTCCAACTGGCTGGTTGGATTGATCCAGAGGGTGGTTTGGGCGGCGTCCACGTCGTAGCCGACCACCAATCGATACGCGACGTTTGGTTCACAATCTTGAGGGAGAACGACACTTGACCTCGCCGAGCCATTGGCCACGGCAAACCGAAAAGCGCCTTCCGCCGCGTCGTTGGTCAGGACCAGAAGACGCCCGCGCACCTGTCCTCCCGTCAGCGGATCGTTGAAATACGCGAAGTAACCGCCGTCTTCCTCGTCCGGGAGCGTGGTCACGGTCACGTGCAACGTCGCATAGAGAATCCACCCGCCGCCCAGATAGGGCACGCCGGCTCCTGTCAACTCAGCGTGCAGGTCCTCTGTGCCCGTTGAAAGGAGTTGGATGCGGCCGTCGGCCACTTCGAGTTCGTTGGTGGCGCCGCTGTGATGCACCCATACCCCGCTGCTGCCGAGCGGTCCATCCGGATAATCAAAGGATTCCGCCAGCACGGTTCCTTCCTGCGGATGCACCTTCACGGTGAACGCGGTCGCGCGCGTCGAGTAGCCATCGCTGACCGTCAGCGTGATGGTGGCCCGGCCCGCCTGGTCGGGCGCTGGTTGCAGTCCCACGGTGCGGTGTGCGCCGGCGCCACCGAGGGAAATGCCGTCTTCGGGAATGAGCACCGGATCAGACGAGCTGCCAGTCAGTTCGAGGGTGGCCGGATTCTTCTTCGGCATCTCCAATTTCCACCGGGATGCCGGTGAGGGGCGTATTGGTGGGGGTGGCGAAATCAAGTACCGCGGCAATGGTGGGCGCGCCGACCGTGACGGTGAAAATTCGGCTGGCCGAATTGCCGTCGGGATCGGTCACGGTGAGGGTAACGTCGCCAACCCCTTCCTGGCCGGCGGCCGGGGTAATGGTGACGGTGCGGTTGGTGTCCGAGCCACCCAAGAGAATTCCTGACAGCGGCAGCAAGGCCAAGTTGGAGGAGTCGGCGCTGAGCACGAGGTTGGTGCCGGGAGACTCCTGGTCTTCCACCGTTACGGGCAGTTCGGGCGTGGAGGCGTTGACCGGAACGAATTGGTCCGCAACGACCGAGATGGCCGGGGGATTGGTCGCCGGATTGCCGCTGGTGAACACGTCTTCGAAACGGAGGCCCACTTTCAGATCGTCCACCGTCAAGAGGCCGATGTCGCGGGCTTGGCGCAGGGCGACGGCAGTGACCGCCACCGGGTCGTGCAAATCGGTGGCGACAGCGCGCCGCGCCGTGGAGGCCTCATTCACCGGATTGATCCATAGCACGGTCGGTTCTTCACCGGCGGCATCGTAGCGCACGACGACGGCATGTGGCGTGTTGAGTTCCAGGTCAACCGGCGCGTAGGTTGGGGCATTGACCACGTTGGCCACGCCCAGGCGGAAGGAATTGGCGCCGGCGCCGGCCTGGGTGGCAAACACCTTCGCCCGGAAGGCGAAATTGCCGGCATCCTTCAAGTGCCAGAAATAGGCGTCCCCCATGCCCGGCAGCGTCGAGAAGTCCACGACAAAACTCGCGTAGAGCCAGCCGTTGGTAAGCCCGACGGCATCGAAGGTGCGGTTGACGTCCGCTCGGCCCGCTTCATCGAGGCTGGCCTGTTCGTTGACCACGACGACCGGACCGAGCACCCCCTGGTGGTTGGTCCAGGTGCCGCCCGAGACATTGGTCAGGGCGCCGTCGGGATAGGCGAAGGGTTCGTCGAGGATGAGTTGGGCGTGGCCATGCCACGAACTGGTGAGAATCCACACCAGGATTAGGGTGTTCCTTTTCATAACGCAGGGCAGCAACCTTAGAGCAAATGGATGCCGCCTGCAACCCTTTTTCCTCGGTCAGCGGCGCCCCGCATCTTGCTGGCTGTTGGAATGCAACTGCATTTCGGGATCCTTCCGGCCCCCACCCGTTTTGCCCTGCTGATTTAGAGCTTGCCTAAGCCGATCGACTGTGATAAGAGGGCTGGCAACATCGTCAATAAATTAACGACACGGACGATCCATAGCAACCGACAAAAAAAACCAACCAACTGGAACAAGGATATGAAAACTATTCAGACACTACTGGCGAGCTTCACCCTCCTGGCATTCTCCGGACTTACTGCCCTAAGCGCGGACACCGTTGTCAAGGCGGGCAAAAGCGTCACGTTTGGCCCCACGGACAACTTGGACAATGTGACTATTTACGGCAAGGCGACCTTAAACGAAACGTTTGTGCGCGGCGACATCACGGTCCACGAGGGCGGCAAGCTCTTTACCGACGGTGCTCGCGTGGAGGGGCAAATTCAGGCGGAGGGGGCGGCCAAGATCATCCTCGCAAACGGCACCGTGCGGGGGGGCATGCAGATCAGCGATTCATCAGGAGGGAATGTGGAGATTTCATGCACCGTCATCGGAGGCGATGTGGCCATCACGGACAACAAGCTCAAATGGATTGACATCGATTGCGCGGAGTTCCATGGCAAGCTCGAGATCCGGAACAACCGTATCCGCGACGAAATCTGGCTGATGGAATCGGCCGTGGCCGGGAAAGTCCAGATCGTCCAGAATGACGCCTTTGAAATCGAAGTCGAGGACACCGCGATCCTGGGCAAGACCGTGATCCGCAGGAACGTGGCGGAATATCTCTGGTTCTGGTACAACTACGGTGACAACGACCTGATGGTGGACTTGAACACCGCGTGGGATCTGGATGTATCGGACAACTACCTGGAAGCCTTTCTGGAAGTCACTGGCAACTGGGCCGGCAACGTTTGGGCCGAAGACAACTGGTCGCTGGACGTGGACATCACGGGCAATGGCACCATGGAGGACTTTTACATCGACAACAACATTTCCGCCTATTTGTACGTCCAGGAGAACGACGGGGGCGGCGATCTGTGGGTGGAAGAGAACGATGTGTACTACACCGACGCCTCGGACAACTGGGCGATGGGCGATTTGCTAATCCTCAACAACCTTTCCGATGACATCTATGCCTGGAACAACTACATTGGCTACAATATCGAGGTGAATGGGAACACCGGCGACTATCTTGATGTCTCAGGCAACTGGGCCTGGGAAGACTTCCAACTCGTTCAGAATAGCGCGGACGAAATCTTCGCCTGGAACAACTACGTTTTCGGCAGTTTCACCTGCATGGAGAATGACACCTGCCCGGACCTGCAGGACAACTGGGTCTGGGGCGAGGTGCTGTGCGATTGCGCCGGCGACTAGCCGACCCACGCCAACTCGCCGTAACCCGGCGAGAACGAAGTCATCGGTACCCGGTGGTGGTCGCTGGGTACCGAGGTTTTTTTGTACCGTTGTTTAATCCAAGCCAGACTTTGGTTTGGCGCGTTGTTCGGCGAAGAAATTTTGCCGGAGGGAGCGGCTCTCGGCTTCACGGACGCCGGGCGTGATTTCGCAACGGTGATTGACTGCCGGGTATTGCAGGAGATTCATGGCGCTGCTTGCGGCGCCGGCCTTTGGATCAACCACGCCAAACACCACCCGCGCCAACCGCACGTGGACAATCGCCCCGGCGCACATGAGACAGGGCTCCTTGGTGACGTATAGCCTGCAGTCGGTCGGGCGCCACCGGCGTACCGGCGACGGCATGGGAGGAACGGAGTGGCAGAGTAAATTGGGGATCCTCTGCGGTTGGCGGGCTGGACCCGCAGTCTGACGGCATAATGCATAAGCCGTGAGGTGGCCGCCAGAGGCGCAGATGTGGCCATAAGCTGTCTGCCGGCAGTGATTGTGGCTGCGTTCATGAGAACGCGGCTGACTTCAAACGGAATTACCGCGCGCGAATCGAAGACGCGAACTAGAAATTAGCCGTTCGCCACTCCTGCGCCCGTTGCTTGATGGCCTGCGGCGTCTTCAATTGGGGATACAGCGTGACCAGGTAGTTCAACTGAAACTTGTCGCCCCGGTGATAGACAAGCGCTTCCTCGTCGAGATGCTGCGTGACCGAAAGATAGGCGAACGGACGCTGCATGGTGAAGAACCAGTCGCCTTGAGCATTGTCCGGATGGCCAAAGAGAACGAGGGTCGCGGGCCGGTCCGGCACCGGGAACGAAACCGATCCCCACTCGTGCCGGGACACATCCTGTTGGGTGCCACTCAAATCAGGCGCGCCGCCCGAATTCAGATGGCGCGCGAACGCATCGAGCGTTTCGAGAAAACGCATGCCGAAGCCATGATAGTTCGCCCCGGTGAGGGTCACTTGATTGGTCTTCGGTCCCACTTCGAACTTGGATTGCCAGTGGAGCGCGACTTCTTGCTCCGGTTCATTGACCGTCACCGTGACGGTGCGCTGCTCGATCAACAACGCCGCCGCCGCTGAATCGGAACGCGCGGCGTCTTCACGAGTGAGCCAATGGAGGGTTTGGCGCAAAACCGCTTGGGGATGACCCGAGGAATCCTGACCGCAAGCAAACGGGATTGTCTGCACCGGCTTCTCGACGCCGCTGCCGGCCACTTCCTCCCAGAAATTCACCCCGTTGACCTTGATGCCATACATCAACGCATGGTGATGTTTGTGGTCGAACGGCGAATCGCGAAAAATATTGTCGCCACGCAAAGTGTGGAGTTCCCGGACATAAGGTTTCCACTGCTCCTTCCCGTAGGCATAAACGCAAACCGGTTGACCTTTGAATTCCAGCACGCACTCCGAGTCGTCGAATGTCTCCGCGGACAGCCCCGGGGCGGGAGTCGTGGCGGACGGGGAGAGATCGACTGCCATGGGCGCGGCAATTCGCCGAAATAACCCGAGTTCGCGGATGGCGGGGGAACCGCCGTAGTAACCGGTGATCTTCAGTTCCACAGTGCGGCAGGCAGTTTCCGTGATCGGCAGGAACAGCAGGTTGTCCTGATAGCGCGCGTTTTCGACCTTCTTGATCACGTTCCCATCAGCGAGCACCTCGAAATCCTTCGGCGCGAACTGATGTTGCGCCCAGCCCTGGATACCCACGGCGGCGATGGTCTCCGGTTGTTTGAAGGTGACCATTAACCGATACAGTTTTGCCTGATCTTGCTCGTCCCAATAGGTGCCCGAGTCACCGTCGATGGCGGCCTGATCGCCGCGCCCATCGCCATCCTGCTCCAGGTTGTCCGGACTGCTGGCCGCGCCCGTCGCGGCGATGTTGACCAGGCCGAGCGGGATTTGTCCAAAGGTGTCGTCGTATTGCCACACCCCTTCGGTAAGGTCGGTGAGCGCTACGGCGGTGATGGCCGGATTGGGGTCGGTGTCGGGCACGGAGCCGGGCGCAAATTGGAGGCCAATGCCGTCGCGATCCGCCACCACCTGAACGCGGAGCACGCGGTTGTGGGCTTCTCCCGCCGTGATGGTCCAGCTCTTGATCACCGTCTGGCTGTCCACGCGCACAGTCATCGAACGTTTTGGCGCGAAGGCGTCCAGGGCGAGGACTTCCAGTAGGTAAGTGTGCCCCGGATTGGCCGCCAGGTTGAGGGCAAACGCCTGGCGATTACCGTGAATGCCACCCCGACAGATGCCGTTGCGCGCCGGACGTTGGTCCGCCTTGGCCCAATCCAATTTCCGTATGACGTAGGGGACAGCCGGCGAAGTGAAGGTCAGGCCGGACGTAGGATCGTTGGTGGCGGGGTTACCGGTGAGCAGCACCCCGTTGAGTTTGACGTAATCCAATCCCACGACGGGCGGGGCAAATATCCAGCCTTTGGAACTGCGGTTGACCGTGCTCAAGAATTCGGGAAATCCGTAAGTCGCGGCATTGGTCAGCAGGTTGGGGACAGCAGCCGCGCAGCGAAGGCTCGGGTTTACGAACGCCAAGAACAGGCCAAAAACGGCAAGGGATTTGATCGAAGATTGATGGAGCTTCATTTTGAATCTTGGTGAACAGCTTTTCGGGGAATGGTGGCCGCGGAACTCAGAGGATGATTTCTTCCTTTTCGCAATCGAACGTGGGGATTTTGCGATTAATAAATCCCAGCATGGCCATGCACATGGCCGCCTGCACGTGCAGTCCGAACGAGACATCGCTGACCGGTTTTTGGCGCGTGCGCACGCACTCGATGAAATTCCGCCAATGGGCCAACGTGGAATTGCTTTTATCCCCGCGCAGGATCTTCTTGTTCGCCCCGCTTGGGAATCACGGTCACGCTGTCGAAGCCCGTTTCCCATTGCGTCCCTTGCAGGGTGATGGTGCCTTCGTCACCGCGGATGGCCGGCTCGGTCATATAGTCGTTAGCGAGCGTGCAGACGACCGTGAGCGACAGCTTCTCCGGGTAATCGAGCAGCATGTTGAAGGTGTCCGGCACTTCGCGGTCGTAGGTGTCATATTTGAAAATGCCTCCGGAAGCTGCGACCAGGGCCGGATACTTGAGCCGCAGGACATGCACAATAGGGGTGAATACGTGCGGGAACAGGTCCGTGCATGGGCCGCCTGCGTAATCGAGATACTTCCGCCAACTGAAGAAACGATCCACGGTGAACGGCACCTTGGGAGCGTCGCCGAGGAAGGCTTCCCAATCCAGGTCCGGTCCGGGCTCTGGCGGTCTTGTCGGGAATGGGCATGCGCTCGCCCCAATCACCATAACGGAAATAGCCGACTTGCACGTGTTGCGGCCGGCCAATGTAGCCCTTGTCCACGAGGTCGGCGACCACCGCCCACGCCCGGCTGGAATTGCCCTGGTTACCGATCTGGACGACACGTTTAAGCGCCAGCGTTTCCTGGTAGAACTGCTTGGCCAGCGCAAACTGCGACCAGTGGCCCATCGGCTTCTCGCAATAGACATCCTTGCCCGCGCGAATGGCATCGAGCGCCTGGGGAACGTGCAACCGGTCCGGCGTGGCAATGCAGACCACATCCACTTTCGGATCCGCGAGCAACTCTCGGTGCTTCGTGTAAACCGTCGCGCCGGTCTGCCGCGCGGTCTCTTGCCGGCGGAACCCATAAGCGTCACACACGGCCACGATGTCGAGCTTATCGCCCCCCGCGATCATGCTCTTGACCACGTTGACATGGCTGCTGCCGCGGCCGCCCACCCCGATGAAGCCCACTCCCAGACGTTCGTTGGCGCCGATTACGTTGGTGCGCGAGATCAACACTGTGGACGCCGTGCCCAACAATGCCGCTCCGCGGGCGGTGGTTCCCAGGAATTGGCGCCGGGTGACGGAACGAGCGGATTGGAAGACCGCTGGGGTTGACGACGAAACCGTAGCTGCTTCGTCTTTTTGGACCGGACTTCCCCTCACCCCGACCCTCTGCCCAAGGGAGCGAAAGTTTTCGTCGATTGAATCCCCGAACCACTGTAGCAGTGGACGTGAGTCCGCTCTGACTTTTTTCGAATTGGGATAGAGCGGACTCACGTCCGCTGCTACGCGGTTCGTAGGGAGAGAGAATGGGCGCCCATCGGCCGGCAAATTCGAAGCGTCCCGACTTTTCGGAGGGCGGTGTGACTGACTCCCTCTCCCCAGGGGAGAGGGCCGGGGGGAGGGGGAACCGATCCGCGAATGCGGCAGAGGTTTGGATGTAGCCATGGTCTGATCGGAATTAGCGATGTCGGAATTCTCGACTGTTTGGAAAGCGGACCTTCGTTTCATATCGGGTACAGGCTTCAAAGGACAATGGTTTCTTTCGCGGAATCAAACGTGGCCACCTTCTTTTGCAAATAACTCAGCATGGCCATGTTCAAGGCGGTCTGGACGTGGAAACCAAATTCGACGTCGCTGTTGGGCTTCTCGCGCGTGCGGACGCAGTGGATGAAATTGCGCCAATGATCAAGGGTAAGGTTGCTCCGACCAATGGGTATGGTTTTGGCTGAGCCTTTGCGCGGGTGGATGGTCACGCTGTCCACGCCGCTACCCCAATCGGTCACCAGCGTGATTGCCCCTTCGTCACCGCGGATGCATGGCTCGGTCGGATGCTCATTGCTGAGCGTGCAGAATAGCACCACCGACACTTTCTCCGGGTAATCGAGCGACATGTTGAACGTGTCCGGCACCTCACGGTCGTAGGTGACATATTCGAAAATGCCGCCCGTTCCCACCGCCAGGCTGGGAAATTTCACACCCAGGAGCCTCACGAACGGTGTGAAGACATGCGGGAAAAGATCGGTGCTGGGACCGCCGGCATAGTCGAGATATTTCCGCCAACTGAAGAAACGGTCCACGGTGAAAGGCACTTGGGGCGCATCTCCGAGGAAGGCTTCCCAATCCAAGTCCGGCCCCGGCCGCGCGGTGGGATCTGGAATCGGCATCCGCTCACCCCAGTCGCCGTCGCGATAAAAGCCGGCCACAACCAGTTGCGGACGCCCGACCACGCCCTGCTTGAGCAGGTCACCCACCTGGTCCCAGGCCTTGCTGGAACCAGCCTGGTTCCCAATCTGCACAATGCGTTTCCGCTGGAGGGTTTCCCGGTAAAACTGCTTGGCCAACTCGAACTGCGACCAGTGGCCCATCGGCTTCTCGCAATAGACATCCTTGCCCGCGCGAATGGCATCGATGGCCTGGTGCATATGCAAGCGGTCGGGCGTGGCGATGCACACCACATCCACGTTCGGGTCCGCTAACAGATCCGTGTGTTTCTTGTAAATCTTCCCGCCGGTCTGGCGGGCCGCTTCTTCCCGGCGGAAACCATAAGCGTCGCACACGCCCACGATTTGGAGCTTTTCGCCGGCAGTCATCATGCTTTTGACGATGTTGACGTGGCCGCTGCCGCGCCCGCCCACGCCGATGAAACCCACGCCGATCTTGTCGTTGGCACCGAGCACCTGGCCTCGTGCCACGAACGGTGCTGCGGCAATCGCGCCCGTACCCGCGACCGCAACCGAGCGCGAAGCCAAGGAAGGAACACGGGATTCGTTGGAACTGTTTTCAGAAGATGTCATGGTCAAGGATTTGTCGTTGGCCATTGAAGGCTGGATTGCATCCCGTTCAAGAAAATTCTTTGGGATCCCGGCTGCGGGCACAAATGCTTCAATCGGAAAAACAGCTTGTTGGCCAATGCGGATTAGACTCCAACCGCTTTGCCCAGCCAATGGCGTTGTAGCAGCGGACGTGAGTCCGCTCGAATTAAATTCGAAAAAAGTCAGAGCGGCCTCACGTCCGCTGCCACAATGCTCCGAGAGGTAATGCGTGAAGTATGGTTTGGAGAATTCTCTGCCCCAGTGGGTCGTCAGGAAATAGGCGGCTGGACCGGTTACCCCAAACCGTTCGTGATGTCCTCCACCCATTCCAGCCGGACCATGGCGGATGCTTTCGAGTTTTGGGGGAAAGGTTTCTCTTCCTTCGGTGACTGCGCGGGTTCGGACTTTGGGATGGTGGGAGCCAAAGGATCAATGCCCGTTGGGGCAGGGTTGGCGGACAACAAAAACCTCAGGATCAAGAAGACAATCAATCCTGTCGCCAACAAACATAATCTGAACACTCTCATAGGGTTTACTTCCGTACTGCAAGTAAACGTAGTCACTTCTGTAGGAATAGTTAATGGACAACCGTGGTGGGAAGAATGTTCAAAAAATGATGATTCGCTCTCTAAATCTCAGCACGGCCAATCTCGTTACCGTTAGAATTCCGCCGACCTGGAAATTCCCAGGTTTTCCAAAAACGCGGCGAGGCAAGGATCAAGATTCAATTGCCGCTCCCGAATTTGTTTCCGCCAGCGAGACGCCCGCAATATCCGAGTTCTTTGCGGCACCAACGAAATCAATACCGCACCCGATCCGCTTTGGCTTGCCAGGCAGCAAACGGCGCCAATGCCTCTTGCGGCAATAGCTGGGTAAATGACAACCGCCGCCGTTCGGGCGGCTTGAGCCAATTCCTGGTAAATCAATTGATCGTCAAATCCTGCCGCCGCCGCATCCCGGCTGCTGGCGCCGTAAAACACGCGGCGAAGTCGCGCCCAATAGATGGCGCCGAGACACATCGGGCACGGTTCGCAACTGGCGTAAAGATCGCACTCGTCCAGACGGAAGGTGTTCAACCGCCGGCACGCCTCGCGGATGGCCATCACTTCCGCGTGAGCGGTGGGGTCGTTGGTGGAGGTCACTTGATTCCATCCCCGGCTGACGATTTCCCCGCGCCGCACCACCAGCGCCCCGAAGGGGCCGCCCGTCCCCTGCTCCATCGTTGCCATGGCCAATCGGATGGCCTCGCGCATCAATCCTTCATTCATAAATCGTAAGCTGCGTTTTATATGCGTCTCCCAGTCAGCCAATGCAAAACGCGGGTATTGTCTTCAGCACCCTCCCGCGGGCAAAGCAAATAACGATAATTGTTTCACAAACCGAGTGCAGTTTCCAGGTGACCCGATTATAGTATTCGGACATTGATAGACGGTTTGCAAATGCCTGAGACAACCGACAAAAAGCCGGAGACGCCGCGTTGCTTGATGCAATCGCTCGCCTCCACGCTCGATGATGAACCCGCCCTTGAGGCGGTAACCATCGATCGAAGCCAGCATTCCATTTCCATTGCCACGCTGGGGACCAACAGTCCGCCGGACCTGGCGGAACGTGTCGCCGCCAACCTGAAGCTCGACACCGCCGCCGAAGCCGCGGCCGATTGCGGGTTGTTGTCCGGTGATAGTGACTGCAACCACTGCAACATTCCGTTGCCGCCGCAAATGCGGCGGGCCATCACCATCAAACGCGATGAGAGCGGCATCACCCTGGCCCGCGTCAGTTGCCCCACGGCGCCCAGTTTTTGGCGTTGGCGGTCCATCCGACTGCCCAAAGTCGTCCAGCGCGACGTCGAGTTCTTCGAGGAAGAGGAGCATCCGGGCGAATGGAAATGGCAGTTGCTGGCCACCGCGCTGTGCGCCATTTTCGGCATTCTCGGCGCCTTCGCCACACCCCATGGCACGATGCCCACGCCGCTCGGTCTGACGTTCTATTTGCTCGCCTATCTGGCGGGCAGTTGGTTTGCCGCCGAGGAAGTGTGGCAGCGGCTCAAACAAGTAACCCTCGACGTTCACTTTCTCATGCTGGCCGTGGCCATCGGCAGTGCGGCGATCAATGAATGGAACGAAGGGGCGACGCTGCTGTTTTTGTTTTCCCTTTCGGGTGCTCTCGAACATTTTGCCATGGATCGCACGCGGCGGGAAATCCAATCACTGTTCAAAGATGCTCCCAAGACCGCCACGTTGATTGACGCGGCGGGAAAGGAAACCGAGGTGCCGGTCGGAAAACTGCGCCTGGGAATGCGATTGCTCATCAAGCCGGATGCGCAGTTCCCCGTTGATGCCGAGGTACTGAAAGGGGCCACTGCCGCCGACGAATCCAATCTCACTGGGGAAGCCACTCCGGTGGAAAAGAAAATCGGCGATACCGTCCTGGCCGGCACGCTGAACCTCTGGGGCGCAGTGGAAGCGTCCGTCCTGCGGCCCGCGGCGGAAAGCGCCTTGCAGAAAATCATCCGCCTCATTCAGGACGCTCAACGTCAAAAAGCGCCCGCGCAACGGCTGATTGACCGCTTCAGCAGCATCTATACGTATTCGGTGCTCGGCATCACGGTGGTGATGTTCTTTGTCTGGTGGCACGCGTTCGGCCTGAAGCCGTTTGCCGTTATCGAAGGCGCGCCCAGCGCTTTTTACCGGGCCATGACCTTGCTCGTCGTGGCTTCGCCCTGCGCCTTGGTGCTGTCCATTCCGTCGGCCGTCCTGGCGGCCATCGCTTGGGGCGCCCGGCACGGAGTGCTCTTCCGCGGTGGCGCAGCCGTCGAGAAGTTGGCGGAGATCGATGTGGTGGCTCTGGACAAAACCGGCACGTTGACCACCGGCGAATTGCGCGTCGAACACGTAGAGAGCTTTCCGCCTGGACGCGAAACGGAGGTCGCCCAACTGGCGTACTCGATGGAACGGCTGTCCAATCATCCGCTGGCGCGCGCCATCACTCGGTTTGGCAAACAACAATCCCTGCAGCGGCTCGAGCTGGACCACTTCGAATCGATCACCGGCCAGGGTCTGCGCGCTCACGGCGGCAACGACGTGTGTTTTCTGGGCCGGCGCGAAGGCCTCGATGGTTCCCATACTCGCACACTGAGTCAGGTTCCGCCGACTGAGCCTGGCTTCTCGGAAGTCTGGCTCAGTCATCGCGATTTGCTGGGACGCATCCTGCTGCGCGACGACATCCGTCCCGAAGCCAAACCGCTGATCGAACAAATGCGGGCCGATGGCTTGCAAACCATCGTGCTGACCGGTGATCGCCGGGCCGCGGGCGAACATTTGAAGGCGCAATTGTCGCTCGACGACGTGCGCGCAGAACTGAAGCCGGAACAGAAAGTCCAGGCCATCCAGGAACTCTCGAATCGCGGCCGACGTGTGGCCATGGTGGGCGATGGCGTCAACGATGCTCCCAGCCTTGTCGCTGCTCACGTGGGCGTGGCCATGGGTGCGCGGGGCTCGGATGCCGCCCTCGAACAAGCCGAGGTCATTTTGATGCACGACCGCCTGGAAAACTTCCTGTCCGCCTATCGCCTCAGCCAGCGCGCGCGGAGCGTAATCCGGCAAAACCAGGTCATCTCGCTCGGCACCGTCGTGGTGCTGGTCACGTTTGCCTTGCTGGGCAGCATTCCCCTGACCCTCGGCGTGGTCGGCCACGAAGGCAGCACGGTGGTGGTGGTGATGAACAGCCTGCGCTTGTTGTTCGGCCGCAACCGCTGAAAGGTGAGGCGCGTCACCCTGCGCGCGCCGCCTGCTTCCCATGCTGTGCGCTCCCACATTCGCGGCAGGCACAGGACTGCCCGCCCTACCACAACCAATCCCGAACCACAGGTCCATTAACAAAGTCGTAGCTCTGGATTCCGCAGTCCGTGCGACTGTCGAAAGCGGCAGCAAGCTCCACGCACTCCAAACGCTGGCGCGCGTTTTGATAAGGCCGGTGGAACTGACGCGCCCGCGTTTGGAGTGCGCCCGGCTTGCCAGCGCTTTCGGTAGAGGAAGTCCAAGTGAAGGTCGAGTTGGGCCGGTTTGGTGTTTTTACCCGCGGCAACGCACCAACCAATCACCAGATCACCAATTTTCGCATTTCATTGGCCGGTCGGTTTTGGTAACACCCTCCCGGCAATTATCAATCGATCATGGAATACGAAGCCGTCATCGGACTGGAAACGCACGTCCAGCTCAAAACGCAATCGAAGATGTGGTGCGGTTGCGCCAATGCCTTCGGCGCGCCACCGAACACCAACGTCTGCCCCGTCTGCCTCGGCTTGCCCGGCGTGCTGCCGGTGGCCAATGAAGAAGCGCTGCGGCTCACCGTGCTGACCGGCTACCTGCTCAACTGCCAGATTCCCCGCTTCGCCAAGTTCGACCGGAAGAACTATTTCTATCCGGACATGCCGAAGAATTACCAGATCACGCCAATACGACAAGCCGTCGCACGGCAACGGCTACGTGGAGTTCGAATTGGGCAGATCGGCGCGGCATCGCGCGCGTGCGCATCACCCGCGCGCATCTGGAGGAAGACGTGGGCAAGAGCTTCCATTTCGAGCGCAACAGCGGCGTGGATTTCAATCGCGCCGGCGTGCCGCTTCTGGAGATTGTTTCCGAGCCGGACATCACCAGCGCGGACATGGCCTACGAATATCTCAACGCGCTCAAGGACATCCTCGTGCTATGGCGGCGTGAGCGATTGCGACATGGAAAAAGGCATGGTGCGCTGCGACGTGAACGTCAGCGTGCGGCCCAAGGGCACGACGGAACTCGGCGCGAAGATCGAGATCAAGAACATGAACAGCTTCTCCGGCGTGCGCCGCGCGCTGGAATACGAAATCCCGCGCCAGATCGAAGTGGTCAAGAAGGGCGGCAAGCTGATCCAATCCACGCGCCGCTGGGACGACGTGGCGGGCATCACCGAGGAAATGCGCACCAAGGAATACGCGCACGACTACCGCTATTTCCCCGAGCCGGACCTGATGCCGTTCGAGCCGGACGAAGCGTGGCTGGCGGAAGTGAAATCGCGCGTGGTGGAATTGCCGCTGGCGCGCAAGCAGCGGTTCATGCGCGATTATCAGTTGCCCGCCGGCGACGCCGAGGTGTTCAAGAGCGACGTGGCCACTGGGCAACTATTTCGAAAGCATCGCGAAGCAAGCAAAGAATCCGAAAGCGGTCGCCAACTGGGTCATTAACAATCTGCGGGCGAAGCTGGAACGCAGAAACCGGCAGACCGCGCTGGCCGACAATGAAGTGATCAGAGCCGGCGACGTGCCTGCTACGATGCGCTGCGACCTCAAGTTCCAGCCTGCGCTGTCGAACTCATCGCCTGTGAAAACAAAATCATCAGCAGATTCGCCGCGCAGCATGTCTTTGCCGAAATGTTCGACACCGGCGAAGCGCCGGCCGCCATCGTGGAAGAAAGGGTCTGGCGCAAGTCAGCGACACCGGCGCGCATCGAAAAGTTCTGCGACGAAGCCATCGCCGCCAATCCCGGCCCGGCCGCCGATTTCAAAGCCGGCAAAGCCGCCGCGCTGAATTTCCTCAAAGGCCAGGTGATGAAGCTCAGCAAGGGCAAAGCCAACCCCGCGCTGGTGGGCGAGATTCTGGAGCGGAAATTGAAGCCGGCTATTTCCGGCAATGCCGAGACTTGAATTCATGAACGACTCAGAACCAAAGCTGGTTTGCCGGCCCGCAGGCATATTGCGGCGTTGTCAAACTGCCAGCCTCGACTTCCCCCTCACCCCAGCCCTCTCCCCTGGGGCGAGGGAGCCCATCCGGCACTTGCCAGGAACAGCGAGCGCGCTCCCATGGTTCACTGCGGAGAGGTGTATTCCCAAGCAGGTGGTGCCGGTCGCGACGCAACCAAAGATCAACGCCGGCTCGATTGCTCTTCCCTCTCCTGGGGGAGAGGGTCAGGGTGAGGGGAACCGTCGGCGCCAACCGTTCAATGGCTGTCAAAGCTCAAGCACGCCAATGGCTGAATGTTTGCTAGCCTGTCGCAATCCGGAGTCTTCCAGAAGCGCCGAAAGTGACTTCAAACGGCCATGAAGGTGAAGCTTGCCTATGGCCAGGGCTGGCTCCCGGTCGATCTGCCCGCCGACCGGACGACGGTCATCGCGCCGACGCCGGTGGCAGGGTTACCCGATGAACGTGCGGCCGTGCTTGCCGCGCTGGACCAACCGATTGGCTCCCCTGCCCTCCGCCAACGCTTGCGACCGAACCAACGCGTCTGCATCACGTTCACCGACGCCACGCGCGCCACGCCCAATCACCGGCTGATTCCGTGGCTGCTGGATTACCTCAGTTTCCTTCCCAAAGACCAGATCACGTTGGTCAATCAAACCGGCACCCATCGCCCCGCTTCGCGCACCGAGTTGGAACGGCTGCTGACGCCGGAGGTGGTCGCGCAATACCGGGTGGTAAACAACGAACCGGAAAACCCGGCCGCGTTCGTGGCGCTCGGCGCCTTGCGCGATGGCACGCCGGCCTTGATCAACCGGCACGTCGTGGAAGCCGATTTGCGGATTGTCACCGGATTCATCGAACCGCATTTCTTTGCCGGATTCAGCGGCGGCATCAAAGGAATCATTCCGGGCACCGCGGCGTTGAGCACGGTCATGAGCAATCATGGCGTGCGAAACATCAGCCATCCCAACGCCACGTTTGGGATCACCGAGGGCAATCCGCTGTGGGAGGAACTGCGGGACGTGGCGTTGCGCGCCGGGCCGAGTTTCCTGCTCAATGTCACCCTGAACGAAGACCGCCAGATCACCGGAGTGTTTGCCGGCGACCTGGTGGAAGCCCATCGGGCGGGATGCGAATTGGTGCGGCAATCCGCCATGCAAAAAGTAGCCGCGCCTTTTGACATTGTGGTAACCACCAACAGCGGCTATCCGCTGGACTTGAACCTTTACCAGGGCGTCAAGGGCCTCAGCGCCGCCGCCCGCATCGTCAAACCGGGCGGGACGCATTCTCCTGGCGTGCGAATGCCGGGAAGGTGTCCCGTCTCAAAGCCCGATGGACCGCCTCCTCCGCAGTGTCAGTGGACCGGAAGAGCTGTTGGCGAAACTTACCGAACCCAACTTCAGTTACCCCGAACAATGGCAGGCGCAAATCCTGGCGCAAATCCAACGGCACGCATCCGTGCAGGTGTACAGCTCGCTGCCGCCGGATATGGTCCGCGCCCTGCATCTGATCCCGTGTGCGGACCTTCAAACTGAAGTGAACCGCCTGCTCGATGAACTCGGACCCGCCGCCCGAATCGCCGCTTTGCCCCAGGGACCATTGACCATTCCCTACCTGGCTTGAACCGCACAATCAGCCGCTGGCTAACCGCAAAGAACTCAAAGATCGCAAAAGACAGCACTTGAGGGGAAGGGGGATTTCCCCAATTGGGCAAGCGAAGGCATGCTTCCAACAATGTGCGCGTCTCGGCACTGCAACAGTGCAAATTAATCGCAAGCTGCGACGAAAATTTCTGCGGCGGCGCCGGTTGGGTAGGGCGAGACTCCGTCGAGCCCTGACATCCCCGAAGCACTTCCGCCGACTGGGTGATGAACAAGGGGAACTCCTTGGGGTTCGTAACGCCGTAGGCTTTCCGCGTTATGGTCCTTGGGTTATCGGCAGCGATGCGGGGAAGTATGGGCTCGACGGAGTCTCGCCCTACCCGCGATTGGTTGCGGCTTTGCCGCGCTAAGTTCCTTGCGGTCTGCGCGGCCAGAGTCGGTCGAATTTAAAGCTTGCAAAGGCCTGGTTTCTAATTGAATCGCCATCGTTCCAAAAGGTGTTTCTTGATTGAAAGGTCTATGGAGTGACGGGGATCAGTGAAAACAGACAGCAACAAGGCTTTGACAAGCCGGGTGGTGGACTTTGCTTCTTTCACTTCATTCGCCGTCACGACCACCGCTGCCAAAACCAAGGAAAACTGCCCGAATCCTATGAAAACGAAAAACCCTATTCTTCTATCTTGCTGCGCACTTGCAGTTGCTGTGTGCCTTTTTTTCCATGACGCGCGTGCCGACGTTACCGTCATCACCCATGGCTATGTACCTCGTTCTCCAGCTACCCGCTTGGGTGGATGCCATGGCAAGGCGGTCACCAATGCCGCTTTCGCGAAGGGTTTGAACAGTAGTTGGTATCACCTCCGCATTACCGGCAATATCATCACAGGAATCGACGGTTGCTTTTACAGCAGTCCGAAACTTCGGCTGACGATGCCTCCGAAGTTGTGCTGTCCGTTGATTGGGCGGACCTTGCGGACCATAACGCAATCGGTTCGGCCGGGCTGACAACTGCTTACTTCGCAGGTTGGATTGCCGAAGCTTTGAGGAACGCTTACCACACCGATGGCCTCGACCAAGCGCTGGCCGCCCGCAGTATTCATCTGATCGGCCACAGTCGTGGCGGATCAGTCATGCTGGAAACGGCACGAATACTCGGCACCTTCGGTATTTGGGTGGACCATGTCACCACGTTAGATCCGCATCCACTGGCTTTGGGAGATGCCGGCGTTGAGTCCCCGCCTGGATGTCATCCTGGCGACCCTGCAGCGCAGCTCTACGAAAATGTCGTTTTCGCCGATAACGACTGGCGAAAAGAATGTCAAATCCTCTTGACTTCAACGGCCAGGAGATTGATGGCGCGGAAAACGTGCAACTCGATGAATCCATCCTGAGCGGTAGCGGCTACGCCTCTGAGCACTCCGACGTCCACGCTTGGTATCATGGTACCATCGGGGTCAATGGTAACTTCCCCACGACCGATGACGAAGTTACCATTCCGAATTCCTGGTATGTCCCGCCGCACCCGGCGCGCAACGCTGGCGGGTTCTTGTCTCCAGAATCGTCTCCGGCAGTCTCCACTATCGCCAAGTTTATTCCTACGCCATCGGAACACGTTTTGGTGGGCGGCATGTTCGCGCGACCACCGACCGCTCCGGCGGCGCCCAATGGGCCAACATCGGATTCATCCAAACTCCTGCCTACCCGAACAACCGCATCCCCCAAGGCCGCGACCTGACAGCCACCTTTAAATACCAGGACCGCGACAGTGCCGCGCGTGTCGAATGGTTTCTGGACACTGACACGAATCCATTCAACAACGGGACCGACAGTCCCATTTTCACCCAAAGCCTCGAAGTTACCGGTGACAAGGCGCCCAACGACAAGGTCACCATTTCCACGGCGGGGATAAGCGTGGGCGTCACGCGCCGACTGCTGGCCAAGATCACCAGCCTCAACAACAACACCGTCCGCTATGACTATTCCGATAACACGTTTACCGTCACCTGGCCGGAGTTCGTGCTCGAATTTGTCATGCCGAAAACCGTTTCTACCGGAGCGGGCACCACCCACCTGACGTTGCACGGCAGCGGATTTGTCGCTGGTGACCAAGTAATATTCTCCCATGACACGACCACAATACTAGTCGGGCCGGCGTCCATTGCTCCGGACCAAATCACCGTGGACTTTGACTTTGGCGCCACTCCCCGTACCTGGAACGTTTCGGTCCAGGAGTACGAGAACGACTTACCGTTCTCGCACCACCGAGGCTCTCGCGGTTGAAGTTGTTCCCTCAACCCCAACGGGTCCCACCATCAGCCAACAACCAAGCGACGCGACGGTGGTTTTTGGTCAAACGGCCACGTTTGACGTTGTGGCGACGGGCAGCGGCACGCTCACCTACCAGTGGCAACGCAACGGCCTGGACATCTCCGGCGCGAACACCGACAGCTACACCACCTCGCCCGTCTCCTACGCCAACGACGGCTACACCTACCGCGTGCTCGTTACCGACGACAACGGCACCACGCCCAGCCAACTGGCGACACTGAACGTTGTGCCGCCCACCATCTCCTGCAACGATCCGATGGAGCCGAACGACCGCTCCTACGAAGCCACCGTGCCTGCCGCTCGGCATCAGCACCAATGGCCTGATCTGCTCGGCCGGGGATTTGGACTGGTTCCGCGTTACGCTCACCACGAATGGCCAGTTGAACCTCGTCCTGACTGTGCCAGGTGGGCTGGACTATGACTTGGAACTCTACGGATCGGATTTCTCCTGGCTGGCCGGCTCCTACCATCAGGCTGGCGAAAATGAAGTCATCCACCAGGTTGTCGCGGCGGGTGACTATTTCATCCGCGTCTATGGCTACCCGGAAGGCCGCGGTGCCTACAGCCCGTCGCAAGCCTACCAACTCAGCGCCAACGCCGCCGAAGTCCGGCCGCCCGGCCCGCTTTCCGGCCTGATCACAAACGCCGTTTCCTGGTCCGGCGTGGTTGAACTGACTGGCGACGTCACCATCATTGGCGGCGGCTCGCTGACAATTATGCCGGGAACGCAGGTGCGCACGGCCAGTGGCGATGACCAAGCATCCGGCGCCGACAGCAGCCGCGCGGAGATCATCCTCAATGGCGGCATCCTGGACGCCAGCGGGCGCCCGATGCCCCATCCGGTTCACCAGCCGCGCCCAGAATCACAGCCGGGCGACTGGTATGGCCTGCGGATTGTGGACGGGGACGTGACTCTGCGGCATTTTGTGGTGGAGTACGCGGTGGAAGGGATTCGGTTCGAGGACGGCGACACCCGATTCAACAGCTACACACTGGAGGACGGCACGGTGCAGCGGTGCAGTGGCAATGGGGTGGAGGGCAGCAGCGGCGACTACGTCCAGCCGATGGTGTTGAGCAACTTCCAACTGTTGACCAACAATGGGGCGGGCTTGAGCACGAGAGGCCCAGTGGAATTTCGGGGCGGACGGGTCGAGGGCAACACTGGCGACGGTCTTTATGTCTATCAAAGTTCCTTGCTGGTCACGGGGGCACTGGTGGACTTCAACGGTGGTTGCGGAATTCGCAGCCAGGTGTCTTCAAGCATGTCCTTGAGCGACTGCACCAAGTGCGGCTTACAACCACAGCGAAGGGGTATCTAGCGACGCCTCAGCGCTTCAAATGAGTGGCTGCACGGTGGCGCGGAATGATTCTTGGGGTGTTCGTTGTAGCAGTGACTACTTCTATCACCAGCGCGGGGCCGAAGTGGAGCGACTGCCTGATTCAGAGCAACGCCAGCGGTGGGTTATTGTTGGCAAGCTACATGGTGGTAGGCGTGGTTAGCAACACCATTGCGGCCAATGGAGAGACAGGCTTTTACTTAAATCTGGACTACGGTGGGATCAGCGCCTCGGGCATTACGGGGAACGTGATTCGTAACAGCGAGGTGGGGATGCAAGTGACTGGCATTAGCGGCCCGCCCGTGCTCACGCTCGCCGGTAACGACATTTACCAAAACACCAGCTCGACTGCGGAATGAAAGCAGCGCTGCGGTGGTGGCTAATGGCAACTATTGGGACGATCCGACGACGACCGAACTGGCACAGAGCCGCTACAACCTAAGCAAGATCTCTACGACATTCGGGATGGAGCCAGCGCCCAAGTGTTCATTAACCAGGTACGGAGCCCCATTGTCAAGCGGCAGTCCCGGCCCGCTCCAGACTTCGACTACAGCGGGCTGGGGCGGGGGAAGTCGTTTCGGGTGTATGGAAGGATCGCAGACCTGGTCGGGCCGGATTGCCGTCATTGGCGACGTGACAATCATGGGCAATTACGATCGCTGCCGGCATGGGGGTACTGTTCGACCCGTTACACGATGCGGCAGCCGGAGGGATTGACGCTTCTCGAAGCGAACTCATTTTACAGGGAGGCAGTCTTACTGTGGACGGCGTGGATGGTTCGCCAGTGAAATTCACTTCGAGCGGGCTAAGCAAAGCGCCGGGCGACTGGTATGGTCTGCGCATTGTGGACGGGGACGTGACTCTGCGGCATTTTGTGGTGGATATGCGGTGGAAGGGATTCGGTTCGAGGACGGCGACACCCGATTCAACAGCTACACACTGGAGGACGGCACGGTGCAGCGGTGCAGTGGCAATGGAGTGTAGGCCGCAGCAGCGGCGACTACGTCCAGCCGATGGTGTTGAGCAACTTTCAACTGTTGACCAACAATGGGGCGGGCTTGAGCACGAGAGGCCCAGTGGAATTTCGGGGCGGACGGGTCGAGGGCAACACTGGCGACGGTCTTTATGTCTATCAAAGTTCCTTGCTGGTCACGGGGGCACTGGTGGACTTCAACGGTGGTTGCGGAATTCGCAGCCAGGTGTCTTCAAGCATGTCCTTGAGCGACTGCACGGTGGCTTACAACCACAGCGAAGGGGTATCCAGCGACGCCTCAGCGCTTCAAATGAGTGGCTGCACGGTGGCGCGGAATGATTCTTGGGGTGTTCGTTGTAGCAGTGACTACTTATCACCAGCGCGGGGCCGAAGTGAGCGACTGCCTGATTCAGAGCAACGCCAGCGGTGGGTTATTGTTGGCAAGCTACATGGTGGTAGGCGTGGTTAGCAACACCATTGCGGCCAATGGAGAGACAGGCTTTTACTTAAATCTGGACTACGGTGGGATTAGCGCCTCGGGCATTACGGGAACGTGATTCGTAACAGCGAGGTGGGGATGCAAGTGACTGGCATCAGCGGCCCGCCCGTGCTCACGCTCGCCGGTAACGACATTTACCAGAACACCAGCTTCGAACTGCGGAATGAAAGCAGTGCTGCGGTGGTGGCTAATGGCAACTATTGGGACGATCCGACGACGACCGAACTGGCACAGAGCCGCTACAACCTATGAGCGAGATTACGACATTCGGGATGGAGCCAGCGCCCAAGTGTTCATTAACCAGTGGTACGGAGCCCCATTGTCAAGCGGCAGTCCCGGCCCGCTCCAAAACTTCGACTACAGCGGGCTGGGGGCGGGGGAAGTCGTTTCGGGTTATTGGAAGGGGCGCACCTGGTCGGGCCGGATTGCCGTCATTGGCGACGTGACAATCATGGGCAATCTGACGATTGCCGCCGGCACGGAGGTACTGTTCGACCCGTTACACGATGCGGCAGCCGGAGGGATTGACGCTTCTCGAAGCGAACTCATTTTACAGGGAGGCAGTTTACTGTGGACGGCGTGATGGTTTGCCAGTGAAATTCACTTCGAGCGGGCTAAGCAAAGCGCCGGGCGACTGGTATGGTCTGCGCATTGTGGAAACGGGGACATGACTCTGCGGCATTTTGTGGTGGATACGCGGTGGAAGGGATTCGGTTCGAGGACGGCGACACCCGATTCAACAGCTACACACTGGAGGACGGCACGGTGCAGCGGTGCAGTGGCAATGGAGTGGAGGGCAGCAGCGGCGACTACGTCCAGCCGATGGTGTTGAGCGACTTTCAACTGTTGACCAACAATGGGGCGGGCTTGAGCACGAGAGGCCCAGTGGAATTTCGGGGCGGACGGGTCGAGGGCAACACTGGCGACGGTCTTTATGTCTATCAAAGTTCCTTGCTGGTCACGGGGGCACTGGTGGACTTCAACGGTGGTTGCGGAATTCGCAGCCAGGTGTCTTCAAGCATGTCCTTGAGCGACTGCACGGTGGCTTACAACCACAGCGAAGGGGTATCTAGCGACGCCTCAGCGCTTCAAATGAGTGGCTGCACGGTGGCGCGGAATGATTCTTGGGGTGTTCGTTGTAGCAGTGACTACTTCTATCACCAGCGCGGGGCCGAAGTGAGCGACTGCCTGATTCAGAGCAACGCCAGCGGTGGGTTATTGTTGGCAAGCTACATGGTGGTAGGCGTGGTTAGCAACACCATTGCGGCCAATGGAGAGACAGGCTTTTACTTAAATCTGGACTACGGTGGGATCAGCGCCTCGGGCATTACGGGGAACGTGATTCGTAACAGCGAGGTGGGGATGCAAGTGACTGGCATCAGCGGCCCGCCCGTGCTCACGCTCGCCGGTAACGACATTTACCAAAACACCAGCTTCGAACTGCGGAATGAAAGCAG
>CAWBHS010000048.1:0-45642 GCA_963788655.1 uncultured Verrucomicrobiae bacterium | reverse complement strand
ATGGTCCACCACCGCTGCCAGACCTTGCGGATTTGGCTGGGGTTCTGGTTATTCGATGATACCAACATCGTCGATGCGTCAGGGTCGCCGCCGCTGAGCGCGTCAAATCTGGTGCTCGTGTCCAGTTGGCAAAGCAACGCTGTGCAGATCGATGCCGCCGGACCCGCCGTCCTGCGTTACCCGGAAATCCAAACGAATGGCCGGCCCAATTTATTGTGCGACCGCGGTTCGGTGATGTTCTGGTTCCGGCCGGACAATGTCTTGGACTGGCGCCTACACGCCGTTCATTGAAGTCGGCACCTGGACGGAGGATTCTTCCATCGGTTGGTGGTCCTTTTATTGGCAGGACGACGCCTTGCTGGTTCGCTGCGCAAACGAACGGTCCGAGGCGCTCTATTTGAGCACCCCGGCGCAGTTCGCCTCCAATGAGTGGTATCAGATTGTGCTCACTGACACCGTGACCAACGCAGAAGGGTACATCAATCACCAGTTCATCACCAACGGCACCGGAGTTACCTACTGGCCAAGTGCTACGGTGCGCTCCAACGGGTTTTGTTTTTTCAACCATATAACGCGGCGCACCTTGGATGTGGCGCTGACCTTCGATGGCCCAATTGAGGAATGGGAAATCACCAGTTTTTACGACGGCCTTTCGGAGATGCTCGAAGTGTGGAAAGAACAGCAGGAAATGATGCAGGGACAATCCTTGGAGCTGGCTTTATTCGGAGGTGATGATGATGGGCGAAGGAGGTTTACGAATTTAATCGTCTCCGCTGAAATGCTGCAACAGACCAATCTGCTGCTGACGATTTCAGCGACGGAAGCGGCGCATACCATTTGTATTACGCGACGAACCTGGCCAGCCCAATCACTTGGGTTTGGCTGGCGCGCAGCCAACCGGGCGAGACTCAGTTGGTATCGAAGGGCCTTTGGATAGTATGGGCTTCTTTCGATTGGCACGATGCTGGACAGCGACTGGACGGATTCCCGATGCCTACGAGCTGCTCATCAGCATGACCAGCACCAACACCCCATCCCTCGTCGATTCGGATGGCGATGGCATGCCAGACAATTGGGAACTGCGCTGGGGGCTGGACCCGCAAATCGATGATGCCGACGCCAATCCCGACGGGGATTGGGACGACAATTATGAAGAGTATCTGAACGGAAATGACCCGTGGAAGGCATCAGTTGAAATTGGCATTGCGCAACCGCACAGTGCGTCGGTTATTCCCTGAGACAAGGAGGCGAACATGAAAGGTTTGATTCACAATTTCGAAATCGTTAAGCGATGGGCAACGTTGCTACTGGCGTGTGGTGTCATAGCGAGCTGGTGCTGGGCCGGTGGCGATAACAAAATCAAGGACGAAGATGATGAACATGCCCCGGGACTGGCCGGATATAACGGGCTGGAAGCCTCGGAGGATTGTGAGGGTATGGCGCGGTGGTGGGTCAGCGAGCCGTTCATTTCACTCTGGATGGAAGATGAGCCGCTAAGCTATCAGCCCAGCAAGGGAGCACCAGTGCGTTATTTGAGTTACACGCAGCGTGATAAGCGCGACAACACTCCCAGCGTCTTCAACGTCGGGCCGCAGTGGGAATGCTCGTGGATGTCACGGATTTATTTTGAAGGCCTGCAAGCGGCCCAGTGTGTTCCGGGAGCGGCGGCGACCAATTGCGTGAATTACCTCCTGGCCGACCTTTATCTGGCTGGTGGAGGCGTGAAACGGTACACCAACGCGGACTGCTGCTCGCAGGCTGAGGGCGGCGCCAAACTCGACCCGTATGCCCAGACGTGGCTGCGGCCGGTTTTCAACAGCACTCCCGACCTCGTGGGCTTCGCTCTCGATCACGCTGACGGCCGGAAAGAGCTTTATCAATACCACGTGCTGACGAGTAACGGGGAAACGTATTTCCTTTCGGAAAGAATTGACCCGGTGGGTTTCAGCACCCGCTTTGAATACGAGTCGCAGACCGAGGGTGTGGTTTTAGTCACGCGTCTTGTCCGGGTAATCGATGTCGATGGCCGAACCAATTATGTTCGCTATGCGGACACCAATTTCAGTTCGCAAATCACGAGTGTCGAAGACGCTTACGGACGTACCAACTTCCTGTATTACGATGCTTCAGGATACCTCACCAACATCGTGGATCCGGAGGGACTGTTTAGCCGTTTCGTTTACGATGACGCGGGTGCGATCACCAACCTGACCACGCCGTATGGAGTGACGAGCTTCCAGGTGACCGGCGGCAACTCCGATTTCCTGGGCGGGCAAAATGTCATCAATCGCTCGCTGCAAATCACCACGCCCGATAATGCGACGCAACTGTACCTGTACATGGATGACAGTAGCGACTTCCTGCCGACGCACTACTACAACGGGCTGACGCCCACGTATTCGCCGCTTGGGACCTTGTCTGACGACGATATGCGCTGGCGAAATAGTTTTTACTGGAATAAGCGGCAATTTGCGGCCTTGTCCACGAACACCCCAACCGAGTTTAGCAGCGCCGATTTTGAGAAAGGCCGAATGCGCCAATGGTTGCGCGTGGCCCACGCCCCGGACAATACCGTCAGTCCAACCTTGAATTGTGAGCGCTCCCCCAGCCCCGACGGCGCGGAAACCGGTCAGTTCACCTGGTACGATTATCCGGGAAAGTACCAGGACGATTACGAGGGCATCAATTCCCAGGTGGCGGCGACCATCCGGGTGCAGCCGGGCGCGCAGCAACGCTTTACCTGGCAGCAGCGAAACGCGCTCGGAAATGTCACCCTGTTAGTGGAAACCTACGACAACAGTCTTCGGCGCACCAATGATTTCGTCTATGCGGCGAACTTGGTTGATCTCGTCACCCATTACGGTCCCAGTGGCGAATTTCTGGCGGGCTACGGCTACAACGATCACCACCAAATGACCAAGTTCACCAATGCTGTAGGCGAGGTGTGGACGTATAATTATGATCAAAACACCCACCAGCTTGGCAGTATTGAAAAGCCAAGCGGCCTAACAACGTGGTTGACCTACTACCAAGCTTGGGAAGGCGCCAGTGTGGGGCGCTTGAAGGAAATCGAAGACCAACAAATCCAAGCCACGCGCACGTTCACGTACACAAATGATTTGGTCCACACCGCCACCGATGCCCGCGATTTGACCGTCACCTACGCCTGGGACAAGCTGCAACGGCTCACCAACGTCACCTTTCCGGATCAATCCTACATCGAGCGTGTCTATAATCGGCTGGACGTCGTTGGGGTAAAAGACCGACTGGGTATCTGGACGCGTTTCGAATACAGTCCGGTTCGGCAACTTCTTACGGTAACCAACGCACTCACCAACGTCACGTCGTTTGGCTACTGCGACTGTGGCGCGCTGGAATCCGTCACTGATGCCCGGAACAAAACGACAATTTTTGATTACGATCTGCAAACCCGCCGAACGAACATCACCTATCCCGATGGTCGCATTGTAAACCTGACATACAACCGGTTGGGATGGCTGACAAACCTTCGGGATAATGGCGGCTACAGCGTGACCAATTACTATACCCACCTGGGTTTGCCCGCTTCCGCGTGGAACGCCGGTGGCCAGGTATTTGGCCTAATTTATGACCGTAAAGACCGGCCCACCAACATCACCGATGCCGCCGGAGTAACGGTTACCAACGCTTACGATTCGCTAGACCGCATTCTGAGCCGGGCTTGGCCGGACGGTGGCGTGGAACACTATTTCTACGGGCCGCGCGGCCTCACGAATTACACCCAGGACGGAGCTGCGGGCACATCGAGCCGGGTCACCCTCTTTGACCATGACGAAGCACGCCGCCTGTTGGTGGTAACCAACGCCAACCTTGAAGAAGTGCGCTTTACCTACAACGCGGCGGGCGACTTGGTGGCCCTCCAGGACGGACGCAACCAAGTCAGAAAATGGGGCTATGATGTTTATGGCCAGGTTCTCAGCAAGACCAATGCGGCCAACGCGCTGATTCTCACCAACGGCTACGATGCCGATGGACGCCTGATTAGCCGGTGGACCGCCGCCAAGGGCCTCACGACTTACCATTATGACGACGTGGGGAACCTGACCAACATTGACTACGCGACCAGTGCAGACATCGCCATGACATACGACCAGGTGAATCGTCTCACCAGTCTGGCTGATGCGGTCGGCACCACCGAATTGAGCTACACCGAAGTCGGCCAGTTGCTGGCGGAAGACGGTCCCTGGGCCAGCGACACGGTGACCTACGCCTATGCCAGCCAGGTGCGGACAAATCTAAACCTGGAGCAATTGGTCGGCTCCGCTTGGACGAACCAATACATTTTTGATACGGCGCGGCGCCTAAAAGACCTGAATTCCTCCTCGGGAACCTTTAGCTACGCCTACGAATCAAGCCGGTGGCCATTACGCAAGAGCCTGTCCTTTCCCAATGGCGGCGTTATCACCAATGCCTTCGATTCGATGGCACGGCTAAATCTCACAGTGCTTCTTAATTCCGACGATTCGGTTCTTAACCAGCACGCTTACGGGGTGAACCTTTTTGGGGAAGCAACCAACCAAACCTTTTGGGCCAGCAATTGCGTTCATTACGGCTATGACGCGCTGGGGCAACTGAAGACCGCCACCGGCTACGAGTCCAACAGCGTGTCACGGTTGAACGAGCAAATCAGCTACGACTACGACCAGGCGGGGAACCTCGTAACCCGCGTCCGGAACGGGTTTAGCCAGACGTTTGTTCCCGACAACAACCTGGACCAGTTAAGTTCAGTGACGCGATCCAACACCTATACCGCAAGCGGTTGGTGGTTCCACCTGCGCGGTCGGCTGCCGCTCAGCGTAAAGGTGAATGGAACAAACGCCGTCAGTTATGCTGACGGCACGTATGCGGCGGAGGGGCTCACTCTTACCAGCGGCTGGAACACGTTTCATACCGAGGCGAACTGGAAGGACGGTTACCGCGCCACCAACGAAATCAGTGCCTACCTGCCGGAATCGGTTGGTTTCCAATATGACCTCAACGGCAATCTCACCAGCGATGGTCGGCGCACTTTCGAATACGACGATGCCGATCAGTTGACGGCGGTCACGGTGTCCAATGAGTGGCGCAGCGAATTGGTCTATGACGGTCTGAACCGACTGCGCGTGCGGCGCGAATGCAGTTGGAGCAGCCCTAACTGGCAGCCGACGAACGAAGTTCGGTATGTGTATGACGGATCATTGGTGCTCCAGGAGCGCCACTTTGATCCCCGGATTTCCACCAATACGCCCCAGCGCGTTGTCAGTTACACCCGCGGCGTTGACCTGAGCGGCACTCTGGACGGGGCCGGCGGCATCGGCGGGCTGTTGGCGCGAACCGTGTCCGAACCTGCGGTCGGGCAAGAGACCTTTTACTACCACGCTGATCGAGGCGGGAACATCACGGCGCTGCTCAACGAGCATCAACGAATTGTCGCGCGGTATCACTATGATCCGTATGGCAACCTGCTGATGGCCGCTGGTCCACAAGCGGCGGCCAATCCGTATCGCTTTTCGAGCAAGGAATATTTCTCCTTGCTTGGAGTTTACGGTTATGGCCAGCGGTTTTACGATCCGAGTTTGCAGCGTTGGTTGACGCCAGACCCACTCGGCGAAGCCGGAGGCATCCATCTGTATGCACTGGTCAAGAATAATCCGGTCAACGCAATTGATCCCTATGGCCTTCAAGGCGTCGCCGAGTACGCTGAGCCCGCGCCACCCCGCGATCCCTTGGCAGTTCAAATTGAGATTCAGCTTGAAACCCGGGGCTTTGCCGAGCCGAGGCAGATGTTCAGCCGACGGCAGCGGATTGAAATGCTGGAGAAATCACTTCAGCGCGGATTACGTTCGCCTGGCCTGACGGAACTGCGGGCACCCCGGGCTGAACAGCTCGAGCTTCCCCTTAAACCTCCTTCAACCCGATGCCCCGAGAACAGCCTCAGTAACCGCAACCTCGTGGAGCGGGTGACGGCCGCAGAGACGCGACTGACGTCAACCGTAGGCGATTTGCGGGCTGCCGGTCTGAGAGATGCCCATCACGTAGTGCAAGATGCGGCTGTGAGAGATTTGCCTGGTTACAACACGCAGCTTGCGCCGGGTGTTCAGCTTCCCGGACCATCCACAGCAGGGGGAACTCCGCATTACATTGCGACTCAGGTTCAGCGTCAGGCCGGTGGCGGAACGCTCGCAGCCGAGATGCGAATCGGATACAAGGCGCTTCGGCAATCCGGCTACTCGGAGGCGCAAGCTCGCCAAATCATCGCTGAATCGGATGCCTACTTCAGGAGCATTGGCGCGACTCCATCAACTCCAACACGCATTCCTGGCAACCGTTAAGTCTGCTATGAACGAACGACTAAAACAGCCCGTCCGCCAAGTCATTGAGCATTTGGTCGCAGGCAAGTATGCCGAACTGGAAACGCTGACGGGGAGGCAGCGCCTTTCCGCTCACGAAATGGCCAAGGCCATCAGTGACTATGGCCGGAAATTGGTCTTACCACCTGATGATGCTTTTGGACTGATGGATATTGTTGAGGTCCGAGACGCGCAACCCAGGCAGTGGTCGGTTACGATGCCGCTCTGGACGCATGAGGAAGGACGTTCCGATCTTTCAATCGGGATCACGCTCATCGCTGGGGAAAAGGGCTTTAGGATTGAACTCGATGACATTCATGTCTTGTAATTTCGTCCGCCGGTGGGTGTGGTTCGCGGCTACGACGCTCCTCTTTTTGACGGGCTTTGCCTACGACGGGCATTCCACACTTGCCGCAAAGAACGCACCCGTTGTCATTGGGGAGCAGATGACGCGGGTTAATGCGTATTCTCGGAGCATCGGCGGTCATACAATTGACGATTGGTTGGCGGGCAGGCAGTGGTCACAGCCTCTGAACGACCAGTTCATTGCGACGATGAAGGCACAAGGTCGAGAATTCATCGACATCGGCCCTGCCTTTGGCCGACGACTGCAGAATCGCATCGACCCAGCGCTCGGACGTCCTCCCAGTGCTGTTTATGGGGGCGAACGTCAACAGCTTCTCAACTACGACAACTACCAGCGCATTTACGAGCGCACAGGAAAATATCAGGGTGGTGTGCCGGGCTTTGACCCTTAAGCGGAGCTTAAACCATGAGCAATTCACAAATCACAGTCGAGCAATTTAGGACGTTGGCTCTGGACCGATTCAGCTTCCTAGAGGGCAAGGGATTTCACCGCGTGCCGAGCCTGGAGGAGACAACTCCGACGAGCGGCACGGTGGTTTACTTGGGCAATAATGTCGGTTTCATCTTCAGTCTCGATGTGCGCGATCAGTGCGTTGACGGACAGGTTGTGAGGGTTCGGGACGGCCAGATTAAGCGGAATTGGGAAGGAGGATATTCGTCAGACATCTTCACACACCTTGTTAACCATGCGGGTTATCGGGGAAGACCGCGCGGATCGAGCGAGGCTGGTAAGTCTTCTCTCGAACAGATGACCGATGGATTGGTTGAGTTGTTGAAACAGGCCGGTCAGAGCCTGTTAAGCGACCGAGCCGATTCACTTCCATTATGATGAACGCGCTTTGGCTACGACTGCGCTTTGTGCTGCTTTTGTGGGCATGTTTTGCCTCCACAACTTTCGCTCCGCCCTCCATCTTCGCTTACGACGCGGAAAACCAAACAATAGTTGCCTACTACAGCAACGGCGAATCCGCCGGTGGCTATGACCCCGCCTCTGTGCCCACCACGGGCGAAAAGAAAAAAGGAACGCCTGGGGATTGCGTCAGCTTTTCCAAATTTGCGGAATTTTTTGCCGCAGAAAGAACAGGGACGAGACTTCTTCCGGCATACACAGGGTATCAGCCTTGGGCAGGCGAGATACGAAGCGTAACGGCTGCTTCGGATACGACGATGTATCGGGTTTGGGGTGGCGGCTCACGACAAGCAGGACCGTGGCTCTCACCAATCCGTCCCACCTCCGCGGCGTCAGCCATCGAAAGTCTTGCTCTACCTTCAGCGAACACGGCGCAGTTCTACTCAGAGGTTCTTGTTCCGGGCGGGACTCGCTATCAGATTGGAACAGCAGCCGGTGCTAACGGTCTCACCGGCGGCGGTGTTCAAGTTCAACTCTTGGAACAAATCCCGAACGCGAACTTTGGACCAGGTATTCCATTGCGCCCTTAATTTATGCCTACCGAAATTTTTTCGATTCCGAATCGCGAGTTCGCCATCTTTCGAGCGGATAATGGCACAGTCAGTTGGAACGGCAGCTTTCAAGGAATGAAAGTGGACGCAGCTTTGCCAATTGATACCGACAGGTGTTTGATCTTGCTGGATAGAATGGCGAGCAAACAGGAAGTTTTTGAAAACCTGTTCTGCGTTGGACGTGATGGAAATGTGATCTGGAAAGCCGAACTTTCCGATCAACCCGACGCGTTCGTCGAATTTGAAATGACGGCTGACGGATTGCGTGCATGGACTTGGAGTTCTTGGATGCTGAAGCTTGATCTCGATACTGGAAAGACCATCGACCGCGAATTTGTGAAATAATGGCGAACATCATCGTAAGCCTGCTGACGCTGCTCCTTTTTCTGAGCGGCCCGGCGATGAAGGGAAATGCCGAAATTTGGCATTCCACTCTTGCCGCAGAGACAACACTCTACCGCGCCGTAGGACCGGCAGAACTAGCGGACATTCAGGCAAACAACATTTTGAGAAACCTCGGTTCGGCGGAAGGAAAGTATTTTACGACTTCGGCTGAGGCAGCTTCTTCGTACGCAAAACAGGCGGTGCGCGGCTTTGGTGATCCTCCCTACACGCTCATCCAGACCAGAGTGCCAAACAGCATCTTTGAAGGTCTCACACCGGCAACGGTTGACCGCGGCATTCCCGCTTGGGTGATCCCGAACAATCGCCTGCCTGGACTCACTCCAAAGGTGCTCCCCACAATGCCAATTCCCCGCCCATAAACACGAATATGAATCCAGACGCGTTTATCAAAGTGCGCTTGAAGACCACGGCAGAAGGCGGTCGGCAAGGCCCAATTGTTATCGGCGAAACGCCTTACGGGTGTCCGCTCTTTATCGAGGGAGAAGCATTCGACTGCCGGCTGCTCGTCAACGCTCAGACGCTCCAGCTTGGCGAAAGCTACGAGTTGCCGGTCAAGTTCCTAAATCCCGATCTGGTGCTGTCGAAGCTGTCACCGGGAAAACCGGTGAGACTTTGGGAAGGCAAGGAAATCGCAACAGGCGAAGTCGTCCGCCTCGGATGAGGGCCACCACGAACATTTGGCGACGGTTAAAATGAACTTCACACGCCAACCATAGCACCCGAGTTGCCAATGAATTTAAAACGCTGGAAGAGCTTCTCAGTTACGAACGCTTCGACTGCGAAGGAAGGCTCACCTACTCACACTCAACACCCCAATGCCTTGCCCGCCTCGTGGCACTGTCCCGGTCAACACAAGAGTGTGGTTGAGCGTTCTTCACTCAGCACGCCCGGTTCGCTTTCGGTCAGGGATGCGACTGTTCCAGCTATGTTGGCGCTTTGGATAAGCCCATGAAGCGCCGGCTTCAATTCGCTTTGTTCCTGCTGCTGGCGGTGTCGGCCTTTGGCTATCCGCCAGAGCGGAGGCTGTTTCTCCACTTTGACGCCGCCAATCGGCTGACGAATACCACCACGCCGCTGAGCCGGGTCACCTCACAAGGCTGGAACAATCGAGGCCGGTTGCAGACGGTCATCGAACCCAGCACGAACACCGCCAATTTCTATTACGACGCCCGCAGCCGCCTGACCAACCGCACCGATGGGGTGGGCACCACGTACTACCGCTACGACGCGAACAACAACCTCACCACCGTCAGCGAGGGGACGCAGACCAACACCTGGGGCTTTGACGCGTACCGACCGCGTGACCGCTTTCACCAACGCCGATGGCTACGTGATCCGCTACGGCTACGACGCCAATGGCAACGTGACCGACCGCGCCGAATACTCGGCCTACGGCAGCCTGACGTGCCGGAGCGGCACGAACCTCCGTTTCTATGCAACGGACGCTACGGCGTGCAGACCGATGCCAACGGCCTCCTTTGCATGCGGAGCAGTTACTACAACCCGTACCTGTGCCAGTTCCTGAATCTTGAGCCGGCGGGATTCTCGGGCGGGTTGAACTTCTGCGTTGCGTTTGATGGAAACCCGATTTCGATCGTTGATCCGTTTGGACTTTAGGGGTGGCATTGTCGGAGTAAGCGGAACCGCATTGACAACGTACGGAGCGGTTTCCGAACGGATGGCCACACTGGGATCGTGCCAACGGATGGGGACGGGGCACTGGCGTATGGCCGAGTTGGTGCCGTACGGCGCCGACGCCGGCCTTTAATAAGAGAAGGTCCAAGTCACAAGCGCCAATCTGAGATCGAGTTCCACAGTTCTTCAGGAACTTCCTGCCAATTGTGGTGAGCATCTTGCTACGACTTCGGCTTGAGTGTTGTGGCAATACACACGTTTTACATAAGAACTCTGGAAAGATCAGCCCATGACTCACGACATCCTGGTGGTCGATGATGACCACGAAATTCAGACCGCCGTAGCCTTGTTCCTGAAGGAGCATGGCTACCGGGTGACGGCGGCGCACAACCGGCAGGAAGCGCTTGCAGCGGTCGCCGCCGGCCCGGTGGATCTGGCGGTGCTCGACGTTGATCTTGGCGGGGAAGATGGTTTGAGCTTGCTGGGCGAACTCAAGGCCACCCGGCCGGATCTGCCCGTGATTGTGTTTACCGGCTTCGGCTATCAAGAGGATCTATGGGAACGAGCCCGCGCACAGGGAGCGGATGCGTTCACCAGCAAGATGTTGGTGCGGAGCCAATTGCTGATGGATATCCGTCGAGTGCTGCGAACGGCAAAGGCCGCTTAGCCGTATCAATTCAGTGGCTGATGCGGCGATGAGGCAGTTCGGCGTGGTAGGACAGGCGTCTCGCCTGTCTCGAATAGCCTATGGCATCCTCACCGTTTGGTGACATAGAAATACTCGCGGCGCCGTGATACAAGTCGTTGGTTTGCACTCGTTCGGGACAGGCGGGACGCCTGTCCTACTGAATAGTCACGGCTTAGTTGTTTCAATTCGATGCTTGGCAGGGCGGAATTGCCGCTCGGACATGCGCCTGACACGGAACATTGAAGCAAACGAAGCAAACGAAGGGGCCAGGCAAAGCAAAGTACTGGTTCGACTTCCGCGCGATCTGTTCACGGGTCAGTGAATCCCAGAATCGCACTTGCTGATGCCGTTAACCGCAGCCAGTCGTTTATTCTCTTCTTCTCCTTCCGGGAACCCATACCTCGAGAGGTTTGAGCCGTTTCTGCTCAAAACCCATCGTCACGGACATTAGGCCGGTAGAACTACGTAAGCCGCTTCGGCACAAAAGCTGTTGCGCTGACGCCGGGTAAATTCGCGAACCGCGAATCCATTCTCATGGATGAAGCAACTTCCTGAAATGCGATCGTCAGTGCCACGGCTAAACCAGCTCGTGTGGGTTTTGGCCGTGGGGTGGACGTTGATGGTGGCCGCCTCCGCCGGGTGCGATTGGCTGGGGCTGCGGCGCCACGGCAAGGAAATGGCCCGGCAAGCGGCCCGGTTGAGTTTTGCGAAGGATCTGCTCTATCGCCGGTGGGTCGCCATGCATGGAGGTGTGTATGTGCCCGTGACACCGCAGACACCGCCCAATCCCAATTTGGCCCATGTGCCCCAACGCGATCTGACGCTTCCCTCGGGCCAGCAGCTCACGCTGGTCAACCCGGCCTCCATGACGCGGCAAGTCCAGGAAATGGCCCGCCAGGCCAAAGGCGTGCAGGATCACATCACCAGCTTGAAGCCAATCCGGCCGGAAAATGCCGCGGATGCCTGGGAAACAAATGCCCTGCGAGCCTTCGAAACCGGCGCCACGGAAGTCAGTTCCCTCGAGCCGCTCGACGGCCAATCCTGTTTGCGTCTGATGCGTCCCATGCGCGTGGAATCCGACTGTTTGAAATGCCATGGGGACCAAGGTTACCGGCTGGGCGACATCCGCGGGGGCATCAGTGTGTCGGTGCCAATGCGGCCCTATCTGGCAGACGCCAACGCCCAGTTGGGCGCGGTGTTATTGAACCACGGACTGATTTGGGTCCTCGGCTTGGTGGGCTTGGTGGGCGGGGGACGGTACGTGCGGCGCCGCATCCAGGCTCAGGAGCGCACGGAAATCCGCCTTCGCCAAAGCGAGGCGCGGTACCGCGGTTTGTTCGACCACTCCTTGAATGGTTTCGCCCTGCACGAAATCGTGACCGACGCCGCCGGCCAGCCGGTGGATTATCGCTTCCTGGAAGTCAACCGCGCCTTTGAAACGCAAACCGGGCTGGCCCGCCCTCAACTGCTGGGCCGATGCGTCACCGAGGCGCTGCCGGACCTCGATGCGGCCGCGTTTATCGAAACCTACGGCCGCGTGGCGCTCACCGGTGAGCCGGTGCAATTCGAAACGGAAGTGCCGTCCCTGAAGCGCCATTTCCAGATCGCGGTCTTCTCGCCCAAGCCCGGCCAATTCGCGACGGTGGTTTCCGATATCACCGAGCGTCAACAAGCCGAACGGGACTTGCGCACCAGCGAGGAGAAATTCCGGGCGCTGTTCGACAACGCGATGGACGCCATTTTTATCTTCGACCCCATTAAAGGCCGGTTCGTCGAAGTCAATCGGACCGCCTGCGAACGGCTGCAATATTCGCGGGACGAATTGCTGGGGATGACGGTGGCCGATATTGATGCGCCCGCGGCATCCGCCATGATCGCGGAACGCATGGAGGTTGTTTCCCGGCAGGGCCATCATCTCTTTGAGTCCACCCAACGCCGGCGTGATGGCACGGTTGTGCCCGTCGAGGTAAACGTACGGCGCTTCGAGCACCAGGGGCAAACGTTGATCCTGAGTGTCTGCCGGGATCTGACCGAGCGCAAGCAGGCCCAGGCAGAACTCCTGCGCAATGAGCAACGCTTCCGGGAGTTGGCCGAGCGGCTGCCGCAAACCGTCTTCGAGATGAATCTTGAAGGACGCTTGACGTTCGTCAACCGGCAGGCCTTTGTCACGTTTGGCTACGACCCCGACGATTTTACCAAGGGCCTGGAAGCTTGGGACATGGTGGTGCCGGCACAGCGGGAGCGTGCGCGGGCCAACGTCAGTCGGATTGCCGGCGGGGAAACCGTTCCTCCCGAAGAATACACAGCCCAGCGCAAGGACGGCACGACGTTCCCGGTGATGATCGATGCCACCGCGATCTGGCTCGACGATGCCCCGGGCGGGGTCCGGGGCATCGTGGTGGACATCACCGAGCGCTGGCAGACCGAACGTGCGTTGAGAGCAAGCGAAGAACGTCTGCGGGCCATCTTTGAAGCCGCGCCGGACGCCATTTTCATCAAGGACCTGAACGGCCGGTACACCCATGTGAATCCGGCCATGGAACACTTGTTTGCCCGTCCCGCCTCCGCGTTGCTCGGCGCGGGGGATACGGAGTTGTGGGAAGCCGGGGATGCGGAACAGATTTCCGCGGTGGACGTCCGGGTGCTGGCAGGGGAAACCGTGCAAGGCGATTATACCCGTCCGGTCGGGGGCCAACCGCGCAGCTTTCTAACCGTGAAGGTGCCGCTGCGCGACGCCCAAGGCCGGATCACCGGCCTGTGCGGTCTGACGCGCGACATCACCGCGCTCAAGGCGGTCCAGGAGGCGTTGCAGCAACGCGAAGCGGAATTGCGCGCCACGCTGAATCACGCGCCCGTCATGATCTGCCTGCTGGATGAAGACCTGCGTGTGGTGCAAGTTAACCAGGCCGCGATCCAATTCGCCGGCCGCCCGGAATCAGAATTGCAGGGCAAACGGGGCGGCGAATTCATAGGTTGCCTGCACGTCCATGACGATCCGCGCGGGTGCGGGTACGGCCCGGAGTGTGCCGGTTGTCCGATGCGGACGGCGGTGCTGAAAACGCTGACAACGGGCGATCCGTGCCAACGGCTGGCCGTGCAGCCCAGCGTCGCGGGGGGACGTGACAGCCGGCTCACCTTGCTCATGTCGGTGGCCCGGATCGAACTGCACGGTCGTCACCGCATCCTGTTGTGCCTGGAAGACATCACCAGCTTGAAGGCGGCGGAAGAAAAAGTGAGTTGGCAGGCCGGGCTGCTGGACCAGACCCAGGATGCGGTGCTGGTGCTCGATATGGAGCAACGCATCGAGTACGCCAATCGCAGCGCCGAACGAATGCACGGCCAAACCGCCCGTCAGTTGTGCGGGAGCGCGATGCAGGACGTTCTCTTCCCGGAAGTCCTGGAACGGATTCTCGAGGCCTGGGAAACCACGCTGGCGCGCGGCCAGTGGTCCGGGGAATTGGAGCGCTGTCTGGCCCCCGGCAAGACACAAGTTGTCGAGAGCCGTTGGGTGTTGGTGCGCGGAGCCGAGGGACAACCGGAATCCATCCTCATCGTCAACTCGGACATCACCGAAAAGAAGCGTCTGGAAACCCAGTTCCTTCGCGCCCAGCGTATGGAGAGCATTGGCACGCTGGCCACCGGGGTGGCGCACGATCTCAACAACATTCTCTCGCCCATCATGATTGCGGTGGATATCTTGCGGAAGCAGCCGTCCGGGCCCGACGACGAATCGTTGTTGAATTTGTTATCCGGCAGCGCGCAGCGGGGGGCGAACATTGTGAAGCAATTGCTCACCTTCGGCCGCGGCCTGCCCGGTCAACGCACCGAACTCCCGCCGCGCCCGTTGCTCAAGGAGATGGCGAAAGTGATGGCGGAGACGTTTCCCAAGAACATCAAGCTGCAACCGCAATTCCCGGATGAGCTGTGGACCATCCGCGCCGATCCCACGCAAGTCCATCAGGTGTTGTTGAACTTGTGCGTCAACGCGCGCGACGCCATGCCCCGCGGCGGCACGCTCACCCTGGCGGCGGAAAACCTCGTGCTGGACGAAGCCTACACCCGCCTGCACCCGGAACTCCGCCCCGGCCCGCACGTCGTCGTGCAAGTCGGGGATACCGGCCTGGGCATTCCCCCGGAACTCCTCGACAAGGTGTTTGATCCGTTCTTCACCACCAAGGAACCCGGCCAGGGCACCGGCTTGGGCCTGTCCACCGCCCTGGGCATTGTCAAAAACCACGAGGGCTTCATCCAGATCCAAAGCCGGCTGGGTTACGGCACGCAATTTCGCGTGTACCTGCCCGCGCTGGCCAACCAGGCCCCGGGCCAAACCGAAATCCGCCCCCGCAATTTGCCGCGCGGCCAGGGCGAGACGGTGCTGTTGGTCGATGACGAAGAGGCGGTGCGCGACGTGGCGCAGCGGATGCTCGAAAAGCACGGCTACCGCGTGTTGCCGGCGCTGGACGGCGCCGACGGATTGATGACTTACATGCGCCACCAGAAGGCCATCCAGGCGGTGGTCACCGACATGTTGATGCCCATCATGGACGGGGCGACGTTGATCCGGGCCATCCGCCGGCAGGCGCCGGAATTGCCGATGGTCGCCATGAGCGGGCTGCCGGCCCAGGAAGCCGAAGCGCGCCATCCCACCGCGAACGTTCAGGCGTTTCTGCCCAAACCGTTCACGACCGAGCAGTTGCTGGCAACGCTACGCCAGGTACTGGAACGTCCGGTGGAAACCTCAACCACGGCCACCTAAGATATTCCGCCCGATGTTTATTCAACCCATAACCCACCAAACAAAATTATGACGGTTCAAACCAAACTAAGCGTAACCCTGTTGGGGGGACTGCTGGTGGTCCTGCCGCTTTCCCAGGCCCTGCAATATTACCAGTCGGAACGGGCGGGCCGCCGCCTGGCCGACGCCAGTTCGACCTTGCTCCAGGAACGCGAACGCCACTCCGTGGATAACCTCATGCACGTGCTGAACTTTACGACGGACGATTTCCTGGCGCGCGGCGAGATGACCATCTTCGAGAAAATGGCCGAGTTGCGGCGCGGCATCCCCGGGTTCAACCAGTTCGCACTCTACGGTCCGGACGGCAAGCTCAGCCAGTATTCAGACCAGAGCGCCGATCAGAAAAGGTTGCCCGATGCGCTCAAAACCCAGCTTTACACCCACCCGCAGCGCGTCCGGCAAACCGGCGCCGAGGGCGTTGAAATTTACGAACCACAATTGGTCCGAAAGAACTGCACGGAGTGCCACACGGACTGGAAGGAGGGCATGACCGCCGGCGTGACCTATTACCGCTTCTCCAACGATGCCGCGGCGCAAATGCAACGTCAGTTTGCCTCGGCCCACGCGGAAGCCAAACAGCAGAGCCTGAAAGATTCCGCCGTCGTGCTCGTGGTCCTGTTGGGTTTGATTGGCACCCTGATTTACTTCGTGACGCGCAACCTGGCCACCACGTTGCGCCGCCTGGCCGGCAAACTGCAGCAGCAAAGCGACCAGGTGCGCGCCTCCGCCTCGGAACTCAGCAGCGCGAGCCAATCCGTGGCCGTTGGCGCCGGGCAACAAGCCGCGTCGCTCGAGGAAACCAGTGCTTCGCTGGAAGAAGTGTCGAGCATGACCAATCGCAACACGGAAGGCGCCCAGGCCGCCAACGCGTTGGCCGGCGAAGCCCGCCGCGCCGCGGATCAGGGCGCGTTGGAAATGCAAGCCATGAGCCAGGCCATGGATGACATCAAGAATTCCGGCAGCGACATCGCCAAAATCATCAAGACGATTGACGAGATCGCGTTTCAGACCAATCTCCTGGCGCTCAACGCCGCGGTGGAAGCCGCCCGCGCCGGGGAAGCGGGATTGGGCTTCGCGGTCGTGGCGGATGAAGTGCGCCACCTGGCGCAACGCAGCGCCCAGGCCGCCCACGAAACGTCCGCGAAGATTGCCGACTCGATTCAGAAGAGCGATAGCGGGGTGCAAATCAGTGAGCGGGTGGCCCGGAGCCTGGGCGTAATTGTCGAGAAGGTTCGCCAGGTCAGCAACCTGGTGGCGGAGATCGCCACCGCCTCACGCGAGCAGAACCAGGGCATCCAGCAGGTCAACAGCGCCGTCAGCCAGATGGACAAGATCACCCAATCCAACGCGGCGGTGGCCGAACAAAGCGCCAGCGCGGCCCGGGAACTTGACCGTCAGTCCCGCGATTTGAAAAACGCGGTGAACGACTTGCTCGCCATCGTGAGCCGTGAGCAAACCGACGCAGCGCGCGAGGATGACGCCGGCGATCAACAGGAAAATCTTCGACCGGCTCCTCCCGCGGTGGTTGTCCGCAGTAGTTCTGCTTTCGCCAACCAGGGCTGGAGCCGCCCGACGGCGCCGTTGGCGGAGGCTGCCTCGCATCATCCCCTCACCGCAGCCATGGCGACCATGGCGCCGACGCCCTCGGGGCCCTCGATGAATTGTTGGGAATACAAAAAATGCGGACGTGAAGCCGGCGGCGCCAAGGCCAAGGAATTGGGTGTGTGCCCGGCCTATCCGAATCATGGGCGGCAATGCGCCGAGGTTGCCGGTACGCTATGTGGCGGCAAAGTCCAGGGATCATTTGCGCAAAAACTGGCCAACTGCCTGAAATGCGAGTTTTACAACAGCGAGCACTACGAAAAGCCTTCCCAGTGTGGTTCCGCAGAACTCCTTCAGGCCGCGAACGGTTGACCGCTGGAATGACCAAGAACCAATGACCAGAGAATGGCCAAGGTCCAAGCACCAACCTGAGTTTGTGTCGCCCGCCACTGGCCGGAAGGACCGTCCGAAGGCGGTTCGCATTTAAACTGAATTCGTAAATGGGATTTCGGATTGCATTCGGGCCTCGGATTTCGACCGGCGGAATTCTGCCTCCCTGTGCATGCCTGGTTCCCTGGCCATTGAGTAGTGGGCCTTCCCTGGTCATCGGGCGCTGGCCCTGGTTCATGCTTTCTTCCCGGCCCGACGAAGCCACGCGGCACTCAATTCAACTTGGCAATTCTTTTGCTGACTCGGGCCGATATGAGTAATGTCACGACCGAAACGCCGACTAAAGCCAACCTGGCCGGCAAATACCTCACCTTCATGCTGGGCCACGAATTCTATGGCATCGACGTGCTCAAGATTCGTGAAATCATTCGCCAAAGCGAAATCACCGTCGTGCCTCAAATGCCGGAATACGTTCGGGGGGTAATCAATTTGCGCGGTAAAATCATCCCGGTGCTTGATCTGCGGTTGAAGTTTGGCCTGGTCCAGGCGGAAACCACCGAACGCACATGCATCGTTGTAGTGCAGGTGCAGAGCGCCTCCGCCAACCGGGTTCTCATGGGCCTGGTCGTTGACGACGTGGAAGAAGTTCTCCACATCGGTGCCGCCGACATCGAAGACACTCCGGATTTCGGCACCCAATTGGATACGGCCTATCTCCTGGGCATGGCCAAGATCAAGGCCCGCGTGGTGGCCCTATTGGACGTTGATCCAGCCGTGGGCGCCGCCAACATTGCCGCGGCGAACTTGTTGGTAGCCGCCTAAACCGGGTCGTTTGAAACAAACCCCCAAAGCTGTATTCGCCTGGTTGGACACTTGCTTACCTGAGATACGCGTCCACCTAAGGTGGGCATCAGCTCCTTGCGATCGTGGAGAATGTGGTCCGAACGAACGCAATTATAAAACCAAAGCATTAGGGCAGAACCATTGACCGGCTTAACCAAACCACACAGCGAACAGCGATTATGTCCAAACTCAGTCTGACCACCAAACTCATTGGGGGATTTCTTTCGGTTGCGGCAGTTACTCTCATCGTGGGGGCGATCAATTGGTTCGGGATCTCCCGCAGCCAGGCGGTGCTCCAGGATGTCACCGCGATCGAACAAGTGCAGGAGATGTTTCTCCAGCGCGAAATTGACCACTTGATGTGGGTTCAGAAAGTCGGCGAGTTTCGCGACCACGAAGACCAACCCACGTTGGACGTTGAAAAAGACGATCATCGCTGCGGACTTGGCCGGTGGTATTACAGCCCGGAGCGGGAGCAAGCAGCCCGGCTGGTACCCGCGATCAAGGAGCTGCTCCCGCAAATCGAGACGCCGCATCAACGGTTGCACAATTCGGCCGTGAAGCTGGAGCAATTGCTGGCCCAGCAAGGGGCCACGAACCGCGCGGCGGCACTGGCGTTCTTCACCAGCGACACGACCGCGTGTGTGCGGGACATCCAAAAGCTGTTTGGTGAGATTCGTGGGAAAGTCGCCACCGCGGCCACGCAAACCCGTACAGCCGGTGAGACTGCCAGTCGGCGTATTCGGGTGACGAGCGCCCTCTTTACGGTGCTGAGCATTTTGCCGGCCCTGGGATTGGGGCTCTGGTTTGGTCGTTCCTTGACTGGGCCCTTGAAGCGCATGTCGGCCACTTTGACGGAGAACGCGGACACGACGGCCGCCGCAGCCCGGGAGATTGCTTCCGCCAGCCAATCCTTCGCGGAAACCACCAGTGAACAAGCCGCATCGCTCGAGGAAACCAGCGCGTCGCTTGAGGAAATCGCCAGCATGACGCGGCGCAACGCTGAGAGCGCCCAGACCGCCAAGACCCTCGCCGAGCAGACCCGCGCCGCTGCCAACACAGGAGCAACGGGCATGGAGCAGATGAGTGGGGCAATGGACGCCATCAAAACCTCCAGTGACAATATTGCGCGGATCCTCAAAACCATCGATGAAATTGCCTTCCAAACCAACCTCCTGGCGCTGAATGCAGCCGTCGAAGCGGCACGCGCCGGTGAGGCGGGTGCCGGTTTTGCCGTGGTAGCCAACGAAGTGCGGAACCTGGCCCAACGCAGCGCCCAGGCCGCGCGCGAAACCGCAACCATTATTGAAGAGTCCGTCCAAAAGAGCCATCAAGGCGTGCAGATCAGCGCCCAGGTGGCCACCAGCCTGCAAGAGATTGTGGACAAAGCCCGGCAGGTGAATGAACACATCACTGAAATTGCCACCGCCTCACAAGAACAGAACCAGGCGGTGCAACAGGTCAATATCGCCGTTGCGCAAATGGACAAGGTAACCCAGTCCAACGCCGCCGGGGCGGAAGAAAGTGCCAGTGCCGCGCAAGAACTTGAAGCCCAGTCCGCGACACTTCAGCAGACGGTGATCCAACTTAAATCGCTCGTAAGTGGCCAGCCGGCCGCGGGGGTCGCAAGGGCGTCCAAACACCCGTCGGGGCCGGCCTCTGTCTCCAGAGTATTGCCGGAACGGAAAGCAGCTTCGAAGCGCAATCTGGCGCACGGGAACGGCAACGGACGGTGGCACGGATGCGGCAATTCCCTGGCCGCGGCGACCCCGTCGGCGGTGCCCGACAGCGCAGCTCTGCCCATGGATGGCTTCCGGGATTTTTGACCAACCATTGGCTCGCTTTCCATGACGCGAAGAACCCAACGTTTTCGCTTCGCAACCAAGATCGAGCCGGCAGGCCAACCGGCGAGGGCGCCGGTTGGCAGCGTCCGAGGCGGGCGCGCTCCCCAAACGCAATTGCACAGTCACGGCCGAGTATTCGTCATCGCCTTCGGGAACAGCTTGTGGTAAACCAATGGCTGATGACGCCGAATGCTCTTCCCTCTGCTTGGCGCGCCGGATTGGCCGGCAGCTTGGTTGTCGCCCAGCTCCTGGCCGTTTTGCCCGCCGTCGCTGCTCCGCGATCTGCCGCGTTGCCCCCGAACCTCGCCGCGAAAGCGACGATCCGCGCCAATTCCGAATACAGCAGCGATTACCGCGCCCGATTCGTCGCTGACGGCAAGGTACCCGAGGCCAAAGGCAGCCAGGATTTGCGACGGGCCTGGTGCGTTCAGGGCCAGACGCATCGGAACGGTGCGGAACTGACGTTCGAATGGCCACAACCGGTTACCGTGGCCGAGGTGGTCTATTACGGCCGCACCGCGTGGTTCCTCGAGGAATGCTGGAAAGACTACGAACTGTTGTTGGACGATGCCCGCCAACCTATCGTCAAAGGTACCTTCGAAATGCGTCATGGACCTCAGCGCATTGTGCTGTCGCAACCGGCGTCTGTGCGCAAACTGACCCTGCGCTTCACCAGCAGTTATGGCGGGCCCAATCCCGGCGCGTCGGAGGTGCTGGTGCTGGCCAGTCATCCCTCCGAGAAGGCCCTGGTGCGGTTGGCCGAACCCAACTCACCATTCGTCGATGAAGCAGATCCCCAATTCTTGCGCGCGCTCATTGAACAATTGCAGCGCACACACGGGGCCCACTATGCGCAGGCGGATGCCCATCTTGCCCGCCTGGCGAAGTTGCAGGCCCAACTCGAAGCGGGTGCCGACGTGGAGAAAGCCCTGGCCGAATTGCAACGTGAGGTTCTGCTGTTCGACGTGCAACGGTTGCTGGTCGTGCAACGGCACGAAATCAATTCGTCGCATGTTTATACGTATCACAACGAAGATTTTCGTCCGGGCGGCGGATTGTTCGTCATCCCCGTGCATGGACCGGGGGCAGGCCAAGCACGGGCATTGGTGGCTTCGCCGGAAGGGCAGATTCTGGATGCCGACTTGGCTTACGACGGCAAGACGGTGCTGTTCAGTTGGCGACAGAGTGGCGACGAAGGCTACCATCTGTGGACCATTCACGTGGATGGCTCGGGGCTACACCAACTGACGCGCGGCGAATGGCACGACTACAACGGGTGTTGGCTGCCCGACGGCGGGATTGCGTTCGTAAGCACGCGTAACGCGCAGTTTGCCTATTGCTGGAACTCGCCGGTCGGCGTGGTACATCGCATGGATGCCGACGGTTCGCACGTACGTCGGCTTTCGGCCAATTATTTGAATGACTTCACGCCGTATCCGCTCGCGGACGGGCGCTTGATTTACTCGCGTTGGGAATACGTGGACAAACCGGCCATCCCCATTCAGAGCTTGTGGACCATCAACCCAGACGGCACCGGCCTGGCCGGCTATTACGGCAACCGCGTCATTTCCCCGGGCACGTTCATGGAAGCGCGTTCAATCCCGGGCACGGACAAAATTATTTGCACGATGACTGGTCACAACGGGCCGGCACGCGGCGCCATCGGCGTCATCGACCGCACCCGCGGCGTCAACGCGCAGGCCGCGATTTGGAACGTGACACCGGACCAATCCGTGCCGCCCGTTGATCAGGGCAACGGAAATTTCGACGGACCGAAACTCTATTGCACGCCCCTGCCACTGGATCAAAACCGCTTTCTGGTCTCGGCGCACGGCCCGGTGCTGGTGCGCGACCTGGCCGGCACTTGTCAATCGCTTGCGCTGCCCAAACCGGCCGACGGCCTGCAGTGGTTCTCTGCCCAACCGGTGCGGCCGCGGGTTCGTCCGCCGGTGATTCCTTCTACGCTCGTTGCCGAAACCCAAACGGACAGTAATACGGAGGCGACACAGGTTGGGCGGTCGGATACTGATGGCGCTCATTCGAACACGGCGACATTGGTATTGCAGGACATTTACAACGGTTTGGAGCCACGGATCAAACGCGGCGAAATCAAACGCCTGCGGGTTGTTCGTGAAATGCCCAAGACCGTCCGCATCAATCCGGACAAACGGGCGTTCGGTTTCCAGTTTCCGGTAATTTCGGCTGGGGCGACATACGCGGGCAAAGACGTGCTGGGCGAAGTCGAGGTGGCGCCGGATGGATCGGCATGTTTCGAAGTGCCCGCCGGGGTGCCCATTTACTTCCTGGCACTCGATGCCCGCGGGCGGACGGTCCAACGGATGCGCAGTTTCACTCACTTGATGCCCGGCGAAGTGCAGGGCTGCGTGGGCTGCCATGAGTCGCGGCAGGACACGGCGCGGTTGCAGACCCCACCCACCGCGATGGTCCGCGCGCCGCAACCATTGCAGCCGCCCGAATGGGGCCGGGGTGGTTTTGACTATGCGCGCGTGGTGCAACCGGTCCTGGACCGTTACTGCGGTGAATGTCACAGCGGAGCCAATCCAAAGGGCAAAGTGGATTTGAGCGGCGACATCACCGACTTCTTCAACGTCTCCTACGAAACGTTGGCCCGTGGTCGTCGCCAATCCGGCGAGGCGCAGTGGGAAAGCCCGTATGTGAGTTGGATTCCATCTTACAATGGGTTCGAGCAAAACATTCTCAAGATTGATCCGGAAAGCTGGGGTTCGCCCAAAAGTAAATTGGCGGATGTCGTGCTGGCCAACCATCCAGACGCGGAAGGCCAACCGCGTTTCGACATGGACGATGCCAGCCGCCGCCGCATCCTGGCGTGGATCGATTTGAATGTGCCGTATTACGGCAGTTCCGAAACGACACTTCCGGACAATCCCGGCAGCCGACGCCTCTATCCGGGTGACCTCGACAAAGTGCTGGCGGACGTGGCTGCCCGCCGCTGCGCGGAGTGCCACGAGAAAGGGCGAACACCGCGTCCGTTCTGGATCCGGATTACGAACCCGCAGTTAAACAGTTTCCTGCGCGCACCCTTGGCCAAATCAGCCGGCGGTAGCGAAGCCTGCGGACGCGCCGTGTTCGCGAGCACCGACGACACCGATTACCAGGCCATCCTCAAAACCTTTGCCCCCGTGCTGGCACAACTGCGGGAACACCCGCGCATGGACATGCCGGGTGCCCGCCCTTCATTAGCAGTGAACCGGTCCTGTAAATAACCAATCGGAATGACCAACGCCCAATGTCCAACCACCAGAGAATGACCAAGGGCCAATGACCAATTCGCGGCGGTTGGTCATTGGCGGCTTGGACATTCTTTGGTCATTTGGTTTTGGTCATTGGTCATTCTCTAATAAGTCGCCGTTCAGCTTTTGACCCCCCGCAAGTCCGGTTCCAGCTTCTTGCCTTCCTTGATCAGGGCCGCCAGCGTCAGCTCGGTTTTGCGGTAGCCGGCTTCGCGGCCCAGGATTGCGGTCAGGTTCGAGCGCACGGAGGGCGCGACGGTTGGGTTGTCGTATTTGCCTTCGGTCACGAACTGATGGAACTCGTGGATGTTCGTTTGCGCACCCGTCGTGTACAAATTGCCCATCTGGGCGCGCACCGAATTCTCGCGGCCGCGCAGGAAGACGGTGCCGAAATAGTCCACGTCAATGATTCCGTCCGAACCATACACGCGGGCGCGGATTTCGTCCTTTACGAAGGGAATGCTCTGGATGCACGTGAAGGACAGCGCCAGGTCATCCGGGAATTCGTAGGTCACCGCGAAATGATCGTAAATGCTGTTCGGCGGACGCACCTTATGGCCGCCAGTGCCACGCGCGCGAATCGGATCGGCGTTAAGGATCCAAGTGGCCACGTCCAGCGAATGAATGCTTTGCTCGACAATGAAATCGCCGGACAACGGCAGCACGTAATACCAACTGCGCAACTGGTCCTCGGGTTTGGTGGGCGGCTCGCCCCGACCACCACCGCTCCACGGATAAAACGCTTCCGCCATCACGAACTTGCCGATGGCCCCCTGTTGCGCCAGGCCGACAGCTTTGCGGAAGTCCGCGTCCGCGCGCGTCTGGAAATCGACGAGGAACACCTGCTTCTTCTCCGTGGCCTTCTTGCCAGCCGCCGCGATGGTCTGGCAACCCGGCACATCCACCGCAATGGGCTTCGCCAGATAAACATGTTTGCCGGCCTCGACCGCCGCCATGGCGTGTTCGGGATGAAAATAGGGCGGCGTCTCGATAGCCACGACGTCCAGTTTGCTGTCGAGCAATCGCTTGTAGGCGGACAGCCCGGTGTAACGGCGCGCGGGATCGATCTTGAATTTCTCGCCCACGGCATTGGCGCGGTCGGGAAAATAATCGGCGCAGGCGACGAACCGATATTTGCCGGTTTCGTGGAACAGGTTGGCGATCCAACTGCCCCGCCCCCCGCAGCCAATCAGGCCGATGTCGAGCACGGAGTTGGCTTGCGCGCCGAAAACCAGTGACGGCTTCAGGGCGGTCAATGTAGTGGCGGTGGCGGCGCCCGCAAGAAAACTGCGACGGGCGATGGGAGTGTGAATGAGGGTTGGTTTGGACATAAGGAATTTGGGTTGGGGTTTATTGGGTGACTATGGAGTGACCGGCAGCGTCAACAGGCCGAGGCCAGCCTTGGTTTCGTTGGTCGCATAAGCTCGTAAGACCAGGGTGGTCCAATTGAGCTCAAGCGGAACTTTCACGGTGCATTCGAAATGGTTTTCCTTCACGTTGGCTGCGGCGCTAACCAAAGCCAGCGTGTTGGCCCGTTGGTGATTCGCCAGGGCCGCCCGTTCGCGCGCTTCGCGATTCTCCGGAGTCGAGGCGGGCAGCTTTTCCAATCCGGCGGGCTTTGATCCGATGGGACGTTCCAGGGAAATCTCTACGTCCGCTCCGCGCAAGCGATCGGGCAGCGCGCCCCGAACGGTGAGATTTTGGCCAGCGTGGACCGGCTCCATCGGTTCGAGCCGAACGTCCAATGGGGTGGTCCGCAACCGCAACGCGGGATCGCCCAGCAACAGCCACATTTCGAGATGTTCCAACCGCTGCACGTCCAGGGGCACCTTGCCGCCGCTGCCGTCGAACATGTCGTAGAGTTTGAACAACGATTCATCGATGTGCCCGCGCGCCAAGCCGGCTTTCACCGCGAGCCAATAATCGCCGAGTCGCTCCGGAAACGGCGGCGTGGAGAGGCATCGAATCAGACCATCAATGGCCAATTGGCCGGGAGCCCCATACGTCTCGCCAGTTGCGCCCATGACGGCTACCGGTCCGTTGGGATTGCGCAAGGCAGCCAGCCCGTAGCCTTCGCCCTCGAAGCCGCCCAGTTGGCAGGCGAAACAACCGCAAGTAAAAAACACGCCCGCTCCTTGGGGAATGTTTAGACGCGCCCAATCGTTCCGGCTCACCCAGGTGTGCTTGGACCACAAGCCCGTTGGCCCGGAGTGGCCCAGGTACGCCACGAACAGTTCGCCTTCCTGAAGATATCGCAGGGCCGTGGACGTCAACTGCGTGCTGGGCAGATAGAATGGCGACAACGGATTGTGGACCAGCGCCCGCAAATTCCACGACGGGTGCAATTGCCGCAACCGCGGCGCGACAGCTTGTTCTGCCAACATTTCCGGCAAGGTTCCGCCCCCCGGATTACCGATCAGCACCAGCAAATGATTGCGCCAAGACGCCGCTGCCGGTTCTTGTTCCAGCTTCAAAGTTTTGGTGACCATCAGGCGGAGTTCTTCCGGATTGCGCGCGGGAAAACGGCCAACTGCCACCGTCGGCGCTGAATTCGAGTCAGGGCAACCGAAACCATGGTCGGTAGGTCGGCCTTTCATTCGGCCCACGACTCCTTTCCGTGGCGGTACCATCGTCGCCACGGCACGGGCCGCATCCTTCGCCACCATCGCTCCAGCCAACAGAATATAACTGGGCCCGGAATGCTGGCGGCAAAGTTGTTGCAAGCGCTCTTGTAGAGGTGTCGCGTCGGCTTGTGCGATTTGCTCCCGGCTCAGCACGTTGGTGATTTCGACGACCACGACCTTGAAACCTTCCGCCTGCCGATGCTCGATGAGCGGCTCCAGTGAAGTTCGATACGCCGGTGCCGTCACGACCACCCATTGCGGCACGACTGGTTGGGAAGCCTGGGTGCAGCAGGCCGCGAGCAAGAGCGCCAGCAGGACCAAGGAGCGTTTGAATGTCGTAGTCGGCATGTTGCGTTCCCAAGCGAAAAAACCGTAGTTATACAATTGCGTATCGGGAGCGCGCCCGCCTCGGGCGCTGCCAACCGACACCCTAGCCGGTTGGCCTGGCGACTGAGCAGTCACTGAATCGTGAGCTATTGTTGATGTTGAGAGTGGTTGGCGAGGCGCCAACCACAGCGCCCGGGGCGGGCGCGCTCCCCTGTTCATCTGCATGGTCACGGCTAAACAAAACCCAAAGGCCGAAAAACCAAGCCCATTCTGATTAAGAATATTTGTGCCATCACGCTATACCTTCGCCAGACGGGCAGATGATCAGCCGCTTCGCCACTTTAATCCCTCAACTTTCCCCCGCTCCAGCTACTCCACCACGCCACGCTCTTCGATGTTCCGGCCTCACCCATCAACGCCCAGCTTTCTTCCCCTTCCCTTTCACCGCGGCTTTCATCCAGCGCACGCTGGCGTCGGTATTTTCATCCGAACCGTGGCACTCGATGGAGACGACACCATCCCATTTGGTCTGGTTCAGATAATCCAGGCAGTTTTGGATGTTGTCCGCATTCACGCCGCCGCCCACGGGCACGATGCTGCTGCCAATGCCGGTTTCTTCTCCGCGCACGGCGGCGGCCAGGTCGGCGCTCACGTCTTTAATGTGGCAATGGACAATGTATTTGCGCAGGGCTTTGAGGTAAGCGAGCGGAATGTGCCCGGCGATGAAGGTGTTGCCGGTGTCGAAATTGCAGCGCAAATACTCGGACTCGAAATGCTTGAACAGCCGCTCCATGAAATCGAGGTCGTTCGTGTACGGACCGTGCGGCTCGACGTTGATCACCACTTTGTAGTCCTCAGCCCACGACAGGCACTGCCGGTAATTATCACACGTCACGCGGAACACTTCCTTACGCGTCATGCCGGGCGTCTCGAACGCGCCATCCACAGTGTCCACCATGGGACAACCCAACTCCGCGGCGAAGCGTATGGATTGCAGGACGTATTGCACGCCATAAGCGGAGCCGTTGGGGCCCATCATCGGATACGAGCCGTCGATTTGGGAAACCTTGAGCTTCAGCTTGTCCAGAAACCGGCGAATGGCGCGGGGACTGGATTGCAGGCTGACGCCCGGATCGTAGCCCAGCGCGGCGATGAAGTTTTGTCCGTGAATGGCGCAGAATTCGAGGTGTTTCAGGCCGGTGGCAGCGATCTTTTCGCAAGCGGCTTCAAAGCCCACGCTCAGCGGCCTCCAATTATCCGTGTGCAGTCCGAGGTGAATCATGGCGCTTTGCTACGCCCGGCCAACCACCTCGTCAAGCCGAGAATACAGCCCGGTCAGCGTGCTGCCGGCATCCTGCCGACAGTTCGAACGGAGGAAGGCGTTACGACTTGCCAAGGCCGTTCGCGCGCGCACCTTGGGCTTCGGGTGGTGGCAAAAGTTCGGACGTTTCAGTGCGTTCGTTTCTGCCGGCGAGACGCCGGCAGCACGTTGTCAGCGGCGTGCCGACAGCTTGGAACGACGGACACGCATAAAGGCCCAAGGCCCGAGTGCCAAGGGCTTGCCACCGTCGCACAATGGCGAAATAAATGCTAACCTGGGCAACGCTCAAATGCACCGTACCCGCGTAGCACCGTCGCGAGCGGACTTTCTTGACAGCTTCGCGTTTTATCCATTCATCTTTCCGACGCTGCTGACTCGATATGAACGCTGTCATCTTCGAACAATTCCAAGGGCCGCTGGCGCTGCAAACGGTGCCCGATCCAGAGCCGCCACCGGATGGCGTGGTCATTCGGGTGCTGGCCAATGGCATTTGCCGCAGTGATTGGCACGCCTGGATGGGACACGATCCCGATGTCCGTCTCCCGCACGTGCCCGGTCACGAAATGGCGGGCGTCATCGAGGCAACCGGCCGCCAGGTGCATCGCTGGGAGGCAGGCGACCGCGTGACCCTGCCGTTCGTGGTCGCTTGCGGTCGTTGCCCGCAATGCCAGGCCGGGAACCAACACTTGTGCGACGACCAGTTTCAACCGGGCTTCACGGCCTGGGGTTCGTTTGCTCCGTTTGTAGCCATTCCCCGGGCGGACGGGAACCTGGTCCGGTTGGCGGAGGAACTGGACTTTGTGGCGGCAGCCAGTCTGGGCTGCCGGTTTGTGACGTCCTTTCGCGCGGTGGTCACGCAAGCCCGGCTCGCGGCGGGCGAATGGCTGGCGGTTCACGGCTGTGGCGGCGTTGGCTTGGCCGCCATCATGATTGGGCGGGCACTTGGGGCACGCGTCATCGGCATCGACATTTCCGAAGACGCGTTGGGGCTCGCGCAAGCGCTCGGTGCCGAGCACGTTCTCGAGGTTCGGAACGAGCCGAATTTCCTGTTCAAGCTCCGGGAGCTCACTCGAGGGCGGCGCGCACGTTTCCCTGGACGCATTGGGCAGCCGCGCGACGTGCCGCAACTCCATTCTCAGCCTGCGCAAACGCGGTCGGCACGTGCAGGTGGGTTTGATGCTGGCCGAGCACCGCGACGCCGCAGTGCCGATGGATTTAGTGATTGCGAACGAACTGGAAATTTACGGCAGCCACGGCATGCAGGCCCACGCTTACGGCCCGTTGCTGGAAATGATTCGGACTGGAGCGCTGCAACCGCAACGTTTGGTGCGCAAGACGGTCACGCTCGCCGAGTCCGTTAACGAATTAGCAGCGATGGGTGAGTTTCAAACGGCAGGGGTTACGGTCATTAACCGGTTTTGATCAACAATTACCGGTGACTCGATTGCCGCCGAGTTGACGAGCGCGCGTTTCTACTCTTAAACGCTGTGACGCTTCAACCCTTTCTGCCTTTCAGCACCTCTTCTTCAGCCGCAATGATGCAATCGTAAATCGCCGCCGCATCGGAGGCTTGGCGTAACCCGGCCAAGAGCTCGCTCTTCTGCGCCATCAAACAAAGCCGTGCCAGCGTGTGCAGGTGAATGCGGTCATCCTGGCAGCAGATCAGAAAAAACAAATCCGTGGAATGACCATCCGGCGCTCCGAAGTGGATTTCCTGAAGCGTGCGCCCCAACACAATGAATGAGGACTCGAACATGTAGGGCTGATGGTGGCGGGGGTGCAACAACGCCAGGCCACCTGGCAGTCCGGTCGAACACAATTCCTCGCGTTCCTCCAGGCTGGTCAGGAGTTCGCGTGGATCGTTCACCCGGCCGGTGCTTTCAGCCAGCGACACAATGTGCCGCACCACGGAGGCCTTGGTTTTTGCCGTAATCGCCGGATCAATGAAGCGAGGTTGCACCATCTCAGGCATGATCGCTTCGTTGGGGAATATCTCGCGTGTGCCACGAATGGACTGGGTATGGTATTCGGTCAGTTTGCGATCCTTCAGGCCAAGGATGCGCTGCGACGCCCAGGCATCGATGTCCTGCCGGTTAAACACGATGCGGTCCCCCCGTTTCTGGAACGGAATCTCGTGATCCTTCACGAGCAAGTCAATGTCGTCACGCGTCAGGTGCAAATAACGCGCGACTTCGTCCACATTAAAAACGCGATAGGGCATAAACAACGGCCTTTCTTCAAGCCATCCCTCGGCGGCGTTTGTAACTTACTTCAGGCGATCGCCGGGAACAGTCGTGACCATGAGTGCATCCTCCGTCGTCGCTGTGGTGAAGTCAACCCGCGGCCTCATTGCAGAGTGCTCCGGTGGGCTACCGGACAGTACGTTGGCGCAAAGCGAATCCGGCCTGTCAACGGCCCAAGCGAGCGGGGCGCCGTCAGTTTTTGGAGGACGACAGTCCTCGGTTGCGGTTGAGGTGCAATGCTGCGTCCGAAAGCGGCAGAGGACTGCCGCAGTCCAAGACGCTGGCGCGTCCGTGCCATCCCATGTAGCTGGCGGCAGAGCGATTTGACAGAGGCGCGTCAATCATTATAGTTCAACACCTTTTATGAACCAAAGTCCACATGTTGCAGTGGTCGGCGCCACGGGAGCCGTAGGCGTCGAAATGATCAAGACGCTCGAGAAACGGAGCTTTCCCTTGAGCCAGTTGACGTTGCTGGCGTCGGCCCGTTCCGTCGGCAAGACGCTTCCGTTCCGCGGGAAGGAAATCACCGTTCAGGAGCTGACAACGGAGTCCTTCGCCGGCATCGATTTCGCGCTGTTCAGTGCGGGCGGTAGCATTTCCAAAGAATTTGCCCCAATCGCGGCCCAGGCCGGTTGCGTGGTGGTGGACAATTCGAGCGCGTTTCGAATGGATGACACGGTGCCCCTGGTGGTGCCGGAAATCAACGGTTCGGATGTGAAACGGCACCGGGGTATCATTGCCAATCCCAATTGCACGACGGCCATCGCACTCATGGCGTTGTATCCGCTGCACCAAGCGTTCGGGGTGAAGCGCATCTTCGCGTCCAGCTACCAGGCGGTATCCGGCACCGGCGCCAAGGCGATCGCGGAATTGAAGCAACAGGTCAACCAAATCGTGTCCGGCCAACCGGTGACCAAGGAAGTGTATCCGCACCAGATCGCGTTCAACGTGCTGCCTCACGTCGATGCCTTTTTGCCCAACGGCTACACCAAGGAAGAGATGAAGATGGAAAACGAAGGCCGGAAGATCATGCACCATCCGGACTTTCGGGCGAGCGTGACCTGCGTCCGCGTGCCGGTGTATCGGGCGCATTCGATTGCCATGAGCGCCGAGTTTGAAAAACCCGTCACAGTGGAAGCCGCCATGGCGGCGCTGAAAAAAGCGCCCGGCCTGGACGTGGTGGATAATCCCGAAGCCAAAGAATATCCGCTGCCGCTGTATGCCGCCGAAAAGGATAACTGCCAAGTGGGCCGGGTGCGCAAAGATTGCGCGCTCGACAACGGATTATGCTTCTGGGTGGCCGGCGATCAATTGCTCAAGGGCGCGGCGCTAAATGCGGTGCAAATTGCTGAATTGCTGTTGAAGTGATGAGCGGTGGCTGGCCGCCGGTCGCGCCACGATCCCGCTCATCCAGCCCAAATCTGGAAAACAGCGCGGGGTGGCTGTTCAGCAATCCCGTTCTTGGTTAATTGAGGCGTTGTGACTTCCTGTTACGGCACGGTGGACGGCGTTTCACTTGTTTCGCCAACGGTCAGTCACGGCCCATAGATTGATCGGAACCACCGACTTCATATAGGCGAGATAACTGGCATGTCCGTCCACGAAGGCAAAATCGGACCCGCCGCTGCCTTGGCCGGTATGGGAATGGCGCCCGTGCTCGACCTGGTCGGTGTCATTGCCCCAATCCGTTTCCAACAAATCCATGTAGTAATGCGCTGAACTGGTGAGCTTTTCGCCGAATAAAATGGTGTCGCTGGGATTGCGGATGGCGCTCTCCGGCATGGCGTGGCCAATGATCGGGCCGATATTCTTGAGCGACACATTGGTTAAAACATCTTCAAAATAGTCGTTCCAGCCGTTGATCAAGTAACTGCGGTCAGCGGAATCGGCTTCTAATGAACCTCTTAGCGTATTTGGCCTGATACCGTCACTCGAGCAGACAAGGATTTTTAGGTCTTTGTAATATTCCCGCAAGGCCGTGGGCCAGGCACCGGGGGCGGTATTCCCCCCAATGCGCGTGGGAAATTTTTCGTCGTGGTCGTCGGCAAACATCTTGGCCGCCAGGCCCATTTGGTGAAGGTTGTTGATGCAGGCGATGCGTTTGCCGGCTTCCTTGGCTTTGGCCAGCGCCGGCAACAACATGCCCGCCAGAATGGCAATGATGGCAATCACCACCAAAAGTTCGATGAGCGTAAAAGCTAAATGAAACTTTTTGCCGCGTTCGGGCGTCCTATTAGGTACTCATAGATGTTACGAAAGTTGATATTGGTTAATTCAGTCGGCGAAAAAGACCCGCCCGAGTGGCTTGCGGTTTCAATCCTCCGCGAACCGGTCGGAACCCCGTCGAATACCTCGGGCTCTTTTGGCGTCCACTGATCACTTGCTTATGACAAAGAATGGGATTTTCCTATCCGTGGTTGCGGTGATACTCGCCGCAATTTACGTCACCTATTTCACCGACTGGTTTCATAAAGAAACTATTCAAATCTTTCCCACCATACGGCCCAGTCAGGCGTCGTCCATCCCGCGCGACCCGGGCATGCCCCCGGTGTATCCGGTTTCCTTTGCCTTCAACGGCAAATACCGGCTGACGGAGGTGAAAGTGCTGGTCGAGGAGGACATGAAGACCAACAAGTATCCGACGCCCGTGTGGCACATGATTTCGGAAAAGGGGTCGCCGCCGATGAAGTCCCTCATTTACGGCTTCCGCGTCAAGAACATGAAACCGGCCATTCCCCGGAGCCGGCCGCAGCCGTTGTTGCCCGACGTGAAATATGTCCTCGAAGTGGCCGCTGGTGACGCCAAAGGGCAAACAAACTTTTTCACCCGGGCGGCGGTCGGAGTGGGGGCACGCCGCTAGCCGGGAGGCATGGAAGGGCGTGCAACGTGGGCGCTTGAGCCAATTCTATTCGTACACCGCCGGGTTCCGCAGCACCCGGAAGAATTCGTCATGGCAGCGCTTCAAGTCTGTGGCGGCTTTGGGAGTAACCAGCACGTCGCCCCGTTCGCCGGGCTTGACCGGGCTGAACTCGACGGCTTGGCCCCGAAAATCAGCGCGATCAACTTGCGCACTGGTCCAACATTGAGGATTGAAGAGCCACACGAGCGGCGCGCCATCGCCCAATTGGTTGGCTTGGCCAAGATTGGATTTGATCAGCCGGCGCAGGTCATTACAAAAAGGATTCTTCGGCAGCGATTCGAAATCCTTCGCGACGAATACCGAATTCCGCTCCCAAAATCCGTTGCCTCGCCCCCGCCCGCCCCAATCCACATAGCGCGCCTTTTTGGCGACGAGGTAACCGGCCCAGCCGTCCTTGCCATTGTAACCGTAGTGGCTGACGAGAATGTTGAACACGACGAGGTTGGACGCAATATCCGGGGCGAGTAGCAGGGCATTGGCCACGGTGGTGAGCGGACCACCGGAGATGATGAGCAGGGGTTTTTCCTTCGAGGCCTGGTGGGCTTCATCAATGATGAGCCGGGCGCCGGGTGAGGACTGCGGCTGAGTGTCTTCGAGCTTACCGCTTGGAGGCGGGCGCAGAACCTGGTCCGCACCCCCGGGTCATATCCGGAAGATGGCGAAGTCCGCTGCGGCGGGCGAGATCCAGCGCCTTCGCCGCGTCATCGAGGCAGCGTTGCATCGGATACAGATAGCCCTGGTCCCAATTCCACATGTCGCGGCTCACGATGTTGCCGCGCAAGTTTACTTTCCCCAGGCTGGCCTGAGCCCAAAGGTAGTTGTTGTCGAAGACGTTGAACCACCAGTCGTTATCGTAGATGATCGGGTTGCCGGGGCCGACGCCTTTGATGTGGACCGCCCCATCGTCCATGGTGAATTCCGGAACAACCGCGAAGGCAGCGCCGGTCATCCCCAGCGCAAGAAAGGCGACGACCGGGCCGCGCCACCGGGCCGGGCTTGCCGGTTTCCGCTTTATTAGTCTCAGCGTGTCCATGACCCGTTTATGGCATAGAAACGCACGGGAGTAAACTTCACTTGCTGCGCCGCATCCGCCCAAGGCGAAGACCCAGAATAATCATTGCACTCCAGACGGGTTCAGGGAATGATGCAGCCACCGGTGATCGGAGCGTAGCTCAGCTTGGTAGAGCACTTGGTTTGGGACCAAGACGTTGCAGGTTCAAATCCTGTCGCTCCGACCATTTTGTTTCACTCAAGCCGCCCACTGACGATGGATCGTATCCAAGCCGGCTTCGTGGGCATCGCCGGCGTGCAAAACGACGCGGTAGCGCAAGGTTACGGATTTGCCGGCGGGCCATTCCATGGGCTGGGGGAGGAAGTTCAACGGCGTGGGCGAGAGGAAACCGTAGTCGCGGGTGAACCATGGACACGGCGACCAGGGATTCTTCGGGTGGTCGAGAATCGCGATACCTTCAACAATGTCGCCACCAATCCGTTCGCGCTTGCCCGAAAAACCACACCAGGCCGCCGGTTTGCCGAAGGTCGCCTTTTCGCCGGATTGACCGACGGCGTTGAGCAACGTTCCGCCGCCGTTCGGTGTGAGATCGCTGGCGGCCCGTAGCGAGAACAGCGAATGGTTGGTTTTCTGGATTTGCACGTCCGCAACCGCCGACCATTCGATTTCCCAATCGACAAAGTGCAGTTTCTCGTTGGCCACCGTTACCGTGACGCGGCGCTGGTCTTTCATGACTGGCTCTTTGCCCGGCTGCTGCCAGACGCACTGATCGAGAATCTCCACCGAGTCTTTCGTAGTTTTGCCCAAGCGGGGTCCGGCGGACAGGATTTGCCCACGGGCATAGTCCTCCTGCCAGTAATTGCCGCCGTTGACGCGGTCGCATCCGAAGAATAGCGAGCGATGGTGCGGGTAGGGCAGTGAGGTTTCGGTGGTGAGCGGCAAACCGGTTACGGGTCCGGCCAGCGGATACATGTACGGATATTTCTGCGACCGATGCGCCCGGTAACAGGTCAGGGCGCGGTTGTTCCATCGCACCCAGATTCGCGGTCCTAGTTGATAAGTGCTGAGCCCTTCCGCGCCAGCCACCGCCGCCGCTGCGTGCAAATGCGTGGCCAACGGCAACACGGTCGCGGCCAGACTGCACTTCAAAAAGTCACGACGCCTCAGTTCGATTCGGTTCTTCTTCATGGCAATTTTCCAATGCGTGTTTTGCAATCATTCATTTCTCAGCGCGTCCAACAAATTTCCGCGCAACGCCAGCAGCGTGGCCAACCACGTCCACACCAACCCGCTGGCCAGCACACCCACCAGCGTCACTCCGAGGGCGAGGTAATCGGTTTCGGCGCCAGGGGCGAGCAATTGCGGCAGAATGGCCACCACGGCGGCCACGATACCAAGGCCCAAACCGAGGACGAGCAAACCGCCGTGTTCGCCGAGGATTAATTGGCGCAGCGTGCGGCGGCGAAAACCGACCGCCAGCAGGAGCGCCAGTTCGCCGCGCCGTTCGAGCACGTTGCGCAACACCACCACGCCCAATCCGGCGCTGCCCAGCAGCAAACCGAGGCCGCCCAGGATCTGGAACGTGCTCAAGTAGGTGTTTTGCACGGCGTTGAATTGAGCCAACCGCTGCGTGGCTGGCGTGAGTTCCATCCCCGCATCCTGCAACGCGCGCGACAACGTCGCCGACACGGCGGCCACCTGATTGGTCGGGGCATCGATGAGGTACGTGCGATAGCCGCTCTCGCCGGGGAAACGTTTCACAAATTCCTTGTCCGAAATAATCAGACTGCCCTGCAAAATCGAATTCGCCAGCGCGCCTACGAGCCGGACTTTGAACGGCTGCCCATTTTCATCCACGAAATCGATCGTATCGCCGACCTGCTTGTGCATGGCCCACAGAATCGAATTCAGGTCACCAATGGCGGGTATCTCGTTCGTGACCGGTCCACCGCTCTCATCGCGGCTCGCCGTGTCCGTGCTACCCAGACTGGCGCTTCCTTGCTGCAACATCGTCCAGCCCGCCTCGGCCGAATAACCGGGGGCGACTTTGGCGAACGTGAAGGCGTGCCGTTCGGCCAGCAATTGTAGATTCACGCCGAGCAATTGCGGATTCTGTGCCCGGTTCAAATTCAGGCAACTGGCGTTGTCGCCGCTGCGTACCCGGAAGGGCACGAAGCTGACCCCGGAAACATCCTGTTTATCCAATCCGTAAAACTCCAGGCCGCGTTCAGTATTCAGATCGCGAATGACCGGCAACGCGGATTCTCCAATCAACGCAAACCCGCCGGTGCCGGACGAACGTTGCCAGGCATCCTGGTGCGCATTCAATTGAAACGCGCCAATAGCGGCAATCAGAAAACTACCGCACGCCAGTAAGCCGACGACCGCCAGGCTCCGGCTGCGCCGGCGCGCCAACGCGCGCATGGTCAGCACCGAAAGCGTGAAGCTCGATGCCCTGGCGTGCGCAACCGCCGACGTGCTTGGGGAACCGTTGCCACCATCAGCAACCCCCGCGCCCGCCAGGCGCCGCAACCAGACAACCAGGAACAATATTCCGGCAAGCAATAGCAGCGAACCGGCCTCGAAGAACACCTCCGCATTACCGGTTTCGCCTTGGGACAGCGTCCAGCCCAACAGCCCCAGCGCGATAGCCAAACTGGCGATGGCTCCCCATAACGCCAGGCGCCGGCGTTTAGATTTGAATTTGGGTTCGGCAATTTCTCCCGCCAATAACTGGCGGGCCGGTTGTTTGGCCTGTTTGCGTAACGCGAGCCAGATGGTGAACGCGCTGACCACGACCGAGGAAATCGCTCCGATGAACAGTGTCGCCGGAGTGACATGAAAACTTAGGGCTGACGTGCGCACGGCATCCCGCCAGATGGTGGTGAGGCCACGCAACATGAGCCAGGCGTAAGCCAATCCCACACCCATGCCCAGCAAACCGCCCACGGCCGCCAGCGCGACGCCCTCGCCGAGGAACAAGCGTCGCACTTGCCGGGGACGAAAGCCCAGCGCCAGCAGCGTGCCGATTTCGGTGATGCGCTGTTCCAATCCGAATTGGAAAAGCAACGCCATCAAAATGAGCGCGGCAATGATCAGAAAGAAACTGAAACCGATAAACAGACCGCCGAAATCCTGCGATTGACTGGCGGCGTTCAGGGCCTGCTCGCGTACGGCCACAAAACGCAGTCCCACGGCTTCGGGTTTCAAGTTCGCCAGGATATTGGCGGCGACGGTCTGCCGGAAAGCGTCCACCTTCGCCGCGTTCACGGAGGCATTCGGACCGCCGGCGGCATTGGCGGGTATGGAATACCGAATGGCCGTGAGATCGCCAAACCGATTGCTCCACAGCTTTTGGCCGGCGGCCAGCGTGATGAAGGTTTTGGGCGTGCCGCGACGCTGTTTCCAATAGGCTTCGTCTTTATCACGGATTCTGTACACCAGCGGAAAGCCGGCATCCCAATCATGCGTGCTCTCCGCTTTGGCCAGGCCGGGAAACTCCGGCATCAGCGTGCGATCCGCCCAGGGCATGGCCATCGGTACAATGCTGCGGACGATGAATTGGTTGGTGGCTTCGACGAGCCGCGCCGCCGATTCCGGCAGGAAATAACTGAGCGCAATCGTGTCGCCCGGTTTGACGTGTAGATCATCCGCCAGCCATTGGTTGACGAGAATTTCATTCACCTTCATGTCCGGGGGCGTCCACGGTGCTCCCACTGCGGTCACCATCGAATAGGGAGTGGTATTCGTGCCGGCGCGAAACAGATTGACGAGATACGTCAAAACACCGGTGGCGTTCGTGGAGGCGGATTCGGCCGCGCGCGCCACCGGTGGGTCGATAAAAATACGCGAGGACTGCAATTCCAGCGCGCCGGGGTTGGTCAGATACAGCAGTTGCACTTCAAGATCGGCGAGTGTTAACGCCGAGGCCAGCGACTGGTCCGCTTCCTTCACGCCGGTCGCGTCCGATGCGTTGGCCGCGGATGTGTGGCCGGTTTGCGCCGCGGCGCCTTCGCGGATGAGCAGCAAGTTGGCCCGATCCGCCAATCCGGCTTCTTTGGCCAGCGCCTTGAGATTGACGAAGGCATTGAAGGGCGGAACCTGGTTGGCTTGGAGACTGAAATTGCCCAAGTGATTCGCCGAAGCGACACCCATTACTTTGCGGCGAAGCGCCAGACTCGCATCGCTCTGCGGCGTGATGGGCACGTCGCGGGAAAGCGCGCTGGGTTTGTTGATGCGCAGGATTACCGTGTCGCCGACGCGCGCGTTGAGTTGCGCGGCCAGCACCGGATTGAGCAACACCCCGTCGGGTGGGATGTTGGTCGGTGGCATCGTGGGGCTGGTAGGCCAGAAATTGCTGCGCACGCCGATGACGTTGATTTGATTCGCCCGCGCCGAACCATCGGGGAGCGCGGCGGTGCCGGACAAACGCAGCGCGTTGGCAACCCAACCGTTGGGAGGATGCACCGCGTCGGCAAGTTCTTCAGTGAAGAAGCGGTCGAGCGGCGCCAGCGCCAGGTCGTAAGGCCCGAGTCGTTGCAAGGCCAGTTCGCGCAGGCTTTCCCGAACGGAGTCCCCCACCACCAACGCGCCAATGAGGGCCGCGCTGCCCACGACGGCCCCGAGCACCACCCCGAGATGCGCGCGCCAATGGAAACGCAGGCTGCGCAGAATGAGCGTGCGGAAATTCATCGTGATTCCAGTTTGCCCTGGTTGAGTTCGAACACCCGTCCCATTTGTCGGGCCAGGTCGAGCGCGTGCGTGACGACCATCAGCGTTATGCCTTGCTCGCGGTTGAGTTCCGTCAGGAGTTGGCCCAGCGCGTGGGCGGAATCCCGATCCAGCGCGCCGGTGGGTTCGTCGGCGAGCAGGAGCTTGGGCTGGTTGATCAACGCCCGCACTACCGCCACCCGTTGACGTTCGCCACCGGACAATTGGGCCGGCCGATGGCTGACCCGTTCGGCCAATCCCACGCGCTGCAACAGTTTCCTCGCCCGGTCCTCGGCTCCCTCGCGCAGGGCGCGGTCCGGGCCGGCCAGCGTGGGCACGAGGACGTTTTCCAGCACCGTGCATTGGGGCAACAGGTGGTGGAGTTGGAAAATGAAACCCATCTGGCGATTGCGGAGGGCGGCCAGTTGTTCCTCGTTCAGTTGAGTGAGATCCTGCCCATCGAAGGTGACCTGACCGGATGAGGGCCGGTCCAAGGTGCCAATAATGTTGAGCAGGGTGGTCTTACCGGAGCCGGAGGGGCCGACGATGGCGATGGACTCGCCCGACGCGATTTCCAAGGTGATGTCCTGCAACACTTGCAGTTGCCCGGCGCTGGGTGCGGAGTCGAAGCGCTTGGCGACGTTGACGAGTTTCAGCAAATGGTCTTTCGTTGCCATTGGTTACTTTGTGACAAGAACCGGCGCCGAATGACAGGAAAAATTGCACCTCGACCTAAAACCGGAATTGGTGAAATCAAAGTATCATTGAGCCGATAGGCTGGTTTACAAATCCTCGGGATAATCAGTTTTTAATCCGTGTCATCCGCGAAATCCGTGGTTTGGAGTATCCCATTTTGGTTCAAGGGCTGTTCAAAGGACAAAGAGGAGCGAAATCAGCGCCACGTAGATGGCGGCCAGCACGTCGTCCACCGTCACCCCCCAACCGCCCGGCAATCGTTGGCTCTGGCGCACTGGCCACGGCTTGGCAATGTCGAACACGCGGAACAGCACAAACAGAATCACCGTAAAAACAATGTTGGCGCGGCTAAAGAAACTGTCCGGCGCCGGCAGCGCGTGCTGATTGAACCAGACGACGCGACCCACGGCAGAAAGCAAATCGGCAGCGCCACGATTTCATCGAGCACGACGGAACCGGGATCGGATTGGCCGAGAGTTTTCTCCGCCGCTCCACAAAGCCAAACCGAGACGGCCAAGCCGGCCGCGATACCCGCGAGGAAAATCCAGAAATTGCCCATCGCCACGAGCAGTCCCAGCCAGACCAACCCCACCAGCGATCCGAACGTGCCCGGCGCAAACGGGATTCGCCCGGTGCCAAAGCCCTGCGCAACGTAGAGCATCAGCGAACGCATGGCTCAAATATCATCGAGGTAGATGTGGCGGTTCTTCCAGAGGTACAACCAGCCAGAAATGAAAGTGAGCACCACCGCCAGCCAAAGGACCACTTCGGTAAACCATTTGAGCCACGGTTTCCCGAACACGGTGAAACCGAATATCAACCGGCCCACTTCACCCCACTGCGGGTAGCTGGTCAGCAACAGGACGGAAATGATCGCCACGATCTGAGTGATGGTTTTGTGTTTGCCGTAACCTTCGGCCGCCAGCACGACCTGTTTGTTGGCCGCCAGCAACCGCAAACCCGTAATCGCCAGCTCACGGGCGACAATAATGGTCACCATCCAAGCCGGCATGTAACCGTGGCCGACGAAGGCAATGAACGCCGAGCAGGTCAGGATTTTGTCCGCCAGCGGATCCATGAGGATGCCGAAGCTGGTGATGAGTTTGTGCCGGCGCGCAATGATGCCATCCAACATGTCGGTAATGCTGGCGACGACGAACAGGAATAACGCGACCGTTTGGTGAAAGGGAAATTGGCTGAAAATGGCGACCAGGAAGGCGATGGTCAGGACAAAGCGGGAGACGGTCAGCTTGTTGGGCAGATTCATTCAGTCGTAACCGATTTACAATTCGAGCCGGTGCATATTGCGCGCTAAAACGCGGCAGCGTTGTAACCTGCCCGTCGCCGCTTGCCAATGCGCAAGTTGATCGCAGTTGTCGGGCGGGTGCGTTCAAGCCTTGTTGGTGCAGTCGAAAACCACGGGTCAACCAGTGCGGCCGTCGTCGCGACCCAAAATGATCGCCACCAACGAGCAAGAACCGGAACAGCCGCAGGATTGAGCGCGAGCAGAACGCGCCTCAGCCGTATCAATTCAATGGCTGGTGCTGCGATGAGGCAGTTCGGCGTGGTAGGACAGGCGTCTCGCCTGTCTCGAAAAGCCCAAGACAACCTCGCCGTTTGGTGACATAGAAAGACTCACGGCGCCGTGATACAAGTTGTTGGTTTGCACTCGTCCGGGACCGGCGGGACGCCTGTCCTACTGAATCGTTGCGCCTCAGGGCAAGCGTTCTCCGCGGGCGGCTTCCAGTAAGCGATACCAGTCTTCGCGGGACATCTCGAGGTTTACCGCCTCGGCAGCCTGCCGAATGTTCTCCGGCTTGGTCGAACCCACGATCGGAACGATGCCGCTGGGATGTTTGAGCAACCAAGCCAGCGCCAACGTCGAGCGCGTGGTTCCGTACGCTTTGGCTTGGGCGTCCAACTCGCGGATGATGCGATTGACCTGATAGGCCTTTTGCGATGGCAGCAGCCGTTTGGCACCCTGGCCCAATTTACCCGCCGCCAAAGGACTCCAGGCCAGCGGGGTGATTTCCTGCTCGAGACATTGGTCCAACGTGCCGTCCTCGAAGCACACCAGCCGGGCGAGGCTGAGTTCCACCTGGTTCACTTGCAGGCGCATGGAACAAGCGGCCTGCAACAAGGTCACTTGCGACGGACGAAAGTTACTCACGCCGAATTCGCGGACTTTGCCCGCCTTTTTCAATTTCGCGAAAGCCTTGGCCACTTCCTCCGGTTCCATCAAGTAGTCGGGGCGGTGCAACTGGTACAGGTCGATCCGCTCGATGCCAAGCCGTTTGAGGCTTTGGTCGCAAGACCGGAGGATGTGGTCGGCGGAGAAATCGTAGCGAAACGGGGATTGTTTCTCGGGTTCCCCCGCAAAGCGGATACCGCACTTCGACGCGATGACCACCCGTTTTCGCATTCCCGAGACTTCCTTGAGCACTTGGCCAAAAACCGTTTCTGCGATGCCCCCGCAATAAATATCCGCGTGGTCGAACAGCGTGTAACCCGCCTCATACGCGGCGATCACGGCGCGACGGCCTGCGGCCATTGATTCTTTGGTGACTCCCGCGGGATCCCACGTGCCGGCAATTCGCCAGCAACCGTAGGCCAGCCGGCTGGTTTTCAAGGAGCTTTTGCCCAGAGTAATGCTTTTCATGGTTTTGCTGGCGGGACAATAAACGAACACCCATGCGGAGCGCCAAGGCAAAATGGCAAAGCGATCACTGCTCCTAAGCCGTGTCTATTCAATTCAACCACGAATGGACGCGAATCAACACGAATGCAGACCGAAGCTTTGATCGTATGGCGAATGAAAACGAAAGGTCACCCAATGGTAACTCTCGCCGTAATCCACCAACAGCGCTGTTGTTCCGGCTGTTCGTGTCGATTCGCTTTCGTGGTTCTTTTCTGCATCGATACGGTTAAGCCGTATCAATTCAGTGGCTGGTGCTGCGATGAGGCAGTTCGGCGTGGTAGGAAAGGCGTCTCGCCTGTCTCGAATAGCCCAAGGCATCCTCACCGTTTGGTGACATAGAAAGACTCGCGGCGCCGTGATACAAATTGTTGGTTTGCACTTGTTCGGGACAGGCGGGACGCCTGTCCTACTGAATAGTCACGGTTAAGCGGCAATCACCGGCAATTCGGCGTTTTGCATTTTTGAGATGGCACACCTCCTGCGTTTAAGCACCCGGTTAACAGACGTTGCTCGGACAGTACATTGTGAAGACTTACGCTCAAACTGTCGGTTCAGGTTCGTGTTTGTTGCCGCCGGAAGAACCCGCTTGGGCTGCCGCGGCGGGTTCTTCCGGTCATACCGAGGTTCCCTTTCTTAGCCACCGTGGCGACGCCATTATTCCACGAACGCATTGGATTTTTCAGCTTGGTAAAAACATACCGAGGGGAGGTGTCTTTGGTACTCCGGTAAACGGTGAACCGCAGCGCGGATGACGATCACGCTGGCCCTTTTGTGCCGAGGACAATTGGGCCAGCTTGTTTTTTAGAAGCCAGATACCCCCGAAGCATTTTCACTGTTCGGCCACAATCTTCCGAACTCGTTGTTTGAATGTCTCATAAAGCTCTCCGGCCCTGAAAAAGCTAATGATGAGAAAATACCCGAAAAGATTGATGCGAACAACAGTGAGGAAAATCGTGCGCTCCTTGCAGACCAGCTTAATCATGTGTCCTAATCCGTGAAGCCGGAACATCTCGACGTTGATAATCTCCGAAAATGGAATAGTCAACGGCGAACTGCCAGAGATGCTGGCCGCCTCATCTTGGAAGATGAGTGATCCTGAACTCACTCTCGTCTTAAGAGTAAGCTCCGTGCCGACGTGATAGATAACTTTCATGGCGGGATTTTACCATGCGATCCAAACTGTCATAATTGAGAATACTTTCGGTGACATCGAATATCTCAATAGTTGCCGAACGTAAAGCTGAGGTATCTGGCGAAGTCCGCGGAGCCAGATTACCTCAAGCGTCTGGTTTGCCCTTTACTGGTTTCCAGGTGCGATTCTCGTAATCGGGCTCACGGAGCTGAGAGAGTGTATTCAAGCCCTCGGAGTCTTGCGTCGTATATTCGTAAAGCATTCCGGCCTCGAGTTCGGCCCCAAATCGCGCGGCCTGCCGCAAGAACGGCCAATAGATGTGCATCCCTCCTTCTTCTGATACCAAGTTTCATTGGCTTGGATGTTGATGCAGAATCGATGTGCTCCTGGCTCAGTGGGCTGCGGTAGGCGCTGCTGATGGTAGAGACACTTCAGCCGTGACCCGAAAAGTATCGGCCACTTGTCGTCCGCCGGCCATGCGTAAACGCAATATCGGCAATCGATGGATCCCTTACCATTTGGCATACATTTCTGGCGAACGCCGATATAGGTTATCCGCAGTTATTCACCGGTGGCCAGGCGCGCTCCGCGTTGCTCCGCCGCAGCCGCCGGTGAATCACTGCGCCGCCCGACATGATTATGATGATACTTTCTTATTCGCATCCGTTGATGTTCTGCCGTATGCTATCCCGGTTTTCCCGCCTCGGCGGGCCAGGTCTGCGAACGACCAGTCGCCTGGACGACTTTGAGCTTTATCGACCGGCCCGCCGGGCGGGCTTGCACCCTCTAACGACTACTCAGAGGGCGTTCGCGCTTGCAGTCAGAACTCTTCTATATTGCCGTCGCCGGGTCAAGCCTGCGGGAAAACCACATTAACCATAAACCACGAATGACTCGACGATGAAACAAGATTATCCCTATGACCTGGTCATCGGCCTGGACCGCTCCGATGCCAACGCCGATCTCCACACGATTGACTCGCACCCACCAGCGTGCCAACCAAACCATCGGCACCACTCCCGAAGCCCTCCACGACTGGCTGGCCCAACTGCGCCAGCAACATCCCCAGGCCCGGGTGGCGATCTGCCTGGAACAACCCGCCGCCAACCTCCTCGCCTTCCTGGAAGGCTATGCCTGGATCACCCTCTACGCCATCAACCCGATGACGCTCAAAAAATTCCGCGAAGCCTTCGTCACCAGCCGCGCCAAGGACGACACCCAGGACGCCTATTATTTAGCCGAACTGCTGCTGACCCACCACGACAAACTGACCGTGTGGCGGCCCGAGGACAGCGCCACCCGCCACCTCCAACAAACCGTCACCCACCGCCGCGCGGTGGTGGACGAACGCACCGAGTTGACCAACCGCTTGCAAGCCCTCTTAAAGGCTTATTTTCCGCAGGCGTTGACGCTGTGCGGCGAGGAACTGTGGCGGCCGCTGGCCACCGATTTGTTGTTGAAATGGCCCACGCTGGCGGCGATCAAAAAGGTCAAGCCAGCCACCCTCAAACAATTCTATCGCCAGCACAATTCCCACAGCGCTTCCCGGCTGAACCAGCGGCTCCAATGTATTAGGCAGGCGATTGCTCTCACCGAGGAATCGGCCCTGGTGGAAACCTACGCCTTGCGCGTGCAATTGATTTGTCGCCAACTCCAACTGGTCGTCGCGGCCATTGACACCTACGATCAGCAGATCAAGAAGCGCTTTGTGGCGCACCCCGATTACGTCATCTTCAAGAACCTGCCCGGAGCCGGCTCGGTGTTGGCGCCCCGGTTGTTGGCCACGATGGGCAGCCAGCGCGAGCGTTTTCCCACGGTCGTCAGTCTCCAGTGCTACAGTGGCATCGCCCCGGTCACCAAAGAGAGTGGCAACAAGCGCCACGTCCATCGGCGCTATCTCTGTCCGAAGTTTTGCCGGCAGAGCTTTCACGAGTATGCCGGCAGCTCGATCCTGTTCAGCCGCTGGGCCGCGGCCTACTACTTGCAACCGCGCGAGGCGGGGGCCAGCCATCACGTCGCGGTCCGGGCGCTGGCCTACAAATGGCAGCGAATCCTCTGGTGCTGCTGGCAGCGCCACGAGGTCTATGACGAGGCGCGTTATGAGGCAGCGCTGCGTCGCCACGGCAGCCCGATCGTGGCGTTGTTCGATCAGATTGAGTTAGGCAAAAACCCCTACACCCGCCGCCAGCAAAAGGGCGCGAAAGCCGCGAAGAAAAAATGAAAAATTGGTTGATCGCTCACCTCAGAGATGAGCTCAGCGACCGCCGCCGGAAACGCCCGGTCGGCTGCAAGAGTCGCTGACAAATTATCTGAACCGTCCGACTGCCCAGCGGGGCGGCGGTTCGCTGCA
>CAWBHS010000047.1:0-43960 GCA_963788655.1 uncultured Verrucomicrobiae bacterium | reverse complement strand
GCACCAGGTTCCAGAGTCAACCATAACCAAACCGGTTGGCTGAACCTGCTGCTCACTGCCACGCCTTACACAGGCGATCCGAACAACTTCTGCCGGTTCCCGGAACTGTTCGCCCGGGACCTTACGGCGAGCGATCCAGCAGCCGTTGGCGCACGGTGTCCGGCAAGGATGACTGTTGCACCCATTGCCGGGCGGCGGCAGGATCGCTGTCCAGCCAGCGCCGGGCCGCCGATTCAAGTTGGCGGTTGCGGGTCTTTTCGTCACTCACGCTTTGCAGCCAGCTTATGGCAGTTTCTGGATAGTTGTAGGCAATGGAATCGGCAAACGCCACCACGGCCGATTCTCGACCCGTGCCCGCGGGAAGTTTGTCGAGCCAGTCGGCCGCGGAACTCGGATCGTAACTACCCCACCGCTCGGCAACGGTTCGCAAGGCCTTATCCTGTGTCTCGCCTTGCGGAAAGGATGAGGCCCATTGGGCGGCCGCCTGAGGGTCAGCGGATGCCCACTGAGTGACCACCCGTTGGACGGCGGATTTCTGGACCTCCCCCGGGGGCAGCGCTGACACGAATTCCGCCGCCTTGTCCGGCGCCACTTCCGCCCAACCGGCACTCAGGCTGGCATAGACCTGATCGCGCATGGTTTCGTCCGTTAATGAATTAGCCCAACGCACCGCGGCGGCAGGATCATTGGCCGCCCACTGGTTGGCCACGGTGTTGAGAAAATTGTTGCGGGTGTTGCCTGCAGGAAGATCGGCGGCAAACGCGGCCGCACTTCGGGGATCGTTCTGGGCCCATTGATGGCTGATGCTGTTTAACGCGTTTTGTTTGCCGCGGCCGTCCGGCAATTCTTTGATCCAGTCCACGGCGCTACTGAAATCGTTGTTCGCCCATTGCGAAGCCACGGAACCGATCAACTCATCGCGCGATTGCCCGGCGGGCATGGATAAAGCAAAGTCCGCTGCCGCTGCCGGATCTTGATTCGCATATTGCCGGACAATCCCCCGGGCGGCCTCGCGCTGCGCCGGGCCGGCGGGCAGGGTTTGGTACCATTCCAGCGCGGCCGTTACGTCGCTGGCGGCCAATTGGCCGGCGACGGTGTTGTAAACGTAGGTCTTCGCTTCGGAGGGCGGAATCGTTTGCAGCATGGTGGCGACGGTCTGCGGATCGGAATAGGCCAGGGACGACAGAATGTTTTGTGTGGCGGTCACTTTCGCCTGGCCCGGCGGCAACGCTTGGACGTAACCCATGGCGGCCTGCGGATCGGAGCGGGCCCAGGTGGAAACAATATTGCGCAGGGCATCCAAGCGGCCCTTGTTGGCCGGAAGCGTTTGGACCCAGGCCAGCGCGGCGTTGACATCCTGGCTTGCCCATTGGCCGGCCGCCGTCGCCAGGAGGACGTCGCGGGCTTTGCCCGCCGGCTGCTTCATCGCATACTGGACGACGGCCTGCGGATCGTCCTGCGCCCATTGGTAGCTGACGCGTTGCAAAATCTGCTCCCGCGTCGCCCGATCGGGAAACTGCTGAATCCAGGCCAGCGCGGCGTTCAGATCCTGATTCGCCCAGGTGCCGACAATGGAGGTCAACAACTGGCGTTGGGTCGAACCTTTGGGCAAGGCCGTGGCCAGCGCAATGGCGGCCTGGGGATTGGATTGCCCGAGCATGCTGCCGACACGGGAGATGGCGTGTTGCTTGACCTGGCCCTCGGGAAGCGTCTTGATCCAGCCCCACGCCGCTTCAGGATCGGTTTCCGCCCACTGCCCGGCGACGGTTTCCAGTACCTCGTTACGCCGGATTCCCGCGGGAAGCAGCAACGCGCGGGCGGCGGCCGTCGCTGGATCAGTGGCAGCCCAGGCACGAAACAAGTTGCGGTAAAGCGACAGTTGTTCGACGGAGTTGCTGGTCTTTTGCACGAAATCCAGCGCGACCTGCGGGTTGCTTTCCGCCATTTGGGTAACGACTATGTTCAACGCATCCATGCGGAGCTTCCCGACCGGCAGTCGTTGAACCCAGGCATTCGCCCCGGCAAGATCTACTTGCGCCCACCCCTTGAGGACCGCTTGAATTTGCTGATTGCGATCCGCCCCGGCGGGCAACGCCTCAACCTGCTTGAGCGCGGCGGTCGGATCCATCGTGGCCCACCGGGTCAGCAATTGGCCACGGAAACTGTAACGCAAACTGCCATTGGGAATCAGACGCTCCAACGCCAGCACCTGTGGGATGGACCGGAAGTCCAATTGGTCGGCCAGGCGCATCAGGGCTTGATACCGGGCCTGATAATCCGGTTCCCGGAGCGCGGCGCGAATGACCGCCTCCGGATCGGTGGGGGCAACGCTGGCGGTGGCCGGCGCAATCGTTGTGCGGATCGACCGTTGCGCGATAGCGGGAGGCGCGGACGAAGCGCTGGCAGAATTATCGCCGGCGGCCCGGCCATTGCCGTGGGGCAGTATCATTCGATCTGCCAAAATGCCGCTCAAGATCCCGGCCACCAAAACGGCCGCCAAAGCCAATCGATTTGCGTTCATTGGAAGAATGCCGGCTCGCCTGGCAGGGACCTGGTTTGGCTCACTGCTGCGAGCGCATAGTGAAACATGCGGGCATTCACTCCGAAGAGCAAGCCCGCGAAAAGGTGCGTGGAAATGGCGACGGCGCTCAGTCAGCGTGCTGCCGGCGTCCCGCCGGCAGAAACGACCGCGCCAGAAACATTCGTACCTTGGCCCACGCCCGAAGTGCCTGGTGCGCTCGAAGCTGCTTGGTGGTTCGAAGCGTCTTCTTCCGTTCGCTCTGCCGGCAAGATGCCGGCAGCACGCTGACGCAACGTGCTGTCGGCGTCCCGCCGGCAGAAACGAACACGCCAGAAACGTTTGAACCTTGGCCCACGCCCGAAGTGCCTGGTGCGCTCGAGGCTGCTTGGCAACTCGCAGCGTCTTCTTCCGTTCGCTCTGCCGGCAAGATGCCGGCAGCACGCTGACGCAACGTGCTGTCGGCGTCCCGCCGGCAGAAACGAACACGCCAGAAACGTTCGAACCGTTGCCGGCGCCCGAAGTGCCTGGTGCGCTCGGGGTTGCTTGGCAATTCGCAGCGTCTTCTTCCGTTCGCTCTGCCGGCAAGATGCCGGCAGCACGTTGATGCTCGGCTGAAGCTGTGCTCCGTCGAAAGGGATCGTAACGCGGGGAGGCCGGCTGGCTACCGGTTCGCTTTGGCGAGCGTTTTCGGCAAATGGTGCGACTGGCCGTTCACCGGTTCGGCGTGCTTTGCACCGTGTTTTTGCCGGAGCTTCCGGTAGGTCGCCAGCGCCAGCAACGGCCAGGCGTTGCGATACATGTCGTACTTGAGGTAGAAGACCTTCGGAAAACCGGTGCCGGTGATTTCGTCTTCGCGTCCAGGAGCCGTCCGGGTTCTGGGTGCGAATCAGATATTCAATGCCGCGTTGGAGACTCGGGCGATGCGGGATCGTCAAAGGCGCACAAGCCCATGACCGCCCAGGCGGTCTGCGAGGCGGTGCTGGGACCCTGGCCTTTGAAAACCGGATCGTCGTAGGTGTTGCAGCGTTCGCCCCAGCCGCCGTCCTCGGTGCTGCACGCTTTCGAGCCAGTGCGCGCGCCTTGAGCAGCCACGGCTGGTTCATGTTGATCTTCAGCGCACGCAATCCGCGCAGCACCTGCCAGGTGCCGTAGATGTAATTCACGCCCCAGCGCCCGTACCAGGAACCGTCCGTCCTCCTGCTGCGTCGCGGATGTAATCGCAGCGCCTTCTGCACCTGCGGATGGTCCACGGCGTACAGCCTTCGTAGCCGAGCAGTTCCAGAATGCGCGCGGTGATGTCGGCGCATTCGGGATCGAGCATGGCGTTGTGGTCGGCGAAGGGCACCTTCTCGAGAATGTTCTTGGTGCAATCCTTGTCGAACGCCGCCCAGCCGCCGTCCTTGCACTGGAACGTCATCATCCAGTTCAGCCCGCGCTGAAAGCATTCGTCGCGCTGCTGCGGATTGTCGGTGGGCACCTGGCGCAAGGCCAGCAACACCATGGCCGTGTCGTCCACGTCCGGATTCCACTTGTTTTCGAATTCAAACACCCAGCCGCTGGGCTCGACCTTGGCCGGGTTCTTGTGACTGCCAGTCGCCCGCGAAACGGATTTCCTTGTTCATCAACCATTCGGCCGGCTCTCTGCAGTTGCGGATGATCGGCGGGCACGCCGGATTCGCGCAGGCAGATCGCAGACGATGGCCGTGTCCCACACCGGCGAGAAGCAGGGCTCGATGCGAACGCTGTCGGCGGTTTCGTGCTCGCAGCTTCTTCAACTCGCGTTCCGCTCGCGCGCACCTGCGGGTGGTCGTCCGGGTAGCCCAAGGCCTTGAGGGCAATGAGCGAATTCAGCATCGCCGGAAAAATCGCCGCCAGGCCGTCGGAGCCTTCGAAGCGTTCGAGCATCCATTGCTCGGCCTTTTTCAGCGCGCGGCGGCGGAACGGATGGATGCCCGTGCTGGGCGAACCACTTCGGCAAACTTGTGCAGGCGGTCCGAGCCAGAGGAAAAAGTTGCGCCAGGTGAAACGTCTCCGGATCGGGGGCAGCGCCAGGTCGCGTTCGTGAATGCCTTCGGGATACAAGCTCATCGAGTGTGACGTTGTTGCTCGGCGGCCGCGTGGGCTTGAAATGATTGATGATGGCCAGCGGCACGAGCATGGCGCGCGACCAGTTGCTCATTTCCCAGAAGTTCACGTGAAACCATTTGCCGATGAGCAGCACTTCGCACGGGATGGTGGGCACGTATTCCCACGGGAACAGCCCCAGCAACGCGAGATAGAGCTTGGAAAAGGTGTTCATGCGCGGCACGCCGCCCAAGCTCAAGGCCACTTCGCGCGCGCTTGAGCATGCGCGGATCGGTGACGGGAACGCCGGCCAGTTTCAGCGCCAGATAGGCCTTGATGGTGGCGTTTACCTCCGCGGGGCCGCCGTAATAAATGTTCCAGCCGCCATCCGGCAGTTGCAGCGAGAAGATGTGATTGACCGCCTTGCGCTGCCATTCCGGATCCACCTTGCCGTTCCAATGGTGGTAGGCCACCATGTCGGAAACCAAGCGTGGAATCCACCATCAATTCGCCAACCCAATAGCCCTCGGATTTCTGCGCGCCGAGCAAATAGTCGCGCGACCGCTGAAGCGCGGTTTCCAGATCGGTTGTGGCTGGGGGGGTTGATTCCGTGGACGCCGGTTCTCCACTTGGTTTCAACCTTTCAACGGATGTCATCGACACACGAATAAATGTGCGGAGGGGGGAGAATGCTGTAAAGGCTTAATTTGACGGCGCTAAACGGCCACCCGTCCGGCGCCAACGGCCGAAGCCCGAACCCCAAACCCCAAGGGAAATCCGAATACCGAAAGCGGGAGCAAGCTCCGCTCACTCCAGGCGCTGGCCGGAGGATCAGCACGGTCAGTCGGAACGTCGCGCCAGCGTTTGGAGTGCGCCCGGCTTGCCGGCGCTTTCGTATGGGAAGGCGAGGTCAAATCTCCAATCGCGCTGCATCGGCCTTCGCGCGTCGGCATCAAACAAAAGCGGGAGCAAGCTCCGCGCACTCCAGGCGCTGGCGCGAAATTCGATTGGCACAGGCCACTCTGAGCAGCTACCGCAGATGTTGAACGCCGAATACCCTGAGCCGCTCCTCAATTCAATCCGCGTGGAACACTTCCTCCATGGTCGCCCACCACTCGCCCTTTTTCCGGTTCGAGAGCGGCTTCTGACAGGGCTCGCAATGCTTCCACCATTCCTGCGTGGTGGGGTCGGCGGCCATCACGGCCATATCCGCCTTGAAGTCCCGCCCCAGATACTCGAAGTAACTGAACAGGTAGTATTGGTTCTTCCGCAGTTGGTGCAGATAGATCGAGTAATTCCGAATCTTGCACCGCCGGATCATCTTCAACACGCCGGGCCAGACCGCCGCGTGCAGTTTCTTGTAATGCTTGATCGTTTCAGGCCGCAGCCCGATCACCATGCCGTAACGTTGGACTTTCATTGAATGGATTTTGTTGTTTGTGCCATAGGTGTCTTCAATCCGAGTTTACTTGTCACCAACAATGAAGCCAGCCGCCGCCCAGTCCGCATGATCGGAATTGATGCCATCGCCGGCATCGTCCACCCACAAGTGCAACCGGCGGCAGTCGGCGGGCAGCGGTACATCGAAGTGCCAGAATTCGATCTGGCCGAATTTCAGGATGGGCGATGCCGCGAGGGTTTTGGCTCCAGACGGCGTCTCGGCAACCACCTTAAAGACCACGCTGCTGCGATCGTTACTGCGAATCTCTTCGTCCAAGCCCGCTACGGCCACGAACCGCTGGTATTCCGGTTGGCAGTCATAGACCAGTTCCGAAACGGCGTGTACGCCGATGCCGTCCGGGTATGTTTGTTCACCAATCCGCAGCGGGCCGCCGGCCACTGATTTGCCGGTGCCAACCCGGCCCCATCCCGTCGTGGCCTTGAGCGGCCGAAGCGAGGTCAGGCGGACTTGGGGTTGGGGCGGTGGCGGCGGCAGTTTCGGAATGGGAGGTGTAGCCACGGTGAGTTCCCGCGGTACCGATCGCTGGCCGGACCAGCCCACGGCCGTCACTGCGAAATGGTATGTGGTTCCCGGCTGAAGTCCGTCCTGGCGCAAGTTGGCCGCCGTGGTCGCAACGGCCTCCGACTGATTGCGGCGAACTTCGTAAACCACTCCATCCTCCCCGTCCCATTGCAAAGTCACTGCGGTAGGTTCCAAAGCTTCGGCTTGAAGCCCGGTGACGGCTGCGGTTTTGGCGGCGGCCCGATCCGTCGTTCCGAAATGCAAAGACCACGACACGTCACGGCTGACGGGCGATTCAATGGTGGCGCGCACCAACCCATTCCTTTCCTTGAATCGAATTTTGACGCCGGCGGACTTGTCATCGTCGGACACCTCGACAGCCTTGACCAACCAGCCTTTATCCTTGGCCAGTGCCACGGTGCGAAGTTCATACGAATCACCGCCGACCACTTTGCTCCGGCCACTCAGCACGTCGCCGGCCTCGTCCCAATTCTCTTCCACCAGATCCACGATGCCTTGGGTAATGTGCCGCGAGGTGCTGATCACCAGCGGGCGATTCAATCTCGGGCGCACGGCGAGCACCTGACAGGATTGACCGGGCAACGTGGATTTCAGTCGGCCCGCAAACGGCGGCACAAAACGGTTCTGCCAGTAATCGAAGGCGACATATTCCCGGTCACCAGCCAGCCCAATCCGCGCCAACGAGTCATCGAACTCGAGCGGGGCCTCGCTCCAATTGAACAAACCAATCACGTCCCGGCGCGGGGAGCGACGATCATCGGTCAACAACCAGACGCGGGGTATGGGTTCCTCGAACAAGTCAGCCGGCCGTGGCAACAGACCGTGCGACGGCATGGCGCGTTTCAAAATATCGAGCCGTTCCGGCGGCAAGCCGGGCAGCCACTCGCTGCTGAGATTCAACTGCCCACTGAGCGTCACCCACGAACAAATCACCTGGGCGTGCGCCAAGGGCATGCTGGCGCGCACATACACGGGATCCGGATCGTTGTACCACACCCGACCGTGCAGGAAGTAGTGGCGCGAGCCGAACGTTGGTCCGCGCAGCAAGCCGCCCCAACCCGAGCCATTATCGGGGCCAATCCGCATGGCATCCACCAGACCAAAGGCGCCGCCGTAGGAACGCATGTTTTGCGGCGCGCAACAGCCGAGGAAGAAGACCTTCGCGCCGGCCGTCTGCCGCACCAATTTCAGACCGGAGCGGTACGCTTCGAGATTGGTCTTCTTCGGATTGTGAAACACCGCGTCGCCAATGCCTTCGTCGCGGTAGCCGGTGTTGACGTAAATCTGTTTGGTGGCCGTGCCAGTCCACAGACCGTCCATTTTGAAATACTGGTAGCCCCACTCGTGGGCGATGCGTCGGACGTTGCCGGCGAGATATTCGCGCGCGCCGGGTTCGGTCATGTCCAGGCAAGTGCCGCCCCAGGCGGTTTCGTAAGGCTGGCCATTGGCACGTTTCACAAACCAATCCGGATGGGCCTGGAAGAACGGATCGTAATACGTCCCGGCAAACGGCATGAACCATATCCCCGGCACCAATCCGTTGGCCTTGATCCTGTCGGCCATCGCTTTCATACCGCTCGGGAATGGTCCCTGGGCGGCGTGAGTGGTGAAATTGCGCTTGGGGCCGTTCGTGGAAATGCCGGCTTGCCAATGATCGTCAATTTGTACCACCGAAAATCCAAACGGCGCGAGTTGTTTCGCCGCGAAGGTCGCCAATTCGGGCAGGTGAACTTCATCGGACGCCCCACCGTAAGGTTGCGAATACCAGGTGCAATAACCCACCGGTTGCGGGCGCAGGTGAATGTCGTAAACTTTGGCGACCGCGTCTGCCCACGATTCCAATCCGAGCCGGGCATCGTCGAAGTAACCGACCGCCAGCGTCTCCAACTCCTCCGTCGCGCCGGGTTCAAGGCGCAGACGCCCGTAGTCGATCTGGGTTTCCACGCGCACCTGATCGTTTTCGACCTTGCTGAACACTACGCTGCTCCCGCGGTCCTGAGTCGAGCCAGCCACAAACCACACCATTGCGGCTCTGCGGTTCGGCGATGGCCAGCCAGACGTAGCTGCCCGGATTCTTGTCCGGCGCAAGCAGTCCGCCGGTGCCAAGCGTGACCAGTTCCGCGGCCGGTTTGTCCAAAGAAATTCCGCCGGCCAGCGTGCGAACTTGCCGGAGGACGGCCGTTTCCGTTCCGCCGTTGTGCCGGCTGGTTCGGAACAAAGCGAACGGTAGTCCAGGAAACAGTTGCACGACCTGACGGCTGCCGTTGGGGAACTTGAGTTCGATGGCCTGGCCGGAGCCGAATGTCTTGTCGGAGACGGCTACGACTTGGGCGGCGCGTTGAGTGTCGCTCGGGGGCGTCTCATGAAAGAACGTCTTCCCGGTTTGTCGTGCCAGCAGCGTGATGCCACCGGTGGCGCGGTCGTAACTCACCCGAAGAACAACATTCTGAATCGCCACCTCGCCTTCCTGGCCCAACGCTGCGAGGCTGGCCGCCGCCAAACCGAATCCAATGGCAATGAAGATTGATTTCATTTGTTTGCTGTGCAACGGCACATTCTTAATACTTCCGCTACCAAACACGACAAAAATGCGAGCGGCGCTGAGTTCGGAGGTGAATCTGGAAGTTCGCGAGTGAGGGGTATTCTGTCGTTGCGAGCCATTCCTCTGATAGGGCGCATGAAGTTAATTTGCGGCGAAGCGCTCCGGCCAACGTGCTGCCGGCGTCCCGCCGGTAGAATTGGACGCGGCAAATGGGCTCGATCATCTGACCTCGGTTCGAAAGTGATTCCTCCGTTCGATCTGCCGGCAGGATGCCAGCAGCTCGCTGGGGCCGCCATTGTCGTGGCGGCCAGAGCCATTTGATCACAAAAGGAATTTGCTTCCCCGAGAGGTTGCCTCAAAATAGCCTTCATCATGAGCTCGCCGGCATCGACACGTTCCAAAACACCTCTGCCCAAACCGGTGACGCGCATGCATTATGGCTTCGTGGTGCTGGCGTTGATCGTGTTGGCCGTGTTCGGGTCGTTGGGCCTGGCGCGCTTTGGCTACACCAGCATCCTGCCCGCCATGCAGGAGAGTCTGCAACTCACCAACACTCAGACCGGTGCGCTGCAATCCTGGAACCTGTTCGGCTACCTCGTCACTGTGGTTTTCGCCGGAGTGCTCGCGGCGCGTTTTGGGCCGCGCATTGTGATTTCAATGGCGCTGCTCATCACCACGCTGGGCATGGCATTGACCGGATTAGTTCCCACGTTCGATGGCGCGCGGCTTGGGCGTTTCCTGGCGGGCGTGGGCGGCGCCGGCGGCAACGTTCCGGCCATGGGACTGGTTTCCGCCTGGTTTGGCGCCCGGCGGCGCGGGCTCGCGTCCGGGGCCGGCGTGGGTGGTTCGAGCATCGGTCTGATGGTTACCGGACCGCTTGTCCCGGCCATCCTGGCGCAACACGGCGCCGAGGGCTGGCGTATCTCATGGTATGTGCTGGCGGGGATCACGTTCGGCGTGTTTCTGCTGTGCGCGGTATTTCTGCGCAACCATCCGGCGGACGTAGGATTAACGCCCGTCGGCGATACTGGTGCGGAGCGCGCGCAGTGCGGGGCGGAGAAACGGGCCTCGTCGCTAAACTGGGCATTGGTTTATCAGTCTCCCATGCTTTGGCATCTGGCGGCCATCTATTTTGCCTTTGGCTTTTCTTACATCATCTACTCGACGTTTTTCATTCGCTACCTGGTCAATGAGGCGGCATTCAGTGGCCCGGAGGCCGGACTGCTCTGGCTGAAGATCGGCATGGTGTCCACCATCAGCGGATTTATTTGGGGCGCAATTTCGGATCGATGGGGACGACGCGTAGCATTGCTCTGGGTGTTCAGCCTCCAAGGATTGTCGTTCCTGGTGTTTGGCTTGAGCCATCATCTGGCGGTGATCTATCTGTCGGCGGGATTGTTCGCCGTGACGGCCTGGAGTATTCCCGCCTTGATGGCGGCGTTGTCCGGCGACATTTTCGGTGCGCGCCTGGCACCGGCCGCGTTGGGTTTGATGACTATTGTATTCGGGGTCGGGCAGGCGCTGGGTCCGTGGCTGGCGGGACAGATTGCTGATGCCACCCATTCATTTGCGGCGGCATTTGTGACCGCCGGATTGGTCGCCTTGATTCCGGGCGCCGGTGGAGCGTTGCTGCTGCGGCCGATGAAACCAGCTTCCCTGGCTACCGCATGAACGATCCCGCCATGGTCAGTCTTCGGAAGGTTGCGGATTACGATCCGGATCGGGTGCTGGCGGCCATGCGGTCCGGTTTGGAACCGTTGGGCGGCATGAAACGTTTTGTGCAACCAGGCCAGCGGGTTCTGCTGAAACCCAATCTCTTGGGTGGCTTCGCGCCCGAACGCGCCGTGACGACGCATCCATCCATTGTGCGCGCCGCGATCCAGTTGGTGCAGGAGGCCGGCGGCCAGGCGTGGGTGGGTGACAGCCCCGCCATGGCGAGTTTGCCCCAGGCCATTCGCGGCAGCGGCCTCGCGCCAGTCATGGAAGCGACCGGAGCGCAACTGCTCGATTTTAGCGAACCGCACGAGTTCGAGGCGCCGGACAGTGTGCTCGCCCGGCGGTTGACGCTCGCGAAGGCTTTGTTGGCGGTGGACGTTTTCATCACCCTGCCCAAGCTCAAAACGCACGCGCAAATGACCCTGACCGGCGCGCTCAAAAACCAGTATGGCTGCATTCCCGGCGCGCTCAAAAGCCAGTGGCATTTCCGCCTCCAACAACCGGAATGGCTGGCCTCCTTGATTCTTGACGTGAATCGCGTGGCCCGTCCCGCGCTGGTGATCATGGACGCGATCACGGCCATGGAAGGGTTGGGCCCCACCAGCGGCAGGCCGCGTTTCCTGGGAGCGTTGATCGCCAGTTGCGACCTTGCCGCCGCCGACACGTTAGCCTGCCATTTGATTGGCCTGAATCCGCTGCGCGTGCCCTTGCTCGTCGCCGCCCGCGAGCAACAGTTTGGGCAGACCGAATTAGAGCAAATCCAGGTGACGGTGACGACTGGGAATCGCTGCGCGTGGCTGATTTTGAGAAAGTGGAACAACCGGTGGACGTGCTCCGGTTGTTGCCGCTGCCCAAGCCGATGTTGAATTGGGTCCGGCGCCAATGGACGGTTCGCCCCGAGATCATTGACGGGCGTTGCACGGTATGCGGGATTTGCGAACGCGGTTGCCCGGTCACACCTTCGGCCATTCAGCCGAGGGCCGAACCGGGTCAGCGCGTCGATGATGACCGCTGCATCCGATGTTACTGCTGCCATGAGTTTTGCCCGTCGCACGGCATTCAGTTACGCCAACCCTGGCTGGCCCGGCACGTGCCGCTCAACGCCATCGCCGATCGCGCGAGCCGGTTGGTGGGTTTCCTAACCTCACCTTGGAAACACCGTTGAGAACTCCACCAACGGGGCAGAGCCGGGACCGCGCTTGAAGGGTTAACGCGTTGAAGAGTTGAAGGGGGGCGTTGGAAAACTTTTGCGATTGGGGAATCTCGTGCTGACCGGTCGGGCAACCACGAAGAAACCGAGGGCAGCGGGCTGCAACCTGGGTGACGAGAATCGAGTCCAGACGTTGTGACGTGGGCGAGTGACCTGATTAACCGCAAAGGCACGAAGCGCGCAAAGGATGTTGGCAGCATCTTTGCGCGCTTCGTGCCTTTGGGGTTGAATGGAGTTGTCCAAGGTTCTTGCGGATTCGTCGCATTGAATCGTCACGGCCAAGCTGTTCTCCATGGCCTTCCGGGGCATCCATGGTTTCAACTCCAATCAATCCTTTACTTGCGGAAAAACCAAAGAATGATGGTCAGCACGATGCTGATCAGCAGGCAGGTGACAATCGGGAAATAGAAATTGAAATTGCCCCGGTTGAAATGGATGTCGCCGGGCAAACGGCCCAGCCAGCCTTTACCAAAGCCGGTCCATAGTACCAGTCCCACCACGACGAGCATGGCGCCCACGATCACCAGCATTTTGCCCAATTCACTCATGGCCCGGTGAAACCTGTCGGACATACGGCGAACGCATCCTGAAAAACAGAAAGGCCGGATTTGAATCCGGCCCTTTCCTGAGAACAAATTTATTCCACCCGATGCGGCGCCGCAGTTTTACGCCTTTTTCACACAGAATCTGCATTTCTGCATCGCTAACAACGGGCTCAATTTAACAGTTCCATTGTCCTCCACCAGTCACCAGAACTGGGGACGTTGCGAAGAGGACGGAATTGGCCCGTCCGTCGGGCGGATTAAGATGACGCCATGAAGTTGCGAATAACCACGGCTACGCGCTGGTGGGGTGCAGCCGGCATAATGCGTGGTAGTGCCCATTGCGAAAGGTTTTCTTGCGGAGCTTGCCAGCCTACACGTCCACCGTTTCACCCGGGGCAGGTTGGAGGACTTTGATCCGGGGGTGCTTTTGACGGATCTGCTCGGCGAACCATTGGCGGGAAGTCTCTTCGCCGTGCCCGAGCAACACCACGCGCGGCGAAACCTGGCCGACGAAGTCCAGCAGTTCCTCCCGATTTGCATGGGCGGTGAGATCAAAGCTTTGCATTTCGCAGCGAGGGACCAGTTCGCCACCCGACGAACTGAAAAAGAACGATTCCCCCGGTCGGGCCACCTTGAGGCGCCCTCCCGGAGTATCCGGATCGGTGTATCCGACGAAAAAGACCGCGTGCCGTTCATCGCCCACGAGACGCAGGGCCAGCTCGTGCGCGCCGGTTTTTTCCGTCATCATGCCGGCGGTGAGCACAAACAAACGGCTGCCGGTGAGTTTCATCTGTTCCAGTTGTTTTCTGTCCAGCACGACGAGGTTCAGGGCTTCGTGAAGCTGGAGGTTGCTGTGCTGCCGATGGGTGCGGTGCGCTTCCAAATCGTAGATCTCCGTAAACACCCGGCCCAGCCCGCCGATGTAAACCGGTTGGGGTTTCAACTTGCCTTCCTTCATCAACAACGCCAGCAACGCCAGAATTTCCTGGGTGCGACCCAGCGCGAAGGTGGGAATGAGCACGCTGCCTTTACGCGCGAGCACGGCCCGAATGGCCGCGGTGAGCCGCTCGATTTCCGCCGGGCGGTTGAAACCGGGCGGAATGACCCGACTGCCGCGGGTGGTTTCCAGAATCAGAATCTCGGCTTCGACCCCTTCAAAACGCGCCCCTTTCAGAATGGTTTGATCGCGAAACGAAACGTCGCCCGTGTAAAAGAGCGTCTCGCGATTGCCGCGCACCATGATGCCCGCGGAACCGAGGGCGTGGCCGGCGTCGTAGAATTCGAGCGTGGGCGAGCCAAAGCCCGCCCGTGTTTTCTGAAAAGCCGCCCAGTCGATTTCGCGGTTGTATTTGAAGCCTTGAAAGAGCGGCGCGATTTCGTCCACTTCGTTGTGCGAATAGAGGGGATATTCCCGGATGCCCAGTTCGTCCCGCTGGCGCGTCATGACGTTCACGGAATTGTGCAACACGCGTTCGACCAGGAAATAGCTCAGTTCGGTGAGCAGCACGTGGGCGCGGGGAAAGTGACGCACGGCCACCGGCAGCGAGCCCACATGATCGTGATGGCAGTGCGTGATCGCGATGGCGTCCACCTCCTGCTCGGCAATGAGGTGGTACATCGGCAGACTCGCGCGGCCTTCGCGTTTGGGATGGGTGCCGGCATCAAGCAGCAAACGGTGGTCCTCCACTTCCACAAACCACGCGCTGGCCCCGATGTCCGCATCCGGATTCAAATTCGTTATGCGCATGGCGGCAACATAGCTGCAACCCGCGCTGAGGGAACGCTCAAATTCGGCCCGATTGCCGAACGAGAACTTGGGGGAGCTCCCGGAAAAGCTGTAGCCGCCGACGTAGGAGGTGGACCTGACGCCTCTTCCTTTACTCCGCCTCCTCACGTCGGCGGCTACCGGTTGTCGGTGTTTTAAGCTCGGAAATATCCGGGCTAAAGCTCGCAACTGCCCGATCGGCTGGCTTGGAATCGAAACATGCGGCTGAAGGCCTCCGCGCTTTGGCGGGGCGTTATTTCTTGGCGTATTCGAGTTTCAGATCGACGAATTCGCCAGGGATCAAGCGCATCTTCTCGGGCACACTGACCAGGAAGGGTAACCCCATTTCCTGCCGGCTGGCGTCAGGAGAAATCAGGAGCGGGTTGATGAGTTCGAGTTGGGCGCCGACCTTCAGGACGACGGCTTTGCCCGACTGCCGCCGGTGCGCGCGGGTGCTGACGGTGACCGTATCATTGGTCCGGGGTAGTTGGCCGACAGGTTGCCGAATGTAACCAACAATGTAGGAGGGTTTGGCACTGCTGATGGTCACAATGGCATCGCCGCGCACGACTTTTTCGCCCGCGTGTTTGTTGATGACCGTTACCACGCCATCAATGGGTGCTTTGAGGACGACGGGCTGGTTGAGGAGCCGCACTTCCTCCTGTTTGGTGCGGATGGCCTCTTCAATGGCCGGATCGGAAGGGCCCGTCTGCACCATCTGAGAGCCGGCCATCTGTTTGATTTCCTTTTGCAATTCGACGACGACGTTGGAGCGGCTTGTGACTTCCGCTTGCAGGATGTCGCGGTCACGGCGCGCCACGTCCAGCCCGAATTCGAACCGGCTGGCATCCACGCCGATGCCCTGGTTGAGCGGCATGCCTTCCGTGATGAGTTTCTGGTCGTACAAAACGGTCGCCCGTTTCAGTTCGGCTTCCGCGTTTTTCAATCGGATTTCCGCCAAACTCTGGGCGACCTGCTCGGTGAGCAGATCCAACCGCATGCGCACCAGCGAATCCTGGTTGCGGAATTTATCGAGGTTTATCCGGGCTTGCATCACCTTCAAATCCGCCGCGGTGGCGGCCAGCGCGGCTTCCATGACGGCGGTATTGCCGATGTCAATGCGGCAGATCGGCTGGCCTTTAGCCACGGTCTCGAAGGGATTGACGATTACATCCGCCACGGATCCTTGGTTGATCGTGATGACGGCGACGGAGTTGGTCTGCACTTGCCCCACGACTTCGGAAGGATGGACATAGTTGCGCCACAGGTAAACGATGGTCACCAGCGTGATCAGAAAGACGATGATCGGCAGCACCTGGATGCGGAATTCGCGCCAGCGTTGGTGAAACGGCGTTGGAATGGGAGGGAGCTCTTCCATAATTTACAATTCAGATTCGTCTTCGGCATGCATCACGTTGACCCGGGAAACTCCCGGCACCTGTTCCAGTTCGTCTTTGAGTTCGTCGGAACGGTTGGCGTCCCGCAACAACAAGCGGTAGGAGAGCAGCGTGCCCTCTTCACTGGAGCGTTCACTCGGCATGAGTTTGGTAATGCTGTGCCGCCGAAGCACGCGTTCGAGATCGGGCTTTTCGGCGCTGGAACGGGACCACAGCAGGCTCACGATCAAATCATAACGGTGGCGGATCCCGAAATGGGCGTACCACAGGTAAAGCAGGGTTACGCACACCATCGCGCAGCCAATGACCGCGCTGGAGAACTTGTAAGTCCCGGTGGCCATGCCGATCACCAGGCTGATCAGAATGTAGGTGGTATCCAGCGTGTCCCGCAGAATATTGCGGAAGCGGACGATGGCAAACACGGCCATCATGCCGAACGCGGTGATGAGATTGTTGACCAGCACCATCATCACCAGCGCTACAATGGGCGGCAGCAGGATCAGGGAATTGACAAAGGACCGCGAATACGACAGTCCCGAATGGGTCATCATGTACACCCACGAAATGACGTGCCCACACGCAAAGGCCAGCAGCAGCCCGAGCATCATTAACGGCCAGTTAGCGGGGCCCGAGCCAAACTCGCCTTGAGTTATCCAATCAAAATTCATGGTGATTCTTCGTTAATTAAAACTCTGGGCTCGCGTTTGGGAAGAAAAATTTCTTGTACGCGACCGCTTTTCGATCCGTCAAAGTTAATCCCGAACGCCGGCGCTCAGCCTCGCCGGGTCGCTGGAAACCACGGTGGTTTCGGCGTTGGAGGTCCCCCAACCTCCAAACTACCCCGCTGGTGGTTGTCAGGCCGCGGCTGCAATTCTAAAAAAGTCCCGCCCAACGAGGCCCGGGCCTCCCGGGTCAACGCTTGGTCGGACGGAGATCAATACGCTGCCTTGGGGAAGTAAAGCAAGGTTTGACCGCCCACCGTTCTTCCAGGCTCACGCGGTATCGATCGCGACCTTCGATCACCGGATACCACTCTCGTGGCAAAGGGGTGTCCGTCATGAGAACGGTGACGTCCGTTGGATTCGGAACCTTGGCCAACAGTTCTCAGAGCCCACGGCCCAGCCAAGAACCGGTTCAATGTTCAAAATTGCGCCCTCGAAGCGAGACTTTCACCAATCGGTGCGGATGTTTACGCCTGATCCGGCCCGGCTGGTCAAACGTGGTGATATGGCCTCATGCCGCCCGCCATGAAAACAGGCGCTTCCATAATGACGAGCATGAACCGAAGAAGGTTGAATTTGCCGGGGGCGCGCGAAAGGGACAATTCCTGTTACAGTTTTGTAGTTTTTCTGATTGCCAAAGGTTGAAAACTGTGGTTTAAATACGTCACTCCTGTAACAGGCATGTCCGGCGCATTATTGGCGCCTGCGTTCGTTTATCGAGCGGCAAGCTGGCGGCGCGTCGGAAAATAATCAGACAGAATAACCGTTATGCAAACAACACGCTTCAAGAAGTTGTCTCTCTTCGTGCCCATCTTTGTATGGTTGGCCTTGTTCTTCCCGCCCCACTCCGCGCTTGCGGGCGTCGCGTACCAAAATCCGCCGGGCGGCTGGTCCTATCTTTATGACGGTGTGGGTGACGCCGCCGGAGCGGGCGGCGCCGTTTATGATGCGCTCGATGGGACGTGGACTCACGGTACGGGCAATAGCGCGTGGGACGGATCCCAGATCGGCGGCGGCTTGCCGGGAGGAGCGATGACCGTCACCGCAGGGGACGGCACCACCTTCTTGCGCATCCAGGATACTGGGGATCCCCGCCAACACGGATTTACAGCGGGCGATCCTTCCAACCGCAAGGTTGGTTTTCATCATAATCTGACCGCTGAAGGCGTCAGCCCGACGATTTTGGATGATGGCGTGACCATCACCTTCCGGGCGCGGTTGGCAACTACGGCGACGGGGCCGTTGGACCCTATGGTATATCCGGCCGACGGTTCAGCTCCGTTCGCCTGGCCGGCGCTGGGCAATGGCACCTACATCCATGACAATGCGAAAGACAATTTCCACATCCGGCAGATTGGGAATGGCGAGGCGATTGCCTTCTCGCTGGCCAACAGCGGCGCCAATGCCGAATACGCGGCCGGCGGCGGCTTGGCCATGAACCACCTGAATGGCACCACGCAAACGGGTGACGTTGACGCAGGGGAGGCTGGCACACCCAATATTCTGCCGATCGGCGATGAGAGCCTGACGGAGTGGCATGAATTCTGGATCACCATCGTCGGTGATACTTCCGGTGGTGGCACCCACCGTGTGGAAATCTACATGGACGGTTCGCTGACTCCTTCGGTCTTCCACGTCACTGCCGGCACGCACGACGAGAACAGCACGCTCGGGGACCTCACGTTGATGGCCTTCGGCGCGGGCGCCACGCCGCAGTATTCGGCTTTCGACACGGACTTTTACGGTTACAAACCGGGCATTTACACGCCCGAGCCCGCCACGGCGGGAAAGATTGCCTGGGTGACGTTCCATCCCGCCGACGACACGCCGTCGGCCAATGCCGCCGCGGCCGGCTTTACCGAGGCGCCCGATGCGGGCTACACCCGGTTTTTGGAAGACAACGGCTACACGGTCACTCGTATCATCACCTCGGTGACTCCCGACGCGGGTCTGTTGAATACGTTCGACTTGGTCATTATCGGCCGGTCAACTTCGAGCACGCACTACCAGAATGCCGGCGCCACCGCTTGGAATGGCATTACGGCGCCGATGATTGTTATGAACGGTTACACCACGCGGAACAGCCGTATGGGCTACACCACCGGTGCGACCGTTCCGGACACTGCCGGCGATGTGAGCTTAACGGTCAATGTCCCCACGCATCCAATCTTTGCCGGGATAGCGCTCAATGGGAATAAAACGATGCGCAATGCCTTTGCCGGCCTTGCGGATTTTAATGGCACGACCGAACGCGGCATTTCGGTGAACACCGATCCCGTGGCGGGCGGCGGAACGGTACTGGCCACGGTAGGAACCGCCGGCGACCCGGCGCAGGGCGGCATGATGATCGGCGAATGGCAAGCAGGCGCTGTCATGGCCGATGGCACCGCCGACGTGCTGGCGGGGCACCGGTTGGTTTTCTTCAGCGGCAGCCGCGAGCATGACGGCCTAACCTCGGAAGGCGCCGGCATTTATGACCTGACGGACGACGGCGCCAAAATGTTCCTGCAAGCGGTGCAATACATGTCGGGCACGTTGCCCCCACCGCTCATCGCCAACGTGGTGCAAACCGGTGGGGTTACCCCGCAAGCGGAGTGGACCGGACAAACATTTGACCACCCCAACCTTGGCGCCGGCTTCACCGTGCCTTACTTCAATGAAAACGTGCCGGCTTACACTGACCGGACTCACGAATACAGCGTGGCGGATGTGCTGGTGGGAATCCCGTCCTACTTGAATGGGCTGGAATATATCATGATGGCCAACAACAGTCGCGAAGATGCCGCCTTCCAATTGAATATCGCCCTGAACGACAATGCGATCCTGTACCTGCTGTTTGACAATCGGATGCCGCTGCCGGCATGGGTGACCGATGATGGCTTCACTCCCGTTTCCACCGGCGCCAATCGCGCGGGCAGCCTGGCGGCACCTGATGAGGTGGGCATTGATGAAAGTGCCGATGGCACCATCAACAATTGGTTCGATGTTTACTCGCGAGTCGCCCCAGCCGGCGTTGCCATCACCCACGAACGCGGGGGCACAGGGAACAACATGTATGGCCTCGTCGTCGGGCCGGTGCCCAAGGAAACCAATACCATCGTCCTGCAACCGCAAAGTCAGACGATCGAGCAAGGCCATCCGGTGAGCTTCTCCGTGGAGGTGGAGGGCCCGCCCCACACCTCTCAATGGTACTACAACGAGGCACCGATCCAGGATGCGATCCAGGATACTTATGCCATTCCCCAGGCTCAATTCGCCGACGCGGGTGACTATTCCGTCGTCGTGACCGCGCAGAGCGGGGGTGTTGTGACGAGCGACACAGCGACCTTGACGGTTAATCCGGATACGACTTTGCCCACCGTGGTATCCGTGTCCGGCGATCCCACCCTGCGGCAGATTGTCGTCACGTTCTCCGAAGCGATCAACCCAGACGACGCGAAAGATGCGTTCAATTTCTTCAATACCAGCTTCACCGTTTACACCGCGGTCCAACTGGATCCGCAAACGGTGCTGCTGGGAACCGATCCCCAGACCCCGAACACCACGTACACTCTGGAGATTTTCAATGTCCGAGACATTTCCGACAACCAAAATCAGATTGCCGATCCGACGGCAATTGACTTCACCTCCTGGGTATGGAGTCCCGGATTCATGGCCCGGGAGTTCTATTACGACTTATCGGGAACCAACGGCTTCAGCACCCTCACCAACAGCCCGAAATGGCCAAGCCATCCCGATCTGACGGATTACTTTCCGCAATATGCGGTGAATCCCGCTCTCGGTGACAGTGGGCGAGACAATTATGGCGTTAAGGTCTTCGGGTTCATCATTCCGTCCGAATCGGGATTGTATCAGTTCCAATTGCACAGTGATGACTCGGGTTGGCTGCTGCTCAACCCCACCGACGATGATCCCGCCACGAAGGAAACGGTGATCCTGGTCGAGGGCGACTGCGGCGGTTGCACGCAGCCGATCGGACCGCTGACCTACAACCTGACGGCCGGCCAAATGTACTACACCGAAGCCCTGATGCAGGAAGGCACCGGAGGCGATTACCTGGTGATCAGTTGGGCCACCCCCAGCAATCCGGGCGTGTTCGTCCCCATCCCGAGATCCAACCTGGCGGCCGCCTCGGATCCGGCTAATGTGGCCACCATCACCATTGAGCAGCAGCCGCAAGCGGCAGCGATAGAAGAATTCAGGGCCGCCAGCTTTACCGTGGTCGCGAATAACGACCAGGGTGTCACGCAGGGCTATCAATGGCGCAAGAACGGCATCAATATTCCGAACGCCAACAACGACACCTATACCATCGCATCGGTGCAGCAGGCGGACGATGGCGCCATGATTGATGTCGTGGTCTCCGTGCCGGGAGCCTCGGTAATCAGCGACTCCGCGATGTTGACCGTCACGCTGGATGTCACCCCGCCGGAAGTGCTGTCCACCGCTGCGGCCAGCAGCACTCAGATTGGTGTCGAATTTAGCGAGGCTTTGAACGTCGCGTCAGCGACTGATCCCTCCCATTGGACGGTCAGTGACGCTTGCGGCTCTAAAACGATCGACAGCATTGCGCTCTACAGCCCTTCGAAAGTAATGCTGACGTTGAATCCCGCAACGCCGGTGGCGGACGGATACGAACTGGTTGTCAACGGTGTCACCGATGCCGGGGGCAATCCGGTGTCCGTCACTCTGAATGGTGTCGTGTGGGCGTCCTTCGAGGCAGGCATTGGCGGCTCCAGTCCCTTGGGCGGCCATTTCTCGAGCCAGGAAGGGGTCGTTCAGGTGCAGGCCGACGGCACGGATATTTTTGGTACCTCCGACCAATTCAATTATCTCTACAATCTTCGCGCCGCCGACTTCGATGTAAAGGTCAAGGTGAACCGGTTGGACGCAACGGATGGCGCCGCCAAGGCCGGTATCATGGCTCGGGTCAGCCTGGATGCCGCCAGCCCGAATACCATCGCAATGATGTTCCCGGTGGATGCGCCTGGAAGAAACACTTACAACGTACAATTCCGGGATACCCAAGGAGGCAGCTCGTATAGTTTAACGAGTCCCCCGACTGGTATCGACCCCCAGACGCCCCCGAATGTCGATCAATATCCCGCGTGGTTGCGGCTCAAACGTACGGGAACCGTTTTCGAGTACCTGTATTCCCAGGATGGAACCACATGGGCTTCGATTGCCAGCGAAGACTCAATCAATCGGCCCTGGCTTGGCGGCCCAGTGTTACTGGGGTTGGCGGTCAACTCCCATCTCGCAGGCAGCCTGACGACCGCCGACTTCGAAGACTACGGGGACTTCACCACTTATCCCGATGCCGACCTGACGCTCAGCGGCTTGGCCGACAAGACCATTGCCGAGAACAAGACCGCGACTTTCTCCGTCACCGCCACCGTGACGGGGGCGCCGGAGGGATTGTTGGAATATCGCTGGTACCTGGAATCGGCCCCCAATTCGGGATGCTTTGAATTATTGGCCGGGGAATACGAAAATACGGTGGCCATTCCGATGCTGTCGTTGGCTCAGAACGGCATCAAAATCAAGTCCGTGGCCCTCGTGCCCGGCAAACGCACCGAAGCCGTGGCGACCATCTCGGTGATTGAGGACACCGTCCCGCCAACGCTGGTGGCCGCTTGCGGCGATATTGGACTCACCCAGGTGCGGGTTCAATTCTCTGAGCCAATCAATGAGTCGCTGGCAATTGATGCGTTCAACTATTTCATTGCGGGCTTGAATATAGTGGGGGACGCGGTCGTGGCCAGCCCAGACACCGTCGTCCTCACCACCACTCCCCAGACACCGGGCGCCACCTACACCTTGGAGGTGTACAATATTGAGGACTTGGTGGGAAATCCCATCGCCCCTGATGCCGCCATCGAGTTCCCGGTGTCGGCTATTACGTTCACCGAGCAACCGCAAAGCATTGAAGTGACCGCCTTCAACGCCGCGAACTTCAGAGTGGCCGCTTTCAACACGGACTGCTTTGGCAACACCGCCACGCTGAGCTATCAATGGCAGCGGGATGATGGCGCGGGTTTTATGGATATTCCGGGCGCAACGGACGCGACCTACAACCTTCTGGTGGATCAGTGCGAAGGCTCCCCCGCGTTTCGGGTAATCGTTTCAACTCCGGCCGCCGTGTCGGCCACCAGTGATGTTGCCGTCCTGGCCATACAGCCCGACACCGTACCCCCGCGGGTGGTCATCGCCGCGCGTCAAATTGGGAATCCCGCCCAGATCATTCTCACCTTTGATCGTAAGCTAAATCCGGCGTCCGCGACGGATACGCTCAACTATCAGGTCAACAACAATACCGTGGTGACCGGCGTCAATATTGATTCGGCAAGCCAAGTGGTAACCCTGACGGTGGATCCGGCACTGGAGGATTTTCCGTGCCGCAATTACCTCGTCACCGTGGACGGCGTGTTCAACGGCTGCCTGGGGGCCGCGACGGAATCGGCTGTCGCTGACGTCTTCCTTGGCCTGTCGCTCGGCCAGAGTGGAACGCTGATCGCCAACGTGGTGGAAACCGGCGGGTACAATGAAGCGACCGACACAATTGTCGCCCAGTGGACCGGCCAAACGTTCGTGAATGGCGTAGCCAACGAACCGGTTAAAGCTACGGCCGCCGACGCGCCTTACACGGTGGGCTATATGGGGCACAAGGCGCCGGCCTTTGTGGATCGGGAACATGCGTGGTTCTCCTCGACGCCCGCGCTGCCGATTCCACCCTATTTGGTGAACCAGGAGTACCTCATGATTGGCAATGACAACCGTGACCGTGATTCCTTCCAGTTGGATATCACCGTGAACGCGCCCGCCGTTGCCTATCTCCTGTTTGACGAGCGGATGGCACTGCCGGCGTGGGTGGCCGACAACGGCTGGGTTCCGGTCAAGACCGGACAGAACCGCGCGGGCGACTTTAGTCAACCCGACGAACTGGGCCTGGATGAAGGCGCCAATAATGACATCAATAGTTACTTCGCGGTTTACGCGAAAGCCGTTCCGGCCGGCTCCTTCTCAATGTATGAGCGGGGCGGTTCCGGCAATAACATGTATGGCGTGGTGATTGGTAACAACCCTCGTCCACAGTTGATCGCCAACGTAGCGGAGTCCGGCGGGCAAAACGAGGCGACCGACACCATTGTGGCCCAATGGACGGGCCAAACCTTTGTCACCGGCGTCGCCGACGAGCCAATCAAAGGCACCAGCGCTGACGCGTCCTACACGGTGGGTTACTTTGGCTTCAAGGCTCCCGCTTATGTGGATCGATCGCATGCGTATTTCGCTCCCGATGGCGCCATACCCATTCCGGAGTATCTCGTGAACCAGGAATACATCATGAGCGGCAATGACAATAAACAAGCCGGGTACCGGTTGGATGTAACCGTGAATGCGCCCGCCAAGGTTTATTTCCTTTGGGACCAAAGGAACAATCCGCCGCCTGCATGGTTGGCCAGCGAAGGATTCGCGCCCATGAGGACGGGAGCCAATCGGTCCTGGGGACAGCACCATTCCCGACGAAGTCGGCATTGACGAAAATGCGGATGACTCCATTAACCAACGGTTCAACATTTACTTCAAAGTGGTTCCGGCGGGAACCTTCCCCATCTATGACCAGAATGCCGGGGGCAACATGTATGGGGTGGTAGTCGCTCCGTTTCCGTTTGCCCAGTTGATTGCCAATGTCGTGGAAACGGGTGGACAGAACGAGGCTACCGATACCATCAAAGCCCAATGGACTGGTCAGACGTTTGTCACTGGCGTCGCCGATGAGCCGGTGCGAGGCACCAGCGCGGACGCTCCCTACACGGTGGGCTATTTTGGGGCCAAGGCGCCGGCCTACGTGGACCGCTCTCATGCTTATTTCGCGGCGGACGTCAACCTGCCGATTCCGGAGTATCTCGTGAACCAGGAATACATCATGAGCGGCAATGACAATAAACAAGCGGGGTACCAGTTGGATGTTACGGTAAATACCGCGGCGACGGTCTATTTCCTATGGGACCAGCGGAACAATTCCGGCATCCCACCCGCATGGGTGCTGGACGGCGGATTCGTGCCCATGAAGACGGGCGCAAATCGCACCGGCGACAGTAGCATCCCGGATGAGGTGGGGATCGACGAAAGTGCGGATAATACGATTGACCAACGGTTCAACATTTACGCCAAGGTGGTTCCTGCGGGAACGTTCACCCTGCACGATCAAAATGCTGGCGGCAACATGTATGGCGTGGTGATTGGCCGCAATCCTCGTCCGCAGTTGATCGCCAATGTGGTGGAGACTGGAGGACAAAACGAGGCGACCGACACCATTGTGGCCCAATGGACGGGCCAGACCTTTGTCACTGGCGTCGCCGACGAGCCGGTTAGAAACACCAGCGCGGACGCGCCTTACACGGTGGGCTATTTTGGAAACAAGGCCCCCGCTTACGTGGACCGTTCTCATGCTTACTTCGCGGCGGATGTCAACCTGCCCATTCCGTTGTATCTCCTGAACCAGGAATACATCATGAGCGGCAACGACAATAAACAAGCCGGGTACCAGTTGGATGTGACGGTGAATGCGCCCGCCACCGTGTATTTCCTTTGGGACCAGCGCAATGATCCCCCGCCCGCGTGGTTAGCCAGCGAAGGATTCACGGCCATGATGACGGGAGCGAATCGTACCGCGGACAAGAGCATCCCCGATGAGGTGGGGATTGACGAAGGTGCGGATAATTCCATCAACCAACGGTTCAATATCTACGCCAAAGTGGTGCCCGCGGGAACCTTCACCCTGTATGACCAAAATGCCGGAGGAAACATGTACGGGGTCGTCGTCGGACAGGCCCCGGCGATGGCCAATGCCGTCCAGAACAATTCACCCACCTTCGACCTGAGCACCAACCTCGTGGCGTCCGCGCGGGGCGCCGCAGTGCAAACCGTGCCGCTGGCGCTGAACCTCAGCGCCGGTCCGCCCAGCGAGGCCAGCCAGACGGTGATGGGCTTCGACATTGTGAACAACGACAATCCGGGCCTCTTGGCCTCGTTGGCGATTGCGCCGGATGGCACGTTGACCTACGAAAGCGCGGGCGACGTGTGCGGCCGCGCCAACATCACCATCGTGGCCAAAGACAATGGTGGGGCGGCCATCAATCCTGCGTGCGGCGGCAACACCTCCGAGCCGGCAACGTTCACCATCTGGATCTTCGATGTGAATGCCTGCCCGGTGGCCACGACGCAAGCGGTGGTCAGCGACGAAGACACTTCGGTGCCGCTGACCCTCGCGGTGGACGATGCCGACCGCGTGAGTGGCTGCGGTTCGGTGGACTTCACCTATCAGATTATCACCCCGCCCGCACACGGCATCCTGACGGGAGAGGCGCCGGATCTGGTGTACACGCCCGATCCGGATTATTGCGGGGCGGATAGCTTCACCTACTTGGTAAGCGACGGTGAGTGTACCGCGGAGGAAGCCAGCGTCGTGAATCTCACGGTCAATCCAACCGAGGATTGTCCGGTGGCGATGGATCAGTCGGTCATCGCCGATCAAGGTTCCGCCGTGCCCATCACCCTGGCCGCCATTGATCCGGATGCGACTTGCGACTTGCCAAGTTTCCGCTTCTGGGTGATTCCGCCCTCGCACGGGCAACTGCGCGGGATGGGTGCGAATCTGACGTATATGTCGAATCCGAATTACTGCGGTTCGGACAGCTTCGTGTTCCTTGTGGACGACGGCATCTGCTTCAGCCGCGGCACCGTGACCATTGAAGTCCACGGCGTCAATCAATGCCCCGTGGCCGACGCCCAACTGGTGACCACCTGCGAAGACAGTCCGGTGGCCATCACCCTGACCGGCAGCGATCCGGATGAGAACGGCTGCGGGCCGACCCTCCAGAGCTTTGCGATCGCTTCGCAACCGGCTCACGGCACCCTGACCGGTACGGCGCCGAACGTGACCTACACCCCGGCCACCGACTACAACGGCATGGATAGCTTCACCTTCACGGCGACCGATGGCGAGTGTGTCTCCGATCCGGCGGTGGTGAGCATCCAGGTCCAGCTGGCCAATGACGGCCCGGTCTGCCATATCGTGGTGGGCCCGTTGCTCCAGATCACGCCCGACGTAACCGAAAACCTCGTGCTCTCTTGCGACAACCAGACGGCCGAAGTGGTGTTGGACGCCACCTTGTGCTCCGATCCGGAGAACAATGCGCTGACGTATGTGTGGCAGGTAGATGGCCTGCCGGTGGGCAATGAAGCGATTCTGAGCACCATGCTGCCCCTGGGCACGCACGAAGTCACGCTGACCGTCGATGACGGGAATCCCGGCACCGGCGAGTGTGCGGGTGAAGGCACGTCGAGCACGGGTACGACGATGGTGACCGTGATCGACGGTTGCGAAGCCGTGGAAGAACTGGTGTTGCTGGTTGAACAGAGCAACATCGACGCAAAACTCAAGAGCACGTTCAACAAGCACCTGAAGGACGCGTGCAAGAAACTGGCCAAGGGCAGATGCCAGGAAGGGGTGAAGCAATTGCAGTCCTTCCAGGACAAGGTGCGGAACTACGACGAGTTCTACAAGAGCCCGAGCAAGAAGCGCAAGAGCGCCAAGCAACTGATCGATCACGAGACGGCGCAGAGGCTGATCGACGGATCGCAAGCGGTGATTGACGCCTACGCGCCGTGCGCTTGCATGGGCTGGCGATGATCAATTCCAGAGGTACCGGCTGACCGCAGCCTGCCAACCCGCCCACGGATTGGGAAAGAATAGGGAAACCGGGAGCGCCCCTGCTCCCGGTTTCTTCTTTGGTTCCCCCCAACGTGCTGCCGGCGTCCCGCCGGCAGAAACGATGAAGAACGGTGTTCGAAAATCGCGAACCGTCTGGAGTGCGTGGAGCTTGCTCCCGCTTTCGTTCACAGGGTGGATACTCAAGGATTGAGCAACGCTCTCCAATCAGAAGCACCGGCCAGCGGGAAACACTCCCAACGCCAGCGCGACAGATTGTTTGCGCGTTCGCGCGTTGCCTGCCCTGACAACTGAGCTTGCCAAAGGTGCGGCTGCGTCCTTTGAATAACTGGTTTTGTGGGCTTGATCACGGATCATTCGAATGGGGCGACGCAGCTCGGGTTGACGATGCCACGAGTGCGCCTGCCCTTTCTCCGTGAGCTGCGCCATTATTCCTGGAAGAAGTTTCATCGGGACTTGGTATCGGGCGCCACGTTGACGCTCGTCTCCATTCCCCAGGCCATCGGTTTTGCGCTGATTCTGGGACTGCCGCCCACCCCGGTGATCACCTCGGTCATGGTGGGCGGGTTTGTTGGGTCGCTCTTCTTTTCCTCGCGGCACCATGTCTTCGGGCCGACCACTTCGGTGTCGTTGATCGTCGCCGCCACCCTGGCTGCCAACGTCACCGCCGGACTGCCGTCCTTGCAGTTGGCCGCCTTCCTCGCCTTCCTGATCGGCATCACCCAATTCCTGGCCGGCCTCTTGAACTTTGGCAGCGTGACCAAGTTTATTTCACGGTCGGTGGTGGTGGGCTACACCACGGCCATCGGCGTGTTGCTGATGGTAAATCAACTGCACAATTTCCTCGGGTTCCCGAGCCCGTCAGGCGAAGGATTTGTGCGCGTGCTGCGGGAAGTCGCGGGCGCTCTGGAGGCAGGGAACTTTTCCTTTTGGGCCATTGGCATCGGGTTGTTGACGCTTGTCATTTTCGAAGCGGTCAAACGCTGGCGTCCATCGTGGCCGGAAGCGTTGATCGGTTTGACGGTGCTGGGCATCGCGGCCCGAGTCTATGCCCTGGCGCATCCGCACGTGCCCTTCCGCATGGTGCGGGACGAAGGCGTGCTTGGAATTATCCTGCCGGCTTTTGCCGGTCTGCCGGCGTGGCAGGAGCACCTGGCGCTGTTGCCGAAGCTGGCCGGCACGGCCATCGCCATCGCCATCATCGGGATGCTGGAAGCCACGGCGATCACCAAGTCGCTCGCCGCGCGCAGCGGCCAGCGGTTGGATCCGAACCAGGAGCTGCTCGGCATGGGGGCGGGCAACATTGCCTGCGCATTGTTTGGGGTGAATCCCGGCTCCTCCTCCTTCACCCGCTCGGCAGTCAACTACCAAACCGGCGCCGCCACGCAGTTATCGTCGATGTTGAGCAGCGTGGTGGTGTTGCTGGTGTTGCTGTTTGTCACGCCGGTGTTCAACTACATTCCCGTGCCCGCCCTGGCCGCGCACCTGATCCGCGTGGGCTACAAGCTGATCAACCGGCCGCAACTCCGCGTCGCCTGGAGCGCCACCCGCTCCGATGCCGCCGTGCTGGCCATCACGCTGGCCACCGCCCTGTTCGTGAATCTGGAAACCGCCATTTACGTCGGCATCGGCGTCGCGCTGGTTCTGTTTCTCCGCAAGACCAGCACCCCCAGTCTCGTCGAATACACTTTCAACGAAACCGGGCACCTCATGGCGCTGCCGGACAAGAGCCAGCGTCCCAATCCGCAAATCTCCATCATCCACGTCGAAGGCGAACTCTTCTTTGGCGCGGCGGATCTGTTTCAGAACGAGGTGCGCCGCCAGGCCGAGGACGAAAACATCCGCGTGTTTATCCTGCGCATGAAGAACGCCCGGCACCTCGACGCCTCGACCGTTATGGCACTGGAATCATTGCACGACTATTTGCGCCAGACGCACCGTCACCTGCTCATCAGCGGCTGCAATCCGGACGTCGTCCGCGTATTGCGCAACAGCGGCCTTTTACGGCGCATCCGCGAGGAGAACATTTTCCCCACGGATAGGAATCCCACCATCTCTACCCGCCGCGCTCTGCTGCGCGCGCGGGAACTGCTCCAACAGCAAAGCGCGGAGGTTCGCCTTTTCTATGAACGGATGGGTTCCACGGACGACAACCGGCCCGCTGAGGATTCCGGCGAAGCGTTGGACTACGAGATTTGACCGCGTTTATCCCGGCCATTGTTCGATGCCGCTCACTGGCCCTGGCGCCAGCGCGCCATGACTTCCTGACAGGCCGCGTTGGGCTTAATGAAGCGATGGCAATTTACTTGTGAACTAAAACCAAGGCTCAGGGCGGTGGTGAATTGACCGTCGCCAACCGGATCGAGGAAGGCCCTATTTCAAATCGAACTCGAGCCAAGTGCGGCTGTGCCCGCGAACGTCCACTATCTTCATGTCCTGCAACTGCCATTGGCCGTCCACCTTCTTGAAGCTGCCCAGGCTGAATTCCTTGAGCAGTCGATCGTCTTTGTCGTAGGCCTCGGCTTGCAACAATCCTCCCGTTTCCACGTCGATCCAGGACACCACCCGGGCATAGCCCTGTGCGGACGGATGCGGATTGATGCTTTGCAGAATCCGGCAGACCCGTCCGCGGCGCATTTCGGTTTTGAGCGCCTTTTGGTCGGGCCAATAGAGAAAATCCAAACCCAAGTCGCCCAGCCAGAAATCCGAGCCGGCCAGCGGCGTGTCCAATTGCGCGCCGGTAACTCGGTAATGGGTCAACGAGCCCTCCTCGGACAGGTTGGTCTTCGCAAAAAAATACTGGTTGGAAGAGCCAACATAGTACCGCACGACGAGCGTTTCCGCCGGCGTTCCTGGCACGGCTTGCGTGTGATAAACCGCATCCCAATTGGTTGAGCCCGGCCGGACCGGACCGACGTTGAGGGTGCAGGAAACGGGCACCGTGCGTGGGGCCACGTCGCGGGCCAATATGCGCAGTACGCCGGTGAATTCTGCGTTCTGAGCTGGTGGCATCGTGCGCACCCGCTCGGCCAGTTGGCGGCCAGTGGCTTCGGGATTGGCAATCGGCGGGTAAGGACCGCTGTCCTGGGCGCGCAGCCACGGGGTGAACGCAGTCAGCAGGAGAACAAGGGGCAGTCGCGACATCACGGTTTGAGCGCGAGTTTGATCAGTTCCGAGATGTGCTTCACGAAATGCACTTTCAATTTGTGCTGAACTTCCTCGGGCACCTCGGACCAATCGCTTTTGTTTTGCTCCGGCAGGATCACTTGCTTGATGCCGGAACGCGCCGCGGCCAGCACCTTTTCCTTGATGCCGCCCACGCGCATAATGCGCCCGCGCAGGCTGATTTCCCCGGTCATCGCCACTTCGGAACGGACCAGTCGCTTGGTCAGCAATGACGCCAGCGCCACCGCAATGGTCGAGCCGGCGCTGGGGCCGTCCTTGGGCGTCGCCCCCGCGGGCACGTGAATGTGAATGTCGATCTTTTCGAAGCCGACCATTTCCAAACCCAGCATTTTGGCCTGGCTGCGCAGATAGCTCAATGCGGTGTGGGCGCTTTCCTTCATCACATCACCCAGCGAACCGGTCAACATCAACTTGCCCGAACCGGGCATCCGGGTGGCTTCGATGAACAAGATTTCGCCGCCGACCGGCGTCCAGGCCAGGCCGGTGGCAATGCCGATTTCAGTGATCTTCTCGGCGGTCTCCGCAGTGAATTGAGGCTGGCCCAGATAATCCGGCAGCGCTTGGGACGCGATCACCAGCGGTTGATGTTTGCCATCGCCCGAAACCAGTTTACGCGCGGCTTTGCGGGCCAATGACGGCAATTTCGCGTTCCAGTTGGCGCACGCCGGCTTCGCGCGTGTATTCGTGGATCAACCGCCGGATGGTCCCGTCCGGCAACCTCAATTGCTTACGCTTCAGCCCGTGTTCCTCGATCTGCCGCGGCACCAGATAGCGTTTGGCGATTTGGAGTTTCTCCGTCCGCCGTGTAGCTGGGCAGGCTCAATCACTTCCAACCGGTCGCGCAAGGCGGGATGAATCGGATCGAGCCAGTTGGCGGTGGTGATGAACAGCACGTGCGACAGGTCAAACGGCAGATCCAGGTAATGGTCGGTGAACGTGTTGTTCTGCTGCCGGATCCAGCACTTCGAGCAATGCCGACGCCGGGATCGCCGCGAAAATCGGCGCCCACCTTGTCCATTTCATCCAGCAGGATCACCGGATTGCGGCTTTCCACGCGGCGCAGGGTTTGAATGATGCGCCCCGGCATCGCGCCGACATAAGTGCGGCGGTGGCCGCGAATCTCCGCTTCGTCGCGCATGCCGCCCAGCGAAATGCGCGCAAATTTGCGGCCCAATGCATCGGCGACACTGCGTGCCCAGCGACGTTTTGCCCACGCCGGGCGGGCCGACCAGGCAAAGGATCGGGCCCTTGAGTTCTGCTTGCGACGCTTGATGACGGCAATGAATTCCAGCAGCCGGTCCTTGACCTTCTTAAGTCCGTAATGCTGTTCGTTCAGGATGGCTTCCGCGGTGTCGAGATCGACGTTGTCTTCGGTGGTTTTGGTCCACGGCAGATTGATGAGCCAATCGAGATAGTTCCGCGTCACGGCGTATTCGGCCACGGCGGGCGGCATTTGCTGCAGTCGATCCAGCTCTTTGAAGGCCACCTTTTGCACTTCTTCGGGCAGGCGGTTGCTTTCAATCTCTTCGCGAAGATTGTTGACCTCGACGGCGGTGGGATCGCCTTCGCCCAATTCGCGCTGAATGGCGCGGATCTGCTCGCGCAGGAAAAAATCGCGCTGGCTCTTGGCCATGCTCGAAGCGACTTCGTTCTGAATCTTGGAACTGATGGTCAGCACTTCGTTCTCCCGGTCCATCATCGGCGGAGCCGGCGCAAGCGTTCCTCCACGCCGTGGAGTTCGAGCAAGCGTTGCCGTTCCTCGAGACTGAGATTCATGTTGGCCGCCACCAAGTCGGCGAAGCGTGCCGGGGGCTTCCGTGTTCAACGCCGCCACTTTGACCTGATCCGACAACGCGGGGGACAGCTTGATGATTTCCTCGAACTTCTGCTGCGTGGAGCGCGCCAGCGCGGTTAGTTCAACCGATTCCTGGATGACATCTTTGTGGATGCTGACCTTGGCCCGCAAATATGGCGTTTGGGTTTCATACTCCCGGATGCCCATACGCCACAGTCCCTCCACCAGCACGCGCACCGTGTTGTCGGGGAACTTGAGCATCTTGAGCACGCGCGCCGCACAACCGTTTTCCCACAGTTCTTCCGGGGTGGGATTGTCGGATTCCGGCTTGCGCTGCAGAACCAGTCCCAATAAGCGGTCGCCTTCCACCACGTCGTCGATGAGGCGAATGCTCGGGGCCGTATCCACCAGCAAGGGGGCCACCATGCCCGGGAAAATCACGATGTCCGCCAAGCCCAGAATGGGGAGCACTTCCGGCAGTGGACGCGCCGGCGGACGCGCGGACGGGCCCTCGGAATCTCCGGGAGAAGCGCCAAGAATGTGGATGATCTCAGTGTCGGGCGAAGTCATCGTCAAGAGGGGCTGACGTTAGTGACCCCGGCCGCCTGAAGGGCGCACGCTTCACTGCTCTTCAGAAACGGGAACGAGGAAACTTTTGGTGGGTTTGGATTGGGCGCGCGGAAGGTTGATTTGGAGAAATCCATTTTGGTAAGCCGCTTTGGCGGCGCTCAGGTCGTAGCCGGGGGGAATTTCAATCACGCACTCGAAGTGGCCATAGTTGATTTCCATGACCAGGAAATTGCACTTGCACGTGCGGCTTCCATCCGGCCGGTGCCCACTGATCATCAGGCGATTGCCTTCGACGGTGAGTTCCAGGTTCTCCCGGCTCATGCCGGCCAGCTCCACCTTAATAACAAGTTCGTTCCCCGCCACATACACGTCCGTGTTGGGGATCCAGTGAGTTTCGCCAGCGGATGTTCGACGGGTCGTCACCGCTGCTTTATGAATAAAATATTCCGACGGATTCACTTTGCACATGGCGATCCAATGCCTGAGACTAAACTACGAAGCGCGTTGCTGCAAGCATCACTTATCTCATTTTGACCATAATCTCCGGTTGTTCTCCTTTGCGTGCCCGAAACACAATCGATTCCTGCGGGCGTGGCAGCGATGAGGCACCGCAACCACAATGCGTCTGACGCTCGAACCGGAATTTGCCGCGGCGAAGATAACTCCGGGCAAACAGCCCCACGGTTACCGCCACGATGGTCAATACTATGATTTCCTGCCAAACCACAGCGGCAAGATAATCCGCCTTTGCCATCACGCAACTAAGTTTCTTGCCCCCAGCTTCCTGGCGCCCTGAGTTTTTCGACGCTTCCATCCGGTGCAAAGGGCTGACTGGACCAAACCGTACCTTTGTTGCAAGACTTCGCCACGGCTTGAAACTGGCGTTGCCGCGCCAGCGTCTTGGAGTGCGGCAGTCCTCTGCCGCTTTCGATGACTGACAGTGGCTTCGAAAACGGCAGAGGACTGCCGCATTCCAAGACGCTGGCGGCCATTCGCATGGTTCCAGCGACAGCCATTCGGCTTTCGGTTTACAGCGCCGTCCTGCGAATTTTCGGCCGGCCCCGGTCCGCAGTTGGCAAACGCACGGTGCTCCCTTATGGTTCGCGCATGCCAGCGCAAGTATTTCGGCATCCGTATCGCGTGACCTACGCCGACTGCACGGTCGGCGATCATGTCTATTATGGTCGTTTCCTGGAACTCCTGGAAACGGCCCGAGGTGAGTTGTTTCGCCACCTTGGCGTGCCGTTCATCCGTTGGCAGCAGGATAACGTCTTGTTACCGGTCGTCGAATGCCGCCTCCGTTACAAAAGCCAGGCGCACTATGACGACTTATTGAGCCTCGAAGTGTGGCTGACCGATTTGGGCCGCGTGCGTTTGACCTTTGCGTACCGCATCATCAATCAAACCAATGGATTGATCCTCGAAGCCACCACCCTGCACGCTTGCACTTCCCTCGAGGACAAACCGCAGCGCTTGCCCGACGAATTGATCACCTTGCTCGCTCCCTATTTGGACAAGGAATGATCGTCGAGGCCCACACGTGGGAGAACGGAACTTCATGAAGACTGGCAGCCGACCTGACCTTGCAACTGGCTTTCCAACGATGCACCAATCAACACCCTTCATTGGTGCCGTCTTACTGGTCGCAATGGCTGTTTCTCTTCCAAAACGCAGCCCAGCCAGCGCCGCGGAACTTCCCTCGCCCACGGCGCGCTACGAATTCCATTCGCTGCACGACCCCGACGGAACCGGCAAATTCTACATGGGCCGTGAGATTGCTCTCGTGATGGGCCACCAGGGCGCGGACTGGTTGGAACGACCCGAACGCGCCGAAGAAGAAAAACCGGACCTACTCATTGAGACACTGAAACTCCGTCCAGGCGACGTGGCGGCCGACATCGGGGCGGGCACCGGATATTTCAGCCGGCGCTTGGCTCGGAAAGTCGGCCCCAGGGGAAAAGTGTTTGCGGTCGATATCCAGCCAGAAATGCTGCGCCAGTTGACCAATCGCATGGCCCAACTTCAGATCACCAACGTCCAACCCATTTTGGGCACCATCGAGAATCCCAAACTCCCCGAGACTTCCGTGGATTTGGTGTTGCTGGTCGATGTGTACCATGAATTCGAGTTCCCGTATGAAATGGTGCAAGCCCTCTGCCGTGCCTTGAAACCGAAAGGCCGCATAGTGTTCGCGGAATATCGTGGCGAAGATCCCAAAGTGCCCATCAAGAAGCTGCACAAAATGACCGTCGCCCAAGTCCGCAAAGAAATGGCTGTGCAACCGCTGGAACATGTCGAAACTCTCGAGGCCCTGCCCCGGCAGCACATCATCGTGTTTCGGAAGAAGTAACTTTGCCTCGTCGCGGCGCTTCGGCCGAGCGCCGTAAACTCTCCGGTCTCAAGATGCCGGCGCTCTACCGAAGCGCCGCCACAAACCTCTGCACTGTCCGCGGTTGTTCATTTGGCAACCGCCTCCCCCACCGGCTCGGCTTCCGGTTCTTTAAACCACCCCTTGATATCCTCCAGCACCAGGTAGCACGCGGGCAACAACAGCAGTGAAATGGCGGTCGAAAAGATCACACCGAACGCCAGCGAGACCGCCATTGGGATGAGAAATTTGGCCTGCAGGCTTTTCTCCAGGATCAACGGCGTCAGTCCCGCAAAGGTCGTCAGCGACGTGAGCAAAATGGCGCGGAACCGGTCCACGCCCGCCTGCCGCACCGCCTGCAAGCGCGGCATTCGGTCCACGTTGCGATTCACAAAATCCACCAGCACCAAACTGTCGTTCACCACCACGCCCGCCAGCGCCACGAGGCCAAACATCGAAAGAATGGTCAGGTCCAGACCCATGATCACATGCCCCCAAACCGCACCCACCACGCCGAACGGAATCGCGATCATCACCAGCAATGGTTGCAAGTAGGAACGTAGGGGAATCGCCAGCAAGGCATAGATAATCAACACCGCCAGCATAAACCCGCGCATCACGCCTCCCAACGTTTCGTTTTGCTCGCGCCGTTCGCCTTCGAACGAATAGAGAATGGACGGATGCTCGGCTCGCAACGTGGGCAGATAGTTACTTTGCAAATCAGCGATGATGTCGTTCGCGTTGGCTTTGGTTTTATCCACGTCAGCGGTGACCCGGATCGCCCGGCGACGATCCACGCGTGTGATCGTAGCGTAACCGCGACCCAGGTCTGCTTCAGCCACCGTCGAAAACGGCACCTCCTTCCCGCCTGGACCGCGAATCCGCATATCTTCCAGATCACCCAGTGAACGCCGGCGGTCCGCCGGATAGCGCACCATGACTTTAACCTCGTCCCGCCCGCGCTGAATGCGTTGCGCCTCCTCGCCGTAGAACGCCTGGCGCACTTGGCGGGACAAATCCTGAAGCGAAAAGCCCTGGGCTTCCGCCTCGGGTTTGATTTGCAGTTTGATCTCCTGTTTGCCGGCGCGGAATGTGTCAGCGATATCGCGCACACCGGGATACGCGGCGAGCTTGGCTTTGACCGTGTCGGCCACCCGCTGCAGTTCCTCGACATCCGAACCGGTAAATTGAATATCAATCGGATCGCCCGGCGTAAAAATAGCTCCCGTGAAGGTCAGCTCCTCGGCGTCCGGCACCGGCCCGGTCAACTCACGCCAACGCTGTGCAATTTCCTCGCTGCTCACGCCTTCTGGCCGTTCTTCGGACGGCGCCAGTTCGACTTGCACCTCACCGATGTTTGACGCGGTGATCCGCTGGATCGCCTGGCCGCCGCCCTGCCGTGACGCTGCCAGGTACGGTTGCTCGCCCACCGAAGCCATCGTATGCCGAAACACGCTCTGATCCCCGCCGTCTTGTTCCGCATCCAATTCCTGCTGCAATTTCAGCGCGCCTGCTTCCAACTGATGAACGGCTTCCGCGGTGACTTCCGCCGGAGTGCCCAGGGGCATGGTGAGAAACGCAATCACATTGTCGCCTTCGACGTTGGGGAAGAACGTGAACTTGATCCAGCCGCCGCCCACCAATCCCAGCGTCAGCATTAAAACAAAGATCGACCCGGCAATGGTCAAATAGCGTAAACGCAGGCAGTGTTCTAACAAAGGCTGGTACGCGTGACGAATGAACCACTCCACCCGGCTGGCGAAACCCCCTTGAAAGCGCCGCCAGAGCCCCCGCGCCTGGCCATCGCGGTCCTGGCGGAGGTGACTCAGGTGATGCGGCAGCACCGCCTGGGATTCCAGCAGCGAAAAAAGCAGCGTGGGAATCACGACCAACGGAATGACCTTCATGATTTTGCCCGTGTTGCCGGACACCAGCATGAGCGGGAAAAAGGCCGCCACCGTTGTCAGCACCCCGAAGATTACCGGGATGGCGACCTCTTGCGCGCCGCGGATGGCGCCGTTCAGCCCTTCGTGATATTTCTGTTGAAACGTGTAAATATTTTCGCCCACCACGATGGCGTCATCCACCACAATGCCCAGCACCAGGATAAAGGCGAACAGCGAGATCAAACTGATGGAAAGGTCGAGCATCGGCATGAGCCAGAGCGTGCCGAGGAACGAGATCAGAATCCCGTAGCTCACCCAGAGCGCCAACCGGAAGCGCAGGAACATCGCGAGGGTCAGCAACACGAGCACCAGCCCGTACAATCCATTGCGCAGCAGCAAGTCCATGCGGCTGCGCAAATAGTTCGAGTCATCCTGCCAGATCGTCAGCTTGATGCCCGCCGGCATGCGGCGCTGGGCTTCAGCGATGTAGCGCCGCACGGTATCGGAGATCTTCAGCGCGTCTTCTTCTCCCACGCGAAACACCTGCACCAACACCGACGGTTTGCCATCAAAACGCGCCGACTGGTCGGTCTCGGCGAAGCCGTCCACCACGTGCGCTACGTCACCCAGTAACAGCCGGGTGCCGTCCGGGCGGGTTAACAGCACGATCTTTTCAAACTCCGGCCCGCGATAGGCCTGGCCCTTGGTCCGCAACAGAATCTCGCCGCCACGGGTGCGCACCGAACCGCCCGGCAAATTCAGGGACGACCGCCGCACCGCCCGCGCCACCTCTTCAAACGTCAGCCCGAAGCGCCGCATCGCCACCTCGGAAAGCTCAATCGAAATTTCGTAGGGCCGCGCGTTGGCCAGTTCCACTTGCGTGATACCGGGCTGGGCGGCCAATTCGTCCCGCACCTGTTCGCCTAGCCGCTTCAACACCGCTTCCTCCCCCTCGCCCGAAACGGCGACGTTCAACACCTGCTTGCGGACGGTGATTTCCTTGATCAGCGGTTTCTCCGTTTCCTCCGGAAAGGTGTCAATAGCGTCCACCCGGGCTTTGACGTCGTCCAGCATTTCCCGCACGTCCATGCCGGGCAGCAACTCGATGTTGACGGTGCCCACGTTCTCATTGGCCAGCGACGTGATCTTCTTGATGCCGTCGAGACTTTGCACCGCTTCCTCGATGCGCACACAAACGCCTTCCTCCACTTCCTCCGGTGCCGCGCCCGGATACTCGACCGTTACCATGATCATGTCCGAAGAGAATTCCGGAAAGATCTCCTTCCGGATGTGTGGCAGGGTCAGCAGTCCGCCTATCATGATCACAATGACCAGCAGATTGGCGGCGACGCCATTCCGGGCAAACCATTCAATCAGGCGTTTCATCGCGCGCTGGTTTCCGACTCCTGCGGGGCGGCCTCCGTAATTTCGTCGAAGGTCCGTACCGCCATGCCGTCCACAGGGGTGTTCAATGGCGACAGCACCACCCGGTCGCCCGTAGCCAGGCCCGAGCGCAGAAGGATTTGGTCCCGCTCCGGGCGCAGGATGGTCACGTTGCGAAAGCGCAATTTGTTTTCTTCGTCCACCACCAACACCCGGTCGCCGCTGCGCAACGCAATGCGCGGCACCATGAACACCTTCTCCACCCGGCGCCCCATGATGACCGCTTCGACAAACAAGCCCATCGGCAACGGCGGCAGTTCACTGTCCGCCTTCCGGGCGAACGGATCGGCCACTTGCGCCACCGCCGTCAGCATGCGGCTCTGCGGATCGATTTCGCCCTCCGTGCGGACGACGCGACCGGACCACACGTTTTCCCGCCCGGCAAACTGGCCGCGCAAGTGCACGGTTGGTCCGGGAGAGGAATTGGTGTCTGTGCGATACGCCAACGGCAAATCAAGGAAGGCCATATCCTCAACCGGTACCGGCAGGCGCACCTCCGCATAATCGGCCCCGTAAAGCCGGGCGATCGCAGTACCGCGGTTCAGAAACTGCCCGACATCCACGGTTTCGCTCAACACCCGCCCGGCGAATGGCGCGCGAATCTTGGTCTTTTCCAGGTCGCGTTCCGCCACCTCCAACGCGGCTTGCGCGGAGGCCAGCGCCGCTTGCGCCTCCTTGAGCTGCGGGGCCCGCAGCACCAGGGGCGACGGATTTTTGCCGGGGCTCAAATCATCCCATTCCTGGCGGGCAATTTCGGCTTCGGCCTGTTCCCGGGCCAGGCGCGCGTCCGCCGCCGCCACTTGGGCCCGAGCTTGCACGACGGACAACTCGAAATCGCGCGGATCAATCGTTACCAGCACCTCGCCTTCTTCGAAGAATCCGCCCGCCGCCATGCATGGCGCCACCGACGCCACCTTACCGGTCACCTCCGACGAAAGATCGATGGCCGTGCGCGGCGCGACGGTGCCCTGGCTCCGGACTTCGAGTTGCGCATTGGTCGGTGCCACGGTCAGCACCCGGACCAGCGGCAAAATCACCTCCGGAGGTTTTGGCTGCACCGGCTTGCGATTGGCGATCATGAACGCCGCCACTGCCACGCCCAGCACGAGCACCAGAGGCACCAGAAAAAATTGAACACGAGATTTCATCACTGCCAGATGTCTATGAATGCGTTTGCAACGCGTAGCCGCCGACGTGAGGAGGCGGACCTGATGCAACCCGGCCGCGCTCCGCCTCCTCACGTCGGCGGCTACGGCTGTCGGCGTTTTAAGCGGGGTGTGTAATTTCAGGGCTAGCACCCTTTTGGAACGGCTTGCAAATTTTCGCGCCAGCGTTTGGAGTGCGTCCGGCTTGCCGGCGCTTTCGCGTGGTGAACGACGATCAAATTCTGGCGTGCGTTGCGTTGTCAGTTGACCGCCCTTCTTCAAAAGAAAGCGGGAGCAAGCTCCACGCCCTCCCCACGCTTCGCGACGTTCGGAGGCCATTAACGAGTCGATCATCCATTGCGGTGTGTCCGTCTTTGACAATGGCTGTCCGGCATTGGGTTGCTCGTCCACATTCGTTCCCGCCGCCCCAAACCCGCCCCCCAACGCCAGGTGCAAGTCCACCTGCGTTTCGAGACGCTGACGGCGGACCGCCAGCAATTGCGTTTCATTGTTGAACACGCGGCGCTGGGCTTCCTGCACGGTCAGGAAAATTTCCAATCCCGCCGCGTAACGGTCTTCCGCCAACCGCAACGCCGCCCGCGCTTGATCCAGTGCTTCGCGCAAATGTTCTTCCCGTTCGGCCAGCAACCGGAGCGCCGCCAGGCTGGTCTCCACCTCGGTGAACGCCTTTAACACTGCCTGCGAATAGGCGGCCAGCGCTTCGCGCACGCCGGCCCGGGACAACTTGATTCCCGCGCGCAGACGACCGCCTTCAAAAATGGGTTGTGCCAAATTGGCGGCCAGCGTCCACACACTGAAGTCGCTGGAAACCAGGTCCGCCAACTCCTGGGTGCTCGTGCCGCCGCTGGCGGTCAGGCTGAGGCGCGGAAAGAGTGACGCTTTCGCCTGGGCCAACCGTTGATCCGCCGCCGCCAGCCGCCGTTCGGCCGCCACCAAGTCCGGTCGGCGCGTCAGCAGTTCGGAAGGCAAGCCGGGGGGAATCTCCAGGCGCGCCTCGGGCAACAGCTCCGTTCCCTTGGCCTTGCCCGCCGGATAACGTCCGAGGAAGGCTTCCAGTTGTCGGGTGGCACGGTCGAGAGTGGCGCGGTTTTGGGCCAGGGTGGCTTCCGCCGCGGCCTGGGCATTGAGCGCCAGCCGCAAATCAAGCGCGTCGCGCAGCCCCCGTTCGTACCGCCGTCGATTCTGTTCGGCGGTGACGCGGAAGCTCTGCACTGTGTTTTCGGCCAGCGACACCTGGAGGCGGGCTTCCCTGACCGCCAGCCAACCTTTCACGGTTTGGGCCGCGATGGATTGCCGCACGGCTTCGAACGTGGCTTCGCTGGCCTGCACTTCCGCCAGCGCCGCCCGCGCGCCGGAGCGGATGCGTCCCCAGACATCCACTTCCCACGCGGTATTGAGGGAAATGCCGTAGGTCGTGGAAAAACTGCTGAGCACCTTGCCATTCTGGCCGGGAATGGGAAAGCCGATGAAATTCCGTTTGCTGCGTTGGGCGTCAAATCCGGCGTTCAGGGAAGGATACAAATCCGCCCCGGCAATTCGGGCCTGCGCCAGCGAGGCTTCGAGGCGGGCGGCGGCAATTGGCAGATCATAGTTGTGCTGCAACGCTTCGGTGACCAGCGTATTCAGATTGCTCGAGCCGAAACTCTCCCACCACCGCTCTTGAATCGGGGCGGACGATGCCGCGCCCGCCGTCCATTTAGCGGGAATTACCACGCCGGCCCGTCCGGTTTGCGGCGGCGGCGATGTGACGCAGGATGTGCCCAGCGTCACCAGCAGGAAGGGTTGCCAGAAGCGGAATCGTTTCACTGGAAATCGGGCACCTGGCCGCCGCCGCAAGGAGGCAGAACCCGGTCAGTGGGCATCAGCTCCGCCGCTTCGTCTCGGCGGTTTCGCCGTCGGCAGCATATCTGGACCAGGGCAAAGCACCGCTCTACCGGAGCTGGCATCCGGTTGTTGGCATCAGTCACCGACATGGTGACTTGGTTGATTCGCGTGCGTTTCAAAACTGGGCGGTGCAATATTTTGAACCACGGCCCGCTTGTCAAACATGAACCCGCCGGCCCAACTCCCTTGGTTACAAAGCATTCACCAAACACCACTCAATTTCACGCTGCTGTTGGGTCTGCAAGGGAACCGCCTCATGCGGGGCGCCCGCGTCGGTGGTCCCGAAAACGGCTGGCTTAGCCGTGATTATTCAGGAAAAAACCACGAATGGACACGAAGGCACACGAATTATCCGAGGCACCGGCGCCGGAACTTGAGTTGTTCTACGGTCACCATTCAGTGACTGCCTGCTACCGTTTTTCAACCATAAAGAGGCTGTTCTTATTCGTGTACATGAATGTGCATTCGTGGTGGAACTGAATTCTTTCGGCTAAGTGGCCGGCGCAAATCCCTGACGACTTCCGGATTCTGTCCCTCAACTCTCAATCCTCAATACAAATCGCTGGTTTGCTCCTTACGATACGAATACTGCCGGCGCCGGAGGACCGTGAGGAACGCCGTTTTCCAGGCGGGCATCGTTGGGGTGGGCCTGGGCCCAGGCGATAAAGTCGCGGGCCGAGTCATGGTTGACCTCGCCGCGAGCCCGACGGCAGAAGTTGAGGTACCAGTGGAGGGTGATGGCGAAACTGCGTTGGTGGCCTTCGGGGAGGTCGGCGTTGGCCAACCACTCGGGCCAATTGGGGAAGTGGATTGTTGCCATTGGTTTTCGCAATTGATGGTCCAATCGTCGTCGGATAAACCGAAAAGTTTTCGGTTTATCCGGAAGGCTCCCTGGCAAATCCGACTCGGATCCCCAAGACACCTACCGTTGGGAGTCAACAACTAAGCGGGCGGGGAGGCAAGAAAAATCGACTTTGGGCTTGACGCGGCAAGACGGGGGCGGGAACGTTAACGCACCAAATCGGATAAACCGAAAATTTTTCGTTTATTAATACTGTTTGGGCAACACACATGACCACGCAGTCCATGTCTTTTGACACCATTAAAAAGATGTTTGAGGACCGGAGTATCTACTCCGCATCGCCTGAGACACTGCAAGCGTGTCTCCATTTTCTCGCCACTGAGGGCATCGTCAATGATCGGATTCGTCATGTTGCTATTATTCAGGCGCTGACAATCAACCATATTCAGACCGCTCAGGTTATCCATGCGCTGAACGAGCAGAACCAAAAGACGCAGCTTCTTTTCAAGGTTATTGCAATCGCGAGCATTCTCATAGGGCTCGCCGGATTATTGCTATGATTTGCATCACCCATCCCACGGCTGTTATCATCAGGCACCATCGGATAGTTTTGTTTCGTGGCAGCCAATCATCAAAAGCCCCAACCAAGCGACGCACCGAACAGCCGACCCGCCTGTCAGTTGAGACTGGCGTTTCGTGTTGTGGCTTTTTCATAGTTCGCGGCTGTCGGTGGTCTTGTCGTTAGGCGGCATCAGCACGTATGACCAAACTCGGCTACATCTTGGCGGCATTATCCGCTCCATTTTTTTTGGAGACGAGTTTCGAGATGTATGTCCTTACCGCTTTCAGTGGCCCACAGATGCTTGGCTTCTCATTGATGCACAGCGGAGGCACAGTTCTTCTCTGCGTGCTTGCGGTCTCAGCATTAAGTTTTGCTTTGCTCAGCATTTATTCGTTGGTGAGGCTCATGCGCGTTCTCGTTCGCAAAGTCGCAAGCAGACACGACAGGATATTTCTTTGGATTCTTAGTATTCAGGTGCTACACACACTTCTGTTTTTCTCTTATGATTACTGGTCCAGAGTGTTCTCACGACCCGCCTAACCAGGTCACTGGAGCGAACAGCCGCCCAGCTTCTCCGCTCGACGCCGGGCGGCAGTGCAGGAGCACCTCGTGCGCTGCGCCGTCACCGTCGGCGGCTGTCGCTCAGTTCGGTCGTTAGGCCACTCGACCGCATATGAAAAGATTGATTGGCATTATTTTGGTCGTGGCGTTCGCGGTTTTCGCCGTTGTGGACACCATCCGCGAGTTTATTGCCAACGACACGATTCACTATTTTTCGGAGCAGCCGCATCGGTTGCTGTTGGTTGCAGTCATTGGCATCGCAGGTGGTCTTGTCACGTTCGGCTTTTCAGTGCTCTCACCGCGATTGCAGCGCAGAGCCAAGCTGGTTGCTTTGGGTTCAGGCGGCGTCTTTGTGATATTGGCGGGCGGTTATTTTGCATTCCAGTTTGTCGGCTTGCCGCCGGAGCTTCATTCAGCCATTCCTCGGCACATGCCTTTGATTCTTTTGGCTTGCTGTGTAGCCATCGCCGGATTGCTTTGGTTTGAGTTTTATCAGATTTTGAAGAGGCATGACAATGTGGCCTAAACAGAGCGCT
>CAWBHS010000046.1:0-11489 GCA_963788655.1 uncultured Verrucomicrobiae bacterium | reverse complement strand
CGGTATGGGCATGAGCAGTTTGCCCACCGGTGCGTATGCAGGCAGCCGCCGGCTTTGTCCGCCGCCATCGATGATCAACTTGCGGCTGGCATTGAGCCATTGCTCAAACGGCTGGTTCGCCCCGGTGGCACGCCACAGGCTTCCGCCAGCAAATTCGCCGTGCCGCCACCGGAACCGAGTTTCGAGCCGGCGGGATCGCTGGTGGCAAACCATGCCGGCGGAGATTTGCCTTCGAGGGCGGCAAACTCGCGCGCCATCCCCGGCGGCAACGTCAACAGGAACTGCATCGACTGCGAAGCGGCATCATTCATTACTTAAGCTACAATCCAGTCCAGGATCGCTTTTTGCACGTGCAACCGGTTTTCCGCCTGATCGAAGATGGTTGCGGCGTGGGCTTCGAAAGTGTCTTCGTCGATTTCTTTGCCGCGGTACGCGGGCAGGCAATGCATGACCAGCGCGTCGGGCTTGGCCAGTTTGACGACGGACTGGTTCAGTTGGAAGGCGCCAGGGTATTCAAGCGCTCGGTGGCTTCGGCTTCCTTGCCCATGGACACCCAGACGTCGGTGTACAGCAGGTCGGCATTCGTGGCTGCCTGTTCCATGTGCTCGGTGATGAGTATTCGGCCGCCACTTGGGAATTCGCCGTCATACCCCATCCGACAGCGCCGCCACCTTGACCCGCCGGCGACGCAGCAAATCCTCCGGCGGTTGGAAATCCTTGGGCGCGGCGATCCGCAGTTCAAAGCCCAGCTTGGCGGCCGCGAAAATCCACGAGAGCGCCACATTGCACGCGCCGTCGCCGAGGAATGTCACCACCCTGTCCCCGAATCGGTCCGCGCTTTTCCTGGAACGAAAATGTCCGTCAGAATCTGGCAGGGATGTTCCTCATCGGTGAGCGCATTGATTGTGGGAATGCCGGCATACCCCGCAAACTCCTCGACATCGCTTTGGGCGAAGGTGCGGATGACGGCTCCGTGAACCATCCGGCCCAGCACGCGGGCGGTGTCCTTGATTGGTTCGCCGCGGCCGAGTTGAATTTCGCTGGCGCTGAGAAACATCGACTGCCCGCCCATTTCCCGGATGGCGACTTCAAAGGAAACGCGGGTGCGGGTCGAGGATTTGGCGAACAGCAGGGCCCACGTCTGGCCCGTCAAAGGCTGGGCGGGACGGTTGCCCCGCTGCTTTTTGAACCGGGGGCCGACTTCAATACGGCTTCCATGTCCAGCCGCTACATCGTTTCCAAACTCAACAGATGTTTCATAACAATCATTACGGACGTGGCGGCGAATATCTTGGAGCAACTCTTCTTTCGAACGGGCGGGCGAACTTTTGATCGCCGCTGTTTCAGTGAAATCTATCAAGCCAATTTCGCCATCACCGACTCGATGATGTTCAATCCCTCCTCGGCTTCGGCCTGCCGTAGGTTCAACGCCGGCAGCAAACGCACCACGTGCAAGCCCGCCGGAATGGTGAGCACGCCCGCCTGGTGCAGCCGGTTGACCATTTGGAGCGAGGGCGCTTTGCCGGTGCCGCGGAACACTGGCATGTCCGACGCCATTTCAAACCCGAGCATCAAGCCCATTCCCCGTACGCGACGGATGCAGGGCGGATACTTTTGTGCCAGTTGATCCAATCCGTTCTTGATGAACTCGCCGATGGCGCGGGCGTGGTCGGCCAGGTGATCCCGCTCGATGACTTCCAGGATCTTGAGCGCCACCGCGCACGCCAGCGGCGTGCCACCGTAAGTGGTCGCATGCGTGCCCGGACCGAGCACGATCGGCATGTTGGTCGCGCACCCAGAACGCGCCCATCGGGAAGCCACCGCCCATGGATTTTGCCATCGAAATGCCGTCGGGCAGAAATTGGTCGCCACCGGGCACGCCTTCCAAAATCCGCTGAAAACTCTGAAATCGGCCGGTGCGAAAATGCCCACACTGCACCGCGTCCATGAGGAGCAGCAGTTTCTTTTCGTCACACAGCGCCCGCAAGCCCAGCAGGTATTCCGGAGTGGCTGGCGTAATGCCGCCTTCCCCCTGGATGCCTTCAATCAGGATCGCCGCCGTTGCCGGTGAAATGGCGTCGCGCATGGCCGCAAGATCATTGAAGGGCACGTGCCGAAATCCGGCCATCATTGGCTCGAAGCCTTTCTTCACTTTGTCCTGGCCGGTGGCCGCGATGCCCGCGAGCGTGCGTCCGTGAAAGGAGTTGACCGCCGTCAGAACCTCGAAGCGGCCTTCGGTATGGCCAAACTTGCGGGCCAGTTTGAACAGACCCTCGTTGGCTTCGGCGCCACTGTTCGAGAAAAATACCTTGCCCGGTCCGATCAACCGGACGATTGCCTGCGCCAGGCGTCCCTGCGGTTCGTGGTAATACAGGTTCGAGATGTGGACCAACCGTTGCGACTGTTCCACCAGCGCCTCGGTAATCGCGGGATGCGCATGCCCCAGTGCGCACACGGCAATGCCGCCGCCGAGATCGAGGTAGCGCCTGCCGTTCACGTCCCACAAATAACTTCCCGCACCCCGCGTAAAGGCGAGATCGAATCGCCCATAACTGGGGACCACAAACTGGCTGAACAATTCTCGCACCGCTGCGAAGGTGTTCTGCACCATCGGTGGTGGCGGCGGTGGAGGCACAATCTCATTTGTAAGCTTCATATCGCTGAGCGCCAAAGCGCAATAAAACACTAGAAAATCTCCGAAAGGTCAATACGTCCTTTTGGGACTTTTCATGCTGGGGCGACTGGATGCAACTCAAGCCTGCAAAACGGCACGGCATGGTCTGGGACATGGCGGGACTTAACTTGGACGTAATATCGGCTCGGCAGCAACAGGGCAAGCCGGCGCATTCCCAACGGAGGGACCGCCCGCCGTTGCAAAATGGGTGACACTCACCTTCCGGTGGTTGATTTGCTAAGGCGTATCCATGCAATTGTGTTGGGGGAGCGCGCCCGCCTCGGGCGCTGCCAACCGGCGCCCTCGCCGATTGGCCCGGCGACTGAGCAGCCACTGAATAGTGAATCCCTCGGGATCCTCGAAAGTGGTTGGCGAGGCGCCAACCACGGCGCCCGGGGCGGGCGCGCTCCCCTTTTTGACTGAATCGTTACGGCAGCGGGAGCACTGCCTTGCTTGACGCTGGCGCTTCGATTGAATTGGGACTGAAACAACAGGGCTATTTGTTGGTGTCCAGCGAAAGAGGCTGGCTGCGCGGTCGCGGGGAAGGGACAAAGCCTGGTGGCATCGGCGGGCGGGCAGGCAAGGGCGGAGTGGCGCCGCTCTTGACGGCTTGCCGCCACGCTTGCCGCTCGGCCTCGCTCATGTTCAGCCAGCGCTGGGCGGCTTTGACGAAGCGTTCGCGTTGCGTCGGCGGCAGTTCTTTGAATCGTTGAAAATTGGCCAGACAGTCGCTTTGCTCGCTGGAGGGGAGTTGTTTGAACTGCACCAACAGGGTGTTCACCGGCAACGGCGGCGGCATCGCGTTCGGGGGCACCGCGCCCGGGGGCATGGGCGGTTCATTCAACTCGAACAACTGCTTGTAACTCCAATAAACCACCTGCTGTTCCTTGGCCGGCATGGCCTTCCACCGGGCAATGTCGTCGGCAATCTTGCGACGGTGAATCGGCGGCAGATTGGTGAGGGTTTTTACAAACTGCGGCAGGCTGTACTGCACGCGGATGGCGATTTCGTTCTTGAGAATGGAATCTTGAAGGTCGGCCGAGAGCCGGTCCCAAAACGCCAGCCGGGTTTCCACCAGCCGACGATCTTTCTCCGGCAGATCTTTCAGCATGATCGTCCGGTTGGTCGGGGGTTGGCGCATCAGGAAAGCGAGATACCAGCGCAGTTCCAGCGCGCGCAGTTCCTCCTCCGTCTGTTCCGGAGACAGGGATTCGTAGTACTGCACTTTGGAGATCAGGAAACGTTGCTCGCCCGGCGGATGTTTAGCCAGCAATTCGTGTCGTTGTTGGGCATTGGCCACGAGCAATTCGCGGAAGAACGCGGTCGGCGGCTGGGGCACCGTGAAGGACGGCGGCGCCGGCGGTCCATTGGGCGTAAATGAACCTGGCACCGGCTGCGGCGGGGGCACCCAATTGGCGGTGCTCCATGCGCTGAAGGCCAAATAAAGAATGCCGTAAAGTGGCTCCATGAAAATCTAGTTGGACCGGGCGGGGGCTTTGCTCAACACCAGCCACAGTTCCTCATCCGCCGGAGCCGGAACCTGCCCCAATCGTTGAATGACGTCAAAGTCCTGGAAGACGGTTGGCTCATTCAGGCCGCTGGCTCGCGAGAACTGGACCAGTCCTTTGGTCAGTTGTTCCTGCTCATGATGCTGGTATTGCTGGTAGCCATAAAACGTCGCCAGCAGAATGGCCGTGGCCCACGCCAGACGCGGCAACGGGTTTTGCAGCCAACGCTGCCACCACCGGGCGAGGATCGCCCTTCGCGCGGGCGCGGCGTCCTCGCGGTCAAGGGCCTGCAACACCTGCGCGGTAAAATTCGAAGCGAGCGGAACATCCGCGGTCTGGTCCAACAGATGGGTTAGACCGGACTCGGCCTCCCAGTCGGACAGGGCTTCGGGGTGCAACGCCAGATAGGTTTGCACTTGGGCTTCTTCCGCGGGGTGAAGCGGACGCCGCCAACTGATTTCCCGCAAGTCATTGTATTCACGCTCAGTCATACCGTTCCTTCCCATTTAAAACCGTGATTGGCATAAAGTTTCATCAATGATTGTTCTCCCGCCAGGCGCCGGTGGCCAAATAGGGCTTAAGCTTTTCTTTGAGGGTTTCCCGCCCCCGGTGAATCAGCGATTTGGTGGCGGACAGCGAGCAATCCAGCACTTTGGCGATGTCCTCGTAAGACAACTCGTTTTGTCGGCAAAGCGTGATGGCCGTGCGCTGCTTTTCCGGCAACGCGGCCAGGGCTTCTTCGATCTTGTCCTCCAACTCGGTCTGCAGCAGGGCGTCCGGCGCGGAAAAGGCGCGGTTGTCCTCGATCTGCCGCAGGGGTTGGTCGTCGCCGTCGCCGGTGGTTTCGTCCATGGATTCGGCCGGATGCCGGGAACGCCGGCGGATTTCGTTGAGGCACAAGTTGCGGGCAATCGTAAACAGCCAGGTGGAGAACTTGGCGGTCACCTGGTACCGGTGCGCCGATTTAAATACCTGAAGAAAAACGTGTTGAGCCAGATCCTCTGCTTCCGTGTAATCATGGACGGTTCGATAGACGAGGTTCATGATTGGTTGTTTATACTTGTCCACCAGCGTGGTGAACGCCTCGCGATCACCTCGCTTGACTCGCAGCATCAACTGGGCATCTGGATCGATATCCGCGGACATTCCGAGAGAAATCTATCAAAAACCGGCCAACCCACAAGGTTGCGGAAGAAAACCAGCGTGCTGCCGGCGTCTCGCCGGCAGAAACGAATGCAGGGGAGCCACGCCAATGAACAGGGCTTGAGCACAATGACCAATGTTCAATGAACCAAATCCCAAAGAATGCCCAGGACCAAACCCCAAGCACCAATGTCAATTTCACAAAGCGGGCTGCCGGCTCGCTAATCATTGGTTCTTGGGAATTCTCTGGTCATTGGTCCTTGGCCATTGGTCATTCCCATTCAAAGCTTCTGTCCTGCCCCTTCACACTTTCTCCCCTCCTGCCCCTGTTCCCTTGCGCCAAAGCCGCTTTGCGGCCTACCTTGCGCCCGGATGCGAACACTGGTTGAAAAGATTGAAAAAAGCGCGAAGTCCCGGTTGGTGGCCTCGCCGGACCAAACGGCGGCGCAACGGTTGGCGCAATTCAAGAATTACCTCAAGGTCGAATCCCAACGATTGAAGATGCACCATCGGGCGGGCGCGGGTGGACGGGACGTGTGCGAGAGCCGGGCGGCGATGGTGGATTTGCTGCTGTGCCATTTGTGGGACACGGCGCGCAACGAGCTTTCGGTCCAGGCGCAAAAAGAATTTCCCCCGTTGGCCCTGGTGGCGTTGGGCGGTTACGGCCGCGCGGAGTTGTGTCCGTACAGCGACCTGGACCTCATGTTCCTGCACGAAGGCCAGGTGGTCGCTTATCACACCAAACCGTTGCCGGCGCTGCGCAAGCTGATGGACGGGTTGCTGCTGCCGCTATGGGACCTGGGCTTCAAGGTCGGCCATTCGGTGCGCAGCGTCGCGGATTGCGTGGAGAACTCGAACGATGCGCGGACTCCCAAAAGCATGGAAACCAAGACCTCGTTGATCGAGGCGCGGCTGATCACCGGCAACCAGGTGCTGTTCGAGAAGTTCCAGCGGACGGTCATTGCCAAATGCGTGGAAGGACACGAAGAACAATACCTCAACGCGCGGATTGAAGATCAAACCGCCCGGCGGATGAAATTTGGTGATTCGCCGACGATGCAGGAGCCCAACGTCAAAAACGGTTGCGGGGGCTTGCGCGATTATCAGAACCTGCACTGGATGGCCTTCTTTAAATACCGCACCCGCACCCTGGCCGAAATGGAGCAACAGGAGTTGATCACCCCGGCCGAGCGCAAACAATTGGAGCGGGCGTATGATTTCTTGCTGCAAGTGCGCAACGAAATGCACTACCAGGTCGGCCGCTCACAAGACGTGCTCCAGCGCGTGCTGCAACCGGCGGTGGCGCTCGAACTGGGCTACGCGGAGCGTTCCCCCAGCCGGCGCCTCGAGCGCTTCATGCGCGATCTGTACGTGCATTTACGCTATCTGTACCTGATTACCCGCACCCTGGAGGAGCGGCTGGCGTTGCTGCCGCAACGCGGGCGCTTAGCGGCGCTGGGCAAGTTCCTCACCGGCACGTTTCGCCCGGAGAAGGAACAATTGCTGGACGGCTTCACAATCAAGGGTGGGCAGATTCATTACACGAGCCTGCGAGTGTTTCGCGACCAGCCGCGCCGGCTGATGCGCGTGTTCCTGTATGCCCAGCAGCGGGGACTGAAATTGCACCCGGATCTGGCGCAGCTCATTCGCCGGGAATTGCCGCTGGTGGACCGCGCCTTCCTCAAGGATGAACACATCCGCGAGACGTTCCTGGAAATTCTCAACCAGCGGGGGAACGTGGGGCGCATCCTCCGGACGATGCACGAGGTGGGTTTCTTGGGAAAATACCTGCCCGAGTTCGGCAAACTCACCTGCCTGGTGCAGCACGAATTCTATCATGTCTATTCCGCCGACGAACATACGCTGCATTGCCTCGAGCAACTGGACCGGGTCTGGGAAGCCGTCGAACCGCCGTACAAATATTACGCGGAATATTTCTCGGAAGTGGCCCGGCCCTTTGTGCTGTATCTGGCGATGCTGTTGCACGATTCGGCCAAGCCGCTGAATCAAGGAGATCACGCGGAAGCGGGTGGCGAAATTGCCCTGCGCGTCGCCCGGCGCCTGGGCCTGGACGGCAGCACCGCGCACATCCTGCGGTTGCTGGTGAAACAGCACCTCACCATGGCGCAAGTGTCCCAACGCCGGGATCTCGACGACCCGGCGGTGATCCGGCATTTCGCCGCCCAAGTGCAGTCCCTGGAAAACCTCCGGATGCTGACCCTGCACACGCTGGCCGATTCCCTGGGCACCAGCCTCAATCTGTGGAACGGCTTCAAGAACACGCTCCTGCTCGAGTTGCACCAAAAGTCGGCCCGCGTTCTTGCCGGCAGCACGGAATTCATCGCCGCCGAAACCCGGCACCGGGAACTGCTGGCGGAACAGGTGGGGCGGACCGTGAAGCGGCGGGTCACGCCGGAGGAAATTGCCGGCCATTTCCAGGACCTGCCCCCCCGCTATTTCACCGTCCACAGTGTGAAAGACATTGCCAAGGATCTCCTCCAAGTGCGGCGATTCATGCGCCGGCAATTGGCGGACGGCAAACGGGGGCTCGAACCGGTGATCACCTGGCACCACCAACGGGACCGCGGCTATTCCAAGGCCAAAATCTGCACCTGGGATCGCGCCGGCCTGTTCAGCCAGATCACCTGCGCCTTCAGTGCCGCCGGCATCAACATCCTCGGCGCCGAAGTCTTTACGCGCACCGATAAAGTCGTCCTGGACACCTTCTCCGTGGCGGATGCCCGCACCGGCAGCCTCGTGACCGTGGACGAGCGCCAGGAATTTGGGCGGCTGCTCACCGCGGCGTTGACGGACGAAGACTTCAACCTGGAGCGGCTCATCCAAGGAAAACGCCCCGGGCGCCCCCTCTACTTTGGCTTGGCCGGGGAGGAACTGCCCACCACCATCCAGATTGACAACACGGCGTCCGCCACCCAAACCGTGATCGAAATCGAAACCGAAGACCACCTGGGTCTGCTGTTCCGCATCTCCCGGGCGCTGGCGGAATTGGAGCTCAACATTTCCCTCGCCAAAATCCTCACCGAGAAAGGCGCCGCCGTGGACACCTTTTACGTCACCGCCAACGACGGCCGGAAAATACTGGAGGCGAAGCGGCAGAAACGCATCGAAACCGAGCTGCTGGAGGCCCTGGCGGAATTGAAGTAACGGGCGCCAGCTTACCCAGCGCCGCTCTTTTTACCGTGACCGATCCATTACTTGTTGATAAAAGAATCCCCATGCTGAGAATGCTTGGTATTGGGTTGAGGCCGACACGCCCTGGTGGGCCCCCGGGGCCGGAAGCGAATGGAGTGCCGGAGCCAGCTACAATCGGATTGTTCCGTGGAAAAGGGCTGATGCCGCAACCGAATTACCGCCGGCATTCGTGGTATCGCCTCAGCTTCAACCTTGTTTTTCCTTGGTGCCCTGTTGTCAACAACTTGGCAAGTTCATTATGTGTTCACTGGTAGCATAATAATAGTTGGACTGCGCGGCGAGCATCGAACGGTAACTCTCACGCAGCACGCCAACTCCTTGACGCACGCGGCCAAACTTTTTCTTGCAGACATCCACAAGCAATTGCTCGCTCCAGTTGTTTCGGGCCGCGTAGTCCATCACCGCATGGAACGAGCGCAGTCCAACCAGACGCTGGAGCGAACTGCCATGAGCGCGGGCGGCGTCTTGGTTGCAATCGGATGTCGTCGGCGCGCTCATGTCAGTCGCTCAGCTTGGTCGTTAGTTGTGACATGAAGTCGCATTCATCACTGCTGAGCATGGGCAACCTGACTCAGTCCTGCCTTTCGCGGCAGGTATTCCAGGGAAGCATGCGTTGGACGGGCGGCCGCAAGGCTACTGTCCAGGGTGTGAAGCCTTCCCGACAATGTAGCCAGCCTGGGAGCCTCAATCCGGGTGCGGCGCTAGAATCGGATGGTACGGTCAAACTAATTAAACACTCGCAAGCATCGTCAGAGGAACGAGCCAGACGAGGCTGTTTTAAGGCTCAGGCCAAAATAAGGCCAGCGGTCAGGTTCGGGTCGTCTAACGTGGCCCGACGCGAATGGCGCACCGCCGGTGTACAGAGTGGACCTAACCCATCTCGTGATGAATGCGGAACATGGAAAAGCTGCGGGTATCCCGCCTGGACGGTCTCCAGGCAAGCCCACCGCAAGGCCGGCTCAGGGGAAGCAGCTTTGAGAGGATCGAAAAAGTAAAAACCGGTCTGTAATGGATCGGATAGACCCACTTCGATCGGGTCTTTCTTGGCAAGAGAATAGGTAGAACCGATGCAGGGGGAGAAGCAAATGACGGTTGATCTTTCGGGATCGACTGGTGCGTCCTCCGGTCGCGGCACCGCATGGAAAGCCCTGAACTGGGAATCCGTGCGCGCCTCGGTCAAACGGCTGCAGATGCGTATTGCCAAGGCGGTCAGAGAAAACGACCACGGTCGGGCAAAAGCCCTGCAGTGGATTCTTACGCACTCGGGCGCGGCCAAATTACTGGCCGTTCAACGGGTGACGAGTAACAAAGGACACGCCACGCCCGGAGTCGATGGACAGGTCTGGCGAACCGATTCACAAAAGTTCGCAGCGGTATCGCGCCTCAAACAACGCGGCTATCAACCGCAACCCCTGAGGCGTCTCTACATCCCGAAAAAGAACGGCAAATTAAGGCCGCTCAGTATTCCGGTGATGACTGACCGCGCCCATCAAGCCCTCCATGCCTTGGCTTTGAAACCGATTGCGGAGACTTGCGCTGACAAGAACTCCTATGGTTTCCGGGAAGGCCGTAGTTGCGCCGATGCCATTGGGCAGTGCTTCAACGCACTGGCCAAGAGCTACGCGCCGGTCTGGGTTCTGGAAGGGGATATTAAAAGCTGTTTCGACGAAATCAGCCACGACTGGTTGCTCCAGCACATCCCGATGGATCGCGAGATCCTGAGCAAATGGCTGCGCGCCGGTTATCTGGAAGCAGGTCGGCTCTTTCCGACCGAAGCGGGAGCACCGCAAGGGGGCATCGCCTCCCCTTTGTTGGCCAACCTGACCCTCGATGGGTTGGAAGTCGCCATCCGGGCGGCGATCCGACCGCGCCATGACAAGGTCAACTTCATCCGCTATGCGGATGACTTTGTGGTCACGGCGGCACGTCGGGAAACCCTCGAAGACAAGGTCAAACCGGTGATCGCCTCCTTCCTGAAGGAACGGGGCCTGAGTCTCTCAGAGGAAAAGACCAAGATCACCCATATCGAGGAAGGTTTTGACTTCCTGGGACAGAACCTGCGCAAACGGGGAAAGAAACTTCGGATCACTCCCTCCCGCAAGGCGATTGCCGGGATACGGGAGAAAGCCCGACAGTGCATTCGGCAAGGTCGGGGTCTGGCGACCGAAGTGTTAATCCGAACGTTAAATCCAATCCTGCGGGGGTGGGCCAACTACCACCGCCATGTCGTCGCCCGAGAAGCATTCTATCAGGTTGATCGGTAAGTGAACGACCTGCTCTGGCGATGGATGAAACGGCGGCATCCCAAGAAATCCTGGACTTGGCGACGCCGCAAATATTATCCCGCCGCTGGCAAAGGCTGCTTTTCGACTTGGGTTCGCACCCGAGACGGCGAGCCGCGATTGTTGAAGCTGCGGAATCTGCTCCAGACGGTGATGGATCGGCACATTAAAGTGAAAGCCGAGGCCAATCCTTATCATCCGGACTGGGTCAAGTATTTCGAGAAGCGTCGGTGCTTTGCCTGGCGCAGTTACCCCGTAGGAAACGGCTCGCCTCGGGCGACCGGGGGCGTATAATCGGCTCTCGAAAGGCTTGTTATTATGGCCAAAACTCTGATAGCTGGGTCGTCCGGATCAACGACGGCCTTTGAAAGGCTTGAGCCGTATGAAGGGAAACTTTCACGTACGGTTCTTAGGGGGGCGTCGGCGGGTAACCAATGACGCCTACCCGGTGCGGGTTACCCCTCGTGAAATCCAATTCGACCAAAAGACTGTTCCGGGCGAATCTTATTGCGGCGATTCTTTTCCTGCTGTTCATCATTTGGCTCGCAGTTTCCTATCCGAATGCCGCTACGATGTGGAGTCACCCGGACTGGGTTGCGGAGCAGATGCAGAAAGCGAAGACGATGGAGGAGTTGCCACCGCTTTCCAAATGGCTACCGCTCGCGTGAG
>CAWBHS010000045.1:0-59585 GCA_963788655.1 uncultured Verrucomicrobiae bacterium | reverse complement strand
CAAATAGCCAATGGTTATTTGCGCGCCGCGTTTCTTCATTCTGGTAATTGGTCGTTTGACGAGCCCTTGAGTGAAGGCACCAGACCATGGGCGCACAATCCCACACCAATCGCAAAGCTTAATCCGGCCGCCGCCGCCAATCCCACCACATGCACCAATCCAATCAACACACCGGTTAGTGAAACATCGAAACCAAGCATCTGCCATCCAACCCCTTCGGCAAGATACTGAACCAAAAACCACCCAATGGCCACTGCGAACCCAAGCCAGCAGAGGCCACCCAAAACCATCATCGCGCACTTGAGGCATTTCTTCATACGCGGAACGACAATCGGCCAACTCCAGCGGGCCGGAACAAATCCCTTTCTCTGAACTTGAGCAAAAGCACCAATACTTGAGATCCGTAAACAACGTTACATCCATTGCCGACGACGAGACACGGACTGATAATCAAAAAGAAAAAAGAGCAATGTCGCCAGCCGACATTGCTCTGCGAAAACCACCGGGAATTCCCGAGGTTGGCCAAGTAACAGCCGCTATCCGGCGAGTGGCGGCTCCAGCGCAGCTTCCAATTCGGAAGTCGGTGGTGCTTCTTCCTCGATTTCGACGAGCGGCTTCAGTTTGATCTTGCGGTGTAGATCGTAACCACTGCCAGCCGGAATGATATGCCCCATGATCACGTTTTCCTTGAAACCGCGCAGGGTATCCACTTTGCCCATGGTCGCGGCTTCAGTCAGCACCCGCGTGGTGTCCTGGAAGGAAGCCGCGCTGAGGAAACTCTCGGTCTCCAAGGAAGCCTTGGTAATTCCCAACAGCACCGGTTGGGCTTCGGCCGGTTGGCCGCCCATCTTCTCGACCCGTTGATTTTCGTTTTCGAAGTCAATCTTCTCGATTTGTTCGCCCCAGAGGAACTTGGTGTCGCCCGGCTCGGTGATCCGCACTTTGCGCAGCATTTGGCGGACGATGATCTCGATGTGTTTGTCGTTAATCGTGACGCCTTGGAGCCGATAGACTTCCTGCACTTCGTTGACGAGATGTTCCTGGAGGGCCTGGGGGCCGGAAATCTCGAGAATTTCGTGCGGATCAATGGGGCCTTCGGTCAGTTGTTGGCCCTTGCGCACATAATCGCCCTTGAACACGATCACGTGTTTGCCAATGGGGATCAGATGCTCTTCCTCGGTGCCGGTTTGCAGGTCCTTGATGACGATGCAGCGCTTGCCACGCACACTGGCCCCGAAATCGACCACGCCGTCGATCTTGGAAATTTCGGCGGCATCCTTGGGCCGGCGGGCTTCGAAAAGTTCCGCCACCCGGGGCAGACCGCCGGTGATGTCTTTGGTCTTGGTGGTGCGTCGCGGCGTCTTGGCCATCAGCGTTCCGGCGTCAATCCGCTCGCCTTCCTTCACGACAATGTGCGCCGCCGAAGGAATGGGATAATTGGCCACCGGCTCGCCGTGGCTGTCCAGGATGACGATTTGCGGGTGCAAATCTTCTTTGTGTTCGATGATCACCATGGCTTCCTGCGCCGTGGTTTCATCGGTTTCCTGTTTCATGGTCACCCCTTCGATGATGTCCATGAATTTCACCTTGCCGGCTTTCTCGGACAGAATCGGGACATTGTAGGGATCCCACTGGACGAAGGCCTCGCCCTTTTTGACCTTGCCGCCGTTCTTGACGGAGATCACGGAACCGATGACCAGGTTGTGCGTTTCCAACTCGCGGCCATCCTCCGCCAGAATGGACAGGGACCCATTCTTGTTGAGCACGATGTTGTTGCCATCTTCCAATTCCACCAGGCGCAGTTCGTTGTATTGGGCGGTGCCGTCATGTTTGGATTTGATCTGCGGCTGCTTGAAGACCTGGGAGGCCGTGCCGCCGATGTGGAACGTCCGCATGGTCAACTGGGTGCCCGGTTCCCCGATGGATTGGGCCGCAATGATGCCCACCGCCTCGCCCAGCTTGACGCCCGCACCGCCGGTGGCCAGATTGCGACCGTAGCAGGCGGCGCAGACGCCGAATTTGCTTTCGCACGTCAGCACGGAACGGATTTTCACCTTCTCGATGCCGGAATCTTCGATGGCTTTGCCGTGACTGAGATCGATTTCCTGGTTGGCTTTGACCAACAAATCTTTCGGGCTGCGGGGATCATAAATATCATCGCAAATACACCGGCCAATGAGGCGTTCGCTCAGTTTGACGACTTCGTCTTCGCCTTCGTAAATGGCTTGCACCCAGATGCCGTTGCTCGTGCCGCAATCCTGCTCCTGGATGATGACATCCTGGGAAACATCCACCAGTTTGCGGGTCATGTAACCGGAGTCGGCCGTCTTGAGAGCGGTGTCCGCCAAACCCTTGCGGGCGCCGTGCGTGGAGATGAAGTATTCCAACACGGTCAAGCCCTCGCGGAAGTTGGATAGAATCGGTTTTTCGATGATGTCACCACTGGGTTTGGCCATCAAACCACGCACGCCCGCAAGCTGACGCACCTGCTGACGGTTGCCGCGGGCGCCGGAATCGACCATGAGCCAGACCGGATTGAATTCGTCTTTACCGTGGTTCTGTTCCAACGTTTTGATCATGACGTTGGAAATCTGGTCGGTGCAATGCGTCCAGATATCGACGACCTTGTTGTAACGTTCGCCCGGCGTAATGACGCCCTTGCGATACTGCTTGTCCACTTCGTTGATCTGTTTCTGCGCGGCCTCGATTTCCTGGGGTCTTTTCCTTCGGAATAATCATGTCATCAATACCGATGGAGGCCCCGGAACGGGTGGCTTCACGGAAGCCCAATTCCTTAAGCTTGTCGAGCGTCTCCACGGTCTTGACGTGACCGCACTCCTTGTAACAGTTCCAAATCAAATCGCCCGAGCTGGCTCTTGCCCATGACCCGGTTGGGGAACCCAAGTTCCAGGGGCCAGATCTCGCTGAAGATGACGCGCCCAACCGTGGTTTCGATAACCTTCCGCGTCGCGTCACCATACAGGGTTTTCTTGCCCAAGTCAGGATTGGCGAGCAACACCCGGTCGTGCGTTTTGAGGTCGCCTTCCGCCTGCGCAAACAAGACCTCACTCTTGGAGCCGAACAGCATCAGACGCTTTGGCTTCGTTTTCTTCAACACCCGCGGTTCGGCCGTCAGGTAATAACATCCCAACGTGATGTCCTGCGTCGGGGTCATGATGGGCCGGCCGCTGGAGGGGCTGAAAATGTTCAGCGGCGCCATCATGAGCAGCCGGGCTTCCATTTGCGCTTCAACCGAAAGCGGCACGTGTACCGCCATCTGGTCGCCGTCGAAGTCGGCGTTGTAGGCGGTGCATACCAGCGGGTGAATCCGGATGGCTTCGCCTTCGATAAGCAGCGGCTCGAAAGCCTGGATCGAAAGGCGGTGCAGCGTGGGCGCGCGATTCAGCATCACCGCGTGGCCGCGTGGTCACTTCCTCGAGAATGTCCCAGACTTCCGGCGACTGGCGCTCGATCATCTTCTTGGCCGAACGAACGGTATGCACATAACCCAGTTCCTTGAGCCGGCGAATGATGAACGGCTCGAACAGCACGAGGGCCATCTTCTTGGGCAGACCGCACTGGTTCAGCTTGAGTTCGGGGCCGATGACGATCACGGAACGGCCCGAGTAATCCACGCGTTTACCGAGCAGGTTCTGACGGAAACGTCCGCTCTTTCCCTTGAGCATGTCGGAGAGCGACTTGAGAGCACGGTTGCCCGCACCGGTTACGGCGCGACCATGGCGGCCGTTGTCGAAGAGCGCGTCCACGGCTTCCTGCAGCATGCGCTTCTCGTTGCGGATGATGACTTCGGGCGTCTTGAGCTGAAGCAGGTTCTTCAACCGGTTGTTGCGGTTGATGACGCGGCGATACAGATCGTTCAAGTCGGAGGTGGCAAAACGGCCGCCTTCGAGCGGAACCAGCGGACGCAGATCCGGCGGAATCACCGGCAGCACCGTCAAGAATCATCCATTCCGGCCGCGCCTTGTTGGACGATGAAGCCCTGCAAGCAGCTTGATGCGCTTGGCGAGCTTCTTGCGAATCTGTTTGCTCCGCGTCTCGGTCATGGCCTCCTGCAGCTTCGCACGATCTGTTTGCGCAGATCCACCTTGCGACAGCGCTTCGCGCACCGCTTCGGCACCCATCTTGGCCACGAACGCATCATCGCCGTAGGTTTCGCGCGCCTCGCGGTATTCGTGCTCGCTGAGCAACTGATTCTGCTTGAGCGGCGTGTTGCCGGGATCGATGACCATGTAGTCCTCGTAGTAAATCACGCGCTCGAGATTGCGCGCGGTCATGTCGAGCACGAGACCGATGCGGCGAGGGCATGCACTTGAAGAACCAGATGTGGGACACCGGCACGGCCAGTTCGATGTGCCCCATGCGCTCGCGACGCACACGGGCCAGGGTCACTTCCACACCGCAGCGGTCGCAGACGACGCCCCTGTGCTTGATGCGCTTGTATTTTCCGCAGGAGCATTCCCAGTCCTTGACCGGACCGAAAATGCGTTCGCAGAACAAGCCGCCCTTTTCGGGCTTGAAGGTGCGGTAGTTGATGGTTTCCGGGTTCTTGACCTCGCCCTTGGACCAGGAGCGGATGGTTTCCGGCGACGCGACGGCGATGGCGACGTAATCCACCTGGTTGACCTTGTCCAGGCCCAGCAACTCGCGAGCTGATTCTTTTGATGCTGATCATATTGTCAGCAGTTAACGATTTCCTGCGTTAAGGTTAGTTGTCCAATGTTGGCCAACGTCGTCAGGGGCGTCGGCGGCTGGTCCACGGGATTGGTGTAGCCCACTTTCACATCCAGGCCCAGGGATTGCATTTCCTTGATCAGCACGTTGAAGGATTCGGGCACGCCGGCCTCCAGGCAGTTGTCGCCCTTGACGATGCTCTCGTAAATGCGCGTGCGGCCCTGCACGTCGTCGGACTTGACGGTCAGAGTTCCTGCAACGTGTAGGCGGCGCCATAGGCCTCCATGGCCCAGACTTCCATTTCGCCGAAGCGCTGGCCGCCGTACTGGGCCTTGCCGCCCAGCGGCTGCTGGGTGACCAGCGAATACGGACCCACGGCGCGGGCGTGAATCTTGTCCGCCACCAGATGGCCGAGTTTCATCATGTAGATGTAGCCCACCACGACTTCCTGATCGAACGGTTCGCCGGTGCGGCCGTCGATGAGAGATGGTCTTGCCGTGTTCCGGCAGCTTCGGCTTCCTTGAGGTAACCGCCGGATATCTATCTCTTTGATGCCGTCGAAAACCGGGGTGGCGAATCTCAAGCCCAGCAGGCTGGCAGCCCAACCGAGGTGGGTTTCCAGCACCTGGCCGACGTTCATGCGCGAAGGCACGCCCAGCGGGTTCAGGACAATGTCCACCGGGGTGCCATCCGTCAGGAAGGGCATGTCCTCCTCGGGCACAATCTTGGCCACCACGCCCTTGTTGCCGTGGCGTCCGGCCATCTTGTCGCCGACCGATAGCTTGCGCTTGGAGGCGATGTAGACCTTGACCGACTTGATGATGCCGGCATCGACTTCGTCGCCGGATTCGGCGCGTTCGAGTTCCTCGTCATACTGCATCTGCAAATCGTCGAACTTCTTCTTAAAGCTGCCGATGATCTCGTTGATCTTGTTGCGAATGGGAGACGGATCGATCTCGATGCGATCGTACACCTGCGGCCAGTTTGCGCAAGAGGGTCTTGGTGATCTTGCGATTGGCCGGAATGATGATTTCTCCGGTTTCGCTGTTGACCACGTCGAGCGGAATCTTTTCGCCCAGCAGAATGTTGCTCAACGCTTCGGTCAACTGCTCGCGCAGTTCCTCCGACTTCGTCCGGTGTTCTTCCTGGACCTGCTTGGCCGCTTTCTTGGAATCCAGCGGCGACACCTTCTCCCGGTCTTCCTCGCGCTCCTTCTTGGAGGAGACCTTGACATCCATTATGATGCCGTAAGTGCCGGAGGGCACCTTCAGCGAGGTGTCTTTCACGTCGGCCGCCTTCTCCCCGAAAATGGCCCGCAAGAGGCGTTCTTCCGGGGCCAGTTCGGTTTCGCTCTTGGGGGTGATTTTGCCGACCAGAATGTCGCCTGGCTTGACCTCGGCACCGACGCGAATCACGCCGTCCGGTCCGAGGTTCTTGAGGGCTTCATCGCCCACGTTGGGAATGTCGCGGGTGATTTCCTCGGGCCCCAGCTTGGTGTCGCGGGCGCTGACCTCGAACTCGTCAATGTGAATCGAGGTGTAAACGTCTTCCTTGACGATGCGTTCGCTGACCAAAATGGCGTCTTCGAAGTTGTAGCCGCTCCACGGCATGAAGGCCACGAGCACGTTCCGACCCAGCGCCAATTCGCCGCCCTGGGTGCAGGGACCATCGGCGATGATCTGGCCCTTCTTGATCGAGTCGCCCTTGGCCACAATGATTTTCTGGTTGATGCAGGTGGCGGCGTTCGAGCGCATGAATTTGCGGATTTCATAGACCCAAATCCCGTTGTCCGGATCGTGGCGGATTCGCTTCTTGCTCTCGGGCAGTTTGCCATCGGCGGTGATGATGACTTGATCCCCGATCACCGAGGCCACTTTGCCACTCTCTTCGGCTACTACGATGGCCCGGGAATCGCGCGCAACGCGTTCCTCCAAACCCGTCGCCACCAGCGGCGCTTCCGTGGTCAGCAACGGCACTGCTTGACGTTGCATGTTCGAACCCATGAGCGCGCGGTTGGCGTCGTCGTGCTCCAGGAAAGGAATCAGACTGGCGGCCACCGAGACAAGCTGCTTGGGCGACACGTCCATGAAGTCCACTCGCGGCGGCTCGATGTCCACAAATTCGCCCTTGGCCCGGCAGGTCACTTTCGGGGTGGTGAAATGACCCTTTTCGTCAATCGGCGCATTGGCCTGCGCAATGGTGTAATTCTCCTCGCGATCCGCGGTGAGATAGTCAATGTGCGTCGTGACGCGGCCTTTCTCGACCTTGCGGTACGGGGTTTCCAGGAAGCCGAAATCGTTGACCCGCGAGAACGTCGCCAGCGAGGCGATCAACCCGATGTTCGGGCCTTCCGGCGTTTCAATCGGGCAAATCCGGCCGTAGTGCGAGGGATGCACGTCGCGCACTTCGAATCCGGCACGGTCGCGGGACAACCCGCCCGGCCCCAAAGCCGACAAACGTCGCTTGTGCGTCAATTCGGCCAGCGGATTGATCTGGTCCATGAACTGGGAAAGCTGACTGCGGCCAAAGAAATCGCGAATGACGGCGGAGAGCGCTTTCGGGTTGATCAGCTTTTGCGGCGTCATGGACTCGACGCCCTGATCAAAGAGGGTCATGCGTTCCTTCACCAAACGCTCGGTGCGCGCCAAACCCACGCGGCATTGGTTGGCCAGTAATTCGCCCACGGTCCGCACGCGGCGGCTGCCCAAGTGATCGATATCATCCAACGAACCTTCGCCCCGTTTGAGGCGCAAGAGGTACTTGGTGGCCTCGACCAAGTCTTCCTTGGTCAGAATGCGGGTGTCGTCGTTGCTCTTGAGACCCAGTTTCTGTTTGATCTTGTAACGCCCTACGCGACCGAGATCGTAGCGTTTGGGATCGAAGAACAGGCGCTTGATCAGCGCGCGCGCGTTGGCCGCCGTAGGCGGATCGCCCGGGCGCAGGCGCCGGTAAATATCCTTCAGCGCTTCTTCCTCGTTCTTGGTGGGATCCTTCTTCATGCACTTGATGACGATCCCGTCATCGACCGTCGTGTCCACCACCCGGATCTTGGAGATGCCCAATTCGGCGATTTGCTTCACGACCGCTTTGGACAGCGGCTCGAATGCCCGCGCCACGACGATGCCTTTATCTGGATCGACGGCGTCGTCAATCAGCACTTTGTTCTGCAGGTCTTCCAGTTTTTCCGCGGCTTTGACGGTGTATTCCTCGATGTCGTAGAACATCTTGATGATGTCCGCATCGGACCCTGTGCCGCGTTTCTTGTCGTCATCGAGAAAGTTCAACGCACGGAAAAAAGTGGTGGTCAAAAACTTCCGGCGGCGTTTCTTGCGGTCGAGATAGACGTAGAGCAGGTCGCTGGTGTCGAACTGGGCTTCATACCAGGAGCCGCGATCGGGAATAATGCGGAAGGAGTGCAGGATTCGCCCGTTGGGATGCTGCGTGGCCTCGAAGGCGAGCCCGGGAGACCGGTGCAACTGACTGACGATCACGCGCTCGGCGCCGTTGATCACGAAGGTGCCTTGGGGGGTCATGAGCGGCAATTCACCCATGAACACTTTTTCCTCTTTGGTGCCCTTTTCTTCCTTCAAGCGGAAGGTGACGTACAAAGCGGCGCCAAAAGTAATGCCCTCCCGCAGGCATTCCAGCCAGTCGTTCTTGGGCTCGGCGATATCGTAACTCACATACTGGAGCACGCACTTGCCGTCGTAACTTTCAATGGGAAACACTTCGGCGAAAACCGCTTCGAGCCCCATGGTCTTGCGCTTGCTCGAGGGCACATCCAATTGGAGGAACTCCCGATACGAGTTTGTCTGAATCTCGATCAGGTTCGGCGGCGCGATGATTTCTTTGATCTTACCGAAGTTAATACGTTCCGTTGCTCGCGTTGGCATGGTTTTTCCTGAACACTGGGCGGGCTACTGCCACGCCATTGGTTTCTATTTAACGACACAAAGCAAGTGCCCCGCTGACCCGGGATACTTGCCAAGTTCCTGCAATTAAAGTTCGGTTTTTGACGGTGTCGAAACGCCAGTTCTTTGATTACGTCCGCCCGGTTCCAGCGGACACCGGACGGCGGGGATGCCCACCGCCCGGCGACAATCGACTTGCTACTTGAGGGTGACTTTGGCCCCCGTTTCTTCGAGTTTCTTCTTGGCAGCTTCGGCCTCTTCCTTCGGCACACCTTCCAAGACGGCTTTGGGCGCACCTTCGACCAGAGCTTTGGCTTCCGCCAAACCCAGACCGGCTTTCACCTCCCGCACGGCCTTGATCACGGCGATCTTCTTGTCCGCCGGCAACGATTCCAGAACCACGTCAAAGATCGTTTGGGCTTCTTCCGCCGGCGCCGCGCCGGCACCGCCGGCAGCGGGAGCCGCCAACGCGACCGGAGCCGCGGCCGTCACGCCCCATTTCTCTTCCAGTTGTTTGACCAAATCGGCGATTTCCATCACCGTGGCACCACTTAATTCTTCTACAATTTTATCTTTATCCAACGCCATGTTTCCTCTCAGTCTCGTCGTCATCCGCGGCCACGGAGGGTTTGAGTTCACGGCCCGTGAACCGACGATTTACTTTTTAATGGTTGCTATGTTTGCTTCCGGTTCGCGGACTAGTTACAAACCGAAAATCTTTCAAAGTTGCTTACTCTTTTTCCATTTTTGCCTTCAGCACCCGCGCCAAGCTGGTGGCGGGGGTGTTGAGCAGCCGCACCAATTGCGTGGCGGGAGTGTTCAGCAGCGCCAACAATTGGCTGCGCAACACATCCTGGGAGGGCAAATCCGCCAGCGTCTGGATGACTGCGGCATCCAACCGCTCGTTGTTCAAGTAGCCAAACTTGACTTCCGGCTTGTCAAATTCGGCGCGAAACGTCTTGATGATCTTCGCCGCCGCCGAAATGTCTTTTTCGCCGGTCACCACCGCCAGTTGGCCGGTCAAGGTCCCCCCCAGGTCACCAATCCCCGCTTCCTGAACCGCGATACGGAACAGGGAGTTCTTAATGACATGCATGTGCGCCTCGTTCTGGTGCAGACGCCGGCGCAGTTCGGTAATCGGCTCGACTTTCAAACCGCGGTAATCGACCACGATGAAGAAAGGGGACGCGTTCAGACGCTCCAGGTATTCCTTGGTAATCGTTTGTTTTTCAGCTCGCATGATGACAGGGGGAAATAGGGTGAACGACTCGATCAGGCCGCTTTCGCATACGCTTTGAGATCAATCCGAATCGCTGGACTCATGGTGGCGGTGAGGGTGCATCCGCGCATATAGGTGCCCCGGGCACTTTGCGGACGCGCCTTGTTGATGGCATCAATGACCGCCCGAGCGTTTTCCTCGAGTTGGTTGGCAGGAAAGTTCGTCTTGCCAATCGGCACGTGAATGTTACCCGCCTTGTCGATCTTGAATTCGACCCGGCCGGCTTTGACTTCCTTGACCGCCTTGGCGGTATCTTCCGTCACCGTGCCGGTCTTGGGATTGGGCATCAATCCGCGCGGGCCGAGCACTTTGCCCAGTTTACGCACTTCAGACATCGCTTCCGGCGTCGCAATGGCCACGTCGAAGTCCGTCCAGCCTTCCTGACACTTTTTAATTAAATCGTCAAAACCTATGTATTCCGCACCGGCGGCCTGCGCGGCATCAGCGGCGGCACCGCTCTTGGCAAACACCAGCACGCGCACGGTTTTGCCGCTGCCATGCGGCAAGGGTACCGTGCCGCGGACCATCTGGTCGGACTGCCGGGGGTCCACCCCCAGGCGGAAGGCCAGTTCCACGGTTTCATTGAACTTCGCTTTCGGAAACTTTTGCAACAATTCCACGGCAGACGGTAATGTATAAACATTCTTTAAGTCCACCATTTCCAGAGCTTTTTTGTAACGTTTGCTTGACATGAATCAGGGTGCGGTGCCAGCGAGCGGAACGCTCTCCCGCGGTTCGAGGTTTGTGCAACGGTTCAATCGACAATTTCAATGCCCATGCTGCGGGCGGTGCCGGCAATGACCTGGATGGCGGCTTCTTCGGAAGCAGCGTTCAAGTCTTTCTGTTTGAGCTTGATAATCTCCAACACTTGCTTCCGGTTGACCTTGCCGACCTTTTCCTTATTGGGCTGCTTGGAACCCGAGGCCAGACCGGCCGCTTTCTTCAACAGCACTGATGCCGGCGGCGACTTGGTGATGAAGGTAAACGACTTGTCCTGATAAACGGTGATGACTACCGGGATGATCATCCCGGCGTCGCTTTTCGTTTTGGCGTTAAACTCCTTGCAAAATCCCATGATGTTCACGCCGTGCTGGCCTAACGCCGGGCCCACGGGCGGCGCCGGATTGGCCTGGCCACCCGGGATCTGCAGCTTGATAATGCCTGTAACTTTCTTCGCCATATAAAATTGTTATGCTTTCTCGACTTGCCAGTATTCCAGTTCCACCGGCGTGTTCCGGCCGAAAATATTCACGGTGACTTTCAACTTGCCGCGTTCCGGATCGATTTCTTCGATCACCCCGCTAAAATTCAGGAAGGGGCCGTCGTTGACTTTCACCGTTTCGCCCACGTCGAATTCCACTTTCGGACGTTCGGTATCTTCCGATTCGGCAATCTTGTCTTTAATCGAGTTGATTTCGTCCGGCGGAGTGGGTGAAGGCCGGTCACCGCCCACAAAACCAATAATTCCCGGAGTATCGCGGATGAAATACCAGGGTTTTTCTATGACCCGGTTGTTTTCATCCAATAACGCCATGTTGATAAACACGTAACCGGGAAAGAGCTTACGGGTGCTCACACTCTTTTTGCCGCCGCGCACCTCGGCCACTTTCTCCATGGGCAGGAGCACTTCGTTAATGTACTCGGTCATTTCCTCGGCCTTGAGACGCTTTTCAATGCTATCTTTGACCTTCTGTTCCTGGCCGGACAACGTATGAATGACAAACCACTGGTTACGCATGGTCTTTTCGCGGGTTAAATCTTGGTCACCCAACTCACCACCCAGACCAGGATGTAATCAATGCCAACCGTAAATGCCCCCAACAAGGCCGTTGAAATCATGACCACAAACGTCGCCCCTTTTAATTCATCCCAAGTGGGCCAAGTGCATTTCCGGAGTTCTTCGCGGGTTTCCCGGACATAGTTGGTCAGTCGCAACAGGTGACCTTTGCGCCATAAATAGATGAAGAGGCCGCCAATGACGACCACCCACACGACCAATTTGATGTATTCGCTGTTCACAATGTTTGCTGGCGGAGGGGGAGGGATTCGAACCCCCGATGGGTGTTAGCCCATAACGGTTTTCAAGACCGTCGCGATAGACCACTCTGCCACCCCTCCCGGTGCATGTCGATTGGGAGTCAGGCTGGCAGGGCGTGAGGGAGTCGAACCCCCAACCAACGGTTTTGGAGACCGCTACTCTACCAATTGAGCTAACGCCCTACATCCCGCCAGATTTGATAATAGTTGACAATTAATAAAAGCAGGGAAATGAGCGGCAGCGCAGCTCGCCGCTCATGAGTGCTGGGATATTACTTACTCGGGCAAAATCTCCGAAATGCGCCCGGCACCAATGGTCCGGCCACCTTCCCGAATGGCAAACCGCTGACCTTTCTCCATGGCGACCGGCACAATCAGCTTGATTTCCATGGAAACATTGTCACCCGGCATGACCATTTCCACACCTTCCGGCAACGCAGTGGTGCCGGTGACATCGCTCGTGCGGAAATAGAATTGTGGCCGGTAGTTATTGAAAAACGGCGTGTGCCGGCCACCTTCGTCCTTCGACAGCACATACACTTCAGCTTTGAAATGGGTGTGAGGCGTAATCGAGCCGGGCTTGGCCAGCACCTGCCCCCGTTCCACTTCATCCTTCTTAACCCCGCGCAGCAGCACGCCCACGTTGTCGCCTGCTTCCGCCTTGTCCAGCAGTTTGCGGAACATTTCGATGTCCGTCGCCACCGTCTTGCGGGTGTCAGCCAAGCCGACGATTTCAACGTCGCTCATCCGGTTCAGAACTCCGCGTTCCACGCGACCGGTCACCACGGTGCCACGACCTTCAATGTTGAACACGTCTTCAATGCACATCAAAAACGGTTTATCCACTTCACGGGTCGGCAGCGGAATAAAGCTGTCGATCGCATCCATGAGTTCCTGAATCGGCTTTTCCGCTTCCGGCAAGCCTTCCATCGCGGCTTTGGAATTGCCCCGAACAATGGGCGTCGTGTCACCTGGAAAACCATACTTGTTCAGCAGGTCACGGATCTCCATGTCCACGAGATCCAGCAGTTCCGGATCGTCCACCAAGTCAACCTTGTTAAGGAAGACCACGATGGCCGGCACCCCCACCTGCCGCGCCAGCAGAATGTGCTCGCGGGTCTGGGGCATTGGACCGTCGGCAGCACTCACCACCAGAATGGCGCCGTCCATCTGGGCCGCGCCGGTGATCATGTTCTTGATATAGTCGGCGTGACCGGGGCAGTCAACGTGAGCGTAATGGCGGTTTTCGGTCTCGTATTCGACGTGAGAGACAGCGATGGTAACCGTTTTGGTATCGTCCCGCACCGTTCCGCCCTTGGTAATGTCCGCGTAAGCAACCTTCTTGGCAAAGCCCTTCTTTTCCTGCATCACCAAGATGCCCGCAGTCAGGGTGGATTTGCCATGGTCCACGTGACCAATGGTGCCAACATTGACGTGCGGTTTAGTCCGTTGAAATTGCTCTTTTGCCATGCTTTCTCCTACGTTAAGTTATTTTGTGTTCTGCGTTTGTCTTTAAAAATGAGTCATCAATCAATCTGGAGCCCATGATCAGTCTCGAACTGATGACCTCATCCTTACCAAGGATGTGCTCTACCAACTGAGCTACATGGGCAAAAGCCGGAACTAAAATCTATGGCGCTTGAGAAAACGACAATACACCATTCGCCCTTGCTTTTTCCTGAAAAAGCAATCTAGGGCTCCTGGTATTCTGTTTTCCAGCCCGCCGACTGAGTGGGGAAGTTAGGGAAGCTCAGTCTGCTTGTCAACGGTTTTTCAAAAAAAATCTTTGAAGAAAATCACCCAACCAGTTAATTGCTTTCCGGTCTGTAATCAATTTATCACAAACACCTTAGGATTATACCTGCGAAGGGAAGCATTATTCCACAGGCCAAAATCCAGCGCTTTCGGCTGTAGTCACTGAAAACTGATTGCTCTGCAATAGCTTGCTGTCTTCAGAACTGCATGTTCATAGTCAGTTAACTCTTGGGATGCTGCCGGTGAAGAAAAGCCTTCGCGTCGACGTCCGAAAAAGCAGTGGGACTTCAAACTGAAACTGGAATTCAAGACTTCGGACCGGAAGTGAGTAGATTGAAGAGTTAAAGGATTAATGCATTGAAGGGTGAAGGGTTAAGGCGGAAGGCGATGAAGGCAATGAGTAAAAACTGGACGGCAAACGATTTATTGGAATTGGGTCGTGGTTACCAAGCCGCAGCCGTGTTCGCGGGCGCGGCGGAGTTGGAAATCTTCGACGCGCTAGCCAACGGTCCGCTCAACGCCATGGAACTCGCCCGGAAATGCCGCTGTGATCAACGGGGGATCATCATCTTAATGGATGCGTTGGCCGCCTTGCGGCTCATGCGCAAGCAGGGGGACCGCTATTCGCTGCCAGCCGGCACGGCGAAGTTCCTAACCTCGGATGGCCCCCAAAGCATCCTGGCCATGGCTCAACACCAAGCGAATTGCCTCCGAAATTGGTCGCAATTGGCGAAAGTAGTCAAAACCGGGCAAATGCCTGATCGCACCCCCAGCGTGCGTGGCCAAGCTGGGGATGCGGCTTCATTTATTGGGGCCATGCACAATGTTTCCGCACCCGCCGCCAGCGAAGTGATCCGAGCGGTGCGGCCCTTGCGCTTCAATCATCTTCTCGACATTGGCGGCGCCTCCGGCACTTGGACCATTGCCTTCCTCCGCGCTTGTACCACGGCCAGGGCCACCCTCTTTGATTTGTCGCACGTCATCCCAATGGCCCGGCAACGCTTCGCTAAAACTGGACTGGCCCGCCGCGTCAAAATGGTGCCGGGCAACTTTATGACCGATACGCTGCCAGCGGGCGCCGATCTGGCCTGGGTGAGTGCCATCGTCCACCAGAACTCCCGGGCGCAAAATCGGGCGCTGTTTGCAAAGACGCTCCAGGCCCTGACACCCGGAGGACGCATCGCCATTCGCGACATTCTGATGGACCGCAGCCACACGCGCCCTGTCTCCGGCGCCCTGTTTGCCATTAACATGCTCGTCGCCACCGCGGAAGGCGGCACCTTCACCTTTGACGAATTGCGCGAAGACCTGGCGGCCGCCGGCTTCGCCCATGCCACCGTCATGCGACGAGACGAAACCATGAATTCCGTGGTGGTAGCAACAAAACCAGAGCGTTGAGGCCGCGGAGCCAAGCACGGCTCGAAGGTTTGATTCCGAAGCCTGACGGCACGTTTGCCGGACAACATTGTCGAAAACTTCGTCGGTAACTTCATCGACAGGTTTCACCGCACCAACGGGGTGCGAAAAGCGGAGCGTGGAAAGGCCCTTGACGTCTCCATTTACTTGATCATAATAACCGCTGTTAAACGTCGTTTGAAATAATTATGCATGGATGGCAGCGGAGGATGGCGGCGAGCGATTGCTTCTGGAACTGCGAAGCAACGGGGGGAGTAAACTTTGATTCTTCTCCGGTGCCAACTTGGCGCCCAAGATTTTTGATTACCACTGCCACGCTCATGCCACTTTCGCGGGCATCGATTTCCGTGAATCTTCAACCTCAAACCACCAATACCTGATCCTATGCCCACCAACCTGAACTCCGTTGATACCATCATCGTGGTGATGCTGGAAAATCGCTCGTTCGATCACCAGCTCGGTTATTTGAGCCTGCCCCCGTACAACAGGCCGAACGTCGAGGGCCTGAAACCGGGAATGATGAATTCCCTGAACGGGGCGGACTTCCCGATTTTTCATTTGCCGGACCCGAGCAAGAAGTTGCCCGACGACCCGCCGCACGACCGCTACGACATCTCGATGCAATTGACCGGGTTGCCCGGTTCGGCGGGCCCACCGCCGCACCCGATGATCGGTTTTGTGGAAAGCTACAGTCAAATCCGCGCCATCGATGCGGGCGATCAACCGGTGGTCATGGGTTACTACACCGGCCAGGATCTACCGGCCACGAACTTCTTCGTGCAGAATTTTGGGATTTGCGACCACTGGTTTGCTCCGTTGCCGGCGGGCACGCAGGCGAACCGATTAATGGCGATGAGCGGCTACAGCCGCATCGAGAAAAACCAGGGTCTGTTATTGCCCCATCAGAAACTGGTTTACGACTGGCTCAACGACCGCAAAATCCGGTGGCGCGTCTATCACTACGGGGTTCCCTTTGCCATCCTCTTCGATGACTGGCACCTGCGCGTACTCGTGGATCCGCACTTCCGCCATTACGGTAGCTTTCAGGACGACATTCTGAACGAAAAAGACAAAACGTTTCCCCAAGTCATCTTCATCGATCCCCGATTTGCGGATGCGCCGCATTTCGAGGCGCCCAATGACGATCATCCCCCTTCACCAACCCTGGCGGCGCAACAATTTCTGCTGCAAATCTATTCCGATCTGATGACCAATCCCCGGCGTTGGAACAAAACGGTGATGTTCATCACGTATGACGAACACGGTGGTTTCTTCGATCACGTTTCCCCGTTGCCCATCGGCATGAAACCACCGGGCAAGACCAAGTTTCCGCCCTTCGAATCCACCGGGCTGCGCGTGCCGGCATACGTCATCTCGCCCTATGTTGAACCCAAGAGTGTTTATCAGGGAAACTTGGACCACACTTCGATTCTGAAACTCATTGCCGCCAAGTTTGCCGGTGGTCATTACTCGGCGGCAGTTGATCGCCGTCCGGTTGGAGATTTGACCGACGTTTTAACCCGTTCGAAGCCGCGCAAGGATTGTACCCTTCCGCCGCCGCCGAATGCTGTTGGCTACGTTCCGAAAACCAAGCCGATGACCGAGATTCCCCAGTCTTTTCAAGACGCCCTGGCCAAATCCAAAAAGAAGAATCCCAAAGCGGCCAAAGCGAAATTCCCGGAACTCTTCAGCCACTTTGACGTGTAAACCAATTCCTGGAACAGTGTGCTTACCCAATCGGCGAAGCGGCTTCCCCCTCCAGCCAGTCCCGCGCTTTCATCAAAGCCTGGGCCCGGTGGCTGAGCTGGTTCTTCACCACCTCGCCCAATTCGGCAAATGACTGGCAATGACCCTCGGGAATGAAGAGCGGGTCGTAGCCAAAGCCCCCCTGCCCTTTCGGTGCCAAATCAATATGGCCGGGACAAATTCCCTCGAAGAGCTGGACGGGAGCCGCCGGCGGCGCGGGATGAACTTTCACCAACGCCAACACGCAGCGAAACCGGGCGGTGCGTTCTTCCAAAGGCATGCCAGCCAGCAGGCGCAGCAACTTCGCATTGTTCGCCGCGTCGGGAGAATTGCCAGAACCCGATACGACTTGCCCGTTCGCCTCCGCCGATTGATCCAACGCGGCAAACCGCGCCGAGTGTACGCCCGGCGCTCCGTTGAGAGCATCGACTTCCAATCCAGAATCATCGGCCAGGACAAACAAATGGGGAGATGGTGCGCAAGCATGCGGCTGGCCGCGGTGCCGAAGCCAATCCGCCAGAACGGTCGCCTTCTTCGTGGCGTTGCCGGCGAAGTCGGGTGCATCTTCGACTACCGGCGGCGCCTGCGTAAAATCCGCCAGTGACAAATACTCGAATTGATCCGACAGGATGGCGCGGATTTCCTGCACCTTGTGCGTGTTGCGCGTGGCGATTAATAAGATCGTCATGTAGCGGCATGGTAACAGCGGATTTGCGATTGGTGAAGCATTCGAGCAAATAGCATTGCGACGCTTACGGCCGGGAGGCTGTAGCCGCCGACGTGAGGAGGCGGGCCACGGTCAGATACGTCGGCGACTACGTTATCGTCCGAACACCGCGACCGGTTCGGCCAGTTGGCGGGGAATTTCGGCGACGCGATAGCCGAAGCCTGCGCCCGTCACTGTCGAAAAGTCCACGCGGCCGTCGCGGCGTTGATAGAGCCCCGGATGCACCGAGGCTTCAGGTTTCGAGGCTTCGGGATAGAACTGCATGCTGTTCGTTTCCACGCCCATGATGGTGCCCACGTGCGCCGCCAGCAAGACGTGCGGAACTTGCGCCAGCATTGGATTGGTGAGATCTTGCACCATCAACGTCATGCCGTGCGCCCGCGCCCAGCAGGCACTGAGGATTGCACCGGTTTGGGTTTTGCACGTCTTCAACGCCACGCCCGACCAGCCCAATTCGCGTCCCAGCTTCACTTGTTCCCAATCATGGGCGCTTTCATCGAGGAACAACGGTTTCCGGGATGAGACGCTGTGGGCGTCGATCCGGTGATGCGCCAGTTCGTAAGGAAACGGTTGTTCCACATACAGGATCATCCCATACAAACGCGGCGATTGGTCGCGCAGGCTGTCGAGCATTTCGCTCACGTACGCGGGATTGGTGACGGTGCAATTGAAATCCGCGCTCAACCATTCCACACCCATCGCCTCGGCGAGCGAACCCACTTTGATCAAACGCTCGAAATCCCACTGCGAGTCGTTCCCGCGCAGTTTCACTTTCAGGCATTTCAAGCCGTCACGTAGGATCCAATCCGGCAGCAACACCGGATACCCGTCCTGCGGCTCGGCGCCGGTCAATTCCTCTTCCTCCAATAAATCCAGTCCACCCACCAGATGCCAGGCGCGTAGTTGCGGCGCGGGCCGGGCGATGAGAAAGTCCTCGGGAAACCTGCCTTTGAAGGAAATCCGCGTGCCCTCCGCCGGGGTGAGAAACGCGGCCAGGTCGCGGGTCATGAACTCGGCGTTGTACGTGGCGTAAATCGGCAGTTGGTGCAACTGGCCGTAAGCATCGTGCAGCGCCAGGTCAAAGGCCGAACAGCACACCAACGCCGCCAGCCACGGCATCGGCTCACCCAAATCGCGGCGCTCCTGGTTGAAGCGGTCCAGCAACGGCCGCAATACTTCCGCCTGGAAATCATGGCCGACTTCCAACGGGTGTCCGCGGCGGCTGAACTGCACCCAAGCCTCTGCCAGCCGGATGCTGAATTGCTTGAGCGCCGCCAGTCGGGATTCGTATGGCAGCGCGCCTGGCCAGACCCATTGGACGCTTAGCGGCGTCTCCCCCCAGCCGACCGCCCGGCGGCCGCGGGCGTCAGCCACGGTGGCACAGGCCCGCGCACAGGTGACGCGCGTGAGCGTTTCCGGTCCGAACTTGAGCGGCACGCGGGTTTGCACCGGCAGAAAGTACAACACCGCGTTGACGACGCTCACATCGGTTGGTTTACCCATACGGTTACAGATTGGTGTTCATGCTTTTGAACGGGCTATTTGTCGCGCGCGTAATCCGCCACCACTTGGGCGAACCGTTCCAGATCGCCGTACTTGTTTTGCCAGGTCGTGTACATCACTCCGCGCACGCCCTCAACTTTTTTCGCGGCCGCCAACCAGTCGCGAACACGGTCCGGCATGGTGTCATAGTAACCAGCGATCACCTGCGTATTACCGCGGTCGGCAAACCATTTCAGCGAGGCGTCTCGCTTTTCGAAATACCACGGCACGATGATCACTGATTGGTTGAGTCCCTCCCACGAGCCGGCCAGATTGCCGCGCACCAAATAATAGTTGCCGTGGGCGTTATGGTGGGGATCAAACATGTCGCTCCAGACGTAAATGCGCCCGCCAGGATTGACCTCGCGCAAAATCCGGATGCAGGTCCGAACATTGTCCGCCAGGATGGCACCCGCATCCAAGTGTCGCCGCTGACAGGCCGCGCACCAGTTGAGCACACGGATTTCATCGTGGCTCATCATATATCCATGCGCTCCCCACAACGCATGCATGCGCCGGGCCTGGTCCCGCAACAGTTCCACGGTGCGCGGTTCCGAGGGACAGATCATTGCCTGGCCATCATAGACCGTCACGGCATGGTAATACGAAATCCGCAGCTTCGTTCCTTCCGGCAACCGAGTTTTGAGCAACGGCGGTTGGTGATATACGTCATACTCGCCTTTCCACGGTTTCGCACCCATGAGCGGATCGCTGAGTGGCTCGAACTCCTGGCCTTCGGTCAACGTGGTTCCATCCTCGCGCCGCACCACCAACGGCGCTCCTGCGCGGCGGATCAGATTCACGAAAGCCACTTCCTCAATTGTGGCCTCGTCCCACCACAGCGAACCGGTCGTTCCGCCCCAGCAACCGAAATAGATGTTCACGGCGGAGTTCGACAGGGAATTGAATACCACGTGGTGCGGCTGCCAATCCTGCGTGGGTTTGACGCCGAGGTTCTGATAGTTCAACGACTGGTCGCCGGCCAGCACCTTGACCTCTGGCGTGCCCCGGAACGCCTGCGTTTTGACACGCACCGCGAGGTGGTATTGGTGGAACGGCTGGACCTTGATCTTCGCCACAATCCGCGCGTTGGCGCCCTGGGGATCTTTGACCAACGCCGTCCCGTGATCGGCTTGCACGAGGTCATCTTTCCAATCCCACAGTTTTAAATCGGAAAAATCCCCGCCGCGGAAACTCACGGGCACTTCACTTTGCAGCCGCGCCACGCCGTCATGCACCACGAACAGCGCCTCGCGCACGGGCAACCCTTCGATGAGATTCGGATCGTGCCACAGCAGGTCATTCGAATAGCCGATCGCGAAGAGCGCCGGGACAATTTCGAGGCCCAGTTCCGCGGCGATCCGCTTCACGCGGGCGGCGTTCTGGAAGTAACGTTCGTCCATGTCGCCGAGCTTGGCGAACTTCGAATCGCTCAACAGCACGTGCGTGTACCCGGCCTGGGCGGCCCGGCGCCACAGGGCTTCCACTCGATCAATGTTGGCGTTGACGTAAAGATTTTGCGGCGTGTAAAGCCAACGTTCCAACGGGGCGGCGCCCGCAAAGTCGAACCAGGGAGCAAATCAGCAGAAGAACCGCTGCGCGGAAACCATGGAGTCGTTTAAACATGGGCGCATGCTATCGCAGCGAATGTGGATTGTCATCCTGCTTTCCAAGCTGGCTTGCCCGGCGATCCGGGCCAGTGAACCACCCACCATTCCCGTTGGTTTGAACGCCTATCGTCAATGGGACCACTGGGCCATATCAACGTCTCGGCGGGCGTTCCTGCGGAGTACCTACGACCGCCGCGGGGGCAACGAAGGCGCGGATGCCTGCCATTGTCTTTACCAGGAAGCAGACTGCTTCCGGAACTGGGCTGGAGTGAAATCCGTTACGATGCGCATTGCTGGGTAATACCGGTTGGGAAGAGGAGGTGATGGTATTGTTACTGACGAAGCCTCGGGATACATGACACGAGGGGACACTTGCTAGCGTAGCGGCGTTTCGGCAGAGCGCCACACACTATCGTGGCTCAAGTTTGCCGCGCTCTACCAAGACGCCGCTACGGTTCAGGGAAACAATTTCATTTTTGCACGCCCAACATCACGCTCGGCACCGGCCCTCGCGGATAGCTGTCCTTTAACTCATCCATGGCGGCCGGACGAAGCCGAAAGTCCAATTGAAACACATCGGCAAAGCCTGGATCAACCACCTGGCTGCCAACGTCAATGCCGAGCTCAGATTGAAATTCGCTCAAGCTCGCGTAGCGCTTGTGACGCGCCCAAGTTGTGCCCCAGTTGAACCAGCCCTGCCCCGTAGCGGCGAAATAGACGTTGTCTTCAAACTTCAAATGGAGCTTCTCCAGCGTCAATCCCTGCGGTTGGCCTCCACCATTTTTCGCGCTGTAGGCAGCGGCAATATCTCCGGCCTTGGCAGTCGTGGCCTCAGCTCGATTCACTGACGCACCACCCGCGGGCCAATGCCGGTTGTCCTTGACGTCGAACCAGCCCCACACTTGCGCGTCGCGATTGCGGACGATCAGGTTGTGGCGGATGAGTTCGTCATGATTCCACACCGGACGACCGGCGCGGTCCTCGATGGTTGGCGTCGAGCGTGTCTGCTCGCGGAAGTTGAAGCCTTCGCGATTGCCAATGATCAAGTTCCGTTCGATGACGCAGCCCGGACTGCTGGACAGTGAAATGCCCGCCTGCGCGCCCCACGCGCCCGCGGTCGGGGCAAAGCCGTTGCCGGTGATGACATTGTCGTGCGCGTGCAGCGCAAAGGAGATTTCGTAGAAGATTCCCGCATCCTCGTTGTCCGCGATGAGGCATTGGCGCACGGTGCAATTGGTGTTGCCAATGTCGAACCAAATCCCGTTGCCATGGTTCCGGACAAACCGGCTCCGCTCCAGCACGGCCTCGCGGCACAAGACCAATTTGTCCCCGCCGGCTTCCCAGCCGCGGTCAAAGCCTTTGGTGTTATTGTTCTCGACGAGACATTCCGTAAATAGCAGGCGATGGGCACGGCCAGCGCCGAAACCCAACTGCCCGTTATCGCGGAACACACACCGGCGCACCACGGCATCTTCCCCCGTGAACGTCGCTCCACTGGCATTCATGCTCTCGACGGTGCAGTCTTCCATCGTGGCGTGATGCCCAGCCAACACCACCGCACCGTGTTGGGCCATATTGGCGGCATAACGAAAATGCAATCCGCGCAGTTGGACATAATCGCCGTCCACCCGAAACACTTCCTGCCGCACGGAAGCTTCGACGTGGGTCTTGTTCAGATCGCGATTGCCGATGTCCCAGACTTCGAGCGCCTGATTGGTAATATCCACAAAGAATGTTCCCGGCGCCAGTTGGCCGGCTTGGAGCACTTGACGCAGGAGATAACCATCCACGACCACCTGTTCGCAACGGCCAATGAGCTGGTGATATTCATCGCCGGGATGGGTCATTTTCGGATTCCACGTAATGAACTTGTGGGGCCATTTCACCCGGTAAATCGCATGTGCCTCGTCCATTCTCCGCCATCCGGTGAGGTGATCGGCTCCAGTCACGACCACTGCTTCCGCCGGCGCCGCTGTGAAGCGAATCGGGGCTTGCGCGGTGCCGCTGGCTTGCACGCGGATGCCTTCCCGATACACGCCACTGTGAATCACGACAGTATCGCCCGGGCGGGCCCGCTCCGCTGCTTTGCCAATGGTCTTCCACGGCCGGTTGGCATTACCGGGCCCCTCATCGGTAGCCTGCGGACTGCGCTGGGCCACCTCGTAGGTAGCGGACACGGCCGAGCCAAGCGCCAGTGCCAGAGACGCCACGCATAATGATCGAGTCGCTTGCATGGTTGGATTGAAACAGATTTTGCGCCGTTTTACAGATTCATTGTTTCAAGGGAGTTCGGGAAGGTCCCGCGGCAGCCAACCGCTCGGCCCAATCGGGGAAGTGGATGGTGGCCCTTGGTTTTCGCGATTGATGGTCCCATCGTCGTCGGATAAATCGAAGATTTTTCGGTTTGGGATCGTTGGGGTCGCCGTTTGACTGAAAGAGTCATGTTCGAAAAATCAGGGGAATGGACCCCAGCGCGACAACGGGGAGGTGGAGGTTCGATCCCTCCGCCTTACCCTCTGCGCAGTCCTCTGCGCGCCGCCGAATTTTGCAGACCGTGCCTCCAGGAATGCGACGGCGCGCACGGATTGACCCGCTCTACCTTCTCATAAAAAAAGATGGCGGCGCTCTTACGAGACGCCGCCACGTGAACGAATTCTTCGATGAGGCTCAGCTCAGAATGTTCCGCCAGCCTTCGCGATACTCGCGACGGAGGTACTTATTGGCCTCAGGCAGGTTGGTAAATTTCAGGTTCGCCGCGTCCCATTGCAATGCGGCCAGTGTGAGGTCGTCGCGCAGTCCAACTCGCAACGCCACGTTGCCCAGGAGGACGGCTTCGGCGAGCGGCCCGGCCCAGTCGAAATTCGAGCCGGCGGGTTTGCCGCCCTTGCACGCCTTCGCCCACTCCTGGTGATGGTCGCCGGCGCGCGGGATGGTCTTCGGCGGCTCGGGCCATTCTTTGGCTCGACTTTCGGGAAAGACGCGATTGCCCAGAATGTAACCTTTGTCTCCCACCAACATGCGGCCATTGTCGCCCATTCGCACGCCTTCAGGCAAATCGCGCGGACGCGGCGGGCGCAATCCACCGTCGTACCAGACCAATTTCATCGGGGGCATGGCCACGGCTCCGGCGCCCACTCCCTGCATGCCCAAAACATGGTAATTGTTCGCCTGCACTTCAGCACCGCGCGCCGGGAAATAATAAGTCACCATCGAAGCCAACGGATAGGTTTCCTTGTTGACGCGGCTGGAACTGGCTTGAATCGCCGCGGGGGCGCCGAGCTTGAGCGCGCGGAAAACCGGGTCCATGGCGTGGCAGCCAATGTCCCCCAGCGCACCGGTGCCAAAGTCCCACCAACCCCGCCAGCGGAACGGACAATAAATCGGGTTGTACGGCCGCATGGGCGCGGCGCCGATCCAGAGATCCCAATCCAGTTGGGCCGGCACTGGCGGAGTGTCTTTGGGCCGGTCAACACCTTGCGGCCAGTACTCATCAAACAGCCCGCGCGATGGGCGGTCGGTCCAAATATGAGCCTCGCGCACCGGGCCGATGGCGTCGTTCCAAACAAATTCACAAAGGCGACGAGTTTCTTCGGAAGCCTGGCCTTGGTTGCCCATCTGGGTGGCGAGCTTGGTCTTGCGCGTGGCATTGGCCACTTGTCGCGCTTCCCACACCGAATGGGTCAACGGCTTTTCGCAATAGACGTTTTTGCCCAGCTTGATGGCCATGATCGAAGCGAACGCATGCGTGTGGTCGGGCGTGGCCACGGTCACCGCATCAATCGACTTGTCCATCTCCTCCAGCATCTTCCGGTAGTCCTTGTATTGTTTGGCCTTGGGAAACCGTTTGAACGAGCCGGCCGCGTGCGCCCAATCCACGTCGCACAAGGCCACAACGTTTTCATTGGCAAACTGGCCGATGTCATGGCCGCCCTGCCCCCCGACGCCGATGCCGGCCACGTTGAGTTTTTCGCTCGGGGGCGTGGCGCCATTGAGGCCGAGAACAAAGCCCGGCACGACCTGGAACGCCGCCGCGGCTACCGCCACACCACCCATGAATTCACGTCTCGATACTTTGCTGGAGTTTAGTTTGTTTTTCATTGTTACTTTGGTTGCATCACGTGATTGACTCCCCCGGGAACCCTCAGGGGACATCCTTTCAGACGTTGCCAGCGAGGAATCTATTGAAGGAGGTTTGATTTTTCGTGAAACCGCAATTTTTTGGTTGAATTATTGGCATCGTTTCGCCATCATCCCGCCCGGGTCTAAGGGAATAGGGATATTCAATCAACCGTTTAAGGAAGTCATGAAATCACTGTCATTTTCTGATCGCATCCATCTGGAGGCCGCGCAAGGCTGGCTGGAATTGAACAATCCCACGGAAGCTCACGCGGAACTCGCCTGCATCACCCCGCGAATGCGCCGGCACCCGGACGTCCTCGAGATTAGTTGGGCCATTCTCGCTCACCGGGGCAAATGGTTTCAATGCGTGGAAGTTGCCGAAACCATCACCGATCTGGCGCCACGCCGACCGAAGGGTTGGTTGTGTCTGGCGGAATCACTGCGGCGCCTGGAACTGCCCGAGGATGCCTGGGAAACCCTGGCGGAAGTCGCAGATGATTTTCCTCATGATCCGGATATTCATTACCAAATGGCGTGTTACGCCTCAGCCATGGGGGCGTGCGAAGAAGCGGCCGCCGCGTTGGAAAAAGCGTTGATGATCGGCGACAAAAGCCAGTTGGGACCACGGGCTCTCGCGGAACCCGATTTCCACGACCTGTGGCAATACTTGAAATCGGCGTGAGCCAATTTGGGCAGATGCAACGTCCTGTGGCGCCGATGGCACGCTGCTTATCGTGCTGCCGGCATCCTGCCGGCAGATCGAACGGAAGGGCCCCGAACAGGGGCGCCAATTCGTGCGCACCCCTGCTCGATCTGCCGGCGGGACGCCGACAACACGTTGCGCAGTGTGCTGCCGGCATCTTGCCGGCAGAGCGAACAGAGGAAGGCCCATCGAACGGGGGCAGTCAATTCGCGCGCACTTTCTGCATCCGAATCTGCCGGCGGGACGCCGACAACACGTTGTGCAGTGTGCTGCCGGCATCTTGCCGGCAGAGCGAACGGAGGAAGGCCCACCGAACGGGGGCGCCAATTCGCGCGCCTCTCCGTGCTCGATTCTGCCGGCAGGACGCCGACAGCACGTTGGAATCAAGTCAGGCCGAATTCCTTTTTGTTCTGCTCGAAAGAAACCATCACCGGTTTATCGGGCAGTTTTGCTTTGAGCAACGCTTGCTCATCTACGCCGCCGGCCAACGGCAAGGCAACCTGCCCGCCTTCGGCCGCACTGCGCTGCAAGGCGAACATGATTTCCGCGCCCAGGCAGGCATGATCAAAGTTGCACGGGTGAACCTTTTGATTGTCATCCAACCAATCAGCCATTCCTTGAATGTAGGGCGGCATGTCGAGATCGTAGCTCATCGCGCCCTCACCGGATTGATAGCCGCCACTGCGGGTTACCGCGCGCCAACCGCCGTTGGTCAGCACTTCGGCAAAGCCTTCCGTGCCCTGGGCGCCCAGCCGGTTCTTACCCCACCATTTGGCGACTTCCGGCTGATCGGGGGCGCCGGCGCCGCTTTCATACACGCCGCGCACGCCATTGGCGAATTGCACGAATCCGGCGATGTAATCAGGCGACGGATGATTGTCACCAAACTTGGCTTTACCCGCCGCTTGCGCCATGGCCCACGAGCCAGGCGTATAATCGTTGAACCAGCAAGTGTAGTCGATTAAGTGCGAAAGAATGTGGGTCATCCACCCGGTCGCACTGCCATAAACGGTGTGGACCCGGCCCAACACTCCGCTGGCGATGATCTCCTTCACTTTCTGGTAATGCTGGCCATAGCGATGCTGATGGCTGACGACCGCTTTCACCCCGGCCGCGCGGATCAAATCGCGGATGGAAAACATTTCCGCACTGGTGAGCGCGACCGGTTTCTCGAACGCAATCAGTTTCGCGCCACTGCCAATCGCCGCCTGGATGAACGGTGTGCGCAAATGCGGCATGGTGCAGAAACAGAAAACATCGGGCTTGATCGCTTTGGCGAGCGCCGCGGCATCGGTGCCCTTCTGCGGATTGCCGAGCTTGGCGGCAGCGTCATCCAGGCGTTTCGTGTCAATGTCACAAATGCCGGCGACCTGAAACTTCGGATTGGCATTGAACGCGGCGGCATGGTGCATTCCGCGTTTCCCCATGCCGACGACGAGAACAGAGTATTTGCTCATGGTCCGAATTATTGGCAACAAGCGCAAACTGATCCGCTCTGGGCCGGACCTTTACCCGCCGGCGCTTCCGACGCGTGTTTGGCGTCCCATTCCTTCACCTTGGCCGCGACGTAATCCACTTCGGCGTCGGTGAGTTCCGGGAACATCGGCAGGCTGATGCAACAAGCCGCATTCGCTTCGGCATTGGACACGGCGCCGACAACGCGCGCGCCTTTGCCCCACGGGTAACCGGACTGTTGATGGATGGGAATCGAGTAATGCGTCTTGGCGTCAACGCCGGCCTCATTGAGATACTTCAGCAACTCCTCGCGCCATTCCGGTTTCTTGGTTTCAATCACGTAAAGATGGAAAACGTGCCGGTAACCGGGCAGTTCGACGGGCAAGTCAAAGGTTTTGCAATCCTTCAATGCCGCGGTATAGCGGGCTGCCCATTGACGCCGCTGATCGTTCAACTGGTCAATGTGTTTGAGCTTGGCGCTTAAGATGCCCGCGTGAAGGTCATCCAACCGGCTGTTGAAGCCGTAGCTGTGTACGTTGCGCTGGTCCGAACCATGGTTGCGCAGTTTGCGAATGATGCGATCCACTTCGGGATTGTTGGTCACCACCGCGCCGCCGTCGCCAAAGGTGCCGAAGTTCTTTTGGATGATGAAACTCGTGGTGGCGGCATCACTCAGTTCACCGATTTTGAAGCCGTTTCCGTGCGCGCCCATGCCTTGGGCGTTGTCTTCGACGACCAGCAGCTTGTGTTTGTCCGCGAGCTGACGAATAGCCTTCATGTCCGCGCATTGGCCATAGAGATGCACCGGGATGATCGCCTTGGTCTTCGGCGTGATGGCGGCTTCGATTTTGTCCGGGCAGATACACTTGGTCTTCGGGCAGCAATCGACAAATACCGCCGTGGCCCCGGCGGTCCAAATTGCTTCGGCGGTGGCAAAAAACGTGTTGGGATGCGTAATGACTTCGTCGCCGGGACCAACGCCCAGGGCCATTAGGCTGAGCCAAATGGCGTCCGTGCCGTTGCCCACGCCCACGGCGTGCTTCGTGCCGTGATATTGGGCCAGCTCGCCCTCGAACCGTTTGAGCATGGGGCCCATGACGTAGGCGCCGCTCTCCAGCACTTCGTGAATGTTGGCGTCAATTTCGCTCTTGATATTGTGATATTGCTTAACGTGTCCGTAGAATGAAACTTTCATGGCTGAAGAAGGTAGTCGCGAGGCCGCGAAGAAGACAAGCACATTCAAAAACGGATCATTGAACAGGTTCAAAGGCGGGAGGCACTATTGCTGCCGCTTAACCACCACCAACCAATCTTCATCCGGATCAGCCGGCGGTTGACCAAGGCTCACTTTCCCCTGCCCTTTCACTTGGATAACCGGGCCCGACACTAACGATCCACCGGTGCGTGGGTTGAACCATCTGACCGTGAAGTCACCGTTCGCCTCACTCAGATCCAGGACCGTCGTGCCGCCATTGGGCAGATAGACCAGGTACACTTCTCCGGCCTTGGCCAGGCAATACTTACGGTTGTCGTTCTTCGCGTTACCCACCAAGGCATCGGCGTTCTGCATCTCCCAAAAGGGAATGGCGTTGTCTTTGAAAAATTGTAAAGCGATGCGGCAGTAATCCCAGGACTGGTCGCGGCTGCGCCAGTCTTCACATACGAGATCGTTCTGCGGCAATTGGTAACCAAAGTAGTATTCCACGCCGGCACCGCCGGCCATCAGCGTGCCCCACAGCGTAGCCTTGCGGATGTCGTGCAGGTTGTACGTTTTTCCCTGGCCCACGCCAGCTTGACCTTCAAAACCCTGGTAGCCCGGATCGGGCGGCACTCCCAGCCCGGCGGGACCTTGTTCGTCATTGGCCACCACCCACGGCTTGCCGGCCTTCGTCGATTCGGTCACCCACTTCAGCGTCCGCTGATGGGCCTGGTTCCAACCGTTCTGAAGCGAGGCCCCGGTCAACGAGGATTGGTCGCCAAGCAACGGACGGTAAACCCGGTCCTGCCAATCCGGGTAGGTGTGAACCACGATCAGATGATGATACGGATCGGTGTCATGGAGGTATTGGGCCATGGCGCGTTGTTGGGCGGTTGATTGGGTGTTCTCTTCACCAAGGTTCCAGTTCAAAGCGAGTTCGTGGCTGAACCGTGCGATGAGTTCCCGGCAATAGAGTTTGCGTTCGATCCCCAGGTCGCCACCATCCAACGCAGTGGGCACCACCTTGCCGTCATTCTTGCCGAGACGATTGTCGTCGTTCTCGGTTTCCTGCATTTTAAAGTGCAGGTAAAGCCCGCGGGCCGTGGCGTGGTCGAACACAATGGCCCATTGATCGAGCTTCGAGCAATCGTAGTGGAGCTTGTCCTCGCGGGCGACAAACGGCCACACATCGTCGCCATCGCCCCCGGCGTTGTAGGTCAAAAAAGAAAACGCGTTGACACTTTTGCCCGCGAGATAATTCAGCGCACCGATCAATCCCTTGCCCTTGCCGTCCTGCCACGTTGGGTCACCGGGACGCCAATCCCGCACGTGCGGCTGCCACGTCTTGAGTCCGGCGGCCGTGGCTTCACCGGCTCGGGGAGTGCGCCGCTTGTTGGACCGCGTGCCATCGAAATCCGCGTAGGCCAGGAGATTCTCCGGCGCATCTGCCCCGGCCTTCAGAAAATAGTCACCCGAACCAGCGAAGCGCAGGTAATGCTGGCCGACGTATTCGAGCCTTCCCCGTGCGCGAAAGTCGCGACCGGTCTTGTCCGTGGGCGCCACGCGGAAACTTCCGGTTTTCCCGTCCACCGGAACCACCGCTTCCACGGGAGCATCGTGGTCCAGCGCGGCGTATTTGCCTTTGACAAAAGACACCCGGTAATTCCACTTGCCGGGTTTGTCCGGCGAGAGGTGAGCGCGCCATCGATTGCCGGCAGTGGCGGAAGTGTTGGCCGCCTGGCCGTCGGCGGCAAAATAGCCGGGCACTTTGTACTGCGGTGAACCGGACTCGTGTGTAAACGTCACCACCATCCGGTAATCCGTAAACGGATTGGGCGCATCATCGCGTTCCCGAGCGTACGGGCCGGCCAAAGAGAGCGTCACCTTGTGCCACTGCTTGAGTTCGCCCGAGATCTCGACGGCGCCCTGGCCTGCACCTGGATGGGAATCCAGGGCTGCGTTCACAACGGGACAAGCGGCAAGCAGACAGGCAAGGCAGATGATTGGGAACAGTGTGTTCGTTTTCATGGTTCGCGCATAATCAATGGTGTCGGCGTTCGTTGTAAACTGATCCGCCTCTGGACGTCGATGCAAATCAACCGTAAGGGAAAGCTCGAGCTTCATGATTGAGAACCGAGCGAGCCAATTTGAAGAAACACTCTCCCGAGTGTGCCCGAAGGAGTGCCGGGCGCACCACCTACTCGAATCGTTCCACCATGATTCGGGCGGGATCATCCGTGCCCAATTGCAGCAGCGTGGCGTTATCGAAGAGTTCTTTGTTGCCGGTGGACGGGGCGACGTTGGCCAAACGGCGTTGCCGGGTCAATTCCTGAACCGAGAGTAAATCCAGCGCCACGGGATCCTTGCTGAACCGCAATTCATTGAGCGCGGTGGCGTAGTGCAGCAATCCCACGTGTTGTCCCTGATACTGGCAGATCAAGGCATCCACAACGTGCAGCACCGCTTTGTCGCCGATCTCGCGCATGGCGTAGATCTCGGGCACCGCCTGCGCCAGGTAGCTGGGATTCAATTCGAAGCGCTGCGTATTATCCACACTGCCCAGGGACAGGCTGTATAAGTTGCCGACCACGCCCGCGCCATAGTGATTGAGCAGGGGACTGACATTGATGATCTTGGTCAGTTGTTGGGTGACCAGTTTGGAAACGTACGACTTGCGGCCGGCGCCCTTTTCGCGGTCGCCAAATTCCAGGTCGCTCCAGACCAAGGGTCCCAGGAACGGTGTTTCCGGATTGTACGCCACCGCGTTGTCATATCCGGCATCGACGCTCCCTTCCACGCGAATGCCGTAGGCTTGTTCCAACGCCACAAAACCAGCCTGTTGCAAATCCGACCGCTTCCGGTCCCAGACCACGACGTGCGCCGGCGGAATACCGGCACGGAGGAGTGTTTCCACCAGGGCCTCCACCACGGCGGGGCGCGTGCCACCGAGCGGGCCGGGGGCGGAATACACTTTGATACCAATCGTATCCTGCGTAGAAACCAAGCTCAGCCAGGCGCGAGCCACGGTGGATTGGCCGGTGATATTGGTAAGGCCGCATTGTACCATTTGGCGCACGACGGCAAGCTGCGGCTCGTACGCGTGGGTGGCTGCGGAATTGTGAACGATCACCACCCGGCTGCGCGGGCTATCTTGCACGCCGACAAAATCATCGGAACCCCTCGCACTGGCATGGGCCAGGAGTCCTCCCGTCAGGAGCCCGATCCACCAATTGCGAGTGTGGTTGCTTGCCATAATCAACCGCGCGTTACTTGACACGTAAATGGTTGAGATGGTACCACCAAGTTAGATGTTAGCCACCAAAAAACCATATCGGCACACCGGCGGCTGGGTTGCGGGCGGATTGTTACTCTTGGCCGTCATTGCGCTGCTGGCGGGTTGCACGCCACCAGGACCGCGGGCGCTGCTCCAGGGCGAAACGCTCGTGCGCGAAGCGAAGTATCCCGAAGCCATCGCCAAACTCAAGGTCGCCACCCAATTGCTTCCGCGCGAAGCCCGTGCTTGGAACTACCTCGGTATGGCTTATCACGGTGACGGCCAAGTGACCAACGCCCTGATTGCTTATCACCGGGCGCTGACCCTCGACCGGGATCTGATGACGGTGCATTACAACCTGGGTTGCCTCTGGCTGGAACAGGACCAACCCAATGCGGCCATCGATGAGCTCAATAGTTTTGTGACCCATCCGCGGTACGCCAAGGATATCAACGGCTGGACCAAACTGGGCACCGCGCTTATGCGGGCCAAACGCTGGGACGAGGCCGCGAAAGTGTTCAATTACGCACGGCAAGGCTTGGGCGCCAATTCCCCGGAGGTGCTTAACAATCTCGGCGTCATCGACGTGCAACGGAAGCGATTGGCGGACGCAGCCACGTACTTTGGAGCCGCCTTGACGCAGCAATCGGATTACGGTCCGGCGCTTTTAAACCTCGCCACCTTGTATGAACGACAACCCAACACCCGCCCGCTGGCCTTGCGCAAATACCGGGAATACCTGGCGCTGAATCCCCGCCCGGACAACTGGAATGCGGTAGCCAAACTGGCCCAAGACCTGGACAACGAATTGACCCGCCCGCCCACGCCTCCGCTGGAAACCAACCTCGTCACCCAAACTTCGCAGCACTCCAACCAACCGGACGCGCAAACGGTGCCGGACCACACTCCTCCGCCAAAGTCGGCGGAAGTGGCGTCCGCCGCAAAACCACCGGCGGCGCCGGAGGCAACGCACCCCAAGCCCGCTCCGCCAAAAGAAGCTCCCACTCCAAAACCCACTCCGGCCAAACGGGCCTCGGCTCGGCCCGCCAAAGAACCTGCCGAGGAAGCCACCCAAACCTCGATCCCTCGTAAAACCGCCGAAGCGGGAACCTCATCCCGAACGTCTGAACCGGCGCCCGCAAAGCCCAAACCAGAACAACTGGCGATTCGGCTGGCGCCGGCCCGGACGGCAACAACGGCCCCCGTTCCTCGCCCCACGCCGACCGTAGCCCGAAGCGAGCAACCGGTGTCGCCACCGCGTTCTCGGCGCGCCGTAGCCTTACGTTCTGCCAATCCGGTAAGGTCGGTGCCAATCAAGCGTTACCATTACTTGTCGCCGGCCAGACCCGCACCCGGCGATCGGGCCGCCGCCGAGAAGTACTTTGCCGAAGGACTGCGCATTCAACAAGACGGCCAGCAAACCCAGGCGATGGGTTTCTACCAGAAGGCCACCGAGTTGGACCCCACCTTCTTTGCGGCGTATTACAACCTGGCCCTGGCCGCCGGCGCCCAACAGTATTGGCAACCGGCACTGACGGCTTGTGAATTTGCCCTGGCGCTAAAACCGGATTCGGTGGACGCTCGCTACCAATTGGCGGTGACGCTCCGGCAGGCCGGTTACCCGTACGACGCGGCCAAGGAACTTCAAACCCTCCTGAAAACCGATTCGAACAAAACCCGGTTGCACTTGGCGTTGGCGAATCTGTACGCCCAACAATTGGACCAACCCACGCTGGCCCGCGAGCAATATCTCAAGGTGCTTGCCGACGCCCCCAACTTGCCCCAGGCACTGCAAATCCGGCAATGGCTGGCGACGCATCCATAGCCGTATTTTTCCGCAAGCGACAATCGCCCAGCCAATTACCCTCCGCCGGTTGCGCGTGCGAGAGCGAACGACTCAGAGTTCGCCCAGTTGATTGGAGGAGCCCGGCGGTCAGGCCGCGCGGCGTTCCTCGATCCGCTGGTTTAGCTGGCCGCGCAGCACGTAAGTGAGGGCCTTGACGCTCAGTTCGATGAACATGAACGGCTTGGCAATCAGGTCGGTGCCACCGCTGAGGGTCGAGCGCGCGCGGCTTTTGAAATCGGTCAAGCTGGTTACAAAAATGACGGGAGTGGTCTTGTTGGTCGGCAGCGTCCGAATTCGGGTACACAGGTCGAAACCATCCATACCCGGCATTTGCACGTCCAGAAAGATGAGGTTGAATTGGGTTTCCGTGGCCAGGTTCAAGGCGACTTGGGGATCTTCAACGCTGACGGATTTGAGCCCGGCTTTTTCCAAAGCATAAGTGATCGCCCGGCGGGACAGGATCTCGTCGTCCACCACCAGGATGTTGGCGGGCCCGGGTTCGGTCCAATTCGGATCCAGACATTTGTTGAAGAGTTCGCTGAGGAAATCAATCGAGTTGGCCACCGTGCGAATGGTCGAAGCGTTGAGGTTCTTCGGTTTTTCGTACAGTTCCTTGAGGAGGACTTCCAGCGCCGCAGCCATTTTGGAAATTGGGTGCAATCCGGCAATGCCGGCGCTGCCGGTCAGCGAGTGAACCTTGCGGAACAACTCCAGCAAGGGCGGTTGGCGACTGGTATCATCCTGCGCTTTACTGAACTCCTGAAGGGTGCGGCGCAACCCATTGAGCGTTTCCGGCGCCGACTCGATAAAGGTGTGCAAGAGTTCGGACTGGAATTGTTCGTCGCTCATTGCCGCACTGTTCAAAGGCACGGACTCACTGGGAGCCGCAGCCTCAGGAACCGCTTCCGGCGAAGGCGCAGAGGACGGAGCAGGTGGCCGAGCGTCGTGCGCTGCGGCAGAAGGTTGCTCCGGAGGAGTCGTTTCGCTCTTCCGGGCCTGCCCGTGGAACGGAGCCTCGCACAAGGACTCGGGTCCTGAAGCTGCCCTCCCTTCCCTGATCTACGAATGCAGTCGGCGCGGTGGCCGCCGGCGCCGGGGCGGCTTTGCCGGTCAGCGCAATGGCATTTTGCAGCGCGTCGATGATCTGCCGGGGGGTCAACGTTGCTTTGTTGAACACCTGCGTAGCGCCCGCCGAGAATGATTCCTGGATCATATTTGGCACGTAGGCGTTGGTAAAAACGATGATGGGCATCCGCTGGAACTGAGCCTGGGCTCGTATCTTTTTCAAGATGTCCACCCCGTTGAGCTTGGGCAGCATCAAATCCAGCAGGACCGCATCCGGCCGAAACTCGTGAATGCGGTAGAAGCCGCTTTGGCCATCGGCGGAAACCTCCACCTCGTAACCTTCCTTTTCGAGCCGGGACTGGTAGATGTGAGCGATAATGGGATCGTCTTCGATGATGAGCAATTTGTTCATAGCGCGGATACGTTGGACGCTTCGGTGGAGAGCGTCGGTGCGTGGGTGGCGAGAAACTGTTGAATGCGTTGAAATTCCTGGTGCGCGGCTTCGAGTTGGTGGTGGATGGGGGTCAAGTCGCCCGCGTTGCCTGCTTGTTCAATCTGGCGCAGCAGCGGCACGAACGCCATCATGCCACAAGTGGCACTGGCGCCGGCACAACTGTGGGCCACCCGTGCGACCTGTTCAGCCTGGCCGGCTTGGTGTGCGATTTTGAGGCGTTCAAGTTGCTGCGCCGTTTGCTGCAAATACAAGCTCACCAATTCCTGATAACTCTCCACCGAGCCACCGGCGAACTCGCGCAATCGATCCAAGTCAACTGGCGGGAGCTCATGCACGTCCGGCAGCGGCGCGGGCGCCGGCGCAGTGCCGGTCGGCTCAGCGGGTGGGGTTGCGGACGGCCGCGAGACGGCGGCGGTGGCAGGGGCAATATTTTCCTGCGGTTGTACGGTGGAAGGCGCGTTTTTGGCCAGGCGGGCGCCGGCTTGTTCAATCACGTTTTGAAGCACTTCCGGCCGGACGGGTTTCGAAATGTAATCATCCATGCCGGAGTTGATGCATTTTTCCCGGTCGCCGTGCATGGCATTGGCCGTCATGGCAACGATGGTGATGGGCCCGTGAAAGTGCGCCGGCGCGTCCGGCATTCCCTGAAGTTCGCGAATGCGGCGCGTCGCTTCCAACCCGTCCATTTCCGGCATCTGCACGTCCATGAAAACAAGATCATAGGGCTTGCGCTCGAGTGCGCGAATGGCTTCCAAGCCGCTGTTCGCTATGTCGGCGCGATAACCCAATTGTTGTAGCAAACGTGAGGCCACTTTCTGATTGATCACGTTGTCGTCGGTCAGCAGCACCCGCAGCGGATAACGTTGGGCGAGACCGCTATCCATTTTGCCCGAAGCCGAAATCTTGCGCGCCGCCGGTTGGTTGCCCGACAAGAGCCGCAGCAAGGTTTGCTGGAGCGAGGCCGCCTTGATCGGTTTGCCAATCTGGCCGGTGGCGGCGGTCGGTTGGGCCACGTTCACTTCCGTGCGGGCGCTGACCAACGTCATAAACAACAAGGGCAAAGCGCGCGCCTGCGGCAGTTGACGCACGTCCGTCGCCCATCGCGAACCATCCATTTCCGGCAATTGGGCGTCCGCCACCGCCAGGTCAAACGACTGGCCTTGACGCAACCAGTCCAGCGCTTCGTGCGCCTCGGCCGTGTCGTGGGTAACCAATCCCCACTGCTGCAATTGCCGAACGACGGCTCGGCGGATGGCCGGATTGTCTTCCACCACCAATACGCGGCGTCCCTGCAATTGTGGATGGCGCCGGCTCAAGGGGGAAGTGGCAACGCCGGTGCCAGCCACCGGGATGACAAACAGAAACGTGGAGCCCTGCCCTTCGTTACTTTCGACCCACATTTTGCCACCCATGATTTCCACCAGTCCCTTGCTGATCGCCAAGCCCAGGCCGGTGCCGCCGAATTTGCGTGAGATCGAACTATCGACCTGGCTGAACGAGCGGAACAGCCGGTGCAATCGATCCGGCGGAATTCCGATCCCGGTATCGCGCACGGAAAAATACAGCTCATACGCCGGGTCCGCCGCTTGGCCGTCCGCGGGCGCGGGCGCGGGGGCGGGGGCGGCGGGCAGTGGGGTAGCCTTGACCTCGACAAACACCTCCCCGGTGGCGGTGAATTTGATGGCGTTGCCGACCAGGTTGACCAGGATTTGCCGCAGGCGCGTGGCGTCGCCCATGATTTGCGGCGGGGTGCCATCGGCCAGCGAATAGCCCAAATCCAGATTCTTTTCAGCGGCCTTGGCCCCCAGCAAGTCGAGTGAATCTTCGAGGCACAGCCGCAAATCCAGAGGCCGTTGCTCGAGTTCGAGTTTGCCGGACTGGATTTTGGAGAAGTTGAGGATGTCGTTGATAATGGTCAGGAGCGCTTCGCCGCTGGTGCGGATGGTTTCCACCACGTCGCGCTGTTCATGATCCAGCTCGGTTTGCAGCAGGATATTGGTCATGGCGATGACGCCATTCATGGGCGTGCGAATCTCATGGCTCATGTTGGCCAGAAATTCCGATTTGGTGCGGTTGGCTTCCTCCGCCGCGACGCGCGCGGTTTCCAATTCCCGGTTGGCCTGGGTCAACTGGTCCTGCAGTCGTTTAGTCCGCAGCGTCGCACGGATGCGGGCTCGAAACTCGAACAACTCGAATGGCTTGGTGATGTAATCGGTGGCGCCCAGTTCGAAGCCCTTGATCTTTTCCTGCGTGCCTTGCCACGCCGTTAGAATAATGGCGGGCACACTCTGGGCCGCCGGATGCCGCTTCAACTGGTGCAGCACGTCCATCCCATCCATGCCGGGCAATCCCAAATCCAGCAGAATCAGATCAAATTTTTCTCCACCAACACGTTCCAAGGCATCCGAACCGTTGCTCACAGTGGCCAAAGCGATCTGGTCCCGCCGCAGGCAGTCGGTCAGGATTTCCACCATCTTGGGGTCATCCTCGATGAGCAGTACGTGGAACAGCGGTGTTGGATTTACCGTCTTTTCAAGGCTTTGCATCGCCGGCAGTCAAGTCATTTTGCAGTTCAGTGAGGAGAGCTTCTTCAACGCGTTGAAACTCACTCTTCACGTCCAGCAAAATATCTGCCGCTTCAGTCCAATTACCGGCTTTCGCTGCTTTCTCCAACTTCGCCGCCGCCGCTGCCAGCCGGCGGGCTCCCAGATTGCTGGCGCTGCCTTTGAGGGTATGGGCGGTGGAGGCCAGCTTCAGTTCGGTCTGTTCCGCCAGCCCCTCGTCCAGCTTGTCCAGGCGCGAACGGGCGTCCTTGAGGAACAAATCCACCAGTTCCTTGAAGGGATCCGGTTGGTTGGGTTCCCGCAATTCCTTTAGGCTGGCGACGACCGCCGGGTCCAGCACCCCCGCCTCCCGTTGCTCGGTGTTTTCCCGCGGCACCGGGGTAATTCGCATCAGCGCCCGATCCAATACCTCTTCCAATTCCGGAAGTTGCATCGGCTTGGTCAGGTAATCATTCATGCCGGCCGCCAGACACCGCTCGCGGTCACCGGGCAACGCGTTGGCCGTCAACGCAATGATGTAGGGCGACGATTTGAAATGGATGGAGGAGATTTTTTCGCTCTGTCGGATGCGTTCGGTCACTTTGTAGCCATCCATCTCCGGCATCATGCAATCCAGCAGTATGATGTCGTAAGGCACCCGTTGGAGGGCGTCCAAAACCTCAATGCCGTTGGCCACCCCGTCGGCGGTGATACCCAGTTTCTGCAATTGTTTCAAGGCCAACCGCTGGTTGACCAGGTTGTCCTCGGCCACGAGAACCCGGACGTTGCGGGCGCGCGCGCGCAAAGGCGCCGGCCGTTCGCAGGGATCGCTTTCGTTCGCGACGGGATCAGGGCTGGTTGCCAGCCCGGTCATCACTGCCACCAGATTGTCAAACAGCCTGGATTGGCGGATCGGCTTGATCAGACAGCGGGCGGGTACCGAGGGACGCCAACGTTGCCCCAAGCGGGTGAGGACAATCAGCCGGGTGGCGCCCAGAACCGGATCTTTCTTGATCGTCTCGACCAGCGCGGTGAAATCTGTCTCGGGCAACTTTGAATCCAGAATGGCCACCTCAAACGGCCGGCCCGCCTCCGCCTGCCGCCGCAACTCGTCGAGCGCCTCCGTGCTCGTGGCCGCCAACACGTCCTGCATCTGCCAGGATTGCAGCAGGCGATGCAGCACTTCGCGCTGAATCGGGCTCGCATCGGCCACCAGCACTTTGAGGCCGGCCAGGTTGCCTTCGGCGTAACTCGGATTCATCGCTTGCCCGGGTTGTTTTTCCAGTGGCAATTTGAACCAGAAGGTCGAGCCTTGGCCGGATTGGCTCCGGGCACCGATTTCACCCTGCATCAACTCCACCAACTGCTTGCTGATGCTCAGTCCCAAGCCCGAGCCGCCGTACTTGCGAGTGGTGGAGCCATCAGCTTGGGTGAACGGCTCGAAGACGCGTGGCAAATCGTCCTCCGGAATGCCAATGCCGGTGTCGGTCACCTCGCACTGCAAGACCATCTGCGTTTCGGTTTCGGCGGCTTTGGAAACCCGCACTACTACTTCGCCTTGCTCGGTAAACTTGATGGCGTTGCCCAGCAAATTCGTGAGAATCTGCCGCAGCCGCCCGGGATCGCCGCGCACCAGATTGACGAGATCGGGATCAAACCAGAGGGCCAGTTCGATGCCTTTGCGATGGGCCGACTCGGCCAACATCTCGACCGTGCTCTCCAGCGTGTCCCGCAGTTCGAAGTCGATGATCTCCAGGAGTAACTTGCCGGCTTCGATCCGCGAGAAATCAAGAATTTCGTTAATAATCCCCAGCAACAGCTCCGTGTTGTTGCGCACGGCGTCCACGTATTCCTTCTGTTCGACGTTCAGCGCCGTATCCCGCAGCAGGCCGGTCATGCCCATGATGGCATTCATCGGAGTGCGGATTTCGTGGCTCATGTTGGCCAGAAACTCGGACTTGATGCGCGCGGTTTCCAACGCCGCTTCCCGGGCCTTTTCCCGTTCCAATTCGACGATTTTCCGTGCCGTAATGTCTTCGACCGCCCCTTCGTAATAGAGCAATTTACTTTTAACATCTCCCACGGAACGGGCGGCTTCGGAAATCCAGATCATGCTCCCGTCTCGGCGATACACCTGCGATTCAAAACCCGACACGGAGCCTCGTTCCTTCATCAAGCGCAGGAATTCATCCCGCCGTTGGGGATTGACATAAAGCTGGTGCCGGATGTCGGTGAGAGCCTGGATCAATTCCTCCGGCGACTCGAAGCCGTACATCCGAGCCAAGGCGGGATTGGCACTGAGATAACGGCCGTCGGCAGTGGTTTGAAAAATGCCTTCGACGGCGTTCTCAAATATCGCGCGATATTTTTCCTCGGCCTGCCGGAGTGCTTGTTCGGTTTGCTTGAGTTGGGTGATGTCGCGCGACAGGCCAATGATTCCGGTAATGGCGCCGGCCTGATTGTAGGTGGGGATTTTGGTGACGCTGGCCCAAATCTCATTGCCGTCCGGATCGACCTGCCGCTCCAGCTTGGCAATCATCGACTGGCCCGTGAGAATGATTCGCTGTTCGTCGGCATAATACTCTTGCGCCAATGGCTGCGGAAAAAAATCGAAGTCGGTCTTGCCTTCGATTTCCTTGTGATCCCGCAAGCCCAGGCGGCGGGCCATGGAATGGCTGCACCGGAGGAAACACGAATAGACGTCCTTGAAATAAATGCGGTCCGGAATGTTGTTCAGCAGCGCGCGCAACAAATCCCGTTCATAAGCCAGCTCTTCTTCGATGCGTTTGCGCTGCGTGACATCCCAAAAGATCCCCTGAATGCCGAACACGTTGCCAAAGGCGTCATAGAGCGGAGTTTTGATCACGTGGACATACAGCCGTTCGTGTTGCGGCGTCACGTGGGCTTCGATAGTGTCCAGGTTCTCCTGGTCGGCCATCACGATCTGATCGTCATGGTGATACTTGGCCGCAAGTTCGGCGGGGAAAAAATCAAAATCCGTTTTGCCCAGCACCTCGTGCAGCCGCCGGTTCAGGCCCTCGCAGAAACGCGAGTTGGCGAAGGTGAACCGGCCTTCGGCGTCCTTGCGGAAGATGTTTTGCGGCAGCGTTTCCACCAGCATGTGATAAAACGCCTCGGACGTGCGCAGCAGTTCTTCGGTGCGCTGATGCTCATCAATATTGCGGGCGAGTTCCGAGAGGTTGCGCCGCAGTTCAAGTTGGGTGACCACCTGGCGGCTTAGAATCCGCAGCGTCTCGGCTTGTGATTCACTCAATCGCCGGGGCTGCCGGTCCACCACGCTCAACGTGCCCAACACCAAACCGTCCTGGCTGATCAACGGGGCGCCGGCGTAAAACCGGATCTGAGGCGCGCCCTGCACCATGGGATTATCGGCAAACCGGTCGTCGTTCAGGGCGTCGGCCACTTGCAGCAAGTCGTTCTGCAAAATGACGTGCGCAGAAAATGCAATCTCCCGCGGGGTTTCTGTCACTCCCAGGCCCAACCGTGATTTGAACCATTGCCGGTGCTCATCCAGGAAGGAGATGTAAGCGATGGGGGTGCCGCAGATTTGGGCGGTTAACCGCGTCAATTCGTCAAACGCATGGTCGGGAGGCGAATCGAGAATGTCGTACCGCCGCAAGGCAGCCAAGCGGATGAGCTCATTCTCTGGAATGGGAGCGGATTTCACTGCAATCGTAGTTGAACCATTACCACTTAGATGTCACTTGGCGAGAGACTTGGCAAGCTTGGAGTTACCTCGGGAGAAGCAACGAATGAACCCCGCGCAGCAGTGCCGTCATCCAATTCTGCCCAGGCGAATGCTGCGGTTCGGAGACATGCACCCGCCACGCAAATTCTCTACCGCTTCAACAACTTTGACCGCCGGTTTACGTCTCCACCGCCGCGGGCGCCACCGGATCGAGCGGCATGGGCCGATCATGGTCGAGGTGTGTGTCGCAAATTTGGAAAAACTCCGCCTTCGTCGTCACCCGCCGAATGGCATGAAGGAAGGCGCCGGCAGGCTCGATCCCTTCCCCAATGAAGTTCATGAATTTCTTCATCCGTTGCACCTGCGCGGCCTCGCGCACGCTTGGATTGCACTCGGCCTCGTAAAGCATCCGAATGTAGTCGAGCACCTGGCGTCCCGTGGGCAACGTGGGAACTTCCCCTTGCCGATGCTGGCGGATTTGCGCGAACAACCAGGGATTGCGGATCGCGCCCCGGCCAATCATCAATCCGCGCGCCCCGGTCTGTTCGAGGATGGCCTGCGCCTGCGCGGCGGCATGGACATTCCCATTGGCCAGGACCGGACAAGCCATCGCCTGCACCGCGCGGGTAATGTATTCGTAATGCACTTCCGGGCGATACCTCTCAGCCACCGTCCGCGCGTGAACGGCCAGCAAATCCAGCGAGTGCCGGGCGAAGATGGGCAGCAGTTCATCGAAGACCCGCGGAGAATCAAAGCCGATCCGCGTCTTGACGGTGAACTTGATTTGCACCGCCTCGCGTAACGCGCCCAAAATCGCATCCACGTGTTGGGGATCCCGCAACAAGCCCCCGCCGGCGCATTTCCGATAGACCACCGGCGCCGGGCAGCCGAGGTTCAGATCCACCGCCACGATGGGATAGTGCTGTAAAGCCTGCGCCGTGCGCACCAGCGCCGGAATGTCGTTGCCGATCATTTGCGCAATGAGGGGCCGCCCGGTCGGGTTCTGAATGATCGATTCGAGGACGTTTTTGTCCAAGCGTGACTCGGGATAAACCCGGAAGTATTCGGTGGCATAAACGTCCGCGCCACCGTATTGATGCATGACCCGCCAAAACGCCAGATCAGTCACATCCTGCATCGGCGCCAGGGCCAGGATCGGCTCCGGCCCGGTCAACATCGCTACAAATTGCTCGCGGTAATCCATCGGGGCGGCGAGCTTTGCCGTGGCTGGGGTAAACAATCAACCGCAACCAACCAGTTACTCGGCCGCCGCGCTGCGGGCGAGCAATTGGGTGACCTTCTCGCGGAGCAGGGGGAATTCCACTGGTTTCTCCACGAAGTCGGTGACGGGCAGCCAGTCCGGATCAATATCCTTGTTGCTGAAGCCCAGTGGGAATTGCTGGTTGACCGCCGTCAGCATCAGAATGGGAATGTTGCCGTGCTGGCGGCGGAGGTCGCGAGCCAATTGGAAGCCGGCACTTGGATCCTCGGGAAACATCACGTCCAGCAGGATGCCGTCTGGTCGCCGTTCCGCCACCTTCGCCAGCGCCTGAGCCGGGGTGTAAACGGTCAGGACCTCGTGACCGTCGCCCTCGCAGACGGTCGCTACCGACGAGGCAAACTCAGGGTCATCATCAACAATTAACAAGTAGGCCATAGTTTTGATTGCTTAGCTTTTCGAGATTGCTTCCGGATCCGCGGCACCGCCAGGAAAATTGATCGTAAAACACGTCCCCCAGCCGGGGGCGCTTTCCACCTCGATCTCCAATCCGGCTTCCTGCGCCGCCTGGCGGACAATGGCCAAGCCGAGCCCGGTCGAGGTCCGGTTGTGCTGCACCGCTTCATCGGTGCGATAATAGTCGTCAAAAATCCGGGGCAACTTGTCCTCCGGAATACCGATTCCGTGATCGCGCACCGTCACCACCGGTTGCCCGGCGTCCGTGACGCGGCAACCCACCGCCACCATCCCGCGGTCGTAAGAATAGTTCACGGCGTTCACGATCAAGTTTTCGAACATCATGGTCAAATGATCTTCAACGCCGCTGACTTTGACGGGTTGGATGGTTTTTTCCAACTGGATTCCGCGCTGGCGGGCAGCGGGTTCGATGCGGCCCAAGGCCGCTTCGAGCATGGTGGCAAGATCAACGTTAACCGTCGGCGGCGACGTCTGGCCCTGGGAACGCAGATTGGCCAGTTGCAGCATTTCCTGAATCTGGCGCGACAAAGCCATGCAGCGGGCGGACATCTTCCCGACCACCTCGCGGGCCGCCGTAGGCAGTGCCCCGCAATAATCGCCCAGCAGCAATTGGGTTTGGGCGTGGATGGCGGCAAAGGGCGCCTTCAATTGATGCGTGGTCTGAAGCATGTGCTTGGCGCGTTCCTCGCTGCTGGCTTTCAGGCGCAAATTGGTCAGAGCCAACTCCCGCTCGCGGCGGCGCAACGTGCCGGCCAGCCGCGACACCAAGTACCAGATGACCGCCCAGATCAACAGCATTGAACTGACCCCAAACAGAAACGGTTCCCGGCCAAACCTCAAGAGTTCCGGTCCGGTCACTCCCAGCATGACCGAACGCCGCGTTAGAACGCCCGCCGATTCAAGGAACAGACACAACAGATAAAAGCCGGCGGCAAGCCCGGCCACCAGAAAGCTTTCTCCCGGGGGAAAGACGATGCAGGCCAGGATGATGTGAAACAGGTACATGAACTGCACGGAAGGCAGTCCGCTGCCCAGCCAATGGATCACCAAAGTGAGTACCAACAGGTCGGTGACGATCTGCGCCCAAAGCAACAGACGGATCGAGATGGCCCAGCCCGGCTCGCCGTCGCGTTCGACCAGGCGCCCGAAGGCCACGTTCATGCCGCTCAATAGCGCTGCCGTGCCGAGCGGCCAATAGGGCGGGATCTCCAAACCCAGCGCCGCCAATTGAAACCGGAAACAACCGGCGATTCCGGCCGCCGCCAGTACCGCCACCACCATCCAGCGCAAGCGACAGAACCAAATCGCATTCTGCCGCAACAGCGGCTCGTTCCAGGCGTGTTCCTCGCTGGCGGCAGAGGCTGGGGCGACTGGCTTGCGATTCGTTTCGTGCAGCCGATAAACGGCCAAGGGAGGAGTGTCCGTTTCTGGAACCGCGCTGCCAGACATGGGGGGCCTACTCGACTTCCCAGGTCGTGCCGGCGTTCAACAGATCATGAAGGTTGCCCTGGCCGCGCCGGGCGACGGATTGCATGACTTGCTCCGTCAACAGTTCCTCGTAAATCGGCCGTTCCACGTCGCGGAACACTCCCAGCGCCATGGGGAAGTCCGGCGGGGTGAGCGCGGCCAACATTTCGGCCAGCGCGGGGGATACCGCCTGAACATTATGGACCACCAGGTCTTTCTCCTCCACGTTGTCTTTATCGAGATCCACCACCACCGGTTCCATGTCGCGCACCACGATGCCTTTGCGGCCATTGGTGCCAAAACGCACCGGCTTGCCGTGTTCGATCAAGATGCGCGACTCCGCCTCAGGCCGGCGATCCGACACAGTCCTCGAACGCACCTTCGTTGAACACCCGGCAGTTCTGCAAGATTTCCACAAACGACGTACCGCGATGCCGCGAGGCCGCCTCGATGGTCTTCGCCAGATGCGTTGGATCGGCATAGATCGAGCGGGCCACAAAGGTCGCTTGCGCGGCCAACGCGGTGCGCACCGGCCAAATCGGACGTTCAATCGTGCCCAACGGGCTGGACTTGGTTTGTTTACCGAATTCGGACGTGGGCGAGTATTGGCCCTTCGTTAAACCGTAAATGCGGTTGTTGAAGAGGAGAATGTTGACGTCCACGTTGCGTCGCAGGCAGTGGATCAAGTGGTTCGTGCCGATGGACAAGGCATCGCCGTCCCCGGTGATCACCCACACGGACAAATCGGGATTGGCGCATTTGACGCCGGTGGCGATGGCCGGAGCGCGGCCATGAATACCGTGAAAGCCGTAGGTGTTAACGTAATACGGAAAACGTGAGGAACAGCCGATCCCGGAGACAAACACGATGTTCTCGCGCGGCGTTCCGAGGCCCGCGAGCACCTTCTGCACTTGGGCCAGGATCGAATAATCCCCGCAACCGGGGCACCAGCGAATTTCCTGTTCGGTTTGAAAATCGCGCCGGGTGAGTTGACGCAGACAATCGGGACTGTTGGACACCGGGAGTTCCGGCAAAGTTGGTGTTGGACTACTCATGTTTTAAAAGTTCTTCGATAGCATTGCGAATTTCGCGAATCAGGAACGGACGCCCTTCGACCTTGGGCCAGGGCGTGACATCCACCAGGAACCGGCTGCGGAGAATGGTGCTGAGCTGCCCCAGATTGTTCTCCGGCACCACCACTTGGCGGAATTTCCGCAGGATTTCACCGACCTTGTGCGGCAACGGATTCAAGTAGCGCAGGTGCAGATGCGACACCGCGTGGCCCTCGGCACTGGCTTGTTTCACGGCCGCCGCGATGGCGCCGTAGGTGCTGCCCCAGCCGACGACCAACAAATCGCCTGTCGGCTCGCCTTCAACTTCGGCAGCCGGAATGTCGTCGGCGATCCCGGCGATCTTCATGGCGCGCAAGTCCACCATCCGCCGGTGGTTCTCCGCATCGTAGGTGACCAAACCGGTGACGTCTTGTTTTTCCAGCCCGCCGATCCGATGTTCCAGACCTTCGATGCCCGGCACCGCCCAGGGCCGCGCCAGCGTTTTCGGATCACGCCGATACGCGGCAAAGTCGGGCATGTTTTTCGGCGGCGGCGCAATGCGAAGATCGGGCAACTTGTCGGGGTTCGGTATCGGAAACGCCTCGGCGCTGTTGGCCAGAAAACTGTCGGATAGCAGAATTACCGGCGTCATGTATCTCGTAGCCAAGCGCACGGCCTCGAACGCCATGGGGAAACAGTCGGCCGGAGTGGCGGCCGCCAATACCACCGCTGGTGATTCGCCATGCCGGCCGTAAAGGGCCATGAGCAGGTCGGATTGCTCGGTCTTGGTCGGCATGCCGGTGCTGGGCCCCGCCCGCTGAACATTGATGACGACCAGCGGCAGTTCCGTCATGACCGCCAGACCCATCGCTTCGATTTTCAGCGCCAACCCGGGACCGCTGGTACCGGTGATGCCGATGGCGCCGGCGAAGGAACCGCCGATGGCGGCGCAACAGGCCGCAATTTCGTCCTCACATTGGAACGTGCGGACATCAAAATGTTTGTGCCGGGACAGCTCGTGCAGAATCTCGCTGGCCGGCGTAATCGGATAACTGGCGTAAAACAGGGGGCGTTGCACCTTGTGGGCGGCGGCAATCAAACCCAGCGCCACGGCTTCGTTGCCGGTGACCCGGCGGTAACGGCCTTTGGGGAGCCGGGCGGGTGCCACGTGATAGTGTACGCGGAACAACTCGGTGGTATTCGCGTAGTTGTAACCGGCGCGCAAGCTGGCGCCATTGGCCGACATGACCGGGGGCGTCTTGCGAAACTTCTTCATCAGCCACTCGAACAATGGCTGCAAGGGCCGGTCGTAAAGCCAGAGCACGACGCCCAAGGCAAAGAAGTTTTTGCAGCGGGCCCGTTGGGTTCCCGGCAGGCCCGTAGATTGGGTGGCCTCATCGTTCAACCGCGTCATCGCCACCGGTAGCACGCGGTAGTCGGAGAGCGAACCGTCTTCCAGCGGATTGGTGGCGTACCGGGCCTTGGCCAGATTCTTCTCGTTGAATTCGTCCTGATTGACAATGACGATGCCGCCCTTCTGCAACTCCGGGAGGCTGACCTTCAAGGCCGCCGGATTCATGGCCACCAGTACGTAAGGCGCGTCACCAGGCGTGGTGATTTCCTCATCGGCAAAGTTTAACTGGTAACCGCTGACGCCGGCCAGTGAACCGGCCGGAGCACGAATTTCCGACGGATAGTCGGGCATGGTGCGAATGGTATTGCCGACCTGGGAGGCCAAATCGGCAAATTGGCTACCCACCAATTGCATCCCATCTCCCGAATCCCCCGCAAAACGAACCGTGGCTTGGTGGATTTCCACCAGCTCCCGGCCATTCTCAGAACAACATGTATCCATAATGTAAGTAGGAATCTGGCACGCAGGATTGTCTAATAAAAGTTAAAAGTTTGTACTTTCAATTGTGGTAGCGGCTGGTGTCATTTTTCCGGCCAGACGCTGGCCAAAAGCCAAAGGTTTCCCACTATTTTCAGGGCGAACGGTTTGGGTGAGTACCCGTCTTGGGCTACCGGTATGGCTGCCGAAGCGCTACTTTGCCAGCCGTTTTGGCGCGCAAACGTATGTTCAACATCTGCACCGCCGTGGCAAAACCCATGGCAAAGTAGATGTAACCCTTGTGAACTTCTTTGCCACAGCCCTCCATGACCAGCGTGCCGCCGATGAGAAACAGAAAGCTCAAAGCCAGTATCTTGAACGTCGGATGCCGGTCCAGAAACCGGCTGATGTAGCCGGAAAAATACAGCATGAAAATGACCGCCAGAATCACCGCAGCAATCATCACCCCCAACCGGTTGGCCATGCCGACTGCGGTAATGACCGAATCCAGCGAGAAGACAATGTCCAGCAGCAAGATCTGAATGATGACACTGGTAAACGTGGGGGCCAATTTCCGCGTTACCGTGCCATCCTCGCCCTCGATCTTTTCGTGGATTTCCTTGGTGGCTTTGAACAGCAGAAACAAGCCGCCCACCAGCAGAATCAAATCGTGGCCGGATACCGGATGTTCGAAAATCCGGAACAACGGCGCGGTCAACGATACCATCCAGGCCAAACCGCAAAGCAACAGAATCCGGGTGATCAACGCCAGGCTGAGCCCCATGGTCCGCGCCCGGGCCTGCTGGTTCTCCGGCAGTTTGCCGGCCAAAATCGAAATGAAAACGATGTTGTCGATGCCCAACACGATCTCCAGCACCGTAAGGGTCACCAAGCCAATCCAAGTCTGCGGGTCAACCAGCCATTCCATAGTCCCCGGAAAATCCCCAACCACGCCGGGCAAGTCAATCCGATTACCCCCCCAAGGCAATGGGTTTAATGTCCAATGTTCAATGACCAAGGACCAGAGAATGTCCAATTCCCCAAGCTCCAAACCGAGGTCGAACAGCACCCGACCGAGTCACTGGTCATTCGTCATTCGAGCATTCTCTGGATCTTGGTCATTGGTCCTTGGACATTCCTCATCGTCTGCCAGTCATTGATTGCTCGCCCTCACTTCAGTTCACCAATTCAAACACGGCAAAGTCTCCGGGATTCCATGCCGTCGTGAGCACGTAAATCTTGTCCTCGGCGCCGTCTTTGCCACGGACGACTTTCCACGTGGCGTTGTGAATGTGCGTGTACCGCGCCAGACCGAAATCCCGTTGCGGATTCACTTCGGAAACCATTTGGCCGTCCTGGTCCAGAATGTAAAAAGGCGCCGGGGTCTTCCCGCCTGGCCCGTTCAAACATCCGACCAGCGCATAGCCGTGATAGAAGTCCACGTCGCACGGCAGCGAGCCTTCCGGCAACCGCGTGTTGCTCAGAAACGTGCCTTCAAAATCGAAGGTCTGAATCCGGGAATTGGCGCGGTCAGCGATTTCCAGGCGGCGCGTCGTTGGATTCAAGGTAATGCCGTGAGCGGTGCCAAACAGACCGTATTCGCGAGCAGTGGCTTTGCCGCCAAAAAACATCGGCAGCCATCGGGCCATCCATGGATCGGCCTCCAAGATGAAATTCCCGGGCGAGTAGCCATCCGTCACGTACAACCGATGGCCCGCATACTCCGTATCCGTGGGATTGAAACTTCCGCCATGCGCGTAGTAGTCGTTGACTTCGCGGGGCGCGTTCAGCGTCGCCACCAAGTCGCCTTGGTCGCTCATAATGAAAACGCGCCCTTTTTCGTTGTCCGGCGATGCCAGAAACCGTTTGCCGGCGGCGTTGAACAGCAAGGTCGTATTGTGGAAGTTGCCCTCGAGCAACGTCGGATCTTTCACGGGCAAAACCTTCTTCTCACTGAGATCGTTGCTCATCCAGATGATGCCCACGCCTTTGAGTCCAAAGAAGACTTCGCCCGTCCGCGGGTCCACGGCGAAACCTCCGTGGGCCAGATGCAGTTTGCTCCGCGCTTCCGGCGGCAACGTGCTTTTGTCCGCAGCATATCGAAACACAAACCTCCCTTGCCCCGCCGTTTTGTTGGCTGGCGCGACGTCGGGGACGGACGCAATCGCGTCCGCGGGAGCGGCGGGAGGCGAATCGTCATGCCCGGCATGGGCGAAAGCCGACTGGACGAATGCCAAACCGGACAGAAGGACAATGAGGGTTTGGATTTCGATTTTGCTAATGTGCTTCATTTGCCGGGACAATGCATCTAGAGAAGGTCCGTGGCAATCCGAAAGCGGGTGGGTTTTGGCGCGACAATCCGATTCAGAAACCGTCAAACGCGGCTTTCAAATCCAGCTTGTCCCCGGTTTGCTGCTGCAATTCGAGCAGTTTGGCGAACAACGTTTTCAGGCGTGGTTTGCTATCCGGGCGGCCGGCCAGGTCCGTCATTTCCAACGGGTCGTGCCGCAGATCATAAAGCAACGCCTTCTGGATTTTTGGGTAAAGAATCAGTTTGTAACCCTCGAAGGTGACCGCGCGTTGCAAGTTGAGATAGGCACCGTAAATGGCGTCGTACGCCGAACGCTCCGTTTCCCCGCGGAGCAATGGCACCAGACTGTGGAATTGGACGTGGGCGGGTTTGGGAATACCGGCCAGTTCCAGCGTGGTGGGCATGACGTCCTGGAGGTAAATGGGCGCCTCGATTTTCCGGCCCTTGGCAATGCCCGGTCCCACCACGATGAATGGCACCCGCACGCTGTGATCGTAAAGGTTCTGTTTGCCGATCAGGCCATGTTGTCCGACGGCCAGACCATGATCGGCCGTGAAAAAGAGGTAGGTGTTATTGGCTTTGCCGGACTTCTCGAAGGCTTCAAGAATGCGCCCGATCTGCACGTCCATGTGGGTGATGATGGCGTAATACTCCTGGCGGTTGACTTTGACGGCGTATTCGGTCCGCGGGAAGGGCGCCAACCGTTCATCACGCAAGCTTTTGCCGCAGCCCATGGCGTCCTTGAAGGGATACTCGGGCAGAAAATTGGCGGGCACACTGATTCGGTCGAGCGGATACATATCGACAAATTGCTTGGGCGACTGCCGCGGATCGTGCGGGGCGTTGAACGCGATATACATGAAAAACGGTTGCTCGCTCTGCGCGGCGGCGGTGAGGAACTCGGTGGCGTGGTCCCCCACGACTTCGCTCCAGTGTTTGCCGCCTTTCCAGTAGCCGCCGAACTTCGGATCCCACGGTTTCCATGGGTCGGGCTGGCCTTCGAGGGGACGGTTGTAGCCTTCCGGCGTTTGATTGGGCATGCCGCCGCGAACGTCCTTCGTCACGTCGAACACTTTCGTGGGGTCAACGCTCACGTGCCATTTGCCGGTCATGTAAGTGCGGTAACCGGCGCGCTTGAGTGGTTCGGCCCAGATGCGTCCAGCCTGCCGTTCCGGTTCCAGTTTTTTCTGGAGCGGATGGATGGGCCAAAGGAACCGGCCGGTGTTCAACATGGTGCGGCTGCATATACAAACCGCCCCGCTCCACGACCCCATGTTGTAGGCGTGCGTGAACGTGGTGCCGCCTTCGACCAACCGGTCAAGGTTCGGCGTCTTCACCTCGTGATTGCCCAGGGCGTTGATGGTTTCGAAAGCATTGGTCGTCGGCGAAAATGAACAGGATGTTCGGCTTGGCTGCTTCCGCAGCTTGGGCGGGAACGACGCTGCCCAGAGCGGCGAGGAATACCGTAACGGCGAGAACCAGCACACCGAATTCACGCCTGTTGTAGCCGCCGACGTGAGGAGCCGGAGCACGGTCAGGATTAGGCGCGTCCGCCTCCTCACGTCGGCGGCTACAGCACGTTGAGGTTCGTTTCAAAGAGCGAACGATACAGGTTGACGCGAGCTTGGATTTCATAATTGGTCTAATGATTCTTGGTCACAGCATTCTTCCGGTTTTGGACGCCGGTTTCCTTCGCCCAGGCCAGCCACGAAGCGCTCATGCGTTGGACCCGGTCCGGATGTTGGGCGGCCAGATCATGCGTCTCCGTCCGATCCGCCACCATATCGTAAAGCTCCCAGTGTTTGACCTTCTTGTCCCAGCACAATTTCCAGTTACCCTCTCGGATGGCCCGGTTGCCGGTGTACTCCCACCACAGCACCGGATGCCCCGCGCGTTCCTGACCGGCGAAAATCGGCAGGAGACCAAGGCCCTCGACCGGCAGGATGGCGTGGTCGTGGAAGCGCTGGGGATACGCGCCACCCGCCAGTGCCAGGCAGGTGGGCAGGAAATCAATGATGTGGCCCACCTGGCGTGTGAGTCCACCCGGTTTGATGATGCCGGGCCAACGGGCGATCATCGGCGTCGAGATGCCGCCTTCGTGCATCCACGTTTTGTAGCGGCGGAATGGCGTGTTCTCCGCGTAGGCCCAACTCGGGCCGCAGGTTGTATAAGTTTCCTCCGTGCCAGGCGTCACTTCGGGCCGGTCTTGCGCATAGTGTTCGCTGCAACCGCCGTTGTCCGAGAGAAACATTACCAGCGTGTTGGTTTCGACGCCGGTTTCTTTCAACGTCGCGAGCAGGCGCCCAATGTTCTGGTCCATGCGATCCACCATCGCGGCATAGACGGCCATGCGACGGTCCTGCCAAACTCGGTTCGTTTCGGTCGCCCAATCAACCACCTCCGGATCCGGCCCGGGTAATTGCCATGCCGGATCGATGAGGCCCATGGCCACCTGGCGTTGGTGCCGGCGTTCGCGCAATGCGGTCCAGCCCTCGAGATACTTGCCCGTGTAGCGCGCGATGTCTTCCGGCGGCGCGTGCAACGGATAGTGCGGTGCGTTGTAGGTCACATGCACGAAGAAGGGTTGGGGCTTGGCTGCGAATTGCCGGATCATTGTTATGGCGTGATCGGTGAAGGCGTCCGTTGTGTAAAAGCCCGGCGGAAATTTGGTGATTCGCTGGTCGTTGTGCGCAAAGACCCGGACGCGTCCGCCTTTGAACTTCGGATCGGGCCGCGCGGGATTGAAATAATTGCAGCAGCCGTCCAGCAAGCCATAGTACCTCGTCGAAGCCCCGATCGATGGGGCGGAGCGGCGCTTTGGCCCCGAGGTGCCATTTGCCACTGAGGGAAGTTTGATAGCCGGCGGCTTTGAGGACTTCGGCAATCGTCACCATGTTTTCCCGCAGCAAGGGTTGCCCCTTGTCCTGGCGCGGATACAGCCCCGTAATCAACGCGGCGCGGGTGGTGGTACATTTGGCGCAATTGTAAAATTGGGTAAACCGCAAGCCCTCGGCCGCCAACCGGTCGAGATGAGGCGTGCGAATTTCACCGCCGTAACAACCGATGTCCGACCATCCCATGTCATCGCACATGATGAGCACAATGTTCGGGCGAGTGCCGCGCAGGGTGGATTTAGGTGCCGCGGACGCCGGAAGCATCAGCCATCCGCTCAGCACCAACCAGAGAGTTATTCGGATCAGGGATTTCATCATCGTCATCAGCTTGCCAAGGATTCACAGTGTCATGGGATTGAACGTATCAACAGCGCGAGGCAATGGGTATCAAAAACTGAGCTTCCGCCCCTGGGACATTGGCTGCCGATGGGCATCTCTCAAAGGAAAGGCCTGATTATCTGGCGACAGTTTCCTGATGGTGTGGCCGCGCAAGCGCAGCAAACAGAGACTGCGTAGCGCTGGCCCTCACAGGACCGGGGAGCGCTTGAGCCAGCCATGGTTTTAGCGCTTGTTTCCCGGCTGACTTGAGTTCAGCGTGCCACGGTTTAACGGGCTGATCGGCTGTTCTGATTTACCATGGAAGATACCGCTAACTGCACCGGACTCCTGCGTGCCTACCGGTTCGACGGGGCCGGGAGCGCAACCAAACTGACTTGGGCGGACGTTTCGACGTGGCAGCCGACGGACGGCGTGTTGTGGTTGCACTTTGATTATACCGAGCCTTCGGCCCGCGAATGGCTGGTTCAAGGCAGTGGCCTGGACGAATTAGTCTCCGAAGCGCTTTCCGCCGGGGAAACCCGACCGCGCGCCACCGCGATTGGCGACGGATTGTTAATCGCGCTGCGCGGAGTCAACCTCAATCCCGGCGCCGATCCCGAAGATATGGTGGCCATTCGACTGTGGATTGATCAGCACCGCATCATCAGCACCCGGAAGCGAATTCTGCTTTCCGTTAAAGACATTGTCGAGGCGTTGGACCGCAAGCAAGGTCCCGTGAATCCGAGCGAATTCCTGATCGAATTGGCCGACAAACTCACCTCGCGGATGGGCGATGTCATCGAAGAGGCGGAGAACCGCATGGCCGAACTCGAGGAAGCGGTGCTGACGGCCGGAAGCCACGAACTCCGCAACGAACTTGCCTCGTTGCGCCGGCAAGTGATTGGGCTGCGACGCTTCCTGGCTCCGCAACGGGAGGCGCTGTTGCGCCTGCAAACCGAGAAGATTTCCTGGCTGAGCGAGCTGGACCGCTTGCGGTTGCGGGAAGTAGGGAGACCACTTGATTCGACATCTCGAGGATCTGGAGGCTGTCCGGGATCGCGCGGTGGTGACCCAGGAAGAGTTGGTGAACCGCCTTTCCGATCAACTCAACAAACGGATGTATGTCTTATCCATCATTGCCGCCATCTTTTTGCCCTTGGGCTTCTTTACCGGGCTGTTGGGCATCAACGTAGGTGGCATCCCAGGAGCGGAGAACCCCTGGGCGTTTACCATTTTCCTCGGGCTGCTGCTGCTCATTGTTTTCGTGCAACTATGGATCTTCAAAAAGAAGAAGTGGCTGTAGTAGCCTCGATCTTCCGGGAGCGTGATCTCCTTTTCGTTCCCAAGACGTGGCGGCAAACAGGCTCGGTGCCCAGTCGCAGTCCGGGAATGACCCGGCGTTGGCGCAATGCTCCGCAACCCTCCTTTTCCGGTAAGTGGTCGTGTGCCCGGATGGCGGCGCTCTTGTCGGCAGCGGTTGCTGTTTGACGGCGCGTTCCGATTTCCTACTCACGCTTCGCGGCAGTTCCGGAAATCCGCTCCGATGCCGAGCCGTAAATCTCGACTTCGCGCAGGGTAATTTGATGCGGCCCAGTCTGGCCGCCGGCTTCGGGGACATTGCTGGTCGCGCCGCCGCCGAAGGTCGTGTCGTGGACCAGCAGACGAATCTTGGAGGTCGTAACTGGTGGAAAGACGTTCTCAAAAATCCAACGGTCGGAGAAAAAGCTATCGACCGTTGTGCGGGTGGGCGGCGAGTAAACACCAAAGGTTTTGGTTGGCTCGGTGATTCGCTGGATCGTCACCCATTGGCCGTCCTTTTCGTATTGCAATTCGTAATCCAGGAACGTCCCGCGCCATTGCCAGGGAACCCCGCAAAACACCACGACGCGCCCGACCGGCATCGCCGATGGCAACCGCAGTTCGACCCAGGCGGGAAAGCCCTTGGTGTCATCCATCCATTCTTGCGCGGCCGGCTTTTGCGCCCAATACCAGTTTTCGTATTCGCCGTTGTGGATCTTATCAATGCTATTCGGAATTTTCGGATCCACCGGATGCGCCCCGGTGCCGGAGGCGGTAGCCGTCACGCCGGGCAGGCGCGCGAGATTCCGGCCCCAATTCTGGGGAACGACTTCGATTTCCTGCCCGTCGCTCAGTTCCACATAGACGGGAATCTCCGGCACCTTAAGGATCGCGTGTGCCATCGACCACCGGCAGCTCGGAGGAGACTCCGAACGCCGAGACGACCTGGAGTTTGTTTGCTCGACGGACGCGCAATTCGACCCGGCCCATCCCACAACCGGCGTTCATGAAACGCCGCCACGGTTTTGCCTCCGCCGACGAAGAGACTGCCGAGATACAGCTTGTTGCCGTCCTTGCCGAAATCGAGCGCGCGCGTGAACGTCTTCCCGATAGAGTTCCTCCGCGAAGACGCGCATCAGGGCGGCCACCGGGTTGAGCGAGCCATCATCGTTTTCCCACCAAGTGGGCACGTCCCAGAACCCGTGGCTCTTGTCGTACCACAGATGGTTGTGCTCCCGCGGAAAGCCGTATTGCTCGAAGACCATCATCTCGAGCATCGTCCAGCGCGCCTGGAGCCGTGGCTGATACGAGCCATAAACCGAGGCGAAAAAGCCCTGCTCGGTCTGCCATTTCTCGATCTTTTCCAAACCATAACGCGCGAGCGTGGCTTGCAGCGTGTCCATCGTTTTGCGCGCAAGAAACAGGTCGCCGTTGATGCCGTTATAAACGTGGAACGAAAAGACATCGAGATAACGTCCGCCGCCGGCTTTGAAGAAGTCCTCCAACCAACCTTGGAGTTGCGGCCCGACGCTGACGGTGCCAGGCCCCATCACCTTCAGGTTTGGATCGACCGCTTTCACTGTCGCGTAGAAATCTTTCAACTCATTCGTGACGAACGCCGCCCCGCTTGCGCCGAAGTTGGGTTCATTGCGCGGCTCCCAATAGCGCACCTGGTCCTTGAAGCGTTCAACCACCTGGCGCACGGCGTCCAGCTTGCCTTTTGTGCCGTTCGGGAAAGCCATCATCAACGCGCGTTTCCGCGCCGGGTCGAACGGCAGGTAGTAGTTCGTGTCGAGCGCCACGTCGCCGTCGAGGGCTTTGAACACGTCATCCAACTTGTCCAGATTGCGGGCGGCGTGCCGTTGCGGGCCAATGCCGAGCACTCCGCGCATCGGCTCGTCCATCGAGGGATAACTGCCTCCGGACACGGACCGCGCCGGCAGCGGCGGAAAGCGCGGGTCGTTCCGCAAAATGACAAACATGGTGGTCCCGACGATGTCGCCCCATTCCTTGCGGACTTCCTTCCCATAAACGTAAAGCTTATACCAACCCGGCTCGGTCACGGGCAGTGTCACGGAGGCGCCAGCCGGTCCCTGGTCCACAAGGTCGCCCCAATAATTGCGGACTTCGTAAGTCGCTGCGGCGCCGCCCAATTTGAACGTTACCGGTTCCCCGACGTAAAACACGTGGCTGCGCTTGCCAGAGGCGGGGCGCACCTCGTCGGGCGGCGTCTTCCAACTCCAGCCTTTGGTGCGAGCCGGTTCGGGATGGCGGACTGATTCCGCGGCGGCGGCACCAGCCCCAATGATCAGCGCGGCGGTCCAGACGAAAATGCAAGCGGTGAAATGGGCGATAGGCTTTTGCATGGTCGCAGCCTACGCAAGCGATTCCTGCACGACAATGCGAATCAGCGATCCCGCGCCCCTGACGCCCAGCTTGCAACAGCAGCGCAATCGCGGGGTTCGGTGCATCCGGTTTGGTTAGGCTCTTGTTTTATCAGTCTTAACTGCCGCAAGTAGTCCTTTGATGCTCCAAAGGCCAGTGCGCTATTTCTGGCCTGGGATTATTGTGCGCAACGCCGTATTCCTGATGACCAACTTGGCGCACGGTTTTCGCCGGTTGGCGCCACCGTATTAAAGATGCCTGAAATCACGAGCTTCCGAACCGGCCGCATCTTGCCAAATGGCGGCCTCGACGGTAGCCTTGAGCCATGTCTGGAATCGCGGAAATCCAAAAGACGGTGCTCGCCTTGCCAGTGGCACAGCGTGTCATTATAACCGAGTCGTTGTTGGATTCCATGCCACCGCTCACGGAGGAGTGTTCGGAGGCCGAGGAACTGGCCGAGGCAGAACGGCGTGATCATGAGATCGAAAGTGGCGCCGTAAAGCCGCTAACCGAAGCGGAATTTTGGCGGTGCGTCGATGGGGACCGAAACTGAGCGACCGCCGCCGACTGGGACGGTGGACTCACGAGGCTTTCCCAAACTGCTGCCCAGCGTTGAACGGAGAAGCGGGGCGGCGGTTCATCTCCACCAACTTGTTGAACAAAGCCGCTGCGCGGCGAAGGTGGTCGGACGCGGTTGAGCTTGGCGGCAAATTATCGGTCAGCGACATGGCTGCAATCTATCATGCTGGCGGGGCATGAAAACTAAAAAACATGCCGCGAATGGCAACCCCACCAAAACCAACCTCAACCCCAACCTCCCCGCCATCCGCACGACCGGGCGCGAGTATGTCAACCCGGTCGATTACCAGCATCCCTACCCGTGCCTGGCCCGCTTCGCCGACGTGCTGGCCCTGCGCTATGACGCCAATCGCCCCGGCCCGCCTATTACCGGCAGGTGCGCCTGATCCACGAGCATTTCGGCGCCGACCCCAGCATGCTCACCGAGGACCAACTGCGCGACTATTTCCTGATGGTCAAGCTCCAGAAGCACTGGCAGCCCAAGTCCATCCGCCAGGCCCTGGCCGCGGCGCGCCTGTTCTTTGTCGAGCACCTGGCGCATCCCGACTGGCAGGTCTTTGCCCGGATCCGCGCCAAGGATCATGACCGCTTGCCCGCGGTGCTCACCCGCCCGCAAGTCCACGATCTGCTGACCTTCATCCGCCTGCGCCGCTATCGCACGCCCATCAAACTCATCTATGTCTGCGGCTTGCGCTTGAGCGAATGCTGGGCCTGACGATTCACGCTGTTCACGGCCGGGAAAACAAGTTGCGGATTCGCCGCGGCAAGGGCCAGCGGGATCGGATGCTGCCGTTGCCCACGTCCCTCTATCAGGAGCTGCGGGCCTATTGGGCGTTCCACCGCCATCCCCTGTTGCTCTTTCCCAATGTCGGCCGCGGGGCGCACACGCCCCAGGCGCTGGCCGCGCGCATGCACGCCGCCACCGGTCCCATGCCGCCCTCCTCGTTGCCGCGGCTATTGATTCTGGCCCGCAAGCAATTGAACATCCCCGCCGCCTCGCTGCATTCCTTCCGCCATAGTTTTGCCACCCACTGGCTCGAGGCGGGCGCCCACCGGCCCACCATTCAACGGTTGCTGGGGCACAAGCAGATCACCTCGACGATGATCTACCTGCACTTGACCCACCAGAGCGCCCAGGACGCCTGGCAGCTCATGGCCGCGCTGGGCCGCGGGCTGCCGCGGTGGTCGGCTACCTCCGCGTCCGCTCGCGTGAGCGCCACCGTCATCGGGGCGCGGCGTCGGTTCCTGCCCGCGTTCCTGGAAACCCATCCGCCGCTGGCGGAGGAACAACGCCGCGCCCTCTGGGCCTTCACCCATTGCCGCACGCCGGCCTTGGGCGGGCAGGCTTTTGCCTGCGCAGACAAAGCCTGCGGCCGCGTTCACTTCGCCTGGCATTCCTGCAACCACAAAGCCTGTCCGCAGTGTGGCCGCCAAGCCACCGCCCGAGGGGTCCAGCGGGGATTGGCCCAGCTCGTGCGCGCTCCCTACTTCCTGGGCACCTGCACGCTCCCGGCCGAACTGCGCGGGCAGTTCTTCGGGCCCCACGCCCCCAGGCTTACGACCTCTTCTTTCACGCCGTCTCCGGCGCCTTGCGGAAAAGTTGGCCGCCGACAAAAACCTGGGCGCCCACCGCAGCGGCTTCACCGCCGTCTTGCATACCTGGACCCAGCGCCTGGAGTTTCATCCGCACCTCCACTGCCTGGTGCCCGGCGCGGGGCTGGATGCCGGCGGCCACTTCGTCCGCGGCAAGAACGAGGATCGCCTGGTGTTCCTGGGGCATTTGAAAGCCGCCTTCCGTCAGCACTGCTACCGGCGCTTCAAGGAAAACAACTGGCCCGTCGATCCGGCCGTCTGGTCCACGGAGTGGAATGTCCAAATCAGACCGGTCGGCGCGGGGGTTCCCGCCGTGAAATACCTCGGCACCTATGTGGCGCGCACGGCCATCCGCGACGAACGCATCGTGGCGGTCGGGACCAGACGGTGACCTTCCGGTGGAAGGACGCGATCACGATCGCCTCGCACAGTTGACGTTGCCGGGCATCGAGTTGTGCCCGCTACCTGCGGCACGTCCTGCCGCGAGGCCTGCGCTCGGTCCGCTATTACGGGTTCTGTCATCCCACCGCCAAGGCCCAGCGTCTGCGCGTGCAGTGCCACAGTGGCTTGCCGGGCAATTGGGCGAGCCCACGGTGGCCCCTTCCTCCCGTTCCACTCCGCCCTGTCCCGGTGGCGGCGGGCCGACGCGCTTCCTCGCGTCGGTTGGCCGATGGGCACGGAAACGCGCCCCCGCGGCAACCGCCACGCCACCCGATCCCACCGCGGTTGACGCCGCTGCCATCGCCGCATGAATACCCCGCCTCAGAACAATCCGAGGTTCCGCGGGCGGAAGCGCTTGCGGCGCGTGAGCCCCTCGGCGGTCGAATCGGGGAAACCTCTCCTCCAAGCCACCTTTTCCCAGCCTCCACCTCCACTAAACCGCGCGCACTTTACGTTCGGCCCGCTTCCCATCTCCTTCATCGTTCCCGGGCTCTCCTTCAAAAGCGCCGCTCCGACCCATCGAGCTAGTCCTTCGGCTCAAATACAAGTGCCATAGGCTCTGGCGAACCGCCGCGTCGTTCGGGCTTGTTCAACCAGGGGTGTAGTTGCTGGCTCCGCTTCGCTCCGCAGCAATACAC
>CAWBHS010000044.1:0-31040 GCA_963788655.1 uncultured Verrucomicrobiae bacterium | reverse complement strand
GGACCGTGAAGCGGCGGGTCACGCCGGAGGAAATTGCCGGCCATTTCCAGCGACCTTCCCGCCATTTCACCGTCCACAGTGTGAAAGACATTGCCAAGGATCTCCTCCAAGTGCGGCGATTCATGCGCCGGCAATTGGCGGACGGCAAACGGGGGCTCGAACCGGTGATCACCTGGCACCACCAACGGGACCGCGGCTATTCCAAGGCCAAAATCTGCACCTGGGATCGCGCCGGCCTGTTCAGCCAGATCACCTGCGCCTTCAGTGCCGCCGGCATCAACATCCTCGGCGCCGAAGTCTTTACGCGCACCGATAAAGTCGTCCTGGACACCTTCTCCGTGGCGGATGCCCGCACCGGCAGCCTCGTGACCGTGGACGAGCGCCAGGAATTTGGGCGGCTGCTCACCGCGGCGTTGACGGACGAAGACTTCAACCTGGAGCGGCTCATCCAAGGAAAACGCCCCGGGCGCCCCCTCTACTTTGGCTTGGCCGGGGAGGAACTGCCCACCACCATCCAGATTGACAACACGGCGTCCGCCACCCAAACCGTGATCGAAATCGAAACCGAAGACCACCTGGGTCTGCTGTTCCGCATCTCCCGGGCGCTGGCGGAATTGAGATCAACATTTCCCTGGCCAAAATCCTCACCGAAAAAGGCGCCGCCGTGGACACTTTCTACGTCACGGCCAACGACGGCCGGAAAATACTGGAGGCGAAGCGGCAGAAACTCATCGAAACCAAGCTGCGGGAGGCCTTGGCGGAATTGAAGTAACCGGCGCCAGCTTGCCCAGCGCCGCTCTTTTTGCCGTGACCGATCCAGTCCTGGTTGATAAAAGAACCCCCATGCTGAGAATGCTTGGTATTGGGTTCGGCCGACACGCCCTGGTGGGCACCCTGGGCCGGAAGCGAATGGAGTGCCGGAGCCAGCTACAATCGGATTGTTCCGTGGAAAAGGGCTGATGCCGCAACCGAATTACCGCCGGCATTCGTGGTATCGCCTCAGCTTCAACCTTGTTTTTCCGTGGTGCCCTGTTGTCAACAACTTGGCAAGTTCATTATGTGTTCACTGGTAGAATAATAATAGTTGGACTGCGCGGCGAGCATCGAACGGTAACTCTCACGCAGCACGCCAACTCCTTGACGCACGCGGCCAAACTTTTTCTGCGAGACATCCAGCAATTGCTCGCTCCAGTTGTTTCGGGCCGCGTAGTCCATCACCGCATGGAACGAGCGGTCCAACCAGACGCTGAGCGAACTGCCATGAGCGCGGGCGGCGTCTTCGTTGCAATCGGATGTCGTCGGCGCGCTCATGTCAGTCGCTCAGCTTGGTCGTTAGTTGTGACATGAAGTCGCATTCATCACTGCTGAGCATGGGCAACCTGACTCAGTCCTGCCTTTCGCGGCAGGTATTCCAGGGAAGCATGCGTTGGGCGGGCGGCCGCAAGGCTACTGTCCAGGGTGTGAAGCCTTCCCGACAATGTAGCCAGCCTGGGAGCCTCAATCCGGGTGCGGCGCTAGAATTGGATGGTAGGGTCAAACCAATTGAACACTCGCAAGCATCGTCAGAGGAACGAGCCAGACGAGGCTGTTTTTAAGGCTCCGGCCAAAATAAGGCCAGCGGTCAGGTTCGGGTTGTCTAACGTGGCCCGACGCGAATGGCGCACCGCCGGTGTAGAGAGTGGACCTAACCCATCTCGTGATGAATGCGGAACATGGAAAAGCTGCGGGTATCCCGCCTGGACGGTTTCCAGGCAAGCCCACCGCAAGGCCGGCTCAGGGGAAGCAGCTTTGAGAGGATCGAAAAAGTAAAAACCGGTCTGTAATGGATCGGATAGACCCACTTCGATCGGGTCTTTCTTGGCAAGAGAATAGGTAGAACCGATGCAGGGGGAGAAGCAAATGACGGTTGATCTTTCGGGATCGACTGGTGCGTCCTCCGGTCGCGGCACCGCATGGAAAGCCCTGAACTGGGAATCCGTGCGCGCCTCGGTCAAACGGCTGCAGATGCGTATTGCCAAGGCGGTCAGAGAAAACGACCCCGGCCGGGCAAAAGCCCTGCAGTGGATTCTCACGCACTCGGGCGCGGCCAAATTACTGGCCGTTCAACGGGTGACGAGTAACAAAGGACACGCCACGCCCGGAGTCGATGGACAGGTCTGGCGAACCGATTCACAAAAGTTCGCAGCGGTATCGCGCCTCAAACAACGCGGCTATCAACCGCAACCCCTGAGGCGTCTCTACATCCCGAAAAAGAACGGCAAATTAAGGCCGCTCAGTATTCCGGTGATGACTGACCGCGCCCATCAAGCCCTCCATGCCTTGGCTTTGAAACCGATTGCGGAGACTTGCGCTGACAAGAACTCCTATGGTTTCCGGGAAGGCCGTAGTTGCGCCGATGCCATTGGGCAGTGCTTCAACGCACTGGCCAAGAGCTACGCGCCGGTCTGGGTTCTGGAAGGGGATACTAAAAGCTGTTTCGACGAAATCAGCCACGACTGGTTGCTCCAGCACATCCCGATGGATCGCGAGATCCTGAGCAAATGGCTGCGCGCCGGTTATCTGGAAGCAGGTCGGCTCTTTCCGACCGAAGCGGGAGCACCGCAAGGGGGCATCGCCTCCCCTTTGTTGGCCAACCTGACCCTCGATGGGTTGGAAGTCGCCATCCGGGCGGCGATCCGACCGCGCCATGACAAGGTCAACTTCATCCGCTATGCGGATGACTTTGTGGTCACGGCGGCACGTCGGGAAACCCTCGAAGACAAGGTCAAACCGGTGATCGCCTCCTTCCTGAAGGAACGGGGCCTGAGTCTCTCAGAGGAAAAGACCAAGATCACCCATATCGAGGAAGGTTTTGACTTCCTGGGACAGAACCTGCGCAAACGGGGAAAGAAACTTCGGATCACTCCCTCCCGCAAGGCGATTGCCGGGATACGGGAGAAAGCCCGACAGTGCATTCGGCAAGGTCGGGGTCTGGCGACCGAAGTGTTAATCCGAACGTTAAATCCAATCCTGCGGGGGTGGGCCAACTACCACCGCCATGTCGTCGCCCGAGAAGCATTCTATCAGGTTGATCGGTACGTGAACGACCTGCTCTGGCGATGGATGAAACGGCGGCATCCCAAGAAATCCTGGACTTGGCGACGCCGCAAATATTATCCCGCCGCTGGCAAAGGCTGCTTTTCGACTTGGGTTCGCACCCGAGACGGCGAGCCGCGATTGTTGAAGCTGCGGAATCTGCTCCAGACGGTGATGGATCGGCACATTAAAGTGAAAGCCGAGGCCAATCCTTATCATCCGGACTGGGTCAAGTATTTCGAGAAGCGTCGGTGCTTTGCCTGGCGCAGTTACCCCGTAGGAAACGGCTCGCCTCGGGCGACCGGGGGCGTATAATCGGCTCTCGAAAGGCTTGTTATTATGGCCAAAACTCTGATAGCTGGGTCGTCCGGATCAACGACGGCCTTTGAAAGGCTTGAGCCGTATGAAGGGAAACTTTCACGTACGGTTCTTAGGGGGGCGTCGGCGGGTAACCAATGACGCCTACCCGGTGCGCATGCACGTATGAAGCTCCAGCACTCAGCGATCACCAGCCCCGTTTTTGAGCTAGTCAAAACGGTCGAGGTGGACTTGACACTTGCTGACGAGAAGTGGCCTACTCGCATCGAGATATTCAGAGACACGGAACGCCGTGATTTTTTCCGGTGCCACGTCTGGCAGCTTGAGTTGTTCCGCCTCCAGTCCACCTTCCCGCAAGAGAATGGTGAGCCGGCTCACGGCCCCTCTGACCATCTTCTCATGGTCGAATGGAACGGTCCTCACATTGGCCTATACGAAGATTTCGCGGCAGTCAGTGCCGAAGCTGCGCTCGAGAAGGTGCTTAGCGACTTGGGGAGATTTCTTGAGCACACAACAAATGAAAAATGCCCCTAACAAAGCCGGTGCAGGCAACGGCGCGGGAGCGCTCTCGTTTCATGTCGGGCATCTCGGGCGCGCCGTGCCTGACCTCTGTCGTTGGGCGACACCATGACCACAGCGATTCAGCTTTGGCTCCTTAGCGTGAGTCTGATATTCGAGGCTACAGTTTGTTTTCGCGAAGTCACTCTTCCTCGCGATGGAATGCGCTCGACTGAAATGCTGCTTAGCGACGCTGTCTTGGTCGGCCTCGCGCTATGGCCCGTTTTGACTGTTCTACGCCATGGCACCAAATGGCCACGGGTCTGTGCGCTGTTCCTCGCTTTCATGCCTGCGCTTTACATTTATGGGCAGGTTACACAATAGATTCAGCCGTGAGAAGTTCGCCCAACAATAAAGGGTGTATTGCTGCGGAGCGAAGCGGAGCCAGCAACTACACCCCTGGTTGAACAAGCCCGAACGACGCGGCGGTTCGCCAGAGCCTATGGCACTTGTATTTGAGCCGAAGGAGTCACTCGATGGGTCGGAGAGGCGCTTTTGATGACGGCGCGGGACCCCAAGCGGAGCGGGGAAGTAGGCCGAGCGGGAAGTGAGGGTGGTTTACTGAAGGCGGAGGCCAGAAAAGGTGGCTTGGAGGAGAGGTTTCCACGATTCCGAGCGCCGAGAGGCTCACGCGCCGCAAGCGCTTCCCGCCCGCGGAACCTCGGATTGTTTTGAGGCGCGGTATTCATGCGGCGATGGCAGCGGCGCTCGACCGCGGTGGGATCGGGTGGCGTGGCGGTTGCCGCGGGGGCCCGCGCTTCCGTGCCCATCGGCCAACCGACGCGAGGAAGCGCGTCGGCCCGCCGCCACCGGGACAGCGCGGAGTGGAACGGGAGGAAGGGGCCACCGTGGGATCGCCCAATTGCACCGGCAAGCCACTGTGGCACTGCACGCGCAGACGCTGGGCCTTGGCGGTGGGATGACAGAACCCGTAATAGCGGACCGAGCGCAGGCCTCGCGGCAGGACGTGCCGCAGGTAGCGGCGCACGAACTCGATGCCCGGCAACGTCAACTGTGCGAGGCGATCGTGATCGCGATCCTTCCACCGGAAGGTCACCGTCTGGTCCCCGACCGCCACGATGCGTTCGTCGCGGATGGCCGTGCGGGCCACGTAGGTGCCGAGGTATTTCACGGCGGGAACCCCCGCGCCGACCGGTTGGATTTGGACATTCCACTCCGTGGACCAGACGGCCGGATCGACGGGCCAGTTGTTTTCCTTGAAGCGCCGGTAGCAGTGCTGACGGAAGGCGGCTTTCAAATGCCCCAGGAACACCAGGCGATCCTCGTTCTTGCCGCGGACGAAGTGGCCGCCGGCATCCAGCCCCGCGCCGGGCACCAGGCAGTGGAGGTGCGGATGAAACTCCAGGCGCTGGGTCCAGGTATGCAAGACGGCGGTGAAGCCGCTGCGGTGGGCGCCCAGGTTTTTGTCGGCGGCCAACTTTTCCCGCAAGGCGCCGGAGACGGCGTGGAAGAAGAGGTCGTAAGCCTGGCGGGCGTGGGGCCCGAAGAACTGCCCGCGCAGTTCGGCCGGGAGCGTGAAGGTGACCAGGAAGTAGGGAGCGCGCACGAGCTGGGCCAATTCGCGCTGGACCCATCGGGCGGTGGCTTGCCGGCCACACTGCGGACAGGCTTTGTGATTGCAGGAATGCCAGGCGAAGTGAACGCGGCCGCAGGCTTTGTCTTCGCAGGCAAAAGCCTGCCCGCCCAACGCCGGCGTGCGGCAATGGGTGAAGGCCCAGAGGGCGCGGCGTTGTTCCTCCGAAAGCGGCGGATGGGTTTCCAGGAACGCGGGCAGGAACCGACGCAGCGCCCCGATGACGGTGGCGCTCACGCGAGCGGACGCGGAGGTAGCCGACCTACCGCGGCAGCCCGCGGCACAGCGCGGCCATGAGCTGCCAGGCGTCCTGGGCGCTCTGGTGGGTCAAGTGCAGGTAGATCATCGTCGAGGTGATCTGCTTGTGCCCCAGCAACCGTTGAATGGTGGGCCGGTGGGCGCCCGCCTCGAGCAAGTGGGTGGCAAAACTATGGCGTAAGGAATGCAGCGAGGCGGCGGGGATGTTCAATTGCTTGCGGGCCAGAATCAATAGCCGCTGCAACGAGGAGGGCGGCATGGGACCGGTGGCGGCGTGCATGCGCGCGGCCAGCGCCTGGGGCGTGTGCGCCCCGCGGCCGACATTGGGAAAGAGCAACAGGGGATGGCGGTGGAACGCCCAATAGGCCCGCAGCTCCTGATAGAGGGACGTGGGCAACGGCAGCATCCGATCCCGCTGGCCCTTGCCGCGGCGAATCCGCAACTTGTTTTCCCGGCCGTGAACAGCGTGAATCGTCAGGCCCAGACATTCGCTCAAGCGCAAGCCGCAGACATAGATGAGTTTGATGGGCGTGCGATAGCGGCGCAGGCGGATGAAGGTCAGCAGATCGTGGACTTGCGGGCGGGTGAGCACCGCGGGCAAGCGGTCATGATCCTTGGCGCGGATCCGGGCAAAGACCTGCCAGTCGGGATGCGCCAGGTGCTCGACAAAGAACAGGCGCGCCGCGGCCAGGGCCTGGCGGATGGACTTGGGCTGCCAGTGCTTCTGGAGCTTGACCATCAGGAAATAGTCGCGCAGTTGGTCCTCGGTGAGCATGCTGGGGTCGGCGCCGAAATGCTCGTGGATCAGGCGCACCTGCCGGTAATAGGCGTGCCGGGTGCGATTGGCGTCATAGCGCAGGGCCAGCACGTCGGCGAAGCGGGCCAGGCACGGGTAGGGATGCTGGTAATCGACCGGGTTGACATACTCGCGCCCGGTCGTGCGGATGGCGGGGAGGTTGGGGTTGAGGTTGGTTTTGGTGGGGTTGCCATTCGCGGCATGTTTTTTAGTTTTCATGCCCCGCCAGCATGATAGATTCCAGCCATGTCGCTGACCGATAATTTGCCGCCAAGCTCAACCGCGTCCGACCACCTTCGCCGCGCAGCGGCTTTGTTCAACCAGGCGCTACAGACAACCCGGACCGTCGCTCAATGAAATCTGAAAAGTCTCTTTCTTTCGGACGACTCCAGCCGGGTGTCTGAGCTCATCGATGTTCGGTGACGCAACACAGCCGCTTTCGCAAACCAACCACCAACACAAAACGTAAGGAATCAACAATGACGACGGTAATCATAGTCCACGAAGTTCAAGACGGTGCGGTCTGGGCCAACGCCTGGAAGCAAGGACCCGGCAGCCGACACGAGCTGTTCGGGAAGCTGGGAATCAAATGCCGAAACTTCCGCGACCCCAAGAACCCCAATGCAACGGGAATCATGGCGGAGATACCCGATATGGCGAAATTCCAAGCGTTGCTGCAGTCCGACGAGGGCAAGCAAGCAATGCGGGAGGACGGCCTGAAGGTCGAGACGATGCGGATGTTGGTCGAGTTCACTCCATAGTTGGAGAGCAACTTGAACGATCACCCAACGACGCAGTGCATCAAACGGAAGCCGGTCGATTCGCTCCGAGACAATCCGAACGTCATCGGTGGCTGGCTTCCACCGCTGACCTGACCCTTCGCGGTTCCGGTCGGTCACCAGTTCAGCCGGAATCCCCCATCGCCAGTTTCCTTGCGCTGAGTTGGTTTTTCCCGTTGGATTCACGGCGCTTTTCTTCTACAACACGCCCATGCAAGTCGTCATTTTGTGCGGGGGCAAAGGCACCCGGTTGCGGGAAGAAACCGAGTATCGGCCCAAGCCCATGCTGCCGATCGGGAACCGGCCGGTGTTGTGGCACATCATGAAGTATTACGCGCACTTCGGTTACGACGAATTCCTCCTGTGCCTCGGTTACAAAGGCGAGGTCATCAAGGATTACTTCCTGAACTACCGGCAAACCGTCCATGACATCACCCTGAAACTGGGCCCGGACCAACACGTCACCTACCACCACACCGGCCCCGAGGAAGAGTGGACCGTCACCCTCGCCAACACCGGCGATGAGGCCATGACCGGCGCGCGCGTCAAGCGCATCAAACCGTATATTCATGACGACACCTTCATGCTCACCTACGGCGACGGCGTGGGTAACATTGACCTGACCGCCTTGCTGGACTTTCACCGGCGCCACGGAAAACTGGCGACCTTGACCGGAGTTTCGCCGCCGGGCCGGTTTGGCGAGCTGGCCATGCAGGATCATCGGGTGACCGAGTTTAATGAGAAACCCCAGTCCATTGGCGGTCTGATCAGCGGCGGATTCTTTGTGATGCAACGCGAGGTCTTCCGGTATCTGAATGATGATCCGGACCTGGTTCTGGAACGGGAACCGCTACGTAAACTGGCCGCGGACGGGCAACTGATGTGTTTCCCGCATAGTGGCTTCTGGCAGCCCATGGACACCTTCCGCGAATTCGAGCTGCTGAACCATCTGTGGCAGCAAGGCCAGGCGCCATGGAAAGTTTGGTAATGTTTGGCAACGCTTTTTCCAACAAAACAGTCTGGCTCACCGGCCACACGGGTTTCAAAGGCTCGTGGCTGGCGCACTGGCTGTTGACCCTCGGGGCCCGCGTGCATGGTTTCGCCCTGCCGCCTCCCACCACCCCGGCGCTGTTCCAACAGCTTGGTTTGGAGGCGCGGCTGCCCGGGCATCAAATCTCCGACCTCCGCGAGGCCGCCGCCGTCGCCCAATCCGTGCAGGCGGCTCAACCTGATTTTGTTTTTCATCTCGCGGCTCAGCCGCTCGTGTTGGCCGCTTACGACCAGCCGGTGGACACTTATGCCATCAACGTCATGGGCACCATTCACGTCCTCGAGGCCTTGCGGCAATTGCAGAAGCCGTGCGTCGCCATCCTGGTGACCACCGACAAGTGCTACGAGAATCGCGAATGGCTTTATGGCTACCGCGAGGCCGATCCGCTCGGCGGTCACGATCCGTACAGTTCCAGCAAAGCCGCGACGGAAATCGCCATCGCCTCGTGGCGGCGCTCATTTTTCGATGGGCACCCGGTGCGCCTGGCCAGCGTCCGCGCCGGCAACGTCATTGGCGGCGGCGATTGGGCACCGAACCGACTCGTGCCGGATTGCATCCGCGCGTTGCAGGGCGGGCAGCCCATTCCCGTGCGAAACAAGGTTGCCACCCGACCGTGGCAGCACGTGCTTGATCCGCTCAGCGGTTATCTCTGGCTCGCCGCGCGCCTGGCCGAGTCCGGTGCCAGTGACGACCAACTGGCTTCCGCTTTCAACTTCGGCCCCGGCCATGAAGCGAACCGCACGGTCGCGGAATTGGTAAACGAAGTCCTGAAACACTGGCCCGGCCGTTGGGAGGACAGGAGCGATCCCGCTGCGGTCCACGAGGCCCAGTTGCTCCAGTTATCCACCGACAAAGCGCACGCCCGGTTGGGTTGGGCGCCGGTGTGGACATTTCCCAACGCCATCGCGCACACCGTTACGTGGTATCGGCAGGCGACGTCCGCGGGCACCGGTTCCGACGCAGCCAAGGCAATTCAGGCGCTGACGACCGGACAGATCGAGCACTACCAGACCGACGCGGCCAATGCCGGTTTGCCTTGGGCCGTGAAATAGGGAAGTTTGGGAACGATCTTTTTGGATATGAGTGACCGAAAAACACTGCGGCGACAAATCCTCGACTTGGTGCAGCAATACCACGCGGCCGAACCGCGCAAAGCCTTCCGAGCGGGCGAGGATTTGGTGCGCTACGCGGGCCGGCATTTTGATGAGCGGGAGTTGGTGAACTTGGTGGATGCCTCGCTGGATTTCTGGCTGACCGCCGGCCGGTACAGCGAGGAGTTCGAGGCGGGACTGGCCGATTACCTGGGCCTCGATCACGCGTTGCTGGTCAACTCCGGGTCGTCCGCCAATCTGGTGGCGTTCTCCACGCTTACGTCGCCGAAACTCAAAGACCGCCAGGTGAAGCCGGGTGATGAGGTGATCACCGTGGCTGCCGGTTTCCCGACCACCGTCAATCCGATCATTCAAAATCGAGCCGTGCCCGTGTTCGTGGACGTGGAACTCGGCACCTACGTTCCGACGCTGGAATCGATCGAAGCCGCGCTCAGTTCGAAAACCAAGGCGGTAATGATCGCCCACACGATGGGTGTGCCGTATCCGGTGCGCGAGCTGCGCGAGTGGTGTACGCAACACGGTCTCTGGCTCATTGAAGACAATTGCGACGCACTCGGCAGCCGTTACGACGGCCAACTGACCGCCACGTTCGGCGACCTCGCGACGTTCAGCTTCTATCCGGCGCACCACCTCACCATGGGTGAAGGCGGCGCCGTGGCGGTGGGCGACGAGGAGTTGGCGCGCATCGCCCGCAGCTTCCGCGACTGGGGCCGGGATTGCTATTGCGCGGGCGGCGAAAACAACACCTGCGGCAAACGCTTTGGCCAGCAGTTCGGTACGCTACCTTTTGGCTACGATCACAAATACGTTTACAGCCATATTGGCTACAATCTGAAGGTGACCGATATGCAAGCCGCCATCGGCGTGGCGCAGTTGGCGAAGCTTGCGGACTTTATCACCGCGCGGAAACGCAATCACGCCGCGCTCGAAGCCGGTTTGAAGAAGCACGAGGCGCACTTGATCCTGCACACCGCCCCGCCCAAGGCCGACCCATCCTGGTTCGGCTATGTGATCACGGTGCGCCCGGATGCGCCCTTCACGCGGGCCGAATTGGTGACCACGCTGGAAATGGCGCGCATCGAAACGCGGAATCTCTTTTGCGGCAACCTGCTTCGCCACCCGGCCTACGCGGACATCGGGCATCGCGTGGTCGGCACGTTGATCCATAGCGACGTCATCACCACGAACACGTTCTTCATCGGTGTCTATCCGGGGCTGACTGACGAAATGATCCGCCACCTTCTTGCCACCATCGACCAGTTCATTGCGGGGAAAACGAACTCATGAAGCCGCTTCGTTTTCCAGCCCTCCCTCACGGTCCGCTGCCTGCCACCGCATGAGCATGCCCCGCAAGATCCGCTGCACGGTCGAAGCACTCACCGACCACGGTGGACGGGTTTACACGGTGGACTTGCGGCCGGACAAACCGCTGCCGTCATTCAAGCCGGGGCAGTTCCTGCACCTGACCGTCGATGAGTTTGATCCGTCGAGCTTCTGGCCGGAGTCGCGCGTGTTTTCCATTGCCAGTTCCCCGCGGGACCGGCAACGCGTGCGGATTTGCTATTCCGGGGTGGGACGTTACACCCGCAAGATGGAGCAGGCACTGGCAGTCGGACGGGGCGTCTGGATCAAACTGCCCTACGGGGAATTTATCATCGATAGCTCGACCGACGCGGTGTTGTTGGCCGGCGGGACGGGTATCAGCGCGTTCACGGCTTTTCTCGAAGCGCTGGCTCCCGATCATCCACAACCCGTCTGGCTGGTTTATGGCGCCAGGAATCCAGACCTGTTGCTCTTTCGCGACAAGATCCTGGCGCAACTGGAACGAGTGCCGAATTTCCGGGTGTTGTTTTTTGTGGAAACCACGGAACCGGGCTGGGCGCCGCCGGCAAGTGAACGGCCCAACGCCCCGGAATATTTGATCGGGCGCATCTCGTTGGATGAAGTCTGGCCGCGCATCACGGACCCAACGGCCAAGGTCTTTTACCTGTCCGGGCCGCCGCCGATGCTCAACGCACTCACCACCGAGCTGCAAGCGCGCGAGGTGCCACCGGACCGTATTCGCATGGACGCCTGGGAATGAGCCCCAGATGACGACCGACCCTCAGATGTTCATTCTGATCGACCTGGATTCGCGAGACTGGTCCCGTTGCGGCCATATATTTTCACCGATGCGCGCGGCAGCTTCGTCCGGCCCTATCGCCAGGATCTCTTCCAGGAATTGGGAATCGCCTTCGTCTTTTAATGAAAAGTCTGGAACAAACTTGCCAAGGCAACGGTCATGTTGTACCAAGCCGGCACCGTAGCCTCGTCGGCACGCGACCAGATCATCTCGACGCTGGCGGACTACGAATCATCGTTTTAATTGAGCAAGAACCCACGCTGACCACACATGCGATCGATTCCAATATCTGGAGCCCGCGGTTACTTTGCCGGTTTCCCCTGCCGGTATTTTACGGCCCAGGGTGACCTCATAGGGAAGGCCACGCGGCACCATGCGAACGACTTCTTGGTTGAGCTCGACGCACCGGAGCAGTGTGCCGCACTGGAACTGGTCCAGGCCGGCGCTGAGCCGCCACGGGAATCGTTGGTCCAGGAGATTCGCCGCACGCTGGTCGCGGCTTCCTCGTCCGCATGAATGTGATCCTGGGAGCCGGCCTCGCGGGCTTGTCCGCGTCGTATCACCTCGGGCATGAGCACTGTCTCATTCTCGAAAAAGCGGCCGTGCCTTTTGGCCATGCGCACTCGGAATTGCGCGGCGGGTTCACTTGGGACGAGGGTCCGCACGTCTCGTTCACCAAACATGATTACGTCAAGGAACTGTTTGCCCGTAGTGTGGACGGGGATTACGAAGCGCATGACGTTCGCACGGTGAATTATTTTCAAGGACATTGGGTGGATCATCCAGCGCAGTGCAATTTGTATCAGGTTCCTGAGCCGATCCGCAGCCGCTGCCTGGACTCGTTTCTGGCGCGCCCGCAGCGTTCTGCCGATGACGATGCCCGCCCCGCCAACTATCAGGAATGGTTGGAGGAAGCGTTCGGCGTGGAATTTGCCCGCATTTTCCCCGAGGCTTACACGCGCAAATACTGGACGGTTGAGCCAGCCGACTTGAATACCGAATGGGTCGGGGAACGAATGTATTCCCCAGCGACGGAAGAAGTGCAGGCTGGGGCGAAAGGCCCGTTGCCGTACGGAACCCATTATATCACTCACGCGCGGTATCCCCGTCGAGGCGGCTACCAGGCCTTTTTGGGAATCCTCGTGAAAGAAGCACGCATTCGTTACCACTGCGAAGTGGAGCGAATTGACCTGGCGGAGAAGAAACTCTGGCTGACCTCAGGGGAGTGCCTTCCCTACGGCCGGCTGATCAGCACGCTGCCATTGCCGGTCTTCGTCCAACGCTGCGCGCAGGCCACCGCGGCGATGCGCGAAGCGGCCGCGGCGTTGAATTGTTCGCAATTGTTGTTGGTCAACGCCACGGCACCGCATCCCACGCTGCGGGCGGGGAACTGGTTTTACATTTACGATGAAGACAAGCTGTCCACGCGCATCAACTGCACCGAACGCTTGTCGCCGTTCAACGCGCCACCCGGGCACACCGGAGTTCAGGTGGAGGTGTATTTCGGCCGCCATCGCCCGTTGCCGGAGCCCCCGGCAGCGGTTGGCCAAAGGGTGCTGCGAGAGTTGGTGGAGATGGGATTCATCGCCCCGGACCAGTGCGGCCCGTCGGCGCCGGCGTTTCACACGCACGAGGTGCGGTGGGCGAATGTGATTTTTGATCACCAACGTCGCGCGGCGTTGGACAGCATCCTGAACTGGCTGACGGCTTATGGGCTGCAACGCGAGGCGAACGACTTGGACGCCAGCACCGACTGGGGCCATCGGGACCCCCTGGACTTGAGCCGGGCCACGCTGATGTTGGGCGGACGGTTTGGGCAGTGGAAATACTTTTGGACCGACGACTGTCTCCTCCGCGGACGGCAACTGGCGCAAGGGTTGCGGGATTGACAAGAACGTTTTGCTTTCGGGGTGATCCTCTGCTAGGAAATCAACCTCGATGAACACGAAGTTGACCACCGTGATTCCGGTTTACAACGCGGAAGCTTATGTCGTCCAAACGCTGGAGTCCGTGAGCCGCCAGTCCCGCCGGCCCGACCGGGTGGTGGTGGTGGACAATTGCTCGACCGACAACACCGAAAAGCTGGTCAAGGAATTCAAAGGGCTGCCTTGCGAGTGGATGCGTAATCCATCCAACCTGGGCCTGCTGGGCAATTGCAATCGTGCGCTCGAATTTGCCGACCAAACGCAATACCTCCAAATCCTGCACGCCGACGATCTCCTGGAACCCGGCTTCTACGAAACGTTGCTGCCCACCCTGGAAGACTGCCAGGGCTTCGGGCTGGCGTATTGCCTGGACGAACGCATCGACGACAATGGCCAGCATTTGAGTGTCTCCGGGCGTGCCACCGGCCAAGTGACGGTTTTGGGCCGGGACGAGTATTTGCGCGAACGGGCGGAGATCGGCAACCAAGCCTTTTGCGCCACTCTGCTGAAGACCGATTACCAAAAAACGCCCTGCCTATTTCGGCTGGATATTCCCATTCTGGCGGACATGGTGTTTTGGCCGGACTGGGGGCGGCACTGCCAGAAAATCGTCAAACTCGCTTCGCCGCTGGGCAAGTATCGTTGGCACGGCACCAATGCCACCAACAGCTCCGGGGCGGCGATGGTCGATCTCAACGCGCTGGTGCTTGATGAATGGCGGACCATGCAAATCGTGGAAGGCTGGCGCGAGCAGCCCGCGTCGGTCATCCGGCGGATGAAACTCAAGGGTTTGTTCGCCGTCCGTTCCGGCATCAAAGCGAAACGTTTTCGTGAGTTGGGAAACCGCGCGTATTCACGGCGTATCGTCCAGGCGGCCCGGCCGGTCTGCGGATTGCCGCTGTGGCTGATGGGGCAAACGATTGTGCATAGCCGCGACTGGGTGGTCTATGGGCTGTTGGGCCGGAAGAAACACCCGAAGAATGTTTTTGGCTAAAGTGTGTTCGCGCTGAGGCGGAAGCCAGCGCGGGTGTTTGGTTAATCCCATTCTGGAAGGCCGTGCCGATGGTCGCGTCAGCGTTTGGAGTGCGCCCGGCTTACCGGCGCTTTCGGTAGGGGAGAAGCGGTCAAATGTTGCGTACGCTCCTGGGTTGTTTGCGTGCGCGCTGGATCCTGCGAAAGCAAGAGCAAGCTCCTCACATTCCAAACGCTTCGCGAAAATCGGACGCCCCAGCCAATTCGCTCACCGTAATAACTTCCAGCGGCCCAGCGACTATGCCGGCTGGGGTTCGAGGCGGACGGGAATATTCTTGGAAGCCAGGAAGCGCTTCACGTCCGCCACCGTGTATTCGCCGAAATGAAAAATGCTGGCGGCCAGAACCGCATCCGCTTTGCCCTCGAGCAGCACCTCAGCCAGATGTTCGAGTTGGCCCGCCCCACCGCTGGCGACCACTGGCACGCCCACCGTTTCGCTGATGCGCCGGGTGATGACCACATCGTAGCCCGCCTTGGTGCCGTCGGCGTCAATGCTGTTGAGCACGATCTCGCCGGCTCCCAGCGACACCGCCCGCTGCGCCCATTCGATGGCATCCCATCCCGGTGGATTTGCGGCCACCGTGCGAGAATACTTCCCAGCGATCGGACGCCACTTTCTTGGCGTCGATGGACACCACGATGCACTGGCTGCCGAATTTCTCCGAGCCTTCGCGGATCAGGTCGGGATGGGCGAGCGCGGCGGAATTGATGCTCACTTTGTCGGCGCCGGCGCGCAGCATGGTTTGCATGTCGTCGGCCGTACGAATGCCACCGCCGACGGTCAGCGGCATGAAGCATTGGTCGGCGGCGCGATGAATGACATCGACCATGCTCTGCCGGCCCTGGGCGTGCGCGGTGATATCGAAGAAAACCATTTCGTCGGCGCCCTGGTCGTTGTACCGGAGCGCCAATTCGACGGGATCGCCTACATTGCGCAGGCCGCCTTCTTCAAATTTGCCGAATTGCACGCCGCGGGTGACCTGGCCGGCATGCACATCGAGGCAAGGTATAACGCGTCGAGCGAGCATGCCTCATATTGAGAGGCAAACGAGCCCGACCGCAAGTGACAAAAATAGCCAGCCCGGCAACGGCACGAAGGATTGAACCGGCGCGCCCGTTGACGACCTTTACTTCGACGGGCTAAACCGGCCGTCGCGATTCTTGAACTTGGGTTCGCCGTAGAGGATCGAGTTGATCGACCCGATGGGTTTCTTAGTGTCGAAGCGGTATCCCAGTTTCAGGACCGCGTCCAGAATCTCCTGCTTGGTCAAGGGCTGCTGCCGGGTTGCCTGGGTGATGGCCTGCCGCAAGGAAAGCGTGTTCTTAACGCGATGCATCTTCTGACGGGGCTTGGAGGCGGGACCTCGTTGAGCCGGAGCCGAGGGAGCCGGGGCGGCGGTCGTGCCGGCCAGCGCCTGACTGATGCTCTTTAGGCGGGCTTCCAGTTCCACCTTTTCCCGCTTCAAGGCGGCTTGTAGTTGCAGGTATTTTTTTACTGAGTCATCGTTCATAGCCGGCGCTATTACTGCCAATCGCCTTTGAATACAAGCTTATACCTGAAAAATAGCGACGCCCCGAAGGGAAGATGCTAGAGTATCGAAGCGAATACAAAACCAGCACCAGCGTCGAACTAGATTGAAATGACACGCGCGATCACAGCCACGCGGATTAGCAATGAATCGATGCGGGTGGGTGGTGGAAGGTTTTTGCCGCGGAATGAACCTGGTTGTGAGGTTTGAAAATTGTTGGTAAGCTCAATCCTATGAAGAACACTGTTATCACTGCTCTTGGACTGGCCGGTTTCGTGGCGCTGCTTTCCGGTTGTGCCACTTCCGGCGTCAGAAATCCCTCCGGCGTGCCGGTTACGGAAATGTCCGCCGACGAACGCGGCTTTGTGGCCGGCACCGGCATCGAGTCGCAGGATCTCGTCACCGTGGCGGACAAGATGGCCCGCTCGATTCTCGGCCAGCCGCAGATCGCCAATGCCTCGACTCCGCCGTACGTCGTTTTGGACCCGATTGTCAACGAGACGCGGTTTCCCATTAACAAAGACATTTTCCTGACCAAAATCCAGACCCTCCTCGCTTCGAAAGCCAACGGCAAAGTGATCTTCCTGGCCCGTGATCGCATGCAGGCCCTCGAGCAGGAACGGGCCAAGAAACGCGCCGGGGAAGTGACCTCCAGCAGTGATCCCTTGCTCCAGGAATTCAAAGGCGCCGACTATTTTCTGACCGGCAAGCTCCAGGGCATGACCACCCGCACCGGCGCGGGCGTCAGCGACTATGTGCTGTACACGTTCCAACTGATTGACGCCCGCACCAGCGCCCTGATCTGGGCCAACGATTATCAGGTGAAACGACAGGGTCTCGAGGACGCGGTTTACCGCTAAGCCTCGATTCACTCCCCCAATGCCATCGTGAATTCTCTGCGCGGAATTGTTCTGCTGGCGGTTGTGGTCGGGGCGGTTGGTTGCGCTTCTACGACGAAGCAACTGTCCTTTCCGCTCACCGGCGATCCGTTGGTGGACGGTCCCCGGGCCATCGCCGAAGGACCGGAGCGCGACAAGGTGCTTTGGGAATATCGCATGGCCGCCGCCGCGATGCAGCGGGGACAGTTTGATCTCGCCAAGACTGAGTTGGATAGCGCGCTGGCGCGCATTGGTGGCATTTTCGAGGCGAACAAAGAATCGCGCAAAGCCAAGGGCTACTTCACCGCTGAAGCCAAAAAGACGTTTCTGGGCGAGCCGTATGAGCGGGTGATGGCCTACTACTACCGCGGCATTCTCTACTGGCGGGACGGCGAACCGGACAATGCGCGGGCCTGTTTTCGCAGCGCGGCGGTGCAGGATGCCGACACCGAAAACAAAACCTACGCCAGCGATTATGTGTTGTTGGATTACCTCGATGGACTGGCTACCGAACAACTCGGGGGCGACGGCAGCGACGCGATCCAACGCGCCCGCAAAGAAGCCCGGCTGGCCATTCCGCCGGAACCCAATCCCACCAACAACGTCCTGGTCTTTGTGAATTACGGCCACGGCCCGAAGAAATACGCCGCCGGCCAGTATGGCGAAGAACTGCGTTTCCGGGACGGCTCATCGGTGGCCAGTGAAGTCATGATCCGCGTGGATGACACGGCGGCGCACGTCGGGCCCTACGATGACTTGAACTTCCAAGCCACAACCCGGGGCGGTCGCGTCATGGATCATATCCTGGGCAACAAAGCCGTGTTCAAATCCGGCACCGATGCGGCCGGCACGGCGGGCATCCTCTCCGGGGCCGTATTGGCCTCCAACCGCGACACCCAAGCGGCGGGGCTGGGACTCCTGGCGGCCGGCATCCTCAGTAAAGTCATTTCCGCCAGCACGCGGCCCGAAGCGGATACCCGCACGTGGGACAACCTGCCGCTGTTCCTGACGTTTGCTTCCTTCCGCCTGCCGCCCGGACCCTACACCGCCACCGTGGAATTCCTAAACGCCAGCCGCCAGCCGCTGGTGGGCATGACCAAGACCATTCAATTCACCGTTCCCGAAGGTTCGCGGGACAAGGTGCTTTTTGTGAGTGACAAATCGACAACCCCTCAAACGCAATGAAAAACCAGCTAACTCTTCTTTTTACCCTGGCCGTTCTGACCGCCGGGACCGGCTGCCAACACGGCGGTGCGTATGCGCCGGTGAACACCACCAAGTACGATCTGGAAAACCAGGCCAATTTCGTGTTGATGGATCCGGGCGCGCAACGTTCCGTCACCTGTTCGGGCATTCAGCAAACCACGCTGCCCGATGGACGCCTGCGTGTGGCCGCCAATGTGCGGAATCGCGAAAACCGGCGCATCCAGGTGCAGGTGCAATGCGAGTTCAAAGACGCCCAGGGCTTCACCATTGATTCCAGCCCATGGAATACGCTGATCCTTACCGAGAACGAGCAGCAAACGGTGACCTTTGATTCCATGAATGCGCAGGCGAAGCGCTACACCATCCGTATCCGCGAGGCGCGGTGAGGCAGATCAGGGGCAAGGCGCTTCTTCTGCGACAGCCGGCATTCAATTCGTCACTCAACCGTACCAATTCAGTGGCTGGTGCGGTGATGGGGCAGTTCGGCGTGGTAGGACAGGCGTCTCGCCTGTCTCGAATAGCCCAAGGCATCCTCACCGTTTGGTGACATAGAAATACTCGCGGCGCCGTGATCCAAGTTGTTGGTTTGCACTCGTTCGGGACCGGCGGGACGCCGGTCCTACTGAATGGTCACGGCTAAGCGTTGCATCCCTTAACGCATGGGGTGTTGAAGATCGTAGGACAAGCGGGGCGACTGCTCCGAAGGATCAAAGCACGTTCAATACTTCAGGGAACTTTACGATGAACGGCTTGCAACATTCGGGACCGCCGGGACGGCTGTCCTACAACGAGGCAGGCTGTTCGCGCATCACCCCAATCCTCCGCAACGGTGATGCCTTTCTACCGCAAAACCGAAACGTCGGCCCCCCGTCCGGACGCATTTCGTTCACGCCGGTGACGTTCCTCCTCGCCGCTCAGATTCCCTCATGGCATTGAACCAGTTGGTTGTTCACATACACGCTGTATCGGGAACCCACCAGATGCTTGCGCCGTTTCTCGATTCTTAACAGGGCGCGTTGCCGTTCGTGTAAATCGATAATGTGATGCTCGAATACGGGTTCGGAAAACAGCCGGACATTGCGCTTGAATTCCTGGCCGTTGCGTCGGATGACCGTCCGACCAAGAAGTTGGTTGAAGGCGAACTCGACCGTTTCCTTTTCAATATCTCCCACCTCGATAACGAACCTCATACGAATGCTGGGCTGCGGTTCAGGTTGCTTGCCGTGCTTTGACGACGGACGGCGCAGGTTTGGTGTCTTGCCATTCAAGCCGGGGGAATAGCAGCCATTCTGCCAAAATTACAGAGTGTCGTCGCTTTGTCGCGAGGTGGCCTAAATTCGAGCGTTCGGGAATGGGCGTCAACCGAGCCCGGTTCTTGCCGGTGTACCGAATTAGGCTACAGTTCCACCGCTGAGCCAAAAGACGGACACATGGCGTGTGGCAATGTCCGCAAACTTCAATTCTGACCCGAAGCGACATCAAATTCACCCAGGAAGGCGTGCTGGAACAAGGTCTCGTCCAATTCCTGAAGTGGGCCGTCAGCGGGGAGGAGGCACCTGCTTGACCAAAGCCGAAGGTTAGGGCGTCGAACTTCGAAACGGCCCTACCAGCCCGCCGGCAAGCTGCCGGCCGCACGTTCGTTACTGGTTTAAGGCCGCCAGATATCGTTCCGCATCGATCGCTGCCCCGCACCCCATGCCCGCGGCCGTGATTGCTTGACGATAGACGGGATCGGAGCAATCCCCGGCCACAAACACTCCGGGCACGTTGGTGGCCGAACCTTTCCCACGCAACAGGTATCCGTTCTCGTCCATGTCGAGGATGCCTTTGAACATCTGGGTGTTGGGCAAATGGCCAATGGCGATGAACACGCCGGCACAATCCACCGTGCTTTCCTGTTGGGTCTTTACGTTGCGCACGCGCACGCCGGTGACTTTGTCCTGGGCGACATCGAAAACCTCGGTGACCACGGAATCCCAGAGCGGCTTGATCTTTGGATTCCCGAGCGTCCGTTCCGCCATGATTTTGGAGGCGCGCAACTGGTCGCGGCGATGCACCAGATACACCACGGAACCAAACCGCGTGAGATACATCGCTTCTTCGCAGGCCGAATCGCCGCCGCCAACCACTACCAGCGGTTGGTTGCGGAACATGGGCAGCGCGCCGTCACAAGTCGCGCAGTAAGTGACGCCTTTCTTTTCCAGCTTGGCTTCGCTATCCAGCCCCAGGTGGCGATGGCTGGCTCCGCTGGCGATAATGACCGTCTGCGCTTCGATTGGTTCACCGTCCACGTTCAACGTCAGGGGCTGCTTGGTGAAATCGACCGACTCGACGGTGCCGAACTTGACCCGCGCGCCAAACCGCTCGGCCTGCTTCTGCATCCGCGTCATGAGTTCATAACCATCGATGCCTTCGGGAAATCCCGGAAAATTCTCCACAATGCTGGTCGTGGTAAGCAATCCCCCGGGGACGATGCCGGTGAGCACCAACGGATTCAGGTTGGCGCGCGCCGTGTAGAGCGCCGCCGTCAATCCGGCGCATCCAGTTCCAATGATGACAACTTTTTCCATTGCGGGCGCAAGTTAGAGAGAACCCCCGCCATTGGCAAGTGAGACCTGCGCATGCCGCTCCTGCCGAACCATTGAACCGCTCAACACCCGCGCAACCGCATCGCCCGCTCGAATCAAATTGCCGCCCCAACCTTCTCGGTATAAGCTACTGCAAAGAGCAGATGAAGCCCGGACTACTGGACTTCGGGCGATACCGTGAGTATGCACATGAACACCAAACGCTGGATTCTATTGACGCTGCTGGCCGGATTGGCCGCCCTGCAGGTGGGCTGCGTGGTGCTCGCCGTCGGTGGAGCGGCCGCCGCCGGCGCGGGCACTTACGCTTACTTCAAAGGGGAAATGAAGGTCGATGAGCCGGTTTCCCTGGATCGCGGATGGACCGCCACCTTGGCCGCCATGAAAGAGCTGCGGTATGTGGTCCGGTCCCAAAACAAAGGGGCTCTGGAAGCCGAGTTGGAAGCGAGAACTGAAGGCGATGTCAAAGTCCACATCACCTTGAAGCGACTTACCGACAACGCCACCGAGTTTCGTCTTCGCGTGGGCACCTTTGGTGATGAAGTGATGTCCAAGATGATCATGGAGCGAATCCGAAAGCACTACTGAGCTGCATAGCCGTGACTATTCAGTAGGATAGGCGTCCCGCCTGTCTCGAACGATTGCAAACCATCGACTTGTACCGTAACGCCTCCAGGTCACTAAAAAGCGAGGATGCCTTGGGGCTATTGGAGACAGGCGAGACGGCTGTCCTACCACGCCGAATCGCCTCATCGCGGTTCCAGCTATTGAATAGTCACGGCTGAATCAGCAACGGATTTGGCGACGGAAGGGCGAAACTGCCATTCCGCCATGCGATTGTGGTCCTGTCACCTTCCAACAGTTCGAGCGCCGTGCCGCCTGAAGGCGGGACTCCAAGCCCCCAGCCGCGTCAATGTGCGCGACACCCGTAACGGGCAAATGTTATCCCAAAGACCAACAGGCTGATCAACAGAAGCCATACGGACCGGCCTTGCACGGCCAAAATCAGGCCCGCGCCAATGGCGGCCGCGAACGCCAGATAGACAACGAGTGCCAAAACGAATTTCATGAGCGCCCACTTTAGTCTGTGCCTCGCCGCAATTCAACCGCTCAAGTGCAGAATTCTTAATCCTGACCTTCAGGCCGAACCACTCACACACGCCGTAGCCTCCTCACGTCGGCGGCTACCATTCTTCAAACAGGTTCTAAGAACTGGCGCTGGTGTAATGCCGCAACGAGTAACGCCAGAATGTTTCCGAAACCAGCCAGCACGCCACGGCCATCGCCGGCAACAGCAGCACTTGCAGCGGCGAATTGAGTTTGTCGGCGAGCAGACGCGCCGGCACATTGGCGACCAGCAGCATGGGAATGGCAAACGTAAATACTACCTTGAACAAACCTCGAAATGCCGAATCCGGCAGCCGGGCGATGTTGAACAGACTGTAATACCCCCACACAATCCCCTGCGCGCGCACCGTCCAGAAACTGACGCTCGCGAGCAGGAACATCAACGAATAGTGTACCGAGCACCCCAGTGGCGACCAACAGCAAGAACACGAAGATCTGCAACGGCGACGGCCAGTAGTTCAATTGCCGGAGGGCGTAACCCATGACGGCCAGGGCGGTGGCCGCGTTGGCGAAACCGCCGAGATCGACTTGCCGCAAGGACACGAGGAAGCGCGTGTTCACCGGGAGCAGCAACATAAAATCCAGCCGCCCGGTGCGAATGTGCTCGGAGATCTGAGTGCAATTAGTCAGGAAGATGGCCTGGAAGATCTGTTGAATGAACTGCGCGGCGCCCATCAGCAATACGACCTGCCATTTGGACCAATCCACGATGTGTTGCGTGTGCTGGTAGATTACGGCCACGAAAGCCAGTTGCATGGCGAACCAAAGCATTTCGACAAAGATCCACATCAGGAAATTGGCTTTGAACGCCATCTCCCGCACGATGGAATTCTTCCACAGCGCCACATAGATCGTCAGATAACGCCGCCAATTCCGCGCCCCGGCCGCCACGATGGTTCCGTACGTTTTCATCCGCCCACCGCCGAGTACCGGCGCAGTCCCCGATTCCACATCAGGCGGGCCAGCAAGTAAGCCGTCACCACCCAGGCCGCTTGAATCGCCAACCCTTCATACATTGCCGCGCCGGTGCTGCGGCCGACGTAAATGCTCACCGGAAAATACATTTGATAATAGAACGGCGTGAATGCCAGCGCCTGGGCCAGCGGGGCCGGCAGAATGTCCAGCGGAAACAAATGCCCGCCGGCGATGAACTCGAACGCGAACACGATGAAAATGAAGGTCGAGATTTCCAGGAACCAAAATGCCAACAACGCCATGGTGTACGAAATGAAGAACTGCAACAAAGCCGTCAACGTGACCGAAAGCAGGAACCAACCGAGGACCGCCCCATTGGCCGGCAGCACGAAATACTGGCGTTGAAGAAAAATAAACAATCCCACCGGGACCAGCGCCACCACCGTGTAAATGATGCGCCCTGCGCCAAACAGACAAAGCCGATACGTCAAGTAATCCACCGGTTTGATCAGGAACTGGCTGATCCGGCCATCCCGAATGTCCGCGGCGATTTGCCAATCGTCCTCCGCCACGGCCGTCGCCATATCCACCAGCGTGACCACGAGGTAATAGGAAATCATTTGTCCCAGTGAATAGCCGGCTACCGATCCGGTTTGCCCGGCGTAAATCGCCCGCCAGAGTGAGATGGTGGCAGCGAGCGGTAACAAACCAAACAAGGCCCGGAAGAGAAAATTGACGCGATACACCAGCAGGTTCTGGAGGCCAACGTTGATCACGTGCTTGTACTTTCGCATCCGCCGGTCACGGTAGTCGCCCGCCTGGCGGGGCGCCAAGGCAGATTTGCTATTCAAGCGAGTTTGCGACGTCGGACCCGTTCTCCAGGGAACTCATGACTTGAAAACTGTGGCTGTGCCCGTGAGAGCACGGCTGTCTTTCCAGCCATTGAAAAGTCAGCCGCCGACTCACGTCGGCAGCTACCGGGTTGCCATCCGGACATCCTGGCTCATGGCTCCGCTCTGGCGCAGCTTGATGGCTCCCGCGCTCTCGCCCACCTGCTTCTGGCGTTCCCGCAGGCGGGCGTCCCGCACCGCCAGCGAGCGCTCGTCGCGACCCATCGCGCGCTCGAACGCAAGATCAGCGAACCGAAATCCATCGAGGAGATCAAGACCGAGTCCCGCCCGGGCATTGCCACGCTGAAGATCAAACAACTTCCCGCTCCCACCGCGACCCTTGATCAGCAGTGGGACAAGGTGCGCGCTTATCTTCGCGAAGGCTTCAAGGATTTTGGACTCAAGTACCTGAAAGGACGCGGCCTGCCGAGTTCCAAACCGCCCTGGCATTGGCTTGACACGCTCCGACCCGCGTCGCATGGTTCTTCCGTAACTGGGGAGCCGACCTGTCCCCGCGCCGTGTTGGCGGGACAAAGGCTGAGAGTTCTGCGCTTGGTCCGCAGAAGACCCATTGAACCTGCTCCAGATAATGCTGGCGAAGGGACGGTGGCATTCTTCCCTTCCGTTTGGTTCAGGTTCTTTTCGTCAATCAACTGAAGACGTTATGATCGCGAACAAAGATACGCTTGAACCGCACAGCCGCGACAACCTGCCGAATTCCCGGCGCATTTATGTGTCCGGCAACATGCATCCCACCGTCCGGGTGCCGCTGCGGGAAATCACGCTGAGTTCCACGAAATTGTCCAACGGACAGGAAGCAACCAACGAACCGGTGCGGGTCTATGATTGCTGCGGGCCCTGGGGCGACCCGGACTTTGCCGGCAGCGTGGAGCAGGGTTTGCCGCCGCTTCGTCGCGACTGGATTCTCGCCCGCGGCGACGTCGAAGCCTGCGCCGGCCGGCCCGTTCAGCCCATTGACGACGGTTACCTGTCCGATGTCCACCGCGACTACGCGGCCGCGCGCGGGGACGAGGGCACTTCCGACTCGCGATTGCCCGCGTTGCCCGTTCGAACCATCTACCGCGCCAAGGCGGGTCATCGTCCACGCAACTCGAATACGCCCGCGCCGGCATCATCACGCCGGAGATGGAATTCATCGCCATCCGCGAGAACATGGGCCGCGCGAAGATTGCTGAGATGTCGAACGACATCGTCCGCAACGACCTCAACAAACAGCACGCCGGTTCAAGCCAGCTCACAAGCAGCGAGTATTCGCCCTCGGTCTTCCACCGTTTCCCCCAACGCATCCCCGCCGAGATCACCCCCGAGTTCGTCCGCAGCGAAGTCGCCGCCGGCCGCGCCATCATCCCGAACAACATCAATCACCCCGAGTCCGAGCCGATGATCATCGGGCGCAACTTCCTCGTGAAGATCAACGCCAACATCGGCAACAGCGCCGTCGCGTCGAGCATCGAGGAGGAAGTCGAGAAGATGCGCTGGGCCACCAAGTGGGGCGCGGACACCGTCATGGACCTCTCCACCGGCAAGAACATCCACGCCACGCGCGAATGGATTCTCCGCAACTCGCCCGTGCCCATCGGCACCGTGCCGATTTATCAGGCGCTCGAAAAAGTGAACGGCAAAGCCGAAGACCTCACCTGGGAACTCTTCCGCGACACCCTCATCGAACAAGCCGAGCAAGGCGTGGATTACTTCACCATCCACGCCGGCGTGCTGCTGCGCTTCGTGCCGCTCACCGCGAACCGCATGACCGGCATCGTCTCGCGCGGCGGCAGCATCATGGCCAAATGGTGTCTCGCGCATCACCAGGAAAATTTCCTCTACACCCACTGGGACGACATCTGCGACATCATGGCCGCCTACGACGTCGCGTTCAGCATCGGCGACGGCCTGCGTCCCGGCTCGATTGCCGACGCCAACGACCAGGCGCAATTCGGCGAACTCGAAGTGCAGGGCGAACTCACCAAGCGCGCGTGGGCCAAAGGCGTGCAAGTCATGAACGAAGGCCCGGGCCACGTGCCCATGCACATGATCGAGGAAAACATGGCCAAGCAACTCGAGTGGTGCGGCGAAGCGCCGTTCTACACGCTCGGGCCGCTCACCACCGACATCGCGCCCGGCTACGACCACATCACCAGCGGCATCGGCGCGGCGATGATCGGCTGGTATGGCTGCGCGATGCTCTGCTACGTCACGCCCAAGGAACACCTCGGCCTGCCGAACAAGAAGGACGTGAAAGACGGCGTCATCGCCTACAAGATCGCCGCGCACGCCGCCGACCTCGCCAAAGGCCATCCCGGCGCGCAATACCGCGACAACGCGCTCAGCAAAGCCCGCTTCGAATTCCGCTGGGAAGATCAATTCAACCTCAGCCTCGACCCCGTCACCGCGCGCGAGTTCCACGACGAAACCCTGCCGCAGGAAGGCGCAAAGACCGCGCACTTCTGCTCCATGTGCGGCCCGCACTTCTGCTCGATGAAGATCACCGAAGACGTCCGCAAATACGCCGCCGAACAAGGCATCGCCGAGGAAGAGGCGCTGAAGAAGGGGATGGAAGAAAAGTCGAAGGAGTTCGCCGAGAAAGGCAGCGAGCTTTACGCGAACGGGTAGCACAGGCTACTCGCCGAACACACTCCCTCGCATCGGATGGGAGAGGATGGCCGAAGGCCGGGTGAGGACAGTAAATAAAACTGACGACCAATGCGCATCTACATCGAAAGCACGATACCGAGCTACGTCGTCGCACGACCCGCGCGCGATTTGATTCAAGCCGCCCATCAGCAACTCACCCGTGATTGGTGGGATTTTCAGCGCGAGAAGCACGAGCTTTTCACCAGCCAGCTTGTCCTTGACGAAATTGCGCGAGGCGAATCGGAAATGGCCCACCACCGCCTGACACTCCTGGCCGACATCGCGTTGCTCGAATCTACCGAGGAAGCCCGCGACCTGACCCGGAGTATCCTGGATTCCGGGCTGCTTCCCGCGAAAGCCGAAGGTGATGCGGCCCACATCGCCCTCGCCACGGTTCACGAAATGGATATATTGCTCACATGGAATTGCAGGCACATCGCCAACGCTGCCATCGTGGGACAGTTGCGCAAACTTGTCGCCAAGCAAGGCCACACCCTGCCGGAAATTTGCACGCCGGACGAACTGATGGGAATCAACTATGAGCAAAACGACTGAAACCTCCAAGCCGACGGGCGACGTGGTGCTTCAGGAAATCTGGCGCATCAAGGACGAACTCTCCGCCGAGCGCGGACATGACATTGACCGGCTCTTTGCCGACTTGCGCCAACGCGAAAAACAATCCGGCCACCGCGTGGTAAACCTTCAAACCAAGCGCCGCGAAGTGTGAAGAAGTTGCTTCGCGACCAACCGACCGACGGCGACGTGGTGCTTCAGCAAATCTGGCGCATTAAGGACAAATTGTTCGCCGCGCACGCCGCCGACCTGGCCAAAGGCCATCCCGGGGCGCAATACCGCGACAACGCGTTGAGCAAGGCGCGCTTTGGTTCGAGCCGCTTGGGAAGCTGCGAGAAGGATTTCGCAGAGCGAAAGGCCGTCAGGCCGAGGCTGCGGGCGCAGCCAAGCCCATTCCGCTGGGAAGATCAATTCAACCTCAGCCTCGACCCCGTGACCGCGCGCGATTCGAGGGCTGTGGGACAGACCGAGAAGAATTTCGCGAAGCGAAAGCCCGAAGGGCAAGGAAGCGGGCGGCGTCCGAGTCAATTCCACGACGAAACGCTGCCGCAGGAAGGCGCAAAGACCGCGCACTTCTGCTCCATGTGCGGCCCGCACTTCTGCTCGATGAAGATCACCGAAGACGTTCGCAAATACGCCGCCGAACAAGGGATCGCCGAGGAAGAGGCGCTGAAGAAGGGGATGGAAGAAAAGTCCCGCGAGTTCACCGAGAAGGGCAGCGAGCTTTACGCGAGAACATAATCATTTCCTGCCTGCCAGTTGTGATTCCAGTTCCGTTATGCGCTGCCGCAACGGCGCAACGGCTTCGCGCACTTCCTTCTCCATGAACCGAGGCGTGATGTATTTCGGGCAGTTCCAGTCGAAGGAAACGACCTCGATGAAGAACAATCGCTCCACGATGCCGCGCGTTTCCGGCTCGGCGAGTTGCGCGACGAGTTCGGGATGTTGCCGGGCATCCTTGATGCGGGCGTGGCCGAGAATTTTCAACCGCGTGCGCTGCGGATAATCCATGAGGAACAGACAAACGCGATTGTTCGCGGCGAGGTTGCCGGTGGAAAGCATCTGGCGATTGCCTTTGTAATCGGCGAACGCGAGTTGCGTGGGGCTGGCGACGCGGAGGAAACCGGGTTGGCCACCGCGATGTTGCATGTAGGGCCAGCCCGTTTCCGTCACGGTCGCCATGTAAAAGCTGTCGCGCGACTGGATGAACTGAACTTCGTCGCTGGTGAGCGGGTCGCGCTCGGGTTGCGGTGGAATCTGCTGTGCGCGTCCGAAGTAATTCTTCTGCGCCGCGAGCACGGCGGGTGTAAAGGCAACTTCAAGAAATTTTCCGGCCATAAACTTGTTGATGGTTACGGGCTTTGGTTGGGTCACGCCGTAGCGGCGAGTGCCGCAGAAAGTTCTCGTCGTGACTGGACTCCCCGCAGCGTCCGCACGGGTTGCCCGTTCTTGAATACGATGAGCGTGGGAACGGCCGTGATGCCAAGGCGACGCTGGATTCAGCGGAACGCGGGGTGGTGTTCTGGATGGTATTTAGAGGGCTCACGAATTACTCAGTCATGTTCATATTTTACAAAGTCACCGCTGCCAGGCGAGCCAGCGTTGCATGAGATTTTTCACGAAAGGCGTCAGGCGGGTGCGATTGTAGAGGTCGCCGGTTTTGCGGATGGCCTCGGCTTGGGTGGGATACGGATGAATCGTCGCCGCCGATGGTCTTGAGGCCGAGTTTGCCTTTCATCGCCAGTGTGAGTTCGCTGATCAAATCGCCCGCGTGCGCGGCGACGACGGTCGCGCCGAGGATTTCATCCGTGCCTTTGCGAACGTGGACGCGCACGAAGCCTTCGGTTTCGCCGTCGAGAATCGCGCGGTCCACTTTGCTCAACTCCTGCGTGAAGGTGTCCACTTCGATGCCCTTGCGCCTTCGCCTCCTTTTCGTAAAGGCCGACGTGCGCGATTTCCGGTGAAGTGTAAGTCGCCCACGGAATGATGAGCGAACTCGCTTTGGCGCGGCCCTTGAAGAGCGCGTTCTGAATGACGATGCGCGCCATGAAATCCGCGGCGTGCGTGAATTGATAGCGGCGAGCAGATGTCGCCGCAGGCGTAGATGCGCGGGTTGGTCGTCTGCAAGCGGTCGTTGACCTTCACGCCCTTCTTGTCGAACTCGACGCCGACGGTTTCGAGTCCGAGTCCTTCGACGTTCGGGGCGCGACCCACGGCGACGAGCAATTGATCCACGAGCACGTCGTAACCTTTGCCGTGCGACTCGACTTGCAGGCGGACGCCGTTCGGCGTCTCGCGCCAGTTTCAGGTCTTTGCCGCAGCAGAGGAGTTTCACGCCGTCGCGCTCCATGCGCGGTGCGGACAATCTCCGCGGCGTCGCGGTCTTCGCGCGGCAGGATGCCGTGTTCGGCTTCGACGAGAAACACTTCCGAGCCGAAGCGCGCAAAGCTCTGCGCCATCTCGCAGCCAATCGGCCCAGCGCCAATGATGCCGAAACGTTTGGGCAGTTCGGTGAGCGAGAAAAGCGTTTCGTTGGTGAGATAGGGAACGTCCTTCAATCCGGGAATCGGCGGTGCGGCGGCGCGCGCGCCGGTGGCGATGACGGCTTTGGCAAAACGCAATGTCTGCCCGCCGACTTCGACGGTGTCCGGGCCGGTGAACTTGCCCGCGCCGAGAAACACGTCCACGCCGAGTTCGGTGAAACGCTTGGCGGAGTCATGCGGGCTGATGTCGGCGCGCAAGCGGCGCATGCGCTCCATTACCTTCCCGAAGTCCACCGTCGTGCCGGCGGGAACATTCACGCCGAACTCCGCCGCTTCCCGAACCGCGGCCGCCGCCCGCGCGGCGCGAATGATGGCCTTGGACGGCACGCAGCCGACGTTGAGGCAATCGCCGCCCATGAAATGCTTTTCGATGAGCGCGACCTTCGCGCCGAGGCCCGCCGCGCCCACAGCGGTCACCAGTCCCGCCGTGCCCGCGCCGATGACGACGAGATTGTAGCGCGGCGCGGGTGTGGGATTCTTCCAGTCCGCAGGATGGACATTGGAAACGAGTTTCTGATTGTGCGCGTCCCAGGGGAGGACGGGCGGTTGAGTTTGTTCGGTCATAAAGGTGTCGCGATGGGATCGACTATGTGATTTTTCTTGCCAGCGCCTTCCTGGCGATGCGCGTGACGAACACGGTGACAGCCACGGTGGCGAGCAGGCCGACGCCGTAGAGCACCCATTCGCCAGTGGTGCGGGTTCGCTCGCCGGAAGCGGCCTTGGCCAGCGAACCGAGATACACATACATCACCGTGCCGGGCATCATGCCAATCCAGGAGGCAAGAACGTAGTGGCCCAACTTCACACGCGTAAGGCCGAACGCATAGTTCAACAGCGTGAACGGAAACACCGGCGACAGGCGCGTGAGCCCGACAATCTTCCAGCCTTCGGTCGCGACCGCCTTATCAATTGCTGCGAATCGTTCGTTGCCTTCAATCTTGCGGGCGATGGCGTCGCGGGCGAGATACCGGCCGACAAGAAACGCGCACGTCGCACCGAGCGTGAGCTGCGATGGACACGTAAATCGAACCCCAGACCACGCCGAACACCGCCCCCGCACCGAGCGTCAGCACTGAGCCGGGAACAAACAGCACGGTCGCCACCACATAAATCGCGATGAAGATGACCGCGCCCCACGGCCCGAGTTGCCCCACCCAATCCAGCACCTGCTTGAGCAGATCCTGCACGTGGAAGTATTTCGCGGCGGCAATCAGCGCGATAGCCGCGCCAACGTAAAGCAGCCATTTCCAGCGGAAACCGGATTGGTTGGCGGTGCTTTTCGAGTCACTCATGGTAACGGTTTCAGTGTGCGAGTTCATGGAGGGTTGGTAAAGGATTGGGATCGTGGCGTGGAGACGATTGGATCACTGCGGCTTGCGCCGCGCGGGCAGCCGGCGTCAGCGGAAAATTCTTTTGCCGCCAGGTTTCGTAGCCGCCGGCCAGCGGACGCACCCGATGGATGCCGTATTGCTTGAGCAGCAGCGCCGCCCGGGTGCTGGTGTATTCGTCGGGGCACGAGCA
>CAWBHS010000043.1:0-65255 GCA_963788655.1 uncultured Verrucomicrobiae bacterium | reverse complement strand
CCTTCTGTTCGGCACGCAACGCGACGGGCTTTTTTGCGGGAGACAGCAGGAGCTAAAACGCTTCACCACCGCCGACGGGCTGCCGGATGACATGATCCTGGGCCTGAGGGGCGACGAGCGGGACAACTTGTGGATGACTTCCCGGACGGGGATCATTGGCTGCTCGCGCCGCCAGTTAGCGGAATACCTGCCGGGGCGGAGCCCGGCGCTGCTTTGCACCCGCCTGGCCGTTGAGGAGGGCATGGCCAACCGCCAATGCACCGGTGCCGGCCAGCCGGTGATCAGTCCCGGTCCGGATGGTCGGTTTTGGGTGGCGACCATGGTGGGCGCGGCGGGGTTTTTCGCCGGAAGAAGTTTCGTTGCGCCCCGGCCCGCCGGTCGAGCGTGTGGGTTGACACGCTGCGCGCCGACGGCCAGGTGGTCGCCGCCGGTCCGCATGGCTATCGCGTCCCCTTGAGCACCCGCCGGCTGGAGTTCGCAATACTCCGCGCCCGAATTCAGAGCCCCGCAGTCCCTGCGCTTCCGATACCGCCTGGACGGCCTCGAGCAAACTGGGAGGCCGCCGGGGCGAGGCGGTTCGCCACCTACGGCCAGTTGCCCGCAGGGGAATACCACTTCCGCGTGATGGTGGGCGGGCCGGACAGTTCGTGGCAGGAAGCCAGGATGCCCGCCATTCTGCGGGTGGTGCCGCGTTTCTGGCAGACGGAGTGGTTCCGCATCCTCGTTGGCGCAGTGGCGCTGCTGTTGCTGCTCGGCGGCGTGACCTGGAACGAACGCCGGAAAGCCCGCCGGCGGCTGGAGCGGCTGGAGGCCCGACATGCCGTGGAACAGGTGAGGCAGCGGATAGCCCGAGACCTCCACGACGAACTAGGCAGCGCGATCACCGAAATCGTGCAGCTTGGCGATCTGACGCTGCAAAGCCAGGCAACGTCAGCAGCCCTGCGGCCCAGCGTGGAGGAGATGACCGACCTGGCGCGCCGCCTGGGCATCGCGGTGGATGAAATCGTTTGGACGATGAGTTCCCGGAACGATACGCTGCCCAACCTGGTCGGCTATCTCTCCAACTACGCCCAGGAATTCCTGCGGCATTCCGGGATCCGTTGCCGGCTGGATGTGACAAGGAATCTGCCGCGCGTAGAGGTAAACTCACAAGCCAGGCACAATCTTTTCCTGGCCTTCAAGGAGGCGGTGAACAACGCGGCCAAGCACTCCAAAGCTGACGAAGTAGTCGTCCGAGTCCATTATGCGGAGGGATATTGAAGGTGTCGTGTCGAAGATAATGGCGCCGGCTTTGACGCGGAGAGGGTGGCCCGGGGCGAGGGCCTCAGGAACATGCAGGAACGTCTGCGGGCGCTCGAACGGAAAGGCGGAGCTTTTGCCGCGGCCCGGCGGGGGAACACAAGTTGTGTTTACCCTTGCAGTGGGAGGCGCGGTTCCCAGTCCCGCCGAGTCTCCTCAATAATGAGGATAGCTGAAAGCAGGGGAAGTAATCCATGATTCGGAACAGTTCGCATCGGATGAATACCAGAATCGGAATCGTCGAAGACAGCGCCCCTATTTCCAGGAATTGGATCCGGATGTTGGGGGCGCAGCCGGGTTTGGAGTGCGTGGGGACATTCCGTACCGGGAGAGGAAGCGCTGCAACGGATGCCGGGACTGAAGCCGGATGTCGTGCTGATGGACATCAGCTTGCCGGGAATGTCCGGGATCGAGTGTGTTGCCTGCTTGAAACCGCTCCTGCCCCGCACCCGCATTCTGATGGTGACGGTCCATTCGGACAACGATCGCTTGTTTCAAGCACTCCAGGCGGGAGCCAGTGGCTATCTGCTCAAGCGCACCACGCCGGTGGAACTGGTGGCCGCGATCCACGAGGTCACGCAGGGAGGCGCCCCGATGACCGGAGAAATCGCGCGCCGGGTCATCGAGTCGTTCTGCCGACCGGTGGCCAAGCCGCACGCCGACTGCAACCTGAGCCGCCGGGAATACGAAGTGCTCGAACTGCTCGCCCAGGGATACCTCGACAAAGAGATCGCCGACCGTTTGCAGATCAGCTTCACCACCGTGCGCAGTCATGTGGCCCATATCTTCGACAAGCTGCATGTGCGCTCCCGGGTGGAAGCGGCGACCCGCTTCGTGCAGTTGCCTCAATCGGCGGGGGTGGGGCTCGATGAGTAGAAACCCGGGTGAGGGCAGGCCGGAGGCCGGCCGGGGAGCATCCTCATTAATGAGGATATCCGGCTTGGCCCGGTGTGATTACGGTTCGAAGGTATTATATATGAGCCAGCCGTCTCCAATTCGAGGAAACGATCCTCACGGGAAGCTACTGACTTGCAACGAACGGCAAGCCGGGGGTTCACGCTGATTGAACTGCTGGTCGTGATTGCCATCATCGCCATCCTGGCGGCCCTGCTGCTTCCGGCTCTGAGCCGCGCCCAGGACAAAGCCCGGCGGATCAGTTGTTTGAACAACACCCGCCAGTTGGGGCTGGGCAGCCAGATGTATGCGGAGGACGACTCGCGGGGGCGTCTGACGGGCACGCTCAAGACCACGCCGGTTGACCAGCAGGCCGATGACGACATGAACTGGCTGTATGGGTTCGGCGGCCAGGGTTACATCAAGAGCGTGCGCACCTTCACCCGCGCAGCGCTGAGGTACACGTGGGCGCGCAAAAAGCAATTTCTTATCAGTTTGCATAGTAATCCCGAAGGGCCATTGCTACTATATGACAAATGCAGGCGAGTCGGAAACCCGGAACGGATTTGGATTCCCGATGTTCCCGATGTTGGCGTGAAGGACCTACAATGGAAAGTTGCTTATGATCAGGATTAACAAACGGTTTTCCCATGGCTGTTGCTCAAAGGTTGCACCAGGGTTCACTCTCATCGAACTGCTTGTCGTCATCGCGATCATTGCAATACTGGCAGCCCTGCTGCTCCCTGCGCTCGCGAAAGCCAAGGACCGGGCGAAGAAGATAGGATGCCTTAACAACCTACGCCAACTGGGACTCGGCAGCATGCTGTATGCCGGAGACAATGATGGAAACCTGAGCGGTGCCAGTTGGTACCCCAAATTCGTAAAAGACACGAAAGCTGCCAATTACCTCTCCGACCGCTCTTCAGCCGATGACGACCAGAATTGGCTCTACCCGGCCTATGTGAAGAGCTTTGGCAGCTACGTCTGTCCAAGCACGCAAAACTACATTCGCCCGGATACCATTGCTAAACCGACAAACCCAAGTGAAACCGTGGTAATCGACCTCGGATTCATGTCCAAGGACAAGACCAAGAACGGGCTCAGTTACGAGTGCTTTGGCAACTTTCCCCTCCCGGAGCCACCTCAAGAAAACGGAACGGACCGTGAATACTTTTACCCTTAAAAATTACACCGGCGCCGCCCCGGGCACCGTCCCAGGCCCTTCCAAAATTTTCCTCTTGGTTGATGGTGATGACGGCAATGCCAACAAGCCCGGCAACCCCGGACGCGCAGTATCCTGACCCCGGAGACAATCACGGTGTGGATGGATTTACGGTCACCTTCTGCGACGGCCACAGTGAATTCGTAAAGCGCTCCCGGTGGCTCGACGTGCTCAACACCATGACTGACGGCAACCGAAAACCCCCGCAGCAGTAATAGCTAAGTTAAGTTCTTTTCACCGGCCCCTCAAAAATCAAATCCACGTCTTATGCAAAAAAAACTCATCGTAACCCGACCGCAGACCCGCGGCATGCAGGTCCTGCTGTGCATCCTCTCACTCGGTGCCGCACTCGCGGCCCACGCGGACTCCCCCTACATTTGGAATGGCGGAGGAGCCGACAACTATTGGAACAACGCGGACAACTGGGGCGGCAATCTTCCGGTACCAGCCACGACGAACAGCCTGGAGTTCCAGGGAACCACCCGGCTGACCCCAGAGAATGACTTCCCGGCCTCCAGCGCGTTTCGCGACATCACCTTCAATCCGGGAGCGGGAGCATTCACGCTGCTGGGAAACAGCATTGTTTTGGCCAGCGGTATCACCAATAACAGCGGCATCTTGCAAACCCTGGACCTGCCCCTTTCCGTCACATCAACCCGCTATGTGGCAACCATGGACGGAAATCTGACGCTCGGAGGCGTGATCTCCGGAAGCGGCGGCCTGCACATCGTCGGCTCCGGCAAAACGACTCTAACCGCCCGCAACACCTATGACGGTTACACTTATGTGAATGGCGGCATGCTGGTCCTTCCCGAGGGCGCCGCCATCAACAACGCAGGTAACTTCATCATGGGACAGAACGCCGGTCACAACGGCGCGCTTTACGTTAAGGGCGGCTCCGTCACGAACTCGCAGGCGAGCCAGCGTTTATAACTTTCTTGTCGGTCGCTACGGGAACGGCTCTGTGGATTTGACTGCCGGCACGGTCCAGGCAAACCGGGTTTACATCGGCTATACGGGCGGCTATGGCACAGCCCTAATCGATGGCGGTTCCTTATATGCCAACGGCGGGGACTACATGGTGCTCGGCTACAGCACGGGCACCGGCGTTTTGACCGTGAAATCCGGCTTGGTGAGCCATTCCAGCGAAACCAGGGTCATCTCGCTTGACAACAACTCTCTCGGTCGCGGCGAGATCAATATGCTTGGCGGCACGCTGGATAACTCCGGTAGTGCTATCAGCTTCGGTTTGAACACGGGACTCGCGACCGTCGGCACCGGGTCTGGTATCGTGAACATCAACGGTGGCAACCTGCTTTTGAACCGGTTCATCAGTGCGAGTCAGAACGGAACTCCGCAGGACTACAACAGCGTTGCTTACGTAAACTTCAATGGCGGCACGCTCGTCGCCTCCGCAAGCACATTGACCTCGTCGCTGGACTTCAGCAGCAACTTCATTCCTGCTTACGTGAACATTTACATCAACGGCGCGTTTGGAGAATTCCCCGGCGGGGCCATCATCGACAGTGCCGGCCAGGATTGCTTGGCGGAATCGCCGTTCCTCGCGCCGACCGGCGAGGGCATTCGTGAACTGAAAATCGCCGACGGCGGTTCTGGCTACATCGGTGCGCCCTACGTGTCCGTCAGCGGCGACGGCAAGGGCGCAACGGCTATTGCCAACATGGTGGATGACGGAACGGGCAAAGGCACATTCAAGGTCGGCAGCATCACAGTGTGCAACCCAGGAGTGGATTACACTGCAATCGGAACAAGTTTCAGCCTGATTGGCGGAGGAGCCCCATCTCCAGCAGTGCCCGACTCCACGGCTCCGGTTGTCACGGCCCCGAACACCTCCGGTGGTCTGACCAAGAGTGGCTTGGGCACATTGACCCTGATGGGCACGAACACCTACACAGGAGATACGGTCGTCAACGGCGGCCGTCTTGTGCTCTCCACGGTCCACGCCGGAGGCGGCAACGTGATCGTGAACGACGGCGGCAGCTTCGGCGTCTTACGGGACCCGGTGACACCCTCCATGCCTTTGGGAAGCATCACCACAGCGGCGGGCGGGGAGCTTGCGTTTGTCCTGCCGGCTGGCAACACGAGTTCGGAAGTCGTTACGGTGGGAACTCTGAATCTGAACGGGGCGACCGCCATAGCGGTTTCCGGCGCGGATTTTGTTCTGGGCCAGTTTCCCTTGATCAGTACACGACTCTCGTGGGGGACCCGGCTTTAATCACCAACAGCATCTTGAGTGCTCCGGACGGTGTGTCGGGCTACATCGTACATAATGCCGCGAACTCCTCCTTCGATTTTAATGCCACCCTCATATCCGGTGCGCTGAAGTGGCGGGGAACAATCAGCACGGCCGGCGTGGGAATATGGGACGAGCTGATCACGGCCAACTGGGTGAATAATGGGACTCCCAAGGTTTTCATCCAGGGAGCGGACGTGACATTTGATGATTCGGCCCCCGGCGCCAGTATCGTCAGTCTGGTCGGAGATCTGGCCCCCGGCTCGCTTACGGTGGATAATAATGGGAAGAACTACACTTTTGGCGGCACGGGCTCCTTATCTGGCGCGACAGGGCTCACCAAAACCGGCACCGGCTCGCTCACCATGACCAACGCGAGCTTCTATGAAGGGGCAACCTTGGTGAACGGAGGCTCAGTGACGATTTCCGGCTCGCTGTCCAACAGCGCGGGCGCCGTCTCGATCGACAACGGGTCTCTGTCCATCAGCGGCTCGGTCAACACCGGCACCGGAGCATGGAAAGCGGGAGCGAACTCCGGAAAAGGCGTTATCAATATTCTCCCCGGCGCAGAGGTTCTCCTTGCGAATACGTTCCAGCCGGGCTACGTGGCTGGCGATAGCGGGGCGGTGAACATCTCGGGTGGAACGCTAACGAACCTGCAGGCAACCGCGTCGGGCAACTTCGAGATCGGTCACTCGGGATACGGCGCGATGCGCATGTCCGGCGGAATCGTTCGTGCTAATCAGCTTTGGGTGCCAGGCTCTTATACCGGCTTGGGAGTAGCGACCATCGGTGGGGGCGAGTTTTACTGCGGAACCGGGACAGATTATCTCCTTGTAGGCGTGAGAGACGGCACAGGCTCGCTTACGGTCACAGGAGGACTCTTGAGCCATGCGTACGCAAACCGGCTGATCTCCGTAAATAATAACGGGGACGGGCGTGGCGAACTCAACCTGCTGGGCGGTGAGATTGACAACACGGGAGGTGGCGTCGGGTATGGTTACAACGGGGGCACCGGCAACGGCTCGGGCATCGTGAATATCAACGGAGGAAATTTGAGGCTCAACCGCTTCGTGAACAAGAAGGCGGGAACCACGGGAACCACGGGCATCAGTTACCTTAACCTCAACGGCGGCACGCTCACGGCGACGCTGAGCACCCTGACCTCCCCGAGTCAGACCTTTAGCAGCAGCTTCCTGCCGCCCCTTACGGCGGTCTATGTCAACGGCCCGTTCGGCTCATTCGCGGGCGGGGCGGTGATTGACACTGCCGGACAGGATTGTCTCGTGGAAGCCGATCTCCTCGCTCCCACGGGTGAGGGCGTTAGCGCACTTGCGGTGGCTAACGGGGGGTCAGGCTACATCGGTGCACCTTATGTTTCCATTGTCGGGGACGGCACCGGCGCTAACGCCATTGCAAACATGGTCTCCGATGGCGCGGGTGGGCTCCAGGTCGGCAGCGTGACAGTGTGCAATCCTGGTGTGAATTACACTGCGGGGGGCACCTATTTCACCTTTGTCGGCGGATCGCCGGCGGTGGCGGCGACGCCCGGCGCGGTGAGCACGGCTCCCAATACCTCGGGAGGCCTGACCAAGAATGGCCCGGGTATCCTGACGCTGCAAGGCGCGAACACCTATGCCGGAGCCACCATTGTGAACGACGGTGCGCTGCGGGTGGATGGCTCCCTTGCTTCGGCCGCGGTAACCGTGGCGGGCGGGGCGCTCGGTGGCAATGGCGTGGTGAACGGACCGGTCAACGTGACCTCGGGCATGCTGGCTCCGGCGGGCACGCTGACAATCAATAACATCCTGACCTTCGCGGCAACGGGGCAGGCCCTGGTGAGCGTGAACGCGGATACGTCCGGCGCGGACCTCGTGCAGGGAATCACAACCGCTAACTACGATGGAACGCTGATCCTGACCAATACAGCGGGGACTCTCGCTAACGGCCAGACATTCCAACTGTTCAGCGCGGCGTCCCATTCCGGAACGTTCACGACAATCCAATCAGCCGGCGGCGGCGCCACATGGTCCTTCGACCCGGCTACTGGTATAGCCACGGTGCTCTCGACCATGGCAACCACCCCGACCAATATATCCTTCACGATCAATTCGGCGGGAACGGAATTGTCTTCTCACCTGGCCCGGTTCCCACAGCGGTTGGCTGGCGCAATCCAACGCCGTGAGCCTGGCTGACGCCGGGCAGTGGTTTGACATCCCCGGCTCCGATTCGGCCACCAACCTGGTCATCGCAATCGACAAGTCGATGGGGAACGTGTTTTACCGCTTGCGGAAACCTTAACCAGACAAGGCTCGCGCCCGTGCGATGCGAGCCCTTCACATAGAAATATGACGGCACGGATGTCCGCAAGGCATCCGTGCCGTCGCTTTGTCACGGAGACGAAAACCAACCGAAATCACCCATACAACATTTGTTCCGCTATGAGTCATTGCCCTTGCCAGCAGGCGGCCGGAATCTACGATGCCAACATGCGAATCAAACGCTTAATTCGTGAGACTTCCCGGCTTCCGCGCCGGTTTGCCCGGGTATTAGCCGCTGGGGCGGCCCTTTCCGCGCCTTTCGTTCTCGTGACGAGTGCGCTGAGCGCGATGACGGCTCCCCCTGTTGCCCAGACTCTCACGAATGTGGCCTACGGGCCACATCCAAGGCAGGTGTTGGATTTTTGGAAGGCCAAGTCGGATCGCCCCACCCCCTTGGTTTTCTTTATCCATGGCGGAGGTTGGAGGGGTGGTAACAAAGGCACTGTAACGGATGTCGAAAGATTTCTGGAGGCTGGCATCTCGGTGGCCTCGATCAACTACCGCCTCGTCACCGACGCGGCAAACGTAAAGCCGCCCGTGAAATGTCCCTTGGAGGACGCCGCGCGCGCTTTGCAATTCGTGCGGTCCATGGCTGGCCCATGGAATTTGGACAAAAGGAGAATCGCTGCCTCGGGCGGTTCCGCCGGAGCCTGCTCCAGCCTTTGGCTGGCCTTTCACAATGATATGGCAGACCCCTCCAGCGCCGACCCTGTTTCCAGGGAATCCACGCGTGTCTGGTGCGCTGCCGTTCGGGTCGCGCAGACGACGCTCGACCCAAAACAAATGCGAGAGTGGATACCCAACTCCATTTACGGAGGGCACGCCTTTGGTTTCACCGGCAACAAGGAGAAGAACCAGACCCAGTTCGAAGAATTCTTTGAAAAGCGTGAGCAAATCCTCCCATGGCTGGCGGAATACTCGCCATACAATCTCGTCAGTCCGGACGATCCTCCGGTTTATCTTTGGTACCGCAGACCTCCCACATTCGGGACGCCGGAGAAAGATCCCACTCACAGTGCCAATTTCGGCGTGGGGCTCAGCGGCGCGCTTCGCAAAGCCGGGTTGAAGTATGAATTGGTGTATCCGGGAGCGCGGGACGTCCGGCACCCGACGGTTGCGGATTATCTCATAGAGCGGCTAAAGGGGCCCGCCGACGGGGAAAAAATGTCGGTCACGGAGAGGGCGGATAAACGGTAGCGCGGCGGGCGTACGTTGTATTGAAACCAGGGAAAGGCTGGCAGAATTAACACCATGAAGTTAAATCCAGGGAGAAGTTTTGGTTGCGCATCGATCAAGGGGCTTGTCTTCACCAAATGGCCCATGAGCCTTTTTGCCGGTGCCGGTCGTGCACTCCCGGGGCGTGTTCTCAAGGTGTTGCTCTCCCTGTTCCTCGCATCTTCCATCCATGCCCAGGTGTCAGCCCCCGCTGGCTCGGAACTGGTTTCCAATCTGGACCTCACGATTAATCCGGCGTTGGAACAGGAGTTCCACCGGTTGCGCACTGAGGGGATTTGCGATATCAGCAGGCACTTCGACAAGGAATCAAATACCTACTACTTCCTGACCCGGATCTTCCATAAAGACAAAAATGGGAAGCTGATAAAACTCAGGCTCGCCCTCTCGGACAAGCCGGAGGGAGAGGCAGTGAGGAATTTTGCCATTAGAAAGAACACCACGTTGGCTTTCAACGCCTCCATGGGCTTGAAAAACCTGCCGCCTGACATCCGACAGCCAGTGGGAATTCAAATTGTGAATGGGGTGATCGTTCAGGACCTGACCACAAGGTGTTATTCGCTCGGAATCAGAGATAACAACGAATTGCTCGCCTACAAGCCCGGACAAAGAGCGCAATTCATACTGGATGACGGGGTGAAAACCGCCCTTACGGGCTTTATCCCTTTAATTGAGGACCACCAGCCAGTCTCCGAGGAACTCTTTAAGATAGCCGGAAATCTCATTGCGAAGAATCCCCGGCAGGTAATCGCTCAGTTTGATAACCTGGATATACTGTTTCTAAGCTGCGGGGGACGCGGTTATGACGGCGATGGGATGACGGCAAAGGAACTGATAAGAGTTCTGAACGCGTTGGACGTGACGGTTTGCATTCAACCTCGACGGCGGCGGCAGTGTTTCCACCGTAGTTGGCGATAGATTGATCGTTAAAAAAGTAGACGGGCACGGCACGCTGGAGAGATTGAGGCCCAACTTTTTATACATCTTGAACCATTGAGTTGCGCAACATTTGACGGTCATGTTCCAAAGGGAAAAATGATGATGAAGAAGCTCCTGCCCACGCTCAGTTGCGCCGTGCTGATGACCAGCACTGTCGCCAGCAGCGCGCAATTGCCCAAGCGGAACTACGACGAAGCAAAAGTTCCCGCCTACACGTTGCCCGACCCGCTGGTGTGCGCCGATGGCAAGAAGGTCACGGACGTGGAGACGTGGGAGCAAAAGCGCCGGCCGGAACTGTTGCAACTGTTTGCTGACCAGATTTACGGTCACGCCCCGCAGCCGGGCCGCGGCAGGGCGAAGTTTGAGGTGACGTCCATCGCGACGAACGCGTTGGATGGCAAGGCGACGCGGAAGGAAGTCACCGTCTGGCTCACAGGCGCGACCAAGGGGCCGAGCCTGAACCTGCTGCTTTATCTGCCGAACCGAGCGAAACAGCCCGCGCCCGCATTTCTGGGCATGAACTTCGGTGGTAATCACGCCGTCATGGGCGACCCCGGCATTCATCTGTCCGACCGTTGGGTGGCCGGGAGATTCAGCGGCGTGGTCAGCAATCGGGCCACCGAAGCCTCCCGCGGCAGCCTTGCCACCCGCTGGCCGGTGGAGACCATCCTCGCGCGCGGCTTCGCGCTGGCCACCGTCTATTATGGCGACCTCGAGCCGGATTTCCCGGACGGTTGGAAGCTGGGCGTGCGCGCCGCATTGAGCCCTTCAGGAACAAACACGGTTTTCCAGCCCGACCAATGGGGCGCCATTGGAGCGTGGGCCTGGGGCTTGAGCCGGGCGATGGATTACCTGGAGACGGACAAGGCGATTGACGCAAAGCGCGTTGCCGTCATTGGGCATTCTCGCCTTGGCAAGACGGCGCTCTGGGCGGGCGCGAGCGATGAGCGTTTTTCCCTCATCATCGCCAACGAATCCGGCGAAGGTGGCGCGGCCCTGGCCCGGCGCTGTTTCGGCGAGCGGACGGCAGATTTGAACCGCATTCGCCCGTACTGGTTCTGCGGCAACTTCAAGCAATACTCCAACCACGAGGAGCTGCTGCCGGTGGATCAGCACGAGTTGATCGCGTTGATGGCGCCGCGGCCGGTCTACATTGCTAGCGCGGAGGAGGATCGCTCGTGCGATCCGCTCGGCCAGTTTCTCGCCGCTAAAGGCGCGGAGCCGGTTTACAAACTGTATCGGGAAGCCGGGGTGGGCGTTGCCAAACAACCCCCGCTGAACCACCCGGTCGGGGATTTCATCGGCTACCACATCCGCTCCGGCAAGCACGATCTGACCGCCTACGATTGGGCCCAGTATCTGGACTTCGCAGACCGGCATTTCAACTGAGCGCGTCCAGTTCCTCCTGGGCAATCCGCTGCGCCTTCGCCAATCACTATGCCAACAGCAGCATCGGCCGGTCGCTCGCATTTGGGACTAATAACACCTACTGGGCTCATCGTGAAGGCGGACCTATCGTTCTGGCACAGTATGAAGTTAATACGTTTGACAGCACGATCCTGGCCTCCTATCCGGACTGGAGTCCGGACGTTGTCCCTCTGGCATTGGATTTCCAAAAGAGCCTCGGTGAGGTGGACCCCAAAAACTGGACCACCAGTTAAGATGGACTTTCGCTGGTCTGCTGGAGAAGAGAAAGCAGACTATGAAAGCAAAACGCAAACGGCATAGTGCGGCCTTCAAGGCCAAAGTGGGATTCGAAGCCCTGGTGGGGCTTAAGACGGTCTCGCAATTGGCGAGAGAGTATGCGGTGCATCCGACGCAGGTGACGCAATGGCGGGCGACGATTCGGGATCACCTGCCCGAGTTGTTCGAGCCCGGACAAGCCGGGGACGGAGGACCAGGAGCAGTTGATCGCGCAATTGCATCAGAAGATCGGCCAACTGACGGTGGACCTGGACTGGCTTAAAAAAAAGTCCAAGCAACTGGGATTGTAACATGCCTGCAAGAACTGATCGGTCCGGACCCACAAGTCAGTGTGCGGCACCAGTGCGAGCTGTTGGACCTGTGCCGCAGCACGTTACTATTACCAGTGCGCTCCGGAGACGGAGGAGAACCTGGCGCTGATGCGGCGGTTGGACGAGTTGCACCTGGAGCATCCGGTTTACGGCAGTCGCAAGCTGGCGGCGAGCTTGCGCCGGGAAGGAGTGGCCATCAATCGCAAGCGGGTGGTGCGCCTGCTGCGGCTGATGGGGATCGAGGCGATCTACGCCAAGCCCAAGACGAGCGTGCCCGCGCCGGGGCACCAGATTTATCCGTATCTGTTGCGGGATTTGGCGGTGACGGGGCCGGACCAAGTCTGGTGTGCGGATATTACGTATGTGCCGATGGCCCGCGGGTTCATGTATTTGGTGGCGGTGATGGATTGGTGGAGCCGTTATGTGCTGGGCTGGCGGTTGAGCAACACGCTGGAGGCGGCCTTTTGTGTGGATGCCTGGGAGGCGGCGCTGCGGGCCGGACGGCAGGCGCCGCTGGTCTCCAACACCGATCAAGGCTCGCAGTTCACCTCGCCGATGTTTATCGACGCGGTGGAATCGGCGGGGGTGGAGGTGAGCATGGACGGGCGCTGAGCGGGGAGCATCCCTAATAATGAGGATACCCGGCAAGACCCGGTTTCGCTAAGGTCCCAAGGTATATATGAGCCAGGCGTCTCCAATCCATGGAAACGATTCACAAGGACGTTGTTACCTGCGACGAACGGCAGCCCGTGGGTTCACGTTAATTGAACTGCTTGTCGTCATCGCGATCATCGCCATTCTGGCGGCCCTGCTGCTTCCGGCTTTGAGCAGGGCCCAGGACAAAGCCCGGCGGATCAGTTGTTTGAACAACACCCGCCAGATGGGGTTGGGCAGCCAGATGTATGCGGACGACGACTCCAAGGGCCGGTTGACGGGCACGCTGAAGACTACGCCGGTAGACCAACAGGCAGACGATGACATGAACTGGCTGTATGGCTTTGGATCCACCGGCTACATCAAGAACGTGGGCACCTTCGTTTGCCCGACAACCCGCAACGCAGTGGACCCCAACAAGAAGTACCAGGCGTTCTATCAGGGCCAACTTCTCGAAAAACTGGTGGATTTGGAGAAGAAGGCGACCGGCAGAACTGCCACCAACGGACACAGTTACGAAGTCTTCGGTTGTTGGTTCAACAAGTCGGCGAACTACCCGCGCAAAACCACCCGCTCGGTTCCAAGTTACGCAAAACACTCCGACCCGATGAAAGGCAACATTGCCGGACCCAGCGGCACGTTCGTCATCATGGACGGCATGGAGCCGCACAAACCCGATTGGCCGTGGCAAAACTATCCCAATCCCTATTACGGCCATGGCAAGGACGGTGGCAACGTGGTTTTTGCCGATGGCCATAGCGAATGGATCGGAAGAGCCAAGTGGAACTACCGCTATGAGTTATCGGAGGATCACGGGATACAACTTACACCTTACAACTGAACAACCAACCATCCTGGCAAATCGCCACCACTCAAGAGCCACTCCGGTTAGCGTGAATCGAAAAACCATGAAAACTCACACCAACATCATTGAAAAAGCGTTGGCCCTCTCGACGGCCGCAGCGATCTTCTCAACCTCGACCTTCGCTGGAGTCATCTCCAGTGAACACTTCAACTACACCCCCGGCGAGAATTTGATCGGGCAGAGCAATTCCGATGGAGGCTATTGGGAACAGGCTGGCGACGACGCGACCCTGACAAACCAGCCCGTGGTGTTGCCGGCAACATCACCTATCCTGGATTGACAAACGCCACCGGAAACAAGGTGCAACTGGGGGGGCGCACGCTCCCGGGAGGGCTCGCCGCGCGCTACGTTTTGCCCAGTGCTGTCGGCAGTGGGACCTTGTATGCTTCCTTCATCTTTCAAATCGATGACCCCACCGGCTGGGTGGCGGATACTACTTTGTGGCGCTGAACAACGACAGCGGCACGACCAACACCTTCCCCTCAAGCGCAGCATACGCCCGGTTTGCGGCCCGGGTGGACGCGCAACGACTCCACGAAATTCAACGTGGGCGTCGTCAAGAACAGCTCTTCGACATCCAACTACAGTTGGGATACGAACGCCTTCAGCGCTGGCGTCCCCATCCTCATGGTCATCAGCTACGAGTTCAACTCCGGCACCACCTCGGACGATGTGGTGCGGGCGTGGATAAATCCTGACCCCGGGACCTTGGGAGGCGTCAGCGAGCCGCCCGCCACATTGACCAACAGTGTTGGAACTGACATTTCCAGCATCGTGAGTTTCATGCTCTGCAACCGCCATTCCAGCATGGCCAAGACCATCCTCTTCGACGAGTTGAACTTTGGCACGGAGTGGGCAGATGTGACCATGGGGGCAGGGCCCACTCTCAATCTGTACACCCAGCCCGCGTCCCAACGTTTGTTGGTTGGGCAAGCCATTCAACTCGAGGTGAACAGCCCCGACGCCACCAGTTACCAGTGGCAATGGAACGGCAACCCCATTGCGGGAGCCACCGACTCGAGTCTCGTCATTTCCGAACGCGCAGGTTGCCGATTCTGGAAATTACACCGTGATTGTGTCAAATCCCCCTCTTTCCCTGGTTAGTTCGGCCGGCCGTTGTCACTGTGCTCCGCGATGTGTATCCCCGGCTCGCTCCGCTGTGGGGCATCGCTCCGTCCATCATGGACGTCGTCACCAACCGCCCGTACCTCACGTCGGACATCGGCTCCCGCCCGGAACAAAGGTGCATCGCCTACTACGCACCCTCGAATCACCTGTACCTGGTCAGCCGGACCAACATCGTGACTGGTTCGGGCGATCCGGCCATTTGGGTGCTGGACGGGACCACCGGCGAGGAGCTTTACCAAATGAACACCGACACAAGTATCATCTTCGGCGGAGCGAATAATCTGACCTTGAATTCCATCGCGGTGGCCGATGATGGCGCGATTTACGCCTGCAACACCGATGTGGCAGAGTCATTTCGCCTTTACCGATGGGCCAACGATGATTCCAATACCGTGCCGGTCGCCATCTGGGGAGGGATTCCTCCCAGCATGGCCAGCGAGCGGCTGGGGGACGCGCTGGATGCCCGCGGATCGGGAACCAACACGGAAATCATCGCCGATTCGTATGAAGGCAATTGGGCGGCTCTGTTCCGTCCGGCGAGCGCCGACCTCGACAGTTTCTGGCTGAACACCGTTGCCTTCGCCAATCACTATGCCAACAGCAGCATCGGTCGGTCACTTGCGTTTGGCACTAACAACACCTACTGGGCTCATCGTGAAGGCGGGCCTATCGTTCTGGCACAGTATGACGTCAATACGTTCGACAGCACGATCCTGGCCTCTTATCCCGACTGGAATCCGAATGTGGTCCCGGTGGCGTTGGATTTCCAAAGGAATCTCGGTTTGGGGATCGAGAACCCGAGGACGGACACCATCCCTGACCCTGTGCGGCTCTATGAAATCTCGGACCTCAACCTGCCCCTGCTTTTGGCAGAGTACAATTTCCCCACGAACCATTGGAACAACGGTTACCTGATCGGCAAGATTATCTGGGCGGAGGACAAGGTGTTTGCCATCTCCGCTAACAACGGGCTGGCGGCTTTCTCGATCCTGCCTTACCGGCCAACGCTCAGCATCTCGCCGTCCGGCGCAGACGTGATCCTGTCCTGGCCGACAAATGCTGTCGGCTTCACTGTCGAATCAACCACGGATATCTCGTCCTCGACGTGGACATCGGAGGGGGCGGGGACGGTTCAGGGTGAGGATTACGTGCTGACCAATCAAGTTGGAGGCATGAAGTTCTATCGGTTGGTGAAGTGAGGCGTGTTGCTTCGGTTTGCTGTAACACTTGAAGCCGCTCCGCGACCCGGAAAGCAGGGCAGCTTCGGTAGCTTGAACGGGCGCCGGTTCTCGGCCTCCAGAGCGAAGCTCGCGCGGGCCTGTCGCTGGAGACCGGGTTAACGCAACATATTGCTGGTTACTGTTCACATGAAGAAATCATTGCTGCTTGTTATTGGGGTCCTCCTGACTACCCTGGCGCTTGCTGAAAACACCGCGGTCGTTCCCGCTCCCCGATTGACGAAGACCAATTGGGTTTCACGGCATGAAGCGTTCCTCGCCGAGGCGAAGCAGGGGCCGTGCGACCTGGTGTTCCTTGGCGATTCCATCACGGATTGGTGGCGCACCCGGGGGCTGGAGGTCTGGAAAAAGTTCTACGCCCCGCGTCACGCGTTGAACCTCGGCATCGGCGGTGATCGCACCCAATACGTCCTTTGGCGCATCGAAAATGGCGAATTGGACCAGGTGAAACCGAAGGTTGTCGTGCTGATGATCGGCACCAACAACCTTGGCAAGGAGAAGGATGGCTCCCCGCGCAACTCGATCCCCGAAGTGATCGAGGGGGTGACGGCCATCGTGAAGGAAATCCGCGCCAGACTTCCCGAGACCAAGCTGTTGCTCCTGGGCATCTTTCCCCGTGCGACCGCGGACTCCCCCTACCGCCTCCAGATCAAGGAGATCAATCAGGCGATCGCCAAGCTCGACGACGGCAAAATGATCAAGTATCTCGACATCGGAAAAGTCTTCCTCGAGGAGGATGGTTCGATTCCAAAAACCATCATGCCCGACCGCGTTCATCCGAGCGCGAAAGGCTACCAACTCTGGGCCGAGGCCATGGAGCCAACCCTTGCTGCCCTGATGAAACAGGATTGAGGAGCGCGGCAGCCAGCCGCTATTTCGCCGTTGAAGTGACACCCGACATGGCCGCGCTGCTCGACAAGACTGGCAGGGATCCGGCGCAACATTTGACGGTCACGTTCCAAACGGAAGAATGATGATGAAAAAGTTCCTGCCCACGCTCAGTTGCGCCGTGCTGATGACCAGTACCGTCGCCAGCAGCGCGCAATTGCCCAAGCCGAACTACGACGAAGCAAAAGTTCGCGCCTACACGTTGCCCGACCCGCTGGTGTGCGCCGATGGCAAGAAGGTTACGGACGTGGAGACGTGGGAGCAAAAGCGCCGGCCGGAACTGTTGCAACTGTTTGCTGACCAGATTTACGGTCACGCCCCGCAGCAGGGCCGCGGCAGGGCGAAGTTTGAGGTGACTTCCATCGCGACGAACGCGTTGGATGGCAAGGCGACGCGGAAGGAAATCACCGTCTGGCTCACAGGCGCGACCAAGGGGCCGAGCATGAACCTGCTGCTTTATCTGCCGAACCGCGCGAAACAGCCCGCGCCTGCATTTCTGGGCATGAACTTCGGCGGTAATCACGCCATCATTGGTGACCCCGGCATTCATCTGTCAGACCGTTGGGTGGCCAAGAGATTCAGCGGCGTGGTCAGTAATCGGGCCACCGAAGCCTCCCGCGGCAGCCTTGCCACACGCTGGCCGGTGGAGACCATCCTCGCGCGCGGCTTCGCGCTGGCCACCGTCTATTATGGCGACCTCGAGCCGGATTTCCCGGACGGTTGGAAGCTGGGCGTGCGCGCCGCATTGAGCCCTTTAGGAACAAACACGGTTTTCCAGCCCGACCAATGGGGCGCCATTGGCGCGTGGGCCTGGGGCTTGAGCCGGGCGATGGATTACCTGGAGACGGACAAGGCGATTGACGCAAAGCGCGTTGCCGTCATTGGGCATTCGCGGCTTGGCAAGACGGCGCTGTGGGCGGGCGCGAGCGATGAGCGTTTTTCCCTCATCATCGCCAACGAATCCGGCGAAGGTGGCGCGGCCCTGGCCCGGCGCTGTTTCGGCGAGCGGACGGCAAATTTGAACCGCATTTGCCCGCACTGGTTCTGCGGCAACTTCAAGCAATACTCCGACCACGAGGAGCTGCTGCCGGTGGATCAGCACGAGTTGATCGCGTTGATGGCGCCGCGGCCGGTGTACATTGCTAGCGCGGAGGAGGATCGCTGGTGCGATCCGCTCGGCCAGTTTCTCGCCGCTAAAGGCGCGGAGCCGGTTTACAGACTGTATCAAGAAGCCGGGGTGGGCGTTGCCAAACAACCCCCGCTGAACCACCCGGTCGGGGATTTCATCGGCTACCACATCCGCCCCGGCAAGCACGATCTGACCGCCTACGATTGGGCCCAGTATCTGGACTTCGCGGACCGGCATTTCAAGCGATAGGAGCCGTCTTGCTGCACAAATAAGCGATACAGGGCCCGCAGTGTGAGGGCACACAAGCCCACAGCAGTCGCCCGGGCCTTACGTTCCCCCATATGAATATGTAGGGCAAAATGGGACTGGAGAGAATCAAAAGACGAGGCCCCAGCTTCTTTCGGCTTGTGCGCGGACGGCCTCGTCTTAACCTCAGTCACCATGAGATCCTCATTGCTCTCTGACACCCTCGTCCTGGCATCTGTCCTGTCGCTTGCCCATACCCTGCCCCTCTCCGCCAAGCCGCCCCAGCGGCCCAACGTTCTGCTGATCCTCACCGACGACCAGCGCTGGGACGCCATGAGCTGCGCCGGCCATCCGCTGCTCAAGACGCCCAACATGGACCGCCTGGCCGCCGAAGGGGCGCGCTTCGCCAACATGTTTGTCACCACCTCGCTCTGCTCGCCCAGCCGGGCCTCGTTCCTCAGCGGCCTCTACGCGCACCGCCACGGCGTCGCTCAACAACTTCACCGAATACCCCGACTCTCTCCCGAGCTACCCCAAGCGCCTGCACGAGGCGGGCTACGAGACGGCCTACTTCGGCAAGTGGCACATGGGCGAGACCAACGGCAGCCCGCGCACCGGCTTCGACTTCTGGATGAGCCACCGCGGCCAGGGCAACTACTTCGGCAACGAGTGGAACATCAACGGCGACGACCCAGTTCCTCAAAGGCTACTACACGACGGTCGTCACCGAACACGCCGTCGAATGGCTGAAGCGCAAGCACGACAAGCCTTTCCTGCTCGCCCTCGGCCAAAAGGCCCCGCACGGCGGTCCGATCGAGCCGGAGCCCAAATACCAGCACGTCTTTGATCACGCCACCATTACCAAGCCCGCCAACTTCGACGCCTACAAAGACGGCAAGCCCGCCTGGCTCGCCGAAAGCTTCCCCACCTGGCACGGCGCGGGCGGCCCGCTCTACAACTACCGACGACTACGACAAGTTCGTCCGCGCCTACCTGGCACGCTGCTCTCCGTGGACGACAGCCGTAGGCCTCATCTACGAGACCGCTCAAGGAGACTGGGCCAGCTCGACAACACGCTCATCATCTACACCTCCGACAACGGCTTTGCCCTCGGCGAGCACGGCCGCGTGGACAAGCGCACGATGTACGAGGAAAGCCTCCGCGTCCCGCTGCTCGTTCGTTACCCCCGCTGATCCCCAAGCCCGTTGTCATCGACCAGATGGTCCTCAACCTCGATATCGCCCCAAGCATCCTCGACATCTGCGGCGTCAAGCCTCTGCCGAGACATCGACGGCCTGTCCTGGAAGCCCCTGCTGGCCGGCAAGACCCAGGGCTGGCGCGACGCCTTCTCTACTTCTACAACTACGAAAAAGAATTCCCCTACACCCCCAACGTCCGCGGCATCCGCACCGCCGATTGGAAGTATATCTACTACCCGCACGGCGACGGCAGCCCCGACCGCTACTGCGCCGAGCTTTACAACCTCGCGCGCCGACCCGCTGGAGATGCACAACCTCATCAACGACCCGCCGCCGCCGGCAAGCTGGCCGAGCTGAAGAAGGAACACGCCCGGCTGATGCGCAAAGCAAAAGCGGTTCCCGACCACATGCCCCTTGACGGCGGCATCATCAACGTCCTCCCCAGGTTCTGACATTCCCCGCCTGCACCCCCCGGTTGCAACAGCCTGACTTATCGTCCGGGACCCCTTCAGCGCCCCCGGACGGTGGGAGGGGCTGTGGCTTACCGGCGGCTAACAGGATAAGTCACTGGCCCAGCTTAACTTAGAAGGACAGGGCGAGGCTGGCAAAGTGTGCCACGATGGCACACTTATGCCCGAAGGCCCCCCCACAGGGTAGCCACATACAAGCGCAGCGTTGCGCTCGACAGGCTCGCGCAGCGCCTGGTCCACCCAGTCCCAGACGAAGCCGCCTTGCAAGTAGGGCAAGCTGTAGATCAGGTCCCAATAGAGCCACATGTTGCCCGAGCTGTTGCCCATCGCGTGGGCGTATTCGCACATGATCAAGGGACGCGAGCGCGTCGGTTGGGCGGGAAGTTTAGCTCCCCGGCCCGCGTTCAGGGCCTCGCCTTGCGCGTATTTCCGCAACTGCTCCGGGTCGGGATACATCGGGCAGTAGATGTCGGTGTTGCGGTCGAAGCCGGCGCGTTCGTAGTGCACCGGCCGGCTGGGATCGCGCTGCTTGATCCAGTCGTAGGTGGCCATGAAGTTCGGGCCGTTGCCCGCCTCGTTGCCGAGCGACCAGATGATGACGGACGGTGGTTCTTGTCGCGCTCGACCATGCGGACGGTGCGGTTCATGTGGGCCTCAGCCAACTCGGGATCTTTCGCCAGCGTCTCTTCGCCGTAGCCCATGCCGTGGCTTTCGATGTTGGCCTCGTCAATCAGGTAGATGCCGTAGCGGTCACAGAGGTCATACCAGGCCGGCTGATTCGGATAGTGGCAGGTGCGGACGGCGTTGATGTTGTACTGCTTCATCACCAGGATGTCCTGGATCATGCCGTCCACAGTGATCGCCTGGCCGCGGTCGGGATCGATCTCATGTCGGTTGACGCCCTTTGAAGAGCATGCGCTGGCCGTTCACGAGCAGGTCGCCGTCCCTGATTTCCACTTTGCGGAAGCCGACGTTCACCGGGATGACTTCCAGCACTTGGCCCGCCTCGTCCTTGAGGGTGAGCAGCAGCTTGTAGAGGTTGGGCGTTTCGGCCGTCCACTTGAGCGGGTTGGCAGACTTTGGGCGATCGTCGCTCGACGCTGCCGCTGCCGCCCGGGACGAGCGCGGATTCGAAGCTTCGGGGCCGCGACGTTATGGTCCCGTCGGGATCGAGCAGCGTCGCCTCAACGGTGACGGTCCGCGGATTGCGCGCCTCGGTTCTCCAGCTGTCAGACGCGACGTTGAGCGTCGCGTCGCGGTATTGCGCGTCGAGGTCGGTCTTCACCTCGAAGTCGCGGATGTGCAGGTCAGGCGGCGACCACAGATACACGTCGCGGAAGATGCCGCTCATCGCCAGAAGTCCTGGTCTTCGAGATAGGAACCGTCGCACCAGCGGAAGTTCTCGACCGCGAGCAGGTTTTTGCCGGGCTTGAGGAACGGCGTGATGTCGAACTCAACCGGCGTGCGGCTGCCCTTGCCCATGCCGACCTTCTGGCCGTTCACCCAGAGGTAGAAGAAGGAGTTTACGCCGTCGAAGGTGATCAGCACGCGGCGGCCCGCCCAGTCTTTCGGCACGGAGAACGTGCGGCGGTAGGAATTGACGGTGTTGTTCGGATCGTCTTCGGGCACGAAGGGCGGCTTCCACGGCTTCGGCCACGGATACGGAACGTTGACGTAAATCGGAATGCCGTAGCCGTGCATCTCGACGTTGGACGGCACGGGGATCGTCGTCCACTTCGAGTCGTCGAAGCCGGCCTTCCAGAAGTCCGGCACGCGCTGCGGTGTGGTTCCTGCCGTAATGATATTTCCAGTCGCCGTTGAGCGAACGGTAGAACGGCGACTTCACCCGTTCGGCGTTCGCAGCCGGCCCGATCTTGCGGGCGGTCCTCGCGTCCGGGCAAATCACCATCGTGGCATGGGGCGGGAGGTTGTTCATGCCGGTCAGTCGAGGGTTTTGCCAGTCCGCCGGGCCGGTTTGGCCGAGGACCGAAAAGCGAGACATCACCAGGATGGCTCCAAGGCCTGGCGAAAGTCTTGACATCGCATGCATGCAATTCAGTGAATCTAGAACAGATTGCCACGCTCTGCGCCGGCGCGACTCAAATAAGATCGCCAGGGCGTGAAAGGCTACCGCTCGGTTTGAGATCGCGTGTGTCTCTGTTTGGGATTTATGAGGTCAGGGGTTCGAACCCCTTGGCTCCGCCATCCGGTTCTTCTTCCCGCTCATCCTCCTGGTTAGCACCTACGGCCTGGCCGGCGCGGCTAGAGGACGGTTACCGTGGACCTGCTTTCAATAAGGCCCGCGGCGATGGCGTAGCGGGTGAGGCCGGCGATGTCGTGGATGTTCAGCTTCGCCATGATATGCTGCGCGGTGTTTGTCGACCGTCTTGATCGCTGACGCCCAGTTCGGCGGCGACTTGCTTGTTGGGCTCGCCTTCGGCGACCAGTTGCAGCACCTCCAGCTCGCGGGAACTCAGCCGCCGATGTCCCGTTGCAAGTTTCCTCGGCGTGCATGCGACTTCTGGTCCGGTCTGCGCATGCGCTTGGAATGGAGGGGCTGAAAAATTCTCTTCCTTTCCTGGACTTGCCGAATGGCGCGCGGCAAGATCGGCCAGGAGCTTTGCTTGAGCAAGTATCCAGCCGCGCCCAGCGCCGTCACCTGTTCGATGTAGGCGTCATCCCTGTGCGCGGAGAGGATGAGCACCTGGTGGCAGGGACATCTTTGAGGATTTGCCGCGTAGCCTCCAACCCATTGAGCACCGGCATCGCGATGTCCATGACCACCACCGCGGGACGCAGTTTCCGGGTCAGCTCGACCGCCTCGGCGGCCGGTTTCCGCTTCGGCAACGATCTTGAGGTCGCCTTCGGCCTCCAACAAGGCCCGGAGACCCTCGCGAACGATCATGTGGTCCTCAACCAGCAGGACGGTGATTGGCTTCATGGCGACTTCGGCGAACGGCTTCAGGAGGTCCCGTGGGGCGCCCCCCCTCATCGCCTTTGTCGAGAGGGATCTCCGCGCGGATAGTCGTGCCCTCGCGGGGCGCGGATTGAAGGCTGAAAACGCCGCCAGCCATCTCCACCCGCTCTTTCATTCCCAGGAGCCCCAGGTGTTTGTGCTTTTGGCGAGCAAGCCGGTTCCACGCTGAAACCGTTGCCGTTGTCCTCGATTTCGAGGCGGACCGCTCCGGGCATTTCTGAATTCGCACTTCGGCCCGGCTGGCCTTCGCGTGGCGGGCGACATTGGTGAGCGCGGCCTGCGCGACTCGATAGAGCACCGTACGGTCGGTGTTGTTCAATTGTTCCACCCCCGCGAAAGCCTGTGAAGCGAACCCGGAGGCCCGTCCGTCTCGCCAGGTCTTTCAGGTAGGCATGAAGGGCGGGAATCAAGCCGAGATCGTCGAGCATTGCCGGGCGCAATTCGCGGGTGAACCGATGCAGAGAGTTCACCGATTCTTCCACGAGCCGTCGTGTCCGCGCGATTCGCTGCTTGAGGGTCCCGGGCTGAACCCCCGGCTCCCGGGCCAGGGCCAGGAGATCGAGATTAATACAAATCAGGGTTTGGGCCACTTGATCATGGAGCTCGCGGCTGATGCGCTTTCGCTCCTCCTCCTGCGCCCGCAGCACCAGGTGGGACAGATGCCGCAACTGTTCCTGCATCTGCCGCGACTGCTCCAGCAAAGCCGCAATCTCCGCCGTGCGCGCGGCGACCCGCTCTTCCAGCTGCGCGTTGAGTTTGCGGATTTCCTCCCCCGAACGTTTGAGCTCGGTTATATCGGTGAGCGCAGTCCGATAATGTGGCTTCTGGCCTGACTCCGGTCGGCGATAAACCGTGCAAAGCTGGACCGGCACAACGCGCCCCCCTCCCACACAGAGGTCCACTTCTCCCGTAGCTTCACTCTCCGTCGCGAAGGCAGCCTGTAAATGCCGCCGAAGGGCGTCCCGGTCCCGCCGCGCTACCCAGTTCACAAATGGTGTGCCGACCAGTTGCGCCCGCGGCTTGCCCAGCAGCCTGGCAGCGGTGAGGTTAAGTTCCCCGATCCTGGCCGCGTCGTCCAAGGTCACATACCCCAGTGGGGCAAAGTCGTAGAGATCGGAAAGCTTCTCGGCGCTCGCGGCGGCTTCCCCGTGCGCGCGGCTCAGCTCTGCGTTCTGCATCTCCAGTTCGATTTGGTGGACCTGCAACTCATGGAGGAGTCGCTCGGCGTCGGCGCCTTTCCGGAATGTGCCAGGGTGCCGACGCTGCTTCTGCAGCCGGGCTTCGGCGCGTCGGCGCAGGTCGGCCGCAGTGCCGGTAGCAATCGGCTTCTTCCGCCTGGCGGGGTCGGCATGCGCTGCGCCGCGTTTCATTTTCGCCGGCTCAGTTTCACGGCTTGGGTTGCCACGCGCTCTTCCAAACTGGCTTGCTTCTCCCGCAACTCCGCTTCCAGCGTCTTGGCGGCGGTGATATCCGCGAAGGTGATCACCACGCCGTCGATCCGGTCGTCCAGCGTGCGGTAGGGCATGATGCGCACCGTGAACCAGCGCCCGTCGCGCGCGGTGACCTGTTTTTCGACAGAGACCAGCGTCCGCAGCACCTCGCGCGCGTCGTCGGCCAGTTCCGGGTAGAGCAGGTCGGAGGCGAGATCGGTGATCGGCCGGCCCACGTCGCCCGGGATCAGCTTGATGATCTTGGTCGCCTGGGTGGTGAACCGGCGCACGCTGGAGGTCGTTGTCCAGGAACAACGGTGGCGATGTCCGTGCTGTTGAGCAGGTTCTTCATGTCGTTGTTGGCCGGCGACAGCTCGTCCACCTTGGCCTGCAGCTCGTGGTTGACCGTCTGCAGTTCCTCGTTCAGCGACTGCATCTCCTCCTTGGAGGTGGTCAGTTCCTCGTTGGTGGACTGGAGTTCCTCGTTGGTGGACTGCAGTTCCTCGTTGGTGGACTTGAGTTCCTCCTGCGAGGTCTGCATCTCTTCGCGGGTGGTCTGCAACTCCTCGCGGGCCTGCTGGAGTTCCGCTCCAGTTCCGCCAGCCGCGCGGCTGTGCGCAGGCGCCTGTTCGGCGTCGGCCCGGCGTCTTGGTGTCCGGAGGCGCGGCCACGTCGGTAAAGACGATCATCACCATGCCCCGCAGCGGCTCCGGCTCGTCGAGCGCGCTGGACGGTGAGGTCCACGGACTGCGTCGCCGCCGTTGGTCCCGACCTTCACGTTCTTGCAGCGTCACCGTGCCCTTCTGCCGGAGCGCCTTCTGGAAGGCGCCGGTCAGTTCGTAGCGCAGCCCCTCGCGGGCCATGGCAAAAATGTTCCAGTTGGCCTTGCCGGCGGCCGGCTCCAGGTACTTGCCCGTCCGGCCGCTGATGTAGAGGATGTCGCCCTTGTCGTTGACCAGCACGGCCGGCGGGGCAGTAGTGCTGCAGGACCAACTGGTCCGCCAGCGACTGGAGGCTGGCCGGCGGTTTCGGCGCCGTGCGGCGCTCCGGCACGTCCGGCGGAGCCGGCGGCAAACGAGGAGGGAAACTCGACCGGCTCCGGCCGGCAGCGCGGACTCGCGTCCGCCGGAAGAGCCGCGCCTTGCCGTCCAGCGGGGCGAACAGGTCGGTGAAGCCGCCGATGGTCTCCGCGCTGCCCAGAAACAGGATGCCGCCGGGATTCAGGCTGTAGTGGAACAGCGGGATGAGCTTCTTCTGCATCTCCGGCGTCAGGTAGATCAGCAGGTTGCGGCAGCTCAGGATGTCCAGCTTGGTGAAGGGCGGGTCCATGATGAGGTTCTGCGGGGCAAAGATCACCATCTCCCGGATCTCCTTGCGCACCCGGTAGCCGTCGCTCCTCCTTGACGAAGAACCGGCTCAGCCGCTCCGGCGACACGTCGGCGGCGATGTTGGCCGGGAAGACGCCCTGGCGGGCCTTGTCGATGGCGTCCCGGTCCAGGTCGGTGGCGAAGATCTGCAGCGTAGACTCTTCCGCGGGCTTGAGCTTGCTCCATCGCCTCCTTGAACACCATGGCCAGGGAATAGGCCTCCTCGCCCGGTCGAGCAGCCGGGCACCCAGGCCCGCAGCGCCTGGCCGGCCGGCCGGCTCGCCAGCAGCGCCGGGATGACCTCGTCTCGTCAACTGCTCCCACGCCGCCGGGATCGCGGAAGAAGCTCGTCACGCCGATCAACAGCTCCTTGAACAGCAGATCCAGCTCCTGCGGAGTTCTCCTGCAGGTACCGGACGTAGGCGGCGATCTTGTCAATCTGGTGGATGCCCATGCGCCGCTCGATCCGGCGGTAGAGGGTGTTCTTCTTGTAGAGCGAAAAGTCGTGGCCCGTCTGGGCGCGCAGCAGGATGACGACCTTTTCCAGGGCGCTCTGCGCCTTGTCTTCCAGCGGCCGGTTCGGGCTGGGCGACCAGCGGAGTGCGCTGCAGATAGGCGAGGATCTTGCCGGGCAGCTCCTCCGCCGGGGCCACGATGTCCGCCAGCCCGGCGTCAATGGCGCTGCGCGGCATGCCGTCGAACTTGGCCGACGCCGGCTCCTGCACCAGCACCACGCCCGCCTTCTCCTTGATGGCCCGCAGGCCCAGCGTGCCGTCGGAGCCCATGCCCGAGAGGATCACGCCGATGCTCTGCTCCTGCTGGTCCTGCGCCAGCGAGCGGAGGAAGAAATCGATCGGCAGGCGCAGTCCGCGCGGCGCCGCCGGTTCGAGCAGGTGCAGCACGCCGTGCAGGATCGACATGTCCTTGTTCGGCGGGATCACATAGACGCAGTCCGGCTGCACCCGGGTGCGATCCTTGACCTGGATCACCTTCATGCCGGTGGTGCGCTGGAGCAGTTCGGGCATGATGCCCTTGTGCGTCGGGTCCAGATGCTGGACGATGACGAACGCCATGCCGCTGCCCGCCGGCACGTGCCCCAGGAAATGCTCCAGCGCCTCCAGCCCGCCGGCGGAGGCGCCGATGCCGACGATGGCCATGGAACCGCTCGCCCGCGGAGGGCGTGTTTGTTGGCGAGCATCGTGGCCGCAGCCGCTCGGCCCGCGTTCCGCTCTCGATTTCTGCTTCATGATCCTTGTTCCAGTTACGACGAGACGCGTCTCACCTCCCCCCGCACACTAGTCCAAAGGTGGGTTCGAGGTTGCACGACTTAGCTTTGTCTCGTGTTCAGGGTAATGCCGCACCAGAAAGCAACCAAGCAGAAACTGCACTCCGCTTCCATCAAGGGGGCATCTCAGTTTCTTGCAGGAGCGCGGACATTCCTGTCCGCCCAGCCGCCCGTTGCCCCCGAAGCGGACAAGAATGTCCGCGCTCGTGCGCCTGAGAGGGCGTGGAGACAGAACGGTGAGAGTCCGTTCCCTTGCGGCGAAGAGCCGTGAGGTATCGAACCGTAACTGCGTCGCCGCGAGGCGGGGTGGAGAGCAACGGAACGAGAACGACCAGTCCGTAACACAGACGGCTCCGGGAGGGCAGTCCGCCGTGAACTCGATTCGGTCGGCGTGGGCGGGCGAGCCTTCGAGTGAGTGGCGAAGCCTGTAGCGCGGGCGATAGGCGAGGAGCCGAAACGCCGGACATCCGGGCGAGCCCCCGGACGACGCGCCGATGGTTGGAGACGGAATGGCCGGAAGTCCCTGCGACCGTAATCAGGGAGGCCCGCCGGGGCCAAAGCGGCGTTCATGGCCGCAGTGGCCCGAAGAACCGCCCGGCGGGAGTCAGAGCGTCCGTAGTAGCGAGGAAGCGGGTAACGACCGTGGAGCGAAGGGACGCAGGAAAGTGGATGCGTGAAGCAACAGAACGACGAAGACAAACTGGCGCCAGTGGCGGCAGCAAGGCCGCCTACGCAAGCCGGAGAAGCCCTGGACCGATGGGGATGGGTGGAACGGAGTGTCTGGACGGAGCGCATGTTGAGGCGGCTCACGAGTGGTGAGCCAGCAAACCGGGTCTGGTTCGCGCTGGTGGACAAGATCTATGCGCCCGCCAATCTGCAAAGCGCCTTTCACAAGGTGTGGCGCAACGGCGGGAGCGCGGGGGCGGACGCCCAAACCGTGGGACATTTCGCGCGGCACGCGGAGGCAGAGCTCCAGCGACTGCACGAACAACTGCGGGAGGGGACGTATCGGCCGCAACCGGTACGGCGGGCTTGGATGGCCAAGCCCGGCAGCAGCCGAGCAGCGACCGCTGGGCATACCGGCGGTGCGCGACCGCACGGTGCAAGGGGCGCTGCGGCACGTATTGGAACCGATCTTCGAGACGGACTTTGCCGAGCAGAGCTACGGCTTCCGACCGGGGACGCGGGGCCAAGGACGCGCTGCGGCGGGTGGACACGCTGCTCCGGAGCGGGTCAGGACTGGGTGGTGGATGCCGACCTGAAAAGCTACTTCGACACCATCCCGCACGAACGGCTGACTGGCGCTGGTAAAACAGCGCGTGGCCGACGGGCGGGTGCTGGCGCTGGTGGAAAGTTTCCTGCGCGCCGGGGTGCTGGAGGAGAGCCAAAGGCTGGCAGCCCACCGAGCGAGGCACGCCGCAAGGCGGGCGTGATCAGTCCGCTGCTGGCCAACCTGTATCTTAACCCGCTGGACCACCAGATGGCCGGGCAGGGATGGGAGCTGGTGCGCTATGCGGACGACTTCGTGATCCTGTGTCGCAGCGCCGCCGAGGCGCATGCCGCCTTAGCGGCGGTGAAGGCATGGGTGAGCGAGGCAGGACTGACGCTTGCATCCCGAGAAGACGCGGATCGTGGACGCGACGCAGCCCGGAGGGTTTGACTTCCTGGGGTATCACTTCGAGCGGGGCATGAAATGGCCGCGCTCCAAGAGCCTCCAGAAGCTCAAAGACCGGGTGCGGGAGCAGACCTCGCGGTTGGAAGGGCGGAACCTCCAGGCCATCATTGGCCGACGCTGAACCGGACCCTGCGGGGCTGGTATGGATATTTCCAGCACAGCCAGGCGAACACGTTCACGGGGTGGACGGCTATGTGCGGCGGAGGCTGCAGCAGCCTGCTGCAATGGCGGCGCGATGGGCGGGGCAAAGGGATTGGGGCGGCCCATCACCGCTGGCCCAATGAATGGTTTGCCCACCGTGGGCTGCTGAGTTTGGCGGCAGAACACGAGTGGACGCGGACAATCGCAGCGATGCGAACCCACTGACCGGAGAGCCGGATGCGGGAGACCCGCCTGTCCGGTTCGGAGGGAGGGGCAAGGTTCAACCCCTTGTCCCTACCCCTATCGGTTTTGTCGCGCATCCTGCGGTCTGCTCAGTATGCCCGCATGGCCGCCTAGGCGGATCGCTTAGCGCCCGTCGCCCTGGACCTCGACCTTGAGCGTGGGGAATCGTTCTTCTTGTCCTTGCCCGGATAGAGCGTGATGTGCGGGAACGGGATTTCGATGCCCAGCTCGTCGAACTTGTTCTTGAGGCGACGGTTGAACTCCCGGCCCATGCGCCATTGCTGAATCGGCTTGGTCATGATGCGGGCCTTGATCACGACCGCCGAGTCGGCGAACTTGTCCACGCCGACGACTCTCGATCGGCGCCAGGATATCGTCCTTGAAGTTGGCATCGTCCTGCACGGATTCCTTGTCCACCGCCTCGACCACCTTGATGACCTCGTCCGTGTCTTCGCGGTAAGCCACGCCGATTTCGAAGACGTAGCGGGAGTATTCCTTGGTCATGTTGGTCACGACGGTCGATCTGGCCGTTGCGGACGTAGTGAACGTTGCCGGCCAGATCGCGCAGGATGATCATCCGCAGGGTGATCTTGTTCCACCAGACCGCCCTTGTCATTCAGACTGACCACGTCGCCCACGCGCACCTGGTCTTCCAGCAGCATGAAGAAGCCGCTGATCACGTCCTGCACCAGGTTCTGCGCGCCAAAGCCGACGGCCAAGCCCACGATGCCGGCGGCGGCAATGATCGGCCCGATTTGGACGCCGAGTTTGCCCAGAAGCATCACGGCGGCCACGAGCAGGATCCCTGTGCGCATGACCCAGCGGATCACCGAACTGAGCGTGTCGGCGCGCTTCTGCGACTCGTTGTCCAGCTTGTCGCGGTTCAGGAAGGTCCCCAGCTTGGCGGCCAGCAGGGTGGCGGCTTTCAAGGCGACGAACATGATGGCCACGATAATCGCGATGCCCAGGCCGTTGCTCACCAGCCAGTCCAGCGCCCGGTTGAACACCCGCTGCATGCTCACGCCGATCTCGTTGAGCAGGACGCTCCCGGCCACTGCCAGGATGGCAATCGTTACCACCCAATGCACGGCGGTCGTGACCGTGTGCGCCAGCTTCTGCGAATCCTCGTCCGGTTTGTCCTTGAACACCTTGGCAAACAGTTTCCGGTTCAGCACCGCGGCCACCTTGAGGGCCACGATGGTAACCACCACTATCACCGTCACGCTCAGCGCGTGGTGGCGCATCCATTCCTGTATTGCATCCATGAAGCTTTGGCCGCTCATTGTGTCTATTCCTTTCGTTACTCTGGGTTAAGCGTTCTAGCTTCGCACTTGCCGGCGTCCAAGACAAGGCTAAGACGCCTGCACCCCGCACAGTTTTCCGACCTTGCAGCGCGGGCATAAATGCATAGCTTCGAGGGATGACCTTAGCCGAGATTCTCAGCAACGAAGAGCTGCGCCGGCACGAATTTCCCGTGACCCGGGACAAGATCTTCCTTGCCCATGCGGCGGTTTGCCCGTTGCCCCGACGTGTTTCCGACGCGATCGCGGACCACGCCGCAGGCCGCCACCGATGACCAGGAGAAGCTTTGTCTATCCGGCAGATGAAGGAGCGGGGCGCAAGCTCGGCGGCGCAATTGCTGAATCGGCCGAAATGAACGAAGTGGCGCTTGTCGGGCCGACGTCGCTGGCGTTGAGTTTCATCGCCGGCGGTCTGACGTTCCGCCGGCAGGCGAAACGTGCTCATCTACTTACGATGATTACCCGTCCAACGTTTATCCGTGGATGGCGCTGGCGGAGAAAGGCGTGGAGGTCCGGCTGATCAACATCGAGCAGCTGGGTGGCATCCGCGAAATCGATGTGCTCGGGCAAGTGGACGAGAACACCGCGCTGGTGGCGCTGGCTTCGTGCCATTTCATCAGCGGCTGGCGGATCGACTGTCGAGGCGATCGGCAAGGCACTTGCGCGAGCGGGGGATTCTCTTCTGCCTCGACGCCATCCAGACGCTGGGTGCGTTTCCGATGAACGTCGAGTACGTCGATTTTCTGGCCGCCGACGCGCACAAATGGCTGCTCGGTCCGTGCGCGGCGGGGATGCTCTACGTGCGCCAGGAATCGCAGGAGCTGCTCAATCCGCCGATGTTACGGCTGGCACAACGTGCGTTGCCCGAACTTCGTCGCGCAGGACCAGATCGTCCATCCGCCCGGACGCACGGCGCTACGAAGCCGGCAGCTTTAACCTGCCGGGCATCGTCGGGCTGGTGGCGCGATGGAGCTGCTCCTGGAACTGGGCGTGGAGAACATCGCGCGCGAGCTGTTGCGCAAGCGGGCGTGGCTGGTGCCGGCCTTGCAGGCCAAGGGCTGCACGGTCCTGCAGCCGGACGCGCCGCCTGAGGCCGCCAGCGGCATCGTCTCGTTTCACCGGCCCGGATCGGACCTGGCGGCGCTGCACCAGAAGCTGACGGACGCAGGAGTGGTGACGTCATTGCGGGGGGATCGGACGGGGCAGAAGTATATCCGGGTGTCGCCTCACTTTTACAACACAGACGCGGAGCTGGGGCGGGTTATCGAACTGATGTGACGCGTATGCCGCCGGTGGATGTGCAACAGATTGGCGAGGAGCTGGCCATCAAGTGGGATGACGGCAGCGAGAGCTTCATCACCCTGGAGAAGCTGCGGCGGGCCTGCCCTTGCGCGGATTGCAAAGGCGAGATGGACGTGATGGGCAACCTGTACAAGAACCCGGAACGTCCGCTGACGGCAGCAGCATTTCGGTTGGTGCGCCTCGAACGGGTGGGAACGCTACGCCCTGCAACCCGTCTGGGCGGATGGGCACGCGACCGGCCTCTATTCCTTCGAATACCTCCGGCAGGCGGCAGGGTAGGGGTATCCTCAACCAGGCACAGGCGGGGAACGTTTCCTGCCACCGCGGTGCATCCACGGCACGCCCAGCTCCCCCCTCCGGCACCCGTGGTTGCATCGGCCCCACTTATGACCCCGGAAGTGTCAAGGACACTCCGGACCGGGGGTTCGCCGGAGGGGAGGAGAGTGTGTAAGTGTCCAGAATATGGACACCGCGCCTCCCCCTCACAGGGTAGCCACCGCCAAGCCACCGCCAAGCCACCGGTAAGCCACCGGTAAGCCTCAGATATCTCGGCGTGGCTATCCGGTGGAAGAAGACAGCGGCGCATTCCGGAGGAATGCGCCGCTGAAGAAAGGCCGTTAGCCCGGGACAGAGTTACGGCGTCACCTGGACGCGGTAGAACCGGAGGTTGCCGCTGTTCAGGTCGTGAAATTCCATGGTGCCGCCGGTGCCGGTGGTGTTGCCGACCGGAGACCAGGGGGCGCCGAAGAGGCTGGCGGCGCGCTCAATGGTGTATTGCTTGCCACTGACGCTAGGCCAGCGGATGACACAGTCCTGACTCTGCTGGGCGTTGGCTTGGGCGGTCGCGACGCTGAGCAAGGACTTGGCATCGGTGGGGTCGGTGCCGGCGATGTATTCCTGCCAGCTATTGGCGCGGTCGCCGTCGGCATCGGCGGCAGCCTGCGAGAGCATGTTGTTGACGGAGCCGAAGTAGCGCAGGCGCCAGGAGTCGGGGATGCCGTCGTTGAAGCTCGAGCCCGAGCGGTCGGAGAGCAGGATCAGGCCGGTGAGGGTCTGTTTGGGGAACGAACCGATGCCATTGGGCGAACCCGAGGCATGGTCGAAGTGGATGGCGTAAGCAGCGCTGCTCGGGGCCGCAGCAGGTATGATCACCCGCAGGGTGCCGAGAGTGGCGTTGCCGGTGAGGCCGCCGATGCCGCTGTTGAGCCAGGTGCCGGCGTAATTGCCGTTGCCGGTCGAGGAAGACATGGTGGGCGAGCCCAGGGCCACGTTGGGCGTGAACTGCACGGGGCTGGTAAGGGCAGGGGAGCCGTCGAGCGGCTGGACGCTCAGGTTGAGCATCAACACGCGCAGCGGGTAGTCGCCGAAGATCTTGGCGGTGATGGGGATATAGAGGACCTGTCCGGCGGTGGCGAGGGCATCGCCGGCGGCGAAGTTGACGGAGGCAGGATTAGTGGAGCTCAGGGAACTGCCCTTCAACTCTGTCGTGCCGCTGGATTCTTTGGCCTGAGGCTGGTAGAAGTAACTCGGCTGGGCGATTAGTTCAGCCGCAAGAATGCCATTGGTCCAGAAGCGGCGGAACCAGGACAAGCTCGGGTCCAATGACCGGCGGAAGGTGACATACACGTCGCACACGTCCAGGTTGGCGTCGCCAAAGGCAATATCATTGATGGTGGTGTCGTTGCCGTCGAATAACACACTTGTACCTGCAAGGACATTCTTCTCCAGATAGCCATTGCCGTTGTCAACGTAGGTGTAGCCGCAGGAATCCATGCTGTCAAAGAAGTCGCTCCCAGCTGGCGGGTTGTTCAGGCGGTAGATGGCCGACTGGAATACCTGTTCGACGTCGCTGTTGTCGAGCTTGTTGGTGGGGGTGTTGCCGAAATCACCGGCGTTGAACCAGCGGAAGGGAGCGCAGTCTCCCGCAGTGTATTTGACTTGGCCGACGGTGACCACTTTGACGGAGTTAATGGCGCCATTAGTGAGCGAGCCATCCGTGGGGGTGGCAATATAGATATCGGAACCCGGGGTGCCGATGCCGTCAGAGGTCGCCGAGGGCCGGCCGATGTTGATTTGATACGTTTGGCCGGCGGTGGCGGCGGGGGGAACCGAGAAGGCGTAGCCGCCGACAACGACTTTGCCGATAGCGGGAGTGAACACCGTATCATGGGCCATGGAGAAGTCGATGAGGGTTTGGGCAGTGGTGTCGTAGAGGTTTGTCTGGCCTTGGCGCTCGAGCCAGCCTACCCCGAGCAGGTTGAGGCTGGTGTTAGTAAATACCATGTTGATGAAATTGGTGTTGTTATAGGGGACAATCTGGCCCGGCGGAGGAGGGTTATTGGCGTTACCAATAAACATATAGGGCGGTATGTCGAGGTAGTAATTCGGATTGTTCGGGTCCGGTTTCACCAGCATGGATTCGAAGGAGTAGGCCCCCGGTGTCACAGCCGGACCGGGGTTCCAGCCGGCATTGGTGACGGTCAAGTTGAACTGGAGGCTGTAGATGAGCGTGTCAGCCAGCGGGTTGAGGGTGACCGGGGCATAGAAGAGCTGACCAGCGGAAGCGATGAACTCGCTGGAGGCTTCACCGGAGGCAAAGCCGAAGCTAATGCTGTTGGGAGTGAAATTGGTCAAGGAAAAGAAGGCGGTGACAATATCACTGGGCTGGTAATCGGTGCGGAAGGCGCGGATCTTGAAGGTCAAACCCGAGGTGGCGTCGAGCGACAGGCTAGCCCCGCTCGTGATCGGCCCCACGCTGTTGGTGCCGTCAGCGATGGGGTCGGAGCCGTCCAGGGTATACACATCTCCGCGCCAATGGTTTGGTTGGTGATGCTGAACATCGCGGCATTGTTACCGACGATGAGCGGGTTGGCGGTCTTGAACTGGAAGCGGGCGGAGACCACGTAGCTGCTTTCCCGCAGGGGGGCATAGCCAATGGCTTTGATGGTCAAGTCCGGCTGGGGTGGCACCAAGGTGGGCGGCACCTGGCTGGCGTACGAGCCGTCACCGGGATAGTCTGGCGGGGTGCTGCCGACAGTGGCGCTGGGATTGGGAATGACGCTGCCGGTTTCGCCGTAGGTGAAATGGGTCTGAGCGCCAGGCGTGCCGCGGATGGCAATGGTCACGTCGTTGTGGAACACAAACGGCTGATTGGTCCTGAGGACTGACAGATAAGGGGAAGGGGGAGGGAACTCCACCCAGCCGATGTCGGGAGCGGGGACTGGCGGCGGGGGCGGGGGCGGGGGCGGAATTTCAGGCAAGGTGGCGCCCGTGACCTTGCGAATCAGGTGGTAATAGTCTTCCGTGACATAAACTGTGCCACCCGCGGCGAGCACCACACCACGCGGTTCGCGGGCTTCGACATCGCCGACCTGGTCGGGCACCGTGACTTCGCCGTCGTACCAGCCGGGGTAGACCCCCGGGACGTTCGTAAGCCAGAGACTGGGGTTAACGCCGTAGAGGTTGGTGACGCCCCCGACCGAATTGACCACCTTGACGCGGTGGTTGCCGTAGTCGGTGACGACGAGGAAACCGTTGCCTGCCTTGGCCAGACCATAGGGTTGGTTGAATCTGACGTTTTGTTTGCTGACGAAGTGCACATTGTCGCCGAAGGTGTTATCGCCAGGGCCATGGAAGCCGGTGTTGGTAGAGATGATACCCGTAGCGGGGTTGATGAGGTAGATGCCATGGCGACCGGAGTCGCAAACCGCAACCTGGCCGTCGTCCATCACAACGAGGCCCTGGAGGACGGCGCCTGTGTTGGTGACCGTGGCGACGATGATCGGGGGTCCGCCAGGGACAACCTGGAGGAGAGAGTTGCCCGCCGTTACATAGATATTGGCCACTTCATCGAGCGCAATGGAGCTGACATTGGTCAAATTCGTGGCAAACGTGATGGGAATGAGATCGCCGTAGTAGTCGAACGCCTGGACCGAGCCATTGCTGCCGTCGCCGTAATTGAGGACATAAAGGTTATCGCCTCCGTCCAAGGCCACACCCACGGGGTTGTTGATTGTGCCCGCTGGAGTGAACTCGTTGGGCACGATGGTGTAGGTCTGATCGAAGAAAAGGTCGAGCATTCGGACGGCGTTATTGTCACGGTCGGCGACGAAGAGGAATTCGCCCGTGCTGTCCAACGCCAGGCCGATGGGGGTGTGGAATTGGGCTTCGGCGGTTGTATTGCCATTACCCGAGCCGTAATAGGGGAAAAGACCTCCGCCCGACAACGTATCCACTTCCACGCCGTTGGGGGTTGACTGTGCCCTCAGGTTAGCGGGGGCCAGCAGCAGTGACGCTGCGCACACGAGTGTTCCGGCAAGGGCCAAGGCAGGGGAGACTTGTCCCACAGCCCGCCTGAGGCGGTTAAAGATGGAGGTTTTCATAGGACAGGAATAAAAGGAGTCATAGGGTGACCAAGAGCACGACAGTTTCAACGGCTGGCCTGAGTATTCGCTGCAGGCGAGGCGCCGAGGTTTTCGTCAAACACTGGCTCTTGGGGCGCTGCCTTCTTACTGGCCGAAGGCGAGGCGTCGAGGCTTTCCTCAAACACTGGCTCTTGGGGCATTACCTTGTTACTGGCCGAAGGCGAGGCGCCGGTGTCTTCCTCAAACGCTGGCTCCTGGGGCATTACCTTCTTCTTGCTCCAGTCCTTGGGTTTGCCGCTATCCCACGCGGACCAGTCTCCTTCCATCTCGTCCTTGGGCGGGAGTTTTTGCTTGAGGAAGGTGGTCTTGGTGGGCTGAAAATCCTCTTCCTGGACGATGGTGGGGGTGATGAAGACAACCAGGTTGCCTTTGTCGCGCTGCTTGGAGTCAACCCGGAACAGGTAGCCCAGGACCGGGATGTCGCCCAGGATCGGGACCTTGGTGTTGCCGTTGTTGACTTCGTCCTGGATGAGGCCGCCCATGACGAGGGTGTTGCCGCTGGGGATCATGACGCGGGTATCAATTTGGCGGGTCAGGAACGAATCCACCACGTTGTCCTCGCCGTTGACCCTGCTGGCAACCGGCGGGCCGAGCCGGGTAACGCTCGGGGAAACTTTCAGATTGACGTAGTCGTTGGCGGAAATACGGGGGGTGACCTTGAGCAAAACGGTCAGGTTCGAGTAGGTAATCTGGGAACCGCCGGTGGTATTGGCGGTGCCGGCGGTGGTGTTGACGATGGGATACATGGTCCCGACTTCGATCTTCGCCTCTTCATTGTCGAGCGTGACGGTGCGCGGAGCGGAGAGCACCTTGGATTCGGAGTAGGTGTTGAGGAAGGACAGGGTGGCGCTGACGCCATCGGCGTTGAGGAAGCCGATGTTGGGGGTGATACCGCTGGCGGTGTTAAGCGAAAAACCGCCGCCGCCGATGATAGAGTCGAGGATGGTCTTGGTGCTGGAGTGGTCGGTGGAAGAGGTGGTGATCTGACGGCCGCCCGGCAGGGTAGTGGTCGAGGTTGTGGTCTCACCCGGCAGGGTGGTCGTGCTCTGGCCGGTCATGAAGCCGTTGCCGAAGGTCACGTGCTGGTTGGCCAGGGTGCCGCTCCAATCCACACCCTTCTTGGTCTTGGGGTTGGTGCGAACTTCAATCAGGCGGGTTTCGATAAGGACTTGCTTGGTCTGGGTGTCGAGGGACTCAATCAGTTCGTCCACAGTCACCATCTCTTTTTCGGTGGCGAGGACGACCAACTGGCTGGTGCGGACGTCGGGTATGACTTTGCTGCGTTTGGGGTCAAGGATGGCTTGGACACTGGCGAGTACGTTCGAGGGAGGGGCCCATTTGAGCTGAATGATCTTGGTGACGAGCGGGTCGGGGGCGGCGGGGTCTTTGACGGTGATACGGGCGATCTTGCTCTTGGGATCCTCGACCAACTGAAGGCTGTAGTTATTGAGCAGGGCGGTGAGGGCCTGCCCGGCGGTGATGTTTTCCCAGCGAATCGAGACGGAGGGTTGGGGCGTTACTTTGCCGTCGGCCCCGACCTGGCCGTAGCCGATGCTGGGATCGAGCATATAATTGATTTCGGCCTGGCGCGCAAGGTTGCGGATGGCGTCGGTGAGCGGCACGTCGTCCATGACGATCAGCGGGATAATAGTGCCCGATTGGGGCGCGTCGGCGGCCATGGCGGCGTCCGGAGCGGCGGGCGGGGCGTCGGCCGCGGGGGCATCGGTGGCTTCAGGGGCCGGCTCAGCGGTCGGAGGGGGTTTCTCGGCCGCCGGGGCGGCCTCATTGGTGGCGGCTTCGGGGACGGTGGGCGCCGGAGCCTCGGCTGCGGCGGCCGCTGGGGCCGCGTCGTTGGCCGCGATCGCGGCGGCATCCGGCGCGGGGGCCTCGGCGGCGGGAGCCGACGGGGCAGCATCGTTAGCCGCTGCCGGGTCGGCGGCTGGCGCGGGGGCTTGAGCCACCGCTGCCGTGTCCGGCGCAAGCGCCGGCGGGGCGGGATCGTCGGCCGGGGCGGCGGTAGCCGGCGGGGCCGTGGCGTCATCGGCGGGAGAGGCGGTTTGCGCGAAGCCAGCCTGATTGCAGGCGATGGTCGCAACGAGCGTTAGGGCGATTAGTATGCGTTTCATGTGCTTAAATTTGCGCTGATTTAGACCGGACCATGACAGAATGCTCTGTTTCACTTGGAGACGACTTAGCAGTCAGGGTGCCAAGGGGCCAAATATGGGCGGGTTCGGCGATAAAGGCGGGGTAAGCGGCTACTTGGCGAAATGAGTGTCCACCATTGGGACAAGAGGTGGTTGAGGCAGGGCAGGCCAGAGGACAGGCGTCGCACCTGCCCGGCGGAGAGGATCAGGTGGTGAGTAAGGGCGCCCCTGGTCTTGCGTTAACAGAGGCGCGGTGGAGAAACCGCGGCGCGCACAGCGAGCGCGTCTCGCCGGTCATGGCCAAGAACCGCGTAAGGCTCGATGCCCGGCCAGAGGCGCCTTACGTCGGCTGCTGCACCGTCTTGTAGGGCTCGATGGAGTCGATGCGGTGGCGGTGGCGGTCGCCGTGGACTTCAAATTCCACCTCGTCGCCGACCTTGTGGTTGAGGAGTGCCTGGGCGACGGGCGAAAGGTAGCTGATGATGCCCTTTTCCGGATCGGAGTCCCACGCGCCGAGGATGGTGAACGTCTCCGGCTGGTTGGCCGCGAGATCGGTGGCGTGCACGACGGTGCCGATGCTGACCACGTCGGTGCGGGCGTCGGCGAAATCCGTGCCGCGGGCGCGGACCAGTTGCGGTTTCCAGTTCGTCCTTGCGGCGCATGAGCAGCTTCTGCATTTCCTTGGCGGCCTTGTATTCGTGGTTCTCGCGCAAGTCGCCGTAGCTGCGGGCGATGGCGATTTCCTTGGAGTTGGCCGGGATCTTCTTCTGCGACCAGTTCGCGTGTATTCGTTCGTGCGGCGTTCCAGGCTTTCCCACGAGACCACGAGCGCGTTCTCCTGCCGGGTCTGCTCGCCGGAGATCAGCGACTGCACTGACGGGATGGCTCTTCACGATGCGCGCGAGCAGCGAACGCTTGTCCATGTCGTCGAACACGGGCGAAAGCTGCAGGGCGCGGGTCAGGTCCTTGATCACTTCGAGGTCGGCGGCAGCGGTCAGTTCGGCCAGCAGCTCCTGGTCGTCCAGGATGTAATTCGCGCAGGCGGTTGGAGCGCTTCTCGTTGAACTGGTCGCGCTCCATGGCGGTGAGCATGGCGCGGAAAACTTCCGGGCCGAGAATGTCGGCGAACGCATCGCTGCGGTCCTTGGCCAGCCAGAGCAGCAGCTCGCTGCTGGCGGTGTGCTGGCTGATGAGCCGGGCCAGCGTCTCCTTGAGCTGCTCCATCTTGCCTTCCTGATCAGCAGCGCGGCCAGTTCGCGGCACAGCCTCGCGGAAACCGGATTCAGGCGATCCAGCAGCACCGTTCGTGCCAGTGCTCGGGATTGGCCGCCTTGAACGATTCCAGCGCCCGGCGGTGCTTGCGCGGCCGGAACTGCTTCCAGCAGCGGCCGAACTTCGACGTCCTGCGCCCAGATCGCCAGCGCGGTGATTTCACTCTCGGTCGGCGGCAAGCCGGCCAGCGGCGCGAAGGTCGTCGCGGGCGAAAATCGCTTCCAGCGCGACGGCGGGCTGGGTGCGTTGGTGGCTGGCGATTTCCGTGTTCAGCGCGGCGATGATTTCGTTGCCGCCGGCGGCCTTGTCGGTCAGGTCGGGGGCGTTCTTGAGCATTTCGGCCGCGACGGCGACGCGCGCCTTCAAGTCCTTTGGCCGCGCGAAACTCCTCCATCAGCCGGTCCTGCAGGGAAATTTCCTGTGCCTGATAAACGATCGGCTCGGTCTTTTTGAGCGGCACCTGAAAGTGACCGTCCTTCTTCATTTCGCGCCGGGCCGCCTCCCACCATTTCTTCCAGTCGTCGCTGATGACGTCCGGCACGAGCGACTGCTGAATCTGGTCCACCGTGGCCTTGCCGCCGTAGCTGTTGAGCACCAGCTTGACCAGCTCGAGGTGATTGCGTGGCGGCCATTTGGCGCAGGCCTTCGAGGTCGGAGGCTTTGCGCGCGAGAATGTGGTCCTTGGGAATGGGCTTGAGCGATTCCGCGGCGAACGCCAGATCCATCGTGTGCCCGGGCTTGTTTCGGAAAATCAATCGTGAACCGGGCAAAAACCGTGTCCACCGTCCTGATGCGCCCAAAGCCCCAGCTGCGGTGCATGCAGAAGCCGCTGTTGGTCAGTTGCACCAACGCTTCGATATGGTGCCGCTCCGATCTTTCCGGCCGCCACCATTTTCTCAAATTCTTCTCTCATAAAGTATCTTAACGCTCGCGTCCCGAAGCAGAACCATTTATTAAAGGCTGTGAGCGCGCAAAAACCAAGAGAAATTGCGGCGCAGTATCCTGCGGCGGCGGCGAACGGCCAGCGATTTCGTGGAAAGCCTGCTGGAGGAGGCGCTGGCCGGGGCGCGGCTTTCCTCGCGCCGACCGCGGCTGTGCCAGGAACTCGTTTATGGCGTCGTGCGCTGGCAGGCGACGCTCGACTGGCTCATCGCCCGCAAGACCAGCCGGCCGCGCGCAAAAGCCCGCGCTGCAGGATCTGCTGCGCCTCGGGCTCTACCAGATTTTCTGGCTGGACCGCATCCCGACCATGCGGCCGTGCATGAGACCGTCGAACTGGCCAAGCAGAGCGGATTTGGCCCGCAGGCCGGATTCGTGAATGCGGTGCTGCGCGGCTACTTGCGCGAGTTCGATGCAACAAAGGCGCCTGCTGGCCGAACTCTGAAGACGCACACAGCCGCCCTCGGCTATTCCCACCCGGAATGGCTGGTCGAGCGCGGTGGCAAAAGCGCTGGGGCCGAGAGCACGCGCCGCGGAATTGATGGAGTGGAACAACACGCCGCCGAAACCTTCGCCCGCGTCAACACCTTGAAAACCGATGCCGGCAAATTGCTCGCCCAATGGCGCGACGAAGACGTGGAGTATGATTTTGTTCCGGCGCGACTGGCTTGAGGAGAACCTGGTGTTCGAGCTGAAATCGCATCCGCCGCTGGCCTGGCTGGCCAGTTTCCAGCACGGCCTGTTCTACGTTCAGGACCCCAGCACGCTGCTGGCCGTGGGCGATGCTGGATCCGCAGCCCGGCGAGAACGTTCTGGATCTCTGCGCCGCGCCCGGCGGCAAGCTGACCTACATCGCCCAACGCATGCGGAACGAAGGGCGCATCGTCGCGTACGATACCGCGCCGAACGGGCTGAAGTTGGTCGAGCAAAATTGCGCGCGCCTGGGCGTGTCCTGCGTCCAGCCTCCTTCCATCCTTCAGCCCTCGCCCCTCAACCGGCAGCAGGTTTCGACCGCATTCTGATTGACGCCCCGTGCTCGAATACCGGCGTATGCGGCGCCGGGTGGATTTGCGCTGGCGGATTCGCCCGGAGGAAATCGGGCGGCTGCGCGCCATGCAAGGTGGCTTGTTGCGGCAGGCGGCAGCGTTGCTCAAGCCGGGGGGCACGCTGGTTTACAGCACGTGCAGTCTCGAGCCCGAGGAGAACAGCGAGGTGGTGGATGAGTTTCTTAGGGAAAGATCCGGAGATGAGGCTGGAAGAGTGGCGGGAGTTGTTGCCCTTTGTGGAGGGAGTGGATGGGACTTATGTGGCGAGGATGAGCCGGATGAGCTAAGTGAGCAGGCTGGGCTATCGAGGGCGGAGCGGGGGGAGGGAAACCCAAAAAAAGAAGGCAATTCCGATGGGAGGTCCTGCGGAAGACCTGTGCAGGACCTTGGGAACTCCTATGGAGCATTGCCGCGGTAGGAGGCTGGATGCGGGCGGGTGGTGCCGGGGCTGCCGAGCGGAAAGTGATTTGGTGGGGCTTCACCAATTAGCATCCATATCATTAGTGTTGCTGAATTATAAAGGTAGTCGAGAGCACAAAATATGGAGAGGGTTTGGCAAGGCATGTTGAGATTTCCGGGGTGGATTGACGTTTAGTGGATTCAGACATGCTGGAATGCCGTCGCGCGCTGGGAGGGCTGGCGGCGGCGGTGCAGAACAGCCGGGCTGACCGAAAGGACGCGGGAAGGAGGGAGCGGGCGGTATTGGGGTCCGGCGCAACGCTTAGGAACACTTATGATCGAAGCACGACGTGCAATCGGGCGCGAGGTGGAGCGGCAGAGGCTTAGGGACAGCAGGGAAGAGCCTGCCGCGGCGCGAGCTATTGGCGCGGGGCCTCCCAGGGGTGCCGGGCGCAGTGGCAGCGAGGGCATTTCGTGATTTGAAGCAGGCGATGACCCGAGTGTGAAGAAGCTGTCGCACATAATCGGTTTCCTGAGCGGGGGACGGCTGGGGCAGCCTGCGCCGGGCAGTTCCTGCGTCTTCAGGGTGCGGATGGCGACGAAGCTGGTGTTGAGCTTCCTGCTCATCATTCTGCTGACGAGCGGGGTATTCGGCATTGTGGGGGTGTGGGTGATCGGGAACCGGGTGGTGGCGGAAGCACAGGCCAAAGTGGAGACGGACCTAAATGCCGCGCGAGAGATCTACCTGAACAAACTGGCTGCCGTGAACGACGTGGTGCGTTTCACCGCCGACCGGCTGCTCCTGATGAATTCCCTGTTCTCGGGCGACACGAAGCAAGCCGCCGAGGCGCTGGCGCGGACAAAGGAGCGGGAGCACCTGGACGTGCTGGCGATCACGGATGCGCGCGGGCGGGTGTTGCTGCGCGCCGGCAATGCGGCGCAGGTCGGAGACGATCAGTCCGGGGACGAGCTGGTGCGGGCGGTGATGCAGCACCGGGAACCGGTCGCGGCGGCGTGCATTGTGTCAGCGGAGAACTTACGGCGTGAATCTCCGCAGTTGGCGGACCGGGCGTATTTCAAGTTCATTGATACGCCCAAGGCGCGGCCGCGGACCGAGAAGGAAGAGGCGTCGGGCCTCATGCTGAAGGCGGCGGCGCCGGTGTTGGACCCGGGGCAAAAGCTCCTGGGGATTGTCTACGGGGGCGTGCTGTTGAACCGCAACTTCGAGCTGGTGGACCGGATCAAGCAGACAGTGTTTCAGAATCTCCAGTACAAGGGCAAGGACATGGGGACGGCGACCATCTTCCAGGACGATCTCCGGATCTCGACCAACGTCCGGAACGCCGATGGCACCCGCGCTATCGGGACGCGGGTGGCGGACGATGTCTATGACCAGGTCGTGCGGCAGGGGAAGCCCTGGTTCGGGCGGGCGTTTGTGGTAAACCACTGGTACATCACGGCCTATGAGCCGATTCGGGATCTGGCCGGGACCATTATCGGGATGCTCTACGTGGGGGTGCTGGAGCAGAAGTACGTGGACCTGCGGCATCGGGCGGTGATGGTGTTCCTGGCGGTGACGGTGGTGGGAGCGCTGGTCGCCTTTGGGCTGGCCTCATTCATCTCGGGCAAGATCTCGATCTCCATCAAGAAGCTGGCGGCGGCCTCGGACCAGGTGGCGCACGGCAACCTCGACGCGCGGGTGGCGATCCGGTCGCATGACGAGCTGCGCGAGCTGGCGGACGCCTTCAACTTCATGGCGGCGGCCCTCAAGAAGCGCGACGAAAAAGTGCGGGAATTCACAACGCGGCGCATCATGGAATCGGAGCGGCTGGCGCACATCGGGCAACTGGCCGCCGGGGTGGCGCACGAGATCAACAACCCCCTGACGGGCATCGTCACCTACTCGCACCTGCTGCTGGAGCGGGCTTCCGCGGACAACGGCGCGCGGCAGTCGCTGGAGAAGATCGTGAAGCAGGCCAACCGCTGCCGGGACATCATCCGCGGGCTGCTGGATTTCTCCCGGCAGCGCAAGCCGGAGAAGCGGCTATCCAACGTGAACCGGGTGCTGGAGGAATGTGTGTCGCTGGTCGAAGACCAGGCGCTGTTTCACAACATCCAGGTCATCAAACACCTCAGCCCGAACCTGCCGCAGGTGTTCATCGACCCGTCCCAAATCCAGCAGGTCTTCATGAACATGATTCTCAACGCCGCGGAGGCCATGAACGGCGGGGGCAAACTTACGGTCACCACGCGGCAGGTGCCGGCGGACGGCGCGGTCGAAGCCGAGTTCACCGATTCGGGCCACGGCATCAAGGAAGAGGACCTGGACCGCCTCTTCAGCCCGTTTTTCACCACGAAAGAGGTCGGCCACGGAACGGGCCTCGGCCTGGCGATCAGCTACGGGATTGTCAAGGAGCACCGGGGCACCATCACCGTGGAGAGCGAGGAGGGCAAAGGCGCCACCTTCACCATCCGGCTGCCGGTCCGCAGCGAGCAGGAAACCACTACGCATGAAGCCCAAGCGTAAAATCCTGGTAATAGACGACGAGGAAGTGGTGCTGGATTCCTGCATCTCGGTGCTCGACGGCAGCGATTGCCGGGTCACGACGGCCGGCAATGGAGCCGAGGGTTTGCAGGCGCTGGAGAACCTGCAGCCTGACCTGGTCTTCCTGGATCTGAAGATGCCGGGCTCTCGGGCCTGGAAGTGCTGGAACGCATCCGCGCCAGGCAACCGCTGATAGTGGTCATTGTGATCACCGGCTACGCCACGGTGAGCTCGGCGGTGGAGGCGATGAAGAAAGGGGCGTTTGATTTCCTGCCCAAGCCGTTCACACCCGAGGAACTGCGGCTCATCGCCAAACGCGGACTCGAACACAGCCGGCTGGTGCAGCAAACCGTGGCCCTGCGTCGGGAAAAGGAAATGCTGCGGGAGAATTTCGCGGCCATTGTGTCGCACGAGCTGAAGTCCCCCCTGGGCGCCCTCCAGCAGAGCCTTTACGGGCTGGCGGGCGAGCTGGAAGACAAACTTTCGGAGGAGCAACAGCAGCGGTTCACGCGCCTGCAGTCGCGCCTGGACGACCTGCTCAAGCTGATCCACTCCTGGCTGCGGGTGTTCACCGTGGACATCAACAAGTTAAAGGACACCTTCCGGCCCCTCGGCGTGGGCGAGGTTGTGGCCAAGGCGGTGGAGTCGGTTCAGCCGCACGCGACGCGCAAAGCCATCGAGATCCAGGCTGCCGTTGCGAATGCGCTGCCGCCCATCAACGGCGACGAAGGCAGCCTGACGGAAGTGCTGGTGAACCTGATGGGCAATGCCGTGAAATACAGCTTTCCGAACAAGAAGATCCAGGTGCGGGGCCGAAGCCCGGAACTCGGAGGTGCTGGTGTCCGTGGCGGACACAGGCGTGGGCATCGCCAAAGAGGATCTGCCGCACCTGTTCCAGGACTTCGCGCGGGGTCAGTCCCAACCTGAAGGCGTGACCGGATGCGGCCTGGGCCTGGCCATCAGCCACCGGATCGTCGAGGTGCACGGCGGCAGCATTACGGTGGAGAGCGAGTCCGGCAAGGGCAGCACTTTTACGATTCACCTGCCAGTGGGGCAGGGCGCGGCGCAATCGAGTCCAATTCCTGAACGAAAGATTCAATATGAGCGAGCCAAAACAACTGCTGATCATTGACGACGACCCCGACTTTGTGGCGGGCATCAAGTCCATTCTGCTGAAGGCCAAGTACGCGGTGGACGTGGCCCACAACCCCAAGGACGGTCTGCAAGCCCTCAAATCGAAGACTTACGACCTGCTGTTGCTGGACGTGATGATGGGACGCGGGGCCGAAGGGATCATGATTGCCCGCAAGCTGGGCAAGGATCCGAAGCTGCGCGACCTGCCCGTGCTGATCATCACCGGCATTCGCGAACAGATGGCGTTCCTGTTCCCCGGCCAGGCCGTGCACCCCAACTTCGTGGCGGTGGATGAGCTGGTGGAGAAGCCGGTCCCGCCCAAACTCCTGCTCGAGAAGGTGGCGGCCCTGCTCAAGACCGCCGGAGCGCGAAAGGCCATGAGCAAATGAGCCCGGCCGTTGCAGAGACCACCACGGCTACCGCGACTCCGCCCCCAGACAACGGGGTGTCCTTTGTCGAGGAAATCGGCCACCTGCTTTACGCCGCCAAGGGCAACCCGATCAACAGTTGCATCCAGTGCGGCACCTGCTCGGCGACCTGCCCGGTGGCCTCCGGGGGCTTCATGGACAATTCGCCGCGGCGAATCATCGCGCTGATCCGCTCGGGCTTCAAAGAGCAAGTGCTCAAGGCCAACACCTACTGGTACTGCGCCTCGTGCTACCAATGCACGGTGCGGTGCCCGCGGAACATCGACATCGCGGAGTTGATGTACGGGCTGAAGCGCTACACGGTGTGGAAGACCCAGACGCAGGACGGCCTGATCGGCCCGGTGTTCTCCGAGACGTTTGTGAAAATGATCCTGCGCAGCGGCAGGTCCTACGAACCGGTCCTGGCGACGACCTACCTGTTCACCTACGGCCTGCCGGAAATGATCCAGGAGGCCCAGACCGCCACCTCGCTGATGCTCAAAGGCCGGCTCCCGTTGCTGCCGGCGCGGATCAAGCGGCTGGACAACTTCAAGCGCATGATCCGGCACATCATCCCGTTGGGAGACAAGGAATGAAGAGCTACGCATATTTCCCGGGCTGCTCGCTGGAGAAGATGGCGCACAGCTATCATGAATCGACGCTGGAGACCTCGCGCGCGCTGGGGGTGGAACTTCAGGAGCTGGAGGATTGGAACTGCTGCGGCGCGACGGCCTACTTCCACGTGGACCAGTTGCTGGCCTACACGCTCTGCGCGCGGAACCTGGCGATGGCCGAGAAGCAGCAACTGCCGCTCGTGTCGCCGTGCAGCGGATGTTACAAGAACATGTACCTTCACGCGGGACGCCCTGCGGCACGACGCGGACCTGGCGGAGCACATCAACGCGGCGCTGGCCGAAGACAACCTCAAGTTCTCGGGCGAGTCGGCGGTGCATCACCTGATCGAGGTGTTTGTGAATGACGTGGGGCTGGCGGAGGTCAAAGCCAAGGTCAGAAATCCGCTCCAGGGGCTGCGCGTCGCGGCGTATTACGGCTGCCAGATTCTACGTCCCCGGAAGCACGCCAAGGAGAACGTCGAGGAGCCGAAGTATTTCGAGGAACTCGTGGCCGCGTGCGGCGCCGAGCCGATGCCTTACCCGTTGCGGCTGACCTGTTGCGGCGGGGCGCTGATCATTATGAACCGCGCGGCCGCGCTGAGCATGGTGCGCAATCTCCTCGAGAGCGCGGTCCGGTCGGGAGCGGCGGTGATCGTCACGGCCTGCCCGCTCTGCCAGGTGAACCTCGAGTGTTACCAAAAGCAGGTGAACACCGAATTCGGGACCGAATTCAACATGCCGGTGATGTATTTCACGCAACTGATGGGCCTGGCGCTGGGCCTGCCGCCCAGCGGCTGGGCATCGGTTCGGAGCTGGTGGCGGTGATGCCGGCGATCAAAGAAGCGCAGGAGGCCGAAGCGGCCCCGGCGGCAAAGTGAATGTCTGACAATCTATGAACCTCTACGTGCTACTCAAAATGGTGCCGGATACGGTGGAAGAGCTCAACGTTGCCGCCGACGGCAAGTCACTGGACTCGGAATTCCTCCGGTTCAAGCTGAGCGAACCAGACGACCACGCGCTGGAACAGGCGCTCATCCTCAAGGAGAAGCAAGGCGGCAAGGTGACAGTGGTCGCGCTGGACGCGCCGGAGGTGGACGATGTGCTCTTCACGGCGCTGGCCAAGGGAGCCGATCGCGCGGTGAAGATTCCCATCAACCAGGCAGATCTGGGCACCGCAGCGACGGCCAAGGTGCTGACTGACTTCCTCGCCGCTTCGGGCGCAATCACGCCCGACACGCTGATACTGCCCGGCTCCCAGGCGATTGACGACCTGGAAGGCGAGGCCGCGCCATTGCTTGCCGCAGCTTTGAACCTGCCCTATGTCGGGGTGGTTTGCGGCGTGCAGCCGGCAGACGGCAAGGTGACCGTGCTAAAGGAATTCGCCGGCGGACTGCGCGGCGAGTTCGAGGTGACGCTGCCGGCGGTGCTGGGGATTCAGTCGGCGGAGAAACCGCCACGCTATGTGCCGGTGGCCAAGGTGCGGGCCGCGATGAAGTCCGCCAAGATCGAGGAGGCGGCGGTGACGCCGCCTGAACGGCCGGTCCAGCTTGACATCGAGCGGATGTACAAACCAGAGGCAGGCGGGCGCGCGGAGATGTTCGAAGGCGCTCCGGAGGAGGTGGCGGACAAGGTCGTGGAAGTGCTGGCAAAGAACGGTGTGATCTAAGGAGACAGACAATATGGCAAACGCAATTCTGATTCTGGCGGAGCAGCTTCGGGGGCAGGTCTCCGACATCACTTACGAAATGCTGGGCGCGGGGCGCGCGCTTGCGGGCGCGACCGGCGCGCCGCTCTATGCCGCGCTGCTCGGCAGCGAGGCCGCACCACTCGCGGACAAGCTGGGCGCGGCGGACAAGGTCTTCGTGGTGGACAACCCGCAACTGAACCTGGCGCCGGCCGGGACCCTGGCGAGCCGCCCTGAAGGGGCTGATGGACCAGACACAGGCGGGCTTGCTGCTGCTGGGCTGCACTAACGTCTCGCTGGGCATCGGCTCGGTGCTCGCCGCAAAGAGCGGTCTGCCACTGGTGAATTTCTGCCGCGGCGCGAAGGCCGACGGCGGGGCGGTGGTGTGCACGAGCCAGTTGTTTGGCGGCAAGATCCTGTCCGACGTGAAGCTGGCGGACGGCCGCGGCATCATCAGCATCTACCCGGGGGCGTTTTCGCCGGACGCCGGCAAGAGTGACAAGACGCCGGCGGTGGAAAAGGTGGACGTGCCCGTGGAAGCGCCAAAGGTGACCTTCAAGCAGTATCTGGAGCCGGAAACCGGAGATGTGGACATCACGAAACAGAACATCCTGGTGGGCGTGGGGCGCGGGATTCAGACCCAGGACAACGTGCAACTGGCCGAAGACCTCGCGCAGGTCCTGGGCGGCGCGGTGTGCGCGTCGCGGCCGGTGATCGACCAGAGCTGGCTGCCGTTAAGCCGCCAGGTCGGCAAGTCCGGCATGAACGTGAAACCGCGGGTTTATCTGGCCTTCGGCATCAGCGGAGCGCCGGAGCACTGGGAGGGGATGCAGAACTCGCAGTGCATCGTCGCGGTCAACACCGATCCGAAAGCCCCCATCTTCGATGGGGCGCATTACGGGGTGGTGGGCGACGCTCTGGAATTGCTGCCCGCCCTGACTGATAAGATCAAAGCACGGAAGGGATGAGACGCTATGAATCCGGTTAACGTTTCCATCTTCGGGCTGCCCGGCCTGCCGGTGCTGTGGGTGTTGAGCGCCATCGCCTTTGGCGTCTTTGGCTATCGGACCTGGCAGCTTATCGGATTGTTGCGGCAGGGACGTTATGAAGACCGCTTCGACCATTTGGGCCGGCGCTTCCAACACCTCATCAAACACGTGTTGTTGCAGCCGCGCATCTTTAACGAGCGAAGCATCGGTCTCTCCCACTTCCTCACCTTTTGGGGCTTCGTCATTTACGCCGCCTGCTTCAACTGGGCGCTCGTGCGCGGGTTGTTCCCCTTCCTGCCGATTCCCTACCCCGACCACGTCAAGCCTGTCGGCCTGTTCCTGGAAGTCTTCTCGGTGGTGGTTCTGATCGCGCTCGGCGCCGCCCTGGCCAGGAGGCTTTTCTATCCGCCGAAGTATCTGCACCTGAGCCTGGACGCGAATCTCATTCTACTGCTCATCGGCTTGTTGATGTTGACCACGCTGTTCGGTTCGGCCTTCCGGATCGTCGGCGAGGGTGAACAGGTCACCGCCTGGGCGCCGTTTGGCAGCCTTCTGTCCAAGGCCTTTGCTGCAACACCGCCGGAAACTGCCCGCTCTCTGTCTAACGCCATGTGGTGGTCGCACATGATTGTGGTGCTGTTCTTCCTGGTGTATCTGCCCTACTCGAAACACCTGCATCTGCTGGCCGCGCCCTTCAACGTGTTCTTCAGTCAAAGCGCCACGCGCCCGGTGGGCGACCTGGGCGTGGTCGGCGCCAAGGAAGACCTGACCGCCGGCGCCTCCCGCTGGGAGGAACTGACCTGGAAACAGTTGTTGAGCGGTTTCTCCTGCGCCGAGTGCGGGCGGTGTGACCGGTCCTGCCCCGCCACCGCTTCCGGGTACCCATCGAGCCGCAGCAGATCATCCACAAGATCAAGGAGCACATGGTCCATCTGGGGCTCAAGCACAAGAACGGCAATGGCGCGCCCAAGCTCATCGGTGACGTCATCAGCGAGAAGGAAATCTGGGCCTGCACCACCTGTATGGCGTGTATGAACCGCTGTGCCGTTTGGAACGAGCAAGTGCCGCTCATTGTCGCCCTCCGCCGTCACCTGGTCAGCCAGGGGCAGGTCGAGCGCACGGTGCAGGACATGCTAGGCAACCTGCAGCGCTACGGCAACTCCTTCGGCAAGTCCGACCGGATGCGGGCGAAATGGACCCAGACCTCGGGCTTGAAGATCAAGGACGCCCGCAAGGAACCCGTCGAGTATGTCTGGTTCGTGGGCGATTATGCGAGCTACGATCCGCGCTGTGAGGATATTACCAGGAAGACTGCCAATGTCTTCGCGCGGGCCGGCGTGGACTTCGGGTTGCTCTACGAGGGGGAGCGCAACGCAGGCAACGATGTGCGCCGCATTGGCGAGGAAGGGTTGTACGAGATGCTGCGGGACAAAAATCTCCAGGCCCTCGGCAAGGCGAAGTACCAGAAGATCGTTACCACCGACCCGCACACGTATCACACGCTCAAGAACGAATATCCGTGGAACGGCAACCGGCCGGAGGTGCGGCATTACACCGAGGTGCTCGATGGGCTCGTGCAGGCCGGGAAGCTGCCGCTGACCAACAAACTCAGCGGTCGCGTAACCTACCACGACCCGTGCTACCTGGGCCGTTACAACGGGGTATATGATGCGCCGCGGCGGGTGTTGCAGGCGCTGGGCCTGGAGGTGGTGGAAATGCCGCGCTGCCGCGACCGGAGCTATTGCTGCGGAGCAGGCGGCGGCCGCATCTGGATGGAGGACACCGACAAGATCGCCGAACGGCCGGCCGAGAACCGCATCCGTGAAGCGGTCGCGCTGGAAGGCGTAAAAACCTTCGTAGTGGCCTGCCCGAAGGACATTGCCATGTTCCGTGACGCCGTCAAAACCACCGGCCAGGAAGACAAGATTGCTGTGAAGGATCTCGCGGAACTGGTGGCGGAAGCCCTGGGCGAGGTGAAATCCGAAGTCCAGAATCCTAAGACTGAGGGAAGCCCGAAGCCCGTAAGTTGAAGCCCGAAAGGAATCAAATGGTTGCTTTGTTAGAGCCTGGAGTTGTTGACCGAACGACGACGTTGGAGACGCTATTCCAGACGCCTGCCGGCAGGCGGATGATGACGTGCATCCAATGCGGCACGTGCGGCGGCACCTGTCCCTACGGGGAGCACATGGACTTCTCGCCGCGGCTGGTGATCAACATGCTGCGACGCGGGTTCATTGATGAGGTGATAAAGTCGGACAGCCTGCTGCGGTGTGTGGCCTGCTATGCCTGCACGGCGAAGTGCCCACGGGGCATCCGGCTGACTGACGTGCTGCTGCCGCTGGTCAAGGAACAAGTGCTGGTGACTCGGTACCGAGATACCGGCGGAATTCCAGAAGTCGCTGGAGAACATGCACCGCTACGGCAACCCGATGGGGGAGTCGCCGCGCAAGCGAGCCGCCTGGACCACGACGGCCGGTACGAGATCCCAGTCATGGCAGAGGTGAAGCGAGAGGTGGATGTGTTGTGGTTTGTCGAGTGTTACACCTCTTTCTATGCGCGGGGCCAGGACAACAGCCGGGCGACGGCCAAGCTGTTCAACGCGCTGGGCGTGGATTTTGCCATCCTGGGCAATGAAGAGAAGTGCGCCGGGGATTGCGGGCAGATGACCTGGGAGTCCGGACTGTTTGAGTCCCTGGCCGAATACAACGTCAAGCTTTTCAAGAAGTACAAGTTTCGGCGCCTGGTGACGGGCGATGCCCACGCCTACAATGCGTTTCATTTCCGCTACCCGATGTACGGTATGACCCAGCCGGCTGAACATACGACCCAGTTCTTCGCCCGCCATTTGGAACAGTTGAAGCCCAGGCTCAAGAAACCGCTGAACCTAACGGTCACCTTTCACGACCCTTGTTGCTTAGGGCGCGCGATGCAGGCCTACGACGAGCCGCGCGCGCTGCTGCAGGCCATTCCAGGCGTGAAGCTCGTGGAGATGGAGCACAACCGGGTTAATTCGATCTGCTGCGGTGGCGGCGGAGGGGGCATGTGGCTGGACACCTACTACAAACAGAAGGGGATGGAACGGTTGTCGGAGCGACGGGTGAAGGAGGCGATTGCTACCGGCGCGGACGTCCTGGCGGTGAGTTGCCCTTACGAAGTCTCGCGGTTTGAAGACGCGTTGAAAGTCATTCCGCACGACAAACCCATGGTGGTGCGGGATGTGGTGGAACTGCTCGCCGAATCCCTGGACTGAGAAGATTTATGAAACCGATTCTACCCAAGAAACACGAACCCATTCGCATCGGCTTCTACGTCTGCCACTGCGGCAGCAACATCGCCGGCGATGGTGGATTGCCCGGCGGTGGCCGAGTACGTCGGCGAAGCTGCCCGGCGTGGTCGTGTCGCGCGACTACAAGTACATGTGCTCCGATCCGGGCCAGGAGCTGATCCAGCAGGACATCCGCGAGCACAAGCTGAACCGCGTGGTGGTCGCTCCTGCTCGCCGCTGCTGCACGAGCACACGTTCCGCAACGCCGCCGAGGCCGGCGGGACTGAATCCGTTCTACTTCCAGATGGTGAACATCCGCGAGCACGACTCGTGGGTGCACACGGACCGCGCGGAGGCCACGCGACAAGGCCAAGGCCCTGGCGCACGCGGCGATCCGGCGGGTGCCGCACCACAAGGCGCTCGAGACGCGAAGCGTGTCGGACATCAATCCGGACGTGCTCGTGGTGGGCGGCGGCATCTGCGGGCATTCACGCCGCGCTGACGCTGGCCAACGCCGGGCAAGAAGGTTTTCCTGGTCGAGCGCGAGCCGACCATCGGCGGGCACATGGCGCAATTCGACAAGACCTTCCCCACGCTGGACTGCGCCGCCTGCATCCTCACGCCCAAGATGTCCGCCGTCGCGCTCGCACCCAACATCACGCTGTGGACCTACTCGGAAGTGGCGAAGGTGGACGGCTACGTGGGCAACTTCACGGTCACCGTGAAGCGCAAGCCGCGCTACATCAACGAGGACCTGTGCGTCGGCTGCCAGGAATGCATCGAGGCGTGTGTGTTCAAGGAGCCGAAGTTCCCGGACGAATTCAACGTGGGCCTGGGCAAGCGCAAACCGATCTACATCCCGTTCCCGCAGGCCGTGCCGCAGGTCGTGGTGATTGATCCGGAGCTGCCTGCATTCAAGCGGTCGAAGACCGGCAAGTGCAAGCAAGACCTGCGTCGAGGCCTGCGCCGACCGCCACGCGATCGACTTCACGCAGAAGGAGGAGCTCGAGGAAATCAAGGTGGGCAACGATCATCGTGGCCACCGGGCTTCAGACTCTTCGACGCCAGCCGCATGCCGCAATACGGCTACGGCGTTATCCGAACGTCTTCACCTCGCTGGAACTCGAACGGCTGGTGAACGCTTCCGGCCCGACGGCGGGCGAGATTGTGCTGCGCGACGGGCAGCAGCCCGAAGTCGGTCGGCTATCGTCCTCTGCGTCGGCTCGCGCGACGAAAACACCAACCGCTGGTGTTCGCGCGTCTGCTGCATGCTACTCGCTGAAGCTCGCCCACCTCATCCAGCGAGCACACCGACGCCGATGTGTACAACTTCTACATCGACATCCGCGACGCCGGGCAAAGGCTGCGAGGAGTTCTACGACAAGTCGCTGAAGGAAGGCGTCCAGTTCGATCCGCGGCCGCGTGGCCGAGGTGACCGATTGGGCGCTCGACGCCGGAGGAGGAGGGCAAGCTGGTCATCCGCGTCGAGGACACGCTGGCCGGCTTCGTGCGCCGCATTCCGGTGGACATGGTCGTGCTGGCGATCGGGCATGGAGCCGCAGGCGGACGCGCAGGACGTGCGGCGGATGTTCAACATGAGCTGCGGCTCGCGAAGGCTGGTTCCTGGAGCGGCATCCGAAGCTCGCGCCGGTCAGCACCTTCACCGACGGCATCTTCATCGCCGGCTGCTGCCAGGGGCCGAAGGACATTCCCGACAGCATCGCGCAGGCCGGCGCGGCCGCCGCGGAGGCGCTGGCGCTGATCGACAAGGGCTACATCGAGCAGGAGCCGAACACGGCCTACATCGTCGAAGACGATTGCTCCGGCTGCAAATCGTGCATCCCGCTGTGTCCCTACACCGCCATCACGTTCGACGAGAGCGAAGCAGAAGGCCGATCATCAACGAGGCCCTGTGCAAAGGCTGCGGCACCTGCGTGGCGTCGTGCCCGACCGGCTCGATCGTACAGAACCTGTTCGAGGACGAAGAGATCTTCAGCGAGATCGAAGGAGTGCTTGGCTTATGTCTGAGCCACACTGGCAACCGCGCATCGTGGCCTTCTTCTGCAACTGGTGCACCTACACGGCCGCGGACCTCGCGGGCGTGTCGCGGCTAAGTACGCGCCCAACGTCGCGCGTCATCCGGCTGATGTGCTCCGGCCGGGTGGATCCGCAGTTCATGCTGGACGCGCTGGCGCAAGGGCGCCGACGGCGTGCTGATCGGCGGCTGCCACCCGGCGACTGCCACTACGTCGAGGGCAACTACAAGATGCCTGCGCCGGTTTCAGATGCTCAAGCGCTTGCTCGCGACATGGGCATCGAGGACCGGAGCGCCTGCGGCTGGAATGGATCTCCGCCGCCGAAGGCGAGAAGGTGAAGACGCGTCATCAACGAGATGGTCGAGCAGGTCAAACGCGCTCGGCCCGCTGGGCCTGCCGCAGAACGCTTCGCCGATTGGGACCGGGAGATGGAGCATTTCGCCGAACAGGTCGCCGCGAAGAGCACGCCAGCGGCTGCGGCTGCGCCGAACACGAGAGCCGACCAGCACGATGGTAGACTGCTCATGCCTAAACCAAAGTTGCCTTCTACTGGTGCGCCTCGTGCGGCGGCTGCGAGGAAGCGGTCGTGGACCTGGCCGAGGACATCCTCGGCGTCGTGGAGGCGGTGGACATCGTCCTCTGGCCGGTGGCCATGGACTTCAAGAAGCAAGGACATCGAGGCGATGCCGGACAAGTCCATCGTCGCCACGCTGCTCAACGGCGCCATCCGCACCAGCGAACAGGAGGAGATGGCGCATCTGCTGCGCCGCAAGAGCCAGTTCATCATCGCCTACGGCGCGTGCGCGCATCTCGGCGGCATTCCCGGTCTGGCCAACCAGTTCTCGCGCGAGCAGATTCTGCGTTCGTCTATGAAGACGACGCCGACGGTGGTGAACGAAGCCGAAGACCCGGCCGCAGTTGACGTTCAGCGACAACGGCCACGACGGTCACGCTGCCGGAGCTTCGCAATGTCGTGCGCGCGCTCGACCAGGTGGTGGAGGTGGACTATTACATCCCCGGCTGCCCGCCGACGCCGAAGATCACCAAGGCGGCCATGGCGCGCTGCTCGAAGGCAAGCTGCCGCCCAAGGGCAGCGTGCTCGCGCCGGACATCGCGCTGTGCGACGAGTGCCCGCGCAAGGCCACCAAGCCCACGAACGTCAGCTTCACGGAATTCAAGCGTCCGCACCAGACGCTGATCGACCCGGAGCTCTGCTTCCTCGCCCAGGGCATCGTGTGCATGGGGCCGGCCACGCGCGGCGGCTGCGAGGCGGCCTGCATCGTGCGGCAACATGCCCTGCACCGGCTGCTTCGGGCCCGACCTCGCGGGTGCGCGACCAGGGCGCTGAAGATCCTGTCGTCGCTCTGCGCCAATGTCGGCGCCGAAAGACGAGACAGGAGATTAACAGCGTGCTGGCCGGCATCCCCGATCCGGTCGGCACGTTCTACCGCTACGGCCTCGCCAAAAGCCTGCTGCGGCGCAAAGTGGACCTGCCCGATCCTACGTAACCGACACTGCAATGAGGCATGGCTCGCAACATCGCGAACAAGCAGCTCATGGACGACAGCTCTCGAACCAGACTTCCGAACCCGCGCTCAACCTGCCAGGCCAACGCGGACGATGCCGGCAGCGCACGCCGCGTGTCACCATCGACCCGATCACCCGGCTGGAAGGCCACGGCAAGATCGACATCTTCCTCGACGACAGCGGCGACGTCGAGCGCGCCTACATGCAAGTGCCCGAGCTGCGCGGCTTCGAGGTGTTCAGCCTCGGCCGGCCGGCCGAGGACATGCCGCAGATCACCAGCCGCATCTGCGGCGTCTGCCCCACGGCGCACCACATGGCCGCGACCAAGGCGCTGGACGACCTCTACCAGGTCGAGCCCACGCTCGCCGGCGCGGAAGATTCGCGAGCTGGTCTATAACACCTTCATGCTCGAGGACCACGCGCTGCACTTCTTCGTGCTGGGCGGACCGGACTTCATTGTCGGCCCGGAAGCGCCCGCCGCGCGAGCGCAACATCGTCGGCGTGATCGGCAAGGTCGGCGTCGAGGTCGGCAAGAAGGTCATCGCCATGCGCCGCCGCCTGCGCGAGCTGATCGCCTACTTCGGCGGCAAGGTGATCCATCCCGTGCTCGGCCTGCCCGGCGGCGTCAGCAAGGCGCTCAAGGCCGGAGGACCTGCCGAAGTTCAAGGAACTGGCCAAGGACGCGCGTCGAGTTCGCCCAGTTCACGCTCGCAGGTGTTCAAAGACATCGTGCTCAAGAACCCCGACTACGTGAAGCTGATCACCTCGCGACGCCTACACCCACCGGACCTATTACATGGGCATGGTGGACGAGCAGAACAAAGTCAACTTCTACGACGGCAAGCTGCGCGTGGTGGACTGCGACGGCAAGGAATCTGCAAGTTCGCCGGCGCAGCAGTATCGCGACTTACGTGGCCGAGCATGTCGAGCCGTGGAGCTACATGAAGTTCTGCTTACCTGAAGCCGCGCGGCTGGAATGGCTTCGACGAAGGCCCGGAGAGCAGCATCTACGCCGTGGCTCCGCTGGCGCGCCTGAACGCCGCCGACGGCATGGCCACGCCCAAGGCGCAGGAGGCCTACGAGGAGTTCTTCAAGACGCTCGGCGGCAAGCCCGTGCATCACACGCTGGCCAACCACTGGGCGCGCGTGGTCGAGATGATCCAGGCCGCCGAGCGCATGGTGCGAACTGGTCAACGATCCGGAGATCACCAGCACCGACATCCGCAACATTCCGACCGCGACGCCCACGGTCGGCATCGGCGTGGTCGAGGCGCCGCGCGGCACGCTGTTCCATCATTACGAGACCGACGAGCGCGGCCTGATCACGATGGCCAACCTGATCGTCGCCACGCAGAACAACGCCGCCCGCATCGCCATGAGCGTCGAGAAGGCCGCCAAGGGCCTGATCAAAGGCGGCAAGGTCACCGACGGCCTGCTCAACAAGGTCGAGATGGCCTTCCGCGCCTACGACCCCTGCCTCGGCTGCGCCACGCATTCGCTCCCCGGCCATCTGCCGCTGAAGGTCAACATCTACGACCGCCAGCGGGACCTGGTGCAGCAACTCGTGCAGGACTGAACCGGCCTCAGCTTCGGATTTCGGATTTCGGCTTTATGCCCATGCTCCGGCCCTGCGCTCGAAACCACCGCCGCGCCGCGAAACTTCGCCCGCTCCGGCTGCGCGCGTCCTTCTCCTCGGCCTGGGAAACGACATCCTCACCGACGATGCCATCGGCCTGCGCGTTGTCCACGAACTCCAGCGCGAGCTGGCCGGCGATCCGGCCATTGACCTGCGCGAGACGACGGAGATGGGCCTGGCGCTGCTGGATTTCATCACCGGCTACCGCACGGTGCTCATCGTGGACTCGATCCAGACGGCAGGGCGGAGCCGGGCTTTATTCATGAGCTCGATGCCGGGTGCATTGAGGCAACTGACCGGCCGCACGCCGCACTTTCTGGGCGTGAGCGAAACGCTGGCGCTGGGCCGGCAGTTGGGACTGCCGATGCCGGAGCAGGTGAAGATCCTCGCGATCGAAGTGGAAGACCCGTTTACGGTCGGCACGACCCTGACGCCGGCGTTGCAGGAGGCGTTGCCCGGCATTGTGGGCCGTGTCCGCACGGCGCTCGAAACGTTGGTGTGATCGGGCTCGGGAAGTTACGCTATTTGTCTCCCGACAGCGCGGGCTTTGGGGATGGATTTGAGGTGATCAAACACCGTCTGCACTAGGCTGGCCGGCAGGGCGTAGGTGGTCACGCGGCTGGCGCGAGCGATGTTCAGGCCGATGGCCTTGCCCTCGAGGTTTACCAGCGGGCCGCCGCAGAGCCAGGGGCGCAGGACGGAGTCGTGCTCGATGGCCTGCTCAAACCCTGCCGCCCGCTCGCTGACTGCACCACTCAGGCGGCGGCCTCCCGCTGATAATACAATTCCGAGCCCGGCTCGCCGGACCGCGGCACCATCAGGCGGATCTGCACCTCAAACGGTTTCTCCGCGCGTTGCAGGCGCAACTTGACACTCTGACCTTCGCGGAACTCGCGCAGCGTTTCGACGACCTGCTCGCGATTCGTCACCCCCGCGCCGTTGACGGCCACGATCAAATCGCCAGGCTTCAGCCCGGCCTTCTCGGCGCCGAGACCGGGAAGGATCTGGTCAATTCTCGGCGTGGTAGTGCCGTAGTCGAACTGGACTCCGATGAGGGCGCGCGCGGGGCGTATCCGGCGGGGCAGGGCGCTGATGATGCCGACGGCATGAGGGGTGTTGGCGATGCCGGGCGTGATGGCCCATTGCCCCACGGCAACTGCGTCCGTAGCCCACGCGATCGGCTTCAAGCCCCGGGCGTGCACGCGCACGAGCGCCACATCCTCGTCTTCATCAATGGCAATCACCTCCGCTGGCACTTCCTTGTCGGTGGCGAGCCAGCAGGTCAGTTTGCCCTTCTTGAGCTCGCTGGCCTTGGTCAGGGCCAGCCCATTGGCATCCATGACGGCCCCCAGCGCGACGGTTGCGCCGTCCACATTGAGCTTCACGATTGAGTGCCGGGTCGCGGCCGAGATCGGGGCGAAGGCGCGCAAGGTCTCTTCCCCGTTCCGGTAGCGATCGCGCGGCAGCTCGGGAGAAATGCGGTAATCCTGCGCCCCCGCATGCTGTGTCAGGCAGAGCAGCACAAGCGCCAAGACCGGCGCGGCGCGGTTGGAGATGAAACGCGGATTCATGGCTATCGGGAGGCAGCCCTGACCATCACCTCCAGTCAGCCCCCTTCGCCAGCACTTCCCAGGTGTGGTAGAACTCGGTGATTGCAACATGGAAGTTATCCGACACCGAATAGCTGATGGCGCTGTGGATGCCGATGACGCGGCCATGCATGTCGAAGAGCGGTCCGCCGGAGTCGCCCGGAGCGATGGTGCAGTCGGTTTGGAGAGCGTCGTCCGCCAGTTGGATGATGCGCCCGGATCGCACGACCAGTGACCGCCGCTGATCAAAGCCGCCGGGATGGCCCAGCGCGAGCACCCAGTCGCCGATGCGCGCCTGCTCCAGGTCGCCCATGGCCGCATGAGGCCACGAGCCCCGATCGGTGATCTTCATGAAGCCGGTGTCGCTCTCGAAGTCAACGCCCACCGTCTTGCCCCGCGCGGTCTTGCCAGTCGGGAAGGTGAAGCGCACGCTGCGACCCAGCCGCCCGCAGACGTGCCCGGCGGTCAGCACCAGGCCGTCCGCGGAGACGACAACTCCGCTGCCGCTGCCGCTGCCGATCTCGACCGCCACAACCGCCGGCGACACACGGGCTGCGAGTGCTTTAATGTGCCGCTCGATGGCCCTGAGATCGCCGACCGAGATTGGCACGGTCTTGGCGAAGGCAGCAGCCAAGTCCGCGCGGCGGGCCGGAGCGGGTCGAGGCAGCGGCGGCAAGGCCAGGCCGTTCGTGCCGGTAGCGTGGTCGCGTGGCGCACCCTTGACGGAATGCGTGGGCCGGTTGGTCGGAGTGCCGTTGTGCGGGCCTGAGGGCGGCGGAGCGGCCAACGAGGTGGCAACCATCAAGCTGCCGGCCAAGAGCCAGTCAACCGGCCGCACTCGCAAACACTCTGCTGCACACATAAACTTCACAGCCTGCGTCCCGGGATTGGCGGGGGTGAACCCTGCCGCCAGCGGGCGCAGATACATGTGCACCATAACCCGGGTCGGCTGGTGGTCAAGGTGGGGTGGTGCGGGTCGCCGGTGGAGCCGTAGCAACAAGCCAGTTTCAAGCTCGTTTCAAGGTGGGTTCAAGGTCCCTCCCTCCTTCTGCCGCCCCATCTGCACCCGGTCGCGGAGGCTGGCGCCCGGCGCCCGCAGCCTGCCAGCGCGTGGGCGACCGGAAGAGAGCCGGTCTCGCGTATAGACGCCCCAGCCGTTGCCAAGGTTACAAGGGTTTGACGGAGTTCAGGGCGGCGATGTTCACGCCTGCTCTTCAGACCGCGGACGGTTTCCAAACCGCTGGCAGCGGTTGAGCGGCGGGGGCCGCGCTGACCGCTGCGGCTCGCAGGGGACTGCCGGCCCTACCCGGTCGGTGGGCTCGTGCAGCTACTTCTCGGACAGGCAATAGAGGTGCTCGCGTCCGCGCAGGAGGAGGTCCTTGCCGACAGCGGCGGGCGAGGCGTCGAACTTCTCTTCGAGGCGGTTGACGGCCAGGACTTCGAGCTTGTCGGACTGCTTGAGCACAACGACAGCGCCGTTTCGGCCCACAAGATAGACTCTCCCGGCGGCGCCGAGCGGCGAGGCATAGACGCCCGACAGGTCGTCTAGCTTCTGCGCCTCGAACAGGGGAGTCCCGGCCTTGGTGTCCAGGCAGGTGAGCACCCCATTGTTGTTCGCGAAGAAGTAGAGCTTGCCGTCGTAGAGCAACGGCGAGGGCACATACGGGGTGCTCTTGTTGTGGGTCCAGGCGATGGCGTCGGTGCCGGTAAGGTCACCGGTGCGGCCGAGGCGGATGGCCAGCAAGGCGTTGCCCCGAAAGCCGCTCATGCAATAGACCGTGTTGGCGTCGGCGACCGGGGACGGGATTACGTTGCGAGTCAGCCCGCCGCATTCCCAGAGCACTTCACCGGAGGCCACGTCGTAGCTGCGGATCTTGGTGGTCGCGGCGACCACCGCCTGAGCTTTGCCGTCGCGCTCGATGATCAGCGGGGTGGACCACGAGGTGCCTTCCTCGCGTGGCATCTTCCAGAGCGTCTTGCCGTTGTTCTTGTCCAGCGCGACGATGAACGAGTCATCCTCGTTGTCCCGATTGATGATGAGGGTGTCGCGGTAAATCGCGGGCGAGTTGCCCTCGCCAAAGCTCATGGCCATGCGCATCTTGCCCAGGTCCTGGCTCCAGAGCGGTTTGCCGTCGAGAGCATAGCAATGGATGCCGCGCGAGCCGAAGTAGGCGTAGTAGTGTTTGCCGTCGGTAAGGCCCGAAGACGAGGCGAAGCTGCCCTCGCCCTGGCGATAGCCCTCGTGCGGGACCTCCTCGCGGGCGACCCGCTGCCAAAGCACTTTGCCGGTCTGACGGTCCAGGCAGAGCACGGCGAATTGATAGACTTCCGTCGGCTTGGCGCCGCCGCCGAAGCCGCCCCGGCCCTTTCTGCCGCCGGGGCTGTTGTCCTTGCGAGGCGGCTGCTCGCCCGTCTCGGCGGCCTTCGCCTCGATCTTCTTGCCCGTCGGAATCGCAGTCTGGATGAAGACCCGATCCTCCCAGATAATGGGGGTGGCGTAGCCGCTGCCGGGCAGCTTTGCCTTCCATTTGACGTTGCTGGTCTCGCTCCAGGTGGTGGGAGGGTTGGCGTCGGGCGCAACGCCATTCTGGAGCGGGCCGCGCCACTCGGGCCAGTTCTGGTTCGGCACAGGGGCGGTCGCCGCAGTAAAGGCGAGGGAACCGGCCAGGCCCACGAGGGCTGGCCAATACGATCGTTTGGTTCTTCTGTTCATAAGTAATCTGGTGACTATTGTCGGGCGCAGGCACGTAAGGAATCCAGTGCTTCCAAGGTTGGCTCGATCGAGGGCGGAATGCGGATGCTGTTCAGGGCGGCGTCAACGTCCTTGAGACCGTGGCCGGTGATGAGGAGCACGATCTGTTCTTTGCGGCCCAGCAAGTTCGACCCTTGCAGCTTCCGCAAAGCCGCCACGGTTGCGGCCGCCGCCGGTTCCGCGAACACGCCCGTCTTTTCCGCGAGCAGTCTCTGACCACGCAGTATCTCTCTGTCGGAGACGGTGATGGAGAATCCCCGGCTTTCCATGACTGCTCGCCGGGCCATGTGCGCGTTCGAAGGGGTCGAGACGGAAATCGAGTCGGCGATGGTGGCGGGGCGCCGGGCATTCTGATACTTGCCGGTGCGCAGGTAATGATGGATGGCGGCGGAGCGCTCCGCCTGGACGCAGACCAGCCGCGGCAGTTTGGAGATCAACCCTGCCGCTTTCAGGTCGTGGAAAGCTTTGTGCACGCCGCTGATGATCACGCCGTCGCCGACGGGCACGACGATCGCATCCGGCGCCTTCAACCCGTTCTGCTGGTAGATTTCCAGGCCGACGGTCTTCTTCCCTTCGATGGTCAGGGGATGGTAGGCGGTGTTGCGGTTGAGGCCGCCCTTGCGCGCGGTGTATTCGAGGGATAGCCGGAATGCATCGTCGTAGGTGCCGCGCACGGGAATCATCGTGCGCGCCATAGAGCACCATCTGCACGAGCTTGGCCTTGGGCGCGGTTGCCGGGACGAAGATGATCGCCTGCTTGCCCGCGGCGGCGCAGACGGCCGCCAGGGCGCTGGCGGCATTACCGGTCGAGGCGGTGACGATGGAGGGCTCCTTGAGCCGGTTGGCCTCGGCCACGACGAGGAACGAAGCGCGGTCTTTGAGCGAGGCGCTGGGGTTCAGGCCGTCATTCTTGAGCCAGACATTGTCGAAGCCGAGCGCTTTGCCCAGGGCAGCCACCGGGAAGAATGGCGTGTTGCCCGCCGGGAAGGGCGGATAGTGCTTCGGCTCAACCGCGGAGAAGAGACTCCAGTCCGGGCTTTGCTTTCGGAATTGCCGCCTGATGGCTGCGTAGTCAAATTGGACGGAGAGCACACCGAGGAGCGGCATGCCGGGCCGGTAATCGGCGCGCAGGTTGGGCAGAGGTAACGCACCTCGTCGCGCCGATACGCTTCCCGCAGGTGGTGCAGTAATAGAGGAATGGGGTCATGAACCTTTCCATTAAGGCTTGCCACCAATGCGGCGTAGAAGGCAGCCGCGGCGCTGAGATGATGCACCGGGCACGCTTCGTTCGGGGCGTGGGCATAGACTTCATTGCCCGGGCCGAGGCCGAGGCAGGGATGCCTTCCATGCCCGCGATTGCGATGCCGTTCGTGCTGAACGTCCATTTGTCCACCAGTGGGTCTTTGCCCAGCACGCCCTTGTAAGCCGCCACGGCGTCTTTTAGGTAGGGCGACTTCTGCTTCCAATACCCAGGTTGGGTAATACTTCTCCGTGGGATACACCTTGCCGGTGTAGGCCGCCTCGGCGTAGTTGAGCACGTAAACCTTCGCGTCGGGATAGCCCGGCCCGCTTCGCCGCGTCCCGCACCTCGGTCAGGGCGCTCGCCTTTGTCTCGCCAGCGGTCAGCCGGCGGTCGAGATGAATGCCGGCCCCGTCGGCCACCGCGCAGAGCGACGGCGACGAGGAGCGCACCTCGCTGACGGTGACGGTGCCTTTGCCCAGGAACGGATCGTCGCGCAAGCCGCTCGTTTAGCTTCTCGATCTCCAGCGCGATGCGGGCGATCTTGTAGATGGCGTTGTCCCCGCGCTCGGGCGCCGAGCCGTGGCAGCTCCGCCCTTTGACCTCGACGCGAATCTCCATCCGGCCGCGATGGCCGCGGTAGATGTTCAGGTTGGTCGGCTCGGTGATGACGACGAACTCCGGCTTGAGCTTCTCCTCATTGAGCAGGTACTGCCAGCAGAGGCCGTCGCAGTCCTCCTCCATGACCGTGCCGGTGAAATAGATGGTGAACTGGTCGTTGAGCGCCAGCTCCTTGATGATCTTCGCCGCATAGACCATCGCGGCCATGCCGCCCTTCTGGTCCACCGTGCCGCGGCCCCAGATCTTGCCGTCCTTGACGCTCGGCTTGAACGGGTCGAAGTCCCACTGCTCGAGGTCGCCGGGATAGACGGTGTCCATTGGGCGTCGAAGGCGATCACGCGCGTCCGTTGCCGATCCGCCCGATGATGTTGCCCAAGCCGTCAACGCGGATCTCGTCGAAGCCGACCTTCTTCATTTCCTTCCTGATGACGGCAATGACCTTCTTCTCCTTCGAGGAAAAGGATGGGGTGCGGATCGATGTCCGCCAGGAAGCGGACGGTCTCTTTTTCCAGCGCCTTGGCGCGTTTCTGAATGGCTTGGTAGGTGGTGTTCATATTTTTTCCCGGTTAGAGTCGTTTCCATAGCTTCTTCGCGAATTCGCGCGCGCGGGCGTTGATGCGGGCTTCATCCAGGTCCAGGGTCAGGCGCTTGTTCTCCATCAACACCCGGCCGCCGACGATGGTCGTATCCACAGCGGCCTGGGACATTCCAAAGACGATGTGACCGAAGCTGTTGCCGGCGTCCAGCGGTGTGGGGGGATCGTAGTCAATGACGACCACGTCTCCCACACACCCCTCGCGCAGTTCGCCCAGAGGCAGGCCAAACATCGGCCGGCGATGATGGGGTTGTTAACGAAGAGCGCCGTGACCACCTCGCCGAATCCCACGGAGGGATTCCGGGCGGACAGATGCTGGGCCCACAGGGCAACGCGCAATTCTTCCAGCATGTTGGTCGTCATCGCGTCTGTCCCGAGCCCCACCAGCACTCCCTCGTCTTGATCATGCCGACGACATCCGCCACGCCGACGGCGTTGTTCATGTTGGATTGGGGATTATGGACCACCGCGGTTTGCGTCTCCGCCAGCAAGTCCATCTCCCGGCGATTCACGTGCACGCAATGTGCGGCGATGCTACGGGGCCCGAGGATACCGAACTTGTTCAACCTCTCCACCACCCGCATGCGATGCTTCTTAACCGAGTAGTCCTGATCGCTGCGGTCTTCCGCCACGTGAATGTGGAAGCAAGACCAACCGAACCAAGAGGCTGCAGGAAACAAAA
>CAWBHS010000042.1:0-16163 GCA_963788655.1 uncultured Verrucomicrobiae bacterium | reverse complement strand
GACTTTTTCGTCAGCCACGCCGGCGGTGGCGACCATCAAGGCGCGCGCGTCGTCGGCCAGTTGGCCCAGGTCGTTGCTGATTGCTTTTGTTTGTTTGCTCATAATATCTGTGTTTTCGGTTTGTTGGCGTTCTTCAATGGCAAATGTTCCGCGTCGACGAGATGGGTTGCTTCCAGCGACTTGGGCACCGTCAGCAGCGAGTTCCTCCCTCCGAACGGATTCGGCGTCGTTTCCTTGGCCCGCGGATCGGGGATCCAATGGCCGTCCACCACCAGGCAGTATTCATAGGTGCCGGCCGGCAAGACCGTCTCTTTAAGCCAGCGCCCCTCGCCCACGGGATGCATCGGCTTGGCTTCGGGCTGCCAGTCGTTGAACGTCCCGGCCACACAAACGGTGGTAGCTGTGGGATGCGTGAATTCGAAGCAAACCGGCTCCAATTGACGCCCGGCGCTCTTGGCGGGGTCAGGGTTATTGTGATGTTTCATAGTAATTTGTTACTTTGCTTTTTATCGCGGGTATCACGCTAGACGGTGGGCTGGCGCTTGGCTATGGGGTATAACCCTACCGTGCCATTGGGGAGGGATTCGGCCAGGAGTGATCAGGGCGGGGCTGCTTTCCGGCGCGGGCATTCCTGGGTTTTGTTACGGCCCCCTTGGAACTGCCCGGGCCAACTTCGCTTCAACGGGGTGGGACCGGGTTGGACCCGGGATCCTCCGGCGGTTGCGTTCGTTCGGGCTGCCCCACAGCCATGGGGTATTTACCCCATAGCGCCCATTCCCGAATTGGCGCAGAATACGACTGCGCGCTTGAAAAACGCTGACCGCGAATAAGCGCCGTCAACAACCAAAACCGAAAATTATGAAACCAATAATACTGGGAATCGTTGCCGCCTGTGTCCTCATGGGCTGCGACAAACCGAAGACGGCCATCGACAACAATGCCGATGCCACCCAAAACACGATCGACACTCAAAAGGAAGCAGTGGACGCCGCCGCGAAAGCTAACAAACAACAGGCGGATGCGGATGCGGCGCTTGAAAAAGCAAAGATCGAAGCCAAGAAGGTCGCTGACCAGGCCCAACTGGATGCTGATAAAAAGAAAGCGGACGCCCAGGCGGCACTCGAAAAAGCCAAAGCGGACACGGAAAAGAAGTAAGCCAATGGGTGCTGGCAATGGTATTCCTGGAATAGAGAAGTATTGCCAGCATGCCCGAGGGACTACTTCCGCATACTGATGAGACGGAAGGATGGACTACATTTTGCCGTAGCGCAGATTTTCAATCTGCTGTATCGCCGAATTGTATTCGGCAAGCTGTACGCAACTTCGGAGCCCGCGGGGATTGACGCAGCGGCCCGCAGAGTGCAACTCTGCGCTACCGGGCTGAAGCTGAATGGATGGGCACCGGCGCCCCTCTTCTCCAGCAGCACAGGCGGGGCGGTTCGAGATCGAACAGGCAGCCCGGCACATTCCGGACGTTGATCAGTTTGGTTGTTTAGCGGGCCAATAATCGGCCTATCTGTGCGCACAACACAGACGACTGCGGGAGGGAAAGTTCAGCAACAGAACCTTGAGGAACGTCGGGGTGGAATTGCGGCGCGACGCAGGCAGGAGCCTCACCTTCCTTGATAGTCGCGGGGATTTCTCAGGCGATCGAGCCGTTCCAATTCCATCTCTTTGCGCTTGAGCGCAGCGAGTCTTTCCGTGGTTCGCCGGGTCACCGGCGCTTGGGAAGGTAAGAGCCTTAAGATGCTTTCCCAGATTCGTTGAACGACCGTCGTTACGATCACCCCAACGTGAAGCACTCGGCGGAGCAATGGTGTCATTTTGGATGGGCTTTCTCTTGCTGCGGTGATTGGTTGGTCTTCACCCGACCGGGCGGGCGGATGGCCCACGGCGCGTTCGAATTCGTACCTCTCTGGCTCAGAGTCTGCCCAGCAAGAGCAAGACAACCAGAATGGCCAGCACCAGGCCCAGTCCGCCGCTCGGGTAATACCCCCAACGCCGGCTGTGGGGCCAGGTCGGGAGGGCGCCGAGCAACATGAGAACGAGCAAAATCACCAAGATAGTTCCTAACATATTTTCCTTTCACGATCTGAATGGGTTCAGCCGATCCGCCCGCCGCAGTGGTGCGCGGTCGGACTTTCCATTTTGGATGAGTCGTCTGCTATTCATGACCGGAGAACGTCACCTGAAAAGCGTGCCGGCGCTATGGGGTGTTCACCCCATCTGTTTCGGGAACAGGAACGACCCGCGTCCGTAAACCTAGTCGGTCGTGCTCACCACTCGCAGGATCCCGGGCCGGACCGGTCGGATGCCTCGTTCCGACACCGCCGGCGCCAGGGTCATGTTGTTAACGACGCGCTTCACCCCGCTGATGTCGGTGGCGAGTTTTGTGACCAGCGTCTTCTCCGCCCGATTCTTGGCCAGGCCGCTAACCGTGACGACGCCATTGGTCGTTCCGACCTGGGTGCGGACGGAACTGGTGGAACGATGCAATTGCAAGACCACCTTGACCTGAGCGGTGATGGAGGCGTCATCAACGGGCTCAACCACCGTTTCGTTCGCCGGGGCCGGGGGCCGGACCACCGTCATTACATTCGTCACCCGCAAAACCCCTTGGACGTCTTCGGCATATTCGGCGGCCAACTCCTTTTGCGCCTCGCTCGTGGCGGCGCCGCGCAGGGTGATCACGCCATCTCGGATATCCACTTGCGTGTGACTGCCGCTCACGTTGCGATGCAACGCCAGGACGCTGCGCACTTTCGCGCGGATCCACGTATCCGATTTCTCCGTGCCCTCCAGTTTGACTTCCAGCCGATTGTCCACCCGCTGGACCCCCGGCAAGCCGGTCGCGACTTCCTGGGCCAGGGACTTGTGGCTGGCTTCGTTGACCTGCCCGGTCAACGTGACCATTCCATTCCGGGACACGGTCTTGATGGCGTCATCTTTAAGGTGAGTGCGGTACGCGTAGGACTGGTTGAAGGACGACTCAATGCGGTCGTCGATTTCGGAAGCGCCCAGCGGTGTGCTGGTGCCTAACCCGGCGCCGACAACGATCAGCGCGAACGTATGGATTGCTTTCATTTTGTTTCTGTTTTCGGTTTTGTTTTCGCTTTAAATGTGGGGAGTGCTTTGGTCATGGTGGTCGGATTGAGGGTACGGCAAGGGCTGCCTGAATGGGGCGGCAAACATCGGGAAGCAATGCTCAGGGGCGACGCGAGCACTACGCTCGTCCACGCCGAGGACCGCTTGCACCGTGGCCAACAATTGGTGAGGGGAGAAGGGCTTGAACAGGGTGGCGGCAAGCTGGAGCCACGGGTGCCGCGCCAACTCCTCCTCGGGCAACGTGCCGGTCGCCAGGATGACCGGTAGGGCCATGCGCGCGGAACGCACTTTTTTAACCAGCTCCACGCCGGTCAATTTCGGCATGTTGTGGTCGGTAATCAGAAGGTCGAAATTGCTCGCCTGGAGTGCCTCCCAACCTGCGGCCCCGTCCCCGGCGGCGTCCACTTGGTAGCCGCCGGAGCGCATGAGTATTTGCGTGCTGAGTTGGCGGATTTCCACGTTGTCCTCGACCACCAGGATGCGCGCAGATGGAGGCGCCGGGATTTGCGTGGGGCCGGCAACTGCTACGGCACCTCGACTATTATTACGGAGTGGCTTCATCGCTTGCTTCGCTGCTTTCGGTGGGGCGTTTTCGCGCAGTTCTTTCATTCGATGCGACTTCTTTGCTTCCATGGGGTTGATGGAATTCGCCAGGAACAGCGACGCCCACTATTCTTACTGCGAGACGGCATGTCCAAGGTCACCGGACGGAAATCAATCGCTTGGGTTTCACTCTCGCACCAACGGATTTCAACTCGGGTGCAGTTGGAGTCCTGCGGCAAAACCGGAGGTTGCCTTCCGGCTGACTCGCCATCTTGGATGAGCCTGCTGGTTCTCATGGCACCAACTTTAATATGGAACCTCCGACGGGCGCTATGGGGTATAACCCTACCTGCCTGAGCCAAAGGAGTCGGAGATTTTGGATCCAGATTGAGGCAGGTAACTTCCCGTCGATCAATCATCTTGCGAAGGCCGGCATTGGGCACCCCGGCCCACTTTCAGCAGTGAGTTCATCCCCCCGAACGGGTCGGGCACTGTCTCCTTGGCCAGCGGATCAGGTCGGCATTGGCCGTCCACGACCAGGCAATATTCATAAGTGCCGGGCGGCAAGACCATTTCTTTCCGCCATCGACCGTTGCCCAGGGAAACCATGGACTTGGTTTTTGACCGCCAGTCGTGGAACGTTCCGGCGACCCCAACGGTGCGGGCGGTCGGATGCGTGAACTCCAAGCGAACTGGTACTAAAACAATTCCGCCGTTTGTGAGCGTGTTGGTCATCGCGGTTCTTTCGTCAACCGGTCAGGCGATCCCGGTGCGAGGTGGTTCTATCCCTTGGTTCATGGAGTCGATTGAGTTTAGGCGTGGTTGGAAGTGAAGGCGTGGTTGATTTGCTTCAGGGCGCTGTAAATCCTATTGAGCAGGGGCACACGCATGAGGACCATGTCCACGACTTGAATCAACTTCTTGCCCAAATAGTAACGGGCGAGTCGGCCCACCAGTCCCACCAACAGGATCGCCACCACCAGGGCCATCACGCTCCAGTAAAGGTGCATCGGCCCCAGGCCGTTCCGCGCATGGGTCCAGGCCCTGGGCACGAACAGCAGCAAAGTGTCTGTGAAATTGGCCACCGTGCCAAACAGCCAGACGACGATCCCGATGGAAACCGCCGCCGGGAGCACCACCGCCAGGCCGGTCAAGAAATCAGCTTTACCGTAAGCGAACGGTGTCTTCATGTTCGGGTGCTGGAATGCTTGACTCAGTCTGCCTGGTCGCCGTGCCGGTCGGCCAGTGTCTTCGGTGTAGTGTGGTTTCGGCTGCCGGTGGGCGAGTTAATTTTCAAATCCGCTTCACAGGGTTGCTTCAGATGGGGTGCCGACACCGCAGGTGAGCCCGGCCAAGGTCGGCGCTTGAATGGAGGTCCGAAGGTTGCGGAGTTGGTCCCACACGCCAAACACATTGAGCAGCCACAGGACCACCACGACCACCACCACGAGGTTGAGGATCTTTTTGATCTTACCATCCATGGGAATGTAGTTGTTGATGAGCCAGAGCAAGACTCCGGCGACAATCAGCGTGATGACAATTGTAGTTAATGGCATATTTGTTCACTTTCGTTTGTGCGTTTTCGCTTTTATTACAAGGTCACGCTACGCCTTCAGTTGGCCACGGGCTATGGGGTATAACCCTACCGTGGTCACCTCCCCGAACTCCCCGAATCCCGCGGCGAACGGAACACCTTCACCGGCTTGGTGGCCGGTTCCTGGCTCGTCGGCCACGGTCGCAAGGGCGGCGGATTCGTGTGGTTCACGTATTTGCGCAAGAGCCAGTGTCGTTGCATCGCTTCCACCAACCGCTCGACTTCGCGCATCGAAATCTGCGTTTGCTCGACCAAGCCGGGCAGATCTTTCGCCTCGTTGGCCACGGCGTCGGTGATTTCCGGCAGGCGGGCGGTGCCGTTTTGCACGTTCTTCACCGCGACGTTCAGGTTCGTCGCCACGGCTCGCAACTCGCTCATCGCTTCGTTCGCCCGCGCCAGGAGGGTTTGCGCCTCGTCCGCCAGCGCGGTGTCGGTGATCAGTTTGCCGGCGGTGCCTTTGCCCTGCTGGAGGTCGGCGGCGATGCTGTCCACGCGAGCAAGGAGTTGGTCCAACCGCTCCCGCGTGGTGATCAGGTTCGTGCCGAGCACGGTCCACGTGTCGAGGCCCGCGCTCAGCTTTTTGAGCACCGGCAAAGCTGGCACTGCGGACTTCCTCAATCGCGGCTTCCAGCGTGCCGGGCAATTCCCGGCAATCAATGGAAGCGTTCTTCTCCGGCAACGGCCGGCCCTGGCCGCGCGTGATCTCAAAAAAGGAATCGCCCGCCACGCCGAATTTCTTTTTGACGACCGCGGATGAATCCGCGCGCACGAACCGGAAGAAGTCGCGGCGGATGGTTGCCTGGGCTTCCATCCGGCCCGTCGTGTCCACAATGACATCGGAAACCGACCCTACGAGTGTGCCCAGGAAGTAAACCTCCGATCCCTGCCGGATTCCCGCCGCGCCGGCCTCGGGCAAAACGATCCGCAGGGTGACATTGCTTATGAACCAGCGCTGGCTGCGACCCGTCCACACCACGGCGGCGATCAGCACGGCGACCACGACCAGCACGAACGTGCCGGTGATTGCATGGACGTGCCGGAATTTAAAGCGCTCTTCCATCAGTTGGCCTCGGTTGCCGCCTCGGTCACGTCGCGCGCATTCAGCATGCCGGTCGGTTCGTTCATGGTCACAGGTAGGTCAGCAGTGATACCACGGCCGAAATGACAAACAGTCCGGCGACGGAGCGGGTGAGCGCCCGTTGCGTGGCGTGCGGGATTTCCGTGACCGACGCCGCCCACGCCCAGCCCGCCAATGCAACAGGACGCACTGGCAAACAGGGCGGGCAGGATGCTCTTGGCAAGGATGTTGAACATGTCCTGGGGCGAACAGCGCGTTGAGCACGGTGTCCGCGAACAGCAAGACAATCACGACTGCCCGTCCCCATCCAGGCCGCGAACAGATAGCCGCTCGCAAAGGCGACGAGGATAAAAACAATCGTCAGGCAAAACGTGGACACCGCCATGCCCAGCACGCGCGGCATCACCAGATGCACGAACGGATCGTTTCCCTGCGCTTCCAGGGCGCGGACTTCCCCGTTGATTTTGAGGACGCCCAGTTCGGTGGCCATCGCGCTGCTGCTGCGGACGATCACGATGATGTTGATCAGCAGCGGGCCGAGTTCGCGCGCCACGACGGCCACCAGCAGCGGCCCGAGCAGTTGTGACTGCCCGGCTTGGCCGGTCCAGAAAGTGAGTTGCACCACCACCGAAATGCCGACAAACACCGCCACCGCGCAGACAAACCCGAGCGGTTCGACCCCGATGGCCAGTACCTGCCGCGCGAAGAGCTTCCGCACCGGGCGCGCCCAGGACCGCGGTTGAACTCCAAGGCCCAGCGACGGTCCCGATCACCGCCGCCGCATGCCGCAGTTCATCCCACTGCGCCCAAACAATCTCCCCCAGTCTGCGTAATGGCGCGCATGGATGTCTGCGGCCCGGGAAGAGAGTCCGGCCGCCGTGAGGGTCGCCGAAACAAGGAGGCTGCCTCTCTTCGCCGTGCGGCCGCCTACTGGTTCAACTCGGTTTCGAACCGCGCAATGTCATCGTCAGACCTACGATGGCGGTGATGGATGCCTCCGATGAGCATCCAGATGGCCTTGTCCGTCGGCGAACCGGTAAAGAACCGGGAAACGTCCGAGCTGAAGGAGTCCGTGGCCTGAATCCCAAAGATGATGAGCACCACTCCGCCAATGAGTAGGGCCAGGGAAATGATTTTATTCATAACAGTATTTCAATGAGTGGGTGGTTGATGTCGATCCGCGTGTCAGTTCCTTCAGCCGGCGCGCCGGCGTCCGAATAAAAGGTTGAACAGCACCATGATGATGGCAACTACCAGCAAGACATGGATTAACCCTCCCATCGTGTAACTGGTCACCAGACCAAGCAACCACAGGAGGAGGATGACCACCGCAATGGTGTATAACATAATTGTTTTTCTTTCAGTTTTCTGGAACCACCGCCGGTGGGCGCGCTTCCGCACCAACCAATGGCGATCCATCGGTTTGGTTCTTGGGCCCGCCCACTCGAGTTAAGGCGCGATTTTGTCGCTCACCCACTGGCGCGCTTGGTTGAACCCTTCCTTCGACGCTTCGTAGCCCTTCTTGAAGCCGCCTTTGACGCTGTCCCAGGTGGACTCGGTGGCGTTCTTGGCCTCGTCAAGCTGCTTGTTCAACTGGGCCGTTTGATCGCGCAGCGCCTGAAGTTTGGGTTTGGCTTCGGCTTTGACCGCGTCGCTGGATTTTTCGATTTTGGCGGCGAGCTGGTCCAGATCCCGTTGATCTCGGCCAACTGGCTCTGCATTGTTTCGATGAATTCAGCTTTTTGCGCGAAGGTATAATCCTTCATATCCTGCGCGGCTTGTTCTGTTTCTGCCTGGACCTTGTCGATCTGCTGCGAGGTGGCTGCTCCGGTTTTGGTCGCCGAAGATTCCGCCGACGGTTTACAGCCCACCGCGAAGGCCGTGATGGCGAAGAAGGTAATCGCGAGGGATTTCATAATATTCTGGTATTTCACAGTTTGCGTTTTACGTTTGACCGCTGGTGACACGCTAAGCTGAAGGCAGGCCCTTCGCTATGGGGTATAACCCTACCTTTCCTGAGGGCGCCCTGCGCCCGGAGTTGGACGGCGGCAGTCAGCCTCAGTTACAGCGCAAAATTCTGAAACACCATCCCGCCCAGCAGGCCCACTGGTGTGTTCGGCCAATTCGGAGATCCACTTCGCGGCTCGTCACCGACGCGATCCGGCCAGCGCCTCGAAGCCGGAGATCACGTCGAACAGTTCCTCGTCAATGCCGCTCTGGCGCAGACGGTGGAACGTGCCGTGGAGCGTCTCCAGCAGTTCATCAATGTTCTTGTCGGCGCGCTGCATGGCTGCCAGGCGGCTCGCGTTCTCGCTCGCGAGGGATTCAGCGCACGCGCGGAAGAGTGAGACGAAAAGATATTCGCGGATCAGCGCCCGCAAGGTCTCGGTGCCCTCGCCCATGACCTCGGGCAAGTTCTTCGTCGGCCAGGGAAGGTCGGCCAGCTTGCGACGCCAGGTTTCGTCCAGCGGGAGCAGTCGCTGATGGACGGGCGCATAAACCGCTCCCGGACGTGGGGCGGTTGTAGAAGAGGTGGAGTTCGGTGACTTCGCCCCGGTCGTGATGTGTCTCGTGCTCGACAAGAATCTGCCCGACGAGCGGGGTGATGGTTTTGACGGAATTCGGCACGGTGAAGAGGCCGACCAGCGGCAGGCCCGCGTCCGCCAGGCGCGCATGAACGCGCTCGCCGACGGCCCAGACTTGGGATTTGCCGGGCAGAGCGGCGAGGGTCTTCACCGCAAAATCGGCCACCACGTCATTGAACTGGCCCACCAGTCCTTGGTCGGAGCCGAACACAACCGCGCCGATGGCACCCGCATCGGTTTGTCCTTTCCGTTCCACCGTCAGGGCCGCTGGCTCGTTTTCGCGAAAGCACGCGCCCAGCCCAAGCTCCACGGTGCGATAGTAGTCACCCAAAGCGCGCACGGATTTCTCGTATTGCCCGATGCTCGAAGCGGCCAGGGCTTTCATCGTGCGGACGACGGATTGGAGATCGCCGGCGCTGCTGATCTTCCGACGCAGGCTGGCCGTGGTGTCGCTCATGGTAAAGTCTGGTCGATCGCTCAAAGTGTCGCTCCAAACAAAGCTCCCACCCCGGCGGTCAGACGCCATGGCCAACGCACCCCAAAAAGTCACTCGAGCGACTGAAATCCACACGGGTGAGCCGCCGGCGCGGGCCGCCAGGGAACCCAGCAGGGCGAGGAACAGCAAGCGAGCCGCCGGACACCGTCCAGACCAAGGCGGATCGGGCACGAGGAGAACCAGCACGAGCGGCAGGAAGGCACCGACGGTGAAACTGCCCGCCGAGGCGAAGGCGGCCTGAACCGGCCGCGCGCTCAGGGTATCGGAGATTCCCAGTTCATCGCGGGCGTGGGCACCCAGGGCGTCCTTGGCCATCAACTGCGTGGCGACCTGGCTGGCCAGCGTCTGCGTCGAGTCCCCGCTTCACATAGATGGCGGCCAGTTCTGCGTGTTCGCTTTCACCGTCCGTCGCCAACTCTTCACGCTCCCGTTCCAGGTCGGCGTGCTCCGTATCGGCTTGGGAACTGACGGACACATATTCGCCGGCAGCCATCGACATCGCGCCCGCCACCAACCCGGCCATGCCGGCGACCAGCACGCTGCTGCGGCTGGATTCGGCGGCGGCCACGCCCACGATCAAACTGGCCGTGGAGACAATGCCGTCGTTGGCGCCGAGCACGGCGGCGCGGAGCCACCCGATTCGATGGGTTCGGTGTTTTTCAGCGTGTCTCATGGTTTGAGTATTTGTTTTTTCGGGGTTGGCGTTTGGCGCTTCCGGCTTGGAATCAGTTTTTTGCGAGGCTTGGCTTCGGACTCCGGCGTGGACTTGTTCGGTTTGGATTCCGACTTGTTCCCGTCCTTTCCTTCCGGTTTGGGTTTCGTTTCGGTTTTTTGGTCAGGCTCGTCAGGTTTGGCTTCCGGTTTGGGCTGGAAAGGCGCGAGCGCCTGGCGCGCGAGTTCAATGATCACTTTGCGATCCTCATCGCTCAACTTTTTGGCGGTTTCGAACCGTGCGCAGATCTCCGCCGGAATCTTCGTCGCGGCCTCATGCACGGCGTGCTCGGCGTCCGTCATCCGGTCCAGTGGCACGGGATCGAAAAGTTCCGCGGTCAAGGCCAGCAGCACGGCGATTTGTGCGGGCACGGACACCGGAGAGAATTCCGGTTGCTTGAGGCAGGCGCGGATGCGCCGTCCATGCTCGATGATCTTGCGGGTGTCTTCATCCAGGCGCGCGCCGAACCGGGCAAAGGTTTCGAGTTCCTCGAACTGCGCGTAGGCGAGTTTGAGGTCGCCCGCCACGGCGCGGTAGGCCGCCTGTTGCGCCTTGCCGCCGACGCGCGAAACGGATTTGGCGACATCCACCGCCGGCAGCACGCCCAATTCGAACAGCGACGGCGAAAGGTAAATCTGACCGTCCGTGATGGAAATCAGGTTGGTCGGAATGTAGGCGGAAATGTTCTGCGCCTCGGTTTCGATGATGGGGAGCGCGGTGAGCGAACCGCCGCCGCGTTCCTTGCTCAGATGGGTGGCGCGTTCGAGCAGGCGCGAGTGGATGTAGAAAATGTCACCGGGAAAAGCCTCGCGTCCGGGTGGACGGCGGAGCAGGAGGGAAAGTTCGCGATAGGCGCGGGCATGGTGGGTGAGGTCGTCATACACGATGAGCACGTCGCGACCCGCTTCCATGAAATGCTCCGCGATGCTGGTCGCGGCGTAAGGCGCGATGTAGGCAAGACCCGGGCGGATCGTTGCCCTCGGTCACGACCACCACGGTGTAATCCATCGCGCCCTTTTCGCGGAGGTTGGCCACGACCTTGGCGACGGCGGACGCGCGCTGGCCGATGGCACAATAGACGCACACGACATTCCGGTCGCGCTGGTTGAGGATGGTGTCGAGCGCAATGGCCGTTTTGCCTGTCCGGCGGTCACCCAGAATCAACTCGCGCTGGCCGTGCCCGATGGGAATGAGCGCATCAATGACTTTGAGGCCGGTCTGGAGCGGCACGGTGACGGGCGCGCGATCCATGATGGCCGCCGCCGGGCGTTCGATGGGCAATCGCTCGCTGGCGGCCACCGGCCCATTGGCATCCAGCGGCCGACCGAGCGGGTCAATGACGCGTCCCAGCAATCCTTCGCCCACGGCCACGTCCATGACCCGGCCCGTGCGCTCGACCTCATCGCCCGCGTGCAGATGCGAGTATTCGCCGAGCAGCACGACGCCGATTTCGTCCTCGTCCACATTGAACGCGATGCCAAACGCGCCGCCGGGAAATTTCACCAACTCCTCAAAGCCGACGCTGGGCAGACCCGAGACCCGGGCGATACCCGTGGAAACGCTGGTGATCGTGCCCACCTCATGCGGTGTCAGTTGCGGCGTGAAGGTTTCCCGCACCTGGCTGATGCCGGCAAACGTGCGGTCGAAGACGCTCTGCAAATTTTCAGGCGCGGCGTTCATTGGCTCTTTGTATCAAGCACGGGTTCTTTCGGTTTAGGTTCGACCTTGGCTTCCGGTTTTGGCTCGGCTTTGAGCTTGAGGCTTGTCCTTCTCTTTCAGAAGTTCGCCGACGCCTTTTTCCAGCGACGCGAGGTAATCCGCGATGCTCCAGGCCACTTTTTGTCCATTCGTGGTGAGTTCGATCCCGCTGACCAAGTCCGGCGCGGTCTCGAACCGAAGGTGAATGTCAGCCGAGAAAGTTTCGTTGAGCGCATTTTGGATCGCCGCGCGTTGCTCCGCCGGCAGGTCGAAAGCGCTGCGCACGAGTGCAGGCTCGGACGCGGTCTTCAGGGCCTCGCCGAGACTGGCTTTCGCCTTGCCGTCCATCTCGCGCAAACGACGCGTGAACACTTCGCCCATCCGCTCTTCCAGACTCGTCGTGGCGAGATCCGTCAGCGCCTTGCGGGCGATGGCAAACACTTCGTCTTGAGTCCGGCGCGCGATGGCTTGATTCAGATTGTGGGCGTCGTTGCGCAGCGTCTCCTGTCGCTTGGCGCTCAGGGCGTCGGCCGCCTTGCGGGCTTCGTCGAGGAGTCGTTGGCGTTCGGTTTTTGCCTCGTCTGTCGCCTTGGTCAAAAGAGCGGCGCGCTGCTGGTCGAACTCCTCGTTCTTCTTCTGGAATTCGTCGCGCTCCTTTTGAGCTTCGGCTTTTTTCGCGTCGGCGTCCGCGAGTTCCTTGGCGATCCGCTTCTCCCGCGCGTCAATGGCGTTGAGGATGGGTTTGTAGAGAAAACGCTTCAACAACCACACGAGGATGAGGAAGTTGAGCGCCTGCGCACCGACGGTGAACCAGTCAATCAGCATAGGTTCACTTTCCTGCCGCCTGGGTTGCCGCGGCGATGACGTGATTCCAGAACGGGTTGGCGAAAATCAGAATCATCGAGACCACGAAGCAATAGATGGCCGTGGACTCGATCATCGCCAGACCGACGAAGAGGGTTCGCGTGATGGTGGCGGAGGCGTCGGGCTGCTGCGCCAGCGAAGTCAGGGCGGTCGCGACCGCCTTCCCTTCCGCCAGCGCCGGCCCCATCGTGCCGAAACCGGTGGTGATGCCGGCGGTGACAATTGATGCCACCGCGATGATTGTCATGCTATCCATAATATGTCCTTTGGTTGATTCGTTGTTGTTTCAAGTTGTGGTTGCCGGCTCAGGCTCAAGCTTGGGCTGGCGCGTGCGGGTGGCGGCCGCGATGTAAACCGCGGCCAGGATGCTGAAAGATGTAGGCCTGCACCATGCCGGTGAGCAGACCGAGCACCGTCATCACGATGGGAAAGATGAAGGGCGTGATGGTCAGCAGAATCCCGATGATCATCGCGCCGCTCATCATGTTGCCGAACAGGCGGACGGCCAGGGCCAGCGTGCGGGAGATCTCACTGATGATATTGAACGGCAGCATGATGAACGTCGGCTCGATGTAGGACTTGAGGTAGCCGCCCACGCCCTGGTCCTCGATGCCGAACAGCGGCACGGCCACAAACACGCACAGCGCGAGTGCCACGGTGGTCGAGAGCGAGCCGGTCGGCGGTTCGTAGCCGGGAATGATGGTGCAGACGCTGGCCAGCGCGACGAACAGAAAGAGCGTGCCCAGAAAACCGATATACTTCTTCGGGTTCTGGAGGCCGACTTCTTCGATTTGTTTCGCGATGCCGGTGACGACGATTTCCAACAGGTTCTGCCAGCGGGAACGCGTGTGCTCGGTGGTCAGTTTGCGCGTGATGAGTTTTGAACCGACGGCGAGGACGAGCATCAGTCCCCACGTGAAAACAATCGTCGCGTTGAGTTTGAAAAACCCGTGTTGCCAGAAAATCATCTCATCGGGACTAAGGCGCATGGCTGGCCTCCTTCGCTCGGGAGTTGTGGTTTTCGACCGGCGTGCGGGTCAACCGCATCACGATGAAACGCGCGATGATGAATCCAAGCAAACAGGCCACGAGCCGCTCCCAATGCCCGCGCCCGACAAAATAAAATCCAGCCAGGACAATGCTCATCCGCAGCAGCATGCTGCCGAAGAACCAAAGCGCCGGTCGTGGGGACGAAACGCCCCTGCGCACCGTCCACCAAAGGCCGCCGAAGAAAATCGCGCCGAGCAGCCGCGCCTGCGGCAGCCAGCCAGCATCAGTGTCAGCGTTTCATTCATCGTCATCCTCCTGTTCGTCCCGCATCGCCTTTTCTTCCTTGGCCACCCAAAACCAGGCATTCAAACAGCCGATCGCCAGCCCGGCCACCAACAGCGCCAGCGTCCAGGCGTGCTTGCCCGGATGATGTTTGTCCAGCCAGATGCCGAGCGCCGCGCCGAGCAGCGTGGGAACAACCACCGACCAGCCGATCAGCCCCATCATGCCCAGGCCAAACCAGACGCCCGACGTGGCGTGACGTCGCGCCCTGAGCTTGCGCGCCGCCTTCGCGCCGACCTGGCCGGCGAAGGTCGGCTCGCTCTTCGAGGTTTTCTTTGGCTCGTCACTCATGTTGAAAGGTCGCGAAGCGACGCAGAAATCCCGTTTCCAATTTCGCCATGACGTTGCGCACGCTTTGCTCGTGCTCGTCCAGGGTCAGGAATTCCTTTTCCACCGCATCACGCAATTGGCCGAGGTCCGTTCCGCCCAAAGCCCGGCGCACGGAAACGAGCACATCCGGGCCGGTCTTGACCAGCACCCCTTCATCCACGGCCACGAAAACTTCGCCTTCAGATTCCGTTTCGTAGCTTAGAATCCCGGGCGCGAGCGCCGCGACGCAGTCAAGTCGGTGCGGCAGGAGTCCGAACGAGCCTTCGCGCGTCTCGGCGACAATGCGCGACACGCCGGTTTTCTCGGCGAAGACTTGGAATGGCAGGAGAACCTTAAGATTCATGAGTCGGCAGGCGTCACGGTTCGGACTCGGTTGAGGTTTGGTCACTCGGTTTCGGATCGCGTTGATCTGGGGATTTGCCGATCGGTTGTTTGGAATCGGCGCGCTGGCTCTGGCTTCGCGACTTCGCTGCTTTGTCGGACGAGCTTTTTTCTTCACCTCGCCGATCGGCCCGATCATGTAGAGCGCGCTCTCCGGGTAGTCCTTGAATTCGTCGTGCAAAATTCGCTCACAGCCGTCCAGTGCGTCCGCGAGGCTGACGAGTTTTCCGGTGAGGCCGGTGAATTGCTCGGTCGTGAAAAAGGGCTGGGTGAGAAAACGCTCCAACCGGCGCGCGCGGGCGACGACGTTGCGATCCTCCGGCGACAACTGCTCCAGGCCGAGCATGGCAATGATGTCCTTGAGATCCGCATACTGAGCGAGTGTCCGCCGGATTTCCTGCGCCAGGGCGTAATGTCGTTCGCCGACAATGCCCGGCGTCGCCATCTTGGAACTGGATTGGAGCGGATCAATGGCCGGGTAAAGGCCTTCACTCGCCCGCTTGCGCGAGAGCACGATGGAGGCGGAGAGATGCGAGAACGTATGCACCGCCGCCGGATCGGTGAAATCGTCCGCCGGCACATACACTGCCTGAATGGAGGTGATCGCGCCGGTATCCGTGTTGGCGATGCGCTCCTCCAACCCCGAAAGCTCCGTGCCCATCGTGGGTTGATAGCCCAGACGCGACGGCATTTGTCCCATCAAGCCGGACACCTCCATGCCGGCCTGGATGAAGCGAAAAATATTATCAACGAGCAGCAGCACGTCGCGGTGCTCGTCGTCGCGGAAATACTCGGCCATCGTCAGCGCGGCATGGCCCACGCGGAAACGGCTGCCGGGCGGCTCGTTCATCTGGCCGAAGATCATCACCATGTTCGGCAACACGCCGGCTTCCTTCATGTCGCGGTAAAGCTCCTCGCCTTCGCGACACCGTTCACCGATGCCGCAGAAAATGCTGACGCCTTCCTGGTGGCCGATCATGTTGTGGATCATTTCGGTGAGCAGCACGGTCTTGCCCACGCCCGCCCCGCCGAAAAGTCCCGCCTTGCCGCCGCGTTCCAGCGGCACGAGCACATCAATCACCTTGATGCCCGTTTCAAAAATCTCCGACTTGGTGGAACGACGGGCCAGCGGCGGCGGCGCGCGATGCACGGAACGCCATTGGACATCGGCCAACGCCGGTTCGCGATCAATGGCGTTGCCAAACACATCGAACATCCGCGAGAGAATCCCTTTGCCGACCGGCGCTTTCAACGGTCCGCCCGTGTCCTCCACCGCCATGCCGCGAGCGAGACCCTGGGTGGGCGTCAACGCAATCCCGCGCACGTGCCGCGCATCGCGCTGCGCCAGCACTTCGATGACGATCTTCTTGTTCCGCTCCCGCGCGCAGCACCGAGTAAATCGGCGGCAAATGCTCATCGAACCGGATATCCACGACGCTGCCGCG
>CAWBHS010000041.1:0-28436 GCA_963788655.1 uncultured Verrucomicrobiae bacterium | reverse complement strand
ACGCGAGGACTGGCTTTGGTTCAACCTTCGGTTTGGCGTCCGAACTGGGTTTTGGTTTCGGCTCTGCGTGGCTATCTGGTTTGCCATCGCCATTCTGTGGCTTGGCTTCGGGTTTGGAATCGGCGGCAGGCTTTGGGCTGCCATTCGCGGCAGGTTTGTCTCCGGGTTGCGACTTGGCCGCTGCTTTGTCGGACGAGCTTTTTTTCTTCACCTCGCTGATCGGCCCGATCATGTAGAGCGCGCTCTCCGGATAATCCTTGAATTCGTCGTGCAAAATTCGCTCACAGCCGTCCAGCGCGTCCGCGAGGCTGACGAGTTTTCCAGTGAGGCCGGTGAATTGCTCGGTCGTGAAAAAGGGCTGGGTGAGAAAACGCTCCAACCGGCGCGCGCGGGCGACGACGTTGCGATCCTCCGGCGACAACTGCTCCAGGCCGAGCATGGCAATGATGTCCTTGAGATCCGCATACTGGGCGAGTGTCCGCCGGATTTCCTGCGCCAGGGCGTAATGTCGTTCGCCGACAATGCCCGGCGTGGCCATCTTGGAACTGGATTGGAGCGGATCAATGGCCGGGTAAAGGCCTTCGCTCGCCCGCTTGCGCGAGAGCACGATGGAGGCGGAGAGATGCGAGAACGTATGCACCGCCGCCGGATCGGTGAAATCGTCCGCCGGCACATACACCGCCTGAATTGAGGTGATCGCGCCGGTATCCGTGTTGGCGATGCGCTCCTCCAACCCCGAAAGCTCCGTGCCCATCGTGGGTTGATAGCCCAGACGCGACGGCATTTGTCCCATCAAGCCGGACACCTCCATGCCGGCCTGGATGAAGCGAAAAATATTATCAACGAGCAGCAGCACGTCGCGGTGCTCGTCGTCGCGGAAATACTCGGCCATCGTCAGCGCGGCATGGCCCACGCGGAAACGGCTGCCGGGCGGCTCGTTCATCTGGCCGAAGATCATCACCATGTTCGGCAACACGCCGGCTTCCTTCATCTCGCGGTAAAGCTCCTCGCCTTCGCGACACCGTTCGCCGATGCCGCAGAAAATGCTGACGCCTTCCTGGTGGCCGATCATGTTATGGATCATTTCGGTGAGCAGCACGGTCTTGCCCACACCCGCCCCGCCGAAAAGTCCCGCCTTGCCGCCGCGTTCCAGCGGCACGAGCACATCAATGACCTTGATGCCCGTTTCAAAAATTTCCGACTTGGTGGAACGACGGGCCAGCGGCGGCGGCGCACGATGCACGGAACGCCATTGGACATCGGCCAACGCCGGTTCGCGATCAATGGCGTTGCCAAACACATCGAACATCCGCGAGAGAATCCCTTTGCCGACCGGCGCTTTCAACGGTCCGCCCGTGTCCTCCACCGCCATGCCGCGAGCGAGACCCTGGGTCGGCGTCAACGCAATCCCGCGCACGTGCCGCGCATCGCGCTGCGCCAGCACTTCGATGACGATCTTTTGTTCCGCTCCCGCGCGCAGCACCGAGTAAATCGGCGGCAAATGCCCATCGAACCGGATATCCACGACGCTGCCGCGCACCGAGACGACCGTGCCGGGATTCGCGGGTGCATTTTCGCCACCAGCCAACCCCCGCGGATGATCATTCTCAGCAGTAATCATTCGATTCACAGTTGAATCCGCCACGCTTCGCCCAACCGCTTCCGCGTATCACCCGCATCCTCGCGGCCGAAGGATCTGATCGACACATTTGTGAACGGCTTGCAGAACGTCGCCATGCCGTGCTGCCACTTGTTTTCCCCAATCAGCACGAGGCCGTTGACGGATGTTCTCATGGTGGGGGCGGAGTCTTTGGAGCTTTGGCGCATGCACCGCAGCGCGCTGGTCACCGCCCAGCCACCAATCAGGCCGGCCGCCAGAGTGGCGAAGATGACCAGCGACAGCGACAGGGAGAATTTCCAGACGAGGATCTGCACGTCCACCACCCCCGCGTTTTGCACACTGAAGACTAGCGCCGCCAGCAGCACGGCGGCGCCCAGGATGAGTTTGAAGTTCATAGCGACTTGTGCTGCCTGACCAAGCCGTGACGATCCAGCCACGGTTGAACAAGTTGATCCGCCGCCACCGGGGCGGCACGGCTTGGGTTACTTGACAGCGAAACCGACCTTGAGGGTGACCTGCCAGTGTTTGACCTGGTTCTTCTCGATGCTCCCGCGGGTTTCGACAATCTGGAACCAGCAAAGGTTCTGATGGTTTTGCCGGCGCGTTTGAGCGCGGTGTTGACGGCGTCCTCGATGCTCTTGGTCGAGGTGCCGGTGAGTTCGATGAGTTTATAGACTTTGTCTTTCATACATTTTGGGTGCTCAGTTTTGGTGGCCGCGAATGGGCCGCGCCTTGGTGCTCCATCGCGGCATTGACCATGATCATCTCGCTGATGTTTTCGAGCGTCAGCAGGCCGACGATGCGACCCGTCGGCCATGACCGGCATCGTGCCGCATTGCCGGGCGCGCATGGATTCGACGGCGCTTCGCAGCGGAGTTGCTTCATCCACCGTCTCGCAATCGCGGCACATGCCCTCGGTCACGGCGGTATCGCGGCGGCCTTCGGAAAGCGCCTTGACCAGATCATTGCGACGAAGAATGCCGACGGGTTGCTCGTTTTCGAGCACCGGGAAATCCTGCTGGGAACCGGCGAGCAATTCATCCACCGCCTTGGCCAGCGTGTCCTGCGCCGCGAGGGTGCGGAACCGCGTCATCATGGCGTCGCGCACGCGCAAACCCGCCAGCGCCGACTGCATCTCAACCAGGCCGGCCTCGGCCTGCGCGCCGAGATACACGAAGATGGCGATGAAAATGAGGAACGGGTTGTAGAAGAACCCGACGATGCCGAACAGGATGGCCATGACCTGCCCCACGTTGGCGGCGATGGCCGTGGCGCGACGCCGGCCCAGGCGGATGGCCAACAGCGCGCGCAAGACCCGGCCGCCATCCATCGGGAAGGCCGGCAGGAGATTGAAGGCGACCAGGAACAGGTTCAGCAGCATCAGCCGTTGCCAGAAGGAACCGCCGGTCACGCTGAGTTCCTCCACCGGAGTGAAGCCGCCGGTGGCCGCCAGCCCGACGAACAGGACGGCCGCGATGACCACGTTCACCGCCGGTCCGGCCAGCGCGACCCAGAATTCCTGCATCGGTTTCTCCGGCATCTTCTCCAGGCGCGCAATGCCGCCGATGGGCAGCAGGGTGATGTCGCGCGTCTGGATGCCGTAGCGGCGCGCCATCAAGGCGTGCCCCAGTTCATGCAGCACCACGCAACCGAACAAGGCGACGATGAAGGCGACGCCCCGCAGCGCGGCCTCAGCGTTCTGCGTGGCGCGCCAGTAAACGAACCCCAGAAAGGCGAGCAGCAGCAGAAACGTGAAGTGCAGATACACGTCAATGCCGAGCAGTTTGCCGAGTTTGAGCGACCATTTCATAGCGGATCACCTCCCAGCCCCAGCGCCCGGCAGGTCTTGCGGAAGTGGTGGCCGTAGATGGAAAACGTGACGGCCAGCGGACAGGTGGGCCGGGCGGCGGAAGATCGTCCAGAGCAGCAAACTCCAGTAATGGAAACGTTCGCGGCCAAAAATGCCGAGGCGGACATTGGCGTGGAGGAAGGCCCGGATGCTCTCCCAGTTCATCGCGCGGGAAACCTTCGGTGGCTGGTACTCGCGCAGGAAGGTGCGGATTCGTTGGTAATACGGGCCGGGCGAGTAAATGTGTCTCATCAGACGCTGGTAACCCTCGCGCAACGTCTCCCGGTTCATCCGCGGAATGAAATTGGTGGTCCCATCCACGTTGTTGCCCGTGGTGTGGCCGAGCAGGCGGCCCTGGACGTTCAGCCGCTGGTAGAGCTTCGTGCCGGGGATGGCTTGCAGCAGGCCGACCATCGCCGTGACGATGCCGCTTTGCTGGATGAACTCGATCTGCCGCGCAAAAATCGTGGGCGAGTCGTTGTCGAATCCGACGATGAATCCGCCCTGCACCTCCAATCCCGCGCGCTGGATGCGTTTCACGTCGGCGACCAGGTCGCGCTGCTGGTTCTGGCGCTTGTTGCACTCGGCCAGGCTCGCCTCCTCGGGCGTCTCGATGCCGACGAACACCTGGTTGAATCCCGCCTCGACCATCAAGCGCATCAATTCCTCGTCGTCGGCGAGATTGATGGACGCCTCGGTGAAGAACGGGGTGCCGCGCTTGCCGTGCTGCCATTGGATCAACGCCGGCAGCAACTCCTCCTTGAGCGCGCGTTTGTTGCCGATGAAATTGTCGTCCACGAAGAAGACGGACCCGCGCCAGCCCGCCCGGTGGAGACCGTCCAACTCGGCGATCACTTGGGCGGTGGTCTTGGTGCGGGGCCGATGCCCGAACATCGCGGTGACGTTGCAGAACTCGCAGTCGAACGGGCAGCCGCGCGAGAACTGCACGCTCATCGAAGCATAGCGTTTCACGTCCGCCAGTTCCCATAATGGCGCCGGCGTCTGGCGGATATCCGGGAACTCGGGCGACGCATACACGCGTCGGGCATTGCCGCGCTCAAAGTCACGCAAGAACTCGCGGCAGCGTCACCTCCGCCTCATTCAGCACGAAATGGTCAACCTCAGGAAACTGCTCGTGCTCGAGGGTGAACAGCGGCCCCCCCGCCACGATGGTCTTGCCCGCTGCGCGGCAACGCGCGATCAATTCGTGCGCCGAATCCTGTTGGGCGATCATCCCGCTGATGAACACCACGTCCGCCCAGGCCAGATCCTGGTCGCGCAGCTTGCCGCACGTTGACATCCACGAGCCGCTTCGCCCATTCCGGCGGCAACATCGCCGCGACGGTCAGCAGGCCCAGCGGCGGCAGCGATGCTCGCTTGCGAATGAATTTCAACGCGTGCTTGAAACTCCAGAACGTGTCCGGGAACTCCGGGTAGAGCAGCAATACATTCATCGTCTGAAAATAGTCCCCTAACCCGGTGTTGTGCTATGGGGTGTTTACCCCATCTCACCACCCACAAGTCCCGGATTACAAGTACGGCGTCAGCAAACGCGCGATGCCATCCCGCAGGCGAGCCGGCAGGGGGCGGCTATTGACCTCCGCCATTGTCACCGGATGGGCGCCCTTGCGTTTCGCATCGACCCACTGCTCCAACCGTTGGGCGAGGGCGGCGTCGTAACATTCCAGGTTGAACTCAAAGTTCAGGCGCAAGCTGCGCGCATCCCAGTTGGCCGATCCCAGCAGCACCCAGCAGCCATCCACCAGCATGAGTTTGGAATGATCGAAGGGCGGCGGAGTCAGCCAGATGCGGCAGCCATGCCGGATCACTTGCGACCACATTGCCCGGGAGGCCCATAAGACGAACGGCAGGTTGCTCCGCGCGGGCAGAACGATATCCACCTGCACCCCCCGCATGGCGGCCAGATTCAGGGCGGAGACCACGGTCGGGTCCGGCAGGAAATAGGGCGTCATGATCCGGACGGAATCGCGGGCAATCGCGAGGGCACCCAGCAGCGTCCACAGCAGCTTCTCGAAATTCTCATCCGGGCCATCCGTCACGCCGCGCGCCAAAACCGGCCCCGCGCTTTCGGTGGGGGGGAACCACGCCTCACCGCGCAACGCTTCGCCGGTGGTGAAGAGCCAATCGTCGGTGAACACTTCCTGCAGTTGAGTCACCACCGGGCCCGTCACCCGGAAATGGAGATCCTGAACCGGGTGGCGCGGTTGCCGGTGCAGGCAATGGCCCACGCGAATATTCATGCCGCCGGTAAAGCCCACGCGCCCATCCGCCACGAGGATCTTACGGTGGGTGCGCAGGTTCATCGACATCAGATGCCACAACGCAAAGGACGGGAGAAAGCGGGCATACTTCACTCCCACTTGTCGGAGCGTGGGGAGAATGGTGGGCCAGGAGTATCGAGCTCCCGTCGCGTCAACCAGCACCCGCACTTCCACGCCCCGGCGCGCGGCCGCGCCCAACGCCTGCGCAAAGGCCATGCCGACTTCGTCCCGATCGAAGATGTAGGTCACGAACGCAGATGGTCTGGCGGGCGTTTTGGATCGCTTCCAGCATGGCCGGATATGCTTCATCGCCGTTCACCAACGGATCGATCCGATTGCCCGGCAGCAGGGGCCGATCGACCACCCCCTCAACCACGCGGGCCAGCATCTGGAGATGCCCCCCGTAATCCGGCAAATGGCGCGGCAACGCTTCCGGCAAACATTCGGGTTCTGCGGCTTGGGCCCGGTAACGTTCCAGGTTTCGACGCAGCAGTGCGGCCTTATGGCGAAGGCGATTGACGCCAAAGATGAAGTACAGGACCGCCCCGACCAGGGGCACAAGCCACACGAAACCCACCCACGCGATGGCGGCGCGCGAATCCCGCTTGTGGAGCACTGCGTGTCCCGTCGCCACCACCGAGAGCAGCAGCCCCAGTCCGATGGCCGCGAGGTGCCAGACGTCATGCACCAGATTGCCAACGGCCATCGTCATGGTGGTCCTGACGCACTGAGTCGCACCGTCGGCTGGCCATCCAGGCGTTGGGATAAATCAATGGGATCGCCCACGGAAACTTCCAGCGGATTCACCTGATACGCCCACACTTCAAACGTGGTCAGCTTGGCCTCGCCATAGATCGTCGCAAACGCGCCATCCACCGCGTCCGCGCCGTGCGCGACCTTCACCCGGCCAATGCGCGGAACGTTGAAACGCGGATCGAAAGTCAGCCAGTCCTGGCCGAGATAGACTTCGCAGTAGGCATGAAAATCCATCGGCGTCCCCGCGTCGGCGCAGCCGATGTCCGGCAGGTGTCCGGTGACGTAGCGGGCGGGTAGATTGAAGGCGCGACACAGCGCAATGGCCGCATGGGCGAAGTCGCGGCAAACCCCGAAGCGCCGTTCGATGACTTCGGAGGCGGAGAGGTCCGCCCGGCCGGACAGGTAGCGGTATTCGATATTCTTGTGGACCCAATCGCAGATGGCTTGCACGCGCGGCAGGCCGTGAGGGATCTGCCCGAATTGTTCCCAGGCGAAATTCATCAGCTTATCCGAATCGCAATAGCGGCTGGGTAACGTGTAGCGCAACAGCTCGGAAGGGAGTTGGGCCACGGGCTGAATCGGTCCCAGCACTTCCCGGTTGTCGGGCTGAGCCGAAACGGCGACCAGCGCATCATGCTGAATGTCGTTGCCCCCCGGCATCAACATCGAGCGAGAGGTGATGTTGCCATGCGAGTCCTGAAATTCATACGCAGGCTGCCCAATGCCAAACGAGAGCTTCTCCTGCATCACCAGCACCTGGCCTTCGAGCCGGGGTTTGAGCACAAACAGCACCGGCGTGGGGACGGTGGTTTGGTAGGCCAGGTGGCAGCCGACCCGGACAGTGAGGTTCAGCGGCGACCAAATCATGGGGGTGAACCACCTCGCACGCTGAAATGTTCCAACTGATTACTGATTGCTGTTGATTGACTACAGATCACACTTGTTTCCGGTCTGGCTCCGCAGTCGGTTGGGCCTCATCCGCCGCGCTGGCCAGGAGCCGTTCGATGTGGTTGGCCGTTTCGGTTCTCCAGATTCTACGCCATGGCCGCCAGCACCGCCTCGAGCGAGAGCGTGGCGAAGGTGGTGGCGTAGTCGGACATCGCGTAAGGGGATGATGAGTTGGTGGCCGTGCTTGCCGCTGCCGCAACAATAGACCACTTTCGATTCGCAAACTGCCGTGTCTCGTTTGCCAGATGATTTTATGGCAGCTCGGCAATTTGTTATCAAGGTCGGCGACTGGAACACGTGCCAACAGGCTGGGCGGCGCACCCAGTACGCCGCCCGAGTCGGAGATGGCATTCAACCGATAATTGGTTTTGCTCACCACCAGCCCTGTGCGTGGAAGCGGTGGTTGTGGATGAAGTCCGGATAAACAGCTTCCACGCTCAGTTTCGTGTTCTGGCTGCGGATCAGGACCAGGCGCTGGGTCGTGTAGAGGAAGAGGTCTTCCCAGCCGGCGTTGCCGTGGAAATCGGCCACGGTGCCGTACACGACGTTGAGCCCTTTTCCGGAGAAAGCCGTCATCTGCTGCACAGCGCCGGACAGTCCCGTGCCATTCGAGCGCAGGATACCGAGGTAGTGGTTCTCCCAGCCTATGGTGTTTTGGGCGATCAAGTCCTTGTCGCCGTCGCCGTCCACGTCGGCGGCGTAGAATGTGTCCCCATACTTCAGCGTCCAGCCGGGCACCTGGTCCACATAGCCGGTCAGGAATTGGAGCCGGGCCGACGCGTCGCACGCGAAGAGCGTGAGATACTTCTTGCTCCAGTTGAGGTCGTTGAAGAGGGCCAGGTCGGTGCGACCGTCGCCGTTGAGATCGCCAAAAGTGAGTTGGTCGCGTTTGCGCAGCGTGTAGCTGAAGCCGCCGCCCGCCGGGCCGGTGATGGTCCCGTAGTAGCGGGTGACGAAGTTCAGCTTGCCATTGTTGAACGTATAGAAACCCAGGTTCGGCTTGGCCCAATCTTTCGTATTCCAGCTCACCACGTCCGCCCGGCCATCGCCATTGAGATCGGCGATGCGGAATGTCTCGTGCCGGCCCATTTGGTTGCCCGGCAGGTTGTTGTCGTAACGTTTGAGGTAGGTCAAGGCCGTGCCGGTTGAGCGCAGAAGACAGAAGTAGGGCATGTTCCATTCGAGTCCGTTGAAGACCATCAAGTCATCGCGGCCATCGCCGTCCAGGTCGCCGACGTAGAACTCGTCCGTGGGCCGCAGGGCGCCCCAACCCGGGAGCTGGTCCACGTAGTAGGCGACCGGAATGAAGTTCGTGCCTTGGGACTTGAGCAGGCACACGTAGCGATGCGACCACCCCTGGCGATTGATGCAGTAGAGGTCCGTCTTGCCGTCACCGTCGAAATCGCCGGGCAGCACCTCGTCGTCCCGGTCGAATTTCCAGTAACTGTTGCCGGAGGCGGAATAAATGCGGTCGTTGGCGGTCCAGGTGGGCAACAGCACGGTGCCCGCCGAGCGCGGGTTGCTGCCCGTGAGCGGATCATCCGCGCCGAGCGGGCGCGGACCGGACAGGAACAAGCTGAGTTGCCGATCCGCGCGCTGCACGAGATCGGCGTGCCCGTCGCCGTCGAAATCGCCGACGGCGGTGTTGTGCGAGAAGTAATGGGCAGCGTATTTGTGGGCACCCTTGCGCGTGGCATTGTAATTCACTGGATTGAATTGCTGACTGCCGCCCGCCATACGGCTATCGAACGAGGGCCGATAGAGGCCAAGACCAGTTACTTGCTCGCGCTCTTGGTGGCGCCTTGGAACGCGCCCACATCCTGGATCATGTCGGCCACCTTGTCTTTCGGGGTCGGCAGCGGTCGCCACGGGGGAACCCACTCGCCCCATTTGAGGAATTTGCGGTAACGATTGGTGGTGAGGTTGCCGGCGCTGGGTTCCGGGTCGGTGTAGGTGATGCAGGCGCTGTTGGTGAGTGATTCACCAAAACCGCAGGAATACTCGTCACCTTGTTTGCCGAAGGAGTGGCCGAACTCATGGGCCAGGGTGCCCCAGTTGTCGGCGAAGGTGGTTCCCAGGGGCAGGCGGACCAGGATGCCGGAGGCGCAGCCGCCATTGGCCAACCGATTCAGCACCACCGCGATGCCGTCGGCCTGCGGCAGCAATTCGTCAATAATGTCGTCCAGGCGCTGCTGCCCATTGGGACCAACGTCGATCCAGCACTTGCCCCAGGTGCCATTGTAGCGGAAATCGAGTGCGGTGTTCTTGGCGTTGGTTACCACGTTGTTGGGGTCGGATAGCGTGATGCCCGAGTCCACGGAATCCGTGTCGATGCGGAAGATGTTCATGGCATTCATGATCTCCGGGCCGATATCGCGGCCAAACACGTTCTCCAGGGCGACCGTTTGGACCCAGTTGCTGAAGCGTTGTTGGTCGAAGGCGCTGTCGTCGAAACCGTCGGCGACGAAGACCAGGTTGTATTTGCTGGCCATCGAACCGCCGCGATAGAGGGTGTGCAGCGTGGCGTTGGACGGCGCTTGGGCCACCCGCCGCCCGCCGCCCGACCGCAGCAAGAGGGCCAGTTCGTCGCCGGTGATTTGCCCCAACGACTGGAAGAGTTCGGGATGGCGGTCGAACGCGGTTGCATCCAGCATCTCACCGTCCGGATTGGCCAATACGCGGTGAAACTCCACCAACAGTCCGCTCAGATCGGTGTCTTCCGGCAACAGGGGAATCGGCAGGCGCAGAGCGATTGACTCCTGGTGCCCAAAGTGCGTCCGGCCCTCGGGCGGCGGGTCGTAGCTGCGGATTTCAAACGGATCGGCCAGCGCATTGATAAAGTAAATTCCGGCGGGATCGTTCGTGTGGAGCGGTGAACGCACGACACACACCACCGTATCGTCCTCCAAAGGCATCGTTGGCCAGGCCAAGCGAGCGTCGCCGGTATTCTCGAACGCGCGAGTCAACGTCACCCCACCGTCGTGCTGAAGGGTCACTTTCACCCGTAAGTGCCGGCCCGGTTCGACCAGGGTTGGATCGTCTTCAGGCCCGCCGGTGTCGGGGCCTGGCGGGATCTCCTGGACCAGGCCCTTGTCATGGGTGGGCAGCGGTTCCGGATCCAGGTCGCCCACACCCGCATCGGGGAAGCCGGAATCGCCGGGATGGCCGTCTTCCAACAGACCCACGCCGGGTGTTTCTGGGAGAGGATCGTTTTGCAGACTAGAATCGAGCGCGAAGCGGCTGGTGGAATTGGTCGTGTCGCCCGGCGGCGGGGCCACTCGGACGGTGCAACCCAGTTGGCGGAAGAGTCCCTCCAAATCAATGGCGGTAGTATCGATCGGATCGACCAGTGCGAAGGGATCACAGTTCGTGCCCACGAGAAACACCTCCGTGCCTGCAGTGCCCCCAGCCGCTTGCAGGATCAGTCCGAGGGGAACGGGATTTGTCGTCTGGAGGTGGAATTGACTGCCGTCGTCCGTCAAGGAGATTTGCGCAGATGCCGCGGAGAGCCGGAAGAAGGAATTAGGTTCCGGCACGTAAGGCACGTAGAACTCCACTTCCTCGCGGTTCAAGACAAACACCGGAGCGCCAAAGTCGATCCAGTCGGCATTGGTTGCCAGATTGGCGCGCCCATGGAGTTGGACCACGGAATTGCTGGGCACGCGAGCGCGCAAAACATAGTTGCCGGGACCGCAACAGGCTTCCGGGGTGAAGGAGAGGATTTCCGTGTCGGCGGCCCGGGTCGCGGGAACTGTCCCCAGGACAGCGGTTAGAGTGACCAGTGCGCAAGCGCTGGCGCGGCTTCGCCGAGAGGCTAGGTATTTAAGTAATCTGATAATCATCATTTAAGCATACACTAGTGCGCGGGCGGGGGATATGGGGTATAACCCTACCTTTGGTCCTGGCCGTGGCCAAAGGTTCGCCCCGGGCCTCGATGATTCCTACTCTCCGTTTGCCTATTCCAGCGCCGCCAGCACCGCCTCGAGCGAGCAGTGTGGCGAAGGTGGTGGCGTAGTCGGACATCGCGTAGGGGATGATGAGTTGGCGACCGTGCAGGAGGCTGCCGCACGAATAGACCACGTTCGGCACGTAGCCTTCGCGTTCGTTCTCGTTCGGCGTGATCAGCGGCTCCCGCAAGCGGCCGAGCACCCGGGTGGGATCGTCCCGGTCGAGCAGGAAGGCGCCGATGCAGTATTTACGCATGGCGCCGACGCCGTGGCTGATCACCAGCCAGCCGGCCTCGGTTTCAATCGGCGAGCCGCAGTTGCCCAACTGGATGAATTCCCAGGGATACTTCGGCTCCAGGAGAACCTGCGCGGTGTGCCAGAAATGCAGATGATCCGAAAACATGAGGTAGATGTTTTCCTTGTCCTGCCGACTGAGCATCGCGTAGTGGCCATTGATCTTGCGCGGGAACAGCGCCATCCCTTTGTTCCGCACCGCCGGACCGTTCAGCGTGATGAACTTGAAATGCAAAAAGTCGGGCGTCTCGATGAACTGCGGCAGAATCATTTTGCCGTCGTAGGCGGTGTAGGTCGCGTAATAAGTCCGGGTGCCGTCCTCGTCCTGGAACAAAACAAAGCGGGCGTCCTCGATGCCATTGCTTTGCGACGGGGTGGTGGGGAACAGCACGCGCTCGGACAACCGCGAGTCCGGCGCGAACTGCACGTCGTAATTCGATTGGGCCAGCATCAGGGTTTTGCGGGCCACGGCTTTGGTTTGGCTATCGCGCGCGCCCAGGTGTTCGGTGGCGCGACCGACGGCCACGCGCAATTCCTCCAGCGTAAACGCCTCGCCCAGGGACTGGAGGGTCTGGCGAGTGAAGTCCCCGATCAAGCCCAGCTCGCGAAGCTTTCGCTCGAACAGTTCTTTCTCGAAGGACGCATTGGGCACTTGCTCGGGCTCCAGGCAATATCGGCTGGGCACATTGACCGTGAGGTTGCCCAGGACGTCGAGGACGCCGGCGCGAAAGGTGATTGAAGAAATGTGTCCTTCGCCGGTGGCCCGCAGGCTGAGGATGAAGCGCAGCGAACCCGGCGGAAGCTCCGACTGGTCCGGGTGCGGCACGATCGAGGGATTGAACAGCGCCGCCGCTTCGAGGGAATACTCGTGGCTGAAATACGCGCCGAGCAACCACTCGCGTTCCGCGGAGAGCTTCGCGTCAGTGCTCAGATAGGGGCGGGCCTGCTCGAAGCGCTGGCCGAGGAACTCACGGGTTTTCGCGTGGCGTTCGCCGAACTCGGCCTGCACTTGCTTCCAGAGCGCGTGGACTTCGGTTTCGGGCAGCGCCATGACCTGGCCGCAAATCGTCCGGGCGCGCGGCTCGTTCGGGAGCAGAAACGGTCGGAGCAGCACCCGGGTGCGGTCGGGATGCAGGACAACATTGGTGCGCTGAATCGTAGCGGTGTTCATGTTAGATTTTGGCCTCTCGCTTCAAACGGGCAGCGGGGTTGGGACGCGTTCCCTCGCATCTGCCTCGAAGTCACATTCTCCCCCACTGAGGGAGTTGGACGGAGTGAGAGGGCTGCGTTGATCCGGGAGGGCGTTTGGCTCCGTCGGGGGCGGGTTGAATACCGTGATCGCGGGTTGAATAAGCTGCATTTCCGCCAGCGAGAGCAGGAAGGCGAGGGTGGATTCCGCGCCTTGGTTCTGGTTGACGCGATCCACGTGCAACGCATCACGGCAGCCGCCAGTGGCCGAGCAGTATAGTTCCAAACCGAGATCATTCCAGCCGAGGAACCAGTCGAAGGTGCGCTGGGCGTGCGCATACCACTGCGGGTCCAACGTGGCGCGGTAAGCTTCGAGACAGGCCGACACCATCGAGTGCGCCTCGATGGGTTGCTGGTCGAAGGTCGCGCGAGTGCCGCCGCGCGGGTAGAATCCGTTGCTGCCGATCGGCCGGAAATCACCGCTCTCGGCCGTTTGCATTTCTGTCAGCCAGCGGAGCGCCTGCAGGCCCCGCTCAAACACCGGTGCCTGCCCGGTCGCCCGCCCGCTCAGGATCAAGGCATGGGCCAACTTGGCGTTGTCGTAGGATAACACGTCTTCGAACCAGGGCCAATCCGGTCGGGCCGTCCGGTCGTACAATTCCATGAGCCGCGTCATGAGCGAGTCCCGCATCTGGTGGGCAAACCGATCCCCGTTCAGCCGCTGCAGGTACTCGTGAATGCCCAGCAAGGTGAAGGCCCAGGCGCGCGGCGACTTGAAGTCCGCCACGGCGGGCAGCGCCTGAGCGAAGATCTGTCCGGACATGACCTGAAAACTGCGATACGGGGAGTGCCCCACGCCCAGGCCCAACGCCCAAAGTGCCCGGCCATGAGAGTCCTCCGAACCCTGGTCATCGAGCCAGCGCCGTTCGAAGCTAAGGTGGTTGTGGAACCGTTTGGTCTGGGGATTGAACGCGTGATGCAGAAACGCCGCATACGTCGTGGCCAGGGTCCGCACCTGCTCTGGTTCTTCCTTCATCTCGTCCAGCAGCACGGCCAGGATGAAGGCCCGCGCATTGTCGTCCGTGCAGTAACCTTCGGAAAAATTTGGCACGGTGAAAATGGCGTGCTGGAAAATCCCAGTCGAATCGGTCATCCGCGACAGATGTTCCAGCTCGAGTTTTGGCAACTCCCGCGGCGCCTGGTCCAGGGTTTTCACGGCAAACGATTTGCGGGACCACACCGCCCCTTCGATCCGCGCGCGCTCGAAGGATTGCATGTAGAGCCGCGCCGTGTGGCTCCACACCATCTCGCGGCCCAGCTTGTAAGCGTTTTTGCGCATGGCGTGCCGGCGCGTCTCGTCGTTCAGCAGGCCGATGACTTCCCGGGCGATGGCTTTGCTGTCGCCGAACGGCACCAGCACGCCACGCCCGTCGGCGAGCAATTCCGCCGCGTGCCAGTAGGGCGTCGAGATCACCGCCTTGCCCGCGCCAAACGCGTACGCCAGGGTGCCCGAGGTGATCTGCGCTTCGTTCAAGTAGGGCGTGAGGTAAAGGTCCGCCGCGCCGATGAATTCCTTCAGTTCCTCGAGTTCGACGAACCGATTGTAAAAGATGACGTGTTTTTGGACGTTGTTCTTCTTGGCCAGCCGCTCGAGACTCAAGCGATAGGACTCGCCGTGCTCGCGCACCAGGTTCGGATGGGTGGCGCCCAGAACGATGTAAACGACGTTGGGAAACTCCGCCAGGATCTCCGGCAGCGCGTTGAGCGCATGCTCGATGCCTTTGTTGGGGGAAAGCAGTCCGAACGTGAGCAGCACGAGCCGGCCTTCCACGCCGAACTGGTCCTTGTAATAGTTGGGATCGGCGAACGGCATGTCGGGAATGCCGTGCGGGATAAGATCAATGCGAGCCGCGGGCGCCTGGTAAATCTCCCGCAACATCCGCTGCCCCCGCTCGGTCATCACCACCAGCCGCGTCGAGCGGGCAATCAACTCCCGCATGACGCGCCGCTGCTCGGTATTGGGTTCGCGCAAGACGGTGTGCAGGGTGGTCACGACGGGCATCCGCAATTCGCGCAGCAGCGCCAGCAGATGGCTGCCGGCCACGCCGCCGTAGATGCCGAATTCGTGCTGCACGCAAACGATGTCCGCGCTGCTGATGTTGAGAAAATCCGCGGCGCGTTGGTAGGAAGTCAAATCCTGCTCCTCGATCTCGAAGCGCACCGCTTCGGGATAATCGTAGCCGCCCGGGAGATCGTTGACCGGCACCGCAAAGCACTGGCTTTCCGGGTGTTCCGCCGATACGGCGGAGAGCACGTCGGACGTAAACGTGGCAATGCCGCATTTGCGCGGCAAGTAGTCGCCAAGAAAGGCGATTTTATGGATTTCAGATGTTGGTTCCATTATTTCGTCCCTATCAGTGTGCGACCTTTGCCGGCGACTGGCTATGGGGTAAAACCCTACCTCCCGCGGCTAGCAGAGCCGGCCCGGCAGGCCGTTCACTCCAGGGACGGATTTAGCAGGGCGGCGCTGCCGCGCCGCCTCAGATTCGCGTCCACGCGTTGACGCACGACATTCCCCAAGCAAGCAAAAACGCCTCGTGGGCCACGGGGCGATCTGAGGGTCCGTCCTCTTTTGCGAAACGGCTCAATGCTTGACGATCTGCGCGGACGAGCGGAGTTGATCCACAAACTTCCGGAATCTTGCGTCGTGGTGAGTCACGAGTTCCCAGGCCAGTTTTGCGTGGATGTTCTGGTCAATCTTGGCCAACGCCGCTGGTGGCCCGGCAGCATCAGCGGAAAGTTTGGGCGGACCGGCAGGTCCGCCCTACCACTATATTTCGGTCATTCCCCGCACCTCTCACGTGAGGCGACTTGGGTCTTTTGAAGGCGGAACATCGGTTCGAGGGATCGTGGAAAAATCAATCTCAGCGACATGGCCCGGCTACGTCGTCTCGATCCCGGCCCGGAGCTTCGGGCTGACGTATTTCTACCCGGCGAGCACCCGGCGAATCGCGAGCAGCAGGGTGTCATCCATCTCCTCTTTGGTGACGTAGCCGTTGGCGCCGGCCGAAAGGCCCGTTCCGCGCAGGCGGGTGCGTCAAAGGCAACACCGGTCACGGCGAGCGCACGCGGTAGAACCGGTGTGAGCTGGTCGTCGCCTGTGGATCAGTGAACTGGAACTGGCCGGAGCCGGCCGGAGCCTCGGTGGCGGGGCCGAGGTCGGACCACGCGTTTGGCAGCGACGCCGCATTGGTGCTGGCCAGCACAGTGAAGGTCAACCCGGTCGCGTAGGTGAACGTGAACCGGAACGATCCGTCTCCCAATTGAGTCGGGGCCGCCAATAGCGTGGGGCCGGCCGCAACGACAACGACTTCCACCGCGCCAATGTCAAAGTTGCCGCCTTGTGGCCGGGCCACGCCGCGTTGATCGGTGGCGAGTCCGGAACTGGCCGCATCCAGGGCCGGGCTGCCGGGCAACGGGGGCATGGTTTGCGTGGGGCCGCCGTTATTGCCGAGCGGGGCGAGCAGCGGATTGAGCGGGCTGGCCGCCGTGCCGACCAGCGGGCCGGCGGGGAAATCGGCGGAGACCGTCGCGTTGTCGCCGATGAGGTTGGTGCCGCCGATGACGAAGGCGAAACTGCCCGATCGATAGATATCGCGGACGGCTCCCGAGTTGGCAGAATTGCCAGCGATAAGGGAATTCATGATCGTGACCGGTGTGCTGCCTTGGGTATAAAAGCCCCCGCCATAAGTGGCGGCCACGTTGCTCGAGAGCGTGCAGTGGATGAGAGTCAGCACACCGCTTAAGTTGGCGATGCCTCCTCCCACCCCTCCGCTGACGTTGCCCGACAGAGTGCAGTTGGTGAGACTGACGTTGCTATCGTCGCAGTTAATGGCTCCCCCAATGTCACTGGAGGTATTGCCTGAGAGAGTGGAATTGATGAGAGTTAGAGTGGCTCCGGAGTTGAGGGAAATCGCCCCGCCGCGAAACGAAGCGTTGCCGCCGGTTAAAGCAAGACTGTTCATTGTCGTTGTTCCGCCGTAAATGAGGAACAACTGAGAGGCGTTGTTGCCCGAGATGGTCAGGCCGCCGGTCAAGGCCGAAGCATCAATGGTCAGGCTCTTGTTGAATTGGATTCCCGTCCCGCCCAGGGTGATGGTCTGGCCGTCCAGGGCGGAGTCGAAGGTGATCGTCTCACCGCTGCCGACATCGACAATGGCCTGCCGCAAGGAGCCGGCGCCGGAATCGGCAGTGTTGAGCACCACCTGGTCGGCGGCGAATGAGGCCAGGGTCGAGCCCAGAAAAAATGCAGCGACGACGATGTTAAAGACCTTCGCGATGAGCTGGCGTAAGGGACTGATATGATTCGGTGTATTCATGGTGTTTTAAAATAGACTGCCAGGAATCTGACAGACAGGGCCGCTTCGCGCATCAGGGAGCGGCCCTGATTCTTGGGGTGGGGGAATGCCCTATAGCCGGCGGGTGGCGCGCCTTTCACGCGAGGCGAGGCCGGTTCGCTCTTGTCTGCCACGTCCGCGAAAAAGTTGGGCGGACCGGCAGGTCCGCCCTTCCGTGGCAGGCAGGACCGGTGCTTCGATCCGTGATGGTGGCTACGTCGTCGCGCTCGCGGCCTGGAGTTTCGGGCTGACGTATTTCTCCCCGGCGAGCACACGGCGAACCGCGAGCAGCAGGGTCTCATCCATTTCCTCCTTGGTGACGTAGCCGTTGGCGCCGGCTTGGAAGGCCCGTTCCGCGTAGGCGGGTGCGTCGTAAAGCGTGAGCACCAGCACCGGCAGGTATTCCTGGGCCAGGCGAATTTCCTTTACCAAGGCCAGACCATCGCCGTCCGCAAGCGAGAGATCGGTGATGACGAGGTCGGGCCGGGAGCTGGCGACCGCTTCCAGCCCGCCTCGCTGGGTGGTGGCTTCGGCGCAGATGGTGAGATCGGGCTCGCTCTTAATGAGCGCGGCGAGCCCGCGGCGCAGCAGGGGATGGTCGTCCACGATCAGGATGCGCCGCCGGGCGGGCGGTGTGGGTGAAAAGCTTTTGTCGTCCATGACTCAGGGGGCAGATCATCCGAATTGTTAATTGGTATCAATCAGCAAAATGTGGCTCACCCGGGGTGCAAAAGCATCAGGGCGACGCCCCATTTATGGCATGGGGCAATGCCCCATGCCGGAGCCGAAGGAAGAGGAAATCGGGAGTCATACCAAGTGCGGATGATGTTTGGGCGGACCGGCAGGTCCGCCTATCTGTATCCGGAATGGTCGATTCAACCTCCGCGGCTGCTGGATTCCATCCATTGCGTGGCGCAGTGAGCGAGTTCGGCCGCGGACTGCAAGCTCAGCTTGACCTTGATGTGCTCGCAGTGGGATTCGATGGTCTTGATGCTGAGATGGAGGGTTTCCGCGATCTGGCGCGTGCCCCGGCCCTGGCCGAGCAAACGAAACACCTGCAGTTCGCGGTCGCTGAGTGCGGCGAGGGGGGAGCCGGTTTCCAGGGTGCTCCCACCCAGGAATCGCGCCGCCAGCCGTGCCTTGAGCTTTTCGCTCAGGTAAGTCTCACCGGCAAACACCTGGCGGATGGCGACCAGGATCGTCTCGTCGAGTTGTTGTTTGGAGACGTAGCCCCGGGCGCCGGCCCGCAGTGCCCGTTCTGCATACGTCGCTTCGTCGTGCATCGAGAGCACCAGCGCCGGGATCTTCGGGTGGCGGAGCTTCAGATCCTTGACCAGGTCCAGGCCGTCGCTTCCTTCGAGGGTGAGATCCACGAGCACTAGCTCGGGCTCGCGCTCCCGGATGGCCGCGAGCGCGGCCTGGCAGGTAGCGGCTTCCCCGCAGACGGCGAGGTCGGGCTCGGACGCGATTAGACTGGCCAGCCCGCGACGCAGCATGGGGTGGTCGTCCACGATGAGAATCGTCTTCGGGGCCGGCGGGCGGTGTTCACTTGATTTCGGGTGCATGATCGGAATGGTCCAGGGTATCGGGCGGATCGGGCAGGGGAAAAGTGCAGTGGACCGCCGTGCCGCGCGGGGTGAGCCGGCGGAGTTCGATGGCACCGCCGATCAGGCGCGCCCGAGTGGCCATCGTGTGCAGCCCGACCCCGTCGCGCTGGAGGGCCTCCTCGGGCAGTCCCACCCCATCGTCCCGGACGCTTAAAAGCCCTTGCCCGTCCTGGCGGCTCAGGCTGATTTCGATCCGTTGCGCCCGGCCGTGAGCCAGGGCGTTGTTCACCCCTTCCTGGACGATGCGAAACAGGTGCAACGCGACCCCATGGCGAAGCCGGACAAAGGGCTGAGGACACTCAATGGTGCAGGTGACGCCAAACTGGTTCTGGAGACTGACCGCCAGCGTGGCCAGCACCGCGTCGAGACCGCCCGCCTCCAGGCCCAGCGGGCCGAAACCGCGGGCCAGATCGCGCGCTTCGCTGATGGCGGCGTGCAACAGTTTGGTGATTTCAACGGCAGCGGGTGCCGCAACGACTTCGGAGCCGGCCGCCAGCCTCCGGGAAAGCGTCGCACTGAGGGCCGAAATTCCCGCCAGCGTCTGGCACAAACCATCGTGCAACTCCCTCCCCAGGCGCTCCTTTTCCTGATCGGCGACCTGAAGGATCTCCCGCTCCAATGCCTCCGCCCGTTGGAGGCTGGCGATGCGCGCCTGGTCCAGTTCCCACTTGGTCTTCAGCGCGGCCACGGCCAGCACGAAGACGGCGAAGTAAAACCAACGCCCCAACACCGCCACGGCGAAGCCCCAGTGGGTGTGATATGGGTTGCTGCTGAGATGTGCCACCCAAAAGGCCGCGGCGCTCAGCCAGGCATAGGCAAAGCCCAGCCGCCACCCGGTCTTCCAAGCGCCGAGGATGATAGGCAAGGCAAACGGCGGGAAGAAACTCCATTCCGAGCTGGTCGCGTGGTCAAACCATCCGATCACTCCCACCAGCATCAACGCCTCGATCAACACCAGCCACCGCGGCTGGCGTCGAAGAGTTTCGGGAATGAGACATCATCTGAACAACCATCCTCGTTCGCCAAGGAACACCTGCACCAGCAGCCATCCACAATTCGCGCAGTAGCGCCAGCAGATGGCTGCCGGCCGGGCCGTCGTTGATGCCAAACTCGTGCTGCACGCAGACGATGTCCGCGCTGCTGATATTGAGAAAGTCCGCGGCGCGTTGATAGGAAGACAGGTTCTGCTCCTCGATCTCGAAGCGCACCACGCCCGGATACTCGTAGCCACCCGGGAGGTCGTTCACCGGCACGGCAAAGCACTGGCTCTCCGGGTGTTCCGCCGCCACGGCGGGGAGCACGTCGGACGTGAACGTGGCGATGCCGCATTCGGGCGGCAAGTAGTCGCCAAGGAACGCGATCTTTCGAATTTCGGATGGTGATTCCATTGTTGCGTCCGGATCAGTCTCCGGGATGCAGCGGTCTTTGGCTATGGGGTAAAACCCTACCTCCGCGGCCGCCCTGACCCGCCCCGACTGATTCGGCTCGGAGGAGCGATGGAAGGGGGACCGCTCACCTCTGGCTCAACGGGTTTAACACTACAGCGACACATATCACAGATAGGCGCGCGGCCTTTAGGCCGCTTCAAGCACCAAAGGCCAACCAGCGGCTTGCGGGATAGGACGGTGAAGCGGCGTAAACGCCGCGCTCCTGCCGCGATTCGCCGGAACTGTCGCTGTAGGGTTGACTTGGTTCACCGCGTTGGGTTGCTTTGATCCGGCCTGGTTCCCCCCGACGCGGCCTGGCGTATTCAAGATGGGTTCGTTTGGCAAAAAGGCACTGTTCATTCACGCCCTTTGCCCCCGAATCCACGGACGAGCTTTTGAATGGCCGCCTCCGTCAACTCGCCTGCCTGCTCCACCGCCGTGCGGACTTCGCTCAGCCACCCTTCGAGCAGCCGGGTCATCGTTCATTTCTCCACGCCTCCGGTTAGGTTTGTCCCACCGGGACACCCGAAAATAACCCAGCGATTTATCGCTGGGTTAACGTGATCCAAAATCCCCCAAGCCCCGGAGGGGCGAAAGAATGCTGGGAATGACGCGCCCGATTTCTTTCGTCCCTATCGGGACTCGTTCCAAACACGCATGGCGTCCCACCGATGAATCGGCGGGCTATTGTCTTTCGCCCTAACCGGGCTGGCCGGACGCCCACCCTTTCGGAAGCCGTCGCTCATTCCTCCATGCCTCCTTTGCCTTGGTAGCAGCCGACGTGAGGAGGCTCTGACTGAAAATCGTAAATCCAAAATCCAAAATCGAAGTGAGCCTCGTTACCTCGGCTGCTACGAGGATGAACCAAACGTTGCTCATGAAAGTGCAAACGTGTGTTTGAGCGCAGCGTCCGCTGCTGTGTCCGGCAACCGGCCAAGGACGGAATCAATTTCTGATTCCCGCACCGTGACGAGATTGTCGGTCATGAGCCAGGAATCCAGCCGCAAGCCGGCTGCGACCGAACGCAGCCCAGCAGGACGAGAAATCCGCATTTATTCATAACTCAACCGTTGACCGGTGAAGACCGAATCTTTAGTCCGGCATGGAACTCAGCCGGTAAAACACCTGGCTCTCAGCCGCAGGACCGGTATCCGTCAGCGACTCGATGCCGCCGCGGCCGGACAACTCGGCAATTGGCGTCCATTCGGATTGCCCCAACCCGGCACTCCGTTCCAGTTGGAAGCGGCGAGCCGGGGTGGCCACGAATTCAATCCGCACGGCGCCGGCCATCCGCGCGATGCGCAGAATGCGGAACACACTCGCGGGATCATTCGGATCGGTGCCGTCCTGGAATTCGCCCAGATTGTTCACGCCATCGCCATCGGAATCGAGGAGCGCGTCGTCCGGATTTCGGGGGTTGAGGCCGTGCTGAATTTCCCAGCCATCCACCATGCCATCATTATCGTTGTCCTGACTGGCCGTGGCCGGGTCCGTGCCGGGCTGCCAAGTTGCGCCCAGGGTGGGCGGGACGCCGTCGCCACCGGGAGTCAGCGCCAGCAAGCGGCCGGAATCCACCTGGCCCAGCTCCAGAAGTGCCGGATCGTATTCGCCCACAATGGCGACCAGATGAGCCGGCGTGGTGTCAGTCGCCCGCGCCCAAAGCTCGATGCGCACGCGGCCCGGTTCGGAGTTGAGCGCCGCGCGGCCGACCGCGGCAAGCTGACCGACCTGCGCAATTCGCTGGGCGAGACCGGCCACAGAGGTGCCGGTGTTGGGCTGCAGGTACAGGGTCTGGTTCACGATGGAGACGGTGTCAATGATGACCGTCCGGGTGGGGTCGGGATTAATGACGTTCACAAATCGGGAGTATAACTCGACGCAGCCACCGCCCAGGCAGGTGCGCCACCAATCATTGGGAACCAGCGGGCAATCTCTGAGCACCGTGCATGGGCCTAGAGTGGCGCCGGCCAGCGCGCCCACTGGGCAGGCGTCGATAGCATCGGGGATTCCGTCGCCGTCATCATCCTCGTCCTGACAATCCAGAATACCGTCATGGTCGGTATCGTTCCCCGCAAAACCGAAAATGGGCCCGCTTTGGGGATTGCACAAAGGCCCGAGGAAACTCCCGATGATCTGTTGATTGGAGTCCGGATTCTGATCCACCGCGTTCAGACAGCCATCGCCGTCACGATCGGCGTCGCACACGTCGCCTTGGCCGTCGCCGTCCAGGTCTTCCTGGCCGGGATTCGGCATCAACGGGCAGTTATCGCAGGCATCGCCGCGGCCATCGCCGTCGCTGTCCTTCTGGTCCGGGTTCGCCTTGGAGGGACAATTGTCCACCCGATTGGCGATGAGATCGTTATCAATGTCCTGGCGGTTGTCCTCCACCCCGTCGCAGTTGGAATCGCCGAGACCCACGCCGACCGCCGCCCAGCCGTCGCGCACCGTGCAGAGGTCCTCGATCACGAAGCCGCCCTGGGCGTTATCCTTGAACCATTGCGCGGCAGCGATTTCGCGCGCGCGCGCATCGGTGAAGACGGCGTTCGACGGCAGATTCCGCATGGCCGCAAATTTCATGAGCCGGACTTTGTCCATGCCCATGCCGCGAACCAGGAAGCCATTGGTCGCGCCGCCTTCGCTCATCAAATACCCGCCGCGATTGGGAATGCCGCTGTTGGAATGAACGCCCCCGAAATCATTACCCTGGTTTGGGCTGCCCACGGCCATGCAGCAGAGGCTGCGCATGTGGTCCGGCTGCCCCCCACGCCCACCCGGGCGGGGAGCGCCGGGGAAATCGTAATTGCGGACCAGAAACGTCGGCTGCGGAGCCCGGCGGCCCTCGCCAATCATCCAGTTGATCGGCTGGCCACTTTCGACTTCGCCCCGTTCGCGGTCGGCGATGACGCCCATGGTGTCCGCGTAGCTCTCATCGAGCGCGCCGGACTGGAACTGGTATTGGAGGCCGCTGGTGCTCGCGATGATGCCGTGGGTGAATTCATGCACCAGAATATCGTAATCCACGGCGCCATCGGCGAACTGGATTAGATCACACTGCTTGCTCCACTGCGCCACGACCGCCGGAGCGATGGTCGTGTGAATGAAAATCTCGAGTTGCGAGTCGTCGTTGTCGTAGGAGCCCCAGCCGAAATGGTGGTCGAAGTAGTGCCAGCAATCGATGGCGAAACGGTTGGCCAGCACAGCGTCCAGGTCGCCGTTGTAGTCGGAATTGAAATCGTCCTCATCCGCCACGTCTGTGTCGCTGCTCAAGTTGAAACACCAGTCGTCGTTGGCGTTGGCTTCGTGCTCGGCGTCCTGAATGTCCAGGTCGAACTCGTGCGAGGGCGCCTGGGCCAACTGGGCCACGATCTGGCCGGTATGCGCGTCCACCAGGTGGACAAGGTCGGAAAATCGCATCACCACTTTCCAAACCAGATGGGGATCAAGCGGCGCTTCGATGAATAGACGCTGGTCGTACACCATGAGTTCAGTCGTCGCCGCCAGGTCCGCGGTGGGTTGCTGAAGGTTCTGATCCGCCTTGGCCAATTCCACCGCCTCGTCCGAGCTCAGGGCGGGGGTGGGATCGAATCCCAGGGCATCGAGCGCCGCGGAGGGCAGGAGGTTGCCGGTCAGGCAGACGACCGCATTGCCATCCAGGGTGACGACGATTTCCGAGCCGAACACGGGGAGCCCGCCATAGGTCTGAGCCAGCCAGACATCGTCGAGTCCTTCGGAATGGACTCGCTTCGTTGCCAACTCAGCATCCGGATTCTCCACCCGCAAGAGATCTTTGAAACTGCGAACAAACGAGCGCGCCCGCGCTTCGGGTGTTGCTCCCGTGACGTTGACGCGAGCAGTCATTCCTCCCGGAAATCCATTACGCCAATACAAATCCACCGGGTCCGTCGAAGCCGTTTGCAGCGCGCGCAGGCCAAGGACCTGGGGGTCGGTTTCGAATGGATTTGGCAAATAGGTCAATCCCGCGGGCAGAATATCGCTGCCCCGCTCATCCTCGACGATGACATCGCGCGGTCCCAGCGCCTCGGTGTTGGGCAACGCCGGCACCTGACCGATGAGGGTGGTGCCGTCCTCGGACACCGTAATATTCTGAAGCAGATTGGATCCGGCGAAGCCGATGCGGACCTGCGTGGTGGCGATGAAGTTCGACCCGAGAACGGTCACATAATTCCCACCCGCAGCAAAAGCTTGGGGTAGATCAACGGAGAGGATCCGTGGCAACGTTCCGCTCACACACGCATCGGGGAGACTCGCCACGATCTCGCCACAACGGCGGACTTGCAGTTCATAGGCGCCGGCCGGGAGCGGCGGCGACTGGCCCTGGATTTCTTCCGCGCTGACCAACACGGGATACAGCAACGGCACGCCGTTCAGCAATACTTCGTCATCCACGGTGAAATCGGCGCCGCTGATAGTGAGTTGGGCGCCGCCGGAATCCCCGATCAGTTGGGGTGAAACGCCACTGATGGTTGGCGGCAGAAACTCGGGTCCACCAGTTACGTTCACATTGAAAACGCATTCGGCGACATTGCCTGCCGCATCGGTCGCCGTGCAGTTCACGACAGTGTCGCCGGCGGCGAATAGACTGCCGGAACGCGGCGTGCAAACAAGGATCGGAGCCAAGTCGCAATTGTCTGTGGCGGTTACGGTGAACTCCACGATGGCCCCACAAGGACGCGTGGCTTCAACGGCGATGTCCTCCGGACACTGAATGATGGGCGGCAGAGTATCGGTGGCAAGCGTGGTGGTCACGGAACTGGTTCCTCCCTGGTCATCGTACGCGGTCACGGTCAGGGCGTTGGGACCGGGATCCAAGGTCAGGTCGAAGACGAAGGCCGGCTCCGGGCCGCATTCCTCGCACACAATGATCGGCTCGGAGCCGTTTAATTCGTAGGTGATTAACGTGACCGCGTTGGTGCAACTGCGGACCGTGCCGGTCAATTGGGTGGGTCCGGGCACCGCGCAGGGTGGCACGGCGAGTTGCACTTGCAGACATTGCTCGAGCACGATCCGCTCGCCGCAGCCGACCGTAAGGTCGATCGGTTGCAATCCCGTCAACGCATAACCGGAATCCGCCGGTGTCACAAAGGGGAGCAAATGGTAGGAGCCTTGCGGCAGCGCCAGGATCACTTGCCCCACGGTAGCGGCGGTTTCCGCCGTGTTGGGCATGCCGAAATCCGCGTCAATATAGACGGTGTAATCGGCGGCATTGCCTTGAAAATCCGGACCCTGGAATGACCCCTCACTGAAACGCACCTGCGGACTGAAGAACGGCGTACCGGAGGAACGGAACACCAACGTCACCTCGCTGAAGCAATAACCGATGTCGTGCGTGGCTGCCTGGCCCGGGGTGATTTCCATCGTGATGTCCCGTTGGTCGGTTACGGAGAAGACATTATAGAAATAATTGCTGTCCGGAGCCTCGGGTGGCGAGGACAATGACAGGCTAAGGGTCCGGGGCAGCCAGAGACTGGGTTCGCTGTTCAGCCCGCCCAGGGCCAACTCATAATTGCCCTCGAAGGCGAGGCTGTCGGGATTGAATGACAGGGAAAAATCCGCGTTGGCGTACCAAAGGCCGCGGTGTGAGTCGCGCCGGCAGCCAATTGATCCACCCCGTCCGCGCTGACGCTGCTCCAATACACGCCGTACGTGCCGAGACTGTCCGGCACACCGTCCATGTCCAGATCATCGTCGCTGGCGTGCAGCAACCCGCGCAACAGCGAATCGTGACCGGGACTTTCATTTGGTCCTTGTAAAACGATCTGCCCGTCGAGGTAACCCGGATCAATGACCAACAAGTTACCCAGGTCCACGCTCTCCCCCGGCAGCACGGTTACCGCCGGATTGGCGCCCCAGCCCAGTGCCGGCGAACGAAACGACTGAATCTGGCGGCCACTTCGGATGTAATCTGCGCATACAGGGCATAGCCTGGCGATGCCGGATCCAGCGTGGACGGCGCGACATTCGGCAACAGGTAACCGCCGCTGGACGGAAGCACGAAATCCAGTCCCGGTACCGCAGCCCAACGCTGATTGCCAAACGGCCCATAATTGGCGATCACCGCGGTCGAATCGGGGAAATTGAGATCGTCGCGGCCATCCACGGTGAGTTCAAACTCCCCCAGCAAATCGACTTCGCCGGTGATCTGCCCCAGGTCGCCGGTATCAGGAATCACCATGTCCACCGTCGCCAGTTCGTCGCACGCGACGGTGATGTTGGTGCGCAGGAAAAAGGTGAGCCGGTCGGTGTAGAAGTCCGTGCCGCGATACCCGGTGAGGTTGAGGTCCTCGGACGTGCCGCCGGGCAAATAGACGCGCGCTTCGGTGGCGCCAGCCGGAATGGAATACCGGTAGATCGTATAGCTGTCGTTGTGGATTAGGCCGCCATCCACGGCCACCGGATCACCGCTGGCATCCACGAAATGAACGGTCAACACGCCCACGCATTCCGCGAAATCCACCGTCACCGGCGGTCCACCGGCGAAGACAGGCTCCGACGTACGGGCCTCGAAATAATACTGCTCCGGCACGTTGGCCATGGTGATGCGCGGCACCACCGAGTAAGCAATCCCGCCTCGCTGGAATCCACGACCACTTCAAACGTCGTGCTGGTGCGGGACGTGGTTGGAACATCGTCCGTGCCGGCGTTGAAGGACGGCGCCGGCGGCTGGCTGTAGGCGACCACATAGACCGAGTCCATGCCTTCGTCGCCCGGCGGATTCAGCAGGTCGAGAATGTCCGGATTGACATTGCTGAAGCGGACCGTGCCGCTGATGGTGTTGGGATCGAGGATGACCTGGGAATCGGTGGATGGGACGATGCCGACGAACCCCGCCAGAGCCAGGAGGAGGGGAATCAGAGCAGATGTTTTCATGATGGTTTGGGATATTTTCGGGACATGGAAATAACGCTGCGGAAAACAGCCGTTGTTGCGGATGGATTGAGTTCGGGAGCCAAGTGGAGTGCGGTTTCAAGAGATAGTCATGGATGGACCCGCTGAGCGACAACCCGATGAAACCGGAACAGGACGGTGCCTTCAAGGTCACGCTCCCGTTGAAACCTCCCGCGCTGCCAATCTGCCGACCGACCTTTTTGGCTAACGGCGGATCTTGGACTGCATATTGTCCTTCGTGCGAACTGGGCTTCGCGTTCATGGGATGTTTGCATTGCCGGCGTTTATCGTTTGCCTTTTCGAACGATGCCAACACTACGCCCTGGGCTGGGTGCGTGCAATGGGGTATAATCCTACCTTGCTCAGAACATGCAATTTCCCGAATGTAGCCGGTAGCCACCTGTCGTGCACCTGTTCCCCGCGCTGGCCCCGCGCTGGCCGGGTAATGAATCCCTGCCGCCATCCTCGAACAACGGGTGTCCGCGCGTTTGTTCCTTCCCGCGCTTGGTATTTCCCCGTTCAAACTCCCTGCACGCGGCGGCGCATCTGGCCGCGGGAAGCGACCATTCGTCCCGATCATCGAGGGGTGCCGTGGCGGCTCCATTCGCGCAAACTGCGCGTGAGGCCCCGGAGATAGAAGCCGGCGGCGGCGGGGCGGCGGCACAGGCACAAGGCGTGCAACAACGCGCGGCCCAGCGGGGTCAGGGAAAGTTTGGCAGCATTCATAATCAAATCGATGGGGACGCTTTGGGTTCACGGCCGACGGAAATGTAACATTGCCGGCACCAATTGACCTCTCCCCCTCCGCAAATGCGGAGGAGAGGGCCCCAGGGGTTGGCGTCTGTCAGTAAAGTCAACGGCCGGTTCAAAGCAGCCAGCGATGCGGGGGAGGATCCAGAATTTCTTGTTCTTGAGCCGACCGTTGCTTGGGAGTGCTTCGTCCCGGCGGCTTGAAGCTGAACGTGAGATCCAGTTCCTGACCCGAGCTTTGGGCCAAGTCAAAGACAACCTTGATCTTCCGCGGCAGGTTGCGGTCGGTGCTGGCCAGGTGGAGGCCAATCGTTTTGATCTTTGGCGCGGAGTGGGCGGTCGGCGTCGGCCAGAGGGAATCGATCTTTTTGCTCATAGCAGTCGTCCTTGCGGCAGCGTTTTCGCATTCTAATTCTGCATTGGTTCAGCATGCGGGCGTGACGTTAGGCCAACGGCGGGAAATT